>NZ_AUDU01000046.1 GCF_000425625.1 Stutzerimonas azotifigens DSM 17556
ACTGCACTCGGCTCAACCTTGTGGATGCGAGCTCTCGCCAGCGGCGGGCTCTGGATACCGTTCGAGCTTCAAGAGTGAGTGTGGAAGGCCGGAGCAGTATCTACTTCACAGGCTCAGGGCCTCAGGGGGGGCACGGCTTCCTGACCTTCCCCCGATGATCAGTCGGGAACTATCACCCCGGATGGCGTGGTAGTCGAGATACAAGGGTGGGCTTCAGCCCACCAACCCACCACCACCACCACCACCACCACCTACCAACAAACCAACCAAACCAACGGAATGCCCGCGTGGGCTCGACGCGAAACGCCTCCCGCTCAACCCTCCGGCGCTTTTATCGGCCCCACGCTTTTATCGACCTATCCCTGGCCCTATAATCCGCGGTCATTTTTTGCACATCCGGTTCGCGCAATGTCCCGCAAGCTTTTCATCGAGACCCACGGCTGCCAGATGAACGAGTACGACAGCTCGCGCATGGTAGACCTGCTGGGCGAGCATCAGGCGCTGGAGCTCACCGAGAATCCGGCCGAAGCCGACGTCATCCTGCTCAACACCTGTTCGATCCGCGAAAAGGCCCAGGAGAAGGTGTTCTCCCAGCTCGGCCGCTGGCGCGAGCTGAAGCAGGACAACCCGGACCTGGTGATCGGCGTCGGCGGCTGCGTGGCCAGCCAGGAAGGCGAAGCCATCCGCGACCGCGCGCCCTACGTCGACGTGGTGTTCGGCCCGCAGACGCTGCACCGCCTGCCGGAAATGATCGATGCCGCGCGCACCACCCGCAAACCGCAGGTGGACATTTCCTTCCCCGAGATCGAGAAGTTCGACCGCCTGCCCGAGCCGCGCGTCGACGGCCCCAGCGCCTACGTCTCGGTGATGGAAGGCTGCAGCAAGTACTGCACCTTCTGCGTGGTGCCCTACACCCGCGGCGAGGAAGTCAGCCGGCCGTTCGACGACATCCTCGCCGAGGTGCTGCACCTGGCCGAGAATGGCGTGCGCGAAGTCACCCTGCTCGGGCAGAACGTCAATGGCTACCGCGGCGAGACCCACGACGGCAAGGTCGCCGACCTGGCCGACCTGATCCGCGTGGTCGCGGCCATCGACGGCATCGACCGCATCCGCTACACCACCAGTCACCCGCTGGAGTTCTCCGATTCGCTGATCCGCGCGCACGCCGAGGTGCCGGAGCTGGTGAAGTACCTGCACCTGCCCGTGCAGGCCGGCTCCGACCGGGTGCTGGCGGCGATGAAGCGCAACCACACGGCGCTGGAGTACAAGTCGCGCATCCGCAAGCTCAAGGCCGCGGTGCCGGACATCCTGATCAGCTCGGACTTCATCGTCGGCTTCCCCGGCGAGACCGAGAAGGACTTCGAGCAGACCATGAAGCTGATCGAGGACGTCGGCTTCGACTTCTCCTATTCCTTCGTCTACAGCGCACGCCCCGGCACGCCGGCCGCCGACCTGCCGGACGACACCCCGGAGGAGGTGAAGAAGCAGCGCCTGGCGATCCTCCAGCAGCGCATCAGCCAGCAGGGCTTCGAGAACAGCCGACGGATGGTCGGCAGTGTCCAGCGCATCCTCGTCAGCGATTACTCGAAGAAGGACCCCGGCATGCTCCAGGGCCGCACCGAGCACAACCGCATCGTCAATTTCCGCTGCGACAACCCGCGCCTGATCGGCCAGTTCGTCGACGTGCACATCGACGATGCCCTGCCACACTCGCTGCGTGGCTCGCTGTTGACCGAGGCCATCGCGGTGTGATCGCCGCCCGGCCGCTCCGCCGGCCGGGCGGGCCCACCCTCATGCGACGAGCGTCGCCTTTCGCCCCCGCGGAGGCGGCGCTATTCTCTAGTCATTCTCCTCAGCCTGAACGGGCCACATACCGACCTTGAACGCCGCCACAGAACCGCACCGTTTCACCCTCGAACCCTTCGAAGCACGTCGCTTCGCCAACCTCAGCGGCCAGTTCGACGAGCATCTGCGATTGATCGAACAGCGCCTGGCCATCGAAATCCGCAACCGCGGCAACCAGTTCGAACTGATCGGCCCGCCGGACGTCACCCAGTCCGCCGAGAACCTGCTGCGCCGCCTGTACCGGGAAACCAAGAGCACCGAGCTGTCGCCGGACATGGTGCATCTGTTCCTGCAGGAATCGGGCATGGAAGAACTGGCCAACCCTTCCGCGGAAAAGGGCGTCACCCTGCGTACCCGCAAGGGCAACATCCGCCCGCGCGGCGCCAACCAGCAGCGCTACGTCAAGTCGATCCTCGACAACGACATCAACTTCGGCATCGGCCCGGCCGGCACCGGCAAGACCTACCTGGCGGTCGCCTGCGCCGTCGATGCGCTGGAGCGCGAGCAGGTGCGTCGCATCCTGCTGGTGCGCCCGGCGGTGGAGGCCGGCGAGAAGCTCGGCTTCCTGCCCGGCGACCTGGCGCAGAAGATCGACCCCTACCTGCGCCCGCTGTACGACGCGCTCTACGAAATGCTCGGCTTCGAGCACGTGGCGCGGCTGATCGAGAAGCAGGTGATCGAAATCGCGCCGCTGGCCTACATGCGCGGCCGCACGCTGAACAACAGCTTCATCATCCTCGACGAGAGCCAGAACACCACGCTCGAACAGATGAAGATGTTCCTCACCCGGATCGGCTTCGGCTCCACCGCGGTGATCACCGGCGACATCACCCAGGTCGACCTGCCGCGCGGCACCCGCTCTGGCCTGGCCCATGTGATACAGGTGCTCAAGGACGTCAACGGCATCAGCTTCACCCACTTCCAGGCCAAGGACGTGGTCCGCCACCCGCTGGTGCAGCGCATCGTCGAGGCCTATGACGCCTACGAGAGCGGCCAGGCGGACGAGAGCAAGCGGGACGAACGCCGTGCTTGAACTCGACCTGCAGCGCGCCAGCCAGGCGCCTGCCCCCGACGACGACGCCTTCCGCCGCTGGTGCGAGCTGGCCCTGCGCCAGCGCCGCGGCGACTCCGAACTGACCATCCGCCTGGTGGACGAGGCCGAGGGCCGCGAATTGAATCGCACCTGGCGGCACAAGGATTACGCCACCAATGTGCTGTCCTTTCCGGCCGAAGTGCCGGAAGGCATCCTCGACATCCCGCTGCTCGGCGACCTGGTGATCTGCGTGCCGGTGGTCGAGCGCGAGGCGGCCGAACAGGGCAAGGCGCTCGAGGCCCACTGGGCGCACCTGGTCATCCACGGCTGCCTGCATCTGCTCGGCTACGATCACATCGACGACGACGAAGCCGAGGAAATGGAAGCGCTGGAACGGCAATTGCTGGCCGAACTGGGTCACCCCGACCCTTACACAGACGACGACACCGGCCCGATGGCCGAACGCAGGGAATCTTGAGTCGAACGACATGAGCGAAGACCGATCGAGCAACGGGCAGAGATCCTGGCTGGAACGCATCACCCAGGCCTTTGCCCACGAGCCGAAGAACCGCAAGGAACTGCTGGAACTTCTCCACGAGGCCCACGAGAACAAGCTGCTGGACAACGAGGCGCTGGCAATCATCGAAGGCGCGATCCAGGTCGCCGACCTGCAGGTGCGCGACATCATGGTGCCGCGCTCGCAGGTGATCAGCATCCGCGCCAACCTCACCCCGAAGGAATTCCTGCCGGCCATCATCGACGCCGCCCATTCGCGCTACCCGGTGGTCGGCGAGAGCGTCGACGAAGTGATCGGCGTGCTGCTGGCCAAGGACCTGCTGCCGCTGATCCTCCGGGACAGCCACGACGACTTCAACATCAAGGAACTGCTGCGCCCGGCCACCTTCGTGCCCGAGTCCAAGCGCCTGAACGTGCTGCTGCGCGAATTCCGCGCCAACCACAACCACATGGCCATCGTCATCGACGAGTACGGCGGCGTGGCCGGCCTGGTGACCATCGAGGACGTGCTCGAGCAGATCGTCGGCGACATCGAGGACGAGCACGACGTCGAGGAGGACAGCTACATCCGTCCGCTGCCCAACGGCGACTTCGTGATCAAGGCGCTGACGCCGATCGAGCACTTCAACGAATACTTCGATACGGACTTCCCCGACGACGAGTACGACACCGTCGCCGGGCTGGTGATGAGCCAGTTCGGGCACCTGCCCAAGCGCAACGAGGTGACCGAGGTCGACGGCTACCACTTCCGCGTGCTCAACGCCGACAGCCGCCGCCTGCACCTGCTGCGCATGGCACGCCTCGATACCCCACGCCGCCGCGACGAGTGAAGGTCCGCCTGGTCGCCTCGGTCGGGCCAGGCCTGCATCGCCGCGAGGGCGCGCCTCCCACAGGGTCCGTGACAACGCCGCCTTTGTGGGAGGCCCGACCTCGGGGCGAGCCTGCTAAATGAATGACAGTGTGACGGCACCCGGGCTTGCCGCCACGAGCCACTGCCGTTAGCCTCCTGCCGCCTCCCTGCGAAGGATTTCCAATGCGCTGGATCACCCGGGCCGGCTGGCCTGGCAACCTGCTGGCGATGGCCGCCGGCGCCCTCGCCACACTCTCGCTGTCGCCCTTCGACCTGTGGCCGCTGGCGCTGCTGTCGATCGCCCTGTTCTACCTCGGCCTGCGCGCCGTCGCCCCACGCCAGGCCACCGGCCGCGGCTGGTGCTACGGCTTCGGCCTGTTCGCCTCCGGCGCCAGCTGGGTCTACGTCAGCATCCATGACTTCGGCGCCGCAGTGCCGCCGCTGGCGGCCTTCCTCACCCTCGGCTTCGTCGCCGGGCTCGGGCTGTTCTTCGCCCTGGCCGCCTGGGCCTGGGTACGCCTGCTGCGCAATACCGAGCGACCGCTGAACGACGCGCTGGCCTTCGCCGCCCTGTGGGTCGCGCAGGAAGCCTTCCGCGGCTGGTTCCTCACCGGTTTCCCCTGGCTCTATGCCGGCTACAGCCAGCTCGACGCGCCGCTGGCACCGCTGGCGCCGCTCGGCGGCGTATGGCTGCTGTCCTTCGTCCTGGCCCTCGCCGCGGCGCTGCTGGTCAACGGGCCGCGGCTGTACCGGCACCGGCCGTCCCTGGCCGTGGCGATCGCCCTGCTGCTGGCGCCCTGGCTGTTCGCCCTGGCGCTCGCCGGCAAACCGTGGACGCAGCCGTCCGGCGCGCGGCTGAGCGTCGCCCTGGTGCAGGGCAACGTCGCCCAGAGCCTGAAGTGGGACCCGCAGCAGCTCGAGGCCCAGCTGGCTCTGTACCGCGACCTGACCCTGGCCAGCCCGCGCACCGACCTGGTGGTCTGGCCGGAAACCGCGGTGCCGGTGCTCAAGGAGTATGCCGAGGGCTACCTCGGGGTGATGGGCCGCGTCGCCGGCGACCGCCAGGCGGCACTGATCACCGGCCTGCCGGTGCGCCAGCCGAACCCGCAGGGCGAACTGCGCTACTACAACGGCCTCACCGTGGTCGGCCAGGGCGAAGGCACCTACCTCAAGCAGAAGCTGGTGCCGTTCGGCGAATACGTGCCGCTGCAGGACCTGCTGCGGGGGCTGATCGCCTTCTTCGACCTGCCGATGTCGGACTTCGCCCGCGGCGAGGCCGACCAGCCGCTGCTCGAGGCCAAGGGCCTGCGCATCGCGCCCTACATCTGCTACGAGGTGGTCTATCCGGAATTCGCCGCGGCGCTGGCGGCACGCAGCGACCTGCTGCTGACGGTGAGCAACGACGCCTGGTTCGGCCGCTCGATCGGCCCGCTGCAGCACCTGCAGATGGCCCGGATGCGCGCGCTGGAAGCCGGCCGCTGGATGATCCGCGCGACCAACAACGGCGTCACCGTGCTGATCGACCCGCAGGGGCGCGTCAGCGAGCGGGTGCCGGCCTTCGAGCAGACCGTACTGTACGGCGAGGTGACGCCCATGACGGGGCTCACGCCCTACCTGCGCTGGCGCTCCTGGCCGTTGATCGTGCTCGGCGCATTGCTGCTGGGCATGGCGATTTGGCACAGACACGCCGGCAGGGCCCGCTGAGGAAAAGCCTCCCTCATCCGGCCCTGCGGGCCACCTTCTCCCGGTGGGAGAAGGAAAAGGCACGGCGTAACCTGAAAGTCGCGCACGGGCCTGTAGGAGCGAGCTCGCTCGCGAATCGCGCCCGCACGGCGCCGCGGCCACCAACCCGCCAGTGCCCGCTGGGGTGGGGGCAATCTGCACGGTCCCTGCCCTCATCCGGCCCTATGGGCCACCTTCTCCCGCGGGGAGAAGGGAAGGGCACCGGCGCCTGTCGAAGACCCCGGCGCGCATATCTCATCCCGAAGCCATCGGTTACACTGCCGCACTTTTACCGACAGACTACACTTCGCCCGATGCCCAAGACGTTCCATGAGATTCCTCGGGTGCGCCCCACCACGCCCCTCCTCGATCGTGCGGCGACGCCCCAGCAGCTGCGCCGCCTGGGCGAGGCGGAACTCGAGACCCTGGCCGACGAACTGCGCCAGGAGCTGCTCTACGCGGTCGGCCTGACCGGCGGTCACTTCGGCGCAGGGCTCGGCGTGATCGAGCTGACCATCGCGCTGCACTACGTGTTCGACACGCCGGACGACCGCCTGGTGTGGGACGTCGGCCACCAGGCCTACCCGCACAAGATCCTCACCGGCCGCCGCGAGCAGATGGCGACCCTGCGCCAGAAGGGCGGCCTGGCTGCCTTCCCCCGGCGCTCGGAAAGCGAGTACGACACCTTTGGCGTCGGCCACTCCAGCACCAGCATCGGCGCGGCCCTGGGCATGGCCATCGCCGCGCGCATGCAGGGGGTCGACCGCAAGACGGTGGCGGTGATCGGCGACGGCGCGCTCACTGCCGGCATGGCCTTCGAGGCGCTGAACCACGCCTCCGACGTCGGCGCCAACATGCTGGTGGTGCTCAACGACAACGATATGTCAATCTCGCACAACGTCGGCGGGCTGTCCAACTACCTGGCCAAGCTGCTCTCCAGCCGCACCTACACCACCGTGCGCGAAGGCAGCAAGAAGGTGCTGTCGCGCCTGCCCGGCGCCTGGGAAATCGCCCGCCGCACCGAGGAATACGCCAAGGGCATGCTGGTGCCCGGGACCCTGTTCGAGGAGCTGGGCTGGAACTACATCGGCCCGATCGACGGCCACGACCTGCCGACCCTGGTGCACACCCTGCGCAACATGCGCGATCTGGAAGGCCCGCAGTTCCTGCACGTGGTGACCAAGAAGGGCAAGGGCTTCGCCCCGGCGGAACTCGATCCCATCACCTGGCACGCGATCAGCAAGCTGGAGCCGCAGGGCGCCCCGCCGAAGAAGCCCAGCGGGCCGAAATACTCCAACGTCTTCGGCCAGTGGCTGTGCGACATGGCCGAGGCCGACGCGCGGCTGATGGGCATCACCCCGGCGATGAAGGAAGGCTCGGACCTGGTGGCCTTCAGCGAGCGCTTCCCGGAGCGCTACTTCGACGTCGCCATCGCCGAGCAGCATGCCGTCACGCTTGCCGCCGGCATGGCCTGCGAAGGCGCCAAGCCGGTGGTGGCGATCTACTCGACCTTCCTGCAGCGCGCCTACGACCAGCTGATCCATGACGTCGCGGTGCAGAACCTCGACGTGCTGTTCGCCATCGACCGCGCCGGCCTGGTCGGCGAGGACGGCCCGACCCACGCCGGCAGCTTCGACCTCTCCTACCTGCGCTGCATCCCCGGCATGCTGGTGATGACGCCGAGCGACGAGAACGAGATGCGCCGCATGCTCACCACCGGCTACCAGCATCCGGGCCCGGCCGCGGTGCGCTACCCGCGCGGCAACGGCCCGAACGCACCGCTCGAACCGGGGCTCGAGCCGCTGGAGATCGGCAAGGGCGTGATTCGGCGGCAGGGCGCGAAGGTGGCCTTACTGGTATTCGGCGTGCAGCTGCCCCAAGCCCTGCAGGTCGCCGGCAGCCTCGGCGCGAGCGTGGCCGACATGCGCTTCGTCAAACCGCTGGACGAGACGCTGGTGCGCCAGCTGGCCGACAGCCACGAGCTGCTGGTGACCATCGAGGAAAACAGCGTGATGGGCGGCGCCGGCAGCGCCGTCGGCGAGTTCCTCGCCCGCGAGGGTATCCAGCGCCCGCTGCTCCAGCTGGGCCTGCCGGACCAGTACGTCGAGCACGCCAAGCCGGCCGAGATGCTCGCCGAGTGCGGCCTCGACGCCGCCGGCATCGAGGCCGCGGTGCACGCCCGCCTGGCCCTGCTCGGTCTGTAGACCGCCCGCCCCGGCTCGACAGCGGCTTGACCGGGGCCGCCCTTGCGCTTAGGGTGCCTGCGCTTCATCGCGCCACAGGTTCCAGGCCCCGCCTGGATTAAACGGGAAGTCAGGAACGAGCCCCGCTCGAAGGCCTGCGCTGCCCCCGCAACGGTAAACCGACCGCGATCGCCATGATCGCACGCCTCTCGACGACCACTGTGCCCCGGCATGGGAAGGTGAGACGGCTGTCGGCAGCCCGGAGACCGGCCTCGGCGCTATTGCGACTGGTGTTGCGGAGGGCATCACCGTCAAGCGCGCTCGCCTTCCGGTCGTCCGCCCTTGCCCTGCCCTCCTCGAAAGTCTGCCGACCACTTTTGAGGATTCCATGAAACTGTCCCGTCTCGCCCTGGCCGTGATGCTGCTGCCCTGCAGCGCGTTCGCCGAGGATTCCGCAGTGCAGCTCGACCCGCTGATCGTCACCTCGGGCCGCAACGCCGAACCACGCCAGCAGGCCACCGCCGCCAACACCCTGTTCACTCTCGCCGACATCGAGCGGCTGCAGGCACGCAGCGTGCCTGAACTGCTCGCCCGCGTGCCCGGGGTGGCCCTGGGCAACAGCGGCGGGGTGCCGCAACTGTTCGTACGAGGCGCCGGCACGGCGCAGGCCCTGGTGCTGGTCGACGGCCAGCGCATCGCCTCGTCCACCAGCGGCTTCGCCCGGCTGGACTACCTGGCCATCGACAACATCGAGCGCATCGAGGTGATTCGCGGGCCGCGCTCGGCGCTCTACGGCGCCGACGCCATTGGCGGGGTGATCCAGATCTTCACCCGCCGCGGCGAGCCCGGCCTGCACCCGCAGTTGCGCCTGGCCGCCGGCAGCCACCGGACCTTCCAGCGCAGCCTGAACCTGTCCGGCGGGGACCAGGCCACCCGCTTCAACCTCGGCGCCAGCCTCGACGAGAGCGCCGGCTTCGACCGCACCCACGATCGCCATGGCGCCGATCGCGACCACGACGGCCTGCGCAACCAGGCGCTGCACCTGAAGCTCGACCACCGCTTCGACGAACGCTGGCAGGTGGGCCTGAGCCTCAACGACCAGCGCGGCGAGAACGGATACGACGACGCCTACGACTTCGTCCCGGGCCACCCGCAGGACGAATTCCGCGTCAGCAGCTACAGCGGTTACCTCGAAGGGCAGGTCGGCGAACGCTGGAGCAGCCGCCTGGAACTGGGCCGCACCTACGACCGCAACAAGGTCACCGGCTCGGCCTTCAACGACAGCCGCCTGGAAACCACCCGGCATGCCGCCAGCTGGATCAACCGCCTGCAGCTTTCGAGCGCCCAGCAGCTCGCCCTCGGCCTCGACTGGTACGAGGATCGCCTGGAGGCCGACACCGCCTACCAGGAAGACAGCCGCCTGAACCGTGCCGTCTTCGCCCAGCACAGCTACGACAACGGCCGCTTCGGCACCGAACTCGGCGTGCGCCACGACGACAACCAGCAGTTCGGCTCGCAGGACAGCTGGAACGCCGCCTTCAGCCTGCCGGTCGGCGACGACCAGCGCTGGATATTGAGCTACGGCGAGGGCTTCCGCGCGCCGACCTTCACCGACCTCCACGCTCCGCCCGGCTGGGGCGCCAACCCCGACCTGGATCCAGAGCGCTCGAAGACCTATGAGCTGCAATGGCGCGGCGATTTCACCGCGGCCCGGCTGGAAGCCTCGGTGTACCGCACCGAGATCGAGGACCTGATCGCCTGGGACTCGATCGGCAACCGCATGGAAAACGTCGCCCGGGCGCGCATCAACGGTTTCGAGGCCGCGCTCGCCCACGAACTCGTCGGCTGGCAGGCGCGCTGGGCCCTGAGCCTGGTCGATCCGCGCGACCGCGACACGGGCCGTACCCTCACATTGCGCCCCCGCCGCACGCTCAGCCTGGACCTCGACCGGCGCTTCGGCGCCTTCAGCGCCGGCGCCAGCTGGCGCGCGGTCAGCCGTCGCTATGCCGACGCCGCCAACACCCGCGAACTCGCTGGCTACGGCGAGTTCGACCTGCGCGGCGCCTGGCAGAGCAGCAGCGACCTGCGCTGGGAGCTGAGCGTGCGCAACCTGCTGGACCGCGACTACGCGGTGGCCAGCTACGACCGTCCCACGGGCCCGAACTGGACCGACCCGAGCATGGCCCACCCCTACCGGGAAAGCGGCCGCACCCTGCTCGCCGCCGTGGTCTGGACGCCGTCGCTTTAGGCAGTCAGGGGCGCCCCCGCGACAACCGGCAAGGCTCACCCGGGGCAGGCCGGCACCCAGAAGAGCGATGCCCGGCGGAGCCCTCCGCCTCCCACAGCAATTCGCCAATAAGTGCAAATGCCGAAGATGAGCCTGCTCGCTCAGCGAACGCCAGCGTCCCGCCGGGCCTGGCTCAGCCGCTCGCACAGCGCTTCGGTGGCGTCGAGCATCTGCAGGCTGGGCCGTTCGAGGCCGCGGTCGGGCACCGCCCAGACCTGCCCGTTGCGCACCGCCTGCAACTGCGGCCAGGCCTTCCAACTGTCCGCCAGCGGCGGCTGGCTGGTGACGATCACCTGGGGATCGCGCGCCAGCACCGCTTCCAGGCTTACCTGCGCGGCCGGCTGGGACAGGTCGGCGAAGACATTGCGCGCGCCGCACAGGCGCAGGGCGTCGCTGATGATCTGCCGGCCGCCGACGGTGTACAGCGGCTGGTCCCAGACCTGGTAGAACACCCGCAGCGGCGCATCCGCGGCATGGCGCTCGGCCAGGGCACGCAGACGCCGGCGCAGCTGCTCGGCGCGCTCGCGTGCCAGCCGTTCCCGGCCGATGTGCCGGCCAAGCTGTTCGAGCTGCTCGGCCAGGTCTTCGAGACGCTGCGGGCGGACCTCCAGCAGCGGCAGGCCGAGCTGGCGCAGCTGCTGGCGCTGGGCAGCGCCGACGCTGTCCGGCCAGAGCAGCACCAGGTCGGGCGCGAGCGACAGCAGGGTTTCGATTTCCACGTTGCCGTAGCGCCCGACCGACGGGATACCGGCGAGTTCGGCAGGCCGCTCGCCGCCGTCGAGCACACCCACCAGGAGGTCGACGGCATCCAGTTCGAGCATCATCTCGCTCAGCGAGGGCGCCAGGCTCACCACCCGCTCGGCCGCGCCGGCAGTCCCGCCGAGCAGACACAGGCAGAACAGCAGCAGGCGCATCAGCGAAGCTGCCGGGGGACCCGGTACAGCCACCAGAGCACGAGACTGCCGGACAGCAGCAGCAGGCGGGCGACCGGCTCGAGGCCGAAGGGCGTGCCGAACGCACCGATCCAGGCCGGCAATGCGGCCACCACCAGCGCCTGCGTGCGGGTACGACGCAGACGCGCCCAGGCGGCCGGCTCTTCGGCGCCATCGAAGGCGCGCTCGGTGGCGATCAGGGCATGCTTGTAGCGGGTGAAGCAGGGCAGGCTGGCGAACAGCGAGAGCAGTCCGAGCATGAACAGCGGCATGGCCGGTAGATCGATTTGCCAGGCAGCGGGCCAGAAGGCGGGAATCAGCAGCGGCGGCAGGACCATCGCCAGCAGCGTCAGCGCGCCGTCGCGGCCGAGCCGGCGGCGCGCCGCCGTGCGCTTCACGACTGCTCGGCTTCGCCCTGGTGGATTTCGCCGAGCAGGTGCCCGAGCTTGCCCGCCTTGGTCGCCAGGTACTTGCGGTTGTGCGGGTTGTGCGCGATCTGCAGCGGCATGCGCTCGGCCACGCGGATGCCGAACCCCTGCAGGGCCTTGACCTTGCGCGGGTTGTTGGTCATCAGCTTGATGTCGCCGATGCCCAGGTGCTCGAGCATTGGCCGGCAGATGGCGTAGTCACGCTGGTCGGGCGCGAAGCCCAGGCGTTCGTTGGCCTCGACGGTGTCGGCGCCGGCGTCCTGCAGTTCGTAGGCGCGGATCTTGTTCAGCAGGCCGATGCCGCGGCCTTCCTGGCGCAGGTACAGCAGCACGCCGCGGCCTTCCTCGGCGATCGCCTTGAGCGCCGCCTCGAGCTGGAAGCCGCAGTCGCAGCGCAGGCTGAATAGCGCATCGCCGGTCAGGCATTCGGAATGCAGGCGGCCCAGCACCGGCTGCCCGTCGGCGACGTCTCCCATGGTCAGCGCCACATGCTCCTTGCCGGTGTCCTGGTCGAGAAAACCATGCATGGTGAACACGCCGAAGGGTGTCGGCAGTTTGGAAGCGGCGACGAACACGACAGACACCGGAGGAACTCCAGAAGGCAGAAAAGCGGATAGTGTAACAGCAGCCGGCCCGGGCGGCTGCACGCTCAGCGGCCGCGCAGGAACAGCTTGTCCAGCTCGTCCATGCCCAGCTGCGTCCAGGTCGGACGGCCGTGGTTGCATTGCCCGCTGCGCTCGGTGTGCTCCATGTCGCGCAGCAGCGCGTTCATCTCCGGAAGCGTCAGGCGCCGGTTGGCGCGTACCGCGCCATGGCAGGCCATGGTCGCCAGCAGTTCGTTGAGGTGCGCCTGGATGCGGTCGCTGGTGCCGTATTCGAGCAGGTCCGAGAGCACGTCGCGCACCAGCTGCGCGGCCTCGGCCTGCTTCAGCAGCGAAGGAATCTGGCGGATCGCCAGGGTTTCCGGGCCCAGGCGCTGTAGCTCGAAGCCCAGGCGAGAGAACCAGGCCTGGTGCTCCTCGGCGCAGTCGGCCTCGCGCTGGCTCACCGCGATCGATTCCGGTACCAGCAGCGGCTGGCTGCGCAGCCCTTCGCTGGCCATGGCGCTCTTCAGCCGCTCGTAGGTGATGCGCTCGTGCGCCGCGTGCATGTCCACCAGCACCAGCCCCTGGGCGTTCTCGGCGAGGATGTAGACGCCCTTGAGCTGCGCCAGCGCATAGCCGAGCGGCGGCACGTCGCCCTGCGCCTCGGGCAACGCCACGGCGGCAGCCGGCTCGCCGAGCGGTTCGAAATAGGCGCGGTAGCCCCCCTGCACTTCGGCGGCCGGCACCGCCGGCTGTGCGCGCGGCGCCTGGTAGCCGGCGCCGGCTCCGTGCCAGGCGGCGACCGGCTCGGCCTGCGGTCGCTCGAGCACGCTGGCCGCCAGGCTCATCTCGTTCTGCCCGCCGAACTCGCCGACCGCGAGGCCACTGGCCGTCGGCGAGCTCGGCAGGCCGGTGGGCGCCGCCAGCTGGTCTTCCGGACGCACGTCGGCGAGCGCCCGGTGCAGGGTGCCGTAGAGAAAGTCGTGCACCATGCGGCTGTCGCGGAAGCGCACCTCGTGCTTGGTCGGGTGGACGTTGACGTCCACCACGCCCGGGTCGATCTCGAGGAACAGCACGAAGGTCGGGTGCCGGCCGTTGAACAGCACGTCGCGGTACGCCTGGCGCACCGCATGGGCGACCAGCTTGTCGCGCACCATGCGGCCATTGACGTAGAAGTACTGCAGGTCCGCCTGGCTGCGGGAGAAGGTCGGCAGCCCGACCCAGCCCCACAGGCGCAGGCCATTGCGCTCGATCTCGATCGGCAGCGCCTGCTCGAGGAAGGCCGGCCCGCACACCGCGCCCACGCGCCGGGCGCGGCTGGCGTCGTCGGCCGCCTCGTGCAGGGCGAGGATGCCCTTGCCGTTGTGGCGCAGATGGAAGCCGACCTCGAAGTGCGCCAGCGCCAGACGCCGGATCACCTCCTGCAGGTGATCGAACTCGGTCTTCTCGGTGCGCAGGAACTTGCGCCGCGCCGGCGTGTTGAAGAACAGGTCGCGCACCTCCACGGTGGTGCCGACCGGATGCGCCGCCGGCTGCACCCGCGCTTCCATCTCGCGGCCCTCGGTCTCTACCTGCCAGGCCTCGGCGGCCTCGGCGGTGCGCGAGGTGAGGGTCAGGCGCGAGACGGAGCTGATCGAGGCCAGCGCCTCGCCGCGAAAGCCGAGGCTGATCACCCGCTCGAGGTCGTCGAGGTCGCGAATCTTGCTGGTCGCGTGCCGGGCCAGCGCCAGCGGCAGGTCGTCGGAAGGGATGCCACAGCCGTCGTCGCGGACCCGCAGCAACTTGATCCCGCCCTGCTCCACCTCGACGTCGATGCGCCGCGCGCCGGAGTCGATGCTGTTTTCCAGCAGTTCCTTGATCACCGAGGCCGGTCGCTCGACCACCTCGCCGGCGGCGATCTGGTTGGCCAGGCGGGGGCTCAGCAGGTGGATGCGCGGTGCACTGCTCATGGCTGGGCGGCCAGCTGGGTCGCCGGAATCTGCAGGGTCTGCCCGACCTTGATGACGTCGCTCTTCAGGCTGTTGGCGCTGCGCAGCGCGGCCAGGCTGACCTGGTAGCGCTGCGCCAGCAGGGCCAGGCTCTCGCCGGAGCGCACCACGTGCTCGCGCGGGCCGGCGGCGATCTTGCCCTGGTCGCGCAGCCAGGCGACGTAGGTGCCCGGCGGCGGGTTTTCCTGGAAGAACTGGCGCACGCCCGAATGCACCGAGCGGGCGATGGCCTTCTGGTGGCTGGCGGTCTGCAGCTTGGCGGCTTCCGAGGGGTTGGAGATGAACCCGGTCTCCACCAGGATCGAGGGGATGTCCGGCGACTTCAGTACCATGAAACCGGCCTGCTCGACCCGCTGCTTGTGCAGCGGCGTGATCCGTCCCATGTTCGTCAGCACCTTCTGCCCGACGTTCAGGCTCGACGACAGCGAAGCGGTCATCGACAGGTCGAGCAGCACCCCGGCTAGCATCTGGTCCTTGTCGCCGAGGCTGACGTTGCCGGCGCCGCCGATCAGGTCCGAACGGTTCTCGCTGTCGGCCAGCCAGCGGGCGGTCTCCGAGGTCGCCCCGCGGTCGGACAGGGCGAACACCGAGGCGCCGAAGGCCGACGAGCGCGGCGCGGCATCGGCATGAATGGAAACGAACAGGTCGGCGCCCTTCTGCCGGGCGATCTCGGTGCGCTTGCGCAGCGGAATGAAGTAGTCGCCGGTGCGCACCAGCTCGGCGCGGAAGCCCTTGTCGGCGTTGATCTGACGTTGCAGCTCCTTGGCGATCTGCAGCACCACGTCCTTCTCGCGCGCACCCTTGGGCCCCAGCGCGCCCGGGTCCTCGCCACCGTGGCCGGCGTCGATGGCGATGACGATGTCGCGCTTGCTGCTGGTGATCGGCGGCAGGGTGATCGCCGGCAGGGTCGGCGTCACCGGGGCCGCCGGCGTGCTGGCGGTGGTGGTGGCGGGCAGCCCGGCCGGGGACTTGTCGGGGTCGTGGTCGTAGAGGTCGACCACCAGGCGGTGGCCGTACTGCTGGTTCGGCTCGAGGGTGAAGCTCTTGGGGGTGACCGCGGAGGTCAGGTCGATCACCACGCGCAGTTCGTCGGCACTGCGCTGCGCCGAGCGCAACCCGCTGATAGGCGTGTTCTGCAGCGGCAGCTGGTCCAGCGCCGTCTGCAGGGTGGCGCCGTTAACATCGATGACGATGCGGTCCGGCGCAGAAAGGGTGAACAGATTGTGCTGCACCGGTCCGGACAGGTCGAACACCAGCCGCGTGTTGTCCGGCGCGCGCCACAGGCGGACGCTGCGAACGTCGGAGGCGGCCACGGCCTGGATCGCCACCATCAGGAGCGCAATCGCGCTCATCAATACGCGCAGGCGCATACCCAACCTCATGTTTACGACTCTCCGGCGGTCAGGGCGGCACACCATGCCTCGCCACGTGCGCCGTTGGGCGACAGGCTGAGCGAGCGCCCGGTTCCTTGCGGCGTAATGGTAATGTCCAGGTCCGCCTTTGGCAAAATGCCGGCGCCACGTTCCGGCCACTCGATCAGGCACAGGGCGTCGCCCTCGAAGTAATCGCGGATGCCGAGGAACTCTAGTTCCTCCGGATCGGCCAGGCGGTAGAGGTCGAAGTGGAACACCCGCGCCGCCCCGATTTCGTAGGGCTCGACGAGGGTGAAGGTCGGGCTCTTGACCTTGCCGGCATGCCCGAAGCCGCGGATCAGCCCGCGCGACAGGGTGGTCTTGCCGGCGCCCAGGTCGCCGTGCAGGTAGATGACACCCCGACCGCCGGTCACCTCGGCGAGGCGCGCGCCGAGCGCCAGCATGGCCGCCTCGTCGGCCGCATGGATCGTCACTTCAGGCATGGCGAGTGCTCCTCGAGCAGGGTGCGGATGGCGTCGGGCAGGTCGGCCGCGGCGAGCCCGCGCCCTTCGGCGCCGAGCCGCTCGCCGGCCGCGGCATGCAGCCAGGCGGCCAGGCAGCCGGCCGCATAGGGTTCCAGGCCCTGCCCGAGCAGCGCGCCGGCGAGCCCGGCGAGGACGTCGCCGAGCCCGGCGCTGGCCATCGCCGGATGGCCGCGGTCGCACAGGGCGAGCCGCCCGTCGGCAGCGGCGATCAGCGTGCCGGCGCCCTTGAGCAATGCCGCGCAGCGATAGCGCGAGGCCAGCGCCCGCACCGCCGCCGGCCGGTCGGCTTCGACCTCGCGCGCCGAGCAGCCGAGCAGCCGCGCGGCCTCGCCCGGGTGCGGGGTGATCAGGCAGCCCTCCGGCAGCGTCACGGCGCCGGCGGCCAGCAGGTTCAGCGCGTCGGCGTCCCACACCTGCGGCTTGCCGGCGTCCAGCAGGCTCGACAGCAGGCTGCGACCCCAGGGGCCCTGCCCCAGGCCCGGCCCCACCACCAGCACGTCGGCGCGCCCTATCAGTTCGCCGAGCCGGTAGGTGGATTCCAGCCCCCAGGTCATGACTTCGGGCCGGCGCACCAGCGCCGCGGTGACGTGCTCCGGCCGGGTGGCCAGGGTGACCATGCCGGCACCGCCGCGCAGCGCCGCTTCGGCCGCCAGCAGCGCCGCGCCGCCGGTGCCGAGGTCGCCGCCGACCACCAGCACCTGGCCGAACTGGCCCTTGTGCGCGGTGCGCGATCTCGGCTGCAGGCGCGGCAGGCTCGCCGGCGCCAGCCGGATGGCGGCGCTCGGCACGCCGGCAATGACCTCGGCGTCGGCCTGCAGGTCGTCGAACACCAGCTCGCCGGTCAGCGCCGGGCCTTGCCCGGTGAACAGCCCCACCTTCAGGCCGATGAAGGTGACGCAGAGATCGGCGCGCACCGCGGTGCCGAGCACACGGCCGGTGTCGGCATCCAGCCCCGATGGCAGGTCGATGGCCAGCACCGGCAATCCGCTGTCGTTGATCGCGGCGATCGCCTGCACATAGGGCTCGCGCACCTCGCCACTCAGGCCGGTGCCGAGCAGCGCATCCACCAGCACGCCCCGCAGCGGCGTTCCGGCGCGCCAGGCCTCGATCGGCACGCCGGCATCGCGCGCTTCGGCACAGGCGCTGGCGGCGTCGCCGGAAAGCCCCGCCGGATCGCCCACCGCCAGCACCCGCACGTCCCAGCCGGCGCGCCGCGCCAGGCCGGCGACCAGGTAGCCGTCGCCGGCGTTGTTGCCGCGCCCGGCCAGCACCGTCAGCGTGCCGGCGTCCGGCCAGCACCGGCGCAGGGCGCGCCAGGCGGCATGGGCGGCGCGGCGCATCAGTTCGAAACCGGGGGTTCCGGCGCCGATCAGCGCCGCGTCCAACGCCCGCAGCTGCTCGGCGCGGTAAAGGGAAGTGGGGAGGGAAGCTTCGCTGTGCACCATGTCCTTGCCTGTGTCGGAGGCGGTCGAGTCACGACCGTCGGTCCCGCGCCTGATAATCCATCCGCAGGTCTGGCAGAATCATACGCCCCCGCCGGTCCGCCCCCAATCTTCGCGATGTCCCAGCCATCCCTCGACCCCATCGAACTCGCCGCGTCCGTCAAGGCATGGGGACGCGAGCTCGGCTTCCAGCAGGTCGGCATCTGTGGTGTCGAGCTGGCCGAGCACGAGGCGCATCTGCAGCGCTGGCTGGCCGCCGGCTACCAGGGCGAGATGGACTATATGGCCGCGCACGGGCGCAAGCGTTCCCGCCCCGACGAACTGGTGCCCGGCACGCTGCGTGTGGTCTCGCTGCGCATGGACTACCTGCCGGGCGACACGCGGATGGCCGAGCGCCTGGCGCAGCCGGAGCACGCCTACGTGTCGCGCTACGCCCTGGGCCGCGACTACCACAAGCTGATCCGCAAGCGCCTGCAGCAGCTCGCCGAGCGCATCCAGGCGGCGATCGGCCCGTTCGGCTACCGCGCCTTCGTCGACAGCGCCCCGGTGCTGGAAAAGGCCCTCGCCGAGCAGGCCGGGCTCGGCTGGATCGGCAAGAACACCCTGGTGCTCAACCGCAAGGCCGGCAGCTGGTTCTTCCTCGGCGAGCTGTTCGTCGACGTGCCGCTGCCGGTGGACGAGCCGACCACCCGCGACCACTGCGGCAGCTGCCGCGCCTGCCTGGACGTCTGCCCCACCGGCGCCTTCGTCGGCGAGCGGCTGCTGGACGCGCGCAAGTGCATCTCCTACCTCACCATCGAACTCAAGGGGCCGATTCCCGTCGAGCTGCGCGCCCCGATGGGCAACCGCGTGTTCGGTTGCGACGACTGCCAGATCGTCTGCCCCTGGAACCGTTTCGCCCGCCCTACCGAGCAACCGGACTTCCAGCCGCGTCACGGGCTCGACAGCAGCGAACTGGCGAGCCTGTTCCGCTGGACCGAGGCCGAATTCCTCAGCCGCACCGAGGGCTCGCCGCTGCGCCGTGCCGGTTACGAGCGCTGGCTGCGCAACCTGGCGGTGGGCCTGGGCAACGCGCCTTCGACCATTCCCGTGCTCGAGGCGCTGCAGGCGCGCCGCGAGCACCCCTCGCCGCTGGTGCGCGAGCACGTCGAGTGGGCGCTGGCCCGCCACGCCGAACGCGCCCCGGCTTGACGCCCGTGCCAGCAGCGCCGGCAAAGGATAAGCGCGACGCCTCGCGCACCTCCGGCTGGTCGGAGCGCGCGAGCCGGCCCCTCATCCGGCCCTGCGGGCCACCTTCTCCCGCGGGGAGAAGGGAAAAACGCTGCTGCCCCTCGTGGGAGCGTCTCGACCGCGAACGCGCTGCACGGCGCACTCCTCTCCCTGTGGGAGGCGCGCCCTCGCGGCGACAGGGCAAGAGCCCGCCCCGAGGGTGGGCCTCCCGCATCTCCTCGTTCACCCCCGCAGGCCCGTTAGCCGACCGCCGTCCCGGAAGGGGCTGGTTGGGGCTCGATGAGCTGGCGCAGGGCCTCGCCGTCGAGCGTCTCTCGTTCCAGCAGGCAGCGCGCAGCGCGCTCGAGTTGGACCTGGCGTTCGGCGAGCAGGCGCAGGGCGCGCTGGAAGGCCCGCTCGACGATCGCCTGCACTTCGGAGTCGACCGCCGCGGCGGTGGTCTCGCCATAGTCGTGGGCGCGGGCCAGGCCGTACATCGCTTCGCCATCCAGCAGGCGCGGGCGCTCGCGTTCGAGGGCGACGTGCCCCAGCGCCTCGGACATGCCGTAGCGGGTGACCATCGCTCGGGCGATGTCGGTCACCTTGGCCAGATCGTCGGCGGCACCGGTGGACAGGTGGCCGAAGATCAGCCATTCGGCGGCGCGCCCGCCGAGCAGCACGGCCATCTTGTTTTCCAGCTCCTCGCGGGTCATCAGGAAGCGGTCCTCGGTCGGCCGCTGTATGGTGTAGCCCAGCGCGCCCATGCCGCGCGGGATGATCGAGACCTTGTGCACCGCATCCACGCCGGGCAGCGCCATGGCCACCAGCGCATGGCCCATCTCGTGGTAGGCGACGATCTCGCGCTCGCGGGGGTTGAGCAACCGGTTGCGCTTTTCCAGGCCGGCGACGATGCGCTCGATCGCCGCATTGAAGTCGTCCATGGTCACCGCGTCGGCGCCGCGCCGGGTCGCCAGCAGCGTGGCCTCGTTGACCAGGTTGGCCAGGTCCGCGCCGGTGAAGCCCGGCGTCAGCGCGGCGATCGCCTGCGCATCGACGTCCGCCGCCAGCCGCGCGCGCTTGAGATGCACAGCGAGGATCTGCGCGCGGCCGACCTTGTCCGGCCGGTCGACCAGCACCTGGCGGTCGAAACGGCCGGCCCGCAGCAGCGCCGGGTCGAGGATTTCCGGGCGGTTGGTCGCGGCCAGCAGCACCAGCCCGGTGGAGGTGTCGAAGCCGTCGAGCTCGACCAGCAGCTGGTTGAGCGTCTGCTCCTTCTCGTCGTGCCCACCGCCCAGCGGCCCGGCGCCGCGGGCGCGACCGAGCGCGTCCAGCTCGTCGATGAAGATGATCGCCGGCGCCTTGGCCCGCGCCTGCTCGAACAGGTCGCGCACCCGCGCGGCGCCCACGCCGACGAACATCTCGACGAACTCCGAGCCGGAAATGGAGAAGAACGGCACCCGCGCCTCGCCGGCCACGGCGCGGGCCAGCAGGGTCTTGCCGGTGCCGGGCGGGCCGACCAGTAGCACGCCCTTGGGCATCCGCCCGCCGAGCCGCCCATAGGCCTGCGGGTTGCGCAGGAAATCGACGATCTCGCGCAGCTCGTCCTTGGCCTCGTCGACCCCGGCGACGTCGGCGAAGGTCACCTTCATGTCGGTCTCGACGTAGATCCGCGCACGGCTCTTGCCGATCTGCATCATGCCGCCGCCGAGCCCGCCGCCCAGGCGGCGCAGCAGGACCAGCCAGACGCCGATGAACAGCGCCGCCGGCAGCAGCCAGGACAGCAGGTCGCGCACCAGCGTGCTCTCGATCTTGCCGCCGTAGCGCATGTCAAACCCCTGTAGATGCTCGGACAGGTCCGGTTCGACGCGCACGGCGATGAAGCGCTGGGTGCCGGAGGGCAGCGGTTCTTTCAGCGTGCCCTCGACGAAACGCTCGGAAACCGCCACCTGCTCGAGCTTGCCGTCGCGCAGGTAGCGCTCGAATTCGCTGTAGGGAATCTCCGCGGCCGGCGGGTTCAGCGCCAGCAGGTACTGCAGGCCGGCGAACACCAGCACGGCGACCAGCCAGTAGCGGATGTGGAATTGCGCCTTGTCGTTCATGGCTCGGCTCCTCGGTAGCTCGCCCACGATTGTCCTCGGCCCGGATACCGCCCGCCTGGACCTGGATCAGCGAAACGCTTCTCCCGCCCCGCCCTCAGTCGTCGGGCGTGACGATGTGGTGCTCGCCCCAGCGCGGCAGCAGATCCTGCGGGACGCCGAGCAGGTCGAGGATGCGCGCCACCACGAAGTCGATCAGGTCGTCGACGGTCTGCGGCAGATGATAGAAGCCCGGCGACGCCGGCAGGACGGTCGCGCCGAGGTTGGACAGCCTGAGCATGTTCTCCAGGTGGATGCTCGAGTAGGGCGTCTCGCGCGGGACCAGGATCAGCGGGCGGCGCTCCTTCAGGCAGACGTCGGCGGCGCGCTCGATCAGGTCGTTGCAGGCACCGCAGGCGATCGCCGACAGGGTGCCGGTGGAACAGGGCACCACCACCATCGCCGCGGGCGCGCCGGAGCCCGAAGCCGGCGGCGCCAGCCAATCCTGCCCGCCGAACACGCGGATCTGCCCGGGCGCGGCGCCGGTGTATTCGGTGAGGAACGCCTGCATGGCCTGCGGCTTGGCCGGCAGCACCACGTCGGTCTCGGTGGCGATGACCACCTGCGCGGCCTGGGAGATCAGGACGTGCGCCTCGCGCTCCTCCTGCACCAGGCAGTCGAGCAGGCGCAGGCCGTACTGCGCGCCGGAGGCGCCGGTCATGGCCAGGGTGATGCGTTCGGGTCCGCTCAAGGTCATGCCTCCGTCGTTGAACCGGGTTGGCAGGGACATCCCCTCTCCCCTCGGGAGAGGGCCGGGGTGAGGGTTGCGTGCCATCGCCCTCATCCGGCCCCTTCGGGCCACCTTCTCCCAGCGAGGCAGGGCGCGGCCCCTGTTCGCGAGCAAGCTCGCTCCTACGTCAGGCCGTTTCTTCCCAATCCTGCGTCTGAAATGCCTTCGGCGATTTCCACCCTACCCGGAGTCACCCGTAGGGTGGAAAACCGCGAAGCGTTTTCCACCCTGAGCGATCAGCTCAGCGCCTCGGCCAGCTTGCCGTGCAGGCCGCCGAAGCCGCCGTTGCTCATGATCACCACCTGGGTGCCGGCGGTGGCATGCTGCTTCACCTCGGCGATGATCGCCTCCAGCGAGTCGCACACCCGGGTCGGCACCGGCGAGCCGGCGACCGTGCCGGCCAGGTCCCAGCCCAGGCTCGGCGGCGCGTACCAGATCGCCCGGTCGGCCTGGCGCACCGAATCGGCCAGGCCTTCACGGTGGGCACCAAGCTTCATCGAGTTCGAGCGCGGCTCGACCACGGCGATGATCGGCGCCGTGCCGACGCGCTTGCGCAGGCCGTCGAGCGTGGTGGCGATGGCTGTCGGGTGGTGGGCGAAGTCGTCGTAGAGGGTCACGCCGGCAACCTCGGCGACCTTTTCCATCCGCCGCTTGACGCTCTTGAAGCGGCACAGCGCATTGGCCGCCTGGCCCGGCAGGATGCCCACGTGACGCGCCGCGGCCAGCGTGGCCAGGGCGTTGGCGACGTTGTGCCGGCCGGTCAGCGGCCAGTCCACGGTGCCCTGCAGCTCGCCCTGGAACAGCACCTCGAAGCAGGAGCCGTCCTCGGCGAGCAGCCGCGCCTGCCAGTCGCCGCCCTCTCCGGTGGTCTGCACCGGCGTCCAGCAGCCCATGCCGATCACCCGCTCGAGCGCCGCCTCGCCGGTGGGATGGATGATCAGCCCCTCGCCCGGCACGGTGCGCACCAGATGATGAAACTGACGCTCGATCGCCGCCAGGTCCGGGAAGATGTCCGCATGATCGAATTCGAGATTGTTCAGGATCGCGGTCCGCGGGCGGTAGTGGACGAACTTCGAGCGCTTGTCGAAGAAGGCGCTGTCGTACTCGTCCGCCTCGACCACGAAGAACGGCGAATCGCCCAGCCGCGCGGAAACGCCGAAATTCTGCGGCACGCCGCCGATGAGAAAGCCCGGCATCATCCCGGCGTCTTCCAGAACCCAGGCGAGCATGCTGCTGGTGGTGGTCTTGCCGTGGGTGCCGGCCACGCCGAGGACCCAACGGCCCTGCAGCACATGGTCGGCCAGCCACTGCGGGCCGGAGACGTAGGGCAGCCCGCGGTCGAGCACATACTCCACGGCCGGGTTGCCGCGCGACAGCGCGTTGCCGATCACCACCAGGTCGGGATTGGGAATCAGGTGCTCCGCCTCGTAGCCCTGCATCAGTTCGATGCCCTGGGCTTGCAGTTGGGTGCTCATCGGCGGATAGACGTTGGCGTCGGAGCCGGTGACCTGGTGGCCGAGCTCCTTGGCGAGCACCGCCAGCGAGCCCATGAAGGTGCCGCAGATGCCGAGAATATGGATGTGCATGACAGTCCGTCTGAAGCGGTCGAAACGATGCCGGCAGGTTAGCACAGCCAGCGGTCGCGGCCCTCGTCCGGCCGAGCAACGGCGCCCGGTGGCAGCCGCGCAGTGACCGGCCGCCAGCACGCTCGCGGTGCACGCAGGCAGCACCCCACGCCCGGTTTCGGGGCACGACCACCCGGCCCTCGACGTCCCGACGCGCCAAGGCCGAGGCACGCGCCTTGCTTGAGCTAGCCTGAATGCATCGCCCCTTTCACGGAGACACCCGATGGCGAATTATGCCCATACGGTCGGCGGCCAGACCTGGCGTTTCGACGGCCTGCGCGAGCTGATGGCCAAGGCCAGCCCGGCCCGCTCGGGCGACCGGCTGGCCGGCCTGGCCGCCGACAGCGACGCCGAGCGGGCGGCCGCGCAGATGGCGCTGGCGGAGGTCCCGCTGCGGCGCTTTCTCGACGAAGCGTTGATTCCCTACGAGCAGGACGAGGTCACCCGGCTGATCTTCGACGGCCACGACGCCGGCGCCTTCGCCCCGGTGGCCCACCTGACGGTCGGCGACTTCCGCAACTGGCTGCTCTCGGAGCAGGCCGACGAGGCCGCGCTGGCCGCCCTGGCGCCGGGCCTGACGCCGGAGATGGTGGCCGCCGTGTCCAAACTCATGCGCGTGCAGGACCTGGTCCTGGCCGCGCAGAAGACCCGGGTCGTCAGCCGCTTTCGCAACACCCTCGGCCTGCGCGGGCGGATGGCCACGCGGCTGCAGCCCAACCACCCCACCGACGACCCGGCCGGGATCGCCGCCAGCATCCTCGACGGCCTGCTCTACGGCAACGGCGACGCGGTGATCGGCATCAACCCGGCCACCGACAGCACCGCCGGCATCTGCGAGTTGCTGAAGATGCTCGACGCGGTGATCCAGCGCTACGAGATTCCCACCCAGGCCTGCGTGCTGACCCACGTCACCACCTCCATCGAGGCCATCGAGCGCGGCGCGCCGGTGGACCTGGTGTTCCAGTCGATTGCCGGCACCGAGGCGGCCAACGCCAGCTTCGGCATCAGCCTGGCGACTTTGCGGGAAGGCTACGAGGCCGGTCTCTCGCAGCGCCGCGGCACCCTCGGCGACAACCTCATGTACTTCGAGACCGGCCAGGGCAGCGCGCTCTCGGCCAACGCCCACCACGGTGTCGACCAGCAGACCTGCGAGGCGCGCGCCTACGCCGTGGCGCGGCATTTCAAGCCGCTTCTGGTGAACACCGTGGTCGGCTTCATCGGCCCCGAATACCTGTACAACGGCAAGCAGATCATCCGTGCCGGGCTGGAGGACCACTTCTGCGCCAAGCTGCTCGGCGTGCCGATGGGCTGCGACATCTGCTACACCAACCACGCCGAGGCCGACCAGGACGACATGGACATGCTGCTGACCCTGCTCGGCGCCGCCGGGGTCAACTTCATCATGGGCATCCCCGGCTCGGACGACGTGATGCTCAACTACCAGACCACCTCCTTCCACGATGCGCTCTACCTGCGCCAGCTGCTCGGGCTGCGGCCCGCGCCGGAGTTCGAGGACTGGCTGGCGCGCATGGAGATCCTGCGCCTGGACGGCAACCGCCTGCAGCTCGGCGACGGCCTGCCCCCGGCCTTCCGCCGGGCGCTGGCGCAGCTGGGTTGATGGGCAGCGGGCTTTGCCTCGCTCGAGGGCTGCAGAAGCAGCGGACCAGCACCAAACCAACCCCCTCTCCCCCGGGAGAGGGCCGGGGTGAGGGCCAGCGTGCAGGGCGCTTCCCTCATCCGCCCCTGCGGGCCACCTTCTCCCGGCGGGAGAAGGGCAGAGGCCGGCACGAGCCCGCGCGCGAACAACGACTCAGGCTTTCGCGAGCAAGCTCGCTCCTACGATTGGCACTGGATACGAACCATGAACGACCGCACCGCCCCCCAAAGTCCCTGGCAGGCCCTCCGCCGCCTGACGCCCGCGCGCATCGCCCTCGGCCACGCTGGCGGCAGCCTGCCCACCGCGGCCCAGCTGGACTTCCAGTTCGCCCACGCCCAGGCGCGCGACGCCGTGCACGCGGCGCTGGACCTGCCGCCACTGACCGAGGCCGTCCGGGCGCTCGGCCTCGAGCCCCTGTGCCTGCACAGCGCGGCGGCCGATCGCCAGCTCTACCTGCAGCGGCCGGACCTCGGCCGCCGTCTCGACCCAGCCTCGGCCGAACTGCTCGCCGGGCACAGCGCGACGGAAGGCTACGACCTGGTGGTGGTGATCGCCGACGGGCTTTCGGCATTGGCGGTGCAGCGGCATGCCCTGCCGATGCTCGAGCGCATCGCCGAACAGGCCCGCGCCGAGGGCTGGCGGCTGGCGCCGGTGTGCCTGGTGGAACAGGGCCGGGTGGCCATCGCCGACGAAATCGGCGAGCGCCTCAACGCGCGCATGAGCGTGATCCTGCTCGGCGAACGGCCGGGCCTCAGCTCGCCGGACAGCCTCGGGCTGTATTTCACCTACGCTCCGCGGGTGGGCCGCCACGACGCGCAGCGCAACTGCATCTCCAACGTGCGCCTGGAAGGCCTGAGCTACGCCCTGGCCGCCCATCGCCTGGGCCACCTGATGCGCGAGGCCTGTCGGCGCCAGCTGTCCGGCGTGAAGCTGAAGGACGAGGCGGAGGTGCCGAGCCTGGAGGGCGGCACCGGGGCCGGCAATTTCCTGCTCGGCTGAGACTTGCCGGTGCCGTGGACGCTGCTTAAGGTTGGGGCCGTCCCGTCACGAGTCCACCTCATGCTGTCGCTGCGTAACTGGCGCCGCCGGCGCATCCTCTCGCGCCACCTGATCGACGCCGACACCTGGCAGCAGGTGCTCGACCGGCTGCCGATCCTCGACGGGCTGGAGCCCGCCGACGCCGCCCTGCTGCGCGAGCGCGCCTCGCTGTTCCTCCATGACAAGCGCCTGACCCTGCTCGGCGACCTGCAGCTCGACGCCCCGCAGCGTGCCAGCCTGGCGGCGCTGGCCGAGCTGCCACTGCTCCGGCTCGAGGACCTCGGCTGGTATCAGGGCTTCCACGAACTGCTGATCTACCCCGAAGACTTCGCCAGCCCGCAGAAGCACCGCGACCCGGCCTCCGGCGTGGTCCACGAATGGGACGACGAGCGCAGCGGCGAAGCCTGGCATCAGGGCCCGGTCATCCTCGCCTGGCCGGGCATCGAGCAGAGCGGCAACTGGGATGGCTACAACCTGGTCATCCACGAGATGTCGCACAAGCTCGACATGCTCAACGGCGCGGCCAACGGCCTGCCGCCGCTGCACCGCGACATGCGCATCGCCGACTGGGCGCAGGCCATGCAGGCGGCCTACGATGCCCTCAACACCCAGCTCGACGCCGATCCGGACGCCGAGACGCCGATCGACCCCTACGCCGCCGAAGACCCGGCGGAGTTCTTCGCGGTGACCAGCGAATACTTCTTCAGCGCCCCCGACCTGCTGCACCAGGCCTTCCCCGAGGTCTACCGCCAGCTCGCCCTGTTCTACCGCCAGGACACCCTCGCCCGCTTCCTGCGTCTGCAGCAGGAGGCCGAGCGCACGCAAGGCGCCTGAGCCCCCCTCATCCGGCCCTGCGGGCCACCTTCTCCCAAGGGGAGAAGGGAAAAGCAGCGGCGCTGCGCCTGTGCTCGCGGTGACATACCTGTAGAAGCAGGCTCTGCCTGCGACCTCGGCCTGCTCGTTGCCATGTCTTACATTGCCCTCTCCCGCCGGGGAGAGGGCCGGGGTGAGAGGCCCGCTGCACGCCGCTCGCATTCACCAAACAATGCACGCTGTCCGCATGTCTCAACACAAAACCCATTGCACCGCCCTGCCTGCACCCATGACCCGCGGCCGTTCAACCCCATTGGCAGGCAGGGTAAGATGCGCGCCTTTTTTGGCCTGCGGCACCGGAATGGGCTTTGCTTGCGCAAGGGCATCGCCGCCCGCCGGCCGCGACCGGCATACAAGGGGGATCACCAATGCTGGAAAAGCTGTTCCAACTGAAGGCGCACCAGACCACGGTGCGCACCGAGATCCTCGCCGGTCTCACCACCTTCCTCACGATGGCCTACATCCTGTTCGTCAACCCCAGCATCCTCGCCGAAACCGGCATGGATCACGGCGCGGTGTTCGTCGCCACCTGCCTGGCCGCGGCCATCGGCTCGGCGATCATGGGGCTGCTGGCGAACTACCCGATCGCCCTGGCGCCGGGCATGGGTCTGAACGCCTTCTTCACCTACACCGTGGTGCTGACCATGGGCTACACCTGGCAGACGGCGCTGGGTGCGGTGTTCCTCTCGGGCGCGATCTTCTTCCTGCTGTCGATCTTCAAGATCCGCGAGTGGATCATCCACAGCATCCCGCTGGCCCTGCGCTCGGGCATCGCCGCGGGCATCGGCCTGTTCCTGGCGATCATCGCGCTGAAGAACGCCGGAATCGTGGTGGACAACCCGGCGACCCTGGTCGGCCTCGGTGACCTCTCCGCCGGCGGCCCGCTGCTCGCCTGCCTGGGCTTCTTCCTGATCGCCGCGCTGGCCTACCGGCGCGTCACCGGCGCGGTGATGATCGGCATCCTGCTGGTCACCGGGCTGTCGATCCTGTTCGGGCTGTCCGAACTCGACGGCGTGGTGTCCATGCCGCCGTCGCTGGCGCCGACCTTCATGCAGCTGGACCTGGCCGGCGCGCTGGACATCGGCCTGCTCAGCGTGATCTTCGCCTTCCTCTTCGTCGACCTGTTCGACACCTCCGGCACCCTGGTCGGGGTGGCGCAGAAGGCCGACCTGCTGGACAAGGACGGCCGCATGCCCAAGCTCGGCCGCGCGCTGCTGGCCGACAGCACCGCGACCATGGCCGGCGCCGCGCTCGGCACCTCGACCACCACCAGCTACATCGAATCGGCTGCCGGCATCAGCTCCGGCGGGCGCACCGGCCTGACCGCCTGCGTGGTGGCCGTGCTGTTCCTGCTCAGCCTGTTCTTCGCGCCGCTGGCCGGCGCGGTGCCGGCCTACGCCACGGCACCGGCGCTGCTGTTCGTCGCCGTGCTGATGATGAGCAGCCTGGCGCAGATCGACTGGGACGACCTGACCGTCGCCGCGCCGGTGGCCATCGCGGCGCTGGCCATGCCACTGACCTTCTCGATCGCCAACGGCATCGCCTTCGGCTTCATCGCCTGGACCGCGATCAAGCTGCTGGCCGGCCGCTGGCGCGAGCTGAGCCCGGCGCTGGTGATCCTCTCGGTGCTGTTCGTGATCAAGCTGGGCTGGTTCAACGGCTGAGGCGCGGCCGTCAACGCCATGTCTGGTGGGCTGAAGCGGAACGCCGCCCGGCCCACCCTACGGGGGTAGGGTTCGGGTGGGCTTCAGCCCACCATCTCGCCCGCGAGTCGGCACGCATCGCCGGCGCCCTGACAAGACCGGCCTCCCCCCGTACAATCGGCGCCCCGCCGTGAGCGGGCTCCCGTCCTCGACTGCCGCGCGGCCTGCCGCCGGCCATCACCACGCAAGCGGCCGCCGCCATGACCCGTCCTCACTTCGATCCCTCGACCTACGACGCCCAGCTCGCCGAGAAGACCGCCCGACTGGTCGAGCTGCTGGCGCCCTTCGCCGCGCCCGAGCCCGAGGTGTTCGCCTCGCCCCCCGAGCACTACCGGCTGCGCGCCGAATTCCGCCTGTGGCGCGAGGGTGACCAACGCCACTACGCCATGTTCGAGCCGGGCGACAAGCACACGCCGATCCTGCTCGAGGACTTCCCCGTGGCCAGCCTGCGCATCAATGAGCTGATGGCGCCGCTGAAGGCCGCCTGGCAGGCCAGCGAGGCGCTGAGCCTCAAGCTGTTCCAGGTCGAATTCCTCACTACCCTGGCCGGCGACGCGCTGGTCACTCTCGCCTACCACCGGCCGCTGGACGACGCCTGGCAGACCGATGCCGAGCGCCTGGCGGTGACGCTCGGCGCCAGCATCGTCGGCCGCTCGCGCGGCCAGTGCCGGGTGATCGGCCGCGACTACGTGGAGGAAGCGCTGGAAGTGGCCGGGCGCATCTACCGCTACCGGCAGCCGGAGGGCGCGTTCACCCAGCCGAACGGCGAAGTCAACCGCCGCATGCTGGCCTGGGCCTTCGACGCCCTGGGCGAGCGCCAGGACGACCTGCTCGAATTGTATTGCGGCAACGGCAACTTCACTCTGCCGCTGTCGACCCGCGTGCGCCGGGTGCTGGCCACCGAGATCAGCAAGAGCTCGGTGAACGCCGCGCTGGCCAACCTGGCCGACAACGCCATCGACAACGTCACCCTGGTGCGGCTGTCCGCCGAGGAGCTGACCCAGGCGCTGAACGAGGTCCGTCCGTTCCGCCGGCTGTCCGGCATCGACCTGAAGGGCTACGAATTCGGCACGCTGTTCGTCGACCCGCCGCGCGCCGGCATGGACCCGGACACCTGCGAACTGGCCCGGCGCTTCGGGCGTATCCTGTACATTTCCTGCAACCCGGAAACGCTGGCGGCGAACATCGCCCAGCTGCAGGACACCCACCGCATCGCACGCTGCGCGCTGTTCGACCAGTTTCCTTACACCCACCACATGGAAAGCGGGGTGCTGCTGGAGCGGCGTTAGGGGCTTGCCGGGTTTCAGCGGGCCAGCCAAACGGCTGGCCGCACGGGCCGCTAATCCGGCCGGCGCGGCTCTTCGGGGGCGTCGGTCAGCATGGCGGGCGCGTCCCGGTGGTCGTCGTCCGGACCGGGGTCGTCCGAGGGCGCATCGCCAAGGCGGAACGGCTGCGGCTCCTCGTCGACCAGGCGCCGGGTGGGCGGCGGCACCGGCTCGGCATCCGGCTCCGGTCGCTCGCGTATCACCAGCCAGGCCAGCGCGGCGAGCAGGGCTGCCACGACACGATAGAGCAGCGACAGCAGGTCGAAGCCGGCCAATTCGCCGCCGTCCAGCCACAGCGAGCCGAACCGCCCCGCCACCAGCGCGATCATGACGAACACCAGCATCATCAGCGCCGGCCGCGCGCGCACCTCGTCCCGCGCGGCCCAGAGCAGGAAGAGTCCCAGCCCCAGCTGCAGGCCGCCGTAATACACGCGCATGTGGCTGACGGACGCGCTTTCCATCAGCAACATGCCGTTGAGGTTGGCCATCTCGTAGGGGCGGACCCAGTAGGCCAGGCTGAAGCCCAGCATGACCACCGCCTGTATATACAGCACGATCCTGGCGAATCGCATGGAGCTCTCCCAAGGCAGCCGCACCGCTGCGGGGCAGCGGCACGGTGAGTGAAAAGACCCGACAAACGGCATTTCGTTCGCCCGTGGTCTCCGCCGCCGTGCGCAAGTCGGTCTGCCGCTGCGACAACCGGACCGTGCCACCCGAGCGGTCCAGCCGCTATGCTGGGGCGCCCTCAACAAGGAGCCCGTCATGCGCCGCCTACTGCTCATCGCCACCCTGTTCGCCGGTTTCGTCCAGGCCGCCGAGCCCCTGACCATCGACGTCCACCGCGACCCCAGCTGCGGCTGCTGCAAGGCCTGGATCAAGCATCTGGAGGCCAACGGCTTCGAGGTGCACGACCATGTGGAGCAGGACATGGCCGCCGTCAAGACGCGCCTCGGCGTGCCGCACCGCCTCGGCTCCTGCCATACCGGCGTGATCGATGGCAAGTTCGTCGAGGGCCACGTGCCGGCCCGCGACATCCTCGCCCTGCGCCAGCGCGACGACCTGCTCGGCGCCGCGGTGCCCGGCATGCCGGCCGGCTCGCCGGGCATGGAAATGGGCGATCGCCAGCAGCCCTACCAGGTGGTCGGCGTGACCCGCGAGGGCCAGGAGCAGGTGCTGGCCGACTACCCGGCCCGCTGATCGTCCCCCGCCGGGGCGACAGCGTCCCCGGCGGCGCCCTTCCACCCGAACCGGCCGCGCGCCTCGCGCCGCCCGGCGAACCTTTCGCGCCCGCCCAGGGTCGTTTTCTCCGAGGGCCGTGCCGATGTCGGCCGTGCATCATCCATCGTGCCCGACTTCGAGGAGATTCCAATGCGCTGGCAGAAGGCTCGTCGCAGCGACAACGTGGTGGACGCCCGCGGGCGCTCCGGCCGAGGCCTGCGTGTCGGCGGCGGACTGGGCCTCGGCGGCATCGCCGTGGTGGTGGTGCTCAGCCTGCTGATGGGCCAGGACCCGCTGCAGGTGCTCGACCAGCTCGCCGGCGAAGGCGCCGGCGTGCAACCCGCGCCGACCCAGCAGGTCGGGCCGCCGCCGGTGGCCGACCCCGAGACCGAATTCGTCCGCGCCATCCTCGGCGACACCGAGGACACCTGGGCCGCCCTCTTCGCCCAGGCCGGCGAGCAGTACCGCGAGCCGCGGCTGGTGCTGTTCCGCCAGGGCGTGAACTCCGCCTGCGGCTTCGCCAGCTCCGCCACCGGCCCCTTCTACTGCCCCGGCGACGAGCAGGTCTACCTCGACCTCAGCTTCTTCCAGGAGATGGAGCAGCGCTTCGCCGCCGCCGGCGATTTCGCCCAGGCCTACGTGATCGCCCATGAGGTCGGCCATCACGTGCAGACCCTGCTCGGCGTTTCCGAACGCATCCAGGCCGCGCGCCAGCGCGGGGTACGCCTGGAGGGCGACAATGGCCTGCTGGTACGGCAGGAATTGCAGGCCGACTGCCTGGCCGGGGTCTGGGCGCATCACGCGCAGCGCCGACACCAGTGGCTGGAGCCGGGCGACCTGGAGGAAGCCCTGGGCGCGGCCAACGCGATCGGCGACGACCGCCTGCAACAGCGCAGCAGCGGGCAGGTGGTGCCGGACGCCTTCACCCACGGTACCTCGGAGCAGCGGGTGCGCTGGTTCCGCACCGGTTTCGAGCGCGGCGAACCCGGCGCCTGCGATACCTTCGGCGCCGGCTCGCTGTAGTAGCTACCAGTTGGCCTGCAGCTGGCGCAGCAGCGCCGCGCAATCCTCGGCATGCAGGTCGGTCAGGTCCGGCCAGGGGTTGTCCGGGCTGTTGACCAGCACGCCGCGGGCACCGGCGGCGCGTGCGCATTGCAGGTCGAAGCGGTAGTCGCCGACCATCACCAGCTCGGATGCCGGCACGGCCCAGCAGTCCGCCAGCTTCAGCAGGCCGCCCGGGTCGGGCTTCGGCGGCGCCTCGTCACGGCCGAGCACGTCGCCCTCGGCGAAACAGTCGCCCATGCCCACCGCCGCCAGGGTCACCAGCGCCAGCTCGCGGGCGTTGCGCGTCAGCAGGCCGAGCCGGCAGCCGCGCGCCCGCAGCGCATGCAGCAATTCCCGCGCGCCGCCGGCCGGACGCGCCGCATAGGCCAGCTCACGCTCGTGCTCCAGCAGCCAGGCGCGCTTGGGCGCGGCCTCCGCGGCCGGCAGCCGGGCCAGGTGCTCGAGGATGTCCTCCTCCGGCGGGATGTCCAGCGCACGGCGAATCGCGGCGAAATCGTGTACGGCAATGGTCAGGGTGCCGTCCATGTCGAACACCCAGTGCCGCGCGTCGGCGAAGCTCATTTCGCCTCGCCGCGCTGGCGCATCAGCCCTTCCTGCGCCACCGAGGCCACCAGTTGGCCCTGGCGGTTGAAAATGCTACCGCGGGCGAAGCCGCGGCCGGCGCCGGCCCAGGGCGAGTCGGAGGTGTACAGCAGCCACTCGTCGACGCGCAGGTCGCGGTGGAACCAGATCGCGTGGTCGAGGCTGGCGAGCTGCATGTGGGGCTGCCAGAAGGTCACCGCATGCGGCTGCAGCGCGGTGCCGATGAAGCCGAAGTCCGAGGCGTAGGCCAGCAGGTACTTGTGCAGCGCCGGAATGTCTGCGAGCCGGCCATCGGCGCGGAACCAGACGTGCTTGATCGGTTCCATGGGCTCCGGTTTCAGCGGGTTCTGGTAGGTAACGGGGCGAATCTCGATCGGCTTGGGACAGAGGAACTTCTCGCGCATCTTCTCCGGCATCAGGTGCGCGACCTGCGCAGCCAGTTCCATTTCGGTCGGCAGGCCTTCGGGCCCCACCACCTCGGGCATCGGCAGCTGGTGCTCGAAGCTTTCCTCGTCGATCTGGAACGAGGCGCTGCAGGTGAAGATGGTCTGGCCCTTCTGCACCGCGCTGACGCGGCGGGTGGTGAAACTGCCGCCGTCACGCACCCGGTCGACCAGGTAGACCACCGGCAGCTGGGCATCGCCGGGGCGCAGGAAGTAGCCGTGCAGCGAGTGCACGTGGCGCTCCGGGGCGACCGTCTGGCTGGCGGCCGAGAGCGCCTGGCCGAGCACCTGGCCGCCGAACAGCTGGCGGAAGCCCAGGTCCTGGCTGTTGCCGCGGAACAGGTTCTCTTCGATCGGCTCCAGCGTCAGCAGCTCCACCAGGGCTTCGAGTATCTGGGACATTCTGGCTTCCTTGAATTGGGGCACGGGGCAAGCGCGCAATGGTACGGTTTCGTCAGGGTGCGCTCCAGTCGGGGGCCGTCTCGGCCCGCAGCCGCAGCGGGTGGCCGGGCGGCGAACGCATCCGGTGTCACCCGATACCGATGCAGATTCGATGCCTGCCCGACCTGCGGCTTCAGCCGTTCGGCCGTCGGGGCGCCTTGAGGACGGCGGGGAGCGGCGGCCATACTGGCGCGCCGCATCCGAGACGACGCACATGCCCTTGCCGCTGGTCTACCACGAGGACTACAGCCCGCCGCTGCCGGCCGGTCACCGGTTCCCCATGGAGAAGTTCCGGCTGTTGCGCGATCACCTGGTCGACAGCGGTTTGACCACCGACGCCGCGCTGTTGCGCCCCGAGCTCTGCCCGCGCGAGCTGCTCACCCTCGCCCACGAGCCGGGCTATGTCGACCGCTACTGCAGCGGCGAGATGACCTGCGAGGAACTGCGCCGCCTCGGCCTGCCCTGGAGCGAGGCACTGGCGCGGCGCACCGTGCGCGCGGTGGGCGGTTCGCTGCTGGCCGCCGAACTGGCGCTCGAGCACGGGCTGGCCTGCCACCTGGCCGGCGGCACGCACCACGCGCACCGCGATCACGCCTCGGGCTTCTGCATCTTCAACGACCTGGCGATCATCGCCCTGTCGCTGCTGGAAAGCGGCCGCGTCGATCGCGTGCTGATCTTCGACTGCGACGTGCACCAGGGCGACGGCACCGCGCGCCTGCTGGAGCAGGTGCCGGACGCGGTCACCGTGTCGCTGCACTGCGAGAAGAACTTCCCCGCGCGCAAGGCCCGCAGCGACTGGGACATCGGATTGGCGCCGGGGCTCGGCGACGAGGCCTACCTGCGGGTGGTCGACGACGTGCTCGGCTACCTGCTGCCGCTGTACCAGCCGGACCTGGTGCTCTACGACGCCGGCGTGGACGTGCACCGCGACGACGCCCTGGGCCTGCTGCAACTCACCGACGCCGGCCTGGCCGCCCGCGACTCGCGGGTGATCGACCACTGCCTGGGCCGCGACATCCCGGTGGTGGGCGTGATCGGCGGCGGCTACGACAGGGACCGCGCCGCCCTCGCCCGCCGCCACGGCATCCTCCACCACAGCGCCAGCCAGCTGTGGGCGGAGCGCGGGCTCGGCTGATTCGCGTCTGGATGCATCGAGGGCCAACCGTCGTACCGGCGCAGGCCGGTACCCAGCGGGGCAACGCAGATGCTTCGCAAGCCACGGCCCCCCTCGAGCGCACGGACGAACCGGCCGACGGAACTTCCTTCGCGGCGCAGAACCCCAATTCAACGACAGCTGCGCTTCGTCATCCGATCGCCAGTGCACTGGCGACCACCTACCCGTGCCGCGTTCATAAGAACAAGGGGTCACCCGATGCCTTCAACCAATACGCTGCCGCCCGTCCGCTCCCGCTCGTCCCGCCCCGATCACGCCTGGGGCGCGGTGTTCGCCGGCCTGGTGCTGGCGCTGGCCGTTTCGCTTTTACTGCACCTGCTCGGCCTGGCGATCGGCCTGGCCAGCCTGGAGCCACTCGCGGAGAACGCTCCGTTCGCCGGCCTGCTCAGCGCCGCCGGCCTGTGGTCGCTGCTCACCGCAATGCTGGCGCTGGCGATTGGCGGTTTCGTCGCCGGGCGTCTGGCGCCGCGGCACGGCCTGCTGCACGGGTTGCTGGTATGGGCAGTGTCGGCGCTGGCGGCCGTCTACCTGCTGACCAGCCTGGCGGGCTCGCTCGGTGCCGCCGGTGCCAGCCTGCAGGCGATGGGCGCGGACCTCTCGGCCCTGATGCCGCAGGCCGCGCAGCCGGTCCCGGAAGCAGGCGCAGGCGCCCCGGACGCCACTGCCCAGCTGCGCCGGCCTGACGAGCAGAGTGCCCGCGTGCTCGGCGAAGCGGCGGCCGAGCGCGCCTCGCAGGTGAGCTGGGCGCTGCTGATCGTGCTGCTGGTCAAGGCGGTGATCGCGGCCCTGGCCGGCGCCCTCGGCCAACGCAGCCGACGCCGGGAGGCCTGACCGGCCGCGTCGCCTGCGCGGCGGGCAGCCGCTAGAATGTGCGCCCTTCGCGAACAAGGGCGCACCGGCCATGGCCTCTCCAACCCGTACCTTTCATATCGCCGTCATCGGCGGCGGTCCCGCCGGGTTGATGGCCGCCGAAGTGCTGGCCGGCGGCGGCGCGACCGTCGCGCTGTACGATGCCATGCCGTCGGTGGGCCGCAAGTTCCTGCTGGCCGGCGTTGGCGGCATGAACATCACTCATGCCGAAGCCTTCGAGCCCTTCGTTTCGCGCTACCGGGCCCGCGCGCCGGAGCTGCGGCGCCTGCTCCAGGCCTTTCCGCCGCAGGCCCTGCGCGACTGGATCCATGGCCTCGGCATCGACACCTTCGTCGGCAGCTCGGGGCGCGTGTTCCCCACCGACATGAAGGCCGCACCGCTGCTGCGCGCCTGGCTCAAGCGCCTGCGCGAAGCCGGCGTGAGCATCCACACCCGCCACCGCTGGCTGGGCTGGACCGCCGAAGGCGCGCTGCGCTTCGCCACGCCCGAAGGCGAGCGCACGCTGACCGCCCACGCCACCGTGCTGGCGCTGGGCGGCGGCAGCTGGGCGCGACTGGGCTCGGACGGCGCCTGGGTGCCGCGGCTGGAAGCGCTCGGCGTCCCGGTCGCGCCGCTGCGGCCGGCCAATTGCGGTTTCGAGGTCAACGGATGGAGTTCGCTGCTGGTCGAGCGTTTCGCCGGCGCGCCGCTGAAGGCGGTCGGCCTCGGCCTGCCCGGCGGGCCGTCGCGCAAGGGCGAGTTCATCCTCACCACTACCGGCATCGAAGGCAGCCTGGTCTATGCCTTCTCCGCGGAAATCCGCGAGGCCATCGAACGCACCGGGCAGGCGACGGTGCTGGTCGACCTGCTGCCGGACCGCCCGCTGGCCGCCGTGGAAGCCGCGCTGGTCCGCCCGCGCGGCACGCAATCGATGGCCAACCACCTGCGCCGCCAGCTGCGTCTGGAAGGCGCCAAGGCAGCACTGCTGCGCGAGCTCACCGGCCCGGAAAGCTATGCCGATCCGCAGGCGCTGGCCCGCGCGATCAAGGCGCTGCCGCTGACACTGGCCCGCCCGCGCCCGCTGGACGAGGCGATCAGCAGCGCCGGCGGGGTGCCCTTCGAGGCGCTCGACGCGCGGCTGATGGTGCGCGCCCGTCCCGGCCTGTTCTGCGCTGGGGAAATGCTCGACTGGGAAGCGCCGACGGGCGGCTATCTGCTCAGCGCCTGCTTTGCCAGCGGGCGGGTGGCGGCCGAAGGGGCGCTGGCCTGGTTGCAGGAACACAATCGCTAATGGCCTGAATCTGTCATACCGGCGCAGGCCGGTATCCAGGTGCGGTATCGGGATTCAGGCCCAACACATTCCACGCCCCCTGCCCACCGGCCTGGGCCCCGGCCTTCGCCGGGGCGACGGGGCTTAGGGTTGGCCGTTCACGCCACCATTACGCTGCCTGCAGTCTTCGGGGGCAGCTAGCGTTATGCGCCGCTCCCACTCCAAATCACCCGCCACATTCCCACCGTCGTACCGGCGCAGGCCGGTACCCAGTGGAGCAACGCGGCAGGTCGGCAGGACTGCGAGGGGCAGGCCCGCACGATCAGCCAGGCAGCGGCACCGCGAGAATGCGCCAGTCGGAGCCGAAGGCGCGGATGTCCTGAATACTCAGCTCGGGCGCCTCGGCCATGCGCTCCAGCGGCCAGTCCAGCAGCGGGCGGGCCGAGGAGCCGAGCAGCTTGCCGGCGACGAACAGGTGGTATTCGTCCACCAGCCCCTGTTGGGCGAAGGCGCCGGCCAGCCGCGGGCCGGCCTCGACCAGCACCTCGTTGACGCCGCGCCGGCCGAGCTCGCGCAGCAACGCCGGCAGGTCGACCTGGCCGTCGGCGCCGGGCAGCGCCAGCAGTTCGTGCCCGGCCGCCTGATAGGCAGCGGACGCGGCCGCGTCGCGGCTCACCACCAGCGCCGGGCCGACGGTGAAGAACGGCCTGTCCAGCGGCACCCGCCGACGGCCGTCGATCAGCACGCGCAACGGCGGGCGGCGCAGCGCCAGCGCGGTCAGCTCCGGAGCGAGCCCCAGTTCGTCAGCGCGCACCGTGAGCCGGGCGTCGTCCTGCAGCGCGGTGTCGGCGCCGCTGAGCACCACGCTCGAACGCGCGCGCAGCCGCTGCACCTCGCGCCGCGCCGCCGGCCCGGTGATCCACTGGCTCTCGCCGCTGGCCATCGCCGTGCGGCCGTCGAGGCTCATCGCCAGCTTCACCCGCACGAACGGCAGGCCGCTTTCCATGCGCTTGATGAAGCCGGGGTTGAGCGCCCGTGCCTCGGCCTCCAGCACACCGCTGGCGACCTCGACACCGACGCCGCGCAGGCGCGCCAGCCCGCGGCCGGCGACCAGCGGGTTGGGGTCCTGCATGGCCGCCACCACTCGCGCCACGCCGGCGCTCACCAGCGCCTCGGCGCAGGGCGGTGTGCGGCCGTGATGACTGCAGGGCTCGAGGGTGACGTAGGCGGTCGCGCCACGGGCGGCCTCGCCGGCCTGGCGCAGCGCGTGCACTTCGGCGTGCGGCTCGCCGGCGAACGGGTGCCAGCCCTCGCCGATCACGGCGCCGTCCTTGACCAGCACGCAGCCGACCCGGGGGTTGGGATGGGTGGAATACAGGCCCTTGCGGGCCAGTCGCAGGGCGCGCGCCATCCAGGCCTGGTCGGGCGCCTGCATCAGACTTTCGAGGGCTCGCGGGACAGCCGCTCGATTTCCTCGCGGAATTCGTTGAGGTCCTGGAAGCGGCGGTAGACCGAGGCGAAGCGGATGTAGGCCACCTCGTCGAGCTTCTGCAGCTCGGCCATCACCAGCTCGCCCAGCACCCGCGACTTGACCTCGCGTTCGCCGGTGGCGCGCAGCTTGTGCTTGATGTGCGCGATTGCCTCCTCGAGGCGCTCGACGCTGACCGGGCGCTTCTCCAGCGCGCGCTGCATGCCGGCGCGCAGCTTGTCCTCGTCGAACGGCTGGCGGCTGCCGTCCTGCTTGATCAGCCGCGGCATGACCAGTTCGGCGGTCTCGAAGGTGGTGAAACGCTCGCCGCAGGCCAGGCACTCACGACGCCGACGCACCTGGTCGCCCTCGGCCACCAGCCGGGAGTCGATCACCTTGGTGTCGTGCGCGCTACAGAAGGGACAGTGCATGGGAAGGCGGGGCTGGTCAGACGTCGGGACGCCATGGTAGCGCATCCGCCCGGCAAGACAAGCCGACGGCTTTGCTGCTATACAGGCGGCCATTGCGTCTTCGCGAGGAAGCCCTCCGTGCCGTTACGCCCATTGCTCCTGCCGGTCCTGGCGGCGCTGCTGGCCGCCTGCGCCGGCCCCGAACCGGCTCCCGCCCCGCCGGCGAAAACCATCGACACCACGCCCACCAGCCAGCCGCTCAATACCCTCAGCGGCAGCCTGCTCGGCGTGCCCGCCGGGGCCGAGGTGGAACTGGCGCTGATTGCCGTCGACGCCCGCCAGCGGCCGGACCGGCTGCTGAGCAGCCTGCGCCTGAAGGGCCGCGGCTCGGAGCTGCCATTCGCGCTGAAGTTCAACCCCGAGATCTTCGGCCAGGGCCACCACGTCGAGCTGCGCGGGCGGGTCACCGACCACGGCGAGCTGATCATGCGCCTGCCGGCGCAGACCATCACCCGCGGCACCAACCAGGCCCTGGGCCCGCTGCAGGTGGTGCCGGCGCCGTGACCCCGCCGCCCGAGCTGCAGCAGGCGCTGGGCCAGCTACTCGGCGACGCGCGGCTGAGCGCCACGCCGCTGCCCGGCACCGACCTTTCGCTCTGGCTGATCGACGCCGACAACATGGACCGCGCCTTCAGCCCGGAGGAAACCCGGCGCATCCTCGAAGAGCCGCCCTACTGGTGCTTCTGCTGGGCCAGCGGGCTGGTGCTGGCGCGCTGGCTCGCCGAGCGGCCGGAGTGGGTGCGCGGCAAGCGCGTGCTGGACTTCGGCGCCGGCTCGGGGGTCGCCGCCATCGCCGCGGCACACGCCGGTGCCCGCGAGGTGGTCGCCTGCGACCTCGATCCGCTGGCTCTGGCCGCCTGCCGGGCGAACGCCGAGCTCAACGGCGTCACGCTCGGCTATTCGGCGGACTTCTTCGCCGAGGCCGACCGCTTCGACCTGATCCTGGTCGCCGACGTGCTCTACGACCGGGCCAACCTGCCGTTGCTCGACCATTTCCTCGACCGCGGCCGCGAGGCGCTGGTGGCCGATTCGCGGGTGCGCGACTTCGCCCATCCGCACTACCGCCGCCTCGAGGCGCTGGAAGCCTGCACCTGGCCGGATCTCGCCGAACCGGCCGAATTCCGTCGGGTCAGCCTCTATCACGCCACCCGCGAGGCGCACGCCCGGGCCCCGGCCGCTGTCCAAGCCTGACCGCCTCGACGGGACACGCCGATGCCCGACTCCGCCCTGCGCCTGTTCTTCGCCCTGCCCTGCCCGCCGGCGCTGGCCGCCGAGGTCTGCGCCTGGCGCGACCGCCTGGCCGCCAGCGGCCGCCCGGTGCGCCGCGACAACCTGCACGTGACCCTGGCGTTTCTCGGCAGCCAGCCGGCCAACCGCCTGCCCGCGCTGTACGAGCTGGCCGCCCGGCAGTCGGGCGAGCCCTTCACGCTGCATTTCGATCGCCTGGAACGCTGGCGCAGCGGCCCGCTGGTGCTGACCTGTGGCGAGCCGCCGGCGGCGCTGATGGTGCTGGCCGCGCGCCTGCAGGCGGCCCTGGCCGAAAGCGGCGTGACGCTCGACGCGCGCCCCTACCGGCCGCACCTGACGCTGATGCGCGACGCCCGGCCATTCACCGGCGTCGAGCCCGACTTCAGTCTCGCCGTCGAGCGCTTCGCCCTGTACCGCTCCGAGCAGGGTCCCGACGGGGTCCGCTACGCGTGCCTGCGGGACTGGCCGCTGGCCCCGCCCGCCGGCGCCTGAGACTTGCCGAGCGCCGGGCGGTGCTTGAAACTCGCGGTCCGCGGCCCAACCTTTGGGCCCATTGCCTCTTACCTCCCGGCGGGCCCCATGAGCGACACTCCGTACATCTTCGACATCGACGGCGTCCAGAGCTTCCAGCAGCTGGTCATCGACAACTCCTTCCAGAAACCGGTGCTGGTGGACTTCTGGGCCGAGTGGTGCGCGCCCTGCAAGGCACTGATGCCGCTGCTGGCGAAGATCACCGAGGAGTACCAGGGCGAGCTGCTGCTGGCCAAGGTCAACTGCGACGTCGAGCAGGACATCGTCGCCAGCTTCGGTGTGCGCAGCCTGCCGACCGTGGTGCTGTTCAAGGACGGCCAGCCGGTCGACGGTTTCGCCGGGGCGCAGCCGGAATCGGCGATCCGCGCCATGCTCGAGCCGCACGTGCAGATGCCCGCCGCGCCGCAGGCCGACCTGCTGCAAGCCGCGCAGGCGCTGTACGCCCAGGGCCGCTTCGGCGAGGCCGAGAGCCAGCTGAAGACGCTGCTCGGCGAGGACAACGGCAACGCCGAGGCGCTGATCCTCTACGCCCGCTGCCTGGCCGAACGCGGCGAGCTGGGCGAGGCGGAAACCGTGCTCGGCGCGGTCACCGGCGAGGAGCACAAGCAGGCGCTAGCCGGCGCCCGCGCGCAGCTGACCTTCCTCCGCCAGGCCGGCGAACTGCCGGACAGCGCGACCCTCAAGAGCCGGCTGGCACAGGACCCGAACGACGACGAGGCGCTCTATCAGCTGGCGATCCAGCAACTGGCGCGCGGGCAGCACGAAGCGGCGCTGGACGGCCTGCTCAAGCTGTTCGTGCGCAACCGCAACTACGCCGACGGCCAGCCGCACAAGACCCTGCTGCAGGTCTTCGAACTGCTCGGCAACGCCCACCCGCTGGTGACCAGCTACCGCCGCCGGCTGTACCAGGCGATCTACTAATCCGGACCCTGCCGGTCGGGATAGCCGACCCAGCGGAACAACGGCGCGCCCTCGCCCTGGCTGACGGTGACCGCCGCGCTGTGGCGCAGCCGCACCAGCAGGCGCTTGGCCCCCTGGTCACCACCGGCCAGCGCGCGCAACTGGGCGAGCAGCGCCGGCCCCTCCATCTCGCCGAGGTCGCGCAGCAGCTGCTGGGCTGCCTGCCACAGCGGCTCCTGCGGCGAAGGCGGCGGCTCGGCGGCGGCCGATCGCGTGCCGGCCACCGACAACTGCTCGGCCACGCGCTGCCAGTCCTGCGCCTCCAGCTCGACCTGCAGATCCACCGACCATTCGCCGATCCGGCCACGCACTCGAATCATGGGCAACCTCCTCTAGACCGCTGCATCCTCCCATGCCCGCACGGGGCTGGCCACCGCGGTGGGAAAGTTGTTATAACGTAACACCCCAATCGGAACGGAAACCGCACCATGCGAGCCTATCTGCTGCCCTGCCTTCTGTTGCTGCCCCTGACCGCCTTCGCCGCCGACGACCACGATCACCACGCGCACGACCACGCCCATAGCCATGAGCACGCACACGAGCATGAGCATGAGCATGAGCATGAGCACGGTGCGCTGGGCGCCCACGAGCACGGCGCGGCCGAACTGGACGTGGCGCTGGAGAACAACGAATTGACGCTGGCGCTCGACAGCCCGGCGGTCAACTTCCTCGGTTTCGAACACGCACCCGGGACGCCGGAAGAGCAAGGCAAGGCCGCCGACGTGCGGATGATGCTGGAGCGCCCGCTCGAATGGCTCGGCCTGGCCGAGGCCGCCGGCTGCGAGGTGATCGAGCAGAGCATCCAGGGCCAGGCGATCGGCCTCGGCCACCCGGGCTACGGCGAGCGCAGCGCGCAGCCGGCGGCCGAACAGGACGGACACAGCGACCTGGAGGCGAGCTACCGCCTCAAGTGCCAGGCCCCCGACGCGCTCGACGGCCTCGACCTGCGCGCGCTGTTTGCGAAGTACTCGGGACTCGAGCGCTTGCAGGTCCAGTTCGTCGGCCCCGACGGCCAGGCCGGCGCCGAGCTGACGCCGAGCCAGCCTCGCCTGAGCTTCTGAGGGCCTGATCCACACCATGAGTGAACCCCTGCTGCACCTCACCGACGTCGGTTTCGCCTGGCCCGGCCAGCCGGCGCTGCTGGACATCCCGGCCTTCAGCCTGGCGCGCGGCGAAACACTGTTCCTGCATGGCCCCTCGGGCAGCGGCAAGACCACCCTGCTCGGCCTGCTGGGCGGGGTGCACAGGGCCGACCGCGGCAGCATCCGCCTGCTCGGCTGCGAGCTGGGCGGACTGTCCTCGGCGGCGCGCGATCGCTTCCGCGCCGACCACAGCGGCTACCTGTTCCAGCAGTTCAACCTGCTGCCGTTTCTCGCCGTGCGCGACAACGTCACCCTGCCCTGCCGCTTCTCGCGGCTGCGCGCCGAACGCGCGCGGCAGCGCCACGCGGGCGTGACGCAGGCGGCCACCGAACTGCTGCGCCGCCTGGGCCTGCCGGACGACCTGCACGCACGCCGCGCCAGCAGCCTGTCGATCGGCCAGCAGCAGCGCGTCGCCGCGGCGCGGGCGCTGATTGGCCAGCCGGAGCTGGTCATCGCCGACGAACCGACCTCGGCGCTCGACGCCGACAGCCGAGAGGCCTTCATCAACCTGCTGTTCGAAGAATGCCGCGCGGCGCAGGCCAGCCTGCTGTTCGTCAGCCATGACCGCAGCCTGGCGCCGCTGTTCGATCGCAGCCTGTCGCTGCTCGACCTGAACCGCGCCGCCCGCCTGCCGGAGATTCGCTGATGCACCTGCTGCGCCTCGCCCTGGCCAGCCTGGCCAACCGCCGCTTCATCGCCGTGCTGACGGTCTTCGCCATCGCCCTGTCGGTCGCCCTGCTGCTGGCCGTCGAACGCGTGCGCACAGAGGCGCGCGCCAGCTTCGCCAGCACCATCAGCGGCACCGACCTGGTGGTCGGCGCCCGCTCCGGCTCGGTCAACCTGCTCCTGTATTCGGTGTTCCGCATCGGCAATGCGACCAACAACATCCGCTGGGAAAGCTTCGAGCACTTCGCCAACCACCCGCAGGTGAGCTGGGCCATCCCGCTCTCGCTCGGCGACTCGCACCGCGGCTACCGCGTGCTCGGCACCAGCCAGGCGTACTTCGAGCACTACCGCTACGGCCGTCGCCAGGCCCTGCAGCTGGCCGAGGGCCGCCCGTTCGGCGGCGACCCGTTCGAGGTGGTTCTCGGCGCCGAGGTGGCGCGCACGCTGGGCTATCAACTTGGCAGCGAGCTGGTGCTGGCGCACGGCGTGGCCCGGGTCAGCCTGGTGGAGCACGACGACAAGCCGTTCACCGTGGTGGGCATACTCGCCCCCACCGGAACGCCGGTGGACCGCACCCTGCACATCTCGCTGGCCGGCATGGAGGCGCTGCACGTCGACTGGCGCAACGGCGTTCCCGCCCAGGGTGCGGCCCGGATCGATGCCGAACGCGTGCGCGCCCTGCTGCGCGATTGCCAGAACGGCCCAGACGACGCCTGCCGGAGCATCCTGCAGCCTAAGGCGATTACCGCCTTCCTGCTCGGGCTGAACAACCGCGTCGCCACCTTCGGCCTGCAGCGCGCGATCAATGAGTACCGCGGCGAGCCGCTGCTGGCGATCCTCCCCGGGGTGGCGCTGCAGGAGCTGTGGAGCCTGATGAGCGTGGCCGAGCGCGCGCTCTTCGTGGTCTCACTGTTCGTGGTGCTGACCGGCCTGGTGGGCATGCTCACGGCGATCCTCGCCAGCCTCGCCGAGCGCCGGCGGGAAATGGCGATCCTGCGTTCGGTGGGCGCGCGGCCATGGCACATCGGCGGCCTGCTGATGCTCGAGGCCACCGCCCTGGCGCTGGCCGGCATCGCCCTCGGCCTCGGCCTGCTCTACCTCGGCATCGCCCTGGCGCAGGCGCCGCTGCAGGCGCACTATGGGCTCTACCTGCCGCTGGCGCTGCCGAGCCTGCACGAATGGCAGCTGCTGGGCGGTATCCTCTGCGCCGCTATCCTGATGGGCCTCGTACCGGCCTGGCGCGCCTACCGGCAGTCGCTGGCGGACGGGCTGTCCATCCACCTGTGAGAGCTTCCATGCGTTCTTCGTTTGCCGCCTTCGCCCTGTGCGCCGCCTGCCTGGCGGCGTCCTTCACGACCCTGGCCGAGCCGCGCGAGCTGCAGTGGCACGAACTGGTGCCGGCGGATGCGCCGCCGCCCGAGCCGCCGGTGGCGCTGCACGACCTGTCGCAACTGGCCGACGTGTTGGCCGCGGAAAGCGGGCCGGCGGCGCAGCAGCAGTCGCCCGCCGCGCCGGTGGTGCCGGAACTCGACGGGCAGGAGGTGCGCCTCCCGGGCTACGTGGTGCCGCTGGAAATGCTGGACGACGGGCGCGTGGTGGAATTCCTGCTGGTGCCCTACTTCGGCGCCTGCATCCATGTGCCACCGCCGCCCTCGAACCAGATCGTGCATGTGCGCACCGACCAGGCCTTCCAGCTCGAAGCGCTCTGGCAGCCGTTCTGGGCCGAAGGCCGGCTGCGCGTGGAACAGGTCAGCAGTGACCTCGCCGAGGCCGGCTACCGGATGCAGGCCGAGCGCATCTACCCCTACGAACTCTCCGGCGGCTGAGGCCGCGGGTCAGTCGACCCGGGCCAGTTGCCGCCGCTCGCGCTCGAAGCTCAGCTCGCCTTCGGCCCACTCGCGCCAGGCGCGTACCTGCGAGCGCTCGGCGCCGGCCTGTTCGGCACGCTTCAGGGCATCCAGCCCGGCCTGCCAGCGCGCCTGCTCGAGCTCCAGCTGGGCGAGGTTCATCCAGTGCTTGGCGCTTCCGGAGCGGCCGGCCAGCCGCCGGTAGATCTGCGCCGCCTGGTCACGCTCGCGGGCCTGCCACCAGAGCATGCCGAGCCGTTCCTCGCGCGTCGCGGTACGCGCCAGCAGGCCGCTCTTCAGCATGCCTTCGAGCATCCGCGCACCCTGCCACGGCTGCCCGGCGGCGCTGGCCATCAGCACCAGGTTGTCCAGCTGCGATTCGTCGAAGGCCACGCCCTTGAGCTGGGCGGCGCGCAGGGTGCCGAGCGCCTTCTCCTCGTCGCCGGCGAGCTGCTGCAACCCGGCCAGCTGCCACCAGTCGCGCGCGCGGTCCGGATGCCGGGCCAGCAGCCGACGCTGCCAGCGCTGGGCGGCGTCGTAGCGCTCGAGCTCGGCGTTTCCGGCGACCAGGAACTGTAGCCAGGCGTCGTCTGCCTGCGGATGGGTCTTCAGGTAGCGCTCGGCGAGCGGCAGCGCCTTGCTGTGCTGGCCGAGGCCCTGGTAGGCCTGCACCAGCATCTTCAGCAGGTCTTCGTCGGGGTTGGCCGGCAGCGGGCTGAGCAGCTGCACCACCTTGCCGAAGCGGCCTTCCACCAGATTCAGGCGCGCCAGGTTGAGGCGTTCGTTGGCTTGCGCGGTGGCGTCGAGCTTGCCGCTGTCGACGGCCTTCTCCAGCCACTGCAGGGCCTGGCGATTGTCGCCGCGGGCCCAGGCGAGGTAGCCGAGGCTGCGCCACAACAGTGCCTGCTCGAAACTGCCGGGGCGGGCCTCGGCGCCTTCCAGCGCCTCGCGCGCGGCCTCGTAGCGCCCCGCCTCCTGCGCGTGCCGCGCCGTCTCGAGCGCGCGCAGCACGGCGGCGTCGATGCTCTGGGCGGCCTGGACCGGGGTCAGGGTGATGAGGAGCAGGAGCAGCAGGTATCGCATCTCAGTCTCCTTGCAGGCGGAAATGAAGGGTCTTCATCGCTTCGCGCGACACCGCCGAGCCGTTCTCGGTGCGCGGCGCGAAGCGCCAGCGCGAAGCGGCGCGACGGGCCTCGCGATCGAACACGTTGCGCGGCGAGGCTTCGAGGACGCGGATGTTTTCCACCCGGCCTTCGGCAGTGATGGTGAAGGCCAGCTTGATATGGCCCTCGATGCCCTGCTGCCGGGCTCGGTAGGGGTACTCGGGGCGCACGTCGTTGAGCGGCATCACCTCCTGCTCAGGGCCGCCGGCCTGCCCGCCTCCGGCGGCAGCATCGCTGGCCGGCGCGGGGGCTGCCGGCGCCGGCGCGGGAGCAGGCGCGGCGCTGAGCCCGGCCAGGTCCGGCGTCGGCGCGGCGGCGACAGCCAACCCGGTGTTCAGGGTCGGCAGCTGCAGGTCGAGCTTCGGCAGGTTGCTGCTGGTGGTCATCGGCCTGGGCGTCTGCGGCGTCGGCGGCTGGGGCGTCTCCGGCCTCGGCGGCTGGGGCGCCTGCCGCCGCGAACGCGGCGCGCTCTGTTCGTTGCGCCCGTCCATGCGGATGAAACTGGCGACCGTCACAGGCTCCTCGACCACTTCGCTACGCGGCGGGCTGACCATGCCGAGCATGAGCAGGAACAGCCCCAGCGCCACCAGGCAGGCGGCGACGAACGACACCGCCAGGCGCATCAGCGCGCTCCCGTGGTCGCCGCCAGGGCGACGTCTTCGACACCCGCCTGGCGGGCCTGATCCATGACCTCGACCACCAGCCCGGTGCGGGCGTCCTGGTCGGCCTGGACCACCACGGCGCCGTCCGGCTGGTCGACGCGCAGGCGCTCGACATGGGCGCGCACGCTGCGCACGTCGACCACCTGCTTGTCGATCCATACCTCGCCGTTGGCGGTGACGGCGATGAGGATGTTGCCCTTGTCCTGGGCGCTGGCGGTGTCCGCCTGCGGGCGGTCGACTTCGACGCCCGACTCCTTGATGAAGGAGCTGGTGACGATGAAGAAGATCAGCATGATGAAGACCACGTCGAGCATCGGCGTGAGGTCGATGCCGGTGTCTTCTTCCTGCTGGTAGTGATGGCGACGCATGCGCATCGTGGTTTTACCTCAGTCGTGACGCAGCTGGTCGGCCAGCCGGTCGAGCGCCTGGCGGGCAATGCGCTCGAGGCGCGCCAGGCTGAACAGTCCCGTGATCGCCAGCACCATGCCGGCCATTGTCGGCAGGGTCGCCTGCCAGACGCCCGCGGCCATCCCGCGCGGGTTGCCGGTGCCGGCGAGCGCCAGCACGTCGAATACCGCGATCATCCCGGTGACGGTGCCGAGCAGGCCGAGCAGCGGGTATAGCGCCACCAGGGTCTTGCTCAGCCGCAACGGCCCGGCCAGCTGCTGCTGCGCCTGCGCCAGCCAGGCCTGGCGCACCGCACGCTGCCAGCGACCATCCGGCCCCCGCAGCTGCTGCCAGGCCTGCCGGCGCGCCTCTACCCAGCGCGGAAACACCCGGCGCATGAACCACAGGCGCTCGAACGCCAGCGTCCAGTACAGGACGCAGAGCGCCGCCAGCGCCCACATCACCACACCGCCGGCCGCCATGAAGTCGAGCAGCGCATGGCCGCCGTCGATCAGTCGCAACCACTGGGTGTGGAAATCAGTCACGGCGCGGCGCTCCGGACAGGTGCAGCGCAATCAGCCCGGCGCTCTGCTGTTCGAGCAGCTGGATCAGCGCCTTGCTGCGGCTGGCCAGCAGGCTGTGCAGGAACAGCAGCGGAATGGCCACCACCAGCCCCAGGACGGTGGTCACAAGCGCCTGGGAGATGCCGTCGGCCATCAGCCGGGAGTCGCCGCCGCCGCTCTGGGTGATCGCCTGGAAGGTCACGATCATGCCGGTGACGGTCCCCAGCAGCCCGAGCAGCGGCGCCACCGCGCTGAGCAGCTTGAGCAGCGGCTGGCCGCGCTCGAGCGGCGGGGTCTCCTGCAGGATCGCTTCGTCGAGTTTGAGCTCTAGCGTCTCGAGATCGCTGAGCTGGGGATTGGGGCCGAGCACGCCGATGACACGACCGAGCGGGTTGTCGTCCTGCGGGCGGCTCAGGTCATCGAGCTGCCGGTTGATCCGGCGCCTGATGCGCGCCAGGTAGATCATCCGCCAGGCGGCGAGAATCAGACCGAATACCCCGAGCACGACGATCACCCAGCCGACCAGCCCGCCTTGCTGCAGACGATCCCACAGCTGTGGCTGACGCTGCAGCTGCACCAGCAGGGTGCCACGGGTGGGGTCGATCGGCAGGGTCGAGAGCGCCGCGTCGGTCGTCAGATAGTCCTCGACCAGATCGCCGCTGCCCGGCTGTCGCGGCGGTGCCAGCAGCTGGCCGGCGTCGGCGTCGTAGCGCAGGAAGCGCTCGCCGGCGAAGGCCGAGAAGCCGCCGACGCGCAGCACCGGCTGGGTCACGCGCTGGCCGTCGGACTCGACCACCGGCAGCTCGACCTGCTCGATGCGGCCGCTGGCGGCGAGGTCTTCCAGCACGGTCATCCAGAAGCCTTCCAGGTCCTCGGCAGACGGCAGCGCCCGGCTCTCGGCCAGGTGCAGCAGCCGCTGCAGGCGCTCCGGGTACTGCACATTGAGCAGGCTGTCGCGCCACTGCCCGGCGATGTCGCCGGCGCTCTGGCGGACCACGCCGAACAGCTCGCCCAGGTGCCCGACGCGCTGGGCGAGGAGTTTCTCCTGCTCGGCCAGCTCGGTTTCCTGGCGGTCGAACTCGGCCTTCAGCCGCTCCGCTTCGGCCTGCTGTTCCTTGAGGGCCTGGCGCGCCTGCGCCAGCCGCGCCTGCTGCTGGCCGCGGTCGGCGAGAAACGCCTGCTCGCGCGCCTGCATGGCGCTGACCTCGGCCTGGCGCTCGCTGCGAATGCGCTGCAGCAGCTGGTCGGGCGTCAGCGGCTCGGCGGCCTGGGCCAGGCCGGCGAACAGGCCGGCGAGCAGCAGAATGATCGGGCGGGTCATCGAGCGGACTCCTGCTCCAGGGTGCGGACGGGCAGTTCGAGGTAGGCCGGGGCCTGCTGCTGGCGGGCGATGGCGATGGCCTGGGTGATCGGCCGGCGGGCGCTCGAATCGAGCGTCTCCCACTGGCGGGTGGCGGGGTTCCACCAGCCGCTCTCGTGGGCATCGAGGGTCTGGTAGTAGAGCATGGTGCGACCGAGGCGCAGGAACTCGACGCTGCGCGGCTCGCCCTCGCCCGGCAGTTCGCCGCGCCAGGCCTCCAGCGTGCGGCCGTAATCGCTCTCGATCTGGTAGGCCTCGAGGATGCGCCGGTACTTCTCGGCCAGACTGACGTCGGCACGCGGCAGCAGTTCACGCAGGCCGTCCAGCCGGTCGGCGCGCTCCTGCGGGAGGAACGGCAGGTCGGCGGCGACGAATTCGCCGAGCACCTCGACCATCCGCCGCATCAGAGGGGTGACGGCCTCCTGGGTGCGCTCGATGCCTTCGAGCTGCCGTTCGAAGCTGGCCAGCTCCTTGCGCTGCGCCTCGGTGAGCTCTCGGAGCTGGGCGTTGTAGGCCTTCAGCGCCTCGGCCTGCTGCAGCGCGCTGCGGAACTCGGTCAGCGCCTCCCGAGTCGCATCGTCCAGTTGTTCGATGCGCGCCTGCGACGCACTGGCCTCCTCGGCCAGCCGCTGGCTCTCGTCGAGCGCCGCGTCAAGCGCAGCGGCCTGGGCCTGCGCGCAGCACAGTGTAGCAACCGCCAGCGAGCGGAATAGGAATGCGGGCATGAGGGTCCTTGCAAAGCGACTGTAATACAGAAAGAGAAACATTATCATCTGCACCGGTGAGCAACGCAACCCGGACGAAGTGCCGCGGTCAGGCGGGCGCTTTATTGAGCTGGATCAAGATGGCTCGGGGCTCGAGTCATAAGAATGACGTCACTGCAACAGACCGCCCACGATGGAGCTCACTATGCGCAAGTCCCTGTTCACCCTGTCCGCGCTCGCCCTGGCGCTGGCCGCCCCCCTCGCCCAGGCCCACCAGGCCGGCGACATCATCGTCCGCGCTGGCGCGGTCACCGTGGATCCGCATGAGGACAGCAGCGACATCTACGTGGGCGCACTGGGCACCAGCGTAGCCGGGACCAAGGCCACACTGGACAGCAACACCCAGCTCGGCCTGAACTTCGCCTACATGCTGACCGACAAGGTCGGCATCGAGCTGCTGGCGGCAACGCCGTTCAGCCATGACGTCGGCGTCAAGGGCATGCCGGGGGGCTTCGCCGGCCTGAACGGCAAGCTCGGCAGCCTCAAGCACCTGCCGCCGACGCTGAGCGTCATCTACTACCCGCTAGACAGCGGCTCGTCCTTCCAGCCCTACCTGGGGGCCGGCATCAACTACACCTGGTTCTTCGATACCGAGCTGAGCAGCAGCGCTGAAGGCAAGGGTTTCAGCGGTCTCGATGTCCAGGATTCCTGGGGCCTGGCCGCTCAGGTGGGCATGGACTACATGCTGACCGACAGCCTGATGCTCAACGCCCAGGTGCGCTACATCGACATCGACACCACCGGCACCACCAACTTCGGTGGCGCCAAGGTCAAGGTCGATCTGGACGTCGACCCCTTCGTCTACATGGTCGGCCTCGGCTACAAGTTCTAATCGCCGACCGCGGACAGGAAAGGCGCCCGATGGGCGCCTTTCCTTTTTCCCTCAGGACCTGGCGGGAGCTTCCAGCAGCGCGGCCAGCCCGTCGCGCAGGCTGGTCACCGACGACGCCCGATAGCGCGCCAGCAGCCGCCGGTTGTCCGCACGCGAGTGGCGGATGTCACCGGCGCGCGCGGGGCCGTGACTCACCGGCGGCAATCCCCCGAGCAGATCGCCCAGGGTCGCCAGCAGCTCGTTGAGCGAGGTCGCCCGATCGAGCCCGACGTTCACCGGCTCGCTGCCCGGCTCGCTGGTGTCCAGCGCCTGCAGCAGCAGCGCGACCAGATCCTTCACGTAGAAGAAGTCGCGGGTCTGCTCGCCGTCGCCGAACACGGTGATCGGCAGCCCCAGCCGGGCGCGCTCGGCGAAGATGCTGATCACGCCCGAGTAGGGCGAGGACGGGTCCTGCCGCGGCCCGTAGATGTTGAAGAAGCGGAAGATCGCCGGCTCCAGGCCATGCTGGCGCCGGTAGAAGTCGAGGTAGTGCTCGCTGGCCAGCTTGTCGGCCGCATAGGGGGTCAGCGGCGCCTTCGGCGTGTCCTCGTCGATCGCCCGCCCCTCGCCGTGGTTGCCGTAGACCGCGGCGCTGGAGGCGAATACTACCCGGCGCACCCCGGCCTGACGCATCGCCTCGCAGAGGTTCAGGGTGCCGATCAGGTTGCTCCGGTGGGTGCCCAGCGGGTCCTCCACCGAGGCCTGGACCGACGCGACGGCCGCCAGGTGGGCCACCGCTCGGCAGCCGGCGACGGCCCGCTGCACCTGCGCCAGGTCGCCGACGTCGCCCTCGACGATTTCCAGCCGCTCGCTGTCCGGCAGGTTGGCGCGCTTGCCGGTCGACAGGTTGTCCAGCACGCGAACGCGCTCGCCCCGCGCCAGCAGCGCCTCGGCCAGGTGCGAGCCGATGAAGCCGGCGCCGCCGGTGATGAGAATGGGAGAGTCAGGCATGGCGGTAGTAGCGCTCCAGCAGGCTCGGCAGCCCGGCGCGCCAGGCGCGCGGCTTGATGCCGAAGGTATTGAAGATCTTCTTGCAGGCGAGCACGCCGTGCTGCGGCTCGTCGGCGGCGTCCTCGCACTCGGCGTGGGCCCGCGGATACAGACGCTCGGCGTGCAGGGCACGATGCCGGGAGGCCTCGCCGAGCACCGCCTGGGCGACTACCAGCGGGGTGGCGGCTTCGTGGCCGCCGTAGTGGTAGGTACCCCACAGCGGCGCGTGGCAGTCGAGCTGCTTGAGGACCGCGAGAATCACCCGCGCGGCATCGTCCACCGGCGTCGGATTGCCGCGGCGATCGTCGGCCAGGTAGAGCGCCTCGCCCAGCTCGACGCGTTTCAGGAAACGTCCCAGCACCCCGTCGCGGCTGTCGTCGAGCAGCCAGCCGAAGCGCAGCAGCACGTGCCGCGGGCAGATGGCCCGCACCGTCTGCTCGAACCGGCACAACGCCCGCCCGCGCTCGTCCAGCGGCGAGGGCTCGTCCTTCTCGCCGTAGGCGGTCGCCCGGGTGCCGTCGAAGACCCGGTAGCTGGAGGGCTGCAGCAGCACCATCTCGTAGTGCTGGCAGAGTTCGGCGAGGCGCTCGACCCCGCGGGCCTGCCCGGCGAATACCGAGGGCTCGACCGTACCGGCCTGGAACCAGTCGAAGTAATAGGCCAGGTTGACCACCGCATCGGGGCGGTGCTCGTCGAGCAGGCGGGTCAGGGTGGGGGCGTCCCAGCCCGACTCGGGCGGGCGCGGGGCGAGAAAGCCGATGTCCTCCTCGGCGCCGAGGCGGATCAGCGCCTGACCCAGGGCATTACCGCCGCCCAACAGCATCAGGCGCATTCGCATGAAAGGGGGCCACCTCGCGGGGGTGAGCGTACGGGGGTACGTGAATTTCGTAGGAACGGGCAATTCTGTTCGGCACATCTGCCAGCGTCAAGCCGGGGCGCCTGTTGACGGCAGGCACGACCGCGTGGTCGATTCGTGGCTGGCGGCCCGAATGAAAAAACGCAGCCGAGGCTGCGTTTCGTTTCATCGAGAGCCGATCAGAACGGAATGTCGTCGTCGAAGCTGTCGTAGTCCTGTGCCGGCTGCTGCTGGGCCGCCGGCTGCTGCTGGCGGGGAGCCGACTGCTGCTGGGGCTCGCGCTGCGGGCGCGGCTGGCGCGGGGCGTCGTCGCCACCGCTGCCGCCACGGCCGCCGAGCAGTTGCATGGTGCCGTTCATGTCCACCACGATCTCGGTGGTGTAGCGGTCCTGACCGTCCTGTCCCTGCCACTTGCGGGTCTGCAGGCGGCCTTCGATGTAGCACTGCGAACCCTTGCGCAGGTACTCGCCGGCGATTTCCGCGACCTTGCCGAACAGCACCACGCGGTGCCACTCGGTGCGCTCCTGCAACTGGCCGGACTGCTTGTCCTTCCAGCTGTCGGTGGTGGCCAGGGTGATGTTGGTCACCGCATTGCCATTGGGCATGTAGCGGGTTTCCGGATCACCGCCGACATTGCCGATCAAGATGACTTTGTTTACCCCTCTGGCCATGGGTAACTCCTTTGCTTGGTTTTCGCGCCGGCGGCTGCACCGGCGCGATGAAGATTGAGTCGAAGGTCGGCCATCTTACTCCACCCTCCCCGGCCGGCCAACCGACCGTTCGGTGCGGCGCGACCTGCATCACCGTCGATCAGGCCAGCATCGCCACGCGTTCGAGTTCGGCGCGGTCCAGCCGCTGGGTATCGACCTTGACGTAGGCGGCCGCCTCGTCGTCGACCACCACCGCGTCGGTGACTCCCGGTACCGCGCACAGCCGCGCGGCCAGGTCCGAGAGCGCCAGCGCCGCGGGGCTCAGCGGCAGGCGCAGGCTGGTGACGTAGGGCGGCTCGGCCATGCGCAGCACCACCACCAGCCAGAGCAGGCAGAGCAGCGCGCAGCCCCCGAACACGTAGCCGAGCCCGCCCAGCTGGTAGAGCCAGCCGCCGAGCACGCCGCCGAGCGCCGCGCCGAGAAACTGGCTGGTGGAATAGACGCCCATCGCGGTGCCCTTGCCGCCGGCCGGCGCGACCTTGCTGATCAGCGACGGCAGCGAGGCCTCGAGCAGGTTGAAGGCGGTGAAGAACACCACGATGCCGATCACCAGCGGCAGCAGCCCGGTGCCGAACGTGAGGAAGAACAGCTCGCAGAGCAGCAGGCAGGCCACGGCGCCGAGCAGCACGCGGCGCATCTGCCGCTTCTTCTCGCCGTAGATGATGAACGGCAGCATGCCGAAGAAGCCCACCAGCAGGGCGGTCAGGTACACCCACCAGTGCTCGCCCTTGGCCAGCCCGCCCTGCTCGACCAGCGCCAGCGGCAGCGCGATGAAGCTGGCCATGAGGATCGCGTGCAGGGCCAGGATGCTGAAGTCCAGCCGCAGCAGGTCGGGATGGCGCAGCGTCGGGGCCAACGCCTGGCGCGCCACCCCGGACTCGCGGTGACGCAGGTGCGTCTGGGTGCGCGGCACCAGCGCCACCAGGCCGATGCCGGCCAGCGCCATCAGCGTGGTGACCCAGAACAGCCCGGACAGGCCGAACGCCCGGGTGATCAGCGGTCCGACCACCATCGCCACGGCGAACGACAGGCCGATGCTCATGCCGATCATGGCCATCGCCTTGGTGCGGTGCTGCTCGCGGGTCAGGTCGGAAAGCAGCGCCATGATCGCCGCCGAGATGGCACCGGCGCCCTGCAGCACGCGCCCGGCGATCACGCCCCAGATGGAGTCGGCGCTGGCCGCCAGCGCCGCGCCGGCGGCGAATATCAGCAGGCCGACGTAGATGACCGGGAGGCGCCCGATGCGATCGGAAAGCATGCCGAACGGAATTTGCAGCAGCGCCTGGGTCAAACCATAGGCACCGATGGCCATGCCGATCAGGGTGGGAGTGGCTCCCTCGAGATCCATGCCATAGGTCGCCAGCACCGGCAGGACCATGAACATGCCGAGCATGCGGAAGGCGAAGAGCAGCGCCAGCGTGCCGGCTGCACGTGTTTCCCGGGCACTCATGCGGTCGCTGTGGGGATCCTGCATCTGGAGTCTCGCTCGATTGAACCGGGCGGCGATTCTAGCAGCACGCCCCCGTCGGGCACAGGCGCGGTACTTTGCCGCCCCGTTCCGGGCGGCCGTATACTCACGGGTTTCCCGCCCGCCATGCGAGGCTGTTTTGGACAAGATCCTGATTCGTGGGGCCCGCACCCACAACCTGAAGAACATCGACCTCACCCTGCCCCGCGACAAGCTGGTGGTCATCACCGGCCTGTCCGGTTCCGGCAAGTCGTCGCTGGCCTTCGACACCCTCTACGCCGAGGGCCAGCGGCGCTACGTCGAGTCGCTGTCGGCCTACGCGCGGCAGTTCCTGTCGATGATGGAAAAGCCCGACGTCGACACCATCGAGGGCCTGTCGCCGGCTATTTCCATCGAGCAGAAGTCGACCTCGCACAACCCGCGCTCGACGGTCGGCACCATCACCGAGATCTACGACTACCTGCGCCTGCTCTACGCCCGCGTTGGCACCCCCCGCTGCCCGGATCACGACGCCCCGCTGGAGGCGCAGACGGTCAGCCAGATGGTCGACCAGGTCCTCGCCCTGCCCGAGGGTCGCAAGCTGATGCTGCTGGCGCCGGTGATCCGCGAGCGCAAGGGCGAGCACCTGGCGGTGTTCGAGGAGATGCGCGCGCAGGGCTACGTGCGGGCGCGGGTAGACGGCCGTCTTTACGAACTGGACGAGGTGCCCAAGCTCGACAAGCAGAAGAAGCACTCGATCGACATCGTCGTCGACCGCTTCAAGGTGCGTGCCGACCTGCAGCAGCGCCTGGCCGAATCCTTCGAGACGGCGCTGAAGCTGGCCGATGGCATCGCCCTGGTGGCGCCGATGGAGGACGAGGAAGGCGAGGAGCTGATCTTCTCGGCCCGCTTCGCCTGTCCGATCTGCGGCCATTCGATCAGCGAGCTCGAACCCAAGCTGTTCTCGTTCAACAACCCGGCCGGCGCCTGCCCCACCTGCGACGGCCTCGGCGTGAAGCAGTTCTTCGACGCCAAGCGGCTGGTCAACGGCGAGCTGACCCTGGCCGAGGGCGCGATCCGTGGCTGGGACAGGCGCAACGTCTACTACTTCCAGATGCTCAATTCGCTGGCCTCGCATTACGGCTTCAGCCTCGACAAGCCGTTCGACGCGCTGACCGCCGACCAGCAGAAGGTCATCCTGCGCGGCAGCGGCCGGGAGAGCGTCGAGTTCCGCTACCTCAACGACCGCGGCGACATCGTCAAGCGCGCCCACCCGTTCGAGGGCATCATCCCCAACCTCGAGCGCCGCTACCGGGAAACCGAATCGACCACCGTGCGCGACGAACTGGCCAAGTTCCTCAGCACCCAGCCCTGCCCCGAGTGCCTGGGCACGCGTTTGCGCCGCGAGGCGCGCCACGTGTGGGTCGGCGACAAGACGCTGCCGGCGGTCACCGGCCTGCCGGTGGGCGATGCCTGCGAATATTTCGGCGAGCTGCACCTCACCGGCCGCCGCGGCGAGATCGCCGACAAGATCCTCAAGGAGATCCGCGAGCGCCTGCAATTCCTGGTCAACGTCGGCCTCGACTACCTGACCCTGGACCGCAGCGCCGACACCCTGTCCGGCGGCGAGGCGCAGCGCATCCGCCTGGCCAGCCAGATCGGCGCCGGCCTGGTGGGCGTCATGTACATCCTCGACGAACCCTCCATCGGCCTGCACCAGCGCGACAACGAGCGCCTGCTGGGCACCCTCACCCACCTGCGCGACCTCGGCAACACGGTGATCGTGGTCGAGCATGACGAGGACGCCATCCGCCTGGCCGACTACGTGGTGGACATCGGCCCGGGCGCCGGCGTGCATGGCGGCCAGGTGGTCGCCGAAGGCACGCCCGACGAGGTGATGGCTCACCCGGACTCGCTGACCGGCAAATACCTGTCCGGCCGCGAGAGGATCCGTTACCCCGCCAAGCGCACCCCGCGCGACCGCAAGAAAGTCCTGAGCCTCAAGGGTGCCCGCGGCAACAACCTGCGCGGCGTCGATCTGGAGATCCCGATCGGGCTGCTGACCTGCATCACCGGCGTGTCCGGCTCCGGCAAGTCGACGCTGATCAACAACACCCTGTTCCCGATCACCGCCACCGCCCTCAACGGCGCGACCACGCTGGATGTCGCGCCCTACGACAGCTTCGACGGGCTGCAGCACCTGGACAAGGTGGTCGACATCGACCAGAGCCCGATCGGCCGCACCCCGCGCTCCAACCCGGCGACCTACACCGGGCTGTTCACGCCGATCCGCGAACTCTTCGCCGGCGTCCCGGAAGCGCGCTCGCGCGGCTACGGCCCGGGGCGCTTCTCCTTCAACGTCAAGGGCGGCCGCTGCGAGGCCTGCCAGGGCGACGGCGTGATCAAGGTGGAGATGCACTTCCTCCCGGACATCTACGTGCCCTGCGACGTCTGCAAGGGCAAGCGCTACAACCGCGAGACCCTCGAGGTGAAGTACAAGGGCCGCAGCATCCACGAGGTGCTGGAGATGACCATCGAGGAGGCCCGCGCCTTCTTCGATGCCGTTCCGGCGGTGGCGCGCAAGCTGCAGACGCTGATGGACGTGGGCCTGTCCTACATCAAGCTCGGCCAGAGCGCGACCACGCTGTCCGGCGGCGAGGCGCAGCGGGTCAAGCTGTCGCGCGAGCTGTCCAAGCGCGATACCGGCAAGACGCTCTACATCCTCGACGAGCCGACCACCGGCCTGCACTTCGCCGACATCCAGCAACTGCTCGACGTACTCCATCGCCTGCGCGACCACGGCAACACGGTGGTGGTGATCGAGCACAATCTGGACGTCATCAAGACCGCCGACTGGATCGTCGACCTCGGCCCGGAGGGCGGTTCGCGCGGCGGACAGATCATCGCCTGCGGCACGCCGGAGGAGGTCGCGGAGAACGAGGCGTCCCACACCGGCCACTTCCTCAAGCCGCTGCTGGCCCGCGACCGCGCGTCCTGAGGCGGACAGCCGATACGAAAAAGCCGGGCGATTGCCCGGCTTTTTCCTTTCCCGCGATTACCTTCAGGCGACCTGGCTGGGATCGACGCCCAGGCCCTTGGCCACCCCCGCCCCATAGGCCGGATCGGCCTTGAAGAAGTGTGCCAGCTGGCGCAACTGCACGTCGCGGGTCACCGATTTCATCGCGCCGACGATGTTGTCGATCAGCAGCGCACGCTGGTCGTCGTTCATCAGCTGGAACAGCGCACCGGCGTGGCTGTAGTAATCGCCGTCCTCGCGGTGATCGTAGCGAGTCGCCGCGCCTTCGAGCGCCTGGGCCGGCTCAGCGTACTGCGGCGCCTGCTTGGGCGCAGCCGAGTAGCTGTTGGGCTCGTAGTTCGGTGCCGCTCCGCCGTTGCCGTCGAAACGCATCGCGCCGTCGCGCTGGTAGTTGTGGTAGGGGCAACGCGGCGCATTGACCGGCAGCTGCTGGTAGTTGGTCCCGACCCGGTAGCGCTGGGCGTCGGCGTAGGCGAACACGCGCCCCTGCAGCATGCGGTCCGGCGACAGGCCGACCCCGGGCACCACGTTGCTCGGCGCGAAGGACGCCTGCTCCACTTCGGCAAAGTAGTTCAGCGGATTGCGGTTGAGCTCGATGACACCGACCTCGATCAGCGGGAACTCCTTCTGCGACCAGGTCTTGGTCACATCGAACGGATTCTCGGCACGCTGCGCCGCCTCGGCCTCGCTCATCACCTGCATGCATACGCGCCAGCGCGGGTAGTCGCCCCGCTCGATCGCCTCGAACAGGTCGCGCTGCGCGTAGTCCGGATCCGCCCCGGCCAGGCGCGCCGCTTCGGCCGGCGGCAGGTTGCGGATGCCCTGCATCGACTTGTAGTGCCACTTGACCCAGTGCCGTTCGCCGTGCGCGCTGATCAGGCTGAAGGTATGACTGCCGAAGCCGTGCATGAAGCGGTAGCCGTCCGGAATGCCGCGGTCGGAAAACAGGATGGTCACCTGGTGCAACGATTCGGGCGAAAGGGACCAGAAGTCCCACATCATCTGCGGGCTCTTCAGATTGGTCCACGGGTCGCGCTTCTGCGTATGGATGAAGTCGGGGAACTTCAGGGGGTCGCGCAGGAAGAACACCGGCGTGTTGTTTCCCACCACGTCCCAGTTGCCTTCCTCGGTGTAGAACTTGACGGCGAAGCCGCGTGGATCGCGCTCGGTATCGGCCGAACCGCGCTCACCGCCGACGGTGGAGAAGCGCAGGAACATCGGAGTCTGCTTGCCAACCTGCTCGAACAGCTTGGCCTTGGTGTAGCGGGTGATGTCCTGGGTCACGGTGAAGGTGCCGTACGCCCCCGAGCCCTTGGCATGCACGCGACGCTCGGGAATGACCTCCCGGTTGAAATGCGCGAGCTTCTCCACCAGATGGAAATCATCCAGCAACAGAGGGCCACGCGGACCTGCACTACGGGAATTCTGGTTGTCGGCCACCGGGATGCCACTGGCCGTGGTAAAGATCGTGCGCTCGCTCATTTGCTGCTCCTTTTGCTGTTCTTCCGCCGTTGCGGTACAGGAGCCACGTTACCCGTGCGCCGAGCGCCGTCCCAATTCATTGATTCAAGCCAAGCGATAGAGACAGCCTAAACCGCAGGCATAAAAAAACCGGGCCTGGGCCCGGTTCTTCTTGGCAATCCACCTTATTCGGCGGATTCGACCTCACCGCCGACCGGACGGTCGACCAGCTCGACGTACGCCATGGGCGCGTTGTCGCCCGCGCGGAAGCCGCACTTGAGGATGCGCAGATAGCCGCCCTGACGGTTGGCATAGCGCTTGCCCAGATCGTTGAACAGCTTGCCGACAGCAGTTTTCGACCGGGTGCGGTCGAAAGCCAGGCGACGGTTGGCCACGCTGTCTTCCTTGGCCAGGGTGATCAGCGGCTCGGCAACGCGGCGCAGCTCCTTGGCTTTCGGCAGGGTGGTCTTGATCAGTTCGTGCTCGAACAGCGACACCGCCATGTTCTGGAACATAGCCTTGCGGTGTGCGCTGGTGCGGCTCAGGTGACGGCCACTTTTACGATGACGCATGATTGAAATTCCTTACCAAACCTTCAGTTCGGTGACTAGAGACGATCAGGCAGTCGCCTTGTCGTCCTTCTTGAGACTTGCCGGCGGCCAGTTATCCAGGCGCATACCGAGGGACAGACCACGAGAGGCGAGCACGTCCTTGATCTCGGTCAGGGACTTCTTGCCCAGGTTCGGCGTCTTCAACAGCTCGACTTCGGTGCGCTGGATCAGGTCACCGATGTAGTAGATGTTTTCTGCCTTCAGGCAGTTTGCCGAACGGACGGTCAGCTCCAGGTCGTCTACCGGACGGAGCAGGATCGGATCGATCTCGTCTTCCTGCTCGACCACGACCGGCTCGCTCGCGCCCTTGAGGTCGACGAAGGCGGCCAGCTGCTGCTGCAGGATGGTGGCGGCACGACGGATCGCCTCTTCGGGATCCAGGGTACCGTTGGTTTCGAGGTCGATGACCAGCTTGTCCAGGTTGGTACGCTGCTCGACACGGGCATTCTCGACCACGTAGGCAACACGGCGAACCGGACTGAAGGTAGCGTCGAGCTGAAGACGGCCGATGCTACGGCTTTCGTCCTCTTCGCTCTGACGCGCGTCAGCCGGCTCGTAACCGCGACCACGCGCGACCTTGAGCTTCATGTTGAGCGAACCGTTGGCCGCCAGATTGGCGATCAGGTGATCGCCATTGACGATTTCCACATCGTGATCCAGCTGGATGTCGGCGGCGGTAACCGGGCCCGGACCTTTCTTCACCAAGCTCAAGGTCACTTCATCGCGGCCATGCAGCTTGATGGCGAGACCCTTGAGGTTGAGCAGGATTTCGATCACGTCTTCCTGGACGCCTTCGATCGCGCTGTACTCGTGGAGCACACCATCGATCTCAGCCTCGACTACGGCGCAGCCGGGCATGGAGGACAACAGGATACGACGCAGCGCGTTGCCCAGGGTGTGGCCGAAGCCACGCTCGAGAGGCTCGAGCGTGATCTTGGCGCGGGTCGGACTGACCACCTGCACATCGATGTGGCGGGGGGTCAGGAACTCATTTACCGAACTCTGCATGGATACACCTATTTTCTAGCCCTTACTTGGAGTAGAGCTCGACAATCAGGTTTTCGTTGATGTCGGCGGACAGATCGCTGCGAGCCGGCACACTCTTGAATACGCCGGACTTCTTATCGGCGTCCACTTCGACCCACTCCACGCGACCACGCTGGGCGCAGATTTCCAGGGCCTGGGCGATACGCAGCTGGTTCTTGGACTTCTCGCGAACGGCAACCACGTCACCAGCCTTGATCTGGTAGGACGGGACGTTCACGGTCTGGCCGTTGACGCTGATGGCTTTGTGCGAAACCAGCTGGCGCGATTCGGCGCGGGTGGCACCGAAGCCCATGCGGTACACGACGTTGTCCAGACGGCATTCGAGCAGCTGCAGCAGGTTCTCGCCGGTTGCGCCCTTGCGACGGGCCGCTTCCTTGTAGTAGCTGCTGAACTGGCGCTCGAGCACGCCATAGATGCGGCGGACCTTCTGCTTCTCGCGCAGCTGGGTGCCGTAGTCGGACAGACGTCCGCGACGCTGGCCGTGGACACCCGGGGGCGTCTCGATGTTGCACTTCGACTCGAGCGCGCGAACGCCGCTCTTCAGGAAGAGGTCGGTGCCTTCACGGCGAGACAGTTTGCACTTGGGACCAATATAACGAGCCATTTCTCACTGTCTCCTATTACACGCGACGCTTCTTCGGCGGACGGCACCCGTTGTGCGGGATGGGCGTCACGTCGGTGATGCTGGCGATCTTGTAACCGCAGGCGTTGAGTGCACGCACAGCGGACTCACGACCCGGACCCGGGCCCTTGACGTTCACGTCGAGGTTCTTCAGGCCGTATTCGAGGGCGGCCTGGCCGGCACGCTCGGCAGCGACCTGGGCCGCGAACGGAGTGCTCTTGCGCGAGCCACGGAAACCGGAACCACCGGAGGTCGCCCAAGACAGTGCATTGCCCTGACGGTCGGTGATGGTCACGATGGTGTTGTTGAAGGACGCGTGGATATGGGCGATGCCATCAACCACCGTCTTTTTGACTTTCTTACGAGGACGAGCAGCAGGTTTTGCCATGATTCAGATTCCTGTCGATTCGCGAATCGCGATTACTTGCGGATCGGCTTACGCGGGCCCTTGCGGGTGCGCGCGTTCGTCTTGGTCCGCTGACCGCGAACGGGAAGACCGCGACGATGACGCAGGCCGCGGTAGGCACCCAGGTCCATCAGACGCTTGATCTTCATGTTGACTTCGCGGCGCAGGTCACCTTCGGTGGTGAGCTTCGCGACTTCGCCACGCAGCTGCTCGATCTGCTCGTCGGACAGATCCTTGATTTTCGCCGCGGGATTGACGCCCGTGGCGGCACAGATGTTCTGTGCGGTGGTGCGACCAACACCGTAGATATAGGTCAGCGAGATAACAGTGTGCTTGTTATCCGGAATGTTGACGCCTGCAATACGGGCCATTCAGTGAAACTCCAAGTGACAGCTACCTACGCCCCGGAAGCCAAGAAAAGGGCGCGAGATATTAGCGCTGTAGTAATAAATATTCAACCCGGCAGCACACTAGCTGCCGGGCTATTCACGCGTGCTTCACAATCAGCCTTGGCGCTGCTTGTGGCGTGGTTCCGCGCTGCAGATCACCCGCACGATACCGTCGCGACGGATGATTTTGCAGTTACGGCACAGCTTCTTCACCGATGCACGAACTTTCATCACCAACTCCTCGAACCCAAGGGACGGTCAGCGCAGCATGCCGCTGCCGTAACCCTTCAGGTTGGCTTTCTTCATGAGGGACTCGTACTGGTGCGACATGAGATGGGATTGCACTTGTGACATGAAATCCATCACCACGACGACCACGATCAGCAGCGAGGTCCCGCCAAGGTAGAACGGCACGTTGGCCGCCACCACCAGGAACTGGGGCAGCAGGCATACAGCCGTCATGTAGAGGGCACCGAACAGGGTCAAGCGGGTCAGCACGCCATCGATATAGCGTGCCGACTGCTCGCCCGGGCGAATGCCGGGAATAAACGCACCCGATTTCTTCAGGTTCTCCGCGACGTCCTTGGGATTGAACATCAGAGCCGTGTAGAAGAAGCAGAAGAAGATGATGCCGGCGCTGAACAGCAGGATGTTCAGCGGCTGCCCCGGAGCGATGGCCTGCGCCACGTCCTGCAGCCAGCCGAGCCCCTCGGACTGCCCGAACCAGGAACCGAGCGACGCCGGGAACAGCAGCAGACTGCTGGCGAAGATCGCCGGGATGACCCCGGCCATGTTCACCTTCAGCGGCAGGTGGCTGGTCTGCGCTGCGAAGACCTTGCGGCCCTGCTGACGCTTGGCGTAGTGAACGGCGATACGCCGCTGGCCACGCTCGATGAACACCACGAAGCCGATGATGGCCACTGCCACCAGGCCGACCGCCAGCAATGCGATGATGTTGATGTCGCCCTGCCGTGCGGACTCGAACGACTGTCCGAGTGCGCCCGGCAGGCCGGCCACGATACCGGCGAAGATCAGCATCGAGATGCCGTTGCCGATACCGCGCTCGGTGATCTGCTCACCGAGCCACATCATGAACATCGCGCCGGCGACGAAGGTGGTGACGGCCAGGAAGTGGAAGGCGAAGCCGCTGCTGAACGCAACGCCCTGCCCCGCCAGCCCGACCGACATGCCGACCGCCTGCACGATCGCCAGCACCAGCGCGAGATAACGCGTGTACTGGCTGATCTTGCGTCGACCGGCCTCGCCTTCCTTCTTCAACTGCTCCAGCTGCGGACTGACCGCGGTCATGAGCTGCATGATGATCGACGCCGAAATGTACGGCATGATCCCCAGTGCGAAGATGCTCATGCGCTCCAGCGCGCCACCGGAAAACATGTTGAACAGGCTAAGGATGGTCCCCTCGTTCTGCCGGAACAGCTCTGCCAGCCTGTCCGGATTGATGCCCGGCACCGGAATGTGGGCACCGATCCGGTAGACGATGATCGCCATGAACAAGAAGCGCAGACGCGCCCAGAGCTCGGACAGCCCGCCATTGGTCAGCGCGGAGAGAGCACCTTGCTTAGCCATTTATTCCTCGAACTTGCCGCCAGCTGCTTCGATAGCCGCACGCGCACCCTTGGTGGCGGCGATGCCCTTCAGGGTGACGGCACGCCCAACCTCGCCCGACAGCATCACCTTAACGCGCTGTACGTTCTGGTTGATGATGTTGGCGTCCTTCAGGCTCTGCAGGCTCACCACGTCGCCGTCCACCTTGGCCAGCTCGGAGGTACGCACTTCGGCGCGATCCATGGCCTTCAGCGAAACGAAGCCGAACTTCGGCAGACGACGATGCAGCGGCTGCTGGCCACCCTCGAAGCCCGGAGCGATCTTGCCGCCGGAGCGCGAGGTCTGACCCTTGTGACCACGGCCGCCGGTCTTGCCGAGGCCGCTACCGATACCACGGCCCGGACGCAGCTTTTCGCGACGAGCACCCGGTGCGGAACGCAGATCGTTCAGTTGCATGGATTAGCCCTCCACACGCAGCAGGTAGTAGGCTTTGTTGATCATGCCGCGGTTCTCAGGCGTGTCCTGAACTTCCACGGTGTGACCGATGCGACGCAGGCCGAGGCCTTTGACGCACGCCTTGTGATTCGCCAGCCGCCCGTTCAGGCTCTTGACCAGCGTGACTTTGACAGTTGCGGTAGCCATGGTTAGAGGATCTCCTCGACGCTCTTGCCACGCTTGGCTGCGACCGACTCGGGCGACTGCATGGACTTCAGCCCCTTGAAGGTGGCGTAGACCACGTTCACCGGGTTGGTGGAGCCATAGCACTTCGCCAGAACGTTCTGCACGCCTGCGACTTCCAGGATGGCGCGCATGGCGCCGCCGGCGATGACACCGGTACCTTCCGAGGCCGGCTGCATGTACACCTTCGAAGCGCCATGGGCGGACTTGATCGGGTACTGCAGGGTCGAGCCGTTCAGATCCACCTGGATCATGTTGCGGCGCGCGGCTTCCATGGCCTTCTGGATGGCGGCCGGCACTTCGCGCGACTTGCCACGGCCGAAACCGACGCGACCCTTGCCGTCGCCAACCACGGTCAGCGCGGTGAAGGTGAAGATACGACCGCCTTTGACGGTCTTGGCGACGCGGTTAACCTGAACCAGCTTCTCGATGTAGCCTTCGTCGCGCTTTTGCTCGTTATTTGCCATAACTTAGAACTCCAGCCCGCCTTCACGAGCAGCATCAGCCAGTGCCTTGACACGACCGTGGTATTTGAAGCCGGAACGATCGAACGCGACCTGGGTAACGCCGGCGGCTTTCGCGCGCTCGGCCACCAGCTGACCGACCTTCTTGGCCGCATCGACGTTGCCGGTGGCACCGTCACGCAGCTCCTTGTCCAGCGTGGAGGCGCTGGCCAGGACCTTGCCGCCGTCGGCCGCGATGACCTGGGCGTAGATGTGCTGGGAAGAGCGGTACACGCAGAGGCGTACGGCTTCCAGCTCGCGCATTTTCAGGCGTGCCTTGCGAGCGCGACGCAGACGAGTTTCTTTCTTTACGCTCATTTGCTATGCCCTACTTCTTCTTAGCTTCTTTACGATGGACGACTTCGTCGGAGTAACGAACGCCCTTGCCCTTGTACGGCTCGGGACGACGGAAGTCGCGGATCTCAGCAGCCACCTGACCGACCAGTTGCTTGTCGATGCCCTTGATCAGGATATCGGTCTGGGTCGGAGTTTCAGCCGTGATGCCTTGCGGCAGCTGATAGTCGATGGGGTGCGAGAAGCCAAGAGCCAGGGACAGCACTTGACCTTTGGCCTGCGCCTTGTAACCGACGCCAACCAGCTGGAGCTTGCGCTCGAAGCCCTGGCTGACACCGATGACCATGTTGTTGACCAGCGCACGGGTGGTGCCGGCCATGGCCTTGTTCTGCTGGTCGCCGTTACGCGCGGCGAAACGCAGCTCGCCGGATTCCTGCACGACCTCGACGGACGGATGGACGTTCAGTTCGAGAGCACCCTTGGAGCCCTTCACCGACAGACGCTGACCGGCCAGGCTGACTTCAACGCCGGCGGGCAGCTTGACGGGGTTCTTAGCAACGCGAGACATGCTTATCCCCCCTTAGAACACGGTGCAGAGCACTTCGCCACCGACGCCTGCGGCGCGGGCAGCGCGATCGGTCATCACACCCTTGTTGGTGGACACGATCGAAACGCCGAGGCCGCCGCGAACTTTCGGCAGCTGGTCGACGGACTTGTACTGGCGCAGGCCGGGACGGCTCACGCGCTTGAGCTCCTCGATGACCGGGCGGCCCTCGAAGTACTTGAGCTCGATGGACAGCTGCGGCTTGACGTCGCTACTGATCTGGTAACCGGAAATGTAACCCTCGCTCTTCAGAACGTCGGCTACTGCCACCTTCAGCTTGGAAGACGGCATGCTTACCACGGTCTTCTCAGCCAACTGGGCATTACGGATACGAGTTAGCATGTCCGCTAACGGGTCCTGCATACTCATGGGCTTGATGCTCCTGACAACAGATGAAAGCCTTTCGGCCTAACTTTCCAAACCCGGAACACGGGCTCAGAAGAGCCGGTCATTCTAGAGACCAGCCATAAATGAATCAAGCCCCATAAGGGGCTTGATTCGGCATTGCGTCGGGCGGCGGACCGCCCGCGACTTACCAGCTGGCCTTGACCAGACCCGGTACGTCACCGCGCATGGCGGCCTGACGCAGCATGTTGCGCGCCAGACCGAACTTGCGGTAGTAGCCGTGCGGACGGCCGGTCAGACGGCAGCGGTTGCGCAGGCGCGAGGCGCTCGCGTCACGCGGCTGCTTCTGCAGGGCGACCTGGGCTTCCCAGCGCTCTTCCGGAGAGGAAGCCGGGTTGACGATGATCGCCTTGAGCGCCGCACGCTTCTGGGCGTACTTGGCAACCGTCTGCTGACGTTTCAGCTCGCGGTTCTTCATGCTCTGCTTAGCCATGTGCGTACTCCAATCAGGTGCGGAACGGGAAGTTGAAAGCGCGCAGCAGAGCGCGACCTTCATCGTCCGTACGAGCCGTGGTGGTGAGCGTGATGTCAAGACCGCGCAGCGCATCGATCTTGTCGTAGTCGATCTCCGGGAAGATGATCTGCTCTTTGACGCCCATGCTGTAGTTGCCGCGCCCATCGAAGGACTTGGCATTCAGGCCGCGGAAGTCGCGGACCCGCGGCAGGGAGATCGCGAGCAGGCGATCCAGGAATTCGTACATACGATCACGGCGCAGGGTGACCTTGACACCGATCGGCCAGCCTTCACGGATCTTGAAGCCTGCGATCGACTTACGCGCGTAAGTGACGACCGGCTTCTGACCGGTGATCTTCTCCAGATCGGCGACGGCGTTCTCGATGACCTTCTTGTCACCGACAGCCTCGCCCAGCCCCATGTTCAGGGTGATTTTGGTGATGCGCGGAACTTCCATCACGTTCGCCAGCTTCAGCTCTTCCTTCAGCTTGGGCGCGATGTCTTTCCGGTAAATCTCTTTAAGTCGTGCCATGGTATCTACCTAGCAGTGCTCAAGCATCGACCGGTTTCTGGGTCGACTTGAAGACGCGAATTTTCTTGCCGTCTTCAACCTTGAAACCCACGCGGTCGGCCTTGTTGGTCTCACCATTGAAAATGGCGACGTTGGAGACGTGCAGAGGCGCCTCTTTCTCGACGATACCGCCCTGTACACCGGCCATCGGGTTGGGCTTGGTATGGCGCTTGATCAGGTTCACGCCACCCACGATCAGACGATCGTCGGCGAGCACCTTCAGCACCTTGCCACGCTTGCCCTTGTCCTTGCCGGCGATGACGATGATCTCGTCGTCACGACGAATCTTTTGCATGACGGCTACTCCTTACAGCACTTCGGGCGCGAGAGAGACGATCTTCATGAACTTCTCGGAACGAAGCTCACGCGTCACGGGCCCGAAGATACGGGTACCGATCGGCTCCTGCTTGTTGTTCAGCAGAACGGCAGCGTTGCCGTCGAAGCGGATGATCGAGCCATCCGGACGACGCACACCGTGACGGGTACGCACCACGACTGCAGTCATGACCTGGCCCTTCTTGACCTTGCCACGCGGAATCGCTTCTTTCACGGTGACCTTGATGATGTCACCGATGCCGGCGTAACGGCGGTGAGAACCGCCGAGCACCTTGATGCACATCACGCGACGCGCGCCACTGTTGTCGGCGACGTCGAGCATGGATTGAGTCTGAATCATATAAGTTCTCCGACCCCTAGCCCTTAGACTTCGACGGCGCGTTCGACAACGTCAACCAGCATCCAGGACTTGGTCTTGGCCATCGGGCGGGTTTCGCGGATGGTGACCTTGTCGCCGATCTTGCACTGGTTGCTCTCATCGTGAGCATGCAGCTTGGTCGAGCGCTTGACGTATTTACCGTAGATCGGGTGCTTGACGCGACGCTCGATCAGAACGGTGATGGTCTTGTCCATCTTGTCGCTGACGACACGGCCGGTCAGCGTGCGGACGGTTTTCTGAGCTTCAGCCATGATCACTTACCTGCCTGCTGGTTGAGCACAGTCTTGACACGAGCGATGTCGCGCTTGACTTGCGAGAGCAGGTGCGACTGCCCCAACTGGCCGGTCGCCTTCTGCATACGCAGATTGAACTGGTCGCGCAGCAGCCCGAGCAGTTGCTCGTTCAGCTCCTGGGCGGATTTTTCACGAAGGTCATTCGCTTTCATCACATCACCGTCCGCTTAACAAAGGAGGTGGCGAGCGGCAGCTTCGCAGCCGCCAGGGCAAACGCCTCGCGCGCCAGCTCTTCGGAAACACCCTCGATCTCGTAGAGCACCTTGCCCGGTTGAATCTGGGCTACCCAGTACTCGACGTTACCCTTGCCTTTACCCATACGAACTTCGAGGGGCTTCTTGGTGACGGGCTTGTCGGGGAAAACGCGGATCCAGATCTTGCCGCCACGCTTCACGTGACGGGTCAGCGCGCGACGCGCCGCCTCGATCTGGCGGGCCGTCAGACGGCCGCGGGACACGGACTTCAGCGCGAACTCGCCGAAGCTCACCTTACTACCGCGCTGAGCCAGGCCACGGTTGTGACCGGTCATCTGCTTGCGGAATTTTGTACGCTTAGGTTGCAGCATTTGGCGTACCCCTTACTTGGCAGCAGCTTTTTTACGAGGCGCAGGCGCCTGAGGCTTCAGCTCTTCATGGCGGCCACCGATGACCTCGCCCTTGAAGATCCAAACCTTCACGCCGATCACACCGTAGGTGGTGTGCGCTTCGTAGGTGGCGTAATCGATATCCGCACGCAGGGTGTGCAGCGGCACACGACCTTCGCGGTACCACTCGGTACGGGCGATCTCGGCGCCGCCGAGACGGCCGCTGACCTGGATCTTGATACCCTTGGCACCAATGCGGATGGCGTTCTGTACCGCGCGCTTCATGGCACGACGGAACATCACGCGACGCTCCAGCTGCTGGGCGACGCTCTGGGCAACCAGCATCGCGTCGAGCTCCGGCTTGCGGATCTCTTCGATGTTGATGTGCACCGGCACGCCCATCTTCTTGGTCAGGTCCTGACGCAGCTTCTCAACGTCCTCACCTTTCTTGCCGATCACGATGCCGGGACGAGCGGTGTGGATGGTGATGCGTGCGGTTTGAGCCGGACGATGAATGTCGATACGGCTCACGGACGCGTTTTTTAGTTTGTCCAGGAGGTATTCGCGCACGTTCAGATCTGCGAGCAGATAGTCTGCATAAGTGCGGCCGTCTGCGTACCAGACGGAGGTGTGCTCCTTGACGATTCCCAGGCGAATGCCAGTGGGATGTACTTTCTGACCCATCTGATCGACTCCGTTACTTGTCCGCAACCTTGACAGTGATATGGCAAGACCGCTTGACGATGCGATCAGCGCGGCCCTTTGCCCGCGGCATGATGCGCTTAAGCGAACGCCCTTCGTTGACGAAAACGGTGGAAACCTTCAGGTCGTCCACGTCAGCGCCTTCGTTGTGCTCGGCGTTGGCCACGGCCGACTCGAGCACCTTTTTCATGATTTCCGCGGCTTTCTTACTGCTGAAAGCCAGGAGGTTGAGCGCTTCGCCCACCTTCTTCCCGCGGATCTGGTCGGCGACCAGGCGGGCTTTCTGGGCGGAGATGCGAGCGCCCGACAGCTTAGCGGCTACTTCCATCTTTCCTTACCCCTTAGCGCTTGCCTTTCTTGTCTGCCACGTGACCGCGGTAGGTGCGGGTCGCGGCAAACTCGCCGAGCTTGTGGCCGACCATGTCTTCGCTCACGAGAACGGGGACATGCTGGCGACCGTTGTGTACAGCAATGGTCAGACCGACCATCTGCGGCAGGATCATCGAACGACGCGACCAGGTTTTCACCGGCTTGCGATCGTTCTTTTCCACCGCCGCCTCGACCTTCTTCAGTAGGTGAAGATCGATAAAAGGACCTTTTTTCAGAGAACGCGGCACAGTCGTATCCCTCTAGTTACTTGCGACGGCGGACAATCATGTTGTCGGTACGCTTGTTGGCACGGGTCTTCGCGCCCTTGGTCGGGAAGCCCCACGGCGAAACCGGATGACGGCCACCGGAAGTACGACCCTCACCACCACCATGCGGGTGGTCGACCGGGTTCATGGCGACGCCACGAACGGTCGGGCGGACACCGCGCCAGCGCTTCGCACCGGCCTTGCCCAGCGAACGCAGACTGTGTTCGGAGTTGGAGACCTCGCCCAGGGTCGCACGGCACTCGGCCAGGACCTTGCGCATCTCGCCCGAACGCAGACGCAGGGTGACGTATGCACCTTCACGCGCGACCAGCTGGGCCGAAGCACCAGCCGAACGAGCCAGCTGGGCGCCCTTGCCCGGCTTCAGCTCGACGCCGTGAATGGTCGAACCGACCGGAATGTTGCGCAGCGGCAGGCTGTTGCCGGCCTTGATCGGCGCGTCGATACCGGACACCAGCTGATCGCCGGCGCTCACGCCCTTCGGCGCGATGATGTAACGACGCTCGCCGTCGGCATACTTCAGCAGGGCGATGTGAGCAGTACGGTTCGGATCGTATTCGATACGCTCGACGATGGCAGGAATGCCATCCTTGTTGCGGCGAAAATCGACCAGACGGTAGTGCTGCTTGTGACCACCGCCAACGTGGCGAGTGGTGATGCGGCCGTTGTTGTTACGACCACCGGACTTCGACTTCTTCTCGAGCAGCGGTGCGTAGGGAGCGCCCTTGTGGAGCTCCTGATTGACCACCTTGACGACAAAGCGGCGGCCCGCGGAAGTCGGCTTGCACTTAACGATTGCCATGATGCACCCCTTCCTTACTCAGCGCTGCTGGAGAAATCGAGATCCTGGCCCGGCTGAAGCGCGATGTACGCCTTCTTCCAGTCGTTGCGCTTGCCCAGGCCGCGAGCGGTACGCTTGGTCTTGCCCTGGACGTTCAGGGTGGTGACACGAGCGACTTTCACGCTGAACAGGCTTTCGACGGCCTTCTTGATTTCCAGCTTGGTCGCATCGGTCGCGACCTTGAAAACGAATTGCTTCTTGGTGTCCGCCAGCACGGTGGCCTTCTCGGAGATATGCGGACCAAGCAGTACTTTGAATACGCGTTCCTGGTTCATCCCAGCAGCTCCTCGAATTTCTTCACCGCGGACACGGTGATGAGCACCTTGTCATAGGCGATCAGGCTTACCGGATCGGAACCCTGAACGTCGCGCACGTCGACATTCGGCAGGTTGCGAGCGGCGAGGTACAGATTCTGATCGACGGCATCGGACACGATCAGCACGTCGTTCAGACCCATGCCGGCCAGCTTGGATGCCAGCATCTTGGTCTTCGGGGCGTCGACCGCGAAGTCCTCGACGACGACCAGGCGCTCGGAACGAACCAGCTCACCGAGGATGGAGCGCAGCGCGGCGCGGTACATCTTCTTGTTGAGCTTCTGCTCGTGGCTCTGCGGACGGGCTGCGAAGGTCACGCCACCGCCACGCCAGATCGGACCACGGGTGGTACCGGCACGGGCACGACCGGTGCCCTTCTGACGCCACGGGCGCTTGCCGCCGCCGGAAACGTCCGAACGGCTCTTCTGCTGCTTGCTGCCCTGGCGGCCGCCAGCCATGTAGGCAACGACAGCCTGATGCACCAGTGTCTCGTTGAATTCGCCACCAAAGGTGCGATCGGAGACCTCGATGGCCTGGGCGCCATTAACATTCAATTGCATGTGAAATCCCCCTTAACCGCGAGCCTTGACAGCCGGACGTACAACCACGTCGCCGCCAGTGGCGCCGGGCACGGCGCCCTTGACCAGCAGCAGGTTACGTTCGGCATCGACACGGACGATTTCCAGGGATTGCACGGTGACGCGCTCGGCGCCCATGTGTCCGGACATCTTCTTGCCCTTGAACACTCGGCCAGGAGTCTGGCACTGGCCGATGGAACCGGGCACGCGGTGCGACACGGAGTTGCCGTGGGTGTTGTCCTGACCACGGAAATTCCAGCGCTTGATGGTACCGGCGAAGCCTTTACCCTTGGACTGACCGGTCACATCGACCATCTGGCCAGCCTGGAACAGATCGACACTGATCTGATCGCCCGCCTGGTACTCGCCGTCTTCGAGACGGAATTCCAGCACGCTGCGGCCAGCCGGAACGTTCGCCTTGGCGAAGTGACCCGCCTGGGCCTTGGTAACGCGGGAGGCGCGACGCTCGCCGACGGTCACCTGGACCGCGCGATAGCCATCGCTTTCTTCGTTCTTGAATTGGGTGACGCGATTCGGCTCGATTTCAATAACCGTAACCGGAATGGAGACACCTTCCTCGGTGAAAATGCGGGTCATGCCGCACTTACGACCGACTACACCAATAGTCATCTTGTGAACCTCATGAGTGTACGGGGCTTTCACCCGCTATGGCCGCCCATTTCAGAGCGTTACACGGACTAAAGCCGGATGGCTTCAGCCGAGGCTGATCTGCACTTCCACGCCAGCAGCAAGGTCGAGCTTCATCAGCGCATCGACGGTCTTGTCCGTCGGCTGAACGATGTCCAGCACACGCTTATGGGTACGAATCTCGTACTGATCGCGCGCGTCCTTGTTGACGTGCGGAGAGACCAGCACCGTGTACCGTTCCTTGCGGGTTGGCAGCGGAATCGGACCACGCACCTGAGCGCCAGTACGTTTCGCGGTTTCCACGATTTCCTGGGTTGATTGATCAATCAGGCGGTGGTCAAAAGCCTTCAACCGAATACGGATTTGTTGGTTTTGCATTTTGACCTCAGACTCAAAGTAGCACCCTACCAGGCCGGTTAGGCCCGATAAAAGGAGGCGCAATTGTACGGATGCACCTAGCCCATGTCAAACCGACTTGGCAATAGAAAAAGGGGCCTTTCGGCCCCTTCGTCTTTCGAAAAGCCGAGGCTTATTCGAAGATCTTGGCAACCACGCCGGCGCCGACGGTACGGCCACCTTCGCGGATGGCGAAGCGCAGACCGTCTTCCATCGCGATCGGTGCGATCAGGGTGACAACCATCTTGATGTTGTCGCCCGGCATCACCATCTCGACGCCTTCCGGCAGCTCGACGTTACCGGTCACATCGGTGGTGCGGAAGTAGAACTGCGGACGGTAGCCCTTGAAGAACGGCGTGTGACGACCGCCTTCTTCCTTGGACAGCACGTACACTTCGGCTTCGAACTTGGTGTGCGGCTTGATGGTGCCCGGCTTGGCCAGAACCTGGCCGCGCTCGACGTCCTCACGCTTGGTGCCACGCAGCAGCGCGCCGATGTTCTCGCCGGCACGACCTTCGTCGAGCAGCTTGCGGAACATTTCCACGCCGGTGCAGGTGGTCTTGGTGGTGGCGCGGATGCCGACGATCTCGACTTCCTCGCCCACCTTGACGATGCCGCGCTCGACACGACCGGTCACCACGGTGCCACGGCCGGAGATCGAGAACACGTCTTCGATCGGCATCAGGAACGGCTGGTCGATCGCACGCACCGGCTCCGGAATGTAGGAGTCCAGGGTTTCCACCAGCTTGCGCACGGCGGAGACGCCGATTTCGTTGTCATCCTTGCCTTCCAGCGCCATCAGCGCCGAGCCGACCACGATCGGGGTGTCGTCACCCGGGAAGTCGTAGGTCGACAGCAGGTCGCGCACTTCCATTTCCACCAGCTCCAGGAGCTCGGCGTCGTCGACCATGTCGGCCTTGTTCAGGAACACGACGATGTAGGGCACGCCCACCTGACGGGACAGCAGGATGTGCTCGCGGGTCTGCGGCATGGGGCCGTCGGCAGCCGAGCACACCAGGATCGCGCCGTCCATCTGCGCCGCACCGGTGATCATGTTCTTCACGTAGTCCGCGTGACCGGGGCAGTCGACGTGGGCGTAGTGACGGATGGCCGAGTCGTACTCGACGTGCGAGGTGTTGATGGTGATGCCGCGCGCCTTCTCTTCCGGCGCGTTGTCGATCTGCGAGAAATCACGAGCGGAACCGCCCCAGGTCTCGGCACAGACTTTGGTCAGCGCAGCCGTCAGCGTGGTCTTGCCATGGTCGACGTGACCGATGGTGCCGACGTTTACGTGCGGTTTGTTACGTTCGAATTTCTCTTTAGCCATCGAGACCGTCTCCCGTCATGAATTGAGCGAGTCGCACCACCATTAAAACAAAGGCAGATATCTTCATATCTGCCTTTGGGATTGGAGCTCATGAGCGGATTTGAACCGCTGACCTCACCCTTACCAAGGGTGTGCTCTACCAGCTGAGCTACATGAGCGAAGCTATTTGCGCAAACAACCTGGAGCGGGTAGCGGGAATCGAACCCGCATCATCAGCTTGGAAGGCTGAGGTTCTACCACTGAACTATACCCGCGAAGCTATCGCTTACGCTTGAATCTGGTGGAGGGGGAAGGATTCGAACCTTCGAAGTCGATGACGTCAGATTTACAGTCTGATCCCTTTGGCCACTCGGGAACCCCTCCAAAGGAGGCGGCATTTTCTTCCCATGCCACCCTACTGTCAAGCGTTTTCTCAATAAAAACTTGAGGTTAGCGCCGGAACAGCATCTTTGCATTCAGGACCTGAAGACCCTGGGTCGCAAAGCGGGCGCCATTCTATGCAAACTACCTTGCGGTTGCAATGGCCTCACAGGGCATTTGCCGATGCTGCAGACGCGGCTGCTGCCTGGCCAGACTTTCCAGCAGTCGCTCGTCCAGCAGACGGCGGCCTGCCGGCTCGACACGCACCCAGTAGGTCCGCTGAACACGCGGCAGATCCCTGATTTCGGGGGAGTACCCCATTTCGGCAATTCGCGCACGAACGGCGCTGGCGGATTCCCTTTGCGAGAAGATCCCGAGCGAGACGCCATTGGACAGGTCGCCAACCGTGATGACGTAGCTGTCCACATTGCGGGACTGCAGCTCCCTCAACTGCCGCAAGGCAGCGTCGCGCGAAGCGAGTGGAGGCAGATAGACCCAATAATCAGTTCCCGCGGACTCCTCCACGGGAATCACCCGGGCCGCGATATCGAGGCTCAACAGGCGCTGTTCGATCAGGCGAGCGGAGGCCTCCTGCTCCAGGCCGCCCAGGAACACACAGGCCGACTCGTCCGCAGCAGCTACCGGCGCAGCGCGAGTGACCGAACCAGGGGATTCGCTGAGCAGTTGGAGCCTGGGCTTGTTCTGCTGATAGCCAGAGAGCGGAGCGACCGTTTTCACATCGGCCGGCCGCTCCTGCTGGTGCCACACGGCGTACAGCAGATTGAGGGTCAGCAGAAAAAGGAATAACCAGCGCACCCGGACACCTCAAAATCACGGACAGGCAATTGCCAATCCCTCGAAAACCAGATCCTCGACGAACTGCACCTGGGCGAACCCCTCGGCCAGGGCGGCATCACCCCCGGTCATGAGGATGACAACCTCTTTTCCCAGCAGGGCTTCGGCGGCCACGATACGGGCGGAGACGAAGTCGCGCACCATCAGTTCGCAGCCACGCTCCACGGCATCGGCCGTTCGCACTCCTGGAACGGAACGGGCCGCCCGCGTCTGCTCGACAGCCTGATAGCGAACCCCTCCGGTATTGTCGGTCAGCAGCTTGCGCAGCAACGGCAAACCGGGAGCGATATATCCGCCGATGTGCACGCCGCTGCCCTGCACGTAGTCGACCGTAACCGCCGTTCCCACGTCGATGACGACACAGGGTGACCTGACCCTATTGTAGGCGGCAACCACCGCCAGCCAACGGTCCACACCGAGACGCTCATATTCGGCGTAGCCATTGCTCACGCCAGCAAGCACCATCGTCGAACGAGCCAATACCGGCGCGACGCCGGTCACCATTTCGAGGCGAGCGACCAGTGCGCTGGTCTCCTCCACCCCTCTGACACTCACCATCCGGCAGCGGGCTATCGGATAAGGCTGCGTCGCGAGCTGACCGACCAGTTCGTCTAAGTCACTCGCCCGCCCCCTCAGCGAGACCGCCTGTTTTCGGGAATCCCACAGCCGCCACTTGAGAAAGCTGTTCCCGCAATCCAGCTCCAGAATCATTCGTGAAGCCTCAAACTCAACTCTCCGCCATTGAAGCGCTGTTCCAGACCATTGCTTTCGAGCCTTAAAGCGCCTTGGTCGTCGACGCCGAGCACCACGCCAACGGTCTCGTTGGCACCCGCCGAAAGCTTCACGAGGCGCCCCTGCCAGAGGTGGCTGGCCTCCCACTCGGCTTTGACTGCCGCGAATCCGTATTGACACTGCCGCGCGAGGACTTCGTTCAAATTCCTGGCAAGCTGCACGGCGAGCTCCGTTCGGTCAATTGTCATACCCAGTTCCTGGGCCAGGGAGGTCCAGGGCTGGTCAATCAGCCCATGTGCCTCCTGCATGTTGACGTTGATGCCGACGCCTACCACGACCTCGCATTCGCCGGCAGGGTCACCGGCCAGCTCGAGCAGGATCCCCGCGATCTTTTTTTCCCCCACCAGCAGGTCATTCGGCCATTTCAGCCCGGCTCCCTCGAGACCAAGGGCGCGGAGGGTACGCAGCACAGCCACGCCGACGGCCAGGCTGATGCCCGATAGCTGGCGGGCACCGCCGTCGACCGCGAGGACGTGCGTAAAGTAAAGATTCGCACCGAATGGACTGACCCACTGCCGTCCACGCCTTCCGCGGCCGGCAGTCTGCTGCTCGGCCAGTACGACAAAGGGCGGCCTGCCTTGCTCCCGGAGAAGCGCAAGCGCCTTGGCGTTCGTGGAATCGATGCGGTGCGAAAAATGAAGCTGCCAGCCGAGCTCGGCGAGCGCCTCCGTCAGCCGGTTTTCATTGAGCAGTGAGAGAGAAGCCGGGAGCCGGTAGCCGTTGCCCCTGACCCGCTCGATGCTCAGACCGGTTTCCTTTTCCAGTCGAGCAATCTGCTTCCACACCGAGGCCCGACTTACGCCCAACGAGCTGCCGATCTCCTCACCGGAGTGAAAGTCGCCGTCTTGAAGGAATGTCAAAAGCCTGAGCACGGAAGAATCCCTTGGAAAAGGAGCGCGCATATTAGGTGATCGATGGTCCTGCCACCAGCTTCCGCTTCGGCAGCTCAGAGCCAGCCATTCGGCCACGCCATCGCTCCGATACAGGCCGGCGCCCATTGGCCTGGCACTCAGCCGCCCTCCGTGGATACCGGCCTGCGCCGGCATGACGGGCTCTGGCGCAGCGTCCAGACTCCTTACCCCCATCCCGTCGCCCCGGCCTGCGCCGGGGCCCAATGGGGGCCACGCCGCCGCCCGGCCGCACGCCTGAGGGCCGGCCCGCTCCAGGGATGCCGGGCGCAGCCATCCACTTTTCCACCGCGCAAAAGCAAACGCCCCGGCCGTTTCGGGCCAGGGCGTTTGGGATAGGAGCTTGACGATGACCTACTCTCACATGGGGAAGCCCCACACTACCATCGGCGATGCGTCGTTTCACTACTGA
>NZ_KE384420.1:0-44372 GCF_000425625.1 Stutzerimonas azotifigens DSM 17556
CCTTTTTTAGCAGTTCGTTGTCCTGCTTCAGTTGGCGAAGCTCCGCCTCAAGCTGGCGGATTCGTTGCTGCTCCGGCGTCAAAGGCTTGCCGATTCCAGGTTGCCCCGAGAGCTCGGCCTCATACTGTTGGAGCCAACGGCGCACAGCCGTTTCCCCCAGGTTCATGTCTCGACAGACCTGCGCAACGCTCAGGCCCTGATCCTTGATCATCTGGACGACTTGCAGCTTGAAGCTGACATCGAAGGATCGACGTTTACGGCTCATGAATGACTCCTCGTTTCAGTGGATTTTCCACCTATCGAGGTGTCCGCGGGAATTGAACCACCGCAGTCACATTGAAATCCAGGCGCGCCTGCTCCAGCGCTTCGAAACTCTCGTAAATCGGCAGCTTATCCAACATCTCCCGCCGGAGCTTCCAGTTTCCGGCCGGCAGGCGCTCCCGCGGCTGAATCGTATCCACCCCGATCTTGTGGCTTTCCGGCCGATGATCGCCGACGTTCTTCTCGATGGCTGCCTCGATCCATTGCCACTTCGAAAACTGTTGGTCTTCTGTAACCAGCCGGAAGGGAACGGGATAGAGGCGGATCAAGTTTCCGTTGGCGTCCATCCCAGCGACACAGGACGTCTCCATGTATGTCGCACTGGGTGAGGGATAGGTCTTACATAGGATGAGTATGCGAGCTTTCCTTCTCATAGCGCCCCAAATCCTTTTGGTTAGTTCGCTAATTTAGCGAGGTGGCTACGGTATGGCCAAGGTACTCAAGGTCTCGTTTGGCTGAGTATTGAAGAATATCGCCATGCAGAGGACACAGCGGTCGGCTCAGTACGAGCCGGCGACGGCCCGTACAGGCTTTGTTCCTGACGATCAGTGTAGAGCGTGCCTAAATCGATTACTCCACCGTCACCGACTTGGCCAGGTTGCGCGGCTGGTCGACGTCGGTGCCGCGCAGCACGGCGACGTGGTACGACAGCAGCTGCAGCGGCACGGTGTAGAGGATCGGCGAGAGCACGTCGTGGATGTGCGGCATCTTCACCAGCAGCGTGCCCTCGCCGTTCTCGATGCCGGCCTCGCGGTCGGCGAACACGATCAGCTCGCCGCCGCGCGCGCGGACTTCCTGCAGGTTGGACTTGAGCTTCTCCAGCAGCTCGTTGTTCGGCGCCACCGTCACCACCGGCATGTGCGCATCCACCAGCGCCAGCGGGCCGTGCTTGAGCTCGCCGGCCGGATAGGCCTCGGCGTGGATGTAGGAAATCTCCTTGAGCTTCAGCGCCCCTTCCATGGCCACCGGGTATTGCTCGCCGCGGCCGAGGAACAGCGTGTGCTGCTTCTCGGCGAAGTGCTCGGCCACCTCCTCGATGCGCGGGTCCATGGCCAGCGCCTCGCCAAGACGGGTCGGTAGCCGCCGCAATTCCTCCACCAGAGTGCGTTCGAGCTCGCCGTCGAGGGTCCCGCGTACACGGCCGAGGGACAGGGTCAGCAGCAGCAGGCCGACCAGCTGGGTGGTGAAGGCCTTGGTCGAGGCGACGCCGATCTCCGGGCCGGCCTGGGTCAGCAGGGTCAGGTCGGACTCGCGCACCAGCGAGCTGGTGCCGACGTTGCAGATCGCCAGGCTGGCCAGGTAGCCGGCGGCCTTGGCATTGCGCAGCGCGGCCAGAGTGTCGGCGGTCTCCCCGGACTGCGAGATGGTGACGAACAGGGTGTCGGGCTGGACCACCACCTTGCGGTAGCGGAACTCGCTGGCGACCTCGACCTGGCACGGCAGCCCGGCCAGCGCCTCCAGCCAGTAACGCGCAACCATCCCGGCGTGGTAGCTGGTGCCGCAGGCGACGATCTGCACGTTGCGGACCCGGGCGAACAGCTCGGCGGCCTGCGGGCCGAAGGCCTGGGGCAGCACCTGGTCGGCACCGAGCCGGTTTTCCAGGGCGCGCTGCACGACCTTCGGCTGCTCGTGGATCTCCTTGAGCATGAAGTGACGGAACTCGCCCTTGTCCGCCGCTTCGGCGCCTTCGTGGTACTGCACCGGCTCGCGCTGCACCGGCACGCCGGTCACGTCCCAGATGCGCACGGCATCGCGGCGGATTTCGGCGATGTCGCCCTCCTCCAGGTACAGGAAGCGGTCGGTGACCTGGCGCAGGGCAAGCTGGTCGGAGGCGAGGAAGTTCTCGCCGAGGCCGAGCCCGATCACCAGCGGGCTGCCGCTGCGCGCGGCGAGGATACGGTCCGGCTGGCGCGTGCTGATGACCGCCAGGCCATAGGCGCCGTGCAGTTCCTTCACCGCCGCCTGCAGCGCTGCGGCGAGGTCGCCGAGGGCGTCGAGCTTCTGGCGCAGCAGGTGCACGATGACCTCGGTGTCGGTATCCGAGGTGAATTCGTAGCCCTCGGCCTGCAGGCGCCGGCGCAGCGCCTCGTGATTCTCGATGATGCCGTTGTGCACCACCGCCAGCTCGTTGCCGGACAGGTGCGGATGGGCGTTGCGCTCGCAGGGCGCGCCATGGGTGGCCCAGCGCGTGTGGGCGATGCCGAGTCTCCCGCCGAGCTCGGTTTCGCGCAGGGCCTGTTCCAGCTCGGCGACCTTGCCGCTACGCCGCAGCCGCTGCAGCTGCCCGGCGGCATCCAGCACCGCCAGTCCGGCGCTGTCGTAGCCGCGGTATTCCAGGCGCTTGAGGCCTTCGAGCAGGATGGCGGTGATGTTGCGCTCGGCGACGGCGCCTACGATGCCACACATGAGCAAGTCTCCTATGGATGGGCGGCCGCGGCGCAGATCAGCCTGACGCCGCGGGCCTGGATGCGATCGCGGGCCTCGTCGGCCAGGCGCTCGTCGGTGATGAGGGTGTTGATGCTGCTCCAGGGCAGCTCCAGGTTGGGAATGCGTCGGCCGATCTTGTCCGATTCGGCGAGCACGATCACCTCGCGCGCCACCTCGGCCATGACCCGCGACAGATCCAGCAGTTCGTTGAAGGTGGTGGTGCCACGCTCCAGGTCGATGCCGTCGGCGCCGATGAACAGCTGGTCGAAATCGTAGGAGCGCAGCACCTGCTCGGCGACCTGGCCCTGGAAGGATTCCGAATGCGGATCCCAGGTACCGCCGGTCATCAGCAGCGCCGGCTCGTGCTCCAGTTCGCGCAGGGCGTTGGCCACGTTCAGCGAGTTGGTCATGACCACCAGCCCGGGCTTGCGGCCGAGTTCCGGAACCATGGCGGCGGTGGTGCTGCCGCTGTCGAGGATGATCCGCGCGTGCTCGCGGATGCAGCCGACCGCGGCGCGGGCGATGCCCAGCTTGAAGGGCGAGACCGGCTGCGTGCCGTCGGCGATGAGCTCCTGCGGCAACGGCACCGCGCCACCGTAGCGGCGCAGCAGCAGGCCGTTCTTCTCCAGCGCGTTGAGGTCCTTGCGGATGGTGACCTCGGACGTAGCAAACTCGCGGGCGAGCGCTTCGACGCTCACCTCGCCCTGCTCGGCGAGCCTGGCGAGAATGGCGTGACGGCGCTGCGGCGTGTTTCGCTTCGACATCGTTAGTTTCGATTCGTAAGTTGATAGGCGCGAATCAAAACATAACGAAGGGATGGGCTGCAAGTGCCCCTGGTGGGCTGAAGCCCACCCTACGGGACACCGACCTTCGTAGGGTGGGCCGGGCGAGGCTCCGCTTCAACCCACCATCCAATCCCCCGTCAGACACGGGCGATCCCGTTCGCGGCTCAGACCGGCTTCTTCTTCACCGGCCGCTTCCAGCCCTCGATGTTGCGCTGACGCGCGCGGCCCACCGCCAGGGTGTCGGCCGGGACGTCGCCGGTGATCACCGAGCCGGCGCCGGTGGTGGCGCCGGCGCCGAGCGTGACCGGCGCCACCAGCGCGCTGTTCGAGCCGATGAAGACGTCTTCGCCGAGTTCGGTGCGGTGCTTGTTGGCGCCGTCGTAGTTGCAGGTGATGGTGCCGGCGCCGATGTTGCTGCGGGCGCCGATGCGGGCGTCGCCGAGATAGCTCAGGTGGCCGGCCTTGGCGCCCTCGCCGAGGCGGGCGTTCTTCAGCTCGACGAAGTTGCCGACGTGTGCCCGGGCCCCCAGCACGGTGCCCGGCCGCAGCCGTGCGAACGGACCGCAGTCGGCCCCCTCGCCCAGCTCGGCGCCTTCCAGGTGACTGTTGGCCTTGACCACGGCGCCGCGGCGCAGGGTGCTGTCGCGCACCACGCAGTTCGGACCGATCTGCACGCCGTCCTCGATGACCACCCGGCCTTCGAGGATGACGTTGACGTCGATGACCACGTCGCGTCCGACGCTGACCTCGCCGCGCAGGTCGAAGCGCGCCGGATCCAGCAGGGTCACGCCCTGGGCCATCAGCCGCCGCGCGCTGCGCTGCTGGTAATGACGCTCGAGCTCGGCCAGCTGCATGCGGTCGTTGGCGCCCTGCACCTCCATCGCCGCCTGCGGCTGCTCGGTGGCCACCACCAGCCCGTCGGCCACCGCCATGGCGATCACGTCGGTCAGGTAGTACTCGCCCTGCACGTTGTCGTTCGAAAGCCGCTGCAGCCAGCCGGCCAGGCGCTCGCCGGGTACCGCCAGGATGCCGGTGTTGCCCTCGCGGATCCGCCGCTGTTCGGGCGAGGCGTCCTTGTGCTCGACGATCGCCTGCACCTGCCCGTCCGTGCCGCGAACGATGCGCCCGTAGCCGGTGGGGTCGTCCAGCTCGACGGTGAGCAGGGCGATCTGCCGAGGGCCGACCCTGGCCAGCAGGCGCTCCAGGGTCTGCGTCTCGATCAGCGGCACGTCGCCGTAGAGGATCAGCACGCGTTCGGCGTCCAGCCCCGGCAGCGCCTGGGCCACGGCATGGCCGGTGCCCAGCTGCTCGGCCTGCAGGAAGAAGCCTAGGTCCGGGGCGTCCAGCCGCTCGCGAACCTGTTCGGCACCGTGCCCGACCACCACGCGGATGCCGCCGGGCGCCAGCTCGCGCGCGGTGTCGAGCACGTGCCCGAGCATGGGCTTGCCGGCGACGGGGTGGAGCACCTTGGGCAGGGCCGAGCGCATGCGGGTACCCTGGCCGGCGGCGAGAACGATGACTTCGAGGCTCATGCAGAAACTCCGTTGGTGACCCGGGAAAAGGCCGGTGCATTGGCGTGGCCGGGCGTCGGCCTGAAAGGCGGAATTCTAGCGGGGAGCGCCACCGGCCCGAAACCGCCGGCTACCCGATGGCTGCCGACGGGCGAAAAAGAAAAGGGCAGCCGAAGCTGCCCTTTCCTTGTGACGCGATCGCTCAGCGCTTGGCCTGGCGACGCAACTGCTGGATGGTCCGCAGCTGGGCCGCGGCTTCGGCGAGCTGCGCCGAGGCGGCGCCGTAGTTGAACTCGGACCCCTTGGCGTTGAGCGCCTTTTCCGCGGCCTGGACCGCTTCCTGGGCCGCCGCCTCGTCGAGGTCGCCGGCACGCAGCGCGGTGTCGGCCAGGACCTTCACCATGCTCGGCTGCACTTCGAGGAAGCCGCCGGAGATGTAGTACACCTCCTCTTCGCCACCCTGCTTGACCAGACGGATCGGGCCCGGACGCAGGTCGGTGAGCAACGGCGCATGGCCCGGCGCGATCCCCAGATCGCCGAGGAAGCCATGGGCGATGACCATCTCGACCAGACCCGAGAAGATTTCACCTTCGGCGCTGACGATATCGCAATGGACTGACATAGCCATATCTAACCTCACGTATCGGCCCGTCGACCCGGCCCTTGCGCCTGCCCTGCGGTGCGTGGCCAGGGCCCTGGAGCCCCATCACGCCGCATGACCGGCCGACCGTACTGGCGGACGAACCGCGGCGCCCGTCGCCGGGCGCACGGATTACAGTTTCTTGGCTTTCTCGATGGCTTCTTCGATGCCGCCGACCATGTAGAACGCCTGCTCCGGCAGGTGGTCGTAGTCGCCGTTGAGAATGCCCTTGAAGCCAGCGATGGTGTCCTTCAGCGACACGTACTTGCCCGGCGAGCCGGTGAACACTTCGGCCACGAAGAACGGCTGCGACAGGAAGCGCTGGATCTTGCGCGCACGGGATACGAGCTGCTTGTCGGATTCCGACAGTTCGTCCATACCCAGGATCGCGATGATGTCCTTGAGCTCCTTGTAGCGCTGCAGCACGTACTGCACGCCGCGGGCGGTCTCGTAGTGCTCCGTGCCGATCACGTTCGGGTCCAGCTGACGCGAGGTCGAGTCGAGCGGATCGACCGCCGGGTAGATACCCAAGGAGGCGATGTCACGCGACAGTACGACGGTGGCGTCGAGGTGGGCGAAGGTGGTCGCCGGCGACGGGTCGGTCAGGTCGTCCGCGGGAACGTAGACGGCCTGGATCGAGGTGATCGAGCCCTTCTTGGTGGAGGTGATGCGCTCCTGCAGCACGCCCATTTCCTCGGCCAGGGTCGGCTGGTAGCCCACCGCCGACGGCATACGGCCGAGCAACGCGGACACCTCGGTGCCGGCCAGGGTGTAACGGTAGATGTTGTCGACGAACAGCAGAACGTCGCGGCCTTCATCGCGGAACTTCTCGGCCATGGTCAGGCCGGTCAGGGCGACGCGCAGACGGTTGCCTGGCGGCTCGTTCATCTGGCCGTACACCAGGGCGACCTTGTCGAGAACGTTGGAGTCCTTCATCTCGTGGTAGAAGTCGTTCCCTTCACGGGTACGCTCGCCCACGCCGGCGAACACGGAGTAGCCGCTGTGCTCGATGGCGATGTTGCGGATCAGTTCCATCATGTTCACGGTCTTGCCGACGCCGGCGCCGCCGAACAGGCCGACCTTGCCGCCCTTGGCGAACGGGCAGACCAGGTCGATCACCTTGATGCCGGTTTCCAGCAGCTCGTTGCCGCCCGCCTGCTCGGCGTAGCTCGGCGCCTGGCGGTGGATGCCCCAGCGCTCTTCCTCGCCGATCGGGCCGGCTTCGTCGATGGGGTTGCCCAGCACGTCCATGATCCGGCCCAGGGTCGCCTTGCCGACCGGAACGGAAATGGCGGCGCCGGTGTTGTTCACGTTCAGGCCACGCTTGAGGCCTTCGGTGGAACCCATGGCGATCGAACGGACGATGCCGTCGCCCAGCTGCTGCTGGACTTCCAGGGTGGTTTCGGCGCCGACGACTTTCAGCGCGTCATAGACGTTCGGCACCTGATCACGCGGAAACTCCACGTCGATGACGGCGCCGATGATTTGAACGATACGTCCACTGCTCATCTTCTGGTCCTCTGAATATTTGAACCGGTCTTAAACCGCGGCTGCGCCGCCAACGATTTCGGAAATTTCCTGGGTGATCGCCGCCTGGCGGGCCTTGTTGTAGACCAGCTGAAGCTCGTTGATCAGTTCGCCGGCGTTGTCGGTGGCGTTCTTCATCGCGATCATCCGCGCCGCCTGCTCGGCCGCGTTGTTCTCGACCACCGCCTGGTACACCTGCGACTCCACGTAGCGCACCATCAGGCCCTCGAGCAGCTGCTTGGCGTCGGGTTCGTACAGGTAGTCCCAGTGGTGCTGAAGCTCCTGGCTCTCGTCGGCGACCAGCGGAACCAGCTGCTCGACGGTGGGCTTCTGCGTCATGGTGTTGACGAACTTGTTCGAGACCACGTACAGGCGATCGATGCGACCTTCGAGATAGGCGTCGAGCATCACCTTGATGCTGCCGATCAGATCGCCGATCGACGGGGCCTCGCCCAGGTGGCTAATCGCCGCGACGACGTTGCCGCCGAAGCTGCGGAAGAACGAAGCACCCTTGCTGCCGATCACCGCCAGGTCGATTTCCACCGAGCGCTCGCGCTGAACGCCCATGTCCTTGACCAGCACCTTGAACAGGTTGGTGTTCAGGCCGCCGGCCAGGCCGCGATCGGAGGTCACCACGATATAGCCGACGCGCTTGACCTCACGCTCGACCATGAACGGGTGCCGGTACTCCGGGTTGGCGTTGGCCAGGTGGCCGATCACCTGCCGGATGCGCTCGGCGTAGGGACGGCTGGCCGCCATGCGCATCTGGGCCTTGCGCATCTTGCTGACCGCCACCTTTTCCATGGCGCTGGTGATCTTTTGCGTGCTTTTGATGCTCGCAATCTTGCTGCGAATCTCTTTTGCGCCTGCCATTTCACACCTTTCGGGTTAGCAGGCGGGCGTCACCGGGACGCCCGCTGCGGCTTACCAGGTTTGGGTGCTCTTGAACTTCTCGATGCCGGCCTTGATGCCTGCGTCGATCTCGTCGTTGAAGTCACCCTTCTCGTTGATCTTCGCCATCAGGTCGGCGTGATCACGGTTGAAGTAGGCAATCAGCGCGGCTTCGAAGCTGCCGATCTTGGCCAGCTCGACATCGCTCAGGTATCCGCGCTCGGCGGCGTACAGCGACAGCGCCATCTCGGCGATGGACATCGGCGCGTACTGCTTCTGCTTCATCAGCTCGGTGACGCGCTGACCGTGCTCGAGCTGCTTGCGGGTGGCTTCGTCGAGGTCCGAGGCGAACTGGGCGAAGGCCGCCAGTTCACGGTACTGCGCCAGCGCGGTACGGATGCCGCCGGAGAGCTTCTTGATGATCTTGGTCTGGGCCGCGCCACCGACACGGGATACCGAGATACCGGCGTTGACCGCCGGACGGATGCCCGAGTTGAACAGCGAGGCTTCGAGGAAGATCTGGCCGTCGGTGATCGAGATCACGTTGGTCGGAACGAACGCGGACACGTCGCCGGCCTGGGTTTCGATCAGCGGCAGCGCGGTCAGCGAACCGGTCTTGCCCTTCACCGCGCCCTGGGTGAACTGCTCCACGTACTCCTCGGACACGCGCGAGGCGCGCTCCAGCAGACGGCTGTGGAGGTAGAACACGTCGCCCGGGTAGGCTTCGCGGCCCGGCGGGCGGCGCAGCAGCAGGGAGATCTGGCGGTAGGCCACGGCCTGCTTGGACAGGTCGTCATAGACGATCAACGCGTCTTCGCCGCGGTCGCGGAAGTATTCGCCCATGGTGCAGCCGGCGTACGGAGCGAGGAACTGCAGGGCCGCCGATTCGGACGCCGAGGCGGCGACCACGATGGTGTTCTGCAGCGCGCCGTTCTCTTCCAGCTTGCGCACCACGTTGGCGATGGTCGACTGCTTCTGGCCGATCGCGACGTAGACGCAGCGGATGCCGCTGTTCTTCTGGTTGATGATGGCGTCGACGGCCAGGGCGGTCTTGCCGATCTGGCGGTCGCCGATGATCAGCTCGCGCTGGCCGCGGCCGATCGGGATCATGGCATCGACGGCCTTGTAGCCGGTCTGCACCGGCTGGTCGACCGACTTACGCCAGATCACGCCCGGCGCGACCTTTTCCACCGCGTCGGTGGCGGCGGCGTTGATCGGGCCCTTGCCGTCGATCGGGTTGCCCAGCGCATCGACCACGCGGCCGAGCAGCTCGGGACCGACCGGCACCTCGAGGATGCGACCGGTGCACTTGGCGCTCATGCCTTCGGCCAGGCCCAGGTAGTTGCCCAGCACGACCGCGCCGACCGAGTCCTGCTCGAGGTTCAGCGCCATGCCGTAGACGCCGCCCGGGAACTCGATCATCTCGCCGTACATCACGTCGGCCAGGCCGTAGATGCGCACGATGCCGTCGGAGACGCTGACGATGGTGCCCTCGTTGCGGGCCTGGGAGGACACATCGAGCTTCTCGATGCGTCCCTTGATGATTTCACTAATTTCGGAAGGATTGAGTTGCTGCATTGCTCTGCTGCCCCTTCAAACTCAAGATTTCAACGCTTCGGCCAGTTTCGCGAGCTTGCCGCGAACCGAGCCATCGATAACCAGGTCGCCGGCGCGGATCACGACACCACCGATGAGGGCGGGGTCTTCCGCGGCGTGCAGACGCACTTCCCGGCTGAGCCGTGCGCTGAGAACCTTGGCGAGTTTGTCTTGCTGTTCTGCGCTCAATGCGAAGGCACTGGTCACTTCGACGTCCACCGACCTCTCCTGCTCGGCCTTGTATAGCTCGAACAGCTCGGAGATCTCGGGCAGCAGCGCCAGGCGCTCATTCTCTGCCAGTACGTGGATGAAGTTCTGTGCCTGGGCGTCGAACTCGTTGCCGCACACCTCGATGAAGGCGCCGGCTTTCTCTGCACTCGTCAGACGCGGGGCCTTGAGCACTTGCTGCATGCGGTCGTCTTTGGCAACCGCCGCAGCCAGGCCGAGCATGGCCGACCAGGAGGCCAGCTGCTGATGGGCCTGGGCGTACTCGAAAGCAGCCTTGGCGTAAGGTCGGGCCAGCGTGGTCAGTTCTGCCATGATCGCCCTCGCTTAGATTTCGGCAGCCAGTTTATCAACCAGCTCCGCGTGCGCGTTTCGATCGATAGTGGCACCCAGGATCTTCTCGGCACCGCCGACGGCCAGCACGCCCACCTGGGCCCGCAGGGCGTCCTTGACGCTGTTGAGTTCCTGTTCGATCTCGGCCTGAGCCTGAGCCTTGATGCGGTCGCCTTCGCCACGGGCCTGTTCACGGGCCTCTTCGACGATCTGGTTCGCGCGCTTCTTGGCCTGCTCGATGATTTCGGCTGCCTGAGCCTTCGCTTCGCGCAGTTGCTCGCCCACTTTTTCCTGGGCCAGCTCCAGATCACGATTTGCGCGGTTGGCAGCGTCCAGGCCGTCCGCAATCTTCTTCTGGCGCTCGCGCAGAGCCGTGATGACCGGAGGCCACACGAACTTCATGCAGAACAGCACGAAGATGAAGAAGGCAACGGACTGGCCAATCAGGGTTGCATTAATGTTCACGCCAACACCTCGCTCGTTCGTTGTCCGTCAAACCATTCCACCCAGAGGAGGAATGGCTCAGCCGGCGATTTGACCAACGAAGGGGTTCGCGAAGGTGAAGAACAGGGCGATACCGACACCGATCATGGTCACGGCATCGAGCAGACCGGCGACGATGAACATTTTCACCTGCAGCATGGGGACCATTTCCGGCTGACGCGCCGCGCCTTCCAGGAACTTGCCGCCCAGCAGACCGAAGCCGATGGCGGTACCCAGGGCACCCAGACCAATCAGCAGGGCAACGGCGATCGCGGTGAGACCAACTACAGTTTCCATTTTTCCTCCGACACTATGTCGTCTTGGTTTAAGGGTTTGGTATTGCTAAAGGATCAGTGATCGTTGTCTTCATGCGCCATCGACAGGTAGACGATCGTCAGCATCATGAAGATGAACGCCTGCAGCACGATGATCAGAATGTGGAACACGGCCCACGCCCACTGCAGCACGATACCCAGACCGCCGAGGACCACGCCGTTGGCGAACATGATCGCGATCAGGATGAAAATCAGCTCACCGGCATAGAGGTTGCCGAACAGTCGCAGGGCCAGGGAGACCGGCTTGGCGATCAGGGTGACGAATTCGAGCAGGAAGTTGACCGGCACCAGCAGGATCTGCACGGCCATGTTCTTGCTGCTGAAGGGGTGCAGGGTCAGTTCGCCGAGGAAGCCGCCGATGCCCTTGACCTTGACGCTGTAGAACAGGATCAGCGCGAACACCGAGATGGCCAGGCCGAGCGTGGCGTTCGGGTCGGTGGTCGGCACCACGCGGAAGAACAGGTGCTCGTTGCCGGTGATGGTCGCCGCCAGCATCGGCAGCCAGTCCACCGGAATCAGGTCCATGAAGTTCATCAGGAACACCCAGACGAAGATCGTCAGGGCCAGCGGCGCGATCAGCGGATTGCGCCCGTGGAAGGTGTCGCGCACGCTGCCGTCGACGAATTCGACGAGCACCTCGACGAAGTTCTGCAGGCCGCCGGGCTGGCCTGAGGTGGCGCGCTTGGCCGCCATGCGGAAGAGGAAGATGAACACCAGGCCGAGGAACACGGACCAGCCAAGGGTATCGACGTGGAACGCCCAGAAGCCCATCTCCTTGGCTTCGGCGGCGGTGTGGGCAAAGCTCCAGCCGTTGACCGGATGCTGGCCGAAGGTGAGGTTCGTCAGGTGGTGCTGGATATAACCCGAAGCGTTCTCTGCTGCCATGTGTGCCTCAACGCATCAATTCGTAATTCTTCTCTTCACCAGCAGGGGTGAGAACCAGCCGACCGCCTGGGTCAGCAGGAAGACCCCGAACACGGCCAGCGCGTCCAGCGGCTTCACCCCTGCAAACGTCAGCGCGAACAGCACTGCCGTGAGAACCAGTTTTCCCGCTTCGCCGGCGTAGAACGACCGGACGATGCTCTGTGCCGCGCGGGCGCCGCTGAAGCGGAACGCCTTGCGGGCGAAATAGAGATTGGGCAGGAAGGCGATCATCCCTCCGCACAACCCCGAGTAGCCCGCTACCGATCCCTGCCACAGCCACAACCCGAGCGGCGTCGCGAGCGCGACGCCCAGCTGGACCATGAGCACGGGAAACACCGGGAGACGATGGAAGGGCAGGCGGTTTGGCGTGCGTGCGTCCAACGTCTGCATTCCCTCGATAGATCCTGGCAATGATCGCTTGGCATGCTTTATGCCCGCGAAAATGCGCGCAGAGTATAGGTTTGCTGACGGGGCGGTTCAACCTGCCGGTAGTGAATTCCGACTGCCCGCTACACGGCAAACATGTGCAATTGTTTCAGCGAATATGCGCGAGCACGCCCTGCAGTTCGTCGAGGGAACTGTAGCGGATCACCAGCTGCCCCTTGCCCTTGCGCCCGTGGCGGATCTGCACCGGCGAGCCCAGGCGCTCGGCCAGCCGCTGTTCCAGGCGGGTGATGTCGGGGTCGGCAGCGGGCTTGGCCACCGGTGTTTCCTTGGCATTGAGCCACTGCCGGACGAGGGCCTCGGTCTGCCGCACGGTCAGACCCTGTGCGACAACATGCCGCGCGCCCTCGACCTGCCGTTCCGCCGGCAGCCCGAGCAGTGCGCGGGCATGGCCCATCTCCAGGTCGCCATGGGAGAGCAGGGTCTTGATCTCGTCCGGCAGGGCGATCAGGCGCAGCAGGTTGCTCACCGTCACCCGCGACTTGCCCACCGCGTCGGCGACCTGCTGCTGGGTGAGCTGGAATTCCTGCTGCAGGCGCTGCAGGGCGAAGGCCTCCTCGATCGGGTTGAGGTCCTCGCGCTGGATGTTCTCGATCAGCGCCATGGCGATGGCGGCCTCGTCCGGCACCTCGCGCACCAGCGCCGGGATGCTGTCCAGCCCGGCCAGCTGGCTGGCGCGCCAGCGGCGTTCGCCGGCGATGATCTCGAAGCGGTTGCCGGCCAGCGGCCGGACCACGATCGGCTGCATCAGGCCCTGGGCCTTGATCGAGGCCGCCAGCTCTTCCAGCGCGGTCGGATCCATGTCGCGCCGCGGCTGGTACTTGCCGCGCTGGACGCGTTCGATCGGCAGATGCTGCAGCTCGCGCGTGTCGGCCTTGGCGGCCTCCTCCTGCATGGCCGTGACGGTCGTGCCGCCCAGCAGGGCATCGAGCCCGCGGCCCAGGCCTCTTTTCTTCGTCGCCATCGGGATTCCTTATGCGTGGGCCGCCCGCGCGACGCGGCGCTGACGGCGGGACAGCTCGCTGGCGAGCGCCAGGTAGGCGAGCGCTCCGCGGGACTGCTTGTCGTAGACCAGCGCCGGCATGCCGTGGCTGGGCGCTTCGGCCAGGCGCACGTTGCGCGGGATCACCGTCTCGTAGAGGCGGTCGCCGAAGTGCGCCTTGAGCTGGTCGGAGACTTCGATCGTCAGGCTGCTGCGCGGGTCGTACATGGTCCGCAGCAGCCCCTCTATCTTCAGCTCGGGGTTCAGCGCCTGGGCGATCCGCTGGATCGAGTTGACCAGGTCGCTGAGCCCTTCGAGCGCGTAGTACTCGCACTGCATCGGGATGATCACCCCGTCGGCCGCGGCCAGCGCGTTGATCGTCAGCATGGACAGCGACGGCGGGCAATCGATCAGGATGTAGTCGTAGTTCTCCCGCACCGGCGCCAGCGCCTCGCGCAGGCGGTGCTCCTTGGCCGGCAGGTTGAGCAGCGCGACCTCCGCGGCGGTGAGGTCGCGGTTGGCCGGCAGCAGCTGGTAGCCGCCGTGCTCGGAGAACTGCATGGCGTCGACCAGGCTGCACTCGCCGATCAGCACGTCGTAGATCGAGTGCTCCAGCGCCAGCTTGTCCACCCCGCTACCGGTGGTGGCGTTGCCCTGCGGGTCGAGATCGATGAGCAGCACGCGGCGGCGGGTGGCGACCAGGGATGCCGCCAGGTTGATGCAGGTGGTGGTCTTGGCGACGCCCCCCTTCTGGTTGGCGACGGCGAATACTCTGGCCATGGTCAGTCTGTCCGGGTCATGAGGTGCGGCGCAGTATCAGCAGATGCCGCTGCCCTTGGCAACCGGGCACGTCCAGCAGGTGGCAGTGCTCCACATGGAAGTCGGCCGGCAGCGCCTGCAGCTCGTCGTCGGGCTGCACGCCCTTCATCGCCAGCCAGCGCGTGGCGGCGTCGCCGAGGTGGCGGGTCCAGTTGGCGAAGTCGGCGAGCGCGCTGAATGCCCGCGAGACGATGCCGGCGAACGGCTGCGACGGACGGAAGGCCTCGACCCGGCTCTGCACCACCTCCAGGTTGCCGAGCCCGAGCTCGAGCTTGACCTGGGTGAGGAAGCGGGTCTTCTTGCCGTTGCCGTCGAGCAGCGTGAAGCGCCGCTCGGGAAACAGGATCGCCAGCGGCACCCCGGGCATGCCGCCGCCGCTGCCGACGTCCAGCCAGGTGTCGCCGCCGGCCGCGACATGCGGCGCGATGCTCAGGCTGTCGAGCAGGTGCCGCGACACCATCTCGTCCGGATCGCGCACCGCAGTCAGGTTGTAGGCCTTGTTCCACTTCACCAGCAGCGCCAGGTAGGCCAGCAGGCGCTCCTGCTGCTCGGCCGTGCAGGCCAGGCCCAGTGCGCGGATGCCGGCGGCGAGCTCCTCGGCCTGGCGGGGGCTGACGGTGGTCATCAGGCGCTCTGCTCCAGGCGGGCGCCGGCGCCGCGCTTCTTCAGGTGGATCAGCAGCAGCGACACGGCCGCCGGGGTGACGCCGGGAATCCGCGAGGCCTGGCCGAGCGTTTCCGGACGGGCCTGAGCGAGCTTGTGCTGGATTTCCTTGGACAGCCCGGAGATCGTCGCGTAGTCCAGGTCGGCCGGCAGCCGCGTGGCCTCGCTGGCGCGCAGGCGGGCGATCTCGTCCTGCTGGCGGTCGATGTAGCCGGCGTACTTGGTCTTGATCTCGACCTGCTCGGCGACCTGCGCCTCGGCCGCCTCACCGCCGGTGGCCTCGATCAGCCCGGGATAGTCGATCTCCGGGCGCGCAAGCAGGTTGAGCAGGTTGTATTCGCGGGTCAGCGCGCTGCCGAAGCGGGCCGCCAGGGCCTCGGCCTCGGGCGTGCCGGGACGCACCCAGCTGCTCTTCAGGCGCTGTTCCTCGCGCTCGATGCCCTCGCGCTTGGCGCAGAAGGCCGCCCAGCGGGCGTCGTCCACCAGGCCGAGCGCGCGGCCCTGCTCGGTCAGGCGCAGGTCGGCGTTGTCCTCGCGCAGGATCAGCCGGTACTCGGCGCGCGAGGTGAACATGCGGTAGGGCTCCTGGGTGCCGAGGGTGATCAGGTCGTCCACCAGCACGCCGAGGTAGGCCTCGTCGCGGCGCGGGCACCAGCTGTCCCGGCCCTGCGCGCGCAGCGCGGCGTTGGCGCCGGCGAGCAGGCCCTGGGCGCCGGCTTCCTCGTAGCCGGTGGTGCCGTTGATCTGGCCGGCGAAGAACAGCCCGCCGATCACCTTGGTCTCCAGGCTGTACTTCAGGTCGCGCGGATCGAAGTAGTCGTATTCGATGGCGTAGCCCGGGCGGACGATGTGGGCGTTCTCCATGCCGCGGATGCTGCGCACGATCTGCAATTGCACGTCGAACGGCAGCGAGGTGGAGATGCCGTTGGGGTACAGCTCGTGGGTGGTCAGCCCCTCGGGCTCGAGGAAGACCTGGTGGCTGTCCTTGTCGGCGAAGCGGTGGATCTTGTCCTCGATCGACGGGCAGTAGCGCGGCCCGACACCCTCGATGACGCCGGAGTACATCGGCGAGCGGTCGAGGTTGGCGGCGATGATCTCATGGGTGCGCGCGTTGGTATGGGTGATCCAGCAACTGACCTGCGCCGGGTGCTGCTCGCGGCTGCCGAGGAAGGACATCACCGGCAGCGGCGTGTCGCCCGGCTGCTCGGTCATCACCGTGAAGTCGACGCTGCGCCCGTCGATGCGCGGCGGCGTGCCGGTCTTCAGCCGGCCGACGCGCAGCGGCAGTTCGCGCAGGCGCTGGGCCAGGGCGATCGAGGGCGGATCGCCGGCGCGACCGCCGGAATAGTTCTGCAGGCCGATGTGGATAAGCCCGCCGAGGAAGGTGCCGGTGGTCAGCACCACATTCCCGGCGAGCAAGCGCAGGCCCATCTGGGTGACCACGCCGCACACCTGGTCCTGCTCGACGATCAGGTCCTCGGCGGCCTGCTGGAATATCCACAGGTTCGGCTGGTTCTCCAGCATCTGCCGGATCGCCGCCTTGTACAGCACGCGGTCGGCCTGCGCGCGGGTGGCGCGCACGGCCGGGCCCTTGCGGCTGTTGAGCACGCGGAACTGGATGCCGCCGAGGTCGGTGGCAGTGGCCATGGCGCCGCCGAGCGCATCGATCTCCTTGACCAAGTGGCTCTTGCCGATGCCGCCAATCGCCGGGTTGCAGCTCATCTGCCCGAGGGTTTCCACGTTGTGGGTCAGCAGCAGGGTTTTCACGCCCATGCGCGCGGCTGCCAGCGCCGCCTCGGTGCCGGCATGGCCGCCGCCGATGACGATGACGTCGAAACGGGTTGGGAAATCCACAGGAACCTCGTACGAGGGGAGAAAAACAGGCGCGGAAGTATAGGGAATTCACCGCTCTTTAAGAAGCGTCCTGGCCAAAAAATGACCAGTTGCGCCCTTGGCGGCGCCTTGCCTGGGCAAACAGAAATAAACAAAAGAAAGAAAGAATTCTTTAAAGCCTGTTTTTATGTTTATTCCTATGCAGCCTCTTTTCTGTGGATAACCGCGTTCAGCCCAGACATGGCTAGGCCTGCAGACAAGGATAAGCCTGTCGGATTCAGGTGGGGAGACGGTGTGCTTCCGGTACAGTGCCTGTGCATAAGCCGGGTGGTTGTCCACAGCGGCGTTCATCCACCCTTCGTGCAGCGGCTTGTCTACCGGGCTCAGGCAGCCTTTTCCACAGGGTACGGCGAGGCTGAAACCGACCGGTGGGCGTCCGGTCGGCTGGCGTATCAAAGGGGAAGGTGTGGCGAGGAAGGCTTACTTGCCGATGCAGAAGCTGGAGAAGATCCGCCCGAGCAGGTCGTCGGAGCTGAAGGCGCCGGTGATTTCGCCGAGCGCCTGCTGGGCCTGGCGCAGGTCCTCGGCCAGCAGTTCGCCGGCGCCCATGGCGGTAAGCTGGGTGCGGCCGTGGGCGAGGCTGGCGGCGGCCTGCCTGAGCGCTTCCAGGTGGCGCCGGCGGGCGCTGAAACCGCCTTCGGCGGTCTGGTCGTAGCCCATGCAGGCCTTCAGGTGTTCGCGCAGCAGCGACATGCCCTCGCCGCTGCGGGCGGACAGGGCGACGGTCAGTGGCGCGTCGGCCGGCTGCTCGATGCCGGCGGGTTCGCCGAGCAGGTCGATCTTGTTGCGCACCAGGGTCACCCTGGCCGGGTCCGGCGCGCGCTCCAGGAATTCCGGCCAGAGCGCCATCGGGTCGCCGGCCTCGGCCGCGGTGGCGTCGACCACCAGCAGGATGCGGTCGGCCTGCTCGATGGCCGCCAGCGCGCGCTGCACGCCGATGCGCTCGACCTGGTCGCTGGCCTGCCGCAGGCCAGCGGTGTCGATCACGTGCAGCGGCATGCCGTCTATGTGGATATGTTCGCGCAGCACGTCGCGGGTGGTACCGGCGATATCGGTGACGATCGCCGCCTCGCGCTCGGCCAGCGCATTGAGCAGGCTCGACTTGCCGGCGTTCGGCCGGCCGGCGATCACCACCGTCATGCCTTCGCGCAGCAGCGCGCCCTGCCCTGCCTCGCGCAGTACCCGGTCGAGCTCGGCTTGCAGTGCCTGCAACTGGCCGAGCACGTGGCCATCGGCGAGAAAGTCGATCTCCTCCTCGGGGAAATCGATGGCCGCCTCGACGTAGATGCGCAGCTGGACCAGCTGCTCGGTGAGCGCGCCGACCCGCTCGGAGAAGGCTCCCTGCAGGGAACGTACGGCATTGCGCGCGGCCTGCGCCGAGCTGGCCTCGATCAGGTCGGCGATGGCCTCGGCCTGGGCCAGGTCGAGCTTGTCGTTGAGAAAGGCGCGCTCGCTGAACTCGCCGGGGCGCGCCAGCCGGGCGCCGAGTTCGACGCAGCGGTCGAGCAGCAGGTCGAGCACCACCGGCCCGCCGTGGCCCTGCAGCTCGAGCACGTCCTCGCCGGTGAACGAGTGCGGGCCGGGGAAGAACAGCAGGATCCCTTCGTCGATCACCTCGCCGTCGTCGGCGTACCAGGGCCCGTGGTGGGCATGGCGCGGACGGGGCTCGCGGCCGCTCAGGATGATGGCGATGGCCCGGGCGCGCGGCCCGGACACCCGGACGATGCCGACGCCGCCCCGGCCGGGGGCGGTGGCGACGGCGGTGATGGTCTGCTGGACAGGGCTCACGGGGACCTCCGGAGGGCAGATAGCAAAACGCCCCGATCACGGGGCGTTCGCTAGGCTGTGGTGGCGTCAGGCCGTCTTGGCGCTGCGTTCGATCTGCCGGGTAATGTACCACTGCTGCGCAATCGACAAGCAGTTGTTGACCACCCAGTAGAGCACCAGGCCGGCCGGGAACCAGAGGAAGAAGAAGGTGAAGATGATCGGCATCAGCTTCATCACGCGGGCCTGCATGGGATCCGGCGGCGTCGGGTTGAGCAGCTGCTGGATGAACATGGTCGCGCCCATAATGATCGGCAGGATGAAGAACGGATCCTTCACCGACAGGTCGGTGATCCAGAACATCCAGGGCGCCTGGCGCATCTCGACGCTTTCCAGTAGCACCCAGTAGAGCGCCAGGAACACCGGCATTTGCACCAGGATCGGCAGGCAGCCGCCGAGCGGGTTGATCTTCTCCTTCTTGTACAACTCCATCATCGCCTGGGACATCTTCTGGCGATCGTCGCCGTACTGCTCCTTGAGCGCCTGCATCTTCGGCGAAACCGCGCGCATGCGCGCCATCGACCTGTAGCTGGCGGCCGACAGCGGGAAGAAGGCCAGCTTGATGAGGACGGTCAGCACGATGATCGACCAGCCCCAGTTGCCGAGCAGCGCGTGGATGTGTTCCAGCAGCCAGAAGATCGGCTGGGCGAGGAACCACAGGAAGCCGTAGTCGACAGTCAGGCGCAGGCCGGGCGACAGCGCCTCGAGCTTGTCCTGCAGCTTCGGGCCGGCATAGAGGGTGGCGCCCACTTCGCCCTGCTGGCCGGCGGGCACAGTGACCGCCTGGCCGGTGAAGCCGATGATGTAGTTGCCCTGGCTGTCCTTGCGCGTCTGCACCTGGTTCAGGCTTTGCGGGTCGGGAATCCAGGCGGTGACGAAGTAGTGCTGCAGCCAGGCGATCCAGCCGCCCTGGACGCTTTCGCGCAGGCGCTGGTTGTCCATGTCCTTCATGGACACCTTGCGATAGGGCTCGTCGGCGGTCCACAGGGCGGCACCCAGGTAGGTCGCGGTGCCGGTGGCGGTGCTGGAGGACGGGTCGCCGCTGCTGTCGCGCTTGAGCTGGCCGAACATGTGGCCGGTCCAGGCTTCGCCGCTCTGGTTGTCGATGAGGTACTTGACGCCGAGGTCGTAGTCGCCGCGCTGGAAGACGAAGCGCTTGACGTAATTGACCCCGTCGGCGCTGTAGGTCAGGTCGACCACCAGCTCGTCCTGGCCTTCGGCGAGGGTGTAGCTGGTCTGGGCGCTGCTGTACAGCGGCCGTCCGGTGGCGCGGTCCGGACCATCGCCGATCAGCCCGCTCTGCGCCTCGTAGGTGCGCTCGGCACTGCGCTCGAAGAGCTGGAAGGGCACGTCCGGACGGTCCTGGCGGCGCGGGTACTGAGGCAGGGCGAGGTTGACGATGTCGCCGCCGCGCGGGTCGATGGCCAGGTCCAGCACGTCGGTGCGTACGCGAATCAGCTGGCCGCCGGCGGCGTTGCCGGCCACTGCGGCAGGCTGGTCGTTGGCGACCGACGGAATGTCCTGCGCGCCGTTGGCCGTGCCGGCCTGTGGCACGTCGGGCAGGCTCGCGTCGGAGGTCTGTGTCTGGGAGGCGGGTTCGGGAAGCGCCGCCTGCCCGTAGTCCTGGTTCCACTGCAGAACCAGCAGGTAAGCCACCACCGCCAGGGCGACAAGCAGGATCGAGCGTTTGATATCCATGGTTACTCGGCCATCGGGGAAGTTGAAGAGGGGGTGCGAGGCGGCACCGGGTCATAGCCCCCCGGGTTCCAGGGGTGGCAGCGGCCGAGCCGGCGCAGACCCAGCCAGCCCCCACGCAGCAGGCCATGCGTCTCGATGGCCTCGTAGGTGTAGCAGGAACAGCTGGGGTAGAAACGGCAATGACTGGCCATCAAGGGGCTGATGGCATAGCGGTAGAACTGGATGGAAGCGAGGGCCAGTTTACGCATCGTCAGTCTTGGCCGGTGGAGTCTTGTCCGGGGCAGGGCTTCGGAGCAGTCGACGCCAGAGCTTGGCGCACTGCCGGGAAAGTTCGGCGTTATCGAGATCGCCGAGACCCTTGCGGGCGACGATCACCAGATCCCAGCCCTGCAGATCGGCCTGATGATGGCGGAAGGATTCGCGCATCTGGCGTTTGAGCCGATTGCGCTCGACGGCCAGCTTGACGCTCTTCTTGCCGATCACCAGCCCCAGGCGGGGATGGTCCAGTCCGTTCGGACGGGCCAGGAGCAGTACATGCCTACCTGGCACCTTGCCGGTTGGGGAGTCGAAGACTGCCTTGAACCGGGCGGGGGTCAGCAGTCGCTTTTCCCGGCCGAAGCCTCGACTCACCGGAATGTCCGGTTGCTTCAGACGGTCAGGCGCTTGCGGCCTTTGGCGCGACGACGCGACAGCACCTGACGGCCGTTCTTGGTAGCCATGCGGGCACGGAAACCGTGGGTGCGAGCGCGCTTGAGGGTGCTGGGTTGGAAAGTGCGTTTCATGATGCGTTTACCTGGGTGGTCCACTACGGGCCGGAATGGCCCCCGTTAAAGAGACCGGCGATTGTAGTGAAGCGGCGTGCGCAGGTCAATTTCCAACCAGCACGTGCAGGCTGGAAATCAATAAGACATGAAGAAAGAGAGAAAGCTTTTCTGAATCTTTAATTTCTCTTAGCCAGCCGGCTTTCTGTGGATAAGCCTTCTCAACGCACGGGACGTCTGGCTTCCAGCCGGTGGGCAGCCCGGTGGGAAAACCCTGGGTTCAGGGTGCAAGGGCTATGCACAGGCTGGGGACGAACCAGCGTTTCATCCACAGGGCAGGGTTGTCCGCCGGATCCTCATGGGTTTTTCCCCAGTGCTGGGCCCGGGTTTTCCACAGGGTTGGCCGGCATGGCGGAGGCGCCATTGCGTTCTGGCAGTCCATCGGTGAAGACCTTGCGAAGGGGCTTCTGTTGTGGATAACCGCCTGGCCGGCAGCTAGAATAGACGGCCATTCGCACCGCGGGCGGGGCCCGCCGGCCGCGTTCGTCACCCATGAAGAGGAAGCCTGGTGTCCGTTGAACTTTGGCAGCAGTGCATCGAGTCGTTACGCGATGAGCTGCCGGCTCAGCAATTCAATACCTGGATCCGCCCGCTTCAGGTCGAGGCCGATGGCGACGAGTTGCGCGTGTATGCGCCCAATCGCTTCGTGCTCGACTGGGTGAACGAAAAGTACCTGACCCGGCTGATGGAACTGATGGGCGAGCGTTCGCCCGGGCTGGCGCCGGCCCTGTCGCTGGCGATCGGCAGCAAGCGCACCGCGGCCAATGCCCTGCCCTCGTCCGCCGCCCGCGCCGCTGCGCCGGTGCCGGTCGCGCAGCAGCCGATCGCCGAGGCGATACAGGCAGCGGTGGCATTGGACGAGCCGGCGCAGGTCCAGGCCGCCGAACCGCCGCCGGTCCGCGCGGAGCGCAACGTCCAGGTCGAGGGCGCGCTCAAGCACACCAGCTACCTGAACCGCACCTTCACCTTCGAGAACTTCGTCGAGGGCAAGTCCAACCAGCTGGCGCGCGCCGCTGCCTGGCAGGTCGCCGACAACCCCAAGCACGGCTACAACCCGCTCTTCCTTTATGGCGGCGTCGGCCTCGGCAAGACCCACCTGATGCACGCGGTAGGCAACCACCTGCTGAAGAAGAACCCGAACGCCAAGGTGGTCTACCTGCACTCGGAGCGCTTCGTCGCCGACATGGTCAAGGCGCTGCAGCTCAACGCCATCAACGAGTTCAAGCGCTTCTACCGTTCGGTGGACGCGCTGCTGATCGACGACATCCAGTTCTTCGCCAAGAAGGAACGCTCCCAGGAGGAGTTCTTCCACACCTTCAATGCGCTGCTCGAGGGCGGCCAGCAGGTGATCCTCACCAGCGACCGCTACCCGAAGGAGATAGACGGCCTCGAGGAGCGCCTGAAGTCGCGCTTCGGATGGGGTCTGACCGTAGCGGTCGAGCCGCCGGAACTGGAGACCCGGGTCGCCATCCTGATGAAGAAGGCCGAGCAGGCGCGGGTCGAGCTGCCGCACGACGCCGCCTTCTTCGTCGCCCAGCGCATCCGCTCCAACGTCCGCGAGCTCGAGGGCGCGCTCAAGCGGGTGATCGCCCATGCCCACTTCATGGGGCGCGACATCACCATCGAGCTGATCCGCGAGTCGCTCAAGGACCTGCTCGCGCTGCAGGACAAGCTGGTGAGCATCGACAACATCCAGCGCACCGTGGCCGAGTACTACAAGATAAAGGTGTCCGACCTGCTCTCGAAGCGGCGCTCGCGTTCGGTGGCGCGCCCGCGGCAGGTCGCCATGGCGCTGTCCAAGGAATTGACCAACCACAGCCTGCCGGAGATCGGCGATGCCTTCGGCGGGCGGGATCACACCACTGTGCTGCATGCATGCCGTAAGATCGCCGAACTGCGCGAGTCCGACGCGGACATCCGCGAGGACTACAAGAACCTGCTGCGTACGCTGACGACCTGATCGACGCGGCCATCCAACATAGGCAAGGGACCAGATCATGCATTTCACCATCCAGCGCGAAGCCCTGTTGAAACCCCTGCAGCTGGTCGCCGGCGTCGTCGAACGCCGGCAGACCTTGCCGGTCCTGTCCAACGTGCTGCTGTCGGTCGACGGCCAGCAGCTGTCGCTCACCGGCACCGACCTGGAAGTCGAGCTGGTCGGGCGGGTCGCGCTGGAGGATGCCGCCGAGCCCGGCGAGATCACCGTGCCGGCGCGCAAGCTGATGGACATCTGTAAGAGCCTGCCGGCCGACGCGGCGATCGACGTTCGCCTCGACGACCAGAAGGTGGTGGTCAAGTCCGGTCGCAGCCGCTTCACACTCTCGACGCTGCCGGCCAACGATTTCCCCACCGTCGAGGAAGGTCCCGGCTCGATGACTTTCACCCTGCCGCAGGCCAGGGTGCGCCGGCTGATCGAGCGCAGCAGCTTCGCCATGGCGCAGCAGGACGTCCGCTACTACCTCAATGGCATGCTGCTGGAAGTGTCCAGCGGCATGCTGCGCGCCGTGGCCACCGACGGCCACCGTCTGGCCATGTGCTCGATGCAGGCCGGCATCGAACAGGTCGACCGCCACCAGGTGATCGTGCCCCGCAAGGGCATTCTCGAGCTGGCCCGCCTGCTCACCGACCAGGACGGCGAGGTCGGCATCGTGCTCGGCCAGCACCACATCCGCGCCACCACCGGCGAGTTCACCTTCACCTCGAAGCTGGTCGACGGCAAGTTCCCTGACTACGAGCGCGTGCTGCCGCGCGGCGGCGACAAGCTGGTGACCGGCGATCGCCAGCTGTTGCGCGAAGCCTTCAGCCGTACCGCGATCCTCTCCAACGAGAAATACCGCGGCATCCGCCTGATGCTCGACAACGGCCTGCTGAAGATCCAGGCGAACAACCCGGAGCAGGAGGAGGCCGAGGAAGAGGTGGTCGTCGACTACAACGGCGGCGCGCTGGAGATCGGTTTCAACGTCAGCTACCTGCTGGACGTGCTCGGCGTCATGACCAGCGAGCAGGTGCGCCTGGTGCTGTCCGACGCCAACAGCAGCGCCCTGCTGCAGGAAGCCGACAACGACGATTCGTCGTACGTCGTCATGCCGATGCGGTTGTAATCGCCACTCAATGTCCCTCAGCCGCTTCACCGTCACCGGCGTGCGCAACCTGCAGCCGGTGGCGCTTCTCCCCTCTCCCCGCATCAACATCCTCTACGGCGACAACGGCAGCGGCAAGACCAGCCTGCTCGAAGCCATCCACCTGCTCGGTCTGGCGCGCTCCTTTCGCAGCAGTCGCATCGCGCCCGTGGTCGGGCACGAGGAGCAATCCTGCGTGCTGTTCGGCCAGGCGGCGCTGGCCAGCGGCCAGGCTCGGGCGATCGGCGTATCGCGCAGCCGCGACGGCGAGACGGTCATCCGCGTCGACGGGCAGAACGTGCGCAGCGCTGCCGAGCTGGCCGACACCCTGCCGCTGCAGGTGATCAACCCGGACAGTTTCCGCCTGCTGGAGGGGGCACCCAAGCTGCGCCGGCAGTTCCTCGATTGGGGTGTGTTCCACGTGGAACCACGTTTTCTGCGTGCCTGGCAGCGGCTGCAGCAGGCCCTGCGCCAGCGGAATTCATGGCTCCGGCATGGTAGACTGGACGGCGCTGCGCAAGCCGCCTGGGACCGTGAACTGGAACTAGCGGCCGACGAGATCGACGCCTACCGGCGGGCCTATATCCAGGCGCTCAAGCCGGTGTTCGAGGAAACGCTGCAAGCGCTCTGTGCGCTCGAGGACCTGCAACTGAGCTACTACCGTGGCTGGGACAAGGACCGCCGGCTCGGGGAGGTGCTGGCCGCGACGCTGGAGCGCGACCGGGCGCTGGGTCATACCCAGGCCGGGCCGCAACGGGCCGACCTGCGGCTCAAGGTCGGCGGGCACAATGCCGCCGAAATCCTGTCGCGAGGGCAGCAGAAACTCGTCGTCTGCGCGCTGCGGATTGCACAGGGGCATCTCGTCAGCGAGACCAAGCGCGGCCAGTGTATCTACCTGGTCGACGACCTGCCCTCCGAGCTCGACGAACACCACCGGCTGGCGCTGTGCCGGTTGCTCGAACAACTGAATTGCCAGGTATTCATCACCTGTGTCGATTCGAACGCATTGATGGAAGGCTGGCAGACATCCACGCCGGTCTCAATGTTTCACGTGGAACATGGCCGTGTCACCCAGACCCACGGCCCCTCGGGAGTGAACGCATGAGCGAAAACCACACCTACGATTCCTCCAGCATCAAGGTGCTGAAGGGCCTGGATGCCGTACGCAAGCGGCCCGGCATGTACATCGGCGACACGGACGACGGCACCGGCCTGCACCACATGGTCTTCGAGGTGGTGGACAACTCGATCGACGAGGCGCTCGCCGGCTATTGCAGCGAAATCAGCATCACCATCCACACAGACGAATCGATCACCGTGCGCGACAACGGGCGCGGCATCCCGGTGGACATCCACAAGGAAGAAGGCGTCTCGGCGGCCGAGGTCATCATGACCGTGCTGCACGCCGGCGGTAAGTTCGACGACAACTCCTACAAGGTCTCCGGCGGTCTGCACGGCGTCGGCGTCTCGGTGGTGAACGCGCTGTCCGAGGAGCTGCAGCTGACCATCCGCCGCGAAGGCAAGGTCTGGGAGCAGACCTATCGCCATGGCGTACCGCAGGCGCCGCTGAGCCCGGTCGGCGAGACCGAAAGCTCCGGCACCGAGGTGCATTTCAAGCCGTCCGCCGAAACCTTCCAGAATATCCACTTCAGCTGGGACATCCTCGCCAAGCGTCTGCGCGAACTGTCGTTCCTCAACTCCGGCGTCGGCATCCTGCTGCGCGACGAGCGTAGCGCGAAGGAAGAGCTGTTCAAGTACGAGGGCGGCCTGCGGGCCTTCGTCGAGTACCTGAACACCAACAAGAACGCCGTGAACCAGGTGTTCCACTTCAACGTCCAGCGCGACGATGGCGTGGGCGTCGAAGTGGCGCTGCAGTGGAACGACAGTTTCAACGAGAACATCCTCTGCTTCACCAACAACATTCCCCAGCGCGACGGCGGTACCCACCTGGCCGGTTTCCGCTCGGCGCTGACGCGCAACCTGAACGCCTACATCGAGCAGGAAGGCCTGGCCAAGAAGCTCAAGGTGGCCACCACCGGCGACGACGCCCGCGAGGGCCTCACGGCGATCATCTCGGTGAAGGTGCCGGACCCGAAGTTCAGCTCGCAGACCAAGGACAAGCTGGTCTCATCCGAGGTGAAGACCGCGGTGGAACAGGAAATGGGCAAGTACTTCGGCGACTTCCTGCTTGAGCATCCGAACGAGGCCAAGGCGGTGGTCGGCAAGATGATCGACGCTGCGCGCGCGCGCGAAGCGGCGCGCAAGGCCCGCGAAATGACCCGCCGCAAGGGCGCGCTGGATATCGCCGGGCTGCCCGGCAAGCTCGCCGACTGCCAGGAGAAGGATCCGGCGCTCTCCGAACTCTACATCGTGGAGGGTGACTCCGCCGGCGGTTCAGCCAAGCAGGGGCGCAACCGCCGCACCCAGGCGATCCTGCCGCTCAAGGGCAAGATCCTCAACGTCGAGAAGGCGCGCTTCGACAAGATGCTCTCCTCTGCCGAAGTCGGCACCCTGATCACCGCGCTGGGCTGCGGCATCGGGCGCGAGGAATACAACATCGACAAGCTTCGCTACCACAACATCATCATCATGACCGACGCCGACGTCGACGGCTCGCACATCCGCACCCTGCTGCTGACCTTCTTCTTCCGCCAGCTGCCGGAGCTGATCGAGCGCGGCTACGTCTACATCGCCCAGCCGCCGCTGTACAAGGTCAAGCGCGGCAAGCAGGAGCAGTACATCAAGGACGACGAGGCAATGGAGGAGTACCTCACCCAGTCGGCCCTGGAAGACGCCAGCCTGCACGTCAACGAACATGCTCCGGGGCTTTCCGGCGAGGCGCTGGAAAAGCTGGTCAACGATTACCGCACGGTGATGAAGACCCTGCAGCGACTGTCGCGCCTGTACCCGCAGGAGCTGACCGAGCACTTCATCTACCTGCCGCGGGTGACCCTGGAGCAACTGGCCGACGAACAGGCCATGCGTACCTGGCTCGAGAAGTACAGCGCCATGCTCAAGGGCGTGGAGAAGTCCGGCCTGGTCTACAAGGCCAGCCTGCGCGAGGACAAGGAACGCCATCTTTGGCTGCCGGAGGTGGAAATGACCTCTCACGGCCTGGCGAACTACGTCACCTTCAACCGCGACTTCTTCTCCAGCAACGACTACAAGACGGTCACCGCACTCGGCGAGAAGCTCAACAGCCTGCTCGAGGAAGGCGCCTACGTGCAGCGCGGCGAGCGCAAAAAGCCGGTCGCCAGCTTCAAGGAAGCGCTCGACTGGCTGATGACCGAGGGTACCCGTCGGCACAGCGTGCAGCGCTACAAGGGTCTCGGCGAGATGAACCCCGAGCAGCTGTGGGAAACCACCATGGACCCGAACGTGCGGCGCATGCTGAAGGTGACCATCGAGGACGCCATCGCCGCCGACCAGATCTTCAACACGCTGATGGGCGACGCGGTGGAGCCTCGCCGTGACTTCATCGAAAGCAACGCCTTGGCCGTGTCGAACCTGGACTTCTGAGCCTTCGCTGCAGAAAAAGAAAAGGCCCATGCATCCGCATGGGCCTTTTTCGTTGCGACAGCCGCTTCAGAGCGCGGCGGTGCTGGTCACCTCGACCGGTGCGTGTTCGCCGCTGAGGGCTTCCTGGGTCTGTCGCACCCACTCGAAGGCGCGCTCGTTGAGCGCGGCGATGGCGCGGGGGCCTTCGCCTTCGGCGTACATCGCCGGGCCGAATACCACCTTGATGGTGCCGGGGTGCTTGGCCCAGCCTTCGCGCGGCCAGAACTCGCCGGCATTGTGCGCCACCGGCAGCACCGGCAGGCCGGCGTTGACCGCCAGGGCGGTGCCGCCACGTGAGAACTTGCCGATCTGCCCGACCGGCACCCGGGTGCCCTCGGGGAAGATCAGAACCCACACGCCCTGCTTCAGGCGTTCGTCGCCTTGCTTGGCGAGCTGCTTGAGCGCCGCCTTCGGGTTGCTGCGGTCGATGGCGATCGGTCGCAGCAGCGCCATGGCCCAGCCGAAGAAGGGCACGTAGAGCAGCTCCCGCTTGAGTACCTGGCTCAGCGGCTCGAAGTAGGCCGAAAGGAAGAAGGTCTCCCAGGTGCTCTGGTGCTTGGCGAGGATCACGCAGGGTTGCTGCGGGATGTTCTCCTGGCCGCTCACCTCGTAACGCAGGCCGACCACCACACGCGCCAGCCGCACGGCGAAGCCGCACCAGGCTTGGATCACGAAGCGGTAGCGCTGGCGGAACGGCATGAAAGGCGCGAAGACCATGCACACCAGGCACCAGGCGAAGGCCGAGAAGGCCAGCAGGAAGTAGAAGAGCACAGTGCGCAGCGATTGCAGGACGCTCATCGGTAAACCTTGATTAAGTGATCGGCGACCGCCGAGAGGTCGTCGAAGACCTCGGTCCCCGGCGGCAGCGCGCTCTTGAGCGTGCGCTCGCCCTTGCCGGTGCGAACCAGGTAGGGCTTGCCGCCGAGCAGCATGCCCGCGTGCAGGTCGCGATGGCTGTCGCCCACCACCGGCACGCCGTTCAGGTTCGGCAGGTGGAAGTGCTCGGCGATTCGGCGGAATAGCCCGGGTTGCGGCTTGCGGCAGTCGCAGCCGTCATCCGGGCCGTGCGGGCAGTGCACGATCAGGTCGATCCGCCCGCCCTGCTCCATCACCAGCTGCTGCATCTTGAAATGCATGTCGCCGAGCGTGGAGAAGTCGAACAGGCCACGCGCCAGGCCTGACTGGTTGGTGGCCACCGCGACCGTCCAGCCGGCCTGGCAGAGCCGAGCGATGGCTTCCAGCGAGCCCGGGATGGGAATCCATTCGTCCACCGTCTTGACGAAGGCATCGGAGTCTTCGTTGATCACTCCGTCGCGGTCGAGCACGATCAGTTTCAATGGCTTAGCCAAGTGCGGAAATATCGGCGACACCAAGGAACAGTCCCCTCAACCTGGCGAGCAGAGCATAGCGGTTGGCCCGCACCGAGCTGTCCTCGGCATTGACCAGCACCGCGTCGAAGAAGGCGTCCACCGGATCGCGCAGCGCCGCCAGGCGGGCCAGCGCCTCGCGGTAGTGGCGGTCGGCGGCCAGCGGCTGCACGGCCTGCTCGGCCTGCTGGATCGCCGAATACAGCGAGAACTCGGTGGCATTGTCGAACCAGCGCGGCTCGACCGCCTCCGGCAGCCGGCCTTCGTACTTGCCCAGCAGGTTGGAGACGCGCTTGTTGGCCGCGGCCAGGGCTTCGGCCTCCGGCAGCGTGCGGAACGCCTGGACGGCCTGCACGCGCTGGTCGAAGTCCAGCGCCGAGGCGGGCTGCACGGCGCGTACCGCGAGGTAGGCGGCCACGTCGATGCCCTCGTCCTCGTAGCGGGCGCGCAGGCGGTCGAAGATGAACTCCAGCACCTGCGCGGCCAGGCCTTCGGACTTGACCCGCGGGCCGTAGAGCTCGACGGCCCGCTCGACCGCCTTGGCCAGGTCCAGGTCAAGGCCCTTCTCGATGAGGATGCGCAGCACGCCCAGGGCGGCGCGGCGCAGGGCGTAGGGGTCCTTGCTGCCGGTCGGCAGCATGCCGATGCCGAAGATGCCGACCAGGGTGTCGAGCTTGTCGGCTACCGCCACCGCGGCGCCGGTGAGGGTGGCCGGCAGCTCGGCACCGGCCCCGCGCGGCATGTACTGCTCGTTCAGCGCCGCCGCCACGTCGGGGTGCTCGCCGTCGTTGAGCGCGTAGTAGTAGCCGGCGATGCCCTGCATCTCCGGGAACTCGCCGACCATTTCGGTAGCCAGGTCGGCCTTGGACAGCAGACCGGCACGGCGCGCCAGCGCCGGGTCGCCACCGATGCCGGCGGCGACCTGCCCGGCCAGCTGGGAGACGCGCTGCGCCTTCTCCAGCACGGTGCCGAGGTCGGCCTGGAACACCACGTTGGCCAGGCGTGCATTGAAGGCTTCGAGGCGCTGCTTCTTGTCCTGCTTGAAGAAGAACTCGGCGTCGGTCAGGCGCGGGCGCACCACCTTCTCGTTGCCGGCGACGATCTGCGCCGGATCCTGGCTCTCCAGGTTGGCCACGGTGATGAAGCGCGGCAGCAGCCTGCCCTCGGCATCCAGCAGGCAGAAGTACTTCTGGTTGTCCTGCATGGTGGAGATCAGCGCTTCCTGCGGCACCGCGAGGAAGCGTTCCTCGAAGGAGCACACCAGGGGTACCGGCCACTCGACCAGCGCGGTCACCTCGTCGAGCAGGTCGTCGGGAACGATGGCCCGGCCGCGCTGCTGGTCGGCCAGCTCGGCGACGCGGCGCTGGATCAGCTGGCGGCGTTCCTGGAAGTCGGCCAGCACCTTTGCTTCGCGCAGCGCCGAAAGGTAGCTTGCCGGCCGCGCGATGCGCACCGGCTCGGGATGGTGGAAGCGATGGCCGCGCGATTCGCGCCCGGCGCGCTGGGCGAGGATCTCGCAGTCGACCACGGCGTCGCCGAGCAGCATCACCAGCCATTGGGTCGGGCGGACGAATTCATCCTTGCGCGCGGCCCAGCGCATGCGCTTGGGAATCGGCAGCGCGTCGAGCGAGGCCTGGACGATGGCCGGCAGCAGCTCGCTGGCCGGCTCGCCGGCGATGGTGCGGCTGAAACGCAGCTTGGGGCCGCTGCTGTCGATCTCGGCCAGGTCGACACCGCACTTGCGGGCGAAGCCGAGGGCGGCCTGGGTCGGCTTGCCTTCGGCGTCGAAGGCGGCCTGTACCGGCGGGCCGTCGAGGTTGACGCTGCGGTCCGGCTGCTGGGTGGCGAGCTGGTCGACCACTACCGCCAGACGCCGCGGCGCGGCGTAGACGCGCGCCTGGGCATAGTCCAGGCCGGCGTCCTTCAGACCCTTCTCGATGCCGGCGAGGAAGGCGTCGCCGAGCTTCTTCAGTGCCTTCGGCGGCAGTTCTTCGGTGCCGAGTTCGACGAGGAAATCCTGTGCGCTCATTGGGCGGCCTCCTTCAGCTTGGCCTGGATGTCGTCGCGTGCCAGTACCTCGTCACGCAGGGCCGGGGTCGCCATCGGGAAGCCGAGCCGGGCGCGCGCCAGCAGATAGCTCTGGGCGATCGCGCGGGCCAGGGCCCTTACACGCAGGATGTAGCGCTGGCGCTCGGTCACCGAGATGGCGCGGCGGGCGTCCAGCAGGTTGAAGGTGTGCGAGGCCTTGAGCACCATCTCGTAGGCCGGCAGCGGCAGCTGCGCCTGGATCAGGCGGTTGGCCTCGCTCTCGTAGAAGTCGAAGAGTTCGAACAGCTTGGCCACGTTGGCGTGCTCGAAGTTGTAGGTCGACTGCTCCACCTCGTTCTGGTGGAACACGTCGCCGTAGGTCACGGTGCCGAACGGGCCGTCGGTCCAGATCAGGTCGTAGACCGAGTCGACGCCCTGCAGGTACATCGCCAGGCGCTCGAGGCCGTAGGTGATCTCGCCGGTGACCGGGTAGCACTCGACCCCGCCGACCTGCTGGAAGTAGGTGAACTGGGTCACCTCCATGCCGTTGAGCCAGACCTCCCAGCCCAGGCCCCAGGCGCCCAGGGTCGGCGATTCCCAGTTGTCCTCGACGAAGCGCACGTCGTGCACCCGGGTGTCGACGCCGATGCGGCGCAGCGACTCGAGGTAGAGTTCCTGGATGTTTTCCGGGTTGGGCTTGAGCACCACCTGGAACTGGTAGTAGTGCTGCAGCCGGTTGGGGTTCTCGCCGTAGCGGCCGTCGGCCGGGCGCCGGGAAGGCTGCACGTAGGCGGCGTTCCAGGTCTCCGGGCCGATGGCGCGCAGGAAGGTCGCGGTATGGAACGTCCCGGCACCCACCTCCATGTCGTAGGGCTGCTGAATCACGCAGCCCTGCTCGGCCCAGTAGCCTTGCAGGGCGAGGATCAGGTCTTGGAAGGTGCGCACGGCAGGCGTAGTCTGGGTCAAAATTTCACCTGTGCTGGGCTTCGACAGAAAGCCCCGGAGTATACCCGATTCGCGGCCTCGCCCGCGGGCCGGCGCAGGTCCCGGCAGCCAAGGAGAGAGTGCGTGCGCCGTTGTGCCTGGTGTGGCGAAGACCCGCTGTACGTGCGTTACCACGACGAGGAATGGGGCGTGCCGCAGCGCGATGCCCGGCATCTGTTCGAGATGCTGCTGCTCGAAGGGGCCCAGGCCGGGCTGTCGTGGATTACCGTACTGCGGAAGCGCGAGCGCTATCGCCAGGTGTTGCACGGCTTCGATCCCGAGCGCCTGGCGCGTCTGAGCGACGAGGAAATCGAGGCGCTGATGCAGGAGCCGGGCATCATCCGCAACCGCCTCAAGCTCAAGGCCGTGCGGCAGAACGCCCGGGCCTGGCTGCGCCTGGAAGACCCGGTGGGTTTCCTCTGGTCCTTTGTCGGCGGCGTGCCGAAGGTCAACCACTTCGGCGTGCGTGGCCAGGTGCCGGCGGTCACGCCCGAGGCCGAGGCCATGAGCAAGGCATTGAAGAAGGCCGGTTTCACCTTCGTCGGACCGACCATCTGCTATGCCTTCATGCAGGCCACGGGTATGGTGATGGATCACACCACGGACTGCGATCGTTACGCGCATTTGAAGGCCCCATGAGCACCATCACCACGCTGGAGGAGCTGCTGGCACTGTACGGCGAAAGCCATGAGCGCTCGCGGCGCAAGGAACTGCCCCGCCTGATCGAACCCTACCGTGCGCTGATCGAGGCCTCGCCCTTCGTGGTGCTGGCCAGCGTCGGCCCGGATGGCCTGGACTGCTCGCCGCGCGGTGATGCGCCGGGCTTCGTGCACATCCTCGACGACCGCACCCTGCTGTTGCCGGATCGCCCCGGCAACAACCGCATCGACAGCCTGCGCAATATCGTGGAGAACCCGCAGGTGGCGCTGCTGTTCCTCATTCCCGGCGTCGGCGAGAGCCTGCGCGTCAACGGCCGCGCCGAGATTTCCATGGACCCCGAGTTGCTGGAGCTGGGCCGTGCCCAGGGCAAACTGCCGCGCAGTGCGCTGCGCATCCACATCGACACCTGCTACTTCCAGTGCTCCAAGGCGGCGGTGCGCTCCGGCCTGTGGGATGCGTCGCGCCAGGTCGAGCGCGCCAGCCTGCCGAGCGCCGGCGATATCTTCCGCTGCATCTATGAGGAATTCGACGTCGAGGCTTACGAGCGAGACATGCAGCAACGGCTTCGTACCAGCCTTTACTGACTGCACTCGGCCGCGTCGTTACAATCGAAGCTTTTCTGAGCGGTTGGAGCCTGTCGTGGAAAAACTCAAGGGGGCCCTGGTGGTGGGTTTCCTGCGGCTGTTCGCCCGCCTGCCCTGGCGCATGGTGCAGCGCGTCGGGACGCTGATCGGCTGGCTGATGTGGAAGCTGCCGAACCGCTCGCGCGAGGTCGCGCGCATCAACCTGTCGCACTGCTTCCCGGAACTGGCCGGGGCCGAGCTCGACGCCCTGCTGCGTCGGACCCTGCGCGACACCGGCAAGACCCTCACCGAGAGCGCCTGCGCCTGGATCTGGCCGGCGCAGAAGTCGCTGTCGCTGATCAGGGAGGTCGAAGGCCTGGAGGTGCTGGAGCAGGCGCTGGCCTCCGGCCAGGGCGTGGTCGGCATCACCAGCCACCTGGGTAACTGGGAAGTGCTGAATCACTTCTACTGCTCGCAGTGCAAGCCGATCATCTTCTACCGGCCGCCGAAGCTGAAGGCGGTGGACGAACTGCTCGCCCGCCAGCGCGTGCAGCTGGGCAACCGGGTGGCGCCTTCGACCCGCGAAGGCATCCTCAGCGTCATCAAGGAGGTCCGCCGCGGCGGCGCGGTCGGCATTCCCGCCGACCCCGAGCCGAGCGAAGGCAGCGGGGTGTTCGTGCCCTTCTTCGCCACCCGCGCGCTGACCAGCAAGTTCGTCCCCGGCATGCTCGCCGGCGGCAAGGCGCGCGGCGTGTTCCTGCACGCCTTGCGTCTGGAGGACGGCTCGGGCTACAAGGTGATCCTCGAGGCGGCCCCCGACGCGATGTACAGCGAGGATGTGGAAACCGGTGTGGCAGCCATGAGCCAGGTCATCGAACGCTACGTGCGGCAATGGCCGAGCCAGTACATGTGGACGATGAAACGCTTCAAGAAGCGCCCGCCGGGCGAGCCGCGCTGGTATTGATTGAAGTACCGCGCCTGAACAGGGAAGAGAAGGCGATGAGCAGAAATCAGCGCGAGCATCCGCGTACCCCCATGAAATGCCGTATCCGGATCAGCCACGACAGCCTCGGCAGCGTGGTCGCGCAGACGCGCGACCTGTCCGATGGTGGTGTCTACATCTACATCCAGCACCAGGATCTTGCTGCGCTACGGCCCGGAATGATCGTCACCGGCCAAGTGCAGGACCTGCCGATACCCGCGCCTGAGCTCGAGCTGGAAGTGATGCGGGTCGACGCCGAAGGCGCCGGCTTCCGCTTCGTGCGCCGCGACTGACGGCGCTCAGGCGTCGCCTGGCTCGCGGCGCGGCTTGTCCAGCTTGCGCAGAAACACCGCGATCTCGCGTTCGGCCTGCTTGTCGCCACGGGTGCAGGCGACCCTCGACCCCTGCTCCCAGGCGCGCCGGGCGCCCTGCTCGTCGCCCTGGCGCAGCAGCGCCTGGCCGAGCAGCTTCCAGGCCGCCGAGTACAGCGGGTCCTGCTCGACACAGTGCCTCAGATGCTCGGCCGCCAGTTCCACCTTGCCGGCATCCAGATAGCCCTTGCCCAGCCCGAAGCGCAGCAGCGGATTGTCGTTGCCGCGGGCGAGCATCCTTTCCAGCGATTCGAGCATGGGCGTGGCACCTCTTGCGGGTTGGTCAGTGGGCCTCGTTCACGGCACTGAGGAAGGCCTGGGTACGTTCCTCGCGCGGGTTGCCGAACAGTTCCTCGGGAGTGCCCTGCTCGTGGATGCGGCCCTTGTAGAAGAAGCATACCCGGTCGGCGAACTCGCGGGCGAAGCCCATCTGGTGGGTGACCATCAGCATGGTCAGGTTGTGTGCTTCGCCGAGCTGGCGGATCACGTTGAGCACCTCGCCGCAGAGCTCCGGGTCGAGCGCCGAGGTGACCTCGTCGAACAGCATCACCTTCGGGCGCATCGCCAGCGCGCGGGCGATCGCCACCCGCTGCTGCTGGCCGCCGGACAGCTGTGCCGGGTAGTGCCCGAGCTTGTCCTCCAGACCGACCATCGCCAGCAGTTCCTCGCCCCGCTGGCTGGCTTCGGCCTTGCTCATGCCGAGCACCTGCACCGGCGCCTCGATGACGTTCTGCAGCGCGTTCATGTGCGGGAACAGGTTGAAGCTCTGGAACACCATGCCGATCCGGCCGCGGATGCGCCGCTGGTGCCGCGCGTTGGCCGGTATCAGGTGGCCGCCGGCGGTGGGCATGTGGGTCAGCGGCTCTCCGTCGACCTCGATGACGCCGTCGTCGATGGTTTCCAGCGTCATCAGCGCGCGCAGCAGGGTGGATTTGCCGGAGCCGCTCGGGCCGATGATCGCCACTTTCTCTCCGGGCGATACTTCCAGGTTCAGTTGATCGAGCACCGTCAGGCTGCCGTAGCGCTTGGTCACCTGATCGAAGCGCACCAGGGGTTCGGCGGAGCCGTCCCGGCGTGAGGGACGGACCATCGGGGAATCGTCGAAACGTTGCTGCATGCTCATCGGGCGACCTCCATGCGGTCTTCGAGGCGGCGAACGAACCAGGCCAGGGCCAGGCTGAGAAGAAGGAAGAACAGGCCGACCAGGGTGATCGGCTCGAGGTAGCGGAAGCTCTCCGAACCGATGTTCTTGGCCTGCTGCATGATCTCGACCACGGTGATGGCCGAGAGCACCGGGGTGTCCTTGAGCATGGCCACCAGGTAGTTGCCCAGCGCCGGCAGGATCGGCCGCAGCGCCTGCGGCAGGATGACGTCGCGGTAGGCGGTCAGCGGCTTCATGTTCAGCGCGGTGACCGCCTCCCACTGCCCGCGCGGCACCGCATCCAGCCCCGCCCGGTAGACCTCCGCGGTATAGCAGGCGTAGTGGATGGCGATGGCGATGATCCCCGCCTGCAGGGCGCTGAGGTTCAGGCCGTAGTTGGGGAACACGTAGAACAGGAAATAGGCCTGGATCAGCAGTGGCGTGCTGCGGATGAACTCGATCAGTCCGGTCACCGGCCAGGACAGCCAGGGCAGGCGGCTGCGCCGGCCCACCGCGAGGATCAGGCCGAGCACCACGGCGATGGCGAAGCCGCCGAGGGTGATGCCAATGGTCTTGAGCGAGGCCTCGAGCAGCTGCGGAAGGATGTCCCAGGCGAACTGCCAGTCGAAGAAGTTCATGCCAGGCCTCCCTTGATCCGGCCGCGGCCGAGACGGCGCTCGACCAGGCGCATGGCCAGGTTGATGGCCTGGGCCATGAGGAAGTACAGGACCAGCGTCAGGCCGAAGATCTCCAGGGTCATGAAGGTCGCCTGGTCCAGCTGGCGGGCGCGGAAGGCCAGGTCCGACAGGGTGATCAGCGACACCAGCGAGGTGTTCTTCAGCAGCTCGATCAGCAGGTTGGTGCCCGGCGGGATGGCTGCCAGCAGCGCCTGGGGCAGGATGATGCGGCGGAAGCGGGTCAGCGGCGTCATGTTCAGCGCCAACGAGGCCTCGTACTGGCCGGGCGCCACCGAGCGGATGGCGCCGCGCATCACCTCGGCCCCGTAGGCGCCGATGTGCAGCCCGAGGCCGAGCACGGCCACCGAGAAGGCCGAGAGTTCCACGTGGAACGGTGGCATCGGCAGGACGAAATACAGCCAGAACAGCTGCACCAGCAGCGAGGTGCCGCGGAACACCTCGATGTAGGTGATGGAAAACCAGCGCAGCGGGGCGAACGGCGAGAGCCGGCCGAGCGCCCCGAGTACCGCGCAGGCAATCGCCAGCAGCGAAGCCCAGAAGGTGATCTGCAATGTCACCCAGGCACCCTGCAGCATGAGGGGAAGGAGTTCACCCATCGGTTCGTTACCTCTATGGCAGGGACGAAGCGAGCCGGACGAACGAAGCCGCGCCGAGGACCGGCGCGGCGGTTCGCCCGTGGATCACTGGGCGCAGAGCTGCGCGGCGGTCTTGTCGGTGACGTTCGACTGGTCGAAACCGAAGGGGGCGACCGTGGCGAGGTGTTCCTCGCTGCCCAGCCAGCCCTTCAGCTCGGCATTGATCGCGTCGCGCAGGGCGGTGTCTTCCGGGCGGAAGGCCAGCGCGCCGTAGCCGGTGTGGGCCGGATCGTCCTTGAACTCGGCGATCGCCTCGAGGGAGTCGCCGCCCTTCTCGGCCAGGCCCTTCATGGTCAGCTGGGTACCCACCGCGGCATCGGCGCGGCCGCTGCGCACCGCCTGCAGCTGGGCGGCAGTGTCCGGCACCTGGAGGATCTGGTCGTCGCTGATGCCGCCGTCGCGGGCATAGGCCAGGTTGACGGTGCCGGCCATGATCGCCAGTTTGGCGCCGCTCTTGGCGATGTCCTCGTAGCTGTGCAGGTTCTTCGGATTGCCGGCCTTCACCAGCAGGGTGTCGGGCAGCTGGTACTGCGGATCGGTGAAGATCACCTGCTTGCAGCGCTCGGGGGTGATGTACATGCCGGCGGCGATGAGGTCGAAGCGTCCGGCGCGCAGGCCGGGGATCAGCGAACCCCATTCGGTGAGCACCGGCTCGATCTTCTCGATGCCCATGCGCTCGAAGACCTTGCGCACGATCTCCGGCGATTCGCCGGTCACGCTGCCGTCCAGCGCGGTGTAGGCGAACGGGGTCTCGTTGGCGTAGCCGATGCGGACGCTGCCGCTTTCCTTGATCTTGTCGAGGGTGTCGGCCTGGGCCAGGCCGAGGGTCATTCCGGCCAGCGCGGTACAGGCCAGCAGCAACTTGCCGAGGCGGAAGGGACGTGCGCGACTCATCGTGAGTACTCCTGTGCTGTTATGGTTTGCAGGCGGACCTGCTTTTATAGGAGGCAGTTTCAAGAGCATCAGGACAGGGCATTCCCTGCCTAGGCGCGGGCACCGATTCTTTTCTGCTGGGAGGTGCGCCGCGTTTACGCCGCCCGAGCATACAAAAGCTGTTTTGCTCGAAGGATTGCACTAGGACAATTGCACGACACCTCGCTTCGACCGATGCTGTCGGCTCGAATTCAGGTGGACTGCCATGCGTAACTGGAAACAGGCCCTGCTCGCCGCCCGCACCGGCGCGTCGAAGTACAAGCTGCTGGTGAACGCGATCGCGACCGACATCGAGCAGGGCAACCTGCAGGACGGCCAGCGCCTGCCGCCGCAGCGGCTGCTGGCCGACCAGCTGGACATCAGCGTGCAGACGGTGACCAACGCCTACAAGGAGCTCGAGCGCCAAGGCTGGGTGCGCTGCGAGGTGGGCCGCGGCAGTTTCGTCAGCCGGCGCACCAGCGAGCGCGTGGCCACTTCCATGCTCGACCGCGGCGAGAACTCGCTGCTCGACTTTTCCACCGCGCGCATCGTCCATACCGAGACTCACGACCGCTATTGGCGGCAGACTTGCGAGGAACTGGCGGCCGAGCACGAGCAGCCGTGGATCCACGCCTGCCGGCCGATCGCCGGCTTCGAGCATCATCGCGAGGTCGGCCTCCAGTGGCTGGCCGGGCTGGGGCTTGAGGTGGAACTGCAGGACCTGCTGCTGACCAACGGCACCTCCCACGCCATCTTCCTCGCCCTTGCCTCGCTGGCCGGACCCGACGACCTGGTGCTCTGCGAAAACTATACCGACCACGGCGTGATCGGCACCGCCCAGGTCCTCGGCTTCACCCTGCAAGGCGTGGAGACCGACCGCCACGGCCTCGATCCGGAGCACTTCGAGGACCTCTGCGCCAACGAACGGGTCACCGCACTGGTCTGCACGCCGAACCTGAACAACCCCACCAGCAGCGTGATGCCGGAAATGCGCCGCCGGGAGATCGCCGACATTGCCCGCCGCTACGGCGTCTACGTCATCGAGGACGACATCTACGGCCCACTGCTGGCCGACCGCCGCGAGGCGCCGCCGATCAGCCATTACCTGCCGGAGCTGTCGTTCTACTGCACCAGCTTCACCAAGTCTGTGCTCACCGGCCTGCGCCTGGGTTACCTGGCCATGCCGCGGCGCCTGGCGCTGCGCACCGAGAGCATCCTGCGGGTGAACAGCTGGATGGCCGCGCCGCTGCTCGGCGAGGTGGCCACGCGCTGGATCGAGCGCGGCCACGCCGACGAGCTGGTGCGCCTGCAGCGCGAACTGATCGCCAGCCGCCAGGCGGCGGTGAGCGCTGAGCTCGGCGACTACCTGCGCGGCAGCCATCCGGCGTCGCTCAACGCCTGGCTTAACATCCCCGGGCACTGGGACCTGGACGCGCTGCAGCGCGAACTGCGCCGGCGCGACATCGCCCTTACCCTGCCCGACCCCTTTCTGCCGCCGGGCACCCGCCGGCCGCGGGCGATGCGCCTGTGCGTCGGCGCCGAATGCGACGAGCAGCGCCTGCGCGAGGGGCTGCGCGACATCCGCGAAGTCTTCGAGCAGTACCCGGAAATCCACGAATTCCGCGGCGCCCGCTGAGCGGCGCGGGGCGGATGCACCATCCTGTGACCGGAATCCGCTGCAGGCCCCGAAACAGCGCACCTGCAGGCATTGAAGCAGGTCAATTTTGGGGCGAAAAAAAAGAGTACTAGTACATTCGGCGGCCGAAATCGGCGCTCCTACACTCCGCGGCATTCGCCATCGGAATGTACGCCATGCAGCCGATCCTTCTCGACCAGCTATACGCCGCCCGCCAGCGCACCCGTGGCCTGGTGCGCGAGACGCCACTGGAGCCCTCGCGCTCGCTCAGCCGCCTGGCCGGCGTGCCGGTCTGGCTGAAGCTGGAATCGCAGCAGGCCACCGGCAGCTTCAAGCTGCGCGGCGCGAGCAACGCGGTGGCGCAGCTTGCCGACGCGCAGAAGCGCCGCGGGGTGGTCACCGCCTCCACCGGCAACCATGGCCGGGCGCTGGCATACGCCGCTGCGCAGCAGGGGGTGAAGGCGATCGTCTGCCTGTCGCAGCTGGTGCCGGCGAACAAGGTTCAGGCGATCCGCGATCTCGGCGCCGAAGTGGTCATCGTCGGCCACAGCCAGGACGACGCCCGGGTGGAAGCCGAGCGCATCGCTCGTGAGCAGGGCGCCACCTTCCTGCCGGCCTTCGATCATCCGGACATCATCGCCGGCCAGGGCACCCTCGGCCTGGAAATCCTCGAGCAGTGCCCGGAAGTCTCCGAGGTGCTGGTGCCGCTGTCCGGCGGCGGGCTGTTCGCCGGCGTCGCGCTCGGCCTCAAGCGCCAGCGCCCGGCGATCCGCGCCCACGGCATCAGCATGCGCCGCGGCGCGGCGATGCACGCCAGCCTCGAGGCTGGCCACCCGGTCGAGGTGGAGGAACTGCCGAGCCTGGCCGACTCGCTCGGCGGTGGCATCGGCATGGACAACCGCTACACCTTCGCCCTGGTCCGCGAGCTGGCCGACCGCATCCACCTGCTCGACGAACCGGCCATCGCCGCCGGCATGCGCCACGCCTATCACGAGGAGCGGCTGGTGCTCGAAGGCGCCGCCGCGGTGGGCATCGCCGCCCTGCTCGAGGGGCTGGTGAAGCCGCGCGGACCGGTGGTGGTGGTGATCAGCGGGCGCAACGTCGATACCGCGCAGCACCTGCGGGTGCTCGGCGGCGCCTGCGAGTAGCGACCGACCCCGAGCAACCTGCTACCGGTGCCCGGCGCACCCGATGGAGAACCCATGGCCGAGACCCTCCTGCTCAGTGAAAGCGACCTGCGTGCCTGCCTGGCCCTCGATGCGGCCAGCCTCGACGCGGTGGAACACGCCTTTCGCCTGCTCGCCACCGCGGCGGTGGCGATGCCGCCGATCCTGCGCCTGGACATTCCCGAGCACAACGGCGAGGTCGACGTGAAGACCGCCTACCTGCCGGGCCTGCCGCGGTTCGCCATCAAGGTCAGCCCGGGCTTCTTCGACAACCCGGCGCTCGGGCTGCCGAGCCTCAACGGGCTGATGATGCTGTTCTGCGCGCGCACCGGGCTGCTCGACGCGCTGCTGCTGGACAACGGCTTCCTCACCGCGGTGCGCACCGCCGCCGCCGGCGCGGTGGCGGCCAAGTGGCTGAGCCGTCCCGAGTCCTCCCGTGTCGCCGTGCTCGGCGCCGGCGAGCAGGCGCGGCTGCAGCTCGCCGCGCTGAGGCTGGTACGTGACGTGCGCGAGGTGCGCGTCTGGGCCCGCGACCCGGCCAGGGCCGCGGCGCTGGCCGCCGGGCTGCAGGGCGTCGAGGCGCGCGTGGCCGAGAGCGTCGACGCGGCCATGGACGGCGTCGACATCGCCATCACCACCACCCCGAGCCGCGAGCCGCTGATCCAGCCCCGTCACCTGCAGCCGGGCCTGCACATCACCGCCATGGGCTCGGACGCCGAGCACAAGAACGAGATCGCCCCCGCGGCGCTGGCCGCCTGCGACCTCTACGTCGCCGACCGCCTGAGCCAGACCCGCGTGCTCGGCGAGCTGCACCACGCCCTCGCGGCGGGTGCGCTGAAGGATTCGTCCGCCCTGGCCGAGCTCGGCCAGGTGATCGCCGGGCAGCACCCCGGGCGCACCTCGGCCGCCCAGGTCAGCCTCTGCGACCTGACCGGCACCGGCGCGCAGGACACCGCCATCGCCAGCTTCGCCTTCGACCGGGCGCGCGCGGCGGGCAAGGGGTTCGTCTTCAACCCCTGATCTGCAGACGCGAGCCTGTTCGCGCCCGGGCCGCCTTTCGTGGCCCGCGAGCCAGCTCGCCCCTGCAGAGCAGAAACGGTCCATCCACGAGGGCAAGAGAATGTCCGAAATCGTCGTCAATCTCCCGTTCAGCCGGGAGGAATATGCGTCGCGAATCGCCAGGGTACGGCGGGCAATGGCCGCCCGCGGCATCGAGCTGCTGATAGTGTCCGACCCGTCCAACATGGCCTGGCTTACCGGCTACGACGGCTGGTCCTTCTACGTGCACCAGTGCGTGCTGCTGGCGCTGGACGGCGACCCGGTCTGGTTCGGCCGCGGCCAGGACGCCAACGGCGCGCGACGCACGGTGTTCATGGGCGACGACGACATCATCGGCTACCCGGACCACTACGTGCAGTCCAGCGTGCGCCACCCGATGGACTACCTGTCGCTCGAAGTGATAGCCGCACGCGGCTGGGACCGCCTGGCCATCGGCGTGGAGATGGACAACTACTACTTCAGCGCCGCGGCCTTCCGCTCGCTGCAACAGCACCTGCCGCACACGCGCTTCTGCGACGCCACCGCGCTGGTCAACTGGCGGCGGGCGGTGAAGTCACCACAGGAGATCGAGTACATGCGCATCGCCGCGCGCATCGTCCAGCGCATGCACGAGGCGATCTACGAGCGCATCGAACCGGGCCTGCGCAAGAACGAGCTGGTCGCCGAGATCTACCGCGCCGGCATCCTCGGCGTCGAGGGCCACGGCGGCGACTACCCGGCCATCGTGCCGCTGCTGCCCACCGGCGCCGACGCCAGCGCGCCACACCTGACCTGGGACGACAGCCCGTTCCGGCTCGGCGCCGGCACCTTCTTCGAGATCGCCGGCTGCTACAGGCGCTACCACTGCCCGCTGTCGCGCACCATCTACCTGGGCACGCCGCCGGCGCACTTCCTCGAGGCCGAGCAGGCGGTGGTCGAAGGCATCTCCGCGGGCCTGGCGGTGGCGCGCCCGGGCAACACCACCGGCGACATCGCCCGCGCCTTCTTCAAGGTGCTGGACAAGTTCGACATCCAGAAGGACAGCCGTTGCGGCTACCCGATCGGCATCAGCTACCCGCCGGACTGGGGCGAGCGCACCATGAGCCTGCGCCCGAGCGACGAAAGCGTGCTCGAGCCGGGAATGACCTTCCACTTCATGCCGGGGCTGTGGATGGACGACTGGGGCCTGGAGATCACCGAGAGCATCCTGATCACCGAGACCGGCGTGGAAACCTTCTGCGACCTGCCGCGCAAGCTCTACGTGAAGGACTGAAGGCATGACCGAGACCCTGCGCAACCCCATCAGCCCCACCGTTGACTTCGAGCGCGACGGCGTGCAGCACGGCTTCCTGCGCCTGCCCTACTCGCGCGACGACTCGGCCTGGGGCGCAGTGATGATCCCGATCAGCGTGGTGAAGAACGGCGCGGGCCCCACCGCGCTGTTCACCGGCGGCAACCACGGCGACGAGTACGAGGGCCCGCTGGCGCTGAGCAAGCTGGCCGGCAGCCTCGACCCGACGGCCATCCGCGGGCGGCTGATCATCGTGCCCTTCATGAACGCCCCGGCGGTGTGGGCCGGCACGCGCACCTCGCCGATCGACCGCGGCAACCTCAACCGCAGCTTCCCGGGGCGGCCCGACGGCACGGTAACGCAGAAGATCGCCGACTATTTCCAGCGCACGTTGCTGCCGATGGCCGACCTGGTGCTGGACATCCACTCCGGCGGCAAGACCCTGGACTTCCTGCCGTTCGCCGCCTGCCACCTGCTGCCCGACCCGGCCCAGCAGGCGCGCTGCGAGGCGGGCATGCGCGCCTTCGCCGCACCCTACTGCATGCGCATGCTGGAGCAGGACGCACAGGGCCTCTACGACACCGCGGCCGAGGCGCTGGGCAAGGTCTTCGTCACCACCGAGCTCGGCGGCGGCGGCACCCTCAGCGCGCGCAGCCTGGCGATCGCCGAGCGCGGCGTGCGCAACCTGCTGATCCACTTCGACATGCTCGAAGGCGAGCCGCAGCGGGGCGAGTCGGTGATGCTGGACATGCCCGATGACGGCTGCTACCTGTGCAGCGAGAGCGACGGACTGCTGGAGATGTGCAGGGACCTGGGCGAGACCGTGCAGGCCGGGGAACTGGTGGCACGGGTCCACGACGCCCGCCGCACCGGCGTGGCCCCGGTGGAATACCGCGCCCGCCGCGCCGGCCTGATCAGCGCCCGGCACTTTCCCGGGCGGGTGCAGAGCGGCGACACCCTGGCGGTGATCGCCGAGGTGGTGGGGTGAGTGAAGCCACGGTGCTTCGGGCCGACGCCAGGCCAACTCCCTCTCCCTTCGGGAGAGGGCTGGGGTGAGGGCGCCGAGCACCGGCCATTGGTC
>NZ_KE384420.1:44890-77731 GCF_000425625.1 Stutzerimonas azotifigens DSM 17556
GGGCTGGGGTGAGGGCGCCGAGCACCGGCCATTGGTCTCGCTGCCCAGGGCTGGGCGTGGGGGCGGGCATCCCTCATCCGCCCTGCGGGCACCTTCTCCCGGAGGGAGAAGGCAATCTGAAGCGCCCTTCGGGCGCGCTGTTTGAAGGGGGGAACACCCATGCACAAGCTCGACCGCTATGACCTGAAGATCCTGCGCATCCTCTCCGAGGACGGGCGGATCACCAAGTCGGCGCTGGCCGAGGCCATCAACCTCTCGGTGACCCCGGCCTGGGAGCGCGTGCGCAAGCTCGAGGCCGCCGGGCTGGTACGCGGCTATCGCGCGCTGATCGACTGGGGCGCGCTGTTCCGCACCCAGCAGGTGCTGGTGGAAATCAGCCTGGCGCGGCACACCGCGCAGGACATGCGCCGCTTCGAACAGCGCCTGGCCGAGGCCCCGGAAGTCGCCTTCTGCTACGCCACCGGAGGTGGCGTGGACTACATCGCGATGATCCGCGCCCGCGACATCGACCACTACCAGCGCTTCATTGACGCCCTGTTGCTGGAGGACCTGGGCATCGAGCGCTACTACACCTACATCGTCACCAAAACGGTGAAGACGGCCGAAGACCTTCCGCCGGCCGAGGCATACGAGTAGCGCCGCCGGCACGAGTCTAGGCATGATCGCGGCTTCGTTCGCCCCACTGGAGAAGCTGCCTTGGCCCTTGACCCGATTTCCCTCAAGCTTTTCATCCGGGTGGTCGAGGAAGGCCGCATCGCCGCGGCGGCGAACAGCGAGCACATTGCCGCGGCGGCGGTGAGCAAGCGGCTCGGCGAGCTGGAGGCGACCCTCGGCACGCAGCTGCTGATCCGCACCAACAAGGGCGTAGTGCCCACCGCCGCCGGGTTGGCCTTGCTCGGTCCTGCGCGCGCCGCGTTGCGCAGCCTGGAGCAGATCGAGTCGCAGATGGAGGACTATCGGCTCGGCGTTCGCGGCGACGTCCGGATCGCCGCCAACATCTCTTCGCTTTCCCAGTTTCTGCCCGGCGACCTCAAGGCCTTCTCCGCACGCTACCCGCAGGTGAACATCCATCTGGAGGAAAGCGTCAGCACGCGCACGCTGCAGGCCGTGGCCAGCAATTCGGTCGACATCGGCATCTTCAGCTACGGCAGTCTGCCGGTGGATCTGGAGGTGCGCCCCTACCGCCGCGATCAGCTGATGCTGATCACTCCGGCCGACCATGTTCTGGCGGGCAGGCAGAAGGTCCGCTTCCGGGACACGCTCGATTACCCGTACGTGGGCATGCGCGCCGACAGTGCCCTGTCGATCATGATGGCGGCGGCCGCCAACGAGATGGCGCGCCCGTGGCACGTCCGGATGCACGTGGCCAGCTATGACGTGCTGTGCCTGATGGTCGATGCCGGGCTCGGGTTGGCGCTGCTGCCGAAACAGGTCGCCAGACATCACGCCAACCAGCTGGCGCTCGCGGTGGTCGAGATGGACGAGACCTGGACCTATCGCGAGCTCAAGCTCTGCGTGCGCGATTACGCCGCGCTTCCGGTGGCCGCCCGCCTGCTGGTCGATCACCTGCAAGGCAAGCCCTGAGCCATCCTTTTGGCGCTGGCCATCGCGAGGCGCGATGGCGGGCTCGCGATCCATTGCTATGCAGCCCTGCGCGAACGCCCCTACATTGCCTCCAAACAATGACAAGGAGGCGACAATGGCCGAGGCCAAAACGCTCTTTCAGAAACTGTGGGACAGCCACCGGGTCGTCGACCTGGACGATGGCGAAGCGCTCATCTACATCGATCGTCACCTGGTCAACGAAGTGACCAGCCCCCAGGCGTTCGAGAGCCTTGCTCGCCGTGGCCGCAAGCCCTGGCGCGTCGATGCGGTGCTCGCGGCCGCGGACCACAACGTACCCACCCTGATGCGCTCGCAGGGCATCTCCGACGAGCTGGCGCTGGTGCAGGTTCGCGCCCTGGCGAACAACTGCCAGGCGCTGGGTATCACTCATTATGGAATGGATGATGCGCGCCAGGGCATCCTGCACGTCATCGCGCCGGAGCTGGGCGTTACCCAGCCCGGCATGACCATCGCCTGCGGCGATTCCCATACCAGCACGCATGGCGCCTTCGGTGCGCTGGCGTTTGGCATCGGGACCTCGGACATCGAGCATCTGCTGGCGAGCCAGTGCCTGCGCATGCGGCCGCTCAAGACGCTGCGCATCACCGTCAGCGGCACCCTCGGCAAGGGCGTTTCGTCCAAGGACCTGGCCCTGGGCATCATCGCCCGGCTGGGTGCGTCGGGCGGCGCAGGCCATGCCATCGAATTCGCTGGCGACACCATCGAATCGCTGTCGATGGAGGCGCGCATGACACTGTGCAACATGTCCATCGAGGCCGGTGCCAGGATCGGCCTGGTCGGCGTCGACCAGACCACCATCGATTACCTGAAAGGCCGCGCGGCCGTGCCGTCGGGCGACGCCTGGGAGCAGGCGCAGGTCTACTGGCGCGAATTCGTCAGCGACGAAGGCGCGCGTTTCGATCGCGAACTGGCCATCTCGGCGGAAAGCATCCAGCCGTTCGTCACCTGGGGCACCTCGCCGGACATGTCCTGCACGATCGACGGGCGCGTACCCCACCCCGAGGACGTCGAGCCGCTGCGCAGGGAGAGCTACACCCGCGCGCTGTACTACATGGATCTCTGTCCGGGCATGGCGATCAGCGATATCCGGCTGGACAAGGTCTTCATCGGTTCCTGCACCAATGCCCGGATCGAGGACCTGCGCATCGCCGCCTCGGTGGTGAAAGGGCAGCGGGTGGCCCCCGGCATTCGCCAGGCACTGGTCGTTCCCGGCTCCGGAATGGTCAAGGCGCAGGCCGAGGCCGAAGGCTTGGACCGGATCTTCGTCGACGCCGGATTCGAATGGCGTGACCCCGGCTGCTCCATGTGCTTAGGGATGAACGAGGACCGGTTGCAGCCCGGCGAACGCTGCGCCTCCACGTCCAACCGCAATTTCGAAGGTCGCCAGGGCGCCGGTGGTCGATCCCATCTGGTCAGCCCAGCGATGGCGGCCGCGGCTGCCATCGCCGGGCATTTCGTAGACGTGCGCAACTGTTGAGGGAGTCGGCTCATGCAACCATTCACCACACTTGACGGGCTGGTCGTTCCACTGGACAGGCGCGACGTCGATACCGACGCGATCATGCCCAAGCAGTTCATGAAATCGATCCGGCGTACCGGGTTCGGGCAGAACCTGTTCGACAGCTGGCGCTACCTCGACGAGGGCGTGCCGGGTGCCGATTGCAGCGACCGGCCGCTGAATCTGGAGTTTCCCCTCAACCAGCCTCGTTACCAGGACGCGCAGATTCTGCTGTGCCGGGACAATTTCGGTTGTGGCTCGAGCCGAGAGCATGCGGTCTGGGCCATCGAGGAGTTCGGCTTTCGCGTGCTGCTGGGTACCCGCTTCGCCGACATCTTCTTCAACAACTGCCTGAAGAACGGCGTCCTGCCCATCCGCCTGGCACCCGAGGTCATCGATTCGCTCTTCGTTCAGGTTGAACAGACGCCCGGGCTGCGACTGCAGGTCGATCTGCCGAAGCAGCAGGTTCGTTGCGGCGAGCAGCAATGGGGCTTCGAAATCGACAGCCATAGCAAGCATTGCCTGATCGAGGGCCTGGACGATATCGACTTGACGCTGGAGCGCGCCGGCATGATCGAGCGATACGAGCAGCAGCGGCAGCAGCGAACGCCGTGGTTGTTCGAGCCGGTCAAGGGGCTGTGACCAGGCCGGATATCCACAGCATCAAGGCGGTTTCCGACGTGGCGGGCTCCGGCGCGTCATAGCGCGCGCGGCTGGTCGTGGTTGCCCGCCGCGCGTTCCAACTCCCATTCCAATAACAAAAGGGGCACGTACGTGCTGACGATCATCATCATTCTGGCCATCCTGTCGTCCATTGGCATCGGCTACTGGCTGAACATCAACATCGGCCTGCTGGCGATGGGATTTGCCTACATCATCTCGGTGCTGGTGATGGGGCTGAGCAGCAAGGAGCTGCTGGGCTACTGGCCGATCAATCTGTTCTTCATCATCTTCGCCATCACCTTCTTCTTCGGCTTCGCCATCAGCAACGGCACGCTGGACAAGGTTTCCCACCGCACCGTGTACATGGCGCGCCGCATGCCGGCGATGATCCCCTTCGCTCTGTATGGCCTGGTCATGCTGATTTCCGGGGTGGGGCCAGGACACTACGCGGTGTTCGTCTTTCTTTCGCCGTTGGTGATGTCGGTCGCGGCGCGCACCGGAATGAGCCGCGTGCTGGGGGCGATCATTGTGGTCTGCGGCGGCATGGCCACCACCTTCGTGCCCATCAGCATGGGCGGCCGGGTCACTCAGGGCATTCTCGAGAACGCCGGCTACGATGTGGTGACCGCGGCGAACCATACGCACGTGCTGCTGATCGACGCCTTTGTCGTCAACACGGTGATGTTTCTCGCGGCCTACGTGCTGCTCAAGGGATACCGCACCCGCCATCTGGACAGCGAGCCGCCGGAGCCGCTGGACCCCGCACAGCGGCGCACGCTGGCGCTGATCCTGGCGGTCATCGCCGCCATCGTGTTGCCAAGCGTGCTCGCCGCCGCGATGCCCTCGATCGCCTTGCTGGGCACGATCGCCTCGCGGATGGACGCCACCTTCGTCTCCATCATCGGTATCGTCCTGGCGCTGATTCTGCGCGTCGGAAACGAGAAGGACGCACTGGCCAAGGTCCCGTGGGCGATCATCGTACTGCTCTGCGGCATGGGCATGCTCATCGCGGTAGCGGTTAAAGCCGGGACCATCAGTGCACTGTCGCAGTGGCTGGCCACGCACGTCAGCGCCGCCAACGTCCCCTACGCGACCGGTATTGCCGCGAGCCTGATGAGCTTCTTCTCGAGCACGCTCGGTGTGGTGATGCCGACCCTGTTCCCCATGGCGCCGAGCCTGGCAGCGCAGACCGGCACCAGCGAGACGCTGCTGCTGGCGGTGATCATGCTGTGCGCCTCGATGACCGGCTTCTCGCCCTTCTCTTCCGCGGGTGCCCTGGCTCTGGCCGGCGTACAGAGCGAGGCGGAGCGGGGGAAACTGTTCTTCCAGCTGCTGCTGTTGCCTTTCATCGGCGTGTCCTGCGTCCTGCTGCTGGTGTTCCTCAGGCTGATCGGCTAGCCGGTCAGGCATCGTCCGTCCGTTGGCGACCCGAGGGTCGCCAACGGACGTTCAGCCAGGTTGGTCCTGCAGCCTGCGGTTGAATACGCCCGAGTGCGCCAGGCCAGCATCTGAGCGACGAAAGCCCTGGCCGGTCCCTCGCAGGCAAGGCTAGAATGCGCGCCGCCTCGGCCATGTCGGCCGGGCAATGGGTTCCCTCACCCCATCACCCTCAAAAAGGACATGCCATGCTGCAGCTCCCTTCGTCGGTTCGCCGCGCCACCCTGGCCGGCCTGATCGCTTTCCACATCCTGATCATCATCGCCAGCAACTACCTGGTGCAATTGCCGATCACCCTGTTCGGCTGGCACACCACCTGGGGTGCGTTCAGTTTTCCGTTCATCTTCCTGGCCACCGACCTGACCGTGCGGCTGCTCGGCAAGGGCCCGGCGCGGCGGGTGATCGCGCGGGTGATGATCCCGGCGCTGGTGGCTTCCTACGTGGTCTCGGTGCTGTTCCACCAGGGTGCATTCGGCGGTCTGGCGGCGCTCGGCGAGTTCAACCTGTTCGTGTTCCGCATAGCCGTGGCCAGCTTCCTCGCCTACGCGCTCGGCCAGATCGTCGATATCCAGGTGTTCGACCGCCTGCGGCGGCTGCGCCAGTGGTGGATCGCCCCCAGCGCCTCCACCGTGTTCGGCAACCTGCTGGACACCTTCGTCTTCTTCTCCATCGCCTTCTGGCACAGCGACGACCCCTTCATGGCGGCGAATTGGGTTGAGATCGCCAGCGTCGACTACGTGATCAAGCTGGTCGTCAGCCTGGCGCTGTTCGTGCCGCTGTACGGCATGCTGCTCAACGCCATCGTGCGCCTGCTGCCGGGCCAGCGAAGCACCGCCACGGTGTAAGCGGGAAAGCCGGTAAGAGCCGATAAGAGCGCTGGAGGCTGGAAGGCTGGACGAAGGGCGGGCCCACCATCCCGTTTCTTCTCCGGCGTAGGGTGGAAAACGGCGCAGCCTTTTCCACCGCCCCTGGGTACATCGAAGTTCGGTGGACAAGCAGAGCGTTGTTCACAATACGCTGCCTGTAGCCTTCCAGCCTTCCAGCCTTCCACCCGTTTCCCGTTTCACCCCCGGCAAACAGAAAGAACCCCCAGCGCCCCGCCGCGCTACGGGAAAAACCCCAAGCCGCCCTTCCCTAGCATGTCTCCCACGCCACGGCCCGGAGACGTCGTCATGCCGCTCAATCACCCCCTGCTGTTCAAATCGCTCTGCTACCTGGACGGGCAATGGGTCCACAGTCGCAGCGGCGCCAGCATCGCTGTGCACAATCCTGCCAACCGGGCGGAAATCGGCCATGTGCCGATGCTCGAACGCGAGCAGATCGTCGCCGCGGTGGATGCCGCCGAGCGCGCCTTCGGTCCCTGGCGGGCGCGCGGCCTGGACGAGCGCGCGGCCCTGCTGCAGCGCTGGGCCGAGCTGATCCTGCAGCACCAGGAAGACCTCGCGCTCATCCTCAGCGAGGAGCAGGGCAAACCGCTGGTCGAGGCGCGCGGCGAGATCCGCTACGCCGCGAGCTTCATTCCCTGGTTCGCCGAGGAAGCCCGGCGCCTCTACGGCCAGACCATTCCCAGCCACATCCCCGGTGCCGAACTGGCCACGCGCAAGGAGCCGGTCGGCGTCTGCGCCCTGCTCACCCCGTGGAACTTCCCCAGCGCGATGATCACCCGCAAGGCCGCCGCGGCGCTGGCGGCCGGCTGCACGGTAGTGGTCAAGCCGGCGCACGAGACGTCCTACTCGGCCTTCGCCCTGGCCCAGCTGGCCGAGGAAGCGGGCCTGCCGGCCGGTGTGTTCAACGTGGTGCTCGGCGAGCCGCAGATGGCCATGGAAACCCTGGTCGGCGATCCGCGGGTACGCTCGGTCAGCTTCACCGGCTCGACCCGGGTCGGCCGGCTGGTGGCCGCCGCCGCGGCGCCCGGGGTGAAGAAGCTGGCGCTGGAGCTGGGCGGTAACGCGCCTTTCATCGTCTGCGCCGACGCCGACCTCGATCACGCCGTGCAGGTGGCGCTGGACGCCAAGTTCCAGACCTCCGGGCAGGACTGCTGCGCGGCCAACCGCATCCTCGTCGAGCGGCCCGTCTACGAAGCCTTCCTGCAGCGCTTTTCCCGCGCCGTACGCGAGCTGCGGGTCGGACCCGGGCTCGACGAGCGCAGCCAGATCGGCCCGCTGATGCACCAGGCGGCCTTCGACGCCACCGCCGCGCGGGTCGCCGACGCCCTGGAGAAGGGCGCGCGCCTGCTCGCCGGTGGCGAGCCGCATGCCCTCGGCGGCTGGTTCTGGCAGCCGACCCTGCTGGCCGACGTCACGCCGGACATGCGCCTCTACCGCGAGGAGAACTTCGCGCCCATCGCCGGCGTGCTGCCCTTCGACGACCTCGACCAGGCGCTGGCCATGGCCAACGACACCGAGTACGGGCTGGCGGCCTACGTCTGCTCGAACCGCCTGGACGTGGTCCACCGGCTGGTGCGCCGGCTCGAGCACGCGATGGTGGCGGTCAACGGCAGCAAGTTCACCGGGCACCCGATCCCCTTCGGCGGCATGAAGGCCTCCGGCCTCGGCCGCGAGGGCGGCAGCGAGGGTTTCGAGCCCTTCGTCGAGACCCAGTACGTCTGCATCCACCACCAGGGGCAGCGCTACTAGCGCACCCCTCCGAAATCTTTCCCCTCTCCCGCCGGAAGAAGGCCGGGTGAGGCAGCGGAACCCACCCCATCACCGCAAACGGAGAAGCCCATGAGCCACGACTACGACGCGCTGTTCGCCCAGGACCGCGCCCACTTCATGCACCCGTCCACCCACGCCCACGACCACGCCAGCGGCGCGCTGCCGGGGCGCATCATCAAGAGCGCCTCGGGCATCCGCATCAAGGATCACGAAGGCCGCGAGCTGATCGACGCCTTCGCCGGGCTGTACTGCGTGAACATCGGCTATGGCCGCACCGAGGTGGCCGAGGCGATCTACAAGCAGGCCAGGGAACTGGCCTACTACCACACCTACGTCGGCCACTCGACCGAGGCCATCATCGAGCTGTCCCGGCGCATCATCGAGTGGGCGCCGCAAGGCATGAAGAAGGTCTACTACGGCCTCTCCGGTTCGGATGCCAACGAAACCCAGATCAAGCTGGTGCGCTACTACAACAACGTGCTCGGCCGCCCGCGGAAGAAGAAAATCATCTCCCGCCAGCGCGGCTACCACGGCTCGGGCATCATGACCGGCAGCCTCACCGGCCTGGCCAGCTTCCACCAGCACTTCGACCTGCCGCACGCGGACGTTAGGCACGCCGCCTGCCCGCACTTCTACAAGGCGCCGGCGGGCATGGACGAGGCCGCCTTCGTGCGCCACTGCGCCGAGGACCTGGAGCGGCTGATCCTGGCCGAGGGCCCGGATACCGTGGCGGCCTTCATCGGCGAGCCGGTGATGGGCACCGGCGGCATCATCGTCCCGCCGAAGGGCTACTGGGAGGCGATCCAGGCGGTGCTGGCCAGGTACGACATCCTGCTGATAGCCGACGAGGTGGTCTGCGCCTTCGGCCGCCTGGGCACGCCCATGGGCAGTCAGCTGTTCGGCATGCGGCCGGACCTGATCACCACCGCCAAGGGCCTGACCAGTGCCTACGCGCCGTTGTCAGCGGTGATCGTCGGCGAAAAGGTCTGGGACGTGATCGAAGAAGCGTCCGCGCGCGACGGCGCCATGGGCCACGGCTGGACCTATTCCGGGCACCCGATCTGTGCCGCCGCGGCGCTGGCCAACCTGGACATCCTCGAGCAGGAGAACATCACCGGCAACGCCGCCGAGGTGGGCGCCTACCTCAACGCGCGGCTGCGCCAGACCTTCGACGACCACCCGCTGGTGGGTGAGGTGCGCGGCATCGGCATGCTCGCGGCCATCGAGTTCATGGCCGACCGCGAGGCGCGCACGCCCTTCGATCTGGCGCTCAAGGTCGGCCCGAGGGTCTCCGCCGCCTGCCTGGAGCGCGGCATGATCGCCCGCGCCATGCCGCATGGCGACATCCTCGGCTTCGCCCCGCCGCTGGTGCTGACCCAGGCCGAGGCCGATCTGGTGGTGGACATCGCCAGGCAGGCGGTGGACGCGGTGGCTGCCGACATACTCTGAAGCACTTCCCGAACCCGGCGACAGAAAAAAGTCGCCGGGGCCGTGGCGCCGCCGTTGCGATGGCTGGGCGATACCAATAGACTGCCGCGCTCGCCTGGCCGTTCCAACAGAAAAACCCGCCTGCCGGGCGCCCCCCAACCCAGAAAACAGGATTGCCGCTCGTCCTTCGCGACGAGACCGGTCAGCGCATGGCATGCCGCCATGTCCCCGCTGCCCGAACGGCGGCGGTCCGCCCCCGGATGATTTCGAAGAGTGGCGCGGCCGGTTCGACCGGCAGCCAGCGCGCCAGCCTTTCGCAGCCACAAGCGCAACGCTTCCACGTGCACCCGAGAACCCATGGGAACCAAGGCCGCAAGGCGCTTGGCGTAGCGGCGCTGCCGCATCCCGCGCCCGGGCCTGCACGCCAATGTCATTTCCTAGTAGGCAGACACTTACATGAAAAAATTGATAGCCGCGCTGCTGACCGTCAGCCTCGTCGGCTGCACCAAGCCGAGCGAGCCCGAAAAGACCGTCGACGTCCTGCTGATCGGCGGCGGCATCATGAGTGCCACCCTGGGCACCTACCTGCTCGAACTGGAGCCGGACTGGAACATCGACATCTACGAGCGGCTGGACGCGGTCGCCGACGAAAGCTCCAACGCCTGGAACAACGCCGGCACCGGCCATTCGGCATTCTGCGAACTGAACTACACGCCCGCATGGCGGCGACTCTGCGCGAGCTGATCGGCGGCATCCGCGACGGCGTCAGCCAGATCAGCAGCGCCGCCGAACAGCTCTCGGCGGTAACCGAGCAGACCAGCACCGGGGTCAACAACCAGAAGGTCGAGACCGACCAGGTGGCCACCGCCATGCAGGAGATGTCCGCCACCGTGCAGGAGGTCGCGCGCAACGCCGAGCAGGCCGCGCAGGCGGCCACCGAGGCCGACGACGAGGCCCGCCAGGGCGACAGGGTGGTGGCCGAGGCGATCGCCCAGATCGAGCGCCTGGCCAGCGAAGTGAGCCGTTCCACCGACGCGCTGAAGGTGCTGGAAAAGGAAAGCGACAAGATCGGCAGCGTCATGGACGTGATCAAGGCGGTGGCCGAGCAGACCAACCTGCTGGCGCTCAACGCCGCGATCGAGGCCGCCCGCGCCGGCGAGGCGGGCCGCGGCTTCGCCGTGGTGGCCGACGAGGTACGGGCGCTGGCCCAGCGCACCCAGAGCTCCACCGCGGAGATCGAAGGGCTGGTCGCCGGCCTGCAGGGCGGCACCCAGCAGGTGGCCACGGTGATGCTCAGCAGCCGCGAGCTGACCGACCGCAGCGTCGAGCTGACCCGTCGCGCCGGCGGTGCGCTGGAGAACATCACCCGCACGGTGTCGAACATCCAGTCGATGAACCAGCAGATCGCCGCCGCCGCCGATCAGCAGAGCGCGGTCGCCGAGGAAATCAGCCGCAGCATCCTCAACGTGCGCGACGTGTCCGAGCAGACCGCCTCGGCCAGCGAGGAAACCGCCGCTTCCAGCGTCGAGCTGGCGCGGCTGGGCAACGAGCTGCAGGACATGGTCAGCCGCTTCCGCGTCTGACCGAGCCGCCGGCGGGCGACGGTACCGGGTCCCTGCCGGCCTGGCCTGATCTCAGAAGAAGGTCAGGCCGGCCTGGAATAGGCGCTCCACGTCGCGGATGTGGCGCTTGTCGACGAGGAACAGGATGACGTGGTCGCCGGACTCGATGACCGTGTCGTCGTGGGCGATCAGCACCTCGTCGTCGCGGATCACCGCGCCGATGGTGGTGCCCGGCGGCAACGCGACACGGCGGATCTCGCGGCCGACCACCTTGCTCGACTTCGCATCGCCGTGGGCGATCACCTCGATCGCCTCGGCGGCGCCGCGGCGCAGCGAGTGGGCGCTGACGATGTCGCCGCGGCGCACGTGGGTCAGCAGGGTGCCGATGGTGGCCAGCTGCGGACTGATGGCGATGTCGATCTCGCCGCCCTGGACCAGGTCGACGTAGGCCGGGTTGTTGATGATCGACATCACCTTGCGCGCGCCGAGGCGCTTGGCCAGCAGCGAGGACATGATATTGGCCTCGTCGTCGTTGGTCAGCGCGAGGAAGATGTCCGCCTCGTTGATGTTCTCCTCGACCAGCAGGTCGCGGTCCGAGGCGCTGCCCTGCAGCACGATGGTGCTGTCCAGCGCTTCCGAGAGGTAGCGGCAGCGCGCCGGGTTCACCTCGATGATCTTCACCTGGTAGCGGCTCTCGATGGCCTCGGCCAGGCGCTCGCCGATGTGCCCGCCACCGGCGATCACCACCCGCTTGTAGCTGTCCTCGAGGCGGCGCATCTCGCTCATCACCGCGCGGATGTGGCCCTTGGCGGCGATGAAGAATACCTCGTCGTCGGCCTCGATCACGGTGTCGCCCTGCGGCAGGATCGCCCGGTTGCGGCGGAAGATCGCCGCCACCCGGGTGTCCACGTTGGGCATGTGGCGGCGCAGCTCGCGCAATTGCTGGCCGATCAGCGGCCCGCCGTAGTAGGCGCGCACCGCCACCAGCTGGGCCTTGCCCTCGGCGAAGTCGATCACCTGCAGCGCGCCGGGGTACTCGATCAGGCGCTTGATGTAGTTGGTGACCACCTGCTCCGGACTGATCAGCACGTCCACCGGGATCGCCTCGTTGGCGAACAGCCCGGAGCGCGTCAGGTAGGCCGACTCGCGCACCCGGGCGATCTTGGTCGGGGTGTGGAACAGGGTGAAGGCCACCTGGCAGGCGACCATGTTGGTCTCGTCGCTGTTGGTCACCGCCACCAGCATGTCGGCGTCGTCGGCGCCGGCCTGGCGCAGCACCGTGGGGAACGAGCCGCGGCCCTGGATGGTGCGGATGTCGAGGCGGTCGCCGAGGTCGCGCAGGCGGTCGCCGTCGGTGTCGACCACGGTGATGTCGTTGGCCTCGCTGGCCAGGTGTTCGGCGAGCGTGCCGCCGACCTGTCCGGCACCGAGAATGATGATCTTCACGAGCGACCCTCTTGGCTGCGCGGCGCGGCAGCGATCTTGATCAGCTTGGCGTAGTAGAACCCGTCGTGTCCGTCGACCTGCGGCAGCAGCTGGCGTCCGTGCGCCTGGGGCACGCCGAAGCGGCCGCCGAGGTCCAGCTCGCGGGCCCCGGGGGTTCGCGCGAGGAAGGCCGCGATCACCTCGCGGTTCTCGGTCGGCATCACCGAGCAGGTGGCGTAGAGCAGCACGCCGCCGACCGCCAGGGTCGGCCACAGCGAATCGAGCAGCTCGCCCTGCAGGGCGGCGAGCGCAGGGATGTCGTCGGCCTGGCGGGTCAGCTTGATGTCCGGGTGGCGGCGGATCACGCCGGTGGCCGAGCAGGGCGCGTCGAGCAGGATGCGCTGGAACGGCTGGCCGTCCCACCAGCCGTCCAGGGCGCGGGCGTCGGCGGCCAGCAGCCGGGCGTCCAGGCCGAGCCGGTCGAGGTTTTCCCGCACCCGCGCCAGGCGCCGCGGCTCCAGGTCCAGGCCGATGAGTTCGGCGAGCCCGGGCTCGCGTTCGAGCAGGTGGCAGGTCTTGCCGCCCGGCGCGCAGCAAGCGTCCAGCACGCGCTGCCCCGGCGCCAGCTCGAGCAGCGCGGCGCACAGCTGGGCGGCCTCGTCCTGCACGCTCGCCTGGCCCTCGTCGAAGCCCGGCAACTGGTGCACGTCGCAGGCGCTGGCCAGGCGGATGCCGTCCTCGCTGAACTCGCAGGGCACGGCTTCGACGCCGGCGGCGGCCAGCTGCTGCAGGTAAGCGTCGCGGGTGCCCTGGCGGCGGTTGACCCGCAGGGTCATCGGCGGATGGGCGTTGTTGGCGGTGCAGATCGCCTCCCACTGCTCGGGCCAGTGCGCCTTGAGCGTCTTCTGCAGCCAGCGCGGGTGGGCCACGCGGATCACCGGATCGCGTTCCAGCCCGGCCAGCAGCGCCTCGCCTTCGCGCTGCGCGCGGCGCAGCACGGCGTTGAGCAGTCCCTTGGCCCAGGGCTTGTGCAGCCGCTCGGCGCAACCGACCGTCTCGCCGATCGCCGCATGCGCGGGGATGCGCGTGTACAAGAGCTGGTACAGGCCGACCAGCAGCAGCGCCTCGACGTCGCGGTCGGCGGCCTTGAACGGCTTCTGCAGCAGCGCCGCGGCCAGCCCGGCCAGACGCGGCTGCCAGCGCGCGGTGCCGAACGCCAGTTCCTGGGTCAGGCCGCGGTCGCGTGGCTCGACCTGGCCGAGCACCTCGGGCAGCGCGGTGCCCAGCGAGGCCTTGCCGGCCAGCAGCGAAGCCAGGGCGCGGGCCGCGGCCAGACGCGGGTTCATCGCCATCTCGGAATCACTCGAAGCGCAGGCCGGGCGCGAACTGCTTACGCCGGCTGTTGTACAGGTCGGCGAAGGCCAGCGGCTTGCCGCCCGGCAGCTGCAGACGGGTCAGGCGGATGGCGCCCTCGCCGCAGGCCACCGTCAGGCCCTCGCGGCTGGCGGCGAGGATCTGCCCGGGCTCGCCGCGGCCTTCGGCCGGCTGCGCCTGGTGCACCTTGAGGGTCTCGCCGGCGAGGCTCGCATGGCTGATCGGCCAGGGGTGGAAGGCGCGAATGCTGCGCTCGATGAAGGTGGCCGGCTGCCGCCAGTCGATGCGCGCTTCCTCCTTGCTCAGCTTGTGCGCGTAGGTGGCCAGCGCGTCGTCCTGCACCTCCCCCTCCAGGGTACCGGCGGCCAGCGCCTCGACGCCCTCGACCAGCGCCTGCGCGCCGAGCGTGGCCAGGCGATCGTGCAGGCTGCCGCCGGTGTCGCCGGCGCCGATCGGCGTAGTCACCTTGAGCAGCATCGGCCCGGTATCGAGCCCGGCCTCCATGCGCATCAGGGTCACCCCGGTCTCGCCGTCGCCAGCCTGGATCGCCCGCTGGATCGGCGCCGCGCCGCGCCAGCGCGGCAGCAGCGAGGCATGGCTGTTGACGCAGCCCAGCCGCGGGATGTCCAGCACCGCCTGCGGCAGGATCAGGCCGTAGGCGACCACCACCATCAGGTCCGGCTGCAGGGCGGCGAGCGCCGCCTGGGCCTCGGCATCGCGCAAGGTCGGCGGCTGCCGCACTGGGATGCCGCGCGCCACCGCCAGTTGCTTGACCGGGCTGGGCATGAGCTTCTGCCCGCGCCCGGCCGGGCGGTCCGGCTGGGTGTAGACGGCGATCACCTGGTGGCGGCTGCCGAGCAGCGCCTCGAGGTGTTCGGCGGCGAAGTCGGGGGTTCCGGCAAAGACGATGCGCAGGGCGGGGTTCATGGTCGCTCGCTAAGAAAAAAGGCTTGCCGGGTCATCGCCGAGCAAGCCTTCGGTGGTAAGGGGTATCGGCTCTCAGGCCCGCTGCCGGTGCTGCTTTTCAAGCTTCTTGCGGATGCGGTCGCGCTTGAGGTTGGACAGGTAGTCGACGAACAGCTTGCCGTTGAGGTGGTCGCACTCGTGCTGGATGCACACCGCCAGCAGGCCTTCGGCGATCAGCTCGTACGGCTGGCCGTCGCGGTCCAGCGCGCGCACCCTGACCTTCTGCGGGCGGTCGACGTTCTCGTAGAAGCCCGGTACCGACAGGCAGCCTTCCTGGTACTGGTCCATCTCGTCGGTGAGCGGCTCGAACTCGGGATTGATGAAGACGCGCGGCTCGCTCTTGTCTTCCGACAGGTCCATCACCACCACGCGCTTGTGCACGTTCACCTGGGTCGCGGCGAGGCCGATCCCGGGCGCTTCGTACATGGTCTCGAACATGTCGTCGACCAACTGGCGGATCTCGTCGTCCACCACGTCCACCGGCTTGGCGAGGGTCCGCAGGCGCGGATCCGGGAATTCGAGGATGTTCAGTATCGCCATATGCGTTTGTGATGCACTTGTGGAATAAATTCAAAACGCGCTGCTAACATGGCGCGCAACTGGGAGATAGGGCTTCACGCCGCGTAAATCAAGGGTTTCGGCGGCGCTAGGGCGCTTTACGTGAAGGCACATAATAAAGGGATTCACCACATGAGGAAATCACTCGTCGCCCTGCTGCTGGTGGCTGTCGGGGGCGTCGCCCAGGCGGCGGTGCAGCTCAAGCAGGGCCATCCGGAGCAGTATCGGGTGGTCAAGGGGGATACGCTCTGGGACATCTCCGGCCGGTTCCTCGACCAGCCTTGGAAGTGGCCGGAACTCTGGCACGCCAATCCGCAGATCGAGAACCCGCACCTCATCTATCCCGGTGACACCCTCAGCCTCGTCTACGTCGACGGCCAGCCGCGGCTGATGCTCGATCGCGGCGAGTCGCGCGGTACCGTCAAGCTGTCGCCGCGCATCCGCTCCACGCCGGTGGCCGAAGCCATTCCCACCATTCCGCTGGAAGCGATCAACAGCTTCCTGGTCAACAACCGGGTGATCGACAGCATCGAACTGTTCGAAGGCGCCCCCTACGTGGTCGCCGGCAATGCCGAGCGGGTGATCAGCGGCAAGGGCGACCGTGTCTACGCCCGCGGCCAGTTCGACGAGGAGCTGCCCGCCTACGGCATCTTCCGCCAGGGCAAGACCTACCTCGACCCGGAGACCGGCGAGTTCCTCGGCATCAACGCCGACGACATCGGCGGCGGCGACCTGGTCGCCACCGAGGGCGACATCGCCACCCTGCGGCTGAACCGCGTCACCCAGGAAGTGCGTCTCGGCGACCGCCTGTTCCCCACCGAGGAGCGCGCGATCAACTCCAGCTTCCAGCCGAGCTCGCCGGCGACCGACGTCCAGGGCGTGATCCTCGACGTGCCGCGCGGCGTGACCCAGATCGGCCAGTTCGACGTGGTGGCGCTCAACCGCGGCGCCCGCGATGGCCTGGCCGAGGGCAACGTGCTCGCGGTCTACAAGACCGGCGAGACGGTGCGCGACCGGGTCACCGGCGAGCGGGTGAAGATCCCCGACGAGCGCGCCGGCCTGCTGATGGTGTTCCGCACCTACGACAAGCTGAGCTACGGCCTGGTGCTGCAGGCCACCCGCTCGCTGGCGGTGCTGGACAAGGTACGTAACCCCTGAGATACCGAGCCCCGCGATGCGGGGCTCTTCGTTTCAACACGCCGCTGGCGTGACGATCAAGGATGATCGCCGATGCTCCACCTGTCTCCCGCCGAACTGGAGGCACGGCTGCGCCTGCAGCTGCTTCCCGAGTTCGGTCCGCGGCGGCTGCGCAAGCTGCTCGACGCCTTTCCCGACGCCTCTTCCGCGCTCAGCGCACCGGCCGCCGCCTGGCGCGCGCTGGGGCTGCCGGCCGCCAGTGCCGAAGCCCGGCGCAGCGCCGAGGTACGTGAACGCGCCGCCTTTGCCCTCGCCTGGCTCGACCAGCCCGGCCGGCATCTGCTGTGCTGGGACGACCCGGGCTATCCGGCGCTGCTCGGCGAACTGCCCGACGCGCCGCCGCTGCTGTTCGTCGCCGGCGATCCGGCGCTGCTCGAGCGCCCGCAGCTGGCGATGGTCGGCAGCCGGCGGGCGTCGCGTCCGGGGCTCGACAACGCCCAGGCCTTCGCCCGCAGCCTGGCCGGCGCCGGCTTCGTGATCACCAGCGGCCTGGCGCTCGGCATCGACGGCGCGGCGCACCAGGGCGCGCTGGATGTCCAGGGGCACACCGTGGCGGTGCTCGGCACCGGTCTGGAGCAGCTGTACCCGCACCGCCACCGCGGGCTGGCCGCACGCATCCTCGAACAGGGCGGCGCGCTGGTCTCCGAGCTGCCGCTCGACTGCACGCCGCAGGCCGCCAACTTTCCCCGGCGCAACCGCATCATCAGCGGGCTGTCGCTGGGCGTGCTGGTGGTCGAGGCCAGCCCGTCGAGCGGCTCGCTGATCACCGCGCGGCTGGCCGCCGAGCAGGGGCGCGAGGTCTACGCGATTCCCGGCTCCATCCATCATCCCGGCGCCCGCGGCTGCCACCAGTTGATCCGCCAGGGCGCGACCCTGGTGGAATGCGTCGAGGACGTGCTCGAGGGGCTGCGTGGCTGGCAGGCGATCGCCCCCGAGGTGCCGCTCGCCGCCGCATCCACACCCGACCATCCGCTGCTGCGGGAGCTGCGCGCCGCGCCCATGAGCAGCGAGGCGCTGGCCGGCGCCTGCGCGCTGCCGCTGGCGACAGTGCTGGCGCAGCTCACCGAGCTGGAGGTCGACGGCCTGGTGAGCTGCGACAACGGGCTGTGGGCCTGGCGCCGGCCGCTCTGAAGACGGACACACGCCCGTCAGGCGGCCTTGCTACACTCGCCGCGTCCATCAGGAGGAGACAGTGATGATCAGCAGTTGGCGCGTGCAGCAGGCGGCCCGGGTGGTGCGGGCCGGCGGCGTGATCGCCTATCCCACCGAGGCGGTCTGGGGGCTCGGTTGCGATCCCTGGGACAGCGACGCGGTGTACCGCCTGTTGGCGCTGAAGGAACGGCCGGTGGAGAAGGGGCTGATCCTGGTGGCCGATTCCATTCACCAGTTCGATTTCCTCCTCGAGGACCTGCCGGAGCGCTGGATGGACCGCCTGGCCAGCACCTGGCCGGGGCCGAACACCTGGCTGGTGCCGCACCGCAACCGCCTGCCCGAGTGGGTCACCGGGCGCCACGACAGCGTCGCCCTGCGGGTGACCGATCACCCGCTGGTGCGCGAACTGTGCATGCTGGTCGGCCCGCTGATCTCCACCTCCGCCAATCCCGCCGGCCGGCCGGCGGCGCGCAGCCGGCTGCGGGTCCAGCAGTATTTCGACGGCCAGCTCGACAGCATCCTCGGCGGCCCGCTGGGCGGCCGCAAGCATCCCAGCACCATCCGCGACCTGCGCACCGGCGCGCTGATCCGCTAGCGTACGGCCCGGCCGGGCCCTTAGCACCGCCCCGTTCGCGCTCGTAACGCCCGGCGCCGCCGCTGTGCCTGTCCGAGCCGCCCGTTTCCTGCAGCGGGACGCCGAGGGGTATGTGGCGGTCGCTTTTCGCATCATGCCGCCCCGGGGTTTCTCCCTAAGCTGGGCCGGGCTGCGCTTCCGGGCGCCGCGACCGCCACCGACCAGCAGAGGGCATGGATGTGAAACCGAGCGCGAAGTCCGCACTGAAAAGGATCGCTCTGGCGGTCTGTCTGGGCCTGGGCCTGCACACCGCGACGGCGGCGCCGAAGCTGGATTTCTCCAGCGAATACAACGCCGGCTCGATCCATGTCGAGGGCGACACCTTCTTCATCGAGCAGGTCGAGGCGCTGGCCGGCGACGAGGTGAAGATCACCCTGCACCTGGGCGGCAGCCTGGGCTACAAGTCGCCCGACCATTTCTATGCGGTGGCCGACAACGCGGTGCAGATCGCCGACACCCTGGCCGGCTTCTTCGGCGGGGTGGATCCGATCCTGCTGCTATCGTCGCTGCCGTTCGTGGTCAGCGACGTGGACGAGGCCAAGGCCCTCTACGAGATCGCCCGGCCGCACTACGAGCAGGTTTTCGCCGACAACGAGCAGATCCTGCTCTACGCCTCGCCCTGGCCGCCCACCGGGATCTGGGCGAAGAAGCCCATCGTCTCCGCCGACAGCCTTCGTAACCTGAAGATCCGCACCTTCGACCGCACCGGCACCCAGGTCTTCAAGGAGGCCGGCGCCGCCTCGATCAGCCTGGCCTGGGGCGATGTGGTGCCGCAGCTGGCCACCGGCGGCATCGAGGCCGTGCTGACCTTCGCCGACCTCGGCGCGGCGGCCAGTTTCTGGGAGCAGCAGAGCGACTTCAGCGGCGTCCAGTACGCCATTCCGCTGAACATGGTGCATATGAACCGCGAGGCCTTCGAATCGCTGTCCGACGCCGCGCAGGCGGCCATCCTCGAGGCCGCCAGGCGCACCGAGGCGCGCAACTGGGAGACGGTGCGCACCCGTGTGGCCGGCAACTACGAGACGCTCGCCGCACACCAGGTGGCGATCCACGACCCGATTCCCGACGATTTCCGCGCGTTCCTCGGCCAGGCCTCGGAGCCGGCGATCCGGGAATGGCTGGACGGCACCGGCGAGCGCGGCGCGGCCGTGATGACCGGCTTCGAGGCCTGGAAGGCGCAGCGATGATCCGGGGCCTGGCGCGGCTGTCGGGCCTGATCGACCGGTTCGGCGCGCTGTGCGGGATGCTGCTCATCGTCTACATGCTCGGACACATCCTGCTGGAGGTGGGGCTGCGCCTGTTCGGCCGCTCCACCTACGTGCTGGACGAGTTCATCGGCTACGGGGTGGCGGCGATGATCTTCCTCAGCCTGCCGTACGCGCTGGAGCGTGGCGCGCTGATCCGCGTTCCGCTCCTGCTCGAACGCCTGGCGCCGCGCTGGCGCTGGCCGCTGGAGCTGCTCGCCGCGCTCGGCGCGCTGGCCGCGTTCGCCCTGCTGGCCAGCTCCTGGTTCAAGGGCGTGCAGCGCAGCTACCAGCGCCAGTTGATCAGCGACACCATGGCGCAGACGCCGCTGTGGATCCCCGAAGCGGCGGTGCTGGTCGGCCTCGGCATGCTCTGCCTGAGCCTGACTGTGCGCGCGCTGCTGATCCTGTCCCGCCGCGGTGGCTACGCCGGCTGAGGAGCTCCCATGGAAATGATCCTGATCGCCCTAGGCGTGGTCGGCCTGCTGCTGCTGACCCTGGCGCTGGGCGTCTGGGTGTTCGCCGCGCTGGCGCTGGTGGCGATCGGCTCGCTGTGGCTGTTCGGCGGCTTCGGCTTCGAGCGCATCGGTCTGATGCTGTCGAAGATCCTGTTCCGCGCCAGCAACAGCTGGGAACTGGCGGCGATCCCGCTGTTCATCCTCATGGGTGAGCTGATCTTCCGCTCGGACATCTCCGAGCGCCTGTTTCGCGGCCTGGCGCCGCTGACCCGGCTGCTGCCCGGCGGCCTGCTGCACACCAACGTGTTCGGCTCCACGCTGTTCGCCTCGGTCTGCGGTTCCAGCGCCGCCACCACCGCCACGGTGGGGCGGATCACCACCCGCGAACTGGCCAGCCGCGGCTACGACCGCGACCTGGCGCTCGGTTCGCTGGCCGGCGCCGGCAGCCTGGGCCTGCTGATCCCGCCGTCGATCATCATGATCGTCTACGGGGTGCAGGCCGAGGTGTCGATCATCCGCCTGTTCATGGCCGGCCTGCTGCCGGGGCTGCTGGTGGCGCTGCTGTTCTCCGGCTTTCTCATGCTGCGCGCGCTGCATCGCCCGGCGCTGGCGCCGCGCGAGGCGCCCGGCGACACCGGCCTGCTGAAGGCCGTGGGACTGCTGCTGCCAATCCTGGTGCTGATCGGCCTGGTGATCGGCGCCATCTACAGCGGCATCGCCACGCCCTCGGAATCGGCCGCCATCGGCGTCGCCGCCGCGCTGCTGCTGCTGGCGGCCGAGCGGCAACTGAGCCTGGGCCTGCTGCTCGAGGCGCTGAAGGGTACCCTGGCGACTTCGGCGATGGTATGCAGCCTGCTGGTGGCCGCGGCGTTGCTCTCGGCGGCCATGGCCTACCTGCACCTGCCGCGCGAGCTGGCGGCCTGGATCGCCGCCCAGCAGTTCTCGCCGGTCCTGCTGCTGCTGGCCGTCGCGCTGTTCTACGTACTGCTCGGGCTGTTCCTCGACGGCATCTCGCTGACCGTGATGAGCCTGCCGATCACCCTGCCGGTGGTGGTCGCGGCCGGCTACGACCCGGTGTGGTTCGGGGTGTTCCTGGTGATCATGGTGGAGCTGGGGCAGATCACCCCGCCGGTGGGCTTCAACCTGTTCGTCATCCAGTCGCTGTCCGGCGAGCCGATCGGCCGGGTCGCCCTCGCCGCGCTGCCGTTCTTCCTGCTGATGTGCCTGGCGGCCGCGCTGATCACCCTCTGGCCGCCGATCGCGCTGTGGTTGCCGCAGGCACTGCGGTAGGCGGCCGTGCCGGGGAGCCGGCCTCCCCGACACGCCCACGCCGGCAGGCGTTACGGCAGCAGGATGGTGGAGCCGGTGGTCTGCCGCGCGGCGAGCGCCTGTTGCGCCTCGGCCGCCTTCGCCAGCGGGTAGCGCTGGCCGATCTCGACCTCGATCTTGCCGCTTTCGATCATGCCGAACAGATCGTCGGCCATCGCCTGCAGGCGCTCGGCGGTGTCGGCGTAGCCGGCCAGCACCGGGCGGGTGACGTACAGCGAGCCCTTCTGCGCCAGCACCCCGAGGTTGACCCCGGTGACCGCGCCGGAGGCGTTGCCGAAGCTCACCAGCAGGCCGCGCGGGGCGACGCAGTCCAGCGAGGTCTCCCAGGTGTTCTTGCCCACCGAGTCGTAGACCACCGGGCACTTCTTGCCATCGGTCAGCTCCAGCACGCGCTGCACCACGTCCTCGTGGCTGTAATCGATGGCCGCCCAGGCGCCGAGGCGCTTGGCCCGCTCGGCCTTCTCCGCCGAGCCGACCACGCCGATCAGCCTGACGCCCAGCGCCTTGGCCCACTGGCAGGCGATCGAACCGACACCGCCGGCCGCGGCGTGGAACAGGATGGTCTCGCCACCCTGCAGCGGGAATGTCTGGCGCAGCAGGTACTGCACGGTCATGCCCTTGAGCATCACCGCGGCGGCCTGCTCGAAGGAGATCGAGTCCGGCAGCTTGACCAGGTGCCGGGCCGGCAGCCGGTGGTGTTCGCCGTAGGCGCCCAGCGGCCCGGTGGCATAGGCCACGCGGTCGCCCTTGGCGAAGCCGCTGACGCCCTCGCCCACCGCCTCGACCACGCCGGCGCCCTCGGTGCCCAGGCCGGACGGCAGGCTCGGCGGCGAGTACAGGCCGCCGCGGAAATAGGTGTCGATGAAATTGAGGCCGATCGCGTGGTTGCGGACCACCACCTCGCCAGCGGCCGGCTGTGGTACCGGGACGTCCACCAGCTCCAGGACTTCGGGGCCGCCATGTTGTTGGAATTGGATGCGCTGGGACATGCTTGACTCCTGGACTGGGAAAACCCCTATCGAACCCGGCCCGGGTCGGCTCGTCAACCGTCGGGTGCTATGCTTGCCGGCTCCGCACGCCCCGCCGCCGTGCGCCGCATCGAAGATGGGTGACCCGTGAACGAACGAACCGAAGCCGTCAAAGCCTACCTGCTCGACCTGCAGGATCGGATCTGCGCCGCCCTCGAGGCCGAGGACGGCGGCGCCCGCTTCCTCGAGGACGCCTGGGTCCGGGAGGGTGGCGGCGGCGGCCGGACCCGGGTGATCGAGAACGGTGCGCTGATCGAGAAGGGCGGGGTCAACTTCTCCCACGTGCACGGCGAAGGCCTGCCGCCGTCGGCCAGCGCACACCGTCCGGAGCTGGCCGGGCGCAGCTTCGAGGCGCTGGGCGTATCGCTGGTGATCCACCCGGAAAACCCCCACGTGCCGACCTCGCACGCCAACGTGCGCTTCTTCATCGCCGAGAAGGCCGGCGAACCGCCGGTGTGGTGGTTCGGCGGCGGCTTCGACCTGACGCCCTACTACGCGGTCGAGGAAGACTGCGTGCACTGGCACCGGGTGGCGCGCGACGCCTGCGCGCCCTTCGGCGCCGACGTCTACCCGCGTTTCAAGCAGTGGTGCGACCGCTATTTCTTCATCAGGCACCGCAACGAGCCACGCGGGGTCGGCGGGCTGTTCTTCGACGACCTGAACGAGTGGGACTACGACACCTGCTTCGCCTTCATGCGGGCGATCGGCGATGCCTACCTGGCCGCCTACCTGCCGATCATCCAGCGCCGCAAGGCCACGCCCTACGGCGAGCGCGAGCGGGCCTTCCAGCTGCTGCGCCGCGGGCGCTACGTCGAATACAACCTGGTCTACGACCGCGGCACCCTGTTCGGCCTGCAGTCCGGCGGGCGCACCGAATCCATCCTCATGTCGCTGCCGCCGCAGGTCGCCTGGGGCTACGACAAGCACCCGGAGCCCGGCACGCCGGAGGCGCGGCTGACCGAGTACTTCCTCAAGGACCGGGATTGGTTGGAGGATTAGGCGGCAGGCGGCAGGCGGCAGGCGGCAGGCGGCAGGCAGGGTTGCGCTGTCTTCGGAAAGGCTCCAGCCTCTTGAGGCTTGAAGGCTTGAAGGCTTGCCGTCATCCCCGTCACCCCTTCTCGCCACTCGGAGCCGCTTTCTCCGTCCAGCCCTCAGCCTCCAGCGCTCTTATCCGGCTTTTTCGCTCTTCTCAGGACTTTTTAATGGACCGTTACGCCGTCTTCGGCAATCCCATCGGGCACAGCAAGTCGCCGCAGATCCACCGCCGGTTCGCCGAGCAGACCGGCCAGGCGCTGAGCTACGAGGCGCTGCTGGCGCCGCTGGATGATTTCGCCGGCTACGCGTGGGGGTTCTTCAAGCACGGGCGCGGGGCCAACGTCACGGTGCCGTTCAAGGAAGAGGCCTGCCGGCTCGCCGACGCGCTCACCGAGCGCGCGCGCTGCGCCGGCGCGGTGAACACCCTGATGCGCCTGGACGACGGCCGCCTGCTCGGCGACAACACCGACGGCGCCGGACTGGTGCGTGACCTCACCGTCAACGCCGGTCTTGCCCTCGAGGGTCGGCGCATCCTGCTGCTCGGCGCCGGCGGCGCGGTGCGCGGCGTGCTCGAGCCGCTGCTCGGCCAGCGTCCGGCGGCGCTGGTGATCGCCAACCGCACGGTGGCCAGGGCCGAGCAGCTGGCCAGCGCCTTCGCGCCCCTGGGGCCGGTGAGCGCCAGCCCCTTCGAGGACCTGACGGGAGCCTTCGACCTGATCGTCAACGGCACCTCGGCCAGCCTCGGCGGCGAAGTCCCGCCGCTGCCGACCGGCCTCGTCCAGCCGGGCACCTTCTGCTACGACATGATGTATGGCGCCGCGCCCACCACCTTCTGCGCCTGGGCGAGCGCACAGGGCGCCGAGGTGCGCGACGGCCTGGGCATGCTCGTCGAGCAGGCCGCCGAGGCCTTCTTCGTCTGGCGCGGGGTGCGTCCGGAAACGGCCGAAGTGTTGCAGTACCTGCGTGCGCAGCTGAGCGGCGTCTAGAGCTTCAGCTCCATGCGCGCATGGACGTGCTGTGGCTGTTCGAGCTCCTCGCAGACCGCCGCGGCGATGCGGCGCAGCATGCGCACCTCTTCCGAATCGACGCTCATCAGGTCGTCGATGTCCAGCCCGTAGCCGCCCGGAGGGGCGCTCACCAGCGTCCAGTCCAGCGGGTTGACGGCCAGTCGCTGCAGGGCGGCTTCCACCTCCGGGCGGCCGTCGAGCCGGTAGAAGTCGGCGATCAGGATCAGCCGCGGCACCTGCACCCGCGGCAGGCCGACCAGCAGGCCGTCGACGGCCTGGTAGAAGTCGTGCCGCGGGCCGTCGTGGGCCGCGTCGCTGGCCGATGGCAGCCCCGGGGCGTGATACAGGCAGACCACCCCGTCCAGCCCCGCCACGCTTTCGGCGACGCTCTTCGGGTCGTACAGGTTACCCAGCTTGTGGCGAATGCCCGGCCGCGCGGCCACCGAGTTGAGGTCGTCGAGCACCGCGACCACTTCGTGCTGGCGCGCCAGCAACTCGCACAGCAGCGCGCTGCCGAGGCTGGAATGCGCGCCGAAGACGGCGTACTTCAGGCGCGGGGTTTCGGCGTTGAGCACGGCGGGGCGCCGCTCAGCGGCGGGTCACCAGGTAGCCGATCAGCGCGCAGGCGCCAGCGGCGAGGGCGACCGTGGTCAGCGGATGCTGGCGCACGCACTCGCTGGCCATGCGGCCGGCCTGGACGGTCTTCTTCGACAGGTCGGCATAGTGCTCGTCGAGATGGCTGTCGTGCCAGAGCGATTCCGCCCGGCTCTTGAGCAGGCCCAGCCGATGATGCGAGTCGCGCGCGGCATCGCGTCGCAGGTCTTCCAGCGCGCTCATCAGGTGGTCGATTTCCGACTGGACTTCCTCGCGGGTGGTGGGCTTGTGCGTGAAGCGGGACATGGCGGGCCTCCCCATCGGTAAATGTGCAGGTTTGACCCTGCTTGTGCGCAGAGGTGCGATGAGGCAGCGTACGCCCGGCCCAACGGTCCCGCGCGCAAGCGTTACGCGAGTTTGCGCGAGACTTTGCGGCGGCGGCGACTTGCATGATGATGGGCGCCTCGCTCCGCGCCCTCCTGGAACCGCATGACGCGCCGCCGCCTACCCGCCTGGCTCGCCGGCCTGGCCTTTCTGACGCACCTGCTGAGCATGTCGCTGCCCGGCATGCCCTCGGCCGAGGCGCGGCAGCCGTCCGGCGCGCACGGGCAGGCTCCGGTGGCGGCCGAGCAGCATGCCGGACATATGGCGCCTTCGCCGGCGCAGCCGGATCACGGCGGCATGGGCCATGCCGGCATGCTGCAGTGCTGCTGCGGCGCCGGGCACGTCGGGCTGGCCGCCCTGCCCTTCGAGCCGCCGCGGCTGCCCGAGCAGCTGGCCCGCCGGATCGACAGCCTGCCCGAGGTCCCGCCGGCGCTGCCCTCGCCTCGCCAGCAATGGCCGGCGCTCAACCCCCGCGCCTCCCCGCTCGCCTGACGCTTCGGCGTCCTTCTCGCTGCGTTGCCCGATCGCCCCGCTGCGCCGCCATGCGCCGCGCGCGTGGGCGCCTGCCGGCGGTCGAACGCCGCCCGGCGCTTCTGCACAAGGATTCATGCGAGATGTCCCGTTACTTCACGCAGCCCCGGCTGCGTCTTGTCCCGCCGTGCCTGCTCGGCGCGGCCCTGTTCGTTCCCGCGGCGCTGGCCGCCACCGCCGATTCGGCGCTATCGCTGGGTGCCAGCACGATCACCGGCACCGCGGCAGGCGCCTCCGGCGGCACGCTGGCCACCGGCAGCGTGCTCAGCTCGGTGGACCTGCTCGGTGCCGAGCTGCTGGAACAGCAGCCGGTGCTCTACAGCTGGGAACTGTTCCGCCGCGCGCCCGGCGTCATGCTCACCGAGTTCGGCCAGGGCACCACCTCCGGCAAGCTGTCGTTCCGCGCCTTCAACGGCGAGGGCGAGGTCAATGCCGTCAAGCTGCTGATCGACGGCATCCCCAGCAATAGCAACGACGGCAACATGCCCTACCTGGACATGCTGTTCCCGCTGGAACTCGACGGCGTCGAGGTGGTGCGCGGCACCAACGACCCGCGCTACGGCCTCTACAACATCGCCGGCAACGTCAACCTGCAGTCGCGCATCGGCGGCGACTACGGCCGGCTGCGCCTGCGCTACGGTAGCCACGACACCCAGGAACTGCAGCTCGCCAAGGGCATCCAGGGCAGCCAGTGGTCGCAGAACTATTTCATCGGCCAGCAGAAGAGCGACGGCTACCGCGACCATGCCGGCTCCCAGCGCACCAGCCTGTCCGGCAAGTGGTTCTTCACCCCGGACGACGGCGACTGGCGCCTCGGCCTGATCGCCCGTCACTACCAGGGCGAAGCGGACGAGCCGGGCTACCTTTCGCGCGAAGCGGCGCGCCATTCGCCGACCCGCGCCTCGCCGCTGTCGGCCACCGACACCGGGGAGCGGCGCATGAACCAGCTCAGCCTGCACCTCGACAGCCGGCTGTCGGAGACGCTGGCCTGGTCGAGCAAGGCATGGCTGAACACCCTCGACGACGACCGCTGGGTGCGCTTCTCCGCCGCTACGCCACAGCAGCGGCGCACTGCCGAGGAGCGCCACTACGGCGCGCGCACCGCGCTGACCTACCGGCCGGCGCAGCGCTGGCTGTACGACCTGGCCCTCGAGGGCGGGCTCGACACCGAGCAGCAGCGCAACCGCAGCGAGCGCTATACGACGGAGGCGCGGCAGCCGATCGCCCGGACCCGCGACCAGCGCTTCGACTACGACAGCTACGGCGCCTACCTGCAGGCGGTGATCCAGCCGGTCGAATCGCTGAAGGTGATTCCGGCGTACCGGGTGGATCGCATCGACGGTGATTTCAGCGACCGGCTGATCGGCGAGGACTACGCGATCAACGACTACGGCACCATCGAGCAGCCGAAGATCGGCCTGGTCTACACCCCGGTCAGCCAGCTCAGCCTGTACGGCAACTGGGGCCGGGCGTTCCAGATCGGCACCGGCGCGGCCGCCTACAAGGTGCCGCCGCGCAGCGCCGACCTGTCGCCCTCGATCAACGACGGCTGGGAAGTCGGGCTCAAGTTCGCCCCGGCGCACTGGCTCGACGGGCGCGTCGCCTACTGGGAGCAGGAGGCCTCGGACGAGGTACGCCGGCGCCTCAACGATCCCAGCGGCGAGTCGGAGAACCTCGGCCGGACGCGCCGCTGGGGCTACGACGCCCAGCTCAACCTCTACCCGCGCGACCGCCTCGCCCTGTGGCTCGCCCACTCCTGGCAGTTCTCCGAAATCGAGGAGCCCGACCCGAGCCTGCCGGCCAGCCGCGGCAAGGAGATCGACCACGTGCCGCAGCGGCTCTACTCGGCCGGCATGCGCTACGAGGCGAGTGCCGACCTGGAGCTCAGCGCCTGGCTCAACGGGCAGACCGACTACCACCTGGAGCGGGAGAACCGCGTCGGTCGCTACGGCGGCTACGTGCTGCTCAACCTCGGCGCCAACTACCGGATCACCCCGCAGCTGGCGCTCGACCTGCAGCTGAAGAACCTCGCCGACCGCTACTACGAGTACGTCTGGTATGACGGCGTGGAGACGTTGCACGCGCCGGGCGAAGGGCGCGCGCTCTATGCCGGGCTGACGCTGGACTTCTGAGGCTCAGCCGCCGCGGTTGTCGTAGGCCGCCTCCGCGCCGCTGTCGGGGGCGGTCGCCAGCTCGGCGGTCAGGTGAGCCTTGAGCCGCGCCAGCGCGGCCTCGTTCCAGCCCCTCGGTGCGGTCACCTCGCGCCAGGCTTCGACGTAGTGGGCCGGCGCGTAGACGTGGCCGTAGCCGGGCGGCGTCGGCGTGGTCACCGCCATGTCCAGCGCCAGCTGCAGCATGGTCACCAGCGGGAACCAGCGCAGCTGCGGCGCCACGTCCGGGCCGCGCTGCTCCAGCCAGGCCGGGCGGCGCCAGGCGTGGTGCGGGGCGAAGAAGGTGATCGGGTCGCTGGCGTACTGCAGGTACAGCAGGCGCATCGGGCCCCAGGGCGCGTCCGCCGGCTCGGGCGTGCCGTCCTGGTTCATGAAGCGCACGAAGCGGCCGTCGCCCACCTGCGGGCGCCAGTACGGCGAGCCGGGTTCGCGGGCGTCGGTCAGCGCGCGCCAGCGCTCGCTGCGAAACGGCGGGCCGCTCCAGAGCGCACCATCGAAGGGATCGGCCAGCAGCTCGTGCAGTTCCCAGGAGCGCTGCGAATGCAGCGCGCCCAGGCTCAGCCCGTGCAGGTACAGGCGCGGGCGGTCCTCGGCCGGCAGCGCGCTCCAGTGGCGGTACACCTCGGCGAACAGCGCGCGGGCCACGTCGGCGCCGTATTCGGCCTCGGCCAGCAGCGACAGCGGGCTGTTGAGGTAGGAGTACTGCAGCGCCGCACTGGCGATGTCGCCATGGTGCAGGTACTCGACCGTGTTCATCGCCGCCGGATCGATCCAGCCGGTGCCGGTGGGCGTGACCAGCACCAGCACCGAGCGCTCGAAAGCACCGGTGCGGATCAGCTCGCGCAGCGCCAGGCGCGCCCGTTCGGCCGGGGTAACGGCGGCGCGCAGGCCGACGTAGACGCGGATCGGCTCCTGCGCCGGCTGCCCGCTGAGCGCCTCGATATCGGCCGCCGAGGGGCCGGAGGCGATGAACTCGCGGCCGGTGCGGCCGAGCCCTTCCCAGTCCAGCAGCGACGCCGGGCTGCCGCTCTTGAGCGGCGAGGTCGGTTGCGCCGACTGCGGTTCGACCAGTGCGTCGTACTGCGCGAAGGAGGCATCCAGCGCGCGGAAGGCGTAGCGCACCAATACGTCGCTGACCAGGGCCCAGAACAGCACCAGCGCCACCGCCACGCCGAGCACGTTGGCCACCCGGTGCGGCAGGAAGCGCCGCCCGCGCCGGGCCACCGCGGCCGCGACCAGGCGGTAGAGCCGGCCCAGCATCAGCAGGGCGAGGAAGGTCGCCAAGGCGATCAGGCTCACCTCCAATGGATGCGCGCTGGGCACGGGCGGCATCTGCATCAGCGTGCGCACGCCGTTCTGCCAGCCGGCCACCTGGCTGAGGAAGGCCCCGGCGGCGAGCAGGCAGAGCAGCGCGCAGACCTGCGTCAGGCGCCGGTGCAGCCGGCCCTGCGGTTCGGGCAGTTGCAGGTAGCGCCACAGGCTGCGCGCCAGTATCCCGAGGCCATAGCCGAGCGCCAGCGCGCCGCCGGCCAGCACGCCCTGGCTGACCGTCGAGCGCGGCACCAGCGAGGGCGTCAGCGAGGCGCAGAAGAACAGCGTGCCGGTCAGCAGGGCGAAGCCCGACAGCGAACGCCAGAGCGAGAGCATGGCTGGGCCCATGCGGTCCTCCTTGAAACGGGCGGGGGTGCGGCGCCCTCGGGCACCGCCGTCGGGCTTTCGAGGCGAGGCCGGCGTACCGGGTTCCCATCCGCGTCGATGCAACGATGCGGCGCCGGCCGACTCAAAGCTAAACCCTAGCGCAGCGGAATCCTTGCCCGATGAGCACGCCGGACGACACCTACCTCCAGTGGCTGGTCAGCCAGTCGATGCTATACAACGCCAGGCAGCGCGCCCGGCTCTACGCCGGCCAGGCCCGGCTCTGGCAGCGGCCCTACGCGCAGGCGCGCCCGCGCGACGCCAGCGCCATCGCCTCGGTGTGGTTCACCGCCTACCCCGCCGCGATCATCACCCGCGAGGGCGGCTCGGTGCTCCAGGCGATGGGCGACGAGCGCCTGTGGAGCGCACTCTCCGAGCTCGGCGTGCAGGGCATCCACAACGGCCCGACCAAGCGCAGCGGCGGGCTGCGGGGGCGCGAGTACACGCCCACCATCGACGGCAACTTCGACCGCATCAGCCTGTCGATCGACCCCGGGCTGGGCGCCGAGGAGGAAATGCTCCAGCTCAGCCGCATGGCCGCCGCGCACAACGCCGTGGTGATCGACGACATCATTCCCGCGCACACCGGCAAGGGCCCGGACTTCCGCCTGGCGGAAATGGCCTACGAGGACTACCCGGGCCTGTACCACATGGTCGAGATCCGCGAGGAGGACTGGGAGCTGCTGCCCGAGGTGCCGGAGGGACGCGATTCGGTGAACCTGCTGCCGGGCGTGGTCGACCGGCTCAAGGACAAGCACTACATCGTCGGCCAGCTGCAGCGGGTGATCTTCTTCGAGCCCGGGGTGAAGGAGACCGACTGGAGCGCCACCGCGCCGGTGGCCGGCGCCGACGGCAAGGTCCGCCGCTGGGTCTACCTGCACTACTTCAAGGAGGGCCAGCCGTCGTTGAACTGGCTCGACCCGACCTTCGCCGCGCAGCAGCTGATCATCGGCGATGCCCTGCACGCCATCGACGTCACCGGCGCACGGGTGCTGCGCCTCGACGCCAACGGCTTCCTCGGCGTCGAGCGGCGCGCCGAGGGCACCGCCTGGTCCGAGGGCCACCCGCTGTCGGTCACTGGCAACCAGCTGCTCGCCGGGGCGATCCGCAAGGCCGGCGGCTTCAGCTTCCAGGAGCTGAACCTGACCATCGACGACATCGCCGCCATGTCCCACGGCGGCGCCGACCTGTCCTACGACTTCATCACCCGCCCGGCCTACCACCACGCGCTGCTGACCGGCGACACCGAGTTCCTGCGGCTGATGATGCGCGAGGTGCACGCCTTCGGCATCGACCCGGCCTCGCTGATCCACGCGCTGCAGAACCACGACGAGCTGACCCTTGAACTGGTGCACTTCTGGACCCTGCACGCCTACGACCAGTACCACTACCACGGCCAGACCCTGCCCGGCGGCATCCTGCGCGAGCACATCCGCGAGGAGATGTACGAGCGCCTGACCGGCGAGCACGCGCCCTACAACCTCAAGTTCGTCACCAACGGGGTGGCCTGCACCACCGCCAGCGTGATCACCGCGGCGCTGGGCATCCGCGACCTGGACGCCATCGGCCCGGCGGAGATCGAGCAGATCCAGCGCCTGCACGTCCTGCTGGTGATGTTCAACGCCATGCAGCCGGGCGTGTTCGCCCTCTCCGGCTGGGACCTGGTCGGCGCCCTGCCGCTGGCGCCCGAGCAGGTCGAGCACCTGATGCGCGACGGCGACACCCGCTGGATCCACCGCGGCGCCTACGACCTGGCCGACCTCGACCCGGAGGCCGAAACCTCCGCCGAAGGGTTGCCGAAGGCGCGGGCGCTGTACGGCAGCCTGGCCAGCCAGCTGCAGAACCCCGGCTCCTTCGCCTGCCAGCTCAAGCGCATCCTCAGCGTGCGCCGCGCCTACGACATCGCCGCCAGCCGGCAGGTGGCGATTCCCGACGTCCAGGCGCCCGGCCTGCTGGTGATGGTCCACGAACTGCCGGCCGACAAGGGCGTGCAGATCACCGCGCTGAACTTCTCCGCCGAGCCCATCAGCGAAACCATCTGCCTGCCCGGCGTCGCTCCCGGCCCGGTGGTGGACATCATCAACGAGCGGGTCGAAGGAGACCTGAGCGAAGACTGCCAGATGACCCTCAACCTCGACCCCTACGAGGGCCTGGCGCTGCGGGTGGTGAGCACGGCGTTGGTGATGTGAGGTGACGGGTAGTGGTTGGTGGTGGTTGGTGGGCTAAAGCCCACCCTACAGAGCTGCACCCAGGCAATGTGCCCGTAGGGTGGGCTTCAGCCCACCACATCACTGCCAATTCACTCACCAAAACGTCCAGGCGTCGCACCCACGCCCGCCCAATCCACCGGCAGCAACCCCTCACGCACATACTGGTGGAAACTGGAGTACGGCCAATCGCCGACCCGCGCCACCAGACCGTGCCGCACCGGGTTGTAATGGATGTAATCGACATGCCGTTGCAGATCCGCTTCATCACGAATCATGTGTTCCCAGTAACGCCGCTGCCAGACGCCCTTCTCGCGCTTGCGCTGTTTGCTCGTACCGGCGGGAACGGCCGGCAGTTGACGTGAGAAGCGGCTCTTGATCAGGCTCCAGCGCCGGGCGTAGTCGGCGTCGCCTTCGGGCAGCGCCCAGACGGCATGCAGGTGGTCGGGCAGGACGCAGATGGCGAGGGTCTGAAAGGGCCTGGTCCGCTGGGCTTCACGGTAGGCCGCACGCAACCGCTCGATTTCCTCGACCAGCATGGACGAACGTCGATTCGCCAGTGTCACGGTGAAGAACCAGGTGGCGCCCGCCACCCGGCTGCGTCGGTAGTTGGACATCGAGGCCTCCTTGCCTTCGGTTGGTCGGGTAACTTTGGGCGTCATTGGTGGGCTGAAGCCCACCCTTGTATCTCGACTACCACGCCATCCGGGGTGATAGTTCCCGACTGATCATCGGGGGAAGGTCAGGAAGCCGTGCCCACCCTGAGGCCCTGAGCCTGTGAAGTAGATACTGCTCCGGCCTTCCACACTCACTCTTGAAGCTCGAACGGTATCCAGAGCCCGCCGCTGGCGAGAGCTCGCATCCACAAGGTTGAGCCGAGTGCAGTGATGATCGTTGGATCAATAGAAGGAGTTTCCATGCCCCGCGTCATCGGCATCGATATCGCCAAGCGCACGTTCGACATCGCCACCCTGCAAGCCA
>NZ_KE384421.1:0-5191 GCF_000425625.1 Stutzerimonas azotifigens DSM 17556
GCTGGAACTGGATCTCTTCGGCTTCAGCCGCGGCGCGGCGGCAGCCCGGCATTTCGCCAACCAGATCCTCCTGCGCGAGCGGGGACCCTTGGGCACATTGCGCCGAGCGGGCAAGCTCGGCCTGGCATCCGGCTTCGACTGGCGGGACGACGTCGCCATCAACTTTATCGGCCTGTTCGATACCGTGGCCGCCATCGGCGGCTGGGACGACTGGGGCGATCCCAGCGATGACGTCAACGGCGGTATCGATCTCCATCTGGCGCCCGATGCAGCCCGCCAGGTGGTGCATCTGGTCGCCCGCGACGAATTTCGGCGCAATTTCGCCCTCAACCGGGTCTCCCCGCCGCACCGGGAAATAGTGCTGCCCGGTGCCCATTCGGATCTGGGCGGCGGCTACCCACCGCTGGCCAGCGAGCGGCTCTACCTGATGCGTCCGCGCAGCAACTGGGTCAGCCGGGATACCAGCCCATACGGCACCCTGGCCTACCAGCAGGCGCAACGCGACACCGAGTACGCCCGCCAGGCCGACCTGCTCGACCCGCGGGACCGCACCGCGCGGCTGGGAACGGACGTCTGGGAACACTTCACGCCGTTCAGCGGCGGACGCGGCGACCAGATGAAATACGTGCTGGCGGCGCCCTATCTGGAGCGCCGGGTCTATGGGCACCTTTCGCGGGTGTATCTGCGGGTCATGCATGCGCTGGCTGTGGAAGCCAATGTGCCTTTCAAGGATGTTCCCGCCACGGAGGACTTGAGCCTGCCGACCGAATTGATGCCCATCAGCGACAAGCTGCTGGCCTGGGCCAGAAGCGGCAGCGGTGCGCTGGATATGGAAGAGGAACGCCTGCTGCGCCAGCGCTACGTCCATCAGTCGGCCAACTGGAATGCTGCTGCCGGACGCGGCGGCAGCGTGCTCGATGTGGTCTTCGTCAATGCCCCGGCCGAGCGCGGACGGATACGCCATGCCGACAGGCCCCGGGAGAAAAAGCGATGAGAGCGCCGCTACTTGTCCTGTTCCTTCTGCTGCTTGGCGTTGGCGGCTGCGCCAGCGCCGAGAGAGGCCCCGGAAGCCTGCCCTACAAATACTGGCGCCTGGGCTTCCTGGCCCCGGACCATATGGAAGTCTGGGTGGAAACTGCCGATGTGGAAGATATTCGCGGACAAAGATTCTTCCATGCAGGCAGCGGCACCGTATCCGTGCACTTGCCTACCGATGGAACAGGCAATGCCGTCGGCTGGAGAAAGACTTGGGGGGCAGGTCGCCACGTCAACGGCGCCGACCTGCCCCGGCGCATCTACGTGCGCTGGCAATCCCTGGCCGAGCCCCAGACCTACCGGGTCATTCTCGATATCCCCGAACGCGCGCGACAGCTGATGAGCGAGCGGCTCGACCTACCCTGCCGCACCAGCGAATACCGCCATGCCCTGGCGCTGGGTCTTGCCCCCGGCGGCGTGGTCAGGGGCTGGGTCATGAGCACCTGCGGCGGGCCCATCGAAGTCCTGCGCGCCCAGGCGGAAATCGAGCCCAAGGGGCCTTCCCAAGGCAAGACCGACGGTCAGTACGCCTTGCCGTTAGAGCCCGAATCCAGAGCCTATATCGAAAAACACGGTATCCCCTACGGATCATGGTGAGCAGGCAGGCGATCATGACCGCACGCAAGCTATCGCTCATCCTGGCCTTACTGCTGCTCGGCGGCTGCGCCAGCGCCGAGAGAGGCCCCGGAAGCCTGCCCTACAAATACTGGCGCCTGGGCTTTCTGGCCCCGGACCATATGGAGGTCTGGGTGGAAACCGCCGATGTGGAGGACATACACGGCAACCTCTTCTATCGAATGGACGGGGGCACGGTATCGATCGCCAGGCCGTCCGACGGCAGCGGGAGCGCCGCTGGCTGGCGCAGAGGCCTAGGCTGGGGCGCAGGTCGCCACGTCAACGGCTCCGACCTGCCCAAGCGCATCTACGTGCGCTGGCAATCCCTGGCCGAGCCTCAGACCTACCGGGTCATTCTCGATATCCCCGAACGCGCCCGACAGTTGATGAGCGAGCGCCTCGACCCGCCCTGCCGCACCAGTGAATACCGCCATGCCCTGGCGCTGGGTCTCGCTCCTGGCGGCGTGGTCAGGGGCTGGGTCATGAGCACCTGCGGCGGGCCCATCGAAGTCCTGCGCGCCCAGGCGGAGATCGAGCCTAAGGGGCCCTATGGCGGGCAATCCGACGGTGAGTATTACTTCCTTTCGGAAACCTCCAGAGCCTATATCGAAAAACACGGCATCCCCTACGGATCGTGGTAATCCGAATGCATGCCGATCGCTGGAGCTCGCGGTAACTGATTTCTTGGCTGATGCGGACGCTTCGAGATGAGGTCTGGGGCCGGGCGCTCTTTACCAGGACGCCCTGTCGTGCAACGCCCGCTCAAAGCAGCAGCCCGCGCTGGCGCCGGCGCCACACGGCCAGCCGCTGGGCCAGGCCGGCCGGGCTGTCGAGCGCCTGGCGCCGCGCATGGCTGAAGAGAATCAGCGCCAGTTGTGCCGTGGCCAGCGCATCGGCGCTGGCATGGTGGCGCTGGTCGACCTGCAGGGCGAAGCGTTCGGCCCAGTCGTCGAGCCCTCCCTTGGCTGGCTTGCGGTCCGGGCAGAGCATGGGGGCGAGTTCGGCGACGTCGAGGAAGGGATGGCGCAGGCGGTAGCCGAGCGTATGGCGCAGCGCGCGCCGCAGCATGTGCCGGTCGAACTCGGCATGGAAGGCCAGCAGCGGGCTGTCGCCGACGAACTCCATGAAGGCCAGCAGCGCCTCGGCCGGCTCGATGCCGCGCGCCAGCGCGCTCGGGGCAATGCCGTGGATCAGCACGCTGACGCCCATGTCCTGGATCGGGCGGTTGAGCGTGCATTCGAACTGCTGGCCCAGATCGATGGCGCCGTGCTCGATGACCACCGCGCCGATCGACAGCACCACGTCGCGGCGCATGTTCAGCCCGGTGGTTTCCAGGTCGACCACCACGAAACGCTGGCTGGCCAGCGGGCGTTCGTCGAGCGCCGGGGCGGCGGGCAGGGCCTCGCGACGGCGCTGCTGCTCGGCGTCGAGGCGCGCGGCGGTGCGGTGTCGGAGCCAAGGCAGGTTCATAGCTGATAACGCAAGGCGAGGCTGGCCTGCAGGCGCTGGGCCTGGCGGAAGGATTCGCGCAGGATGCGCCGGTCGAGGTGGTTGAGGCTGTCCGGATCGAGCCGGTTGGACAGCGGCTGACCGAGGCGCGCCTGCTGCTGGTGGTGCTGCATCCGGGTCTGCTGGATGAACTGGTAGGCCTCTTCGTAGGCGGCGCCGTCCTTCGCCTCGACGACGCCGGCCTCGACCAGCAGGCGCAGGCGATCGATGGTGTTGGCGCTGGCGATCCCGTGGGCCAGGGCGAGCACGCGGGCGGCGTCGGCGAAGGGCGTCAGGCCCTGGACCTTGAGGTCGAGGGTGGCCTTCTCGGCGCCCTTGCGGGTCACCACGAAGTCGCGAAACAGCCCGACCGGTGGGCGCCGATGCAGCGCGTTCTCGGCGAGCATGCGCTGGAACAGGCTGTTCTCGCCGACCTCCTCGAGCAGCGAGTCCATCAGCCGGTCGCTGCCTTCGGGCGGGCCCCAGATGGCGCGCAGGTCGAAGAAGATCGCCGAGCCCAGCAGGTTCTTCGGGGTGGACTTGTCGATGAACGAGGCGAAGCGCCGCTGCCACTCGACGCGCGACAGGCACAGCTCCGGGTTGCTGGCCATGATGTTGCCCTTGCACAGCGGAAAGCCGCAGACGGCCAGGTCGCGGTTGATGCGTTCGGCGATCGGCAGCAGGCGGCCGCGGATTTCGGCGGCTTCGGCGGCGTTGTCGGCCTCGAACAGGATGCCGTTGTCCTGGTCGGTGCACAGCGTCTGTTCGCGGCGCCCCTCGCTGCCGAAGCACAGCCAGGTGAAGGGCACGCCCGGGTCGCCGAGCTCCTCGAGCGCCAGCTCGATCACGCGGCAGACGGTGTGGTCGTTGAGCAGGGTGATGATGTGGGTGATCTGGGTGGAGGAGGCGCCGTGCGCCAGCATGTTGTCTACCAGCTGGCGGATCTCCGCGCGCAGCGCGGCGAGCGTCGACACCCGCCCGGCATTGCGGATGGTCCGCGCCAGATGCACCAGATCGACCCGCTGCAGGGAGAACAGATCGCGCTCGGAGACCACGCCCTGCAGCCGGCCGCGCTCGACCACGCAGATGTGGGCGATATGGCGCTCGGTCATGGCCATGGCGGCATCGAAGGCGGTGGCGTCCGGCGACAGGTAGAACGGCCGCTCGGTCATCAGCCGCTCCACCGGCTGCCCGAGGTCGCTCTCGCCGCTGGCGATCGCCCGGCGCAGGTCGCGCAGGGTGAAGATGCCGATCGGGTGCAGGTTCTCGTCCACGACCACGATGCTGCCGACGTTCTGTTCGTGCATCGTCCGCACGGCCTGGTTGACCGGCATCTGCGGCCCGCAGAACACCGGTTTCTGCAGCGCCAGCCCGCCAAGCCGGGTGTTGAGCGAATACTGCGCGCCGAGGCTCTCCACCGCACGCAGCTGCACCTGCTGGTTGACCTGGTCGAGCAGGCTGCTGACCCCGCGCAGGGCGAAGTCGCGGAAGGGCGCAGACAGGGCAAACAGGCGGACGAAGGCCTCCTTGGCGAGCAGCAGGCAGAAGGTGTCCTCGGCGGCGAGGTGCGCGGTGCGGGTGGCGCGCTCGCCGATCAGGGCGGCCAGCGGGAAGCACTCGCCGGCGGTGATCTCGAAGGTAGTCTCGGTGCCCCGGCGAGCCGAGTGCGGGCGCTGGCCGCAGACCCGGCCCTGCTTGACGATATAAAAGTGTTCGACCGGCCCGTCCTCGGGCTTGATGATCGACTCGCCGGCGGCATAGAAGCGCAGCTGGCAGTTCTCCACCAGGTAGGCGAGCTGCGCCCTTTCCATCTGGTTGAACGGGGGGTATTTCTGCAGGAACTCCATGGTCCCGTGGATGTTCTGCAGGACGGCCGTCTTCCCGGCTTCGGCGAAGGCGTCGGCTTTGGTCATTGCCGGACTCCAGCTTTTCGGGCCAATGGTGCGGCGCCGCGGTTGGGTTAGACATAGGACGTAAGTCTAGTGGAGCCGCTGCCGCCTGCCTGTACCGAAGCCCACCATCGTAGGGGCGGGCGTACCTGCCGGCCATCACC
>NZ_KE384421.1:5603-25099 GCF_000425625.1 Stutzerimonas azotifigens DSM 17556
AACGCCGCGCAGCGGCTTATCCACGTGCTGTCGGTCCCAATCGGCTCAGGCCATATGCGTCATTTCCCGCTCACCTACAGGCCGTTGCGGGCCTTGAACTCGCGGCGCCGGCGGTGCAGCACCGGTTCGGTGTAGCCGTTGGGCTGGCGGGTGCCTTCGAGGACCAGTTCCAGAGCGGCCTGGAAGGCGACGTTATCGTCGTAGTTCTCGGCCATCGGGCGGTAGAGCGGGTCGCCCTCGTTCTGCCGGTCGACGATCACCGCCATGCGCTTGAAGGCCTCGAGCACCTGCTCGCGGGTCACCACGCCGTGGCGCAGCCAGTTGGCGATGTGCTGGCTGGAGATGCGCAGGGTGGCGCGGTCTTCCATCAGGCCGACGTCCTCGATGTCCGGCACCTTGGAGCAGCCCACGCCCTGGTCGATCCAGCGCACCACGTAGCCGAGGATGCCCTGGGCATTGTTGTCCAGCTCCATCTGGATGTCCTCGGCGCTCCAGTCGGTGTTCGGCGCCAGCGGGATGGTCAGGATGTCGTCCACCGACGCCGGCTCGCGCCTGGCCAGTTCGTCCTGGCGGGCGAAGACGTCGACCTGGTGGTAATGCAGCGCGTGCAGGGTGGCGGCGGTCGGCGAGGGCACCCAGGCGGTGTTGGCGCCGCTCATGGGATGGCCGATCTTCTGCTCGAGCATCGCCGCCATCATGTCCGGCATGGCCCACATGCCCTTGCCGATCTGCGCGCGCCCCTTGAGCCCGCAGGCCAGGCCGACGTCGACGTTGTTGTTCTCGTAGGCGGCGATCCACTTCTCGCCCTTCATGGCTGCCTTGCGCACCATCGGACCGGCTTCCATGGAGGTGTGGATCTCGTCGCCGGTGCGGTCGAGGAAGCCGGTGTTGATGAACACCACGCGCTCGCGCGCCTCGCGGATGCAGGCCTTGAGGTTGACGCTGGTGCGCCGCTCCTCGTCCATGATGCCGACCTTGAGCGTGTTGCGGGCCATGCCCAGCACGTCCTCCACGCGGCCGAACAGTTCGCTGGCGAAGGCGACCTCCTCGGGGCCGTGCATCTTCGGTTTGACGATGTACACCGAGCCGGCGCGCGAGTTGCCGCGGCGGGTGTTGCCCTTGAGGTCGTGCAGCGCGATCAGGCCGGTGAACAGGGCGTCCAGCATGCCTTCCGGGACCTCGTTGCCGTCCCTGTCGAGAATGGCGTCGCTGGTCATCAAGTGCCCGACGTTGCGCACGAACAGCAGCGAGCGGCCATGCAGGGTGACTTCGCCGCCGCCGTCGGCGGCGCGGTACACGCGGTCCGGGTTCATGGTGCGGGTGAAGGTGCTGCCGGCCTTGCTCACCGACTCGGCCAGGTCGCCCTTCATCAGGCCCAGCCAGTTGCGGTAGACCAGCGTCTTGTCGTCGGCGTCGACCGCCGCCACCGAGTCCTCGCAGTCCATGATGGTGGTCAGCGCCGACTCCATCAGCACGTCCTTGACCCCTGCCGCATCGGTCTGGCCGATCGGGCTGGACGGGTCGATCTGGATCTCGAAGTGCAGGCCGTTGTGCTTGAGCAGCACCGCGCTCGGCGCGCCGGCGTCGCCCTGGTAGCCGATCAGTTGCTGCGGCTGGCGCAGGCCGGTGCTGCCGCCCTTGTTCAGCACCTGCAGCCGGCCGCCGTCGATGCGGTAGCCGGTGGCGTCGGCGTGCGAGCCGTCCTGCAGCGGGGCTGCCTGGTCGAGGAACTGGCGGGCGAAGGCGATCACCTTGGCGCCGCGGATCTCGTTGTAGCCCGGGCCCTTGGTGGCGCCGTCGGCCTCGGAGATCACGTCGGTGCCGTAGAGCGCGTCGTACAGCGAACCCCAGCGGGCGTTGGCGGCGTTCAGCGCGAAGCGCGCGTTCATGATCGGCACCACCAGCTGCGGGCCGGCCATGCGGGTGATTTCCTCGTCCACGTGCTCGGTGGTGGCCTGGAAGTCCTCGACCGGCGGCAGCAGGTAGCCGATTTCCTGGAGGAAGGCCTTGTAGGTGCCCGCATCGTGCGGCTGGCCGGCGCGGGCCTGGTGCCAGGCGTCGATCTTCGCCTGCAGCTCGTCGCGCTTGGCGAGCAGCGCGCGGTTCTTCGGGGCGAGCTCGTGGATGACCCGGGCCGCGCCGTTCCAGAACGCGTCGGCCTCCAGCCCGGTGCCGGGGATGGCCTGCTGGGTCACGAAGTCGTACAGCACCTTGGCGACCTGCAGGCCACCGACTTGAATGCGCTCAGTCATCACTTGCCTCATCTGTGCGAGCTTCCTGGGTCTGACCGAAATGACGCGAATGCCGCCGTTCCGGTCGTTGCGAACGCTCATGGTTATTTTTGTAGTACACCGCAGCGCATGCTACATCAGCCCTTCGGAAAAAACAGACGGCCGTCCGTTCGTGACCGAACGGCGAAAGTCGGTCATGTCGATACCGCCGCGGGAAGCGCCGCATCGGAACCACTCGCCCGGATGGCCGTCCCATCGTCATCGAGCAGGCCTGTCGCGCCGGCGCACGGGCTGTTCTATATCTGATGAGTCATCCACACGAGGACGCCGACATGGAGCATCTGGTTCTGACCATCATCGCGCCGGACCAGCCGGGGCTGGTCGAGCAGCTGTCCAAGCGCATCGCCGAGCACGGCGGCAACTGGCTGGAGAGCCGCATGGCGCGCATGGCCGGGCAGTTTGCCGGAATCCTCCGCGTCGCCGTGCCTGAGAACGCGCAGACGGCGCTGGTGGACGCGCTGCAGGGACTGGCGAGTCAGGGGATACGGGTGCAACTGGCGGCCACCGAGGTCGAACAGGTGCGGCCGAGCGCGCGCGCCATCCGTCTGGAGCTGGTCGGCAACGACCGCGCCGGCATCGTGCGCGACATCACCCGGCTGCTCGCCGAGCACGGGGTCAACCTGGAGAACCTCGAGACCGAGGTGGTGCCGGCGCCGATGACCGGCGAGCTGCTGTTCCAGGCCAGCGCGCGCCTGGCGGTGCCGGCCGATCTGTCGCTCGACAGCCTGCAGCAGCGGCTGGAAGCGCTGGCCGACGACCTGATGGTCGAACTCAGGCTTCAGCCCCAGGAGTGAGCGGCTTGACCCCGGCGCTGCGCAGCACCCGCCAGGCGTCGTAGCTGTAGACCGCCAGGCCGACCCAGATGAACACGAAGGCGGTTGCCTTGTCGGCCGGGAAGGGCTCGCCGAACACCGCCACCGCCAGCAGCAGGATCAGCGTCGGGGCGATGTACTGCAAAAAGCCCAGCGTGGAATAGGGCAGGTGGCGCGCCGCGGCGTTGAAGCACAGCAGCGGGACCAGCGTGATCGGGCCGGCCAACACCAGCCACAACGCCTGCGGCTGCAGCAATGCCGCGGTATTCGCCCCGGCGCCGCCGCCGGCGAACAGCAGCCAGCCGATGGCGATCGGCAGCAGCAGCCAGGTCTCGACCACCAGCCCCGGCAGCGCGGCGACCGGAGCCTGCTTGCGCAGCAGCCCGTAGACGCCGAAGGTCAGCGCCAGCACCAGCGACACCCAGGGCAACTGGCCGAGGGCGAACAGCTGCTGGGCGACGCCCGCGGCCGCCAGCGCCACGGCCACCCACTGCAGCGGGCGCAGGCGTTCGCGCAGCAGCACCAGCCCCAGCAGCACGTTCACCAGCGGGTTGATGTAGTACCCCAGGCTCGCCTCGACCATGTGGTTGTTGTTCACCGCCCAGACGTAGATCAGCCAGTTGCTGGCGATCAGCAGGCCGCTGAGGGCCAGCACGCCGAGGCGCCGCGGGTGGGCGAGCAGTTCGCGCAGCCAGCCGGCATGCTTCCAGAGCAGCAGCGCCAGGGCGCCGAACAGCGCCGACCAGATCGCCCGCTGGCTGACGATGAGCATCGGGTCGAAAGCGGTCAGCAGTTTGAAGTAGAGCGGGAACATGCCCCAGATGCAGTAGGCGGCGAGGCCCAGCAGGTAACCCTTGCGCAGATCGGCGGTAGCCATGGTGCTCCTTGAGCGGGCAGTGGCGAACGGCGAATTCTGCGCCGAAACGGTGCGTTTGTCTGCTGTTGCGGGCGAAGATGCGGCACGCCCCGGCGGCGGCCTCAGGCGCGGCGGCGGTAGCGGCGCAGGGCCTCGACCAGATCGCGGCCGGGCAGCGGCTTGTCGAACAGGTAGCCCTGGCCGATATCGCAGTGCTGGCGGCGCAGGAAGGCGAGCTGCTGGGCGGTCTCGATGCCTTCGGCGACCACCTTCAGCTTGAGGTTGCGGGCCATGGCGATCACCGCGGACGTGATCTCCATGTCGTCCTGGCTGGCGGGGATGTCCTTGATGAAGCTGCGATCGATCTTGATCACGTCGATGGGGAATTTCTTCAGGTAGCTCAGCGAGGAGTAGCCGGTGCCGAAGTCGTCCATCGCCAGGCTGACGCCCAGCGCCTTGAGCTCGGTCAGCTGGCGGCGGGTGCCTTCGGTGGCGTCGAGCAGCAGGCTTTCGGTGAGCTCCAGCTCCAGCTGTGCCGGCGGCAGCTGTTCCTCGCGCAGGATGGCGGCCAGCGAGACCACCAGCTCCGGATCGGAGAACTGCTTGGGGGAAACGTTGATCGCCACCTGCAGGTGCCCGAGGCCCAGCGCGCCGAGCTGCATGCCCATGCGGCAGGCCTGGCGCGCCACCCACTTGCCGATGGGGATGATCAGGCCGGTTTCCTCGGCCACGCCGATGAACTGGTCCGGGCGGATGGTGCCCCTGTCCGGGTGGTTCCAGCGCAGCAGTGCTTCCATGCCCTGCAACTGGCCGGTGCGCAGGTCGAGCTTGGGCTGGTAGACGACTTCCAGTTCGTTCTGCGTCAGCGCGCGACGCAGGTTGTTCTCCAGGAACAGCTTGTGGTCGGCCTCGGCGTTGAGCGATTCGTTGAATACCTGGACCTGGTTCTTGCCGTTGGCCTTGGCCTTGTGCAGCGCCAGGCCGGCGTGCTTCATCAGCGTCTGCGGGTCGCGCCCGTGCAGCGGCGCGCAGGCCAGGCCGACCGAGCCGCTGACGCTGATCAGCTGCTTGTCGACGAACAGCGGCTTGTCGAGGCTGCGCAGCACCTCGTGGGCGAGGGCCTGGCCGCTCTCCAGGTCGACGCCGGCCAGCAGTACGGCGAACTCGTTGCTGGCGAAACGGGCGAGGATGCTGTCGGGGCTGAGTGTGTTGCGCAGGCGTAGCGCCAGGCTGGTCAGCAGCCTGTCGCCGGTCTGGTGACCCAGGCTGTCGTTGATGCGCTTGAAGTTGTCGATGTCCACCAGCAGCAGCGAGAGCGTCGGCGGCTCGGGGTCGGCGAAGCGTTCCTCCAGCGAGCGGATGAAGAACGGCCGGTTGCCGAGCCCGGTGAGGTTGTCGGTGTAGGCCAGCCGCTCGATGCGCTGCTGGGCCAGCCGGCTCTGCGTGATGTCCTCGTAGACGCCGATAAAGTGGGTGAGCTGGCCGTCCTCGCCGAACACCTTGGAGATGGTCAGCTGCGCCCAGTAGGGCTCGAGGTTCTTGCGCCGGCTGCGCAGCTCGCCTTGCCAGCTGTTGGCATGGACGAGGGCCGAGCGGGCTTCGTTCAGCACGCTGTCGAGGCTTTCCAGTTCCGGCAGTTCGGAGAGGTGCTTGCCGAGCACGTCCTCGGCGCTGTACTGGGTGATGGCGGCGAAGCTGGGGTTCACGTATTCCAGCACGCCGTCGCGGTTGACCAGCAGGAAGGCGCTGGCGCTCTGCTCGACGGCGCGGCGGAATAGGTGCAGCCGGTGCGTGGCGCTGAGCCGCTGCTGGTTGGTCAGTACCTGGGCGAACTGGTCGGCGAGCTCGCCGGCGAAGGCCACCTCGTCGGTGTGCCAGCTGCGCGCCGTGGCGGTGTGTTCCAGGCGCAGCACGCCGACCACTTCGCCGCCGATGCGCACGCCGGCCTCGAGCATGGCCGTCACCCCGCGCGGCACCAGGTAGTCGGCGGCCAGCTCGGCGATCCGCGGGTCGCGCTGCGCGTCGTGCGCGTCGATCACCCGGGCGCTGTTGAGCGCCTGCAGGTAATGCGGATAGCCGCGGATGTCGATCGCCTCCGGCACCTGATGGCTGTCGCTCAGGCGGTCGTACAGGGTGACCGGCTGGAGCTCGTCGTCGGTGAGGTTCCACAGGCTGGCGCTGGTGACGTCATAGGCCTCGCTGGCCGCCTGGGTGATCAGCTGCGCGGCTTCCAGCAGCGGGTCGTCCGAGCCGTAGCGATGGCGCGCCAGCTTGACGATCAGGCTCTGCTGCACGCGGGAGCGGATCAGGTGCTGCAGGTGGTCTTCCTGCGAATGCTGGTACAGCTCCAGCGAGGCCTGCAGACGGGCGACCTGGCTTTCCAGTTCCTGCTGGTAGGCGACGTCGGCCTGGCTGTCGCAGGGCAGCAGGTAGCCGCGCAGCAGGGCGCGGCCGTGGTGATGGAACTGCTCGCCGATCTCCAGCAGGTTCTGCACGCCTTTGGGCGTGTGCAGCCGGTACTGCACCTGGTACTGGCCGTCGTGGGCGAGCTGCATCTGGATGACATCGTGCAGCTGGTGGCGGGTCTCGGGTTCCATCAGGCTGGCGTAAGGCGAGCCGACCAGCGAACAGAGATCGCTGGCGGGCAGGCCCAGCGGTCGCTCGCAACCCGGATCGAGGAACAATAGCGCCCAGCTCGCCTCGTTCAGGCGCTCGAAGCGCAGCATGCCCAGCCGCGAAGGCACCGGCAGCTGTGTCACGACCTCGCTCGTCGACCGCAGGGCGGCGTCAGGGTGCGATTTCATCGAACGGCTCGAAAACGGAAGGGTGGCGTGGACACGCTAGTGGCTCATTAACACTATGGGGCAAGGGTGCATGATGGCTGACGGCAAGGCAAGGGCGCGGGTGCAACTGTCCGGTACATTACGTCGGGCACCTCAGCCTGCACTGCAAATGGCCTGCCAGAGGGCTCGGAGGGCGGTTATTGTGGGAGGCCCGACCTCGGGGCGAGCTTCCCGATCAGCCGCCCGGTTTCCTGGTCGCCGCGTGGGCGCGCCTCCCACAGGGCCAGGTCGGTTGGACGCAGCAAGCTCAACGAGCGACGGACCCGAGGCACGAGAGCGAAAAAAGCCCCGCGAGTAGCGGGGCCTTTCCGGTCGCGTCAGCGGATCACAGCAGCAGCGTGCGGATGTCCGCCAGCAGCTCGCCCAGGCGCTTGGTGAAGCGCGCCGCGGCGGCGCCGTTGATCACCCGGTGATCGTAGGACAGCGACAGCGGCAGCATCAGGCGCGGCGCGAAGGCCTTGCCGTCCCAGACCGGCTGCAGGGTGGCCTTCGATACCCCGAGGATCGCCACTTCCGGCGCGTTGACGATCGGCGTGAAGCCGGTCCCGCCGATGTGGCCGAGGCTCGAGATGGTGAAGCAGGCGCCCTGCATGGCGTCGGCCGAGAGCTTCTTGTTGCGCGCCTTGTCGGCGAGGTCCGCTGCTTCGGCCGCCAGCTGCAGCAGGCTCTTCTGGTCGACGTTGCGAATCACCGGCACCAGCAGGCCGTCCGGCGTGTCCACGGCGAAGCCGAGGTGCACGTACTTCTTGCGGATCAGCGCCTTGCCGCTGGGGGCCAGCGAACTGTTGAAGTCCGGCAGTTCCTTGAGCAGGTGCGCGCAGGCCTTGAGCAGCAGCGGCAGCACGGTCAGCTTGACGCCGGCCTTTTCCGCCACCGCCTTCTGCGCCACGCGGAAGGCTTCCAGCTCGGTGATGTCGGCCTGGTCGAACTGGGTCACGTGCGGCACGTTCAGCCAGCTGCGGTGCAGGTTGGCGGCGCCCACCTGCATCAGGCGGGTCATCGCGACTTCCTCGACCTCGCCGTACTTGCTGAAGTCCACCGCCGGCACCGGCGGGATGCCAGCGCCACCGGTCGCCGCGCCGGCCGGTGCTTCCTTGGCCTTGCGCATGACCGCCTTGACGTAGTTCTCCACGTCTTCCTTGAGAATGCGCTCCTTCGGTCCGGTGCCGGTGACGTCGGTCAGGACGACGCCCAGGTCGCGGGCGAGCATGCGCACCGCCGGCCCGGCGTGGACCTTGCGGCCATCCTTGCTGGCGGCGGCCGGCATCGGTGCCGGCGCGGCGGCAGCGCGGGATTCCGGTACGCCCTGCTTGTTCGGCGCCACGGCCTGCAGCGAGGGCGCCGGTTCGGCTGCTTCCTGTGCCGGTTTCTTCGCCTTGGCCGGTGCGGCGCCCGCCACCTTGAGGGTGAGGATCAGGTCGCCGGTCTTGGCCTGGTCGCCGACCTTGATGGACACGCTTTCCACCGTGCCGGCCATGGGCGCGGGGATTTCCATGCTGGCCTTGTCCGACTCCAGGGTGATCAGCGATTGCTCGGCCTGCACCTGGTCGCCGGCCTTGACCATCACCTCGATGACGTTGGCCGTGCCGCTGGAACCGATGTCCGGCACCTTGATCTCTTCGACGCGCTCGCCGGCCGGTTCCTCGACCGCGGCTTCCTGCGCCGGGGCCGCGGGGGCTTCGGCCGGGGCCGCCTTCTTGGACTTGGCAGCCTTGGGCGCGGCGGCGCCCTTGAGCACCAGGATCAGGTCGCCGGTGCCGATCTCGTCGCCGACCTTGACCGATACACTCTCGACCACGCCGGCGGCGGGCGCCGGGATTTCCATGCTGGCCTTGTCCGATTCCAGGGTGATCAGCGACTGCTCGGCGGCGATGGTGTCGCCGGGCTTGACCGATACCTCGATGACGTTGGCCTTGCCGGCGGAGCCGATGTCCGGCACGCGGATTTCCTGCGCTTCGCCTTCGCCGGTGGACGCCGAGGCGTCCTCGTCGCCGGGGGCGCTGGTCGCCTCGGTCTCGTCGGCCGGGCCGCCGCTGGCGGCGCCGGCGGGCTCGGCGCTGGCCGGTTCGGCGGGGGCGGCGGCTTCACCACCTTCGCTGTCCAGTTCCAGCAGTTCGTCGCCTTCCTTCAGACGGTCGCCCAGCTTGACCTTCAGGCTCTTGACGACCCCGGCCTTGGGGGCCGGGATCTCCATGCTGGCCTTGTCCGACTCGAGCGTCAGGATGCTCTGGTCGGCTTCGATCCGGTCACCGACCTTCACGAAGATCTCGATGACTTCACCCTCACCGTTGCCGATGTCGGGTACGCGAATGGTTTCACTCACAATAGGTTCTCCTGTTCGCTCGCGGCATCAGCAATCCAGCGGATTGCGCTTCTCGGGGTCGATACCGAACTCGGTGATGGCCTCGGCCACGACCTTGCGTTCGATGGCGCCACGATTGGCGAGAGCCTGCAGAGCGGCGAGGGTGACCCAGCGGCGATCGACTTCGAAGAAGTCGCGCAGCTTCCGGCGACTGTCGCTGCGGCCGAAACCGTCGGTGCCCAGCACCTGGTACTCGTCGCTCGGGATCCACTGGCGGATCTGGTCGGCGAACAGCTTCATGTAGTCGGTGGAGGCGATCACCGGGCCGTCGCGACCTTCCAGGCACTGCTGGACGTAGCTCTTGCGCGGTTCCTCGGTCGGGTGCAGGCGGTTCCAGTGGTCGGCCGCCAGGCCGTCGCGGCGCAGTTCGTTGAAGCTGGTGACGCTCCAGACGTCGGCGCCGATGCCGAACTTGGCGAGCATGTCCACCGCCGCGCGGACTTCGCGCAGGATAGTGCCCGAGCCCAGCAGCTGGACGCGGTGCTTGAAGTCGCCCTTGGCTTCCTCGAGCAGGTACATGCCCTTGATGATCGCGTCCTCCACGCCCTCCGGCATGGCCGGCTGCTGGTAGTTCTCGTTCATCACGGTGATGTAGTAGTAGACGCTCTTCTGCAGCTCCATCATCTCGTGGATGCCCTGGCGCATGATCACCGCCAGCTCGTAGGCGTAGGTCGGGTCGTAGCTGCGGCAGTTGGGGATGGTGCTGGCGAGGATGTGGCTGTGGCCGTCCTCGTGCTGCAGGCCCTCGCCGTTGAGCGTGGTGCGTCCGGAGGTGCCGCCGAGCAGGAAGCCGCGCGCCTGGGCGTCGCCGGCGGCCCAGGCGAGGTCGCCGATACGCTGGAAGCCGAACATCGAATAGAAGATGTAGACCGGCAGCATCGGCGTGTTGTAGTTGCTGTAGGCGGTACCGGCGGAGATCCAGCTGGACATGGCGCCGGCCTCGTTCAGGCCTTCCTGCAGGATCTGGCCGTCCTGGGCCTCGCGGTAGTACATCACCTGGTCGCGGTCGACCGGCTCGTACAGCTGGCCTACCGGGGAGTAGATGCCGAGCTGGCGGAACATGCCTTCCATGCCGAAGGTGCGGGCCTCGTCGGCGAGGATCGGCACGATGCGCTTGCCCAGGTCCTTGTCCTTCACCAGCGAGGCGAGGATGCGGCCGAAGGCCATGGTGGTGGAGATCTCGCGGTCGCCCGAGCCGTCGAGCACGGCCTTGAGGGTGTCCAGCGGCGGCGTCGGGACGCTGATGCTCTTGGCCCGGCGCTGCGGCAGCGCGCCACCGAGCTTCTCGCGGCACTTGCGCAGGTACTTCATCTCGGCGCTGTCTTCGGCCGGACGGAAGAACGGCAGTTCCTCGAGCTGGGAGTCGTTGACCGGGATATCGAAGCGATCGCGGAATTTCTTCAGCGACTCGATATCGACCTTCTTGGTGTTGTGGGCGATGTTCTTCGCCTCGCCGGCACCGGTGCCGTAGCCCTTGATGGTCTTGGCCAGGATGACGGTCGGCTGGCCCTTGTGGTTGACCGCCTGGTGGTAGGCCGCATAGACCTTGTAGGGGTCGTGGCCACCGCGGTTGAGTTTCCAGATGTCCTCGTCGGACATGGCCTCGACACGCTTGAGCAGCTCCGGATCGGCGCCGAAGAAGTGCTTGCGCACGTAGGCCCCATCCTTGGCCTTGTAGTTCTGGTACTCGCCGTCGATCGCCTCGTCCATGCGGCGCTGCATGCGGCCGTCCTCGTCCTGGGCGAACAGCGGATCCCACAGGCGGCCCCAGATGACCTTGTTGACGTTCCAGTTGGCGCCTTTGAACACGCCTTCGAGTTCCTGGATGATCTTGCCGTTGCCGCGTACCGGGCCGTCGAGGCGCTGCAGGTTGCAGTTGATGACGAAGATCAGGTTGTCCAGGTTCTCGCGGCCGGCCAGGGAGATGGCGCCGAGGGTTTCCGGCTCGTCGCACTCGCCGTCGCCGATGAAGCACCAAACGCGCTGCTTGCCGGCCGGGATGAAGCCGCGGTTCTCCAGGTACTTCATGAAGCGCGCCTGGTAGATCGCCTGGATCGGGCCCAGACCCATGGAGACGGTCGGGAACTGCCAGAAATCCGGCATCAGGTAGGGGTGCGGGTAGGACGACAACCCGTTGCCATCGACTTCCTGGCGGAAGTTCAGCATCTGGTCTTCGGTCAGCCGGCCTTCGAGGAAGGCGCGGGCGTAGATGCCGGGCGAGGCGTGGCCCTGGTAGTAGATCAGGTCGCCGCCGTGCTCTTCGTTCGGCGCCTGGAAGAAATAGTTGAAGCCGATGTCGTACAGGGTGGCGCTGGAGGCAAAGGTGGAAATGTGTCCACCCAGGTCCGGGTCTTTCAGGTTCGCGCGCATCACCATGGCGAGCGCGTTCCAGCGGACCAGCGAGCGGATGCGCCGCTCCATGAACAGGTCGCCGGGCATCTTCGCTTCGCGGGTGACGGGAATGGTGTTGCGGTAGGGCGTGGTGATGCCATAGGGCAGCGGGGTGCCGCTGCGGGTGGCCAGTTCGCCCATCCGGGTCAGCAGATAGTGGGCGCGGTCTTCACCTTCTCGATCGATGACCGAATCGAGGGCATCCAGCCATTCCTGGGTTTCGACGGGATCAAGGTCTTGCATGGCTTGCTCCAGGGCGGAAAGGCTTCCAGAATCGGTTGCCTGCTTCGCGACCAGCTTTATGAGCCGGTGCATATTTTCTTGGATGTATCGCCGGGGGTAGGACCGGGCCCTGTAGTTTTACTACAAAATGGCCAGCAGTTCACAGCCCCCGCCCGCGATCGAGCGTAGTGGAACTACAACAAGGCGGGCGCCGACCCCGTGTCATGGACGGCTCGCCCGGTCGTTCGCCCGACCGTTGAAATGACCCGTCGGCCCTGCATCCAGGTGCGGAGCCGCTGAGAGAGCCGCTTATGAGCCTGCCCCCCCTGGCCGCGATCCCGGCCTCGCTCCTGCCTTTTGTCCGCCGTGCCGAAGAGTCGTTCAGCGCTGCCGTCGCCACCCTGCCGGCCGGTCGCCAGGCGCAGCATGCCGCGTGGCCCGAAGCCAGGCGCGACGCTTTCGCCAGGGTCTGCGCGGGCAGCGAGTTCGTCGCCGATCAGGTTAGCCGAGAACCGGAAATGTTGCTGGATCTGGCCGGTGACGGTCTGCTCGAGCGCTCGCTGGCGCCCGGGGAGATGGCCGCCGAACTCGAGCGCGTGCTGGCCGGCTGCGGCGACGAGGACGCGCTGGGACGGGCGCTGCGGCGGCATCGCAACCGCCACCAGGTGCGCATCATCTGGCGCGACCTGACCCGCCAGGCCGACCTGCAGGAAACCTGTCGCGACCTCTCGGACCTGGCCGACGCCTGCATCGACCTGGCCTACCGCTGGCTGTATCCGCGCCACTGTGCGCAGTTCGGCACGCCGGTCGGGCGGCGCAGCGGGAGGCCGCAGCACATGGTCATCCTCGGCATGGGCAAGCTCGGTGCCCACGAGCTGAACCTGTCCTCCGACATCGACCTGATCTTCGGCTACCCGGAAGGCGGCGAGACCGAGGGCGTCAAGCGCTCGCTGGACAACCAGGAGTTCTTCATCCGCCTCGGCCAGCGCCTGATCAAGGCGCTCGACGCCATCACCGTCGACGGCTTCGTGTTCCGCGTCGACATGCGCCTGCGCCCCTACGGCTCGTCCGGCGCGCTGGTGCTCAGCTTCAGTGCCCTGGAGCAGTACTACCAGGACCAGGGGCGCGACTGGGAGCGCTACGCGATGATCAAGGCGCGGGTGGTCGGCGGCGATCGCGAGGCCGGTGCCGAGCTGCTGACCATGCTGCGGCCCTTCGTCTACCGCCGCTACCTCGACTTCGCCGCGATCGACGCGCTGCGCGACATGAAGCGGCTGATCCAGCGCGAGGTGCGGCGCAAGGGCATGGCCGAGAACATCAAGCTCGGCTCCGGCGGCATCCGCGAAGTGGAGTTCATCGCCCAGTCGTTCCAGCTGATCCATGGCGGACGCGACCTGGCGCTGCAGCAGCGGCCGCTGCTCGGCGTGCTGGCGACGCTGGAGGGCAAGGGCTACCTGCCGGCCGAGGCGGTGGCCGAACTGCGCGAGGGCTACGAGTTCCTGCGCTACGCCGAGCATGCGCTGCAGGCGGTCGCCGACCGGCAGACGCAGATGCTGCCCGACGGCGAGCCGGATCGCGCGCGGGTCGCCTTCATGCTCGGCTTCGCCGATTGGGACGCCTTCCATGCGCAGTTGATGAGTTGGCGCGAGCGGGTGGCGGCGCATTTTCGCGAGGTGATCGCCGGCCCGGACGAGGAGGAGGGCGAGGACGCCAACCCGGCGGGCGAGTGGCTGCCGCTGTGGCAGGGGCTGTGGGACGAGGAGTACGCCGTGCGCCAGCTGGCCGACGCCGGCTTCGCCGATGGCGCGCTGGCCTGCCAGCGGCTGGCCGGGCTGCGCAACGGCAGCCAGGTGCGCACCATGCAGCGGCTCGGGCGCGACCGCCTGGATGCCTTCATGCCGCGCCTGCTCGGCCTGGTGATCGAGCAGCCCGATCCCGACCTTGTGCTCGAGCGGGTGCTGCCGCTGGTCGAGGCGGTGGCCCGGCGCTCGGCCTACCTGGTGCTGCTCAGCGAGAATCCCGGCGCCCTGCAGCGGCTGCTCGAGCTTTGCGGGGCGAGCCCGTGGATCGCCGAACAAATCAGCCGCTTCCCGATCCTGCTCGACGAACTGCTCAACGCCGGCCGGCTGTACAGCCCGCCGCAGGCGCCGGAGCTGGCCGCCGAGCTGCGCGAGCGGCTGATGCGCATCCCCGAGGACGACCTCGAACAGCAGATGGAGGCGCTGCGGCATTTCAAGCTGGCGCACGGCCTGCGCGTGGCGGCCTCGGAGATCGCCGGCACGCTGCCGCTGATGAAGGTCAGCGACTACCTCACCTGGCTCGCCGAGGCGATCCTCGAGCAGGTGCTGGCGATCGCCTGGCGCTACATGGTCGCCCGCCACGGACGTCCGCAGCGTGCCGATGGCAGTCCCTGCGATCCGGCCTTCGTGATCGTCGGCTACGGCAAGGTCGGCGGCCTCGAACTCGGCCACGGCTCGGACCTGGACCTGGTGTTCATTCACGACGGCGACCCGCAGGCCGAGACCGACGGCGCCAAGCCGATCGACGCGGCGCAATTCTTCACCCGCCTCGGCCAGCGCATCATCCATCTGCTGACCACCCAGACCACCTCCGGCCAGCTGTACGAGGTGGACATGCGCCTGCGTCCGTCGGGGGCGTCCGGCCTGCTGGTGAGTTCGCTGGCGGCCTTCGAGCGCTACCAGACGCAGGAAGCCTGGACCTGGGAGCACCAGGCCCTGGTGCGGGCGCGGGTGCTGGTGGGCTGCCGCCGCCTGGCCGAAGACTTCGCCCGGGTACGCACCACGGTGCTCGGCCGGGCGCGCGACCTGGCGCCGCTGCGGCAGGAGGTCAGCGGCATGCGCGCGAAGATGCGCGAGAGCCTGGGCACCCGGGCCACGGCCGCGGGGCTGGGGGAGAACGCCTTCGATCCGACGATGAGCTTCGATCTCAAGCAGGATGCCGGAGGTATCGTCGATATCGAATTTATGGTGCAATACGCGGCCTTGGCGTGGTCGCACCAGCACCCGCAGCTTCTGCAGTACACCGACAACATCCGGATTCTCGACGGCCTGGCCCAGGCCGGGCTGATGCCGGCCGAACAGGTCGAGCTGCTGCAGGGGGCCTACAAGGCCTATCGCGCCGCGGCGCACCGGCAATCGTTGCAGAAACAGCCGGGCGTGGTCGGCGCCGACCAGTTTCAGGACGAGCGCCGCGCGGTGATGCGCATGTGGCGCGAGCTGGGGCTCTCCTGAGCTGGTGCGCACCCCTTTACTGAATTCTTGAGGAGCTGGCAACGATGTCGATGGCCGATCGTGACGGTGTGATCTGGTATGACGGCGAGATGGTGCCGTGGCGCGAGGCGACGACCCACGTGCTGACCCATACGCTGCATTACGGCATGGGCGTTTTCGAAGGCGTGCGGGCCTACAACACGCCCGACGGCACGGCCATCTTCCGCCTGCAGGCGCACACCGACCGCCTGTTCGATTCCGCGCACATCATGAACATGAAGATCCCCTTCACCAAGGAGCAGCTCAACGAGGCGCAGCGCTCCGCGGTGCGCGAGAACAACCTCGAGACCGCCTACCTGCGCCCGATGGTGTTCTACGGATCGGAAGGCATGGGGCTGCGCGCCACCGGCCTGAAGGTGCACGTGATCGTCGCCGCCTGGCCGTGGCCGGCCTACATGGGCGAGGAAGCGCTGATCAGCGGCATCAAGGTGCGCACCAGTTCCTTCACCCGCCACCACGTGAACATCTCGATGACCCGCGCCAAGTCCAACGGCGCCTACATCAACTCGATGCTGGCCCTGCAGGAAGCCATCTCCGGCGGCGCCGACGAGGCGCTGATGCTCGATCCGGAAGGCTACGTGGCCGAGGGTTCCGGCGAGAACGTGTTCATCATCAAGAACGGCGTGGTCTACACCCCCGAGGTCACCGCCTGCCTGAACGGCATCACCCGCGGCACCGTGCTGGCCCTGGCCGAGGAGCTCGGCATCAAGGTGGTCGAGAAGCGCATCACCCGCGACGAAGTGTACATCGCCGACGAGGCCTTCTTCACCGGCACCGCCGCCGAAGTGACGCCGATCCGCGAAGTCGACGGCCGCCAGATCGGCGCCGGCCGCCGTGGTCCGGTGACCGAGAAGCTGCAGAAGGCCTACTTCGACCTGGTAACCGGCCAGACCGCTGCCCACGCCGAATGGCGGACCCTCGTAGGCTAAAGGCTCTAGGCTGAAGGCTGGACGAGGTGCTTTTTCGTTCAGCCTCAAGCCTTCAGCCTCCAGCGGCTTTTGCTATGAACATCCTGATTATTGGCCCCAGCTGGGTCGGCGACATGGTGATGGCGCAGACGCTGTTCGCCTGCCTGAAGGCGCGCCACCCGGACTGCACCATCGACGTGCTGGCGCCCGACTGGAGCCGGCCGATCCTCGAGCGCATGCCGCAGGTCCGCGAGCCGCTGAGCTTTCCGCTCGGGCACGGGGTGCTCGACCTGGCCACCCGCCGGCGGATCGCGCAGGAGCTGCGCGGCCGCTACGACCAGGCCATCGTCCTGCCCAATTCACTGAAGTCGGCGCTGGTCCCGTTCCTCGCCGGCATTCCGCGGCGCACCGGCTGGCGCGGCGAGATGCGCTTCGGCCTGCTCAACGACATCCGCAAGCTGGACAAGGCCCGTTATCCCTTGATGATCGAGCGCTTCATGGCGCTGGCCTTCGAGGCGGACGCCGGGCTGCCCAAGCCCTATCCGAAGCCGGCGCTGCAGATCGACCCGGCAGCCCGCGCGGCGGCCCTGGCGCGCTTCGGGCTGGCCCTCGATCGTCCGGTGCTGGCGCTCTGTCCTGGCGCCGAATTCGGCGAGTCCAAGCGCTGGCCGACATCGCATTTCGCCGAGGTGGCCGAGGCGCGCATCCGCGCCGGCTGGCAGGTCTGGCTGTTCGGCTCGAAGAACGACAGGGACGTGGGCGAAGAGATCCGCGGCCTGCTGATCCCGGGCCTGCGCGAAGAAGCCTTCAATCTCGCCGGGGAGACCAGTCTGGCCGAGGCCATCGACCTGCTGTCCTGCGCCGATGCGGCGGTCTCCAACGACTCCGGACTGATGCACGTCGCCGCCGCGCTCGGCCGCCCGCTGGTGGCGGTGTACGGCTCGACCTCGCCCGATTTCACCCCGCCGTTGTCCGACCAGGTGGAAGTGGTGCGCCTGGGGCTGGAATGCAGCCCCTGCTTCGACCGTACCTGCCGCTTCGGCCACAACAACTGCATGCGCGAACTGCACGCCCCGCTGGTCGACGAGGCGCTGGACCGCCTGCTACCGCGGCCGGTCGGTGTCGAGTGACGCCGTGAGCGGATTTCAGCCGATGCATGCCATCCTCCGCGCCGCAAACCGGCGCGCCCGGCCGGCCGCCGGGGAGCGCCGCTGATGCGCGTGCTGGTGATCAAGACCTCCTCGCTGGGGGACGTCGTCCATACCCTGCCGGCGCTGACCGATGCCCGGCGGGCGATCCCCGGCATTCGCTTCGACTGGGTGGTGGAGGAGGGCTTCGCCGAGATCCCCGCCTGGCATCCGGCGGTGGAGTCGGTCATACCGGTGGCGATCCGCCGCTGGCGCAAGGCGCCTCTGCGTACCTGGCGCAGCGGTGAATGGTCGACTTTCCGCCAGCGGCTCGCCGCGGGCGGATACGACCTGGCGATCGATGCCCAGGGCCTGCTCAAGAGCGCCTGGCTGACCCGTTACGTCAAGGCGCCGGTGGCCGGCCTCGATCGCCATTCGGCGCGCGAGCCGCTGGCCAGCTGTTTTTATGATCGCCGCTACCCGGTGCCGGTCGAGCAGCATGCGCTCGAGCGCGTCCGCCAGCTGTTCGCCCAGGCGCTCGGCTATTCGCTCGACGGGGCACCGCCCGCCGATTACGGGCTCGACCGCCGCCGGCTGGCTGGCGGCTCCGCTGCGCAGCCCTATCTGCTGTTCCTGCATGGCACCACCTGGCCAAGCAAGCACTGGCCGGAGGAGCACTGGCGCGCGCTGGCCGAACAGGTCACCGCCGCCGGCTGGGCCTTGCGTCTGCCCTGGGGCAACGCGGCCGAGCGCGCGCGTGCCGAACGCATCGCCGAGGGCTTGCCGGATGCCGACGTGCTGCCGCGGCTGAACCTGGCTGGCGTGGCGGCGCAGATCGCCGGTGCGCGCGCCTGCGTCGCGGTCGATACCGGCCTGGGGCATCTGGCCGCGGCGCTGGGCGTGCCCTCGATTTCCCTCTACGGGCCGACGCGCCCGGGGCGGGTCGGCGCCTACGGGCCATCCCAGGTGCACCTGTGCGCCAGCGGCCCGAACGCCGGCAGCGGCGATCGCCACAAGCCGGCGTTCGAGGGGCTCGGCCCCGAACGCGTGATGACCGAGTTGCAGCGGCTTCTGCAGACCCAGGAGAGCGCCTGATGCAACTGGCTTTCGTCCTCTACAAGTACTTTCCCTTCGGCGGCCTGCAGCGCGACTTCATGCGCATCGCCCTGGAATGCCAGGCGCGCGGCCATGCGGTGCGCGTCTACACACTGATTTGGGAAGGCGAGGTGCCTGACGGCTTCGAGGTGCTGGTGGCGCCGGTCAAGGCGCTGTTCAACCACAGCCGCAACGAGAAATTCACCGCCTGGGTGCAGGCCGACCTGGCACGCCGGCCGGTGGACCGGGTGATCGGTTTCAACAAGATGCCGGGCCTGGACGTCTACTACGCCGCCGACCCCTGCTTCGAGGACAAGGCGCAGACGCTGCGCAACCCGCTGTATCGGCGCTGGGGGCGTTATCGCCACTTCGCCGAGTACGAGCGCGCGGTATTCTCGCCACAGTCACGCACCCAGATATTGATGATCTCCGAGGTGCAGCAGCCGCTGTTCGTCAAGCACTACGGCACCCCGGCGGAACGCTTCCATCTGCTGCCGCCGGGCATTGCCGCGGACCGCCGAGCGCCGGCCAATGCCGGGGAGATTCGCGGCGATTTCCGCCGCGAGTTCGGGCTCGATGAGCGTGACCTGCTGGTGGTGCAGATCGGCTCCGGCTTCAAGACCAAGGGCCTCGACCGCAGCCTGCGGGCGATCGCCGCGCTGCCGCGCGAGCTGAAGGCCCGCACGCGGCTGATCGTCATCGGCCAGGACGACCCCAAGCCGTTCCTGCTGCAGATGAAGACGCTGGGGATTTCCGAGCGGGTCAGCATCCTCAAGGGCCGCAGCGACATCCCGCGCTTCCTGCTCGGCGCCGACCTGCTGCTGCATCCGGCGTACAACGAGAACACCGGCACCGTGCTGCTGGAGGCGCTGGTCGCCGGGCTGCCGGTACTGGTCACCGACGTCTGCGGCTACGCGCACTACATCGAGGAGGCCGACTGCGGCCGGCTTGTGCCGAGCCCGTTCGAGCAGCGCACGCTGGACCGCCAGCTCGCCGAGATGCTGGCCGACGACGCGGCGCGTGCGCGCTGGGCGGCCAACGGCCTGGCCTTCGCCGACCAGGCCGATCTCTACTCGATGCCGCAGCGCGCCGCCGACGTGATTCTGGGGGAGCAGGTATGAAGCCCATGGCTGGCATGCCCACGCGGCGGATTGCCTCGGGTCGGACCTCCCACAAAAGCAGCGAACGTACACCGAATTCCTGTGGGAGGCGCGCCCCCGCGGCGATACAGGCCGGAGGCCTGCTCAGGGATCTCAAAAGCATCGCCCCGAGGTCGGGCCTCCCACAAAAGCGGCGAGC
>NZ_KE384421.1:25424-45559 GCF_000425625.1 Stutzerimonas azotifigens DSM 17556
ACCAGTGGGAGGCGCGCCCTCGCGGAGATTGCAGGCAGGCCTGCCCGAAGTGTTGAAGTATCTCCGACCCGCGGAGGCCACATGCGCCTGATGCTAGCGGAACCCTTCAAGAGCCTCTGGCAAGGCAAGGACCCCTTCGCCGAGGTCGAACGTCTGCAGGGCCAGGTCTACCGTGAACTGGAAGGCCGCCGGACGCTGCGTACCGAGGTGGCCGGGCGCGGTTATTTCGTCAAGATCCATCGCGGCATCGGCTGGGGCGAGATCGTCAAGAACCTGATCACGGCCAAGACTCCCGTGCTTGGCGCCGGCCAGGAGTGGCGGGCCCTACAGCGGCTGCACGAGGCGGGCGTGCCGACCATGACCGCCGTGGCCTACGGCGAGCGCGGCGGCAATCCGGCCCGCCAGCACTCGTTCATCGTCACCGAGGAGCTGGCGCCGACGATCAGCCTCGAGGACTACACCGCCCACTGGCTCGAGCAGCCGCCCAGCCCGAGACTCAAGCACGCGCTGATCGCCGAGGTGGCGCGCATGGCTGGGACCATGCACCGCGCCGGGGTCAATCATCGCGACTTCTACATCTGCCACTTCCTGCTGCACACCGACGCGCCGGTGACGGCCGACGTCCTGCGCCTGTCGCTGATCGACCTGCACCGCGCGCAGACGCGCGACGCCGTGCCCCGTCGCTGGCGTGACAAGGACCTGGCCGGGCTGTATTTCTCGGCGCTCGGCATCGGCCTGACCGAGCGTGACAAGCTGCGCTTTCTGCGCGGCTATTTCCGCCGCCCGTTGCGGCAGGTGCTGCGCGAGGAGGCCGGCCTGCTCGACTGGCTGCGGCGCAAGGCGGCCCGGCTGCAGCTGCGCTATGCGCGCAAGTACGCCCCGGGGGCCGGCTCGTGAGCCGCTGGCAACTGAGCCGGCAGCTGCCTCCGCCGGCCTGCGAGGCGTTCGCCACGCTCGAGAAGGTATTCGCCCTGGAAGGCGAGCCCATCGCCCGGGATCCGCTGTCCGAGGTGATCCGCGTCACGGTCGGCGGCGAGCGCTACTACGTCAAGCGCTACCATGCCGCCGGCAAGGGGCTGCGGCGGATGCTCGGAAGGCCGCGGGTCAAGGGCGAATGGCAGAACCTGAGGTTCTTCCAGGGGCTCGGCATTCCGGTGGCGCTGGTGGTCGCCTGGGGGTTGGAGCGCTATGTCGGGTTGTTCGGCCGCGGCGCGATGATCACCCTGGAGGTGCCGAACACCCTGGATCTGGCAACCATGGCGCGCAACGATGATCCACGCCTGGCCGACCGGGCCTGGGTGGAAGGCATCAGCCGTCAGGTCGCGCAGGCGACGAGGACGCTGCATGCGCACCGGTTCGCCCACAACGATCTGAAATGGCGCAACCTGCTGGTGAACGACCGCAGCGAGCTGTTCCTCATCGATTGCCCCACCGGGGGCTTCTGGTGGGGGCCTTTCCTGCGCCGCCGAATCGTCAAGGACCTGGCCTGCCTGGACAAGCTGGCCAAGCAGCGGCTGTCTCGGACCCAGCGGCTTCGCTTTTTCCTCCACTACCAGGGGCGTGATCACCTGGTGCCGGAGGACAAGCCGTTCATAGACAGGATTCTGCGCTATTTCGAGGGACGCGAATGAAGCAATACCTCGCTTCCGAAGATCGGGAGCTGTTCAAAGGCCACGGCCTCGCCTCGTTCGAGGCGCTGTGGTCGCGCGCACTGCCTGCCGTCGACCAGCCGAATACCGACCGTGGCGGCTGGAGCGCGGTGTTCCGGCTGGAGCTCGAGGGGCGCGGCTACTACGTCAAGCGGCAATGCAACCACCAGATACGGACGCTGCGTCACCCCTTCGGCGAGCCGACCCTGGCGCTTGAATTCCGCAACATCCAGCGCTATCGCCGGCTCGCCATTCCGGCGCTGCGGGCCGCGTATTTCGCCGTCCGTGGCAGTGACGAGGGGCCGCAGGCCATCCTCGTCACCCGCGCCCTGGAGGGCTGGCACGAGCTGAGCCACTGGCTTTCGGACTGGGCCAGCCTGCCAGACACCAGGCGCGAGGCGATTCTCGATGCCTGTGGCGCGCTGGTTCGGCGCTTGCATCGCGCCGGGCAGCGGCATGGCTGCCTGTATCCGAAGCACGTTTTCCTGCGTGAATCCGACGGCCGCTACGAAAGCTGCCTGATCGACCTGGAGAAGAACCGCCCGCTTCTCTTCGGGCGCAGCGACCGGCTGCGCGATCTCGAGCCCCTGGTGCGTCGCGCGACCAGCTGGAGCGACGAGGACCTGCGCCGGCTGATCGCGGCCTATCTCGGTCGGGGTGCCACGCAAGGGCGCATCGACGGCTGGTTGTCCGGCTTCGCCCAGCGTTCGGCGGACAAGGCCTCGCGCGGATGAAACTCGGCGAACTGGCCGCGGCGGGGCGCCATCCGGCCGTCCCGCTGGACGTGGAGCTTCCGGACGGGGGCAGCCTGCAGGTCGAACAGTGGCTGCGCATCCTGCCCGGCCAACGTTACGTTGCGCGTGCCCGTCATGCCGGACGGGCGGTTCTCGCCAAGCTCTACGTCGGCGCCAAGGCGCGGCGGCACGCAGCGCGTGAGCGCGAGGGCGTCCGGCTGTTGCGGGAGGCCGAGGTTCCCACGCCGGCGCTGCTCGCCGAGGGCGATGGCGAAGCGGGCGCCTGGTTGCTTTTCGAATTCATCGAGCAGGCCGAAGGCCTGGGCACGGCCTGGACGCGCGTGGAACACCAGGCGCCGCTGTCGCCCGCCCAGGAGCGGGTGCTGGGCCGCGCGCTGGCCGCAATCGCGCAGATGCACGCCAAGGGCCTGTGGCAGGGCGATCTGCACCTGGACAACCTGCTGTGGGACGGCTGCCAACTGTGGTTGATCGACGGTGCCGCGATCGAGGCGGAGCAGGTCGGCCAGCTGCTCGGCGCAGAGCGTGCCGAGGAAAACCTCGCCCTGTGCTTCGCGCAGTTGCCGGGCCGTTTCGATGACGCCGTGGAGCCGCTGCTGCGGCACTACCGTGCGGCCGATGCGAGCAGCGAAATATCGCCGGTGCGCCTGCGCCAACGGATCGTCGCGGCTCGCCGCAAGCGCCTGGAGCACTACCTGAAGAAGCTCGGGCGCGACTGCACGGCCTTTCACGTTCGCCGCGATCCGGGTGGGCTGGAAGCCGTCCAGCGCGACCAGGCCCAGCGCCTGGCGGCGCTGCTCGCCGATCCCGATGCCGCCATCGCCCGTGGTGTTTCGCTCAAGGACGGCGGTAGCGCGACGGTGGCGCGCGTGGCCATCGACGACGGCTGGGTGGTGATCAAGCGCTACAACATCAAGGGCGTCGCGCACTGGCTCAAGCGTTTCTGGCGCCCTACCCGGGCCTGGCACAGTTGGGTCGAGGGGCATCGCCTGAACTTCCTCGGCATCGCATCGCCGCGACCGCTCGCCGTCATCGAGCGCCGTTGGCTGGGGCTGCGCGGCCGCAGCTACCTGATTACCGATTACGCCCCCGGCGAAGATATAATCACGCGTTTTGGGCCCTACCTGGATGAGCGGCCACCGGAGCCGGAGGTCGAGGCCTTGCGGCAACTGTTCGACGACCTGCAGCGCGAGCGCTTCGTGCATGGCGATCTGAAAGGCACCAACCTGCTCTGGCAGGCGGGACGCTGGGCCTTGATCGACCTGGACGCGGCGGGTGTCTGTCCCGGCAGTCGCTTTGCCGAGGCTCACGCCCGCGACCGTGCCAGATTGTTGCGCAACTGGCCGGCGGACTCGGCGCTGCACCGGTTGCTCGACAGCCGCCTGCCGCGATTGGAACGCTGATCCGGGCCCCTTTTACCGATTGCGGTTCGGCCGCACTACGACGAGGCAACACTGTGTCACTGACGATTCTCGGCCTTTCCGGCGCACTCAGCCATGATCCCTCCGCCGCGCTCTACATCGACGGCAAGCTGGTGGCGGCCGCCGAAGAAGAGCGTTTCGTGCGGGACAAGCACGCCAAGAACCGCATGCCCTACGAGTCGGCCAAGTTCTGCCTCGAATTCGCCGGCATCAAGCCCGCCGACGTCGACGTGGTCGCCATTCCGTTCGCACCGATCAGCCTGTTCGGCAAGGCCCGCTGGCACTACGCCAAGCGCTACTGGTACGCGCCGGACCGCGCGCTCGACGCGATTCTCATGGGCAATCGGCGCTACAAGCGCTACCACAAGCGCATCCAGTGGTGCCTGCAGCAGCTGGGCTTCGATCTGAAGAAGATCCGCATCGAGCCGGTCGAGCACCACCTGGCGCACGCTTCCAGCGCCTACCACTGCTCCGGCTTCAAGGAAAAGACCGCCATCCTCGGCATCGACGGCAAGGGCGAATACGCCACCACTTTCTTCGGCTGGGGCGAGAACGGGCGCATCCACAAGATCAAGGAGTTCTACGACCCGGATTCGCTCGGCGGCCTGTACGGCGCCATCACCGAGTACCTCGGCTTCGAGATGCTCGACGGCGAATTCAAGGTCATGGGCATGGCGCCCTACGGCGATGCAGCCAAGTACGATTTCTCGCGCCTGGCCACCTTCGAGAACGGCGAGCTGACCATCAACACCGACTACGCCAACGTCATCGGCTTCCGTCGCTACAAGGAAAAGGGCAAGGGCTACTACTTCTCGCCCAAGCTGATCGAGTGGCTGGGGCCCAAGCGCGAGGGCGACATCGCCGACGACCCCTACATACACTACGCAGCCAGCATGCAGGCGCTGTTCGAGAAGCTGGCGCTGCAGATGATGGACTACTACCTGGGCGACATCATCCGCGAGACCGGGAAGATCGCCTTCGCCGGCGGCTGCGCGCTGAATGTCAAACTCAACCAGAAGATCATCGCCCGTCCCGAGGTCAAGGAACTGTTCGTGCAGCCCGCCTCCGGCGACGCCGGCACCGCCGTGGGCGCCGCGGCCTACGTCTCGCACCAGCGCGGCGTGCCGGTGGAGAAGATGGAGCACGTCTACCTCGGCCCGTCCTTCAGCAACGAGGACGTGATCGCCGCCTGCGCCCGCCATCCCAACAAGCCGGCATGGCAGAAACTCGACGACGTGCCGCAGCACATCGCCCGAATTATGGTCGATGGCAACCCGGTGGCCTGGTTCCAGGGCCGCATGGAGTTCGGCCCGCGCGCGCTCGGCGGCCGCTCCATCATCGGCTGCCCGAGCGTGCCGGGCGTGGCCGACCGCATCAACGAGCAGATCAAGTTCCGCGAGCGCTGGCGCCCGTTCTGCCCGTCGATGCTCGACACCGTCGCGCCGCAGATGCTCAAGGTCGACCACCCGTCGCCGTTCATGACCTTCACCTTCGAAGTCAACGAAGGCTGGAAGGAGCGGGTCGGCGAAGTCGTCCACGAGGACGGCACTTCCCGCGCCCAGGTCCTGGAGCGCCGCCACAACCCGCGCTGGTACGACCTGATGGTCGAGCTGGAGAAGCTCACCGGCAACGGCGTGTCTCTGAATACCTCCCTTAACCGCCGCGGCGAACCGATGATCTGCTCGCCGACCGATGCGCTGGATATGTTCTATGGGTCGGATCTGCAGTATCTGATCATGGAGGATGTGTTGGTGGTGAAGGGAAGTGGCTCGAACCGCTCTTAGTCTTGAGCGATCGTCGTTTTAGCCTCTCGCATTCACTATCGAGGTCTTTTGCCAATGAACTCGGATACGAGCGTCGAGCTTTGGCTCAGCGTGGTCATTCCCGCCTACAATTATGCTTCGATGTTGCCGGACGCGGTAACTTCGGTCATAAAGCAGCTGCCGGCTGATAGCGAATTGTTGATCGTGGATGACGGCTCCACCGACGATACAGGACAGGTGGTCGCGGGGTTACTCGCCCAACACCCAGATCGCTTGCGCTATCTACATAAGGAGAACGGAGGGCCAGCATCCGCTCGCAATTTGGGTATCTGTAGCTCTCGAGGGCGCTACTTGCTTTTCCTCGATGCAGACGACCAGTTGTGTCCGGGGATACTCGAGGTGCTGCGCGAGCATGTCGAGCGGCACCCGGAGAGCATGCTGGTTATCGGAGGGCACTGGTCTCTGGCCGAAGATGGACGGCGCACGCTGCACGCCCCGGGCACGCTATCAGAATTGCCGCGTGAGCGCTTGCGGAACTACCTACTAGAAAAGCGCCTGTCGCTGATGCCCAGCGCCTGCCTGTTTCGTCGCGATGCCTTCGTGCGAGGAAATTTTCCGGAGCAGCTCCGCAACACTGAGGACATTCCAGTGTTCGCCCAAGTGCTGGCCAATGGCGCATGTAGCCTAATTGAACAACCGGTGGCGCTGATGAATCGCCATTCGGACAGCCTACGCCACAACCTTCAACATGCCAAATCTGTAGGGTTGGGGTTGGTCGACGAAGTTTTTTCCAGCCAGCGGATGCCGTGCCAATTCCAAGATCTACGCAGGCCCTTCCTTTCCCAGCGCTGTCTCTCGTTGTTTCGAACATTTCATGCGGCCGGTGACTACACAAGCGCAGCGTTATTCTACCGACGAGCTTTGCAGGCTGACTGGCGGGTGATCGGCCGTTTTTCTTATACACGCAAGGTGTTGCGCATGCTGCTGGCAGGGTGTGCTCGGTGAGCTGGGAAGCACCAATGAAAGACAAGGAGGCTTTTAGTGTGGAGCCTCGGCTGAGGATTCTGGTTGTCACTGCCGAGCGGCGTCTACCCGATATCTCCTACGTCTACGAACGCTTGTCCCAGAACCACGATCTGGATATCCGAGTGCTGTCCAGAAAACAGCAGGGAAATTTGCGACGCGCGTTACGCGACGTTGACTTCAAAGCATATGACCGCATTTTGTTCGACATTTTGTTCCGCTATATCCACAAACAGGCATCGTTCATCCGCCGGTTATCTTCAGTAATTATCTACGAAGAAGATTCCTACATGAACTATCTTAGGCATTCTCGCCGCTATAGACAGTTCAGTCGCTTCTACCGCGCGGTTCCCGGGGTTCGCATTGTGGTGACTGGTGCCGGTGTGGCTGAGCGGCTACGAGGCGAGGGGTTCGATGCAAACTTCCTGTGCAAAGGCTACGACGAGCGGAGGATTTTCTGCGAGAGTGAGGCTGAACGGGACATCGAGCTCGGCTTCGTTGGCCGCCTAGGTAGCAACACTTATGCGGATCGTAAAAGTCTTTTAGAGAACTTGGCTGCTAATGAGCCGCTGCAGATTTTAAGGACTGAGCCAGGCGATCCTTATCGACGTATGCTTAACCGTATTCGCTACTTCGTGGGGGCTGATGTGAAGTTTGGTGAATACATGGCTAAGAACTTTGAGGCAATGGCCTGCGGCTGCGTGGTGTTGGCGTGGCGTCAGGGCAGCGAGGAGCCGGCCATCGGCTTGGAGGACGGATGCCACTTGTTACTCTACTCAAGCATGGAGGAATTGCGCGGTCACCTGACGCGTTTGCGCTCAGAGCCTGAGTTAGGATTGCGGATCGCTAGGGAGGGGCGCCGATTTGCCGAGCAAAACCTCACCTTTGCTAAGATGGCCGAGGGGCTTGAGGCTCAATTGTGCAAGCCGTTTCCTAGATTACCCGAGCGTCGACCCGGCTTCGTCCGGCGCGGGCTAAATGGTCTGCTAAGGTTGTTCGGGGTTGCAATATGAGCGCATCACCGTTGGTCAGTGTGGTCATCGCTTCGTACAACCATGCCGAATATATTGAGGCGGCCATTCGTAGTGTGCTGGCGCAGACTTACCAGAATCTGGAACTGCTAGTAGTCGACGATGGTTCAGCAGATGACAGTGTTACGCGTATCGAAGCGCTTGCAAGCGAATTCGGCTTCGATTTTCGGTCCCAGGCTAATCGTGGGCTTGCCGCGACCTTGAATGAGGCTATTGCTCGGGCGCGTGGTGAGTTCATAGTGCCGTTCGGTTCCGATGACATAATGCTCCCCGAGCGTATTGCCATCCAAGTGGCCTACTTGAAAGGAAAGTTAAGGGTAGGTATCTGTGCGGGTAACGTGGAATTCATCGATGCCACTGGTGATCAACTACCGCGTCAGGTTCGACATCCAGCACGGAAGCTGAGCTTCGAGGACATTTTCCTCAATCTGCGGCCCGGAGTGCCTGCGGCGACTCTAATGATTCGCCGTGAGGCATTGGATGCGGTCGGCGGGTTTGATCCAGAGATACGCTTGGAGGATATCTACATTGAGTTGGCAATTGCTCATAGCGGTTATGAAATCCATGTCCTAGACGATGTTTTGGCGCGTTACCGTATGCACGCCACCAACACCTACAAAAATTATCCATTCATGGTGCGCTCAATGCTGGCGACCCTGGAGAAGTTTTCCGATCACCCTCGGTACCGTGAAGCGCGTGATTCCTACATCAATTCCATGTTCCTGAAGACGGCGGCGTGCAATTCTGATCTAGCCCGCTGGCTCTTGAGGCAGTTGCCATTTTCCGCATGGAATCTCAAGACCCTGCGCGGCCTGCTTCGCCTGCATGGCAGATGGAGCAGAGCCTGATAGCTTCGCGCGCTCCGATGCCCGCCGTAACTTGGCGCGCTATATGGCTATATAAGAGGACGCCTGTACAACCTGTTTGCTCCCCTTGAATCTGCGTTGCTGGTTGCGAGATGATCGCTTAGGGCACAAACGAAACCAGCGTTGCAGAGCATTGCGCTGGCGCTGGTTTCAGGTCTTTAAAGGGGGGGGCGTGAGAAATCTGTTTTTCGCTTGGAGCACAGCCAAGCGTTAATTAACAATGCGAACGGGATCCAAATCAGGAACCAGTGTTCTTTGGGGCGCGAAAGAAAATCCCTGCCTTCTGTAAGTCCCGCAAAAAAGCCAAATATTAGTAGTGACGAGGCCACTAATACCGTTGAATTATGACGGTTGCGCCAGCTATATAATATGGCCATTCCATACAGCAAAAACCATAGCGCCAATCCTATAAGGCCGCCAGCCAGTAGCACTGCAAGCTCAATGTTATGAGGGTCGTTAAAGGTGAGCCCGGCTTGTTTTAATTCAAGCAATAGCTGGTGGTCGAAGCCGTAGCCAAGCCAGGGGCGTTGAGCGGCAAGTGCTAATGCTTCGGACCAGATATCAGGGCGATAGGATAAGCCTCTGGATATCAGAGAGGCAGGATGGAGGATTAACAGAGCCAGTCCCGTGCCTACGGCCGTGAGGAGGAGCAATAGACTGCGCCGGCCTGGTTGGGCGAAACCCAGCCAGGCCGCCACGGCGGAAAGCGCAAGCAGTGGCGTTCTTGATCCTGTGGCAATAATCGCAGTGCCCAGTACAGCCAAGCAGATTAGTGGCATCGGCGCTAGCTGTTGGCGAGTTGTAAACCAATATGCAAGCCAGAATGTTGCAAAAAAACCATATACATGAGCGCTGAGGAGGGGGTTGTATAGCGCGCCGTAGCCACTGAAACGCTGACCGCTCAATGAAAAGTTTGCATTATAAAGGTAATAGCCAAAGGATAGAGCGGCGGCCACGGCTGCAATAACAGCAGAAGTTTTCATTACTTGCCCAAGTGCTGGCGGTCGCTCCATCGCCAGCATGGCTGCGCTGAGGAGCATCGTTAGCACATAGATGGGGCGCTTTAGCAGTGAAAAACTTGCTGTATCAGTGTCTGACCAAAGTAATGTAAGAATAATGTAGCTGGCAAAAATTATAAACGCAAAAATTAACGGGTTTCGAATCAGGGGGGATATCTGGCGCGGTTGCATTGTCACTGCGACAATCATGGGGGCAACAAGCAGTGAGTAATAAAGCTTATGGTATAAGGCTCTATCTCCGACCCAAAAAAGTCCCGTGAGGAGCGCTAGCCAACCAATTGGAAATATATGTCGTATGATCCAGCTTGAGATAGAAGAATGTGGCTTTGGCTGAGCCGTAGAAGATGAAGAAGTGAGCATCAGTGTAAACTCTTGGATAACTTATGTTTTCATAAAGTGGTTTGAGTCATCGAGGGATTCGCTATCGCTGAGTCATTGTGAGCTGTCTGGTCATGCGTATCGCTATGGGGCTTCGAGTGGCTTGAGTAGTAGGGGGATGAGCTTGGTGTCTAATGATCATAGGGAGCGATAGATTTTTAACATTTCCTCCATGGGGAAGTCGGTTATTTTGTTTCTCTCTAAATAGCTATTTAGATGATCAAAATTCCTTGCTGTTAGTCTGTTATTAAGTGGGGCGTGTTTTTTTCGAAGGTCAAGGACGTCTATTAGTCCTAATTCTCCGTTGGGAGTGAGTACGATATTTCCAAGATGTAGTGAGCGGAAGTAAATTCCTTTATTGTGTAATTCCCTGATGAATTTGGCGAGTCGGGGGATAGATGAAAAAAAATCCTCTGGACTGTCTCGATAGATTATTTCTAAGGAGGTGCCGGGTAACGGTCGATAGATGCAGCCGCTCAGTCCCTTTTCCTTCGTGATCCAAAAATTTTCTACTACCTCAGGAGAGGGAATCCCAAGGTCACGGAGGCGCTCGGTGTTACGCGTAAATCTTTCTGCAAAAGGGAATAGGCGTGCGAGCAGAGGGTGACGGCGATTATGGAAGATTTTCAGGAACAGACCATTCTTCAGCGCGACTACCTTAGGTCCCCGGGCATCCTCCTCCAGCACCTTGCCGCCGGCCAGCCAGCTTCCTAATTCCTGCGCTGTTACAATCCGCATTTTGATCCTCTAGCCGTGATGGGGCTTATCGAATGGCCAATTCTACCCAGCAATCCAGCCTCAAGGTGTACATGCGGTTGCTGCGCTACGTGGCGCCCTATTCGGGCGCCTTTGCAATCAGCCTGCTGGGCTTCCTGATCTTCGCCTCCACCCAGCCGATGCTCGGCTACATCCTCAAGTTTTTCGTCGATGGACTGAACAACCCGGACGCCAGTTTTTTCGCGCAGGTCCCCTATCTTCGGGAGCAGCCATGGCTGGCAGGGTTGAAGCTGCTTCAGGCCGTTCCCCTGCTGATCGTGCTCATCGCCCTGTTGCAGGGTATCGGCTCGTTTCTCGGCAATTATTTTCTGGCTCGGGTCTCACTGGGCCTGGTCCATGACCTGCGTGTCGCGCTCTTCAACAACATGCTGACGCTGCCCAACCGCTACTTCGACAGCCACAACTCCGGGCATCTGATTTCACGCATCACCTACAACGTGACGATGGTGACGGGGGCGGCGACGGATGCGATCAAGGTCGTGGTGCGAGAGGGCATGACCGTCATCTTCCTGTTCGCCACGCTGCTCTGGATGAACTGGAAGCTGACATTGGTGATGGTGGCGATCCTGCCAGTGATCGGCCTGATGGTGACCAGCGCCAGCAAGAAATTCCGCAGGCAGAGCAAGAAGATTCAGGTCGCGATGGGGGACGTCACCCATGTCGCGTCCGAGACCATACAGGGCTACCGGGTGGTGCGCAGCTTCGGCGGTGAGGCGTACGAGCAGGCCCGATTTCTCGAAGCCAGTCTCGACAATACCGGCAAGCAGTTGCGTATGGTCAAGACGAACGCGGTCTACACGCCGACTCTGCAACTGGTCATCTACAGCGCCATGGCCGTGCTGATGTTTCTGGTGTTGTACATGCGTGGCGATGCGTCGGCTGGCGACCTGGTGGCATACATCACGCTGGCTGGCCTGCTGCCCAAACCGATCAGGCAACTGTCGGAGGTGAGTTCCACGATCCAGAAGGGCGTCTCCGGTGCCGAGAGCATCTTCGAGCAACTGGACGAGACACCCGAGGTCGATAATGGAATGCTTGAGCGCGAGCGGGTTGCTGGGCGTCTGGAAATTGATGGATTGAATTTCATATATCCCGGTACCGATAAGCGGGTATTGCACGACATCAGCTTCACGGCCGAGCCGGGCCAGATGGTGGCGCTGGTTGGGCGCTCGGGGTCCGGCAAGTCGACGCTGGCCAACCTCATTCCGCGCTTTTACCTTCATGACCAAGGGCGGATTTTATTGGATGGCGCCAAGATCGAGGATTACAAATTGCGTAATCTGCGCCGACACATCGCGCTGGTCACCCAGCAGGTCACCCTGTTCAACGATACGGTTGCCAACAATATTGCCTATGGTGATCTTGCCGGTGCGCCAATGGAGGAGATCCGTCGTGCCGCTAGGGCAGCTTATGCCGACGAGTTCATTGAACAAATGCCCCAGGGCTACCAGACCTTGGTGGGCGAGAATGGTGTGCTGCTTTCAGGCGGTCAGCGCCAGCGTTTGGCAATAGCCCGCGCGCTTTTGAAGAATGCCCCGGTGCTGATCCTGGATGAGGCAACCTCGGCGCTGGATACGGAGTCAGAGCGACATATCCAGGGCGCACTCGATCGTGTGATGACGGGGCGGACCACATTGGTCATCGCTCATCGCTTGAGCACCATCGAGAAGGCCGATCTCATTTTGGTCATGGAGCACGGGCATATCGTTGAGCGCGGTACTCATGTCGAATTGCTGGCAGCCAATGGCGCTTATGCCAGGTTGCATGAGACGCAGTTCAAGGACAGCGATGAGGCTTAGGCTGCTGTCCAGCTGGCATTGGCGCAGTGAAGCTCCATGCTGAGGTGCGCAAAAAAAATAGGTTGAGCTGAAATGCATGGCGCTAAAGCCAGCCTGCACGCTAAGCCGGCAAAACAGGCTGCCGTGATATGATTTGCGGCGTTTCTGCCGCTCCGGAGCCCCAATGAAGCTGTCCATGCCCCGTTTCGACAAAGCCCCCGTCCTGGTGGTGGGCGACGTCATGCTCGATCGTTACTGGCACGGTGGTACGTCGCGGATTTCGCCGGAGGCGCCGGTGCCGGTGGTGCGGGTCGATCAGGTCGAGGACCGGCCGGGCGGGGCGGCCAACGTCGCGCTGAACATTGCCGCGCTGGGCGCGCCGGCCTCGCTGGTGGGGGTCACCGGCGTCGATGAGGCGGCCGGCAGCCTGGCCGACAGCCTGCGCGCCGCGGGCGTGCGCGCCGAATTCCAGCGGATCGAACATCAGCCCACCATCGTCAAGCTGCGGGTGATGAGCCGGCATCAGCAGTTGCTGCGCATGGACTTCGAGGAACCCTTCGAAACCGACGCCGAGGCGCTCGCCGCCACGGTGGAATCCCTGCTCGACGGCATCAAGGTGCTGGTGCTGTCGGACTACGGCAAGGGCGCGCTGCAGAACCACCAGGCGCTCATCGCCGCCGCCCATCGCCGCGGCATTCCGGTGCTGGCCGACCCCAAGGGCAAGCACTTCGAGATCTACCAGGGCGCCACGCTCATCACCCCCAACCTCAGCGAGTTCGAGGCGGTGGTCGGCCGCTGCGCCGACGAGACGGAGCTGGTCGCCAAGGGCCAGGCGCTGATTCGCACGCTGTCGTTGGAGGCGCTGCTGGTCACCCGCGGTGAGCACGGCATGACGCTGCTGCGTCCGGACTGCCCCGAGCTGCACCTGCCGGCGCGCGCGCGCGAGGTGTTCGACGTCACCGGTGCCGGTGACACCGTGATCTCCACGCTCGCCGCGGCGCTGGCCGCCGGCGAGGCGCTGCCGCAGGCCGTGGCGCTGGCCAACCTGGCGGCCGGCATCGTGGTGGGCAAGCTGGGCACCGCCTGCATCAGCGCGCCGGAACTGCGCCGCGCGGTGCAGCGCGAGGAAGGCTCCGAGCGCGGCGTCATGACCCTCGAGCAGCTGCGCACTGCGGTCGAGGACGCCCGCGCGCAGGGCGAGCGCATCGTGTTCACCAACGGTTGCTTCGACATCCTCCATGCCGGCCACGTGACCTACCTCGAGCAGGCCCGGGCGCTCGGCGATCGCTTGGTGGTCGCGGTGAACGACGATGGCTCGGTGAGCCGCCTGAAAGGGCCCGGCCGGCCGATCAACAGCGTCGACCGGCGCATGGCCGTGCTCGCCGGACTCGGTGCGGTGGACTGGGTGGTGAGCTTCGCCGAGGACACTCCCGAGCGGCTGCTCGCCGAGGTAAAGCCGGACGTGCTGGTCAAGGGCGGCGACTACGGCGTCGATCAGGTGGTCGGCGCCGAGCTGGTCAAGGGATACGGCGGGGAAGTACGCGTGCTCGGCCTGGTCGAGAACAGTTCCACCACCGCCATCGTCGAGAAGATCCGCAGCCGCTGACGCCACGTTCAAACCGTCGCGCTGCGCGCCGTCGGTGCGCTGCTGCCGGACAGGCCCTGCAGCGCCAGCCAGTCGCGCCAGCGGATGCGCTCGTCGCGCACCACCCAGCCCGCCTGCGGCGCGAAGCTCTCGGCCAGCCACAACCCGCGGGTTGAGGCGGGCGCCGGCTGGCCCTTGCGCAGGATCACCAGTTCGCTGGTTGGTCGGCCCTTTTCCAGGGGAATCAGGTACAGGTCCGGCCGGCTGCGTTCGAGCCGCGCGACCAGTTGGCCGTCCTCGATGCGCTCGTCGACGTGGAACAGGCTGAGCTGGCGAATTTCCTTCGGCAGGGTCAGCTGCATGTCGTAGACGACCTGCAGCGAGGCGGTCGGCAGATGGACGTAGGCGCGCGGCCGCTCCATCAGCGTCAGGCCGTTGCATTGCACGGGGCGGGTCGCGCCGGTCAGCGAGCCCAGGCTGAAATGCACCGTCTCCCGGTAGCGCAGGCTCTGCTGGTAGGGGGTCGGCAGCCAGGTGTCGCCGAAGCGGCCGGCCAGCCAGCCGTCGGGGGTTTCCAGCAGGCATTCCTCGGCGATTTCCTGGATGGCGGTCAGCAGCGGCAGGTTCAGTTCATGGGCCGGCACATAGCCGGAGATGAGCTTGAGCACCACGTCGCCGCGATCGGCGCGCTGCTGGCGCACCAACACCCAGTAATCGCGACCCTGCCAGCGCAGGGTCAGGCGCACGGACACGCCGAGGTTCGCCAGCTCCAGCGAGAAGCGTTCGGGATTGGCGACGCTGACCGGACGGCGGCGCTCGAGCACCTGGGTGAAGTTCAGCGGCGTGCCGAGGCTCTGGTAGCTCAGCCCCTCCGGGGAGGCTTCGACGAACAGCGGCAGGGTCTTGAAGGCAGCGGGATTCTTGCGGATCAGCGTGCGCGGCATATCGGCTCCTTCTCGCGTCGGGGTCGGCCGCTGGGCGGCTCAGGTGTTCTTGTTCAGTATCGCCGCAACGCGGGCGACATTTTCCGACAGGTGGTGCGGGTTGATGGTTCCGACGATCGCGCCCGATACGCCGCGGTGCGCGAACAGCAGTTCGAAGCTGCGCCGGACCGGGTCCTCGCCGGGGCGAAGGCATGCATGGCCGCTGGCGAGCGCCTTCTTGACCAGGATGCCCTTGCCATGCGCCGCGGCGTAGTCGATGACCGGTTCTTCCTGACGCATCTCGAGATTATAGGTGACCATTGCGCAGTCGCCCTCGCGCAGCGCCAGCAGCCCGCCTTCGGGCGTCTTGCCGGAAAGCCCGTAGGCGAGAATCTTGCCTTCGCGCTTGAGCTCGGCCAGCGTCTGGTAGACGCCGCGGTCCTGCAGGATGGCGATGTCGTTGCCGTCGGAGTGCACCAGCACCACGTCCAGCCGGTCGGTGCGCAGGCGGCGAAGGCTGCGCTCGACCGAATGGCGGGTGTGGCCCGGGGAGAAGTCGAAGCGTGACTGGCCGTCCTCGAACTCCTCGCCCACCTTGCTGACGATCACCCAGTTTTCGCGCTGGCCGGCCAGCAGTTGCCCGAGGCGCTCCTCGCTGGTGCCGTAGGCCGGTGCGGTGTCGATCAGGTTGATGCCGAGGTCTTGCGCGGTGGCCAGAAGATGGCGCGCCTGGGCGTCGTCGGGAATGGTGAAGCCGCTGGGGTACTTCACGCCCTGGTCACGGCCCAGCTTGACCGTGCCCAGGCCCAGCGGCGAGACCTGCAGGCCGGTGCGGCCGAGCGGGCGATGCAGCCCATGCAGGGTCGCCTTCACAGCAGGCCCTCCCAGAAGGGCGCTGCCAGCGCGGGCCGAGGCAGCGGCGGCAGGGGCGCGGCGGGGGCGGAATGGATGCCGTCCCGGTCGAGCGCCGCCTCCACCCGCTGGGCGAAATCCGGCGCCAGGGCGAGCTTGGTCGGCCAGCCCACCAGCAGCCTGCCCTGGTCGTGCAGGAAGGCATTGTCCGGGCGCGCCTGTCCGCTCTGCGCCGGCTCGGCGCGGTCGATGCGCAAGGTCGCCCAATGCGCCTCGGACAGGTCCAGCCAGGGCATCAGCTCGGCCAGTTCGCGCTTCGCCGCGGCGATCTGCTGCTCGCTGTCGCGGGCGACGCCGTCCGCTTCGGCCAGCGCGCCACCGAGGTACCAGACCCACTGGCCGTCGGCCGCCGGGTGGCTGGTGACGGTGATGCGCGGCTTGGTCCCGCCACCCAGGCAGTGCGCGTACAGCGGCCTCAGGGTCGGGCCCTTGAGCATCACCATGTGCAGCGGGCGCAGCTGCATCGCCGGCTGGCTCAGGCCGAGCGCCCGCAGCAGCTCGGCATTGCCGGCGCCGGCGGTGAGCACGATGCGCTGCGCGCGGACCTCATGGCCGTCCAGGCGCAGGCCGACCAGTTCGCCCTCGTCCCGCAGCGGCTCGATGCGCTCGGCGGCCACCAGTTCCGGGCCGGCCAGCTCGGCGAGGCGGGCGATCAGGCTCGGCACATCGACCACCAGCTCGCTGAGGCGATACACCTTGCCCTTGAAGCGCGGGTGCCGGAGGGCCGGCGGCAGGTCGTCGCCCTTGACCTGGGCGACGCGCGAACGCACCGCCTTGCTGGCGAAGAAGCTGGTGAGGTTGCCGGCCAGGGTGCCGGGCGACCACAGGTAGTGGGCGTCGGACAGCAGCCGCACGCCGCGCAGGTCGAGTTCGCCGCTGCCGGCCAGGGCCTCGCGCCAGCGCCCGGGCATGTCGGCGATCGCCTCCGAGGCGCCGGTCAGCGCGCCGTGCAGCGCATATTTCGTTCCGCCGTGGATGATCCCCTGGGATTTCACGCTCTGCCCGCCGCCCAGCGCGCCGCGCTCGACCAGCAGCGTGGCGTAGCCCTGCCGGCGCAGGCGCGCGACGAGCCAGAGGCCGGCGATGCCGCCGCCGACGATCAGGACGTCGGTGTGTAGGGGAGCGCTCATGTACGGGTCGTCTCGCTGCCGGGCAAAGTTGCGCAGTATAGCAGCGCCCAGGCCCCGCGCTCAGTGGCCGCCGACCGCGGAGAACAGGCGGATCACCACCACGCCGCTGACGATCAGGGCGATGCCGATCAGCGCCGGCGCGTCCAGCTTCTGCTGGTAGAGGAAGTACGCCGCGACACTCACCAGCACGATTCCCAGGCCCGCCCAGATCGCGTAGGCCACGCCTACCGGGATGCTGCGCAGCACCAGGGTGAGCATCCAGAACGACAGCCCGTAACCGAGGAGCACGATCAGTAGCGGCAGCGGCCGGGCAAGACCGTCGACCGCCTTCAGCGAACTGGTGGCGACCACTTCGGCGGCGACGGCGATGGCGAGATAGACGTAGGGGCTCATGATCGGACTCCGATGGGATTGCTGCGGATTCTAGGCATTCGCCCGATGGGATAAAGTAATCACCTATCTGCATACGAGATAGGTTCAAGCCATGCAATGGAACCTGGAGCACCTGCGGCTGTTCGTCAACGTTGCCGAGTTGCAGTCCTTCTCGGCGGTGGCTCGCCGGCAGCGGCGCGCGCAGTCGGCGGTGAGCCAGGCCATCGCCCTGCTCGAGGCCGACCTCGGCGTGCTGCTATTCGATCGCAGCAGCGGTCGCCAGCCTCGGCTCAGCGAGGCCGGCGCGGCATTGCTGGAGGAGGCGCGCGCGGTGTTGCAGCAATGCGAACGCCTGGAGGGGCGGGCGCTGGGGCTGGCTCGTGGCGAGGAAGCACGGCTGCGCCTGGCCCAGGACGAGGCGATGCCCTATCCGCCGGTGATCGCCAGCCTGGAGGCGCTGGCGCGGGCCTTTCCGCTGCTCGAAGTGCAGCTGGCCAGCGGCGCTCAGGGCGACGTGGCGCGCAAGCTGCTGGAACGGCGCGCCGACCTCGGCCTGCTGTTCCACCACGAGCACATGCCGCAGGCGCTGGAGCGGCGGCGGCTGGGCGCCATCGAGATGGTCACGGTGTGCGGCGCCGACCATCCCCTGGCGGGCGGCAGGGCGGTCGACAGGCGCCGGCTGTCCGGCCACCGGCAGTTGCTGATGGCGCCCCAGGACAGCCGCTATCCCGGCGGCGAGCAGGTCAGTCCGCTGGTCTGGCGCGCCGACAGCTTCTACGCCATGGCCGAATTGGTGATGCGCAACCTCGGCTGGGCCTGGCTGCCGCGCCATGTGGCGCGCTATCCAGGCTACCAGGGTCAGCTGGTGGAACTGCGCAGCGACTGGACGCCGCCGCCGCTGGTGGTCGAACTGGTCTGGCGGCGCGACGAGCCGCCGGGCCCGGCGGCCGACTGGCTGGCGGGCTGCCTGGCGGAAAACCTGCGAGTCGCCAGCGAAGGGCGGGCGGGGTAAGCTGCGCCGCCATGAATAGCACCATCTACTCCCTGCTTTTTCACCTGGCCCTGCCGCTGATCCTGCTGCGTCTCGCCTGGCGCGCCCGGCGCGCGCCGGCCTATGCGCATCGGGTCGCCGAGCGCTTCGCCCGTCTGCCGCATGGGCTGCGGCCCGGGGGCCTCTGGGTGCACGCCGTCTCGGTCGGCGAAAGCATCGCCGCCGCGCCGCTGATCCGGGCGTTGCGCGAGCGCCATCCGGACCTGCCGATCACCGTGACCTGCATGACGCCGACCGGCTCCGAACGCATCCGCGCGCTGTTCGGCGACCAGGTCCAGCACTGCTACCTGCCCTACGATCTGCCCTGGGCGGCCCGGCGCTTTCTCGATCGGCTTCAACCGCGGCTGGCGGTGGTGATGGAGACCGAGCTGTGGCCCAACCATATCCACGCCTGCGCCAGGCGCGGCGTACCGGTGGTGCTGGCCAATGCGCGCCTGTCCGAGCGTTCGGCGCGGGGCTACGCACGTTTTCGCGGCCTGACCGCACCGATGCTGGCCGAGCTGTCGCTCGTAGCGGTGCAGACCGAAGCGGAGGCCGAGCGCTTCCGCGCGCTGGGCGCGCGGCCCGAGCGGGTCGAGGTCACCGGCTCGATCAAGTTCGATCTGGCGATCGATCCCGCGCTGCCGGAGAGGGCCGCCGAGCAGCGTCGCGCGTGGGGCGCGCAGCAGCGCCCGGTGTGGATCGCTGCCAGTACCCATGCCGGCGAGGACGAGCAGGTGCTGGCCGCGCATCGACGGCTGCTCGAGCGCTGGCCGCGGGCGTTGCTGATTCTGGTGCCGCGCCATCCCGAACGTTTCGCCTCGGTACTGCAGCTGTGCCGTGGCCAGGGTTTCGCCACTGTGCCGCGCTCCGGCGGCGCGCCGGTGACCGCCGACACCCAGGTGCTGCTCGGCGACACCATGGGCGAGCTGCTGTTTCTCTACGCGCTGGCCGACGTGGCCTTCGTCGGCGGCAGCCTGATGCCCAACGGCGGGCACAACCTGCTTGAGCCGGCGGCACTGGACGTGCCGGTGCTCAGCGGCCCGCACCTGTTCAACTTCCTGGACATAGCGGCGCAGCTGCGGGCGGCGGGGGCGCTGGTGGAGGTGGGAGAGGAGGCGGAGCTGGCGGCGCAGGTCGCGCGGCTGTGGCAGGAACCCGAAGTCGCCGCGGATATGCGCGCCGGCGGGCGGCGCGTCATGCAGGCCAACCGGGGCGCGCTGCAGCGGCTGCTTGCCGGGATCGAGCGCGCACTGGCGGGCTGAGTCCATCCTGCGGAAGGCGCTTGCCTGGGCGATCGGCCCTTGGGCCGGGGAAAGAGCCGCGCCCCGAGGGTCGGTATAGCACCGCTCCCTCATCCGGCCCTGCGGGCCACCTTCTCCCGCGGGGAGAAGGGCAGGGGTGGGGCTGGTCTTTCGGTGTCAGCAGCGACGCTGCGAGAACCTGAAGGGCTCGGAGGCTTCGCGAGCAGGGCTCGCTCCTACGAAAAGCGGCGGCGTGCAGCAAGCGTAGGAGCAGGCTCTGCCTGCGACCTGGCTCCACACGCGCAGGCTCTCCCCTGTGGGAGGCGCGCCCTCGCGGCGACTGGGGCCGGTGCGGGCCACCTTCTCGCGTGGGGAGAAGGGCAGGGTGGGAACTATCGTTTCGGCGTCATCTCGTGGGTGCTGCAAGGCCTGAAGGGCTCGGAGGCCTTCGCGAGCAGGGCTCGCTCCTACGAAAAGCGGCG
>NZ_KE384421.1:45944-77462 GCF_000425625.1 Stutzerimonas azotifigens DSM 17556
CGTAGGAGCAGGCTCTGCCTGCGACCCTGGCTCCGCACGTGCAGGCTCTCCCCCCTGTGGGAGGCGCGCCCTCGCGGCGACATCGCCAGCCAAGGTCGCGGGCGGCTCTTCGTGGGAGCGGCCTTGGCCGCGAAGGGCGCCGGGGGAGTTCGCGGTCGAGACCGCATAAAAGCATCGTCCCGGAGGCGAGGCTCCCATGGACCACGCCGGTTACTGCGGCAGGCGCGCGTCCGTGGCGATCGGCGGCAGGTCGTCCGGCAGGAAGTCGCTGTCCGGGTCGTATTCGGGATCGAGGTAGCTCGCCAGTTCGGTCAGGTCGGCGGGGCTCAGGGTGCCGGCGACCTGCTTGAGCTGCAGGTTGTCGAGGATGTAGTCGTAGCGCGCGTTGTTGTAGTCGCGCACGGCGGCGAACAGGCGCCGCTGTGCGTCGAGCACGTCGACGATGTTGCGGGTACCGACCTGGTAGCCGATCTCGGTGGCCTCCAGCGCGCTGCGGCTGGAGATGATCGACTGGCGCCGAGCCTGTACCTGCTCGACGTCGGTGTTGACCGCCCGGTGCAGGTTGCGCGTGCTTTCCACCACCTGGCGGCGCAGGCTTTCGCGCTCCTGTTCCGCCTGGGTCAGCTGATGGAAGGCCTCGCGCACCTGCGAGCTGGTCAGGCCGCCGCTATACAGCGGGATGTTCAGCTGCAGGCCGATGCTGCTTTGCTCCACGTCGCCGGTATAGCGCACGCCGAGCTGGGTGTTGATGGCGCTGTTGGTGAAGCCCAGGTTGTCGTTGTCGCCGCGGCTGTAGGAGGCCACCGCGTCCAGCGTCGGGGCGTGGCCGGCCTTGCGCTGGCGAATCGTCTCCTCGGCGGCGTTGACCGCCTGGTTGGACGCCAGTAGGCGCAGGTTCTGCTGTGCCGCGGTGTCGACCCAGGCGCTGGCATCGTTCGGCACCGGGGCCAGCACCGGCAGGGCGTGGTCGATGCCTTCGAGCGCGGCATATTCGCGGTTGGTCAGGGTGTAGAGCGCCTGGAAGGCGTCGGCTACCCGGCGTTCGGCGATCAGCCGGTTGGCCCGCGCGGTGTCGAAGCCGGCCTGGGCCTCGAGCACGTCGGTGCGGTCGGACAGGCCGACGTCGAAGCGCTCGTTGGCCTGGTCCAGCTGGCGCTGGAAAGCGGCCTCCTCGGCGCGGCTGGCGGCTAGGTTGTCCTGCGCGCGCAGTACGGCGAAGTAGGCCTGCGCGCTGTTCTGGATGAGTGCCTGTTCGGCGGCGCTGTACTGCAGGGCGGCCTGCTCGCTGATCGCTTCGGCGGCCTGCAGCTGGAACCAGCGGTCGGCGCGGAACAGCGGCTGGCTGAGGCTGGCCTGGTAGAGCGTGCCGCTGCGCGAGACGGTCTGGTCGCTGCGGTTGACCTCCAGCTCGGTGCGGGTGCGGCCGGTTTCGGCACCCACCGCCAGCTGCGGCAGCAGGCCGGCGCGTGCCTGCGGGACGACCTCCTGCACGGCGCGATACTGCGCACGCGCCGCGGCCAGGTCGGCATCGTTGGCGACCGCAGCCTGGTAGACGCTGATCAGGTCGGTCCGCGCCGACAATCCGGTCGGGGCCTGCGCCCAGGCGAGGCCGGCGTGGGCGGCGGCCACGGCAATTGCCAGCGAGAGTCTGCGCAGCATGGGACGGGTTCCTGCGGGGGAGAGACGGGCAAGGCTAAGCGGCACCGTTCGGGGGGTCAAGCCGCGCGCCAGGCGGGCGCGTGTGCGGCATGGGAGTGACCGCCCGGTCGGATCGCGACGGCGGGCCATTGGCGTTTCGGCGCGGTTGTGATTAGACTCGCCCCGTTCTTGTCGGGGTGCCTTGAGCGAAAGGCTGAGATCGGATAGTCCGGATCCCGTTGAACCTGATCAGGTTAAGGCCTGCGTAGGGAACAAGATGTCCTCGCCTGGCGAGGTTGTCCGGCACCGCCACCGGTGCGTCCATACCTCTCCCTTGCCGCAGGTTCGCTCCGACACTCACCCGAGGAGCCAGCCGATGCGTGCCGAACAACAAAAGAACCTCAGTGAAAGCGCCCAGGTCGACCAGCAGTCGATCCAGCCCTTCCCGCGCTCGCAGAAAGTCTACGTCCAGGGCTCGCGCCCGGACATCCGCGTGCCGATGCGCGAGATCAGCCTCGATGTCACGCCCACGGATTTCGGTGGCGAGATCAACGCCCCGGTCACCGTCTACGACACCTCCGGCCCCTATACCGACCCGAATGTGCAGATCGACGTGCGCAAGGGCCTGGCCGACGTGCGCAGCGCCTGGATCGAGGACCGCGGCGACACCGAGCGCCTGCCCGGATTGTCCTCGGAATTCGGCCAGCGCCGGCTGAACGATGCCGAGCTGGCGGCCATGCGTTTCGCCCACGTGCGCAACCCGCGCCGTGCCCGCGCCGGCCACAACGTCAGCCAGATGCACTACGCGAAGAAGGGCATCGTCACGCCGGAGATGGAATTCGTCGCCATCCGCGAGAACATGAAGCTGGCCGAGGCGCGCGAAGCCGGCCTGCTGGCCGAGCAGCACCGCGGGCAGAGCTTCGGCGCCGCGATTCCGAAAGAAATTACCCCCGAGTTCGTGCGCAAGGAAGTGGCCCGCGGCCGCGCCATCATCCCGGCCAACATCAACCACGTGGAGCTGGAGCCGATGATCATCGGCCGCAACTTCCTGGTGAAGATCAACGGCAACATCGGCAACAGCGCGCTGGGTTCCTCGATCGAGGAAGAAGTGGCCAAGCTGACCTGGGGCATCCGCTGGGGCTCGGACACGGTGATGGACCTGTCCACCGGCAAGCACATCCACGAGACCCGCGAGTGGATCATCCGCAACTCGCCGGTACCCATCGGCACGGTGCCCATCTACCAGGCGCTGGAGAAGGTCGGCGGCATCGCCGAGGACCTCACCTGGGAGCTGTTCCGCGACACCCTGATCGAACAGGCCGAGCAGGGCGTGGACTACTTCACCATCCACGCCGGCGTGCTGCTGCGCTACGTGCCGCTGACCGCCAAGCGGGTCACCGGCATCGTCTCGCGCGGCGGCTCGATCATGGCCAAGTGGTGCTTGGCGCACCACCGGGAAAACTTCCTCTACACCCACTTCGAAGACATCTGCGAGATCATGAAGGCCTACGACGTCAGCTTCTCGCTGGGCGACGGCCTGCGTCCGGGCTCAATCGCCGATGCCAACGACGCCGCGCAGTTCGGCGAGCTGGAAACCCTCGGCGAGCTGACCAAGGTCGCCTGGAAGCACGACGTGCAGACCATGATCGAAGGCCCCGGCCACGTTCCGATGCAACTGATCAAGGAGAACATGGACAAACAGCTCGAGTGCTGCGACGAAGCGCCATTCTATACCCTCGGGCCGCTGACCACCGACATCGCGCCGGGCTACGACCACATCACCAGCGGCATCGGTGCGGCGATGATCGGCTGGTTCGGCTGCGCCATGCTCTGCTACGTCACGCCCAAGGAACACCTGGGCCTGCCGAACAAGGACGACGTCAAGACCGGCATCATCACCTACAAGATCGCCGCGCATGCCGCCGACCTCGCCAAGGGTCACCCCGGCGCGCAGGTCCGCGACAACGCGTTGTCCAAGGCGCGCTTCGAGTTCCGCTGGGAGGACCAGTTCAACCTCGGCCTCGACCCGGACACCGCGCGGGCCTTCCACGACGAGACGTTGCCGAAGGAGTCGGCCAAGGTGGCGCACTTCTGCTCCATGTGCGGGCCGAAGTTCTGCTCCATGAAGATCACCCAGGAGGTGCGCGACTACGCCGCCGAGCACGGCCTGTCCGCAGAGAGCCAGGCCGTCGAGGCGGGCTTTCGCGAGCAGGCCGAGCGCTTCCGCGAGGAGGGCTCGGTGATCTACAAGCAGGTGTGATCCTGCCGCGGTGGATAACGCTGCGCGGTTATCCACCCTACGGCTTCCTTGCGTAGGGTGGATGGCCGAAGCCATCCACCTTGTTTTCCTTCCCCTGTTTTCCCCGGTATTTCATCATGACATCCGCTTCCGGCGCCTTCGCGCCGACCGTTCCCGTACCTGCCGAGCGTCGCATGTTCGGCGCCCGCGACCTGTTCTCGCTGTGGTTCTCCCTCGGCGTCGGCCTGATGGTCCTGCAACTGGGCGCACTGCTGGCGCCCGGGCTGGGGATGGCGGGCGCGCTCCTGGCGATCGCCTCGGGCACCGCCGTGGGCGTTCTGCTGCTCGGCGCGGTCGCGGTGATCGGCAGCGACACCGGGCTGTCGGCCATGGCGACGCTGCGCCTGACGCTGGGCGCGCGCGGCGCGGTGCTGCCGGCGCTGCTGAACCTGCTGCAGCTGGTGGGTTGGGGCGCGTTCGAAATCATCGTCATGCGCGACGCCGCGGCGCTGCTGGCGGCGCGGGCCTTCGGCGAGCAGAGCGTGCTGACCAGCACGGCCCTGTGGACGCTGTGCTTCGGCGCACTGGCGACCCTGCTGGCGGTGGCAGGGCCGCTGACCTTCGTGCGCCGGGTGCTGCGCAAGTGGGGCATCTGGCTGCTGCTCGGCGCCTGTGCCTGGCTGACCTGGAACCTGTTCGACAAGGCCGACCTGGCCGCGCTCTGGGCGCGCTCGGGCGATGGTTCGCTGCCATTCGCGCTGGGCTTCGACATCGCCATCGCCATGCCGCTGTCCTGGCTGCCGCTGATCGCCGATTACTCGCGCTTCGGCCGTGCCGCCGCGCGGGTGTTCGGCGGCACCGCGCTGGGCTTCTTCCTCGGCAATTTCTGGCTGATGAGCCTAGGCGTCGCCTACACGCTGGCGTTCGCCGACGGCGGCGAGGTCAATGCATTGCTGCTGGCATTGGCCGGCGCCGGGCTCGGCATTCCGCTGTTGCTGATCCTGCTCGACGAGTCGGAGAACGCCTTCGCCGACATCCACTCGGCGGCGGTATCGGTCGGGATGCTCAGCTGCTTGCGGGTCGAGCATCTGGCGCTGCTCATCGGTGCGTTCTGCACCGCGATCGCCTGGGTCGCGCCGCTGGCCGAGTACCAGAGCTTCCTGCTGCTGATCGGCTCGGTGTTCGCCCCGCTGTTCGGCGTGGTGCTGGTCGACCACTACCTGCTGCGTCGCCGCCGGCTGCCCGGCGGGACGCTACCGCTGCTGCGCTGGGAAACGCTGTCGGCCTGGGGCGTCGGCGTGGCTGTCTATCACCTGATGAGCAACCTCTGGCCCGACGTCGGCGCGAGCCTGCCGGCGTTGTGCCTGTCGGGCGGATTGCTGCTGGTGCTGAGCCGCCTCAGTGCGGCTCGGGCAACCGCTCCGGCCTGAGCACGCCATCCAACTGCCCGTAGGGGATGCTCAGCTCCGGGTGGCCCATGGAGTAGGGGCCGAGGGAGTAGACGTCGTACTTGAGCAGCACCCGGTCGGCGAGCAGGGCGACATTATTGGTGCGTTGGAACGGCCAGCGCTCGGCGAACTGCGGATCGTCCGCCGGCTGGTTGCCCTGCAGCCAGTCGCGATGCGCCTGCTCGGCCAGTGCCCAGAAGCGTTCCTCCTGGCCGGGCAGCAGCACGTCCTCCAGCGTCAGGGCGCGGTCCTGCTCGAGGTCGTAGTTGATGAAGCCTCGCCCGGGCATGCCATGCGCGCCGCCGCGGTCGAGATAGCTGGACAGCTCGATGACCACCAGCGTGTCATGATGGTCGCGCGGCTTGGCCTGCAGGTAGGTGCTCCAGCGCGGTTCGGCATGGGCGAGGAAGTCGCGCTGGTAAGCCTCCAGCGAGGCCGGCAGGCGGTCGTCCGGGGCCGTCTGGGTCATCGCCCGCAGGCGGGCGTCGATCAGACGCTCGAGCGCCGGCTCGTCGGGAAAGCGCAGGGTGTCGATGTTGACCAGCGGGCAGTTCTCGCCGCTGCAGCCCTCCGGGCGCTGCTCGGTCACCACACGCTCCATCGCCAGGGGCGGCGGCTGTCGCGAGGCTGTGCTCTGGCAGGCCGCCAGCAGCAGGGCGGCGAGGACAATGGCGGCGGTTGAGCTATAGGAAGAAATGGGCGCCTCCTTGGGTGTGCGATAGGGACTCGGGCTGCCGGTTCGATTGCGGCTCCGTCGTGAAGTTCGCAGCCTACGGCTTGTCCGCCAATGCTGCGCCAGCCGAACCGGCGCGCTAGGATGGCCTCAAATGTTCCGCAGCCGGCGGGTCGAAGCAAGGCCTGTACTGCGACCTTTCCATCGAATCTGTGAGTATTGATGACCGACGTTTTCCAACCCGGCCGGGACGATGTCGAAATCGTCCGGCGAGAAACCTGTTTCAGCGGTTTCTACCGCCTGGAGCGCCTGCAGCTGCGCCATCGGCTGTTCAGTGGCGGCATCAGCCCGGTGATCGAGCGCGAGCTGTTCGTCCGGCACGACGCCGTCTGCGTGCTGCCCTACGACCTGGCGCGCGACTGCGTGGTGCTGATCGAACAGTTCCGTACCGGTGCGCTGGGCAAGGTCGACAACCCCTGGCTGATCGAACTGGTCGCCGGGCTGATCGACAAGGACGAGCAGCCCGAAGAAGTGGCCCGTCGCGAGGCGGTCGAGGAGGCCGGCCTGGTGCTCGGCCGGCTGCTGCCCATCACCCGCTACCTGCCGTCGCCCGGCGGCAGCGATGAACTGGTCCACCTCTATCTGGGCAGCTGCGACAGCGAGGGCGCGGGCGGCATCCACGGCCTGCCGGACGAGGGCGAGGACATTCGCGTGCACGTCTGGACCCTGGACGAGGCGCTGGCGCGGGTCGAGAACGGTGGCATCGGCAACGCTGCGACCATCATCGCCCTGCAGTGGCTGGCGCTGAACCGCCAGCGCGTGCGGGAGGCCTGGGCATGAGACAGGTTCGCGAGCGGTACCGCGTCGACCTGCGCGAGCTGCAGGCCGCCTGCGAGGTGAACTATCTGCGCCTGATGCGGCTGTTGCCGGAGATGCGCGAGCAGGCGGCGACGCGCCGGGTGGCGATCAGCCAGGGCGACCGCCTGCTCGGGGTGCTGGTGCTGGCCGTCACCGAATGCTGTCCGTACACCACCACGCTGAGGATCAGCCAGGAGCACTGCCTGCCGTGGCTGCCGGTGCCGAGCATGGAGGTGCGCGTCTATCACGATGCGCGCATGGCCGAGGTGGTCGGGGCGCAGAACGCGCGGCGCTTCCGCAGCATCTATGCCTACCCCAACGCGGCGATGCACCAGCCGGACGAGAAGGCGCAGCTGAACCTGTTCCTCGGCGAATGGCTCAGCCACTGCCTGGCCTGCGGGCACGAGCTCGAACCGGTGCTCTGACATCCGGCCGATTCACCGATGCCCGAATGCCCCTGTGGCGTGTGCGCCCTTTTTCTGGCGCCGGCTCGCTGACGTTCGCTTCTGTGATGCGCTGCCCGCTTCGCGGGTTTCGCCGCTCCGAGCGCGCGACCATAATGCCCGGGACGTTTCACCACCGGAGATAGAGTCTTGCCGAGTATGCCCCTCAAGGCTGTCGACGAGTCGGTGCTGGTCCTCCAGCTGACCGATAGCCATCTATTCGCCGGGGCGGACGGCAGGCTCCTCGGGCTCGACACGGCCGACAGCCTGGCGCGGGTGATCGACCTGGCGCTCGAAGAGCACGCCGAGGTGGATCTGGTGCTGGCCAGCGGCGACCTCTCGCAGGACGGTTCGGTCGACTCCTACCGGCGTTTCCGCGAGCTGACCGCACGCATCCCGGCGCCGGCGCGCTGGTACCCCGGCAATCATGATGACCTCGAGGCGATGCGTGCGGTCACCCGCGGCACCGACCTGATGGAGCCGGTGCTGGACATCGGCAACTGGCGCATCGTCATGCTCGATACCCTGGTGCCCGGCTCGGTGGCCGGGCGCCTGCGCGACGATCAGCTGGAGCTGCTGGAGCGTGCGCTGGGCGAAGCCCCCGGGCGCCATCAGTTGGTCAGCTTCCACCATCATCCGGTGCCGATCGGCAGCGACTGGATGAACCGCATCGGCCTGCTCAACCCCGAGGCACTGTTCGAGGTCATCGACCGCCACCCGGGGGTGCGCCTGGTGCTATGGGGCCACATCCACCAGGCGTTCGACCAGATGCGCAACGGCGTGAGGCTGCTGGCGTCGCCGTCCACCGGCATCCAGTTCGCCCCGGGCAGCCAGGATTTCCAGATCGACACCCGGGCGCCGGGCTACCGCTGGCTGCGCCTGCACGCCGACGGGCGTCTGGAGACCGGCGTCTCGCGCGTCGAGGGTCTCACCTTCGAGCTCGAGGACGGCGTCAAGGGCTACTGAACGCCCGCCGCTGCGCGCCTCCCATGCTTGCCGGCGGGAGTCCGCGGCCTGTAGCCTTCGGCGTATTTTTCCGAGCACGAACCGCATGCCCAGCCCCCAGCCCGCCATTCTCTATCTGCATGGTCTGAACAGTTCCCCCCTGTCGCAGAAGGCCCGGCAACTGAGCGCCGCCATGGCGCGGATCGGGCTCGCGGACCGGCTGGTCACCCCCGCGTTGCACCATCATCCGCGCCGGACGATCGCCGAGCTCGACGAAACCATCGTCCGCCTCGGGGCCCCGTTGCTGGTCGGCAGCTCGCTCGGCGGCTACTATGCGACCCACCTCGCCGAGCGCCACCGTCTCAAGGCCCTGCTGATCAACCCGGCGGTCAACCCGCACCGGCTGTTCGACGGGTACCTGGGGCCGCAGACCAACCTGTACACCGGCGAGGTCTGGGAACTGACCGCGGACCACGTGACGGCGCTGGCCGAGCTCGAGGTCGCCCCGCCCGCCGATTGCACGCGCTATCAGGTCTGGCTGCAGACCGGCGACGAGACGCTCGACTACCGGCATGCCGAATCCTTCTACCGCGGCTGCGCGCTGCGCATCCAGGCCGGTGGCGATCACGGCTTCCAGGGCTTCGCCGAGCGCCTGCCGGCCCTGCTGGCGTTCGCCGGCTTCGACCCGTCGCTGTGGCGCGCGGTCGATTTCACCGATTCATAAGGACATCACGAGCCGCCAATGTCTTACACCGCAGAAGCCATCGAAGTCCTCTCCGGTCTCGATCCGGTGCGCAAGCGCCCGGGCATGTACACCGACACCACCCGGCCCAATCACCTGGCCCAGGAAGTCATCGACAACAGCGTCGACGAGGCGCTCGCCGGCCACGCCCGCTCGGTGCAGGTGATCCTGCATGCCGACAACTCGCTGGAAGTGATCGACGACGGTCGCGGCATGCCCGTGGACATCCACCCCGAGGAGGGCGTGCCGGGCGTCGAGCTGATCCTCACCAAGCTGCACGCCGGCGGCAAGTTCTCCAACAAGAACTACCAGTTCTCCGGGGGGCTGCACGGCGTCGGCATTTCGGTGGTCAACGCGCTCTCCACCCGGGTGGAGGTGCGCGTGCGCCGCGAGGGCAACGAGTACCGCATGACCTTCGCCGACGGCTTCAAGGCCAGCGACCTGGAGATCATCGGCAGCGTCGGCAAGCGCAACACCGGCACCAGCGTGCATTTCTGGCCCGATCCCAAGTACTTCGATTCGCCGAAATTCTCGGTCAGCCGCCTCAAGCACGTGCTCAAGGCCAAGGCCGTGCTCTGCCCGGGGCTGTCGGTCAGCTTCGAGGACAAGGCCGGCGGCGAGAAGGTCGAGTGGCACTACGAGGACGGCCTGCGTTCATACCTGGCCGATGCCGTGCGCGAGTATCCGCGCCTGCCGGAGGAGCCGTTCACCGGCAGCCTGGCCGGCGAGAAGGAGGCGGTCGACTGGGCGCTGCTGTGGCTGCCCGAGGGCGGCGACGGCGTGCAGGAAAGCTACGTCAACCTGATTCCCACCGCCCAGGGCGGCACCCACGTCAACGGCCTGCGCCAGGGCCTGCTGGACGCCATGCGCGAGTTCTGCGAGTTCCGCAACCTGCTGCCGCGCGGCGTCAAGCTGGCGCCGGAGGATGTCTGGGAGCGCATCGCCTTCGTCCTCTCGATGAAGATGCAGGAGCCGCAGTTTTCCGGGCAGACCAAGGAACGCCTGTCCTCGCGCGAGGCCGCGGCCTTCGTCTCCGGCGTGGTCAAGGACGCCTTCAGCCTGTGGCTCAACGTCCATCCGGAACTTGGCCTGCAACTGGCCGAACTGGCGATCAGCAACGCCGGGCGCCGGCTCAAGGCCGGCAAGAAGGTCGAGCGCAAGAAGATCACCCAGGGCCCGGCGCTGCCCGGCAAGCTGGCCGACTGCGCCGGGCAGGACCCGATGCGCGCCGAGCTGTTCCTGGTCGAGGGCGACTCGGCCGGCGGCTCGGCCAAGCAGGCGCGGGACAAGGAGTTCCAGGCGATCATGCCGCTGCGCGGCAAGATCCTGAACACCTGGGAAGTCGACGGCGGAGAGGTGCTCGCCAGCCAGGAAGTGCACGACATCGCCGTGGCCATCGGCGTCGACCCGGGCGCCGAGGACCTCGGCCAGCTGCGCTACGGCAAGATCTGCATCCTCGCTGACGCCGACTCCGATGGCCTGCACATCGCCACCCTGCTGTGCGCGCTCTTCGTGCGGCACTTCCGCCCGCTGGTGGATGCCGGCCACGTGTTCGTCGCCATGCCGCCGCTGTACCGCATCGACCTGGGCAAGGAAGTGCACTACGCGCTCGACGAGGCCGAGCGCGACGGCATCCTCGAGCGGCTGCTCGCCGAGAAGAAGCGCGGCAAGCCGCAGGTCACGCGCTTCAAAGGCCTGGGCGAAATGAATCCGCTGCAGCTGCGCGAAACCACCATGGATCCCAACACCCGCCGGCTGGTGCAACTGACCCTGGAAGACTTCGACAACACCCGCGAGATCATGGACATGCTGCTGGCGAAGAAGCGCGCCGGCGATCGCAAGAGCTGGCTCGAGTCCAAGGGCAACCTGGCCGAGGTGCTGATTTGAGCCGTGGCTGGTGGGCGGCGCTGTGCCTGCTGGCCGGCCCGGCGTGGGCGGCCGAGCCGGCCCCGACGCCGGCCCCGGAGCTGACGCTGGTGTCCGAGCACCCGGTCGAGGGCTTCGAGCGGGGCAACCTGTCCGGCCTGGCCTGGTGCGGCGACGCGCTCTGGGCGGTATCCGACCGCGACGACCGTCACCTGTACCGGCTCGATTCGTCGGAGCCGGTGTGGCGTGCCGAGGCCGAGGCGTTCCAGGCGCCGCCGGCGCCGAACACCGGGCTGCCGTGGGGCACCCGGGTGCGCACCTGGGTTTCCGGCCAGGTCCGCGGCGGCGAGCTGGATTTCGAGGGCCTGAGCTGCGATTCGCGCGGCAATCGCTACCTGGTCAGCGAGGCCTACGCGGCCGTGCTGCAGATCAATCCCGCCGGCATGGCGCAGTGGCTGACCTTCCCCTCCTCGCTGGTGCGCCAGGCCCGCGCCAGCGGCATGCTGCTGAAATTCAACGCAGGCTTCGAGGGCGTCGCCGTCGATCCGGCCGCCGACCGGCTCTGGCTGGCGGCGGAGCGCGAGCGCCGCGGGCTGCTGGTGCTGCATCGCAACCAGTCGAGCTGGCGCTGTACCGGCGGCTGCATCCTGACCAGCGAAGGCGGGCTGGAGACGCCGCCCGCCGGGTTCGGCGAGGCGCCGCAGCCGCGCAGCTTCAGCGACCTGGCGTTCTTCGACGGCAAGCTGTTCACCCTGGAGCGGCCAGCGCACCAGATCTGCCGTCGCCTGCCCGCCACCGGCGCGGTCGAGCGCTGCTGGTCGCTGGCCGCCACGGCCGGCGAGCAGGCGCGCCGCTACGCCAATCCCTTCGGCGCGATCGAGGCCCTGGTGATCGACGCCGAGGGTGCCTGGGTCGGGCTGGACAACAATGGGCAGGCACGTCCGGATGGCGACCGCAGACCGGTGGTCTGGCGGTTCGCCGCGCCGAAGGGCGGCTGGAGCGCCAAGCAGTGAGTCAGCCCGCCGGGCGTCGTGCCGGCCGGGTCATGCTGGTGCTGGCCTGGGCGGCGGCGCTGTACCTGGCGACACGCCTGTTCGGCGAGTGGGAAGCCGCGCAGCTCAATCCGAACCGCGAGCCGGTTTCCGAGCGGCTCGGCGACCATATCGAGGTGACCCTGGCAGGCAACGCGCAGGGCCATTTCGTCGCCAGCGGAAGGATCAACGGCGAGGAGGTGCTGTTCCTCCTCGACACCGGCGCCACCGACGTGGCGGTTTCCGACGAACTGGCCGACCGCCTTGGCCTCGAGCGCGGCGCTCCGGTGCTGCTGCAGACCGCCAACGGCCAGACCCGCGGCTACCGCACCCGCCTCGACAGCCTGGCGCTCGGCGCCATCGAGCTGCACGACGTCCGCGCACTGGTCGCGCCGAATTTCGACGGCGACCAGGTCCTGCTCGGCATGAGTGCGCTCAAACAACTCGAATTCACCCAGCGCGCCGGCACCCTGGTGCTGCGCCAATACGCCACGGAACGACCATGAGTGACACCCCCCTGAGCTTCGAGGGCGTCGAGCGCCGCTCGCTCGCCGACTTCACCGAGCAGGCCTACCTCAACTACTCCATGTACGTGATCATGGACCGCGCGCTGCCGCACATCGGCGACGGTCTCAAGCCGGTACAGCGGCGGATCGTCTATGCCATGAGCGAGCTCGGCCTGGACGCCGACGCCAAGCACAAGAAGTCCGCTCGCACCGTCGGCGACGTGCTCGGCAAGTACCACCCGCACGGCGACTCGGCCTGCTACGAGGCCATGGTGCTGATGGCCCAGCCGTTCAGCTACCGCTATCCGCTGGTCGACGGCCAGGGCAACTGGGGCGCGCCGGACGATCCCAAGTCGTTCGCCGCGATGCGTTACACCGAGGCGCGGCTGTCGCGCTATTCCGAGGTGCTGCTGTCCGAGCTCGGCCAGGGCACGGTGGACTGGGTGCCGAACTTCGACGGCACGCTGGACGAGCCGGCGACCTTGCCGGCGCGGCTGCCGAACCTGCTGCTCAACGGCACCACCGGCATCGCCGTGGGCATGGCCACCGACGTGCCGCCGCACAACCTGCGCGAGGTCGCCGCCGCCTGCGTGCGCCTGCTGGACGAACCCGGCGCCACGGTCGAGCAGCTCTGCGAGCACGTGCCGGGGCCGGACTTTCCCACCGAGGCGGAAATCGTCACCTCGCGCGCCGACCTGCTGAAACTCTACGAAACCGGCCGCGGTTCGGTGCGCATGCGCGCCGTCTACCGCGTCGAGGACGGAGACCTGGTGGTCACCGCGCTGCCACACCAGGTCTCCGGGGCCAAGGTGCTGGAGCAGATCGCCGCGCAGATGCAGGCCAAGAAGTTGCCGATGGTGGCCGACCTGCGCGACGAGTCCGACCACGAGAACCCCTGCCGCATCGTCATCATCCCGCGCTCGAACCGGGTCGACCTCGAGGCGCTGATGCAGCACCTGTTCGCCACCACCGACCTGGAGAGCAGCTACCGGGTCAACACCAACGTCATCGGCCTGGACGGGCGGCCGCAGGTGAAGAACCTGCGCATGCTGCTGAGTGAATGGCTGACCTACCGCATCGGCACGGTGCGCCGGCGCCTGCAGTTCCGCCTGGACAAGGTCGAGCGGCGCCTGCACCTGTTGGAGGGCTTGCTGGTCGCCTTCCTCAACCTCGACGAGGTGATTCACATCATCCGCACCGAGGACCAGCCCAAGCCGGTGCTGATGGCGCGCTTCGAGCTGAGCGAGCTGCAGGCCGACTACATCCTCGACACCCGCCTGCGCCAGCTGGCGCGGCTGGAGGAGATGAAGATCCGCGGCGAGCAGGACGAGCTGGCCAAGGAGCGCGAGCGGTTGCTGGCGCTGCTGGGCAGCGAGGCCAGGCTGAAGAAGCTGGTGCGCAAGGAGCTGCTCGAGGACGCCGAGACCTACGGCGACGCGCGGCGTTCGCCGATCGTCGAGCGCGCCGAGGCGCGGGCGCTGGCGGAAAACGAGCTGATGCCGTCCGAGCCGGTCACCGTGGTGCTGTCGGAGAAGGGCTGGGTACGTGCCGCCAAGGGCCACGACATCGACCCGGCCGGGCTGTCCTACAAGGCCGGCGACAGCTTCAAGGTGGCGGCGCCGGGGCGTTCGAACCAGTTCGCCGTGTTCATCGACTCGACCGGGCGCAGCTACTCGCTGGCGGCCCACTCGCTGCCTTCCGCGCGCGGCCAGGGCGAACCCTTGACCGGGCGCCTGACGCCGCCGCCGGGCGCCAGCTTCGACTGCGTGCTGCTGCCCGACGACGAGGCGCTCTACGTCATCGCCTCGGATGCCGGCTACGGCTTCGTGGTCAAGGGCGAGGACCTGCAGGCCAAGAACAAGGCCGGCAAGACGCTGCTCTCGCTGCCCGCCGGCGCCCGGGTGGTGGCGCCGCGTGCACTGGGCAACCGCGAGCAGGACTGGCTCGCGGCGGTGACCACCGAGGGCCGCCTGCTGGTGTTCCCGGTCCGCGACCTGCCGCAGCTGGCCAAGGGCAAGGGCAACAAGATCATCGGCATCCCCGGCGAGCGCGTGGCCAGCCGCGAGGAGTTCATGACCGACCTGGCGGTGCTGCCGCCCGGCGCCACCCTGGTGCTGCAGGCCGGCAAGCGCACGCTTTCGCTGAAGGCCGAAGACCTCGAGCACTACAAGGGCGAGCGCGGCCGGCGCGGAAACAAGCTGCCCAGAGGCTTCCAGCGGGTCGATGCGCTGACGGTCGACATGCCCGCCTGAGCGTCTGGCGCTGGCGATTGGCGACGGATTCAAGGAAGATAGCGCCCCTGAATCCTGGCCAATCCGCCCGCGCCCTGCTTTTACGAATGACGCATCTTGCGGAGCACGCGCGGCCGGTCTTTTCTGCGTGATGGTATTTCGATGAAGCTGGTGCGTTTCGCCCCTCTATTGCTCGCCGCCTCGATCGGCCTGACCGGTTGCCTGCAGACCAAGCCGGTCACCCTCTACCGGCTGGACAACGGCGACCCGCAGATGCCCGAACGCAGCACCGGCGCCGCCGTGCTGGTGGAATCGGTGAAGCTGGCCGACTACCTGCAGGGCGACGGCATCGTCCAGCGCATGGCTGACGGCAGCCTCCGGGTCGACCGCGCCCAAGGCCGCTGGGCCGGCAGCCTGGCCGAGGACATCGACCAGCTCATGCTGCGCCAGCTGGCCGCCCAGCTGAACAGCCAAGACCTCAGCCTGCCGCCGGTTCAGCAGGGCTTCTCGCCCGAACTGAAGGTCGAACTCAGCGTCACCCGGCTCGACTCCGGGCCCGAGCAGCCGGCCGTGCTGGAAGCGCGCTGGCGCCTGTTCGACAAGGACGGCAGGCAGCAGGCCAGCCGCCTGGTCCGTCTCCAGGAGGCGCATGACGGCACCACCGCCGACCAGGTGCGGGCGCAGAGCGAGCTGCTGCAGCGCCTCAGCCAGGACCTCGCCTCGGCGATGCAGCCGTCGCTGGCCAAGGCAAAGTCCCGCGCCGACGCTTCGGCCCAGAAAAAGTCGCCGTCGAGCCAAGAGCGGACGGAAGATACGGCGCGGCCTGTGGTGCCCCTGCGTACCGAAATGGAAGTGTTCCGTTTCTGATCGATCCCGAGGGCGACGTTGCCGCCCTCTTGTCTACCCGGCAGGCGGCCTGTGAGAGGAACGGTCCTGACCGATCGCCGTTCGCGGGCAGGGTCGCTTGGCCGGCAGTCGCCGCGAGGGCGCGCCTCCCACAGGATTGGATAGACACCGCTTGTTTTTGTGGGAGGCTCGCCCTCGGGGCGATGCTCTTGTGGAAGACCTTGACCGCGATCGAGCTGGGGTTGTTGCGGTCAAGACCGCTCCCAGCGAAGCCCGGCGAGCCTCAATCCACCCCGACCGCTACGCCGAGCAGCTTCGTCGGGTTTCGGTGCGAGCGCGCCTCAACCCAACCTAAGTGCCCCGATACTCGTGCATGCGCGCCAGCTGGCGCTCCAGCAGCGAGGGGTAGGGCTCGAGCAGGCGTTCGACGCAGCAGGCGCCTTCCGGGCTGGCGATGGGGCGGATGCGGGCGCGTTCGCGGACCAGCGGATCGTCGCCGATGTCGCGCTCGACCAGCAGCAGGTTGCGGCTGTGCTGGGACAGGGCCAGGGCGGCCTGGACCGGCTCGCTCAGCAGCAGCTCTGCCTGGCCGAGGTCGTCCAGCGCCTGGCCCTGGGTCAGGCCGAGCTGCAGTTGCAGGGTGATGCCGCTGTCGGCGACCTCGATCTGCAGGGCATGGCCGAGGGCGCGCATCAGTTCGCCGCAGCAGAGCGCGTGGGTCAGGTAGTTCTGCTCGTCGTCCTGGCTGTGGAACAGCATCAGGCTGCTGCCGTCGGTGAGCGTGTGCAACTCGGCCTGGTACAGCGTGGCCGCCTGCTCGAGGCAGTCGCGATAGCGCTGCAGCAGCTCCATCAGGCGCGCCCGCGGCAGTCGCCGCAACTGCTCCTGGGCACCGAGCTGGATGGCGAGGACCGCGCTGAACGCCGGGGCTGCCGCGGCAACAGGGGTCGCGATGGGCGCGGCGACCGGCGCACGCGCGACCTCGGGTTCGAGCCGTTCGTCGAAGTCGTCCTCGTCGTCCGGGACCAAGGCCCGATCCCGCGCCGGAATGGCTTCCGGCTCCTCGGGTTCGTCTTCCCACGGCGGAACGTCCCGTGTCTGGGAATGCGCCGGCACGCGCGGCGGCTGGGCCGGCGGCGGGGCTTCCAGCGATTCGCCGAGGTCGAGGTCGTCTATCAGCTCGTCGTCTTCCAGCTCGTCGTAGGCCTCGTCCAGCAGCGGAATCTCGTTGTCTTCGTCCTCCGGCTCCGGGGCGGGCTTCTCGGGCACCAGGCGCGCCTGCAGCTGCCGGGCCAGGTCGCCGATCTCGTCCAGCCGGCCGGCACCGGGCGCCGGATCGTCGGGGTCGCGCAGCCAGACGCGCAGCTGCATCAGCGGCAGGGAGATGTGCCGGCCGAGGCGCATGCTCAGCGTCAGCGTCAGGGCCAGCAGGATCAGGCTCAGCAGGCCCATGCTCTGCAGGCTGATGGTCATCGGCTGCTGGAACTGCTCCATGTCGAGGTTCAGCCGCAGATGGCCGGCGATGACTTCCTGGAAGGTGATCGGGGTCGAGTACAGCCCCGAGTCGTCGCCCAGCAGGCTGCGCGACGGGCGCGAGCCCGATTCGGCGAGGATGCGATTGTCGACGCTGTAGATGGCGGCGTGCGCCACCAGCGGGTTCTTCACCAGGTTGTTCAGCAGCACGTTGAGGCTGAGGATGTCGTTGGCCACCAGCAGGTCTGTGGCCGAGGCGGCCGTCTGGGTGATCAGGCTTTGGCCGAGGGCGTCGGCCTGCTGTTCCATCGCCTGCTTGAACTGCATGCCCATGACCCAGGCATAGATCACCAGGGCCAGGACCACCAGCAGCAGCGTGTGGCTGGCGATGCGCAGCACCAGCGGCACGCGACGCTGGCGGAAGGCGCGAAACAGCAGGAGGAAGAAGTTGTCGGGCTTGACGGACGGGGGCCGGGTCACAGGGATCGGCTCTTCTCTGTAGGGGCGGATGCCGCGCAGTATACGGAAAGCGCCGGGGCCCATGAAGGTCCGGCCGGCAACCGGTACGGGGCGTCGTGCGGACGGCGTCCTGTTGTAGAATGCCGGCCTTCTTTGCCATGGGAGCTGCGCCTTGCGCGAAATCGTCCTGATCAACATCACCGGGGAAGACCGGCCGGGACTCACCGCCGCGATCACCGGCGCGCTCGCCCAGGGCGGGGTGAACATTCTCGACATCGGCCAGGCGGTCATACACGACACGCTCTCGTTCGGCATCCTGGTCGAGCTGCCCGGTCACGAAGGCGCCTCGGCCGTGCTCAAGGACGTGCTCTTCATGGGCTACAAGCACGACCAGCAGGTGCGCTTCACGCCCGTCGCCGAGGAGGACTACCAGCAGTGGGTGGCGGGGCAGGGCAAGCCGCGCCACATCGTCACGCTGCTGACCCGCAAGGTGACCGCCGAGCAACTGCATCGGGTCAGCTCGATCACCGCCAAGTACGGCCTGAACATCGACCACATCGACCGCCTCTCGGGCCGCCGCCCGCTGGGCATGCCCGACGAACTGGGCAAGGGCTGCATCGAGTTCTCGGTACGTGGCGAACCGGACGATACCGACGCCCTGCGCGCGGAATTCCTCAGCGTGGCCCAGGAACTCAACGTGGACATCGCCTTCCAGCGCGATTCGCTGTTCCGCCGCAATCGCCGCCTGGCGGTATTCGACATGGACTCGACGCTGATCGAGGCCGAGGTCATCGACGAGCTGGCCAAGGCCGCGGGCGTCGGCGACAAGGTGTCGGCCATCACCGAGCGGGCGATGCGCGGCGAGCTGGATTTCCGCGCCAGCTTCACGGAGCGCCTGGCGCTGCTCAAGGGGCTGCCGGAGACGGCGCTGGCCGAGATCGGCGCCCGGCTGCGTCTGACCGAAGGCGCCGAGGTGCTGTTCGCCGAGCTCAAGCGGCTCGGCTACAAGACCGCGATCCTGTCCGGCGGCTTCACCTACTTCGCCCGCCAGCTGCAGGCGCGCCTGGGCATCGACTATGTGTTCGCCAACGAGCTGCAGATCGAGAACGGCCGCCTGACCGGCGTGGCGGTGGAGCCGATCGTCGACGCCCAGCGCAAGGCCGACCTGCTGCGCGAGCTGGCCGAGCGCGAGGGCCTGCGCCTGGAGCAGACCATCGCCGTGGGCGACGGCGCCAACGACCTGCCGATGCTCGGCCTCGCCGGCCTGGGCGTGGCCTTCCGCGCCAAGCCGCTGGTCAAGCAGTCGGCCAAGCAGGCCATCTCCACGCTCGGGCTGGACGGGATCCTGTATCTGCTGGGGTTCAGGGATCGGGATGGGATGGAGTAGAGCCGATTAGAACACTGGAGGCTTGAGGCTGGACGAGGGCATCGGCGCGGTTTTCCTCGTCCAGCCTCCAGCGCTTTTATCGGCTTTTCGCTTTCAAGGCTTTATCGCCACCTTCAAAACCCCGTCGCGCTGGTTGGCGAACAGCTCGTAGGCGTCGACGATGTCGTCCAGCGCGTACTGGTGGGTGACCAGCGGGCCGAGGTCGACGCGGCCGGAGGCCACCACGTTGAGCAGGCGGCGCATGCGTTCCTTGCCGCCGGGGCACAGCGAGGTGACGATTTTGTGGTCGCCGAGCCCGGCGTGGAAGGCGCCCAGCGGAATGCTCAGGTCGCTGGAGTAGACGCCCAGGCTCGACAGCGTGCCGCCCGGCTTGAGCACCCGTAGCGCGCTCTCGAAGGTCGATTGCAGCCCCAGCGCCTCGATCGAGGCGTCGACGCCTCGGCCGCCGGTGAGCCTGAGCACCTCCTCGACCGCGTCGACATTCCTGAAATTCAGCGTGACGTCGGCACCCATCTGGCGGGCGATGTCCAGCCGGGCGTCGACGCCGTCCACCGCGATGATGGTGCTCGCGCCACGCAGCCTGGCGCCAGCGGTGGCGCAGAGGCCGATCGGCCCCTGGGCGAAGATCACCACGATGTCGCCGATCTTGATGTTCGCCGCCTCGGCACCGGCGAAGCCGGTGGACATGATGTCCGGGCACATCAGCACCTGTTCGTCGGTCAGACCGTCCGGCACCGGCGCCAGGTTGGCCTGGGCATCGGGCACCAGCACGTATTCGGCCTGGGTGCCGTCGATGCTGTTGCCGAAGCGCCAGCCGCCCATGGGCTTGTAGCCGTGGCAGGAGCAGCCGCCGTCCTGCGAGGCGAGCCCGTCCTGGCAGGCGTAGGAGGTGAAGCTCGGGCAGATGGCGCCGGCGATCACGCGCTGGCCTTCCTGATAGCCGCGGACGTTGCTGCCGAGCTTCTCGATGATGCCCACCGGCTCGTGGCCGATTGTCAGCCCGGGCGCCACCGGGTATTCGCCCTTGAGAATGTGCACGTCGGTGCCGCAGATGGTGGTCGTGGTGATGCGCAGCAGGGCATCGTCGGGGCCGATCTCGGGGATGGGCTTGTCCTGCAGTTCGATGCGGCCCGGTTCGACGAACACGGCGGTTTTCATCATGGCCATGGCGCGAGCTCCTGGAAGTCGAAGACGTCCGGATATTCTAGGGTCTGTTGCCGTTTCGTCGCGAGCCGCGTTGCCGCGTCAAATGGCACCAGGCCAGGCTCCGGCGCGGCCGCGTACGAAATGGCAACAGACCCTACTTCAGCCCCGGGCAGGCGGCCTGATCTCGATCAACGGGTAGCCACGTCGTAGCAGGACGGCGCGCGGATTCATTCGCTGTCGGAAGCGAAGTCGTAGTCCATCGACTGGCTGGGGCCCTGCAGGTAGTGGCCCTGGATGTAGTTCACCCCGGCCTGCCACAGCGTCGCCAGCACGCTGGCGCTCTCGACGAAGGGAACGATGGTCAGGATCGCCTGGGCGTGCAGGCTGGCGAGCATCGTCTTGAGGGCTTCCTGGTTCTCCGCCCGGCCGAGGTCCTGGGTGAAGGAACCATCGACCTTGACGAAGGCGACCGGCAGGTGGCGCAGCGTGTTGAACGGGTTCAGCGCGCAGCCGAACTGGCTGATGGCCATTTTGCAGCGCAGTTCGGCCAGCCCTTGCGCCAGCGCCTTGGCCTGCTTGAGGTAGGCGATCGCGTCGGGCTCGGCCAGCTGGATCACCAGCGAGTCGGATGGTAGCCGCGCGGCCTTCAGGGCGACGCTCAGCCAGGGCAGCAGCGACGGGTCCTGCAGGCTGGCGCTGGACAGGTGCAGGAACAGCCGGGTGCTGTGGCCCTTGGCGCGGTGCTCGGCCAGCAGCTTGATCGAGTTGAGCAGCACCCAGCGGTCGATCTTGGCGGCGAGTCCGGCTTCCTTGGCGGCGTTGATGAAATCGGTGGGCGGGACTTCTTCGCCCTGCGGGTTGAGCAGGCGCAGCAGCACCTCGTAGTGCTCGTGGGTGTCGCCGCGCAGGCTGATGATCGGCTGGAACAGCAGGCGGAAGCTGTTGTTCTCCAGCGCCTGCCGGACCATGGCGACGACGCTGCCGCGATTGGCCGCGGCGGCCAGCTCGTCGGCCGGATTGTAGCGCTTCAGGGCGTTGCCCTCGGTGAGCTCGTCGGCGCAGCGGTGCGCGCGGTCGACCACCTCGCGGGCCTGCGCGGTCTTCTCGTCGAGCCCGGCGACGCCGATGGTCAGCGTCGTCTGCACGGTGCGGCCGTCGATCTCGAACAGGTGGCCTTCGACCTTCTTCAGCAGCGCGGCGAGCGTCTCTTCGGCCACGCCCGGCGCCACGCCCTGCTGCAGGGCGGCGAACACGTCGTCGCCGAAGCGTGCCAGCGGCGTGTCGGCGGGGAAGTGCTGGCGCAGCAGCTCCGAGAGGTCGGCCAGCAGCAGGTCGGCGTCGGCCAGCCCGAGCTCGGCCTGCAGGCTGGCGAAGCGGTCGACGCGGATGTAGGCGAGGGTGGCCAGCTGGCCGGCGTTGACCGCGCGCTCCACCGCGCTGTCGAGCAGCTCGAGGAAGCGGTTGCGGTTGTACAGGCCGGTGACCAGGTCCTGGCTGCTGATCTCGCGCAGCTTCTCTTCCAGCTCCGCGTTGTCGCTTTCGGTGCGGATGACCACCTGGATGCACGGCTCGCCGTCGTAGGCGGCCGGGGAGAAGTGGATGCGTGCCCTGAAGTCGCTGCCATCGGCGCGGACGCCGCCGCAGACCAGCTCGGCGCTGCCTTCCAGGCTCTGGTAGGTCTTGAGGAAGTCCTTGAAGTTGACCTGGTCGCAGGAGGCGATCAGGTCGATCATCGGCATGCCTTCCAGCTCCTCGACGTCCTCGTAGCCGAACAGCTCGAGGTAGGTGCGGTTGGCGTAGATGTGCATGCCGTCGTGAACGTAGGCGATGGCGTCGACCGAGCTGTCGAGCAGCAGCTGGCAGCGCTTTTCCGCTTCGCGCAGGGCCACCTCGGCGGCGCGGCGGGCGCGGCGCTCCTCGAGATTGGCCAGTTCACGGTTGGCCACCATGATCAGCCGCTCGTCCTCGCCCTGCGGCAGGGCGTCCTGCGCGCCGAGCGACATGGCGTCGGTGATGGCGTCGCTGTCGTTGCCGGCGACCAGCTGGATCACCGGGATGTCCTTGGCCTGCCGGCGGATGGCGGCGACGGCTTCGGCGGGGTCGAGGTTTTCGCTGCTGGGCGCGCTGATCAGCAGGTCCCAGCTCTGCTGCAGGGCTTCGGCCAGGTCGTCGCTGGACGTCAGCCGGTGCACGCGGGTCGCCGTGCCCGCATTGCGGAACAGACTGACCAGACGCTCGGCTTCGTTCTGCGAATCCTCGAGGATCAGCAGGCGGATGGTTTTCTTGTCCAGAGCCATGGCGACAACTAACAGAGGCGCCAAGTGGCGCAGAAACAGGCGAGAAGCCGCAATCTACAGCGACTTCCAGAGTGAGTCAAAATCTTCGTCCGGGCCTGCGGGCCCGGTTTTTCCAGCTGTGACGAAGGTCTCCGGCTGGGGCTTCACCTCCAGCGAGCGGTACTCGAATTCGCTGTAGCTGCCGGTGCCGGCGATCCGCCGGCTGAGGACCGCGCGGTGTTCCTGACCCTCGCGCGCGAGCAGCACCTTGTGCCCCTCCTGGAACGGCAGGCGCGGCGCGATCACGGTCGCCGGGCGGGAAATCGCGGCGATCGGCGGCAGGAGCAGGCCGCGCAGGTACTGGCTGCCCTGTTCCTGCTTGCGCACCAGGCGGATGCCGCAAGGCTCGGCGCTCGGGCCGAGCAGTTCGACGCCCATCTGGGTGCCGGCGCCGCGTACTAGGCGCAGCCAGCGAACCACCGCGACCTGCCAGCCGACGCTGTCGCGCAGCCCGAGCAGTTCGCCGGCCTGCAGCTGCGCCGGCGTCTCGCCGGGCCAGGCCAGGCAGTAGCCGCCGGGGCTGTGGTTGACGACGCCCAGCGGATGCACCGGAAAGCTCGTCTCCGCTTCCTCCTCGGCCCTGGCCGGACGAAACTCGATGCTGTCGCCGGCCAGCGACAGCGCGGCCGAGCCACTCTGGGCGTCGAACGCCCGGGCCCACACGTCCGGCTCGCCGCCCTGCAGGCTGAACCGGGCCGGCGAGCCGGCCTGGGGCTGGGCGATGACCTTGTCGAAGACGCGTTCGCCGGCGAGGAAGAAATGCACGGCGCTCATACCGACGCAGACATCGAGCGTGCCGCCGCCGGCCTTGCGCTGGAAGCTGCGCTCGGCGGTGCTGCCCCAGGCCGTGGCGAGGTGGCGCAGCAGGTCGTCATTCATGCCGTCGGGGATCACCAGCCCGCTGCGGGTGTCCGTTTCGCCGGCCAGCCGGCGCTCGATCGCCTCGACCAGGCGGCCGGTCTCCAGGCCGATGCCGCCGGCGGCCTCGGCTGCGGGAATCTGTGCGCGGTAGCGCGGCGGACCGTCGGCCTGCGGCAGCACGACGAACAGGCCGTCGCGCGATCCGGCGGCGGTCAGCGAAGTCAGGGCGCTCCAGGCTTCCAGCACCTCGGCGAGCCCGGCGATCTGCTGCTGGCGGATCTGGTTGCAGCGCGCGCCGCCGAGCAGCAGGGCCGCCAGATAGGCCTGCTCGATGCTGCTGCTGGCGGTGTGATGGACCAGTTCGTCGCGCACCGGCGTCCGCTGGAGGTTGCGTTCGCGGCCGATGGCGTGGAGACGGTGGAGGTCGAGCCAGACCCCCTCGGGCACCGGGCAATACAGCTGGCTGGCGCGCACCACCAGCCCGCGCAGGCTGGACAGGGCGCGCTGCAGGGCGATCGCCAGCAGCGGCTGGCGATCCTGTCCGGCCGGCGAGGCGAGGCGTACCACCACCAGCTTGTAGCCGATCGCCAGGTGGTGCTGCAGCGCCTGGCAGAGGCTGGCGACCTTGCGCGGACGTTCATCCAGCACCAGCGGGCGGTGCAGGAAGTTGCGCTCGAGCAGGTGGCAGACCATCTGCACTTCGGGGCGCAGCAGCTCGAGCAGTTGCAGGCGGTTCTCGGACGGGGTGCGCAGCTGGTTGAGCTGGATCAGCGCCTGGTAGAGCTGGCGCGCCATTTCGCCGAGATTGGCGCGCGGCAGGCCGTGCAGCCAGTGCTTCATGCCGCGCGGGGTGGCCTCGCAGCAGCTCAGCGCCGTTGCGACCGGCGTCGGGACCCGCAACAGGAGGTGGTGGCTATCTTTATCCGACACGCGTGACTCCGCCCTCTCGCTTACCCCGGCCGAGGCTTCGCGAGGACTTTACCCGCTACGCACCGGGCGCACAGGTCCATGTGATGGCCGGTTGCCATCAGCATAGCCTCAGTGCCGAAGTCTGGCTAGCGGGGCGTGGCGGCGGCCGTGTCTACTCGACCGGCAGGGCGCGTCCGAGGCCTTCGCCCATGCGCACCGGGGACAGCGGCTGGAGGCGCTCGTCCCAGCGGATGCGGTCCTGGCCGAACAGCAGGATCACCGTCGAGCCGAGCTTGAAGCGGCCCATCTCGGCGCCTTTCTCCAGGTGGATCGGCACGCGCGCCGCCTCGTCATAGCGCTGGCTGCGCAGGACGCGCTTCGGCGGAGTGACCAGGCCGGCCCAGACCGTCTCGATGCTGGCGACGATCATCGCGCCGACCAGCACCATGGCCATCGGGCCGTATTCGGTATCGAACAGGCAGACCACGCGCTCGTTGCGCGCGAACAGTTCCGGCACCCCCTCGGTGGTCACGGTGTTCACCGAGAAGATCCGTCCCGGCACGTAGATCATCTCGCGCAGGGTGCCGCTGACCGGCATGTGCACGCGGTGATAGTCCTTCGGCGAGAGGTACACGGTGGCGAAGTCGCCGCCCATGAAGGGCGCCGCGCGCTCGTGGTCGCCGCCGAGCAGCTCCATCACGCTGTAGCTGTGGCCCTTGGCCTGGAAGACGCGGCCCTGTTCGATGCGGCCGAGCTGGCTGATGGCGCCGTCGCAGGGGTTGAGGATGGCGCCGGGCGCGGGGTCGAGCGGGCGCGCGCCGTCCTTCAGCGCACGGGTGAAGAAGTCGTTGAAGTGGGCGTAGGCGGTCGGCTCCTCGATCCGCGCCTCGCCCATGTCGACGCCGTACTGGCGGACGAAGGTCTTGATGAAGGTGTTCTTCACCCAGGGCACGCGGCATTCGGCCAGGCAGCCGGCCAGGCGGGAAATCAGGTGGTGCGGCAGCAGGTACTGCAGGAAAACGAACAGGCGATCTTTCATGGAGGACCTTTTCATGACTGGACGGGCGTGTCGGGCAGGTTGCCCCATTCGCTCCAGGAGCCGGCGTATCCCTTGACTCGCGGGTAGCCCAGCGCCTTGGCCAGCAGGTAGGTGAAGCCGGAGCGGTGATGCGTCTGGCAGTGGGTGACGATTTCCTTGTCCGGGGTCAGGCCGAGCGTCCGCAGCTGCTCGGCGATGTCCTGGCGGATGCGCAGGCCGCGGTTCGGGTCTATGGCCGCGGTCCATTCGAAATTGATCGCGCCGGGGATGTGCCCGCCGCGTGCGGCGAGCACCTTCTCGCCGCGGTATTCCTCCGGCGCGCGCGCGTCCCAGACGACGAAATCGGCTGCGCCCAGGCGGCTTTCCACGTATTCGCGGGTCGCGCAGGGTTCCTCGTGCAGTTCGATCGACGCCGTGCCCGGGACCGCTTCCGGGGCCTTGCGCGACAGCGGCCGGGCCTCGGCGATCCAGGCGCGCAGGCCGCCGTTGAGGTAGTGGTAGCGCTGGTGGCCGATGACGTCGAGCAGCCAGATGAAGCGCCCGGCCCAGCCGCCGCCTTCGTCGTCGTAGACCACGTAGACCGCCTCGGGGCGGTGGCCGAGGGCGCCGAACAGCTGCTCGAGCTGGGCCTTCGGCGGCAGCAGGCCGGGCGCCGGCGGGCGGCCCAGCTGGGTCTGGCGCGGGTCGACGAAGCGCGCGCCGGGGATGTGGCCGTCGCCGTAGCGTTCGACGCTGGTGAGATCGACGAGAATCAGCTCCGGCGCGTCCAGACGGCTCGCCAGATCGATGGGTTCGATGACCATCGGCAATGAAGAGAAGACGGACACGGTGGCCTCGGCTGGCTCGAAGAAAACCGGAGTGTAACGAAAAAGCCGCGCGGCGGAATCAGCGCGGACGGCGCACGAAGGCGGCCAGCGCGCGCTCGAGGCACTGCAGGGTCTTGTCGAACGCCTGCGCGGTGGTATCGGCGAACGGACCGCCGCCACTGTCGGCGATCGCCAGCATCACCACCCGGCCGTTGACCGCCACCGAGCGCAGCAGCCGATGTCCTCCGGGAAACAGTGCCTCGAGGCTGTCGGGCAGTCGCGTCGGAGTGCCCGGACCCAGGCGCAGGGCCTTCGGCGCTTCCAGCAACTCGGTGAGAAGCGGGCTCTGCGCCGGGTCCAGGACCAGCTTGCCGGCCCCTTCCGCGAGCCCCGCGGCCTGCTGGGCCTGCAGCCGCCGGTGCGTGCGGTCGGCCTGCAACAGCAGCACGCGGTTCAGCCCGCAGGCCTCCAGCGCCTGGCGAACGGTGCCGAGCAGTTGCAGCACATTGCTGAACGGGCTGGGCTCGCGCAGCAGCTCGCCGCACAGCCTGCGCCACTGGCCGGCGGCCTCGCGCGGGAGGGGCCGGGGGGCGGCCGGCGGGTAGACAGCGTTCCACGGCAGGACCAGCGCCTGCGCCGGATGCCACAGGCCGGGCGCCGCCGCCTCGCGGGCACTGGCCGCGGCCTGCTGATGGACGAGCTGCTGCAGTGCCGGCAGCGGCAGCTGCAGGTAGAGGCCGGCCAGGCGCTGCCAGCGCAGGCTGTGCACACCGCTCCAGCCGTGATGTGCCGAGAGCGCCAGGCCGTTGGCGATGAGGATGCTGTTGCCGGGGCGGGTCAGCCAGCGCCGCAGGGCCGGGTCGGCATCGAGCAGCTGCTGCTGGTGCAGCGGATGTTCGTTGTCCCGCGCGATATGCAGCGCCTTGATCAGCAGCCGCCGGTTGCTCGCCAGCAGCCGGTAGCCATCAGCTATCCAGTCCGGCAGCTGCCAGCGTTCGACCAGCGCCAGGCACAGCTCCAGCAGCGGCATGCCGAGCAGCTCGCGCTCGACCCGCACGGCCGGCTCGCGCCCGCCCAGCACGCGCCGCTCCCACTGCTCGAACAGCGCCGGGTAGGCCGCCGCCAGCGCCCAGCCCGGCGCGAGGAAAAGCAGACTGCCCCAGTGGACCTCCTGCCACAGCCGCGCCAGGCGCGCGCCGAACAGGCCGCCGGCCTGCCGGCTGGCATGCTGGCTGACGAGCACCAGCTGGCGCAGCGCCAGGGGCAGCGCCTGTGCTTCGGCCGCCGGGACCTGCGCCAGCAGCGTGGCGGCACGGGCGAGGCCGAGGCGGGTCAGGGCCACCTCCAGGCTTTCCGCCTTCTTCGCCAGCGCACCGAGGTTGTGGTTGGCGGCGCGCAGGAAGTGCAATGCCAGCACCGGGCTGCCCTCGATGGCCTCGGCGATCTCGCGCATCGAACGCCGGTTGTCGGCCAGCGCCCGCCGCACCTTTTCGTGATCGGTTGTGATGACTGGCAGGCGGACGGCGTCCAAGGCCTCGATCCAGGCGGTCGGCGTGCGGGGGCGGGTGTTCGGGGTGGTCATGGCGCCAAACTGGCTTTTGGTCGGGACGACCTTTAGTCTGGCGCAAAAGTTCCGATAACGAGAAGAATTGTTTCGAGCGACCCCTCGCCTGGCGTCGTGGAGGCCGGCGTGCGTCCACACCGCTGCGGTTTCGGTTGGCCCTTCACTGATTTCTTCGGCTTTTCAAGACCTTCTTATGGCAAAGATCATCGGCATCATCGTCGTGTTCGCCTCGGTACTCGGCGGGTACGTGTTGTCACACGGCAAGATTGCCGCCCTCATCCAGCCCTTCGAGGTGCTGATCATCGGCGGCGCGGCGCTCGGCGCCTTCCTGCAGGCCAACCCCGGCAGCACCTTCATGCACGTGTTCAAGAAGGCGCTCGGCATGTTCGGCCACAAGTACACGCGCGCCTACTACCTGGACGTGCTCCGGCTGATCTACGAGATCCTCAACAAGAGCCGGCGCGAGGGCATGATGGCGATCGAGGCGGACATCGAGGATCCGGGCGCCAGTCCGATCTTCAGCAAGTACCCCGGCATCCTCAAGGACGAGCGGATGACCGCCTACATCTGCGACTATCTGCGCATCATGTCCTCCGGTAACATGGCGCCGCACGAGCTCGAGGGGTTGTTCGACATGGAGCTCGGCAGCCTGCGGGACGAGCTCGAGCATCCCTCGCACGCGGTCAACCGCATCGCCGACGGCCTGCCGGGCTTCGGCATCGTGGCGGCCGTGCTCGGCATCGTGGTGACCATGGCGATGCTCGGCGAAGCCGCGCAGGCCGAGCTGGGCCAGCACGTCGGCGCGGCCCTGGTGGGTACCTTTCTCGGCATCCTGGCGGCCTACGGCTTCTTCGGCCCCCTGGCCGCTTCGCTCGAGCACGACGCCAAGGAAGAGCTCAACGTCTACGAGGCGATCAAGGCCAGCCTGGTCGCCTCGGCCTCGGGCATGCCGCCGACCCTGGCGGTGGAGTTCGGCCGCAAGGTCCTGTTCCCGGCGCACCGGCCGAGCTTCTCGGAGCTCGAGCAGGCGATGCGCGGCAACTGAGGCTGAAGGCCGCACATGGACAATTCCCAGCCGATCATCATCAAGCGGGTGCGCCGGACCGTCGGCGGTCACCACGGCGGCTCCTGGAAAATCGCCTTCGCCGACTTCGCCACGGCGATGATGGCCTTCTTCCTCGTGCTCTGGCTGCTGTCGTCGGCGACGCCGGAACAGAAGAAGGCCATTTCCGGCTATTTCCAGGACCCCATCGGCTTCACCGAAAGCGCCAGCCCCTACGCCATAGACCTTGGCGGTTCGCCGACGCCGGCCCCGGCCAAGACCCTCAATCCACAGCTGGAGCAGCCGGTCGACCAGATGAACGACCCGAGTCGCGAGGCCGAGCAGATCGACCTGCTCGCCGAGCGGATCGACCGCGAGCGTCTCGAGCTGCTGCTGCAGGAACTGCAGAACAAGGTGGAAGCGAACCCGGACCTGCGCCGCTTCAAGGACCAGATCCTGTTCGAGATCACCCAGGACGGCCTGCGCATCCAGATCGTCGATGCCGAGAACCGGCCCATGTTCGACCTCGGCAGCGCACGGCTGAAGCCCTATTTCGAGGACATCCTGCTGGCGATGGCCGACACCATCAGCGAGGTGCCGAACAAGATCAGCGTCAGCGGCCACACCGACGCCAAGCCGTTCAGCGGCCGGAGCGGCATCGGCAACTGGGAACTGTCGGCCGAGCGCGCCAACGCCGCGCGCCGTGCGCTGGTCGCCGGTGGCTATCCGGAAGGGCAGATCGCCCGGGTGGTCGGTTACGCCTCCTCGGCGCTGTTCGACCGCGCCGACCCGCTGAACCCGGTCAACCGGCGCATCGACATCATCGTGCTGACCAAGAAGGCCCAGCGCGAGATCGAGGGCGAGGTGGGCGAGGGCGAGGCCCCGGCGGAACCGGCCCCGGCGACCGAAGGCGCGCTGCCGCCGGCCAGTGCGCCCGCGCCGGCCAACGCGCAGCCGGCACAGACGCCGGAGCCGCTGCCGGCCGGCGAGCTCCAGCAGCGGCTGAACATCTTCGAGGATGGCGTGCTGCGCTTCGACCAGTCCGGGCAGGACTGACCGAAGGCTCAGTACTCGGGGTCGGGCAGGCTGCTGAGGATGTGCCGGTAGCTGGCCATGCGCTGCGGCTCGATGCGCCCCTCGTCGAGCGCCTTGAGCAGCGCGCAGCCGGGTTCGCGGTCGTGGCGGCAGTCGCGGAAGCGGCAATGCCCGAGCAGGTCGCGGAATTCGACGAAGCCGGCCTCGACGTCCGCACGGCTGACATGCCCGAGGCCGAATTCGCGGATGCCGGGCGAATCGATCAGGTCGCCGCCGCCGGGGAAGTGGAACAGCCGTGCGGTGGTGGTGGTGTGGGTGCCCTTGCCGGACTGCTCCGACAGCTCGCCGACCCGCGTCTGCGCCTCGGGCAGCAGGGTGTTGACCAGCGACGACTTGCCCACGCCGGATTGCCCGACGAACACGCTGATGTGCCCATCCAGTTCCGCGCGCAGGCGGTCGAGCCCCTCGCCGCCATGCGCCGACACTTCCAGCAGCGGATAGCCCAGCCGCTGGTAGACGGCCAGCAGCTCGCTGACGTGGGTGTTCTCCGGAGTCAGCAGGTCGGCCTTGTTCAGCAGCAGCAGCGGCTGGATGCCGGCATGCTCGGCGGCGATCAGGTAGCGGTCGATGAGGTTGGCGTGGGGTTCCGGCAGCGGTGCGAACACGATGACCAGCCGGTCGACGTTGGCCGCCACAGGCTTGAGCTGGCCGCGGCTGTCCGGGCGGCACAGTTCTGAGCGGCGCGGCTGCTGCGCGACTATGACCCCGATGTCCTGCTGGCCGCGTCGCCAGACGATCCGGTCGCCGGTGACCAGCGGCGGCAGATTGGCGCGCAGGTGGCAGCGGACGATCTGTCCGGCGTGCTCGCCTTCGGTGGCCTCCACCTCGACCTGAACGCCGAAGTGGGCGATCACCAGGCCGGGCTCCTCGGGCCCCAGGTCGCCGCCTTCCAGCTCGTGCTCGGCGCGCTGCTCGCGCTTGCTGGCGCGGGCCAGGCGCTCTTCCTGGATCTTGGCGATTCGCCAGTTCTGACGGCGGCTGAGGTGGCGTTTGGCCATGGGGCACACTTGTGGTGGGAGTGGCGCGCAGTCTAGCACCAGCGCTGCACCGGGCGCCCGGCCGAGGAGGCCTGACGCGGGGCCGGCGAGCGGCTAAACTGCCGCCCTAGTCCAAGGAGCCGCCCCCATGCCGCAAAACTCGCAGAATCTGATCTGGATCGACCTGGAAATGACCGGCCTGGATCCAGACCGCGACGTCATTATCGAGATGGCCACCATCGTCACCGACAGCCAGCTCAACGTCCTGGCCGAGGGCCCGGTGATCGCGGTGCATCAGAGCGACGAGATCCTCGCCGGCATGGACGAGTGGAACACCCGCCAGCACGGTGGCTCGGGCCTGACCCAGCGGGTGCGCGAGAGCCGGGTATCCACCGAGCAGGCCGAGGCCATGACCTTGGCCTTCCTCGAAGAGTGGGTGCCGGCGCGCAGCTCGCCGATCTGTGGCAACAGCATCTGCCAGGACCGGCGCTTCCTCTACCGCTACATGCCGAAGCTGGAAGCCTACTTCCACTACCGCAACCTGGACGTCTCCACCCTTAAGGAACTGGCCGCGCGCTGGGCCCCGCAGGTGCGCGACGGCTTCCGCAAGAGCGCCACGCACCTGGCGCTGGACGATATCCGCGAGTCGATCGCTGAACTGCGGTATTACCGCGAGCATTTCATCAAAGTCTAGGCTTCAGGCTTCAGGCGAAAAGCAAGAGCGGCGGGGGCTTGACAGCATGACGGCGGCCCTCACACTCGCCTGCCGCCTGCCGCCTGCCGCCTGCCGCCTGCCGCCTGCCGCCTGCCGCCTGCCGCCTGCCGCCTGCCGCCTGCCGCTATCTTCCCAACCGCCTCAATTCGTCCGATTCGACCACCCGCACCCCGTCGCCTTCCTCCAGCGCCAGGCGCCACAAGGCCCGGGCGAGGGTGCAGGTCTCGATGCCGCGGTACTTGC
>NZ_AUDU01000053.1 GCF_000425625.1 Stutzerimonas azotifigens DSM 17556
TTCGCGGTCGAGACCCCGACAGGCCGGCCCTTCGCGAGCAAGCTCGCTCCTACGGCAGGGGCGTGCGGGCCGTGCTAGTCCAGCAGCGCCTTGAGCTCGGCGTAGAGCGCATCCGGGATTTCCACGCCGTCGCGTTGGGTGCGCTCGCGGGCTTCGTAGCGGCGCTGTGACGGCAGCCGCGCGCCCTGGCCCTGGATCGCTTCGAACAGGGCCTCGGCGCGCGCCAGGTGCTGGTCGGCGTCGGGCCCGAGGATGCGTCCGGGGTCGATGGCGATGATCAGCTCGCCGCCAAAGGGCGCCGATTTGGTGCCGGCGTCGAAGGCGATGGACTCGGCGCTGGTCATGTCGCCGATCAGCGGCCCGGCGAGCAGTTCGACCATGGCCGCCAGCGCCGAGCCCTTGTGCCCGCCGAAGGTCAGCATGGCGCCGTTCAGTGCCTCTTCGGCGCAGGTGGTCGGCCGGCCCTCGGCGTCGATGCCCCAGCCTTCCGGAATCGCCTTGCCGGCGCGCCGGTGCAGCTCGATCTCGCCGCGCGCCACGGCGCTGGTGGCGAAGTCGAAGATGAACGGCAGCCCGTCCGGGCGCGGCCAGCCGAAGGCGATCGGGTTGGTGCCGAACACCGGCTTGCGGCCGCCGGCCGGCGCCACCCAGGCGTGGCTTGGGGTGCAGGCGAGCGCCACCAGGCCCTCGGCGGTCAGCGCCTCCATCTCCGCCCAGAGCGCGGAAAAATGCACGCAGTTGTTGATCGCCAGGATGGCGATGCCCTGCTGCCGCGCCTTCTTCACCAGCAGAGGCAACCCGGCGCGGAACGGCACCTGGGCGAAGCCGCCGCCGGCGTCGACGCGCACCACCGAAGGCGCCTGATCGACCACTTGCGGCTCCGCGTCCGCCGACACCTTGCCGGCCTTCAGCGTGGCGATGCAGCCGAGCAGCCGGTAGATGCCGTGGGAGGCGCACTCGTCGCGCTCGCCGGCGACCATGGTCTCGGCTATGGCTTGCACGTAGGGCTCGGAAAAGCCGTGCCGGCGCAGCACGCGCTGGGCCAGGTCACGGACGTCTTGCAGGCTCAATCGGGCCATGCTGTTGCTCCTGTCTGAGGTTCAGGCGAGGGCTTCGCGTGTGCTGCGGCCGTCCACCAGCCGCGCGATGCCCAGCGGGTTGGCATTCTTCAGTGCGTCGGGCAGCAGGGCGTCGGGCATGTTCTGGTAGCACACCGGACGCAGGAAGCGCTCGATCGCCAGGGTCCCGACCGAGCTGCCGCGCGGATCGGAGGTGGCCGGGTAGGGGCCGCCGTGGACCATGGCGTCGCACACCTCGACGCCGGTGGGGTAGCCGTTGACCAGCAGCCGCCCGGCCTTCTGCTCGAGCTGGGCGACCAGCCCGGCGCACCCGCGCAGGTCTTCGGGCTCGGCGATCAGGGTGGCGGTGAGCTGCCCGTGCAGGATCGCCAGCGCGCGCTGCAGCTCGGCCTCGTCGGCCAGCTCGACGACGATCGTGGTCGGGCCGAAGACCTCCTCCTGCAGCAGCGGGTCGCCTTCGAGCAGCAGGCTCGCCTGTGCCTGGAACAGCTGCGGTTCGGCCTGCCCGCCCTGCTGCGGGCGCCCGGCCAGGCGGGTGACGCCCGGGTGTTCGGCCAGCCGCGCGACGCCCTCGGCGTAGTGCCTGAGCGTGCCGGCGTTGAGCATGGTCTGCGCCGGCTGCTCGCCCATCAGCCGGGTCAGGGCCTGCAGGAAACGGCCGAACGCCGGCGAACGCACGCCGAGCACCAGGCCGGGGTTGGTGCAGAACTGGCCGCAGCCGAGCGTCACCGAGGCGGTCAGCTCGTTGGCGATGTTCTCGCCGCGGGTCTCCAGCGCCTGCGGCAGCAGGATCACCGGGTTGATGCTGGACATCTCGGCGAACACCGGGATCGGCTGCGGCCGTGCCGCGGCCAGGTCGCACAGCGCGCGGCCGCCGCGCAGCGAACCGGTGAAGCCGACCGCCTGGATCGCCGGGTGCCTGACCAGGTCCTGGCCGACCCAGTCGCCATAGACCAGATTGAACACCCCGGCCGGCATGACGGTCTTCTCGGCGGCGCGCAGAATGGCGTCGGCCACGCACTCGGCGGTCGCCAGGTGCCCGCCGTGGGCCTTGAACACCACGGGGCAGCCGGCCGCCAGCGCCGCGGCGGTGTCGCCGCCGGCGGCGGAGAAGGCCAGCGGGAAGTTGCTGGCGCCGAATACCGCCACCGGGCCGAGGCCGATGCGGCACTGGCGCAGGTCCGGGCGCGGCAGCGGCTTGCGCTCGGGCAGCGCGCGGTCGATGCGCGCGCCATGGAAATCGCCGCGCCGCAGCACCTCGGCGAACAGCCGCATCTGCCCGCTGGTGCGCGCCCGCTCGCCCTGGATGCGCCCGGCCGGCAGCGCGGTCTCGCGGCAGACCAGGGCGACGAAGTCTTCGCCGAGCGCGTCCAGTTCGGCCGCGATGGCGTCGAGAAATTGCGCCCGGCGCTCGGCCGGCAGGTTGCGGTACGCCGGGTAGGCCGCCGCGGCGGCCTCGGCGGCGGCGCCAACTTCTTCCGGGGTGGCCTCGAGGAACGAATAGGGCAGAGCCTCGCCGCTGGCGGCGTCGAGGCTCTGCAGGGTGACCGTGCTGCGGCCGCTGCGCGCGCCGCCGATGTAGTTGTGGCCGAGGATGTCGGGCATGTCGGTGTCCTCTTTCTTGTCGGTTTCAGAACAGCTGCCGCGGCAGCCAGGTGGCGAGGTCGGGCCAGGCCAGGATGATCGCGAACAGCAGCAGTTGGATGGCGATGAAGGGCAGCACCCCCTTGTACATGTCACCGTATCCCATGTCCGGCGGGGCGATCGACTTCAGGTAGAAGATCGAGGGCGCCAGCGGCGGCGTCAGGTAGGACGTCTGCACCACCACCATGAACATGACCGCGAACCAGATCGGGTCGATCCCGGCCGCCTTGACCAGCGGCATGAAGATCGGCACGAAGATCAGCACGATGGAGATCCAGTCCAGCACCATGCCGGCCAGCAGTACGATCAGCATCAGTGCCAGGATCAGCCAGTAGGGGCCGAGGGCCAGGTCGCGCATGAAGTCGGCGAGCAGCCAGCCGCCGCCGGCGGCGGCGAAGATGCCGGTGAACATGGTGCCGCCGGCGACGATGAGCATGATCATCGCGGTGATGCGGATGGTCGCCACCAGTGCCTCGGCCAGCCGCGCCAGGCTCAGCTCGCGGAAGCACAGCGCCAGCAGCGCGGCGCCGAAGGCACCGACCGCCGCCGATTCGGTGGGCGAGGCGATCCCGGCGAGCATCGAGCCGAGCACGGCGAAGATCAGCAGGAACGGCGGCAGCAGCGCCTGCAGGGTGACCTTCAGCTTCTCGGCCAGCGGCACGGCTTGCAGCTCCGGCACCGGCGGTGCCAGGCTCGGGGTGATCAGGCAGCGCACACCGATGTAGACCAGGAACAGCACCAACATCAGCAGGCCGGGGAACAGGGTCGCGGCGAACAGCTGGCCGATGGAGAGCTGCGCCATCGAGGCGTAGACCACCACGATCACCGACGGCGGGATGATGGTGCCCAGCGAGCCGCCGGCGCAGATGGTGCCGGCGCTCAGCGAGCGGTCGTAGCCGTACTTGGCCATGGCCGGGATCGCCATCATGCCGACCACGATCTCCACCGCGCCGACGATGCCGGAGCTGGCGGCGAAGATGCCGCACATCAGCATGGTGGACACCGCCAGGCCACCGGGGAAACCGCCCAGCCACAGCTGCAGCGCCTGGTACAGCCGGCGCGCCAGGCCGCTGCGCTCGAGAATCGCGCCCATCAGCACGAACAGCGGGATGGCCGACAGGGTGAAGTTGGTCGAGGCCTGCAGCAGCGCGCCGAACATCTGCTGGAAGATGTTCTCGCCGAACAGCAGCAGGCCGAACAGCGCCGAGACGCTGATCAGCGAAAAGGACACCGGGATGCCCAGGAAGATGAACAGGAACAGCAGGGCGAACATCAGCAGCGGCAGGAAATCGCTCATTCCGCTTCTCCCGCGCCGGGCTGCTTGCTGCCGGCGATGAAGTGGCAGGCGTCGATCAGCACCTGCAGCGTCAGCGCCGCCAGGCCGATCGCCAGGGCGCTGTAGAACGGCCACATGACCGGGGCCCAGGGGCTGACATGCTCCACTTCGCCGCTGACGAAGGCATGCCAGGTGCGCTTGCCGGCGACCCAGGTCAGCGCGCCGAGGATGGGCGCCAGCAGCAACAGGTAGAAGGCGGCGTTGATCCCGCGCTGCAGTGCCGGCTTCAGCCGCGTGGCGAGAAAGTCGATGCGCACGTGCGCCTCCACCTTCAGCGCGTAGGCGCAGCCGAGGATGAACATCGCGCCGTTGAGCATGTAGGACACGTCGAACGCCCAGAGCGTGGGGGCATTGAGCACGTAGCGGGAGAACACCTCGTACATCATCGCCAGCACCAGCAGCGCGGCCATCAGCGCCGCGACCCAGAGCAGGGCCGTGGCCGGCCAGTCGAAACAGTCGCGCTTCATGACTCCTCCGTGCCGGCCACCGCTACCGGTGGCCGGGCAATACGGTCAGTGGCGGTAGAGGTAGGACGAGTTCTCGGACCAGCGCTGCATGTAGCCGCGGTAGTCATCGAAGATCGCCTTGGCGTCGGTCTTGCCCTGCGGGCGCGCCTCGATCTGCGCGGCGACCAGCTCGTTGCCGCGGCGCGCCAGCTCCTCGATGACTTCAGGCTGCAGGCGGACGATCTCCACGCCGGCGTCCTTGTAGGTCTGCATGGCCTTCATGTCGGCGTCGAGGAAGTGGATGTAGCTCTGCAGCGTGGTCAGCTTGGCCGCCGCCTCGAGCTTGGCCTGCACGTCCTCGTCGAGCGCGTCCCAGGTCTTCTGCGCCATGAAGAATTCCCAGACGAAGGACGGCTGGTGCACGCCGGGGGTGAGGATGTAGGGCGCCACCTCGTGGAAGCCCTCGGTCAGGTTGGCCCCCGGCGTCGCCCATTCCACCGCGTCCACGCCCTTGCGCTGCAGCAGGGTGTAGATCTCGCCCGGCGGCACCACCGTGGGCGCGCCGCCGACCTGCTTGACCACTTCGGCCCAGGCGCCGGCGGTGCGGTACTTCAGGCCCTTGAAGTCGTCCAGCGACTCGATCTTCTTGTTGGCGTGGGCGAGGATCTCGGTGCTGCCGACGCCGACCACCAGGGTGTGCAGGCCCATCTCCTTCTCGCGATGCTCCTGCAGGTACTTCAGGCCGTTGCCCTCGTACAGCCAGGACAGCGTCTCCTCGCCGGACATGCCGCCCGGGTAGCTGGCGAACACGCTGTTGAGCGGGTCCTGGTTGACCAGGAAGGTGGGCGTCGAATGCCCGGCCTTGAGCACGCCGTTCTGCACCGACTCGTAGACCTGCAGCGCCGGCACGATGACGCCGGCGCCGACCGGGCGGATCTTCACCTCGCCGTCGGTGAGCAGCTCGGCGTTCCTGGCGAAGCGCACCAGGAAGTTCTCGAAGAAGAAGCTGCCTTCCGGCACCGAGGTGGGCACCGTGTAGGTCTCGGCGGCCTGCGTGCCGGCGCAGGCCAGCGCCAGGCCCAGTGCCGCCAGCAGTTTGGTTTTTCTCGTACGCATGGGTGAAACCTCCCTTTGGGTTAGGCGCCTGCCGGCGACGGCCGGCAGGCGTGCAGGCGGGCGCTCAGAGGCCGACGTCGGGCAGCGCCGGGCGGTTGGCCATGGCCTTGGCCATGATCCGCTCGACGAACTGGCGGTCGGCGTCCGGCAGGGCCAGGCGCGGCGGGCGGGTCAGGGCGCTGCCGCGGCCGGCGATGGCTTCGCAGAGCTTGATGCACTGCACTAGGTCGGCGCGGGCGTCGAGGTGGAGGATCGGCATCAGCCATTCGTAGATCGGCATGGCCTCGGCGAAGCGCCCGGCCTTGGCCAGGCGGAAGATGGTCTCGCCTTCCTTGGGGAACACGTTGGACATGCCCGAGACCCAGCCCTCGGCGCCGACCGCGATGCTCTCGAGCACCACGTCGTCGAGCCCGGCGAACAGCACGAAGCGGTCGCCGACCTCGTTGCGCACGTCGATGAAGCGGCGGGTGTCGCCGGAGGAGTCCTTGAAGCAGACCACGTTGTCGCAGTCGGCCAGGGAGATGAGGATGTCCGGGGTGACGTCGTTCTTGTAGATCGGCGGGTTGTTGTAAACCATCAGCGGCACGTCGGCGTTCTTCGCCACGTAGCGGTAGTGCTCGGCGGTCTCGAACGGCTTGGAGCCGTACACCAGCGCCGGCATCAGCATCACGCCGTCGACCCCGGCCTTCTTCACCGCGTTGGCCACCTTGGCCGCCTGCACACTGGTGAACTCGGCGACGCCGCAGATCACCGGCACGCGCCCGGCCGCGGCATCCACCGCGACCTCGGTGACGGCGATCTTCTCTTCGGTGGTCAGCGAGGTGTTCTCGCCGACCGAGCCGCATACCACCAGCCCAGATACCCCGTCACGCACGACGTTGGAAATCACCTGATGGGTCTTTTCCAGGTTGACCGAAAAATCCTCGTTGAACTGGGTGGTCACCGCGGGGAACACGCCGCTCCAGCTTACCGGTCTGCTCATGATTCGTTCTCTCCAGATATAAGGTATTTCGTATACGCATCAATCGGGGCATAAGTGCCCTTGGGTCTTCGATGACGGCCGGCGGGTCGCCGGCCGGGTGGGCCCTCCGCTTGTGGCGGGTGGCCGCGAACTCAGGGTGAACTCAGCTGGCGCCCGCCATCGGCCAGGTGTCGGCGATGCGGTAGCCCTGCGGCCAGGGATCGTCCGGGTCGAGCAGCAGCTGGTGGGTGCCGGTGATCCAGGCGCGCCCGGAAATGCACGGGTAGATCGCCGGGCGGCCGGCCAGCTCGGTCAGCGAGTCGATGTGGCAGTGAAATTCCGAGCCGATGATTGAGCGCCCGACGAAGCGTTCGCCGACCGCCAGCTGGCCCCTGGCGTGCAGCACCGCCATGCGCGCCGAGCAGCCGGTACCGGTCGGCGAGCGGTCGATTTTGCCGGGGCGGATCACCACCGCGTTGGCGCCGGTGACCACGCCGTGCTCGCGCACCACCGGCGCGGCGATCTGGCAGAAGGAGATGTGCGCCCAGTCCGGGTTGGTCGGGTGCACGAAGCCGAGCTGCTCGTTGGCCGCGCGGGTGATCTTCATGCCGATGGCGACCAGGTCGGCGGCCTCGTCGGCGCGGATGGCGAAGCCCAGCGCCTGGGCGTCGGCGATGACGAAGCTGTCGCCGCCGTAGGCGGTGTCGACCTTCAGGGTGCCGAGCCCCTCGACCTCGACATGGGCGTCCAGCCGGTCGGCGAAGGACGGCACGTTGCGCACGGTGACCCGCTCGGTCTTGCCGGCGCGGCACTGGGCGACCACCTCGATCAGCCCGCCGGGCGCCTCCAGGGTCAGCCGGGTTTCCGGCTCGGTCATCGGCAGGATGCCGCTGTCCAGCAGCACGGTGGCCACGCACAGCGAGTTGGAGCCGGACATCGGCGGGGTGTCGGCCGGCTCCATGATGATCCAGGCCATCTGCGCGCGCGGATCCTTGGGCGGCACCAGCAGGTTGACGTGACGGAACACGCCGCCGCGCGGCTCGTTGAGTACGAAGTTGCGCAGCGTCTCGTCCTGCGCGATCCAGCGCGACTGTTCCCATACCGTATCGCCGGGCGGCGGGGCGACGCCACCGACGATGACGTCGCCGACCTCGCCCTCGGCGTGGCAGCTGACCACATGAACGACCTTGCTCGAGCGCACGGCAGTCTCCTAGATGACCGATTTGAGGAAGGCGGCGGTTTCCGGCTTCTGCGGGTTGCCGATAACCTGGTCCGGGGTGCCGATCTCGTGCACCACGCCGTCGCGGAAGAACGCCACGCGGTCGGACACCTCGCGGGCGAAGGGAATCTCGTGGGTCACCAGGACCATGGTCATGCCGTCCTCGGCGAGCATGCGCATGGTGTCCAGCACCTCGCCCACCAGCTGCGGATCGAGCGCCGAGGTGGCCTCGTCGAACAGCATGTAGTCGGGCGACATGGCCAGCGCGCGGGCGATCGCCATGCGCTGCTGCTGGCCGCCGGAGAGCTTGCCGGGAAACACCTTGAGCTTGTCGCCCAGGCCGACGCTCTCCAGCTGCCTGACCGCCATCGCCTCGGCCTCGGCCTTGGACTTGCCGAGCACCTTGCACGGCGCCAGCATCACGTTCTCCAGCACGGTGAGGTGCGGGAAGGCGTTCCACTGCTGGAAGACGATGCCGATCTTCTGCCGCAGCCTGTTGAGGTCGGTGCCGCGCGCATGCACCTCGGTGCCGTCGACGCGGATGCTGCCCTGCTGGATCGGCTCCAGGCCGTTGATGCACATCAGCAGGGTCGACTTGCCCGAGCCCGAGCCGCCGATGATCGACACCACCTCGCCCTTGTTCACCGTCAGGCTGACCCCCTTGACCACCTCGAGGTCGCCGAAGGATTTGTGCACGTTCTCGATCTCAATCATTTTGCTGCCACCTTTTTTCCAGCTGGACGCCCAGGCGCGACACCACCCAGCTCATGAGGTAATAGATCAGCCCGGCGATGCACAGCACCAGCAACGGCTCCTGGATGCGCGTGACGATGGTCTGCGAGGCGCGCAACAGCTCGACGATGCCGATCCACATCACCAGCGCGGTGTCCTTCATCACCGACAGCACCAGGTTCAGCCAGCCGGGGAAGGACACCCGGGTGGCGATCGGCAGCACCACATGACGCAGGTCCTGCCAGTAGCTCAGGCCCAGCGAGCGGCTGGCGCGGCGCAGGCTGAGCGGCACGGCGAGCACGCCGCTGCGCACGATCTCCGTGCAGTAGGCCGCGGCGTAGACGCCGAGCACCACGCAGCCGACGGTGAAGGCGCTCCAGTTCAGCCCGACGATGCTCTTGAGCGAATTGAACAGTACGAACTGGATCAGCAGCGGCACGCTGCGGAACACGTCCAGCAGCCAGGCCAGCGGGATGGTCGCGCGCGGCAGCAGGGCGCGCAGCACGCCGCAGATGACCCCGACCAGGGTGCCGAGCAGGATCGCCCAGAAGGTCAGCAGCAGGGTGACCCAGGCGCCTTCGAGCATGAAGCGCAGGTCGTTGAGGGTGAAGCCGGTGGAGAACATGCGCTTCCTCCTCAGTAGCGGAACAGGCGCCAGCCGAGCAGGCGGGCGGCGAGCACGATGGCCTTGGCGATCAGGTAGTACAGCACCGCGGCGATGGCGAAGTATTCGAAGGTGCGGAAAGTCTTGACGTTGTACGACTGGGTCACCCCCGTCAGGTCGTCGTTCAGTCCGACGATCACCCCCAGGCTGGTCATCAGCACGGCCCAGACCATCTGGTTGGTCAGCGGGTAGAAGACGATGCGCAGCAGCTGCGGCACCACGATCAGCCGGTAGGCCTGGAAGGCGTTCATGCCCAGCGAGCGGGCGGCGCGCATCTGGGTGTCGGGGATGGCCTTGAGGCCGCCGCGGAAGTTCTCCGCCAGGTAGCCGGCGTTGTTGAAGGTGATCCCGGCCAGCAGCGCGAACCAGGAACTGACGTGCAGGCCGAAGGAGCCGAGGCCGAAGTAGAGGATGTAGATCTGGAACAACGACGGGGTATTGCGCGCGATGGAGATCCAGGTGGAAGCGAAGCCGCGCGCCAGCGGGTTGTTCATCTGCCGCATGACCATCAGCAGCAGGGCGATGATGACCCCGAAGATCATCGACAGCGCCGCCGTCTCGAAGGTCACCCAGGCGCCGGAGAGCATGTCCGGCAGCGCCCTGAGCGCCGAACGCCAGCGGAAGGAATAGTCGATACCGAACATGGGTCAGCGATTCCCCTGTTGGAGGGCGATGGCCAGCCAGGCCGGCAGGCCGGCGTCGGCGCGCCCGCTGCAGGCGGCCTCGACGCAGGCGGCCAGGCTGCCGAAACGCACCCGCCGGCCGACCAGGCCCGGGGCGTAGTGGGCGTACTTGCCGGAGTTGGTCATCAGGGTGCGGGCGGTGGTCGGCACCACCGGCTCGGTGAGCATGCACCAGCAGGTGTCGGTGAGGACCTCGACGCCGAACGCCGAGAGTGTCTCCAGCAGCCCGGCCGCGCGCGCCTGGGCGTGGATCTCGCGGCCGCAGGTGACCACCAGGGCGACCTCCGGATGCCGCGAGCGACCGCGGCAGAGGCTGGCCAGGCGGGCCAGCTCGGTCAGCGAGAAGTGCGGATTGCCCAGCGCCACCAGGCCGACCTCGGGCTCCTCGGCGCTGTTCAGCTCCTCCCAGGCCGCCAGCAGCTGCGCCGCGTCGATGGTCACGCGCCGTTGCGGCGCCTGGCCGCCGAGGGCGCGTTCGAGGGTCGGCGCCTCCGGGGTGACGCCGAGGATGTGGAACATCGGCGTGGCCGAGGTGGTGGCGAAGGCGGCGCCGAAGGCCTTGAGGTCGTCGGGCGTCAGCGCCGCCGCTTCCAGCCCGCAGAGCACCGGGATGGCGCTGCCGCAGAGGGCGCCGGCCAGGTGGCCGAGCAGCGGGTAGAAGGCATCGTCGAGCGCGGCCAGCGGCGGCAGCTCGATGACCATGCTGGCGTGCCGCGCCTCGGCGCGGTGGCAGCCGGTGAACGGCGCGCGGCCGGTCAGGGCGATGCAGATGTCGAGGAAGTCCGGGTACTTCAGGGTCCGCGCGCCGAGCACGCTGTTGGCGTAGACCACCGCGTTGGACTCGGCCCAGACCACCTGCTCGCCGGCCGCCGGGGCGCTGTCGAGCAGGTAGGGCGCGCAGGTGAAGCTCGGCCGCGCGCCCATCTCCACATAGGCGTCGCCGAGCGCGCTGGCCGGCTCGCCGAGCGCCGGGGCGATGCCGAGCTGGCGCCAGCGGCGCTGGTCCACGGAAATCGAATTGAGGGTGGTCGGCACCTTCACCCGCGCGCCCCAGTCGCACAGCTGGCGGGCGAAGCGCAGGCTCGCCGGGCCGGTGTAGATGCAGCCGTCGATGTGCGCCTGGGTGATGTCGATCAGCTCGTCGGCGCCCTGCAGCTCGGCCATGCGCAGCAGGATCTGCATGCCGACCTGGGCCGCGCGGCCTTCGCCGCCTTCGAGCAGGCGCCGGTCGGCCGCGGTGAGGCGCACCGTGCTGGCGTCGGCGGCGGGCGGCGCCAGCGGTGGCGGCGCGTCGACGAAGGCAGTATCGGCGAGCGTCAGCCCGGCCTCGCCGATGCGGGCGTAGCGCGCGCCGCGCAGCGTGGCGAAGGCTTCGTGACCTACGCAGAGCACGGGTATCGAGCGGTCGAAGACCACCTCGGCGATCAGCACGCCGAGGGTGAGGATCTCGTCGGGTTCGGCCAGCACCAGCGCCGCCGGCGCATGACCGTTGAGGATGAGTTCGAGCAGCACGCTGCTGCCGGTGCAGGAGCCGCGCCCGCTGGGCAGGGCGAGCACCCGCCCGGCGACGATCTCGCCGCTGAGCGGGTGGTGGCGGTCGATCACCTCGCCGCTGGCCGGGTCGATCCCGCCCCAGAAGCTCAGGCCGGTGTCGCTGTGGAGCAGGGCGCCCTGTGCGGCGCCCCCCGCCAGGCGGCGGCCGGTCAGCTGGACTTCAGGCATCGGGACCCCCGCGTGGCCTATCGAAGCGATGGGTCATCGGTCAGTAGTAGACGCCGGGAACGGTCAGGTTGACCGGCGTGCCGCCGACCCACTTCTCGTACAGCTCGGCGTAGCGGCCGGTGCGCACCTGCTGGTTGACGAACAGGTTCAGGTAGTTGAGCAGGCCGTATTCGCTGCGGCCGGCGGCGAGCGACACGTAGTCGATCACGTAGGGCGCGTCGCCGGCGATCTTCAGGCCCTTGTACTTGCCGGACTTGAGGGTCGAGGCGGCCACGGTGTTGGTCACCACGGTGGCGTCGACGTGGCCCTGGGCGACGGCGAGGATGGTGTCGTTCTGGGTCTGGTAGGCGCGGAAGCTGCCTTCGCCCCACTTCTTCACGTCTTCTTCCAGGGCGATGGCTTCGTAGGTGCCGGTGGTGTTGCCGACCGGGCGGCCCTTGAGGTCGTCGTAGCTGTCGATGCCGGTGTCTTCGCGGGTCAGCACGACCATCTGGAAGGCGAAGTAGGGCACCGTCATGCCGACGGTCTTGGCCCGCTCGAGGGTGTCGGAGGTGGAGGCGACGATGACGTCGGCACGCCCGGAGACCAGCGCCGGGATGCGGTCGGGGAAGGGCGTTTCCACCACTTCGGCGTCGACGCCGAGGATTTTCGCCAGGTCGTTGCAGTAGTCGACGTCGAAGCCGGCGGGCTGGTTCTTGTCGTCACGGAAACCCATCGGCGGGAAGTCCAGGGTCACCGCGCAGCGCAGCTTGCCGGATTCGATGATGTCGTCGAGCTTGTCGGCGTGCGCCGGCAGCGCCGCGGTAGCCAGGAGAGCAGTGCTGAGAGCCAGGGCGTAGGATTTCTTCATACATTCCTCGGTCAGTTGCGTTCGTCGTCGGTGGACAGTTGGCATTTCGTATACGGTATTCGTTATGCAATGCCTGTGCCGCCCCTGGCGACGCTCCCGTGCGAGGGGCGGAAAACGCTCTGACTGGCCCGTTGGCACCGCGATTGGCGGGCTGCGCGCCGGCTGGCGTGGTGCTCGGCCGCGTGGCGGGCGCCGGGGTGGTGCTACAAAGCGGAGCACGCGAAGTTACCCTTGGTTACCGGCTGGCCATTCTGGTGCGCCTGGCGGTAGTCCGAGGGCGACAGCCCGGTGAGGCTCTTGAACTGGCGGCTGAAGGCGCTGTGATCAGCATAGCCGCAACGGTGGGCGATCTCGGTGATCGGGTGATCCTGCAGCAGCAGCCGCGAGGCCTCCTCGAGCCGCGCCTTGTGGATCAGCTGGCGCGGTGTCAGCCCGTAGATGCGCTTGCACAGCCGCTCCAGCTGGGCGGTCGAGAGGCCGGCCAGGGCGGTGAGTTCGGTGAGGGCGATCGGCCGCGAGAAATGTTCGCGGATGTGCGCGTCCACCGCCGCCAGCCGGTGGTAGGCCGGGTGCGAGGACTGTGCGGCCTGCAGGTCGAGCGATACGCCGGCCATGCCGATGATGCGCCCGGCGCGGTCGTACAGTGGCAGCTTGTGGGTCATGCACCAGCCGGGCTCGCGGCCGGGGTAGAGGTGCAGCTCGAGCTTGTCGCTGAGCCGGCGGCCCTGCAGCACCTCGCGGTCCTGCGCGGTGTACTGCGCGCCGAGCGGCGCCGGGAACACCTCCTCGGCGGTGCGCCCGCGCAGCGCCGTGGAATCCGCCAGCCCGCAGCGCTGCGCCAGGGTGCGGTTGGCCAGCAGGTAGCGGGCCGCGGCGTCCTTGACGAAGAAGGTCTGGTCGGCCATGGCATCGAGCAACGGCTGGATCAGCTGCAGGCTGCCGAGGAATTCGGCCAGGTCGCAGGGGGCGGTGAGTCGTTCGAACAGCATGCGCCCGTACTCGGCAGAGGCGGAGGAAGCGGTCTGCCGGTCGCGCGGCAGCCGCTTCACTCTACGGGTTCGCCGGTCGCGCTGGGAAGCGCCGTCTCCTCCAGGCACAGCAGGGTGTCGACCCGCGCCGGCGACAGCGGCAGGCGCGGCCGGGTCGGCGTCCAGCCGAACAGGTAGCCCGCCACGGCACCGCATACCCGGCCCTGGCAGGCGCCCATGCCGCAGCGGCTGGCGAGCTTGGCGCCGACCCAGCCGTCGTGCCCGGCCAGCGCCGAGTAGGGCACGTCCTCGCAGCGGCAGACCAGGGTGTCGGGGCGGGGCAGGTCCTTCAGCGCCGGATCGAGCGCGAAGCTGCGCGCCAGCTGTCGGGCGAATCGCCGCCAGCGCGCGCGTTCGGGCAGCAGCGCCTCGGCCCGGGCGGTCTGCCCGACCGCCGCGTGGCCGGCGATGGCGCCTTCCACCAGGGACAGCTCGGAACCGCCGAAGCCGGTGCACTCGCCGGCGGCGAAGACCTCGGCGAGGCGGGTGCGCTGCAGGTCGTCGACCGCCAGCGCGCCGGCGCGAACCTCGCAGCCCAGCGCCTCGCCGAGCTGGGTGTTGGGCACCAGGCCGAAGCCGCAGGCCAGGCGTTCGCAGGGCAGTTCCTCGCGCCGCCCGCCGCGCTGGATCAGCACCGCTTCCAGGCGCTCGCTGCCGAGCGCGGCGACCACCCGGGCGTTGCAGCGGTAGCCCGGCTGGTGCAGTCCGAGCGCCTGCACGGCCTTGCCCGGCCACTGCAGCAGGCGCGCGGCGAAACCGGCGACCGCGGCATGGGACGCCTGCTCGGCGACCCGCAGCACCTGCGCGCCGGCCTTCTGCGCGGTGGCGGCGCTGGCCAGCAGCAACGGGCCGCTGCCGGCGATCACCACGCGCTCGCCGCGCACCGGCAGCCCGCCCTTGATCAGCGCCTGCAGCCCGCCGGCGCCCGTCACCCCGGGCAGCGTCCAGCCGGGGAACGGCAGCAGCAGCTCGCGCGCGCCGGTGCACAGCAGCAGCTTGCGGTAGCCGATCAGCCGGCCGCTGTCGGCATCCTCCACCAGCAGCCGCCTGTCGTCGGCGCAGGCCACCACCCGCGTGCCGCTCAGCAGGGTGATGTTGGCGTGACGGGCCAGGGCCTCGCGCTGCCGCCGGGCCCGCGCCGGCAGCCGCACGCCCGGGCCATCGCGCCAGATCTGCCCGCCCGGGGCGGGGTTGTCGTCGATCAGCGCGATGGCGAGGCCGCTGTCGGCGGCGGCCAGCGCCGCGGCCAGGCCGGCCGGGCCGGCGCCGACGATGAGCAGGTCATAGCGTTCGCTCATGGCCGGGTCTCCACCTGCATGCCGGGGGCGCAGAGCGTCTGGCAGGCCAGCCGGCGCACGCCGTCGACCGTCACCCGGCATTCCTGGCAGATGCCCATGCCGCACAGCGGCGCGCGCCGGGCGCCGCCGACGGCGGTGCGGCTGGTGCCGTCGCCGCCGATCGCCAGCGCCGCGGCGACCGTGCTGCCGGCGGCCACCCGCACCGGGCGGCCGTCGAGTGTCAGGTCGATCATCGTCCGGCCTCCGAAGGGATGCTTGTCCGCTGCGCGTCGCGGGCCCCGAGAAAACGTTCCGGCAGGTAGGGCTCGGCGGCGAACGGCGGGGTTTCGCCGAACAGCTGCGCGGCCAGCAGCTCGGCGGTGCCCGGCGCGGTGGTGACGCCGAGGCCCTCGTGGCCGACCGCCAGCCACAACCCGGGCCGGCGCGGGTGCTCGCCGATCAGCGGCAGCCCGTCGGGGCTGGCGGCGCGGAAGCCGGTCCAGGCGCGAATGCCGTTGAGCTTGGCCAGGCCCGGCATGTAGTCCACCGCGCGGCGCAGCATGCGCGCCAGCATCGGCCCGTCGACCGCCGGGTCGCTGGTACCGAACTGCCGCGACGAGCCGATGAACAGCTGCCCGGTGGGCCGCGGCTGGATGTTGCAGGCCACCGAAGGCCCGCTGGCGTTGTGCGCGCTGGTGACGTAGCCGAGTTCGATCAGCGTGTGGCTGACCCGCCCCGGGTAGCGGTCGGTGATCAGCAGGTGGCCCTTCTTCGGCTCGATCGGCAGGTCCGGCGCCAGCTCCGGCGCGTGGATGCCGTTGGCCAGTACCACCACCGGGGCGCGCAGCCGCGTGCCGTCGTCGAGCCGCACCTCGTCGGCCTCGATCGCGGCCACCCGGCCCTGCCGCTCGGCGATGCGCCGGCCGCCGCGCGTCAGCAGCCAGCGCGCCGCATTGGGCGCGTAGAGGATGCCGTCGCCGGCGACCTTGAGCGCCCCGGGCAGGCCGTCGCGCAGCTCCGGTTCGGTGGCGCGCAGGGCCTCGGCACCGAGCAGTTCGCAGGCCATGCCGGCCTCGCGCAGGGTCTTCAGCTTGGCTTCGGCCACCGCCATCTCCTGCTCGTTGGCCGCCAGCCAGAGGCTGCCGTTGTTGCGATAGGCGCAGCCCTGGTCCATGTCCCGCGCCCATTCGCGCCAGCGGCCGATCGAGTGGTCGCTCAGCTTCAGCTCGGCGGGGTTGTCGTCCAGCGCCACCAGATGGCCCATGCCGGCCGCCGTGGCGCCGCCGCGCCGGTCGTCCAGCACCAGCACCTCGAGGCCGCGGCGCGCCAGCTCGTCGGCGCAGGCGGCACCGATGATGCCGGAGCCGACGATGATGACGTCGGCATTCACGGGCGGATGCCCCAGGCGAAGGGATCCTCGTCCTCGATCAGCAGGGTCGCTTCGGCGCTCAGGTGGGCGCTGCCGCGGATGGTTGGCACGATGCGTTCGCCGTCGCGCTCGTAGCTCGCCTCGAACTGGCTGCCGATCACGCTCGCCTGGCGCCAGCGCTCGCCGGGCTGCAGCTTGCCGTCGGCGGCCAGGCAGGCGAGCTTGGCGCTGGTGCCGGTGCCGCAGGGCGAGCGGTCGTAGGCCTTGCCCGGACAGAGCACGAAGTTGCGGCTGTCGGCTCGCAGCGAAGCTGCTGCGCTCGATGGGGCGTCGTTGGGAGCAGGCTCAGAATGCTCATTTACGCCATGTAAACTGCGCTTCTTCGTCTGTTCCTGCCTAGCCCCCTCTTCGCTCGCGACGCTTGGCTGCGAGCCTTGCGGCTCTTCGGCGAACAGCTCGATATGGTCTATCAGGCCACCGTCCTCGCCGCGGATGCCCTGCTGCTCCAGCGCCTTCTGGATCGCGCAGGTGAAGGCGGTGAGCGCTTCCAGGTTGTCGCCGGCGATGCGCAGGCCGTGCTCGGAGACGAGGAAGAACCAGTTGCCGCCCCAGGCGATGTCGCCGCTGACGCTGCCGTAGCCGGGCACCTCCACCGCGACCGCCTGGCGGTAGCGGTAGGCCGGCACGTTGCGCACGCTCACCGAGCGATCGGCGTGCAGGGTGGCTTCGACGGTGCCTACCGGCGTCTCGATGCGGTGGGTGCCGGGGCCGATGCGCCCCAGGTGCGCCAGCGACACCACCAGGCCGATGGTGCCGTGGCCGCACATGCCGAGGTAGCCGCTGTTGTTGAAGAAGATCACCCCGGCGCAGGCGGTCGGGTCGACCGGCTCGCAGAGCAGCGCGCCAACCAGCACGTCGCTGCCGCGCGGCTCCAGCACGCAGGCGGCGCGCCAGTCGTCGTGACGTTCGGCGAGCAGCCGGCGGCGCTCGGCCATGCTGCCGCGGCCGAGGTCGGGAAAGCCGTCGAGGACCAGGCGGGTCGGTTCGCCGCCGGTGTGGGTGTCGAGGATCTGGATGCGTTTCATGCCGGCCACCTGCATTCTGTAGGACCCGTGGGAGTGGTCTCGCCCGCGAACGCCTCCCACCCGATCGCGTAGGTTGGGTTGAGGCGCCGTGCGCCGAAGCCCAACGTGCATGCCGGAAGCATGGCCCGGACGGCACCCGCCCGCTTGAGCGTTTTCGCCTGGCGCGATGACGATTTCGGCACAATAGCCGACCGTCCCGTACGGTCCTAGCGGTGCGGCAGGTGGTCGAACAGCGCCTGGCAGACGCCGAGGATGTGCTGCTCGATCAGTCGCACCGAGCGCTCGACGTCGCCGCTGCGGCAGGCCGCGAGGATCTCCAGGTGCTCGAGATTGGCGTCGCGCTTGCCCTCATGGATGCTCATCTGCACCCGCAGGTAGCGCTCCACCTTGTCGTGGATCGAGCGGATCATCTGCAGCATGAACGGCCGCTGCGCCGGCGCATAGAGGCAGGCGTGGAACGCCCAGTTCAGCTCGGACCAGCGCGCGGCGTTGTCCTCGTGGACGAAAGCGGCACAGATGCGTTCGGCCTCGGCGAAGGTCTCCTCGCGCATGTTCGGCACCGCCAGGCGGGTGATCTGCGTCTCCAGCAGCACCCGGACCTCGAACATCTGCGCCAGCTCCGGCTCGGTCAGCACGGTCACCACGGCGCCCTTGTTGCGCTGGAAGAGCACCAGACCCTCGGCCTCGAGGCGCTTCAGGGCCTCGCGCACCGGGATCTTGCTGACGTTGAACAGCCCGGCGATGTCGTCCTGGCGGATCGGCTCGCCTTCGGCGAACTGCCCGGAGACGATGGCGTCGCGCAGGTGCTTGGCGATGACCTCCGAGGCGGTGGGGGTGATGCCCAGGTTGGGGGCGTTGAAGCGTGGTAGAGGCACGGTGTCGCACCGATGGCAAGGGAATGCCGTATATCTTATACGTTATCGCCGGCTCGCAGCAGCGTGCCGATGAACGTAGAGCTTTTGCCTCCGCGGCCCGCTTCGTTGCCCGATTCTGCGAACTTGTTGCCCGGTCCTGCCGATCTGCGCGCCCTGCCGCGACAGCCCGTTTCCCGCCCACTAGAGTGACGCGCCTGGCCTCGTGCGTGCGGGGCGAGCCCGGCAAGGCACGCCGGAATCCTCAGACACCATCAGAACAAGGTGGGCAGACCATGATTACCCTGAACCTCAATGGCAAGGACCATGAGCTGGACGTGGCCGACGACATGCCGCTGCTCTGGGCCCTGCGCGACGTCGCCAACCTCACCGGCACCAAGTACGGCTGCGGCATGGCCCTGTGCGGCGCCTGCACGGTGAACGTGGAGGGGCAGCCGACCCGCTCCTGCGTGACCCCGGTGTCGGCGGTGGCCGGCAAACGCATCACCACCATCGAGGCGATGGGCGAAGACCCCGTGGGCCGGGTGGTGCAGGACGCCTGGCGCCGGCTCGACGTGGTGCAGTGCGGCTATTGCCAGTCCGGCCAGATCATGGCCGCCACGGCGCTGCTCAGCAGCAACAAGGCGCCGACCGACGCCGACATCGACACGGCCATGAGCGGCAACATTTGCCGCTGCGCCACCTATGTGCGGATCCGTGCCGCCATTCACCAAGCCGCCGAGCAACTGGCCTGAGGAGGCGCATCAGCATGGGCAAGATCGAAACCCCCGACAGCGCCGCGCGCGGCATTCTCAACGTCAGCCGCCGCACGCTGCTCAAGGGCGCCGGCGGCCTGGCCCTGGGCATCTTCTTCGCGCCGCTGCTGCGCGGTGTCGATGCACTGGCCGCGAGCCAGCCATTCGGCCCCAACGCCTTCGTGCGCATCGACAGCGATGGCGTGGTGACCGTGCTGGCCAAGCACCTGGAGATGGGCCAGGGCAGCTACACCGGCCTCGCCACCCTGCTCGCCGAGGAGCTGGACGCCGACTGGGACAAGGTGCGCGTCGAAGGCGCGCCGGCCGACGCCAAGCTGTACAACAACAACGCCTTCGGCCCGATGCAGGGTACCGGCGGCAGCACCGCCATGGCCAACTCCTGGGAGCAGATGCGCAATGCCGGCGCCACCGCCAGGGCCATGCTGGTGGCCGCCGCCGCGCAGCGCTGGGGCGTGCCGGCCGGTGAGATCGACGTCGCCCAGGGTGTGGTCAGCCATGCAGGATCAGGCCGGAGCGCCGGTTTCGGCGAGTTGGTCGAGGCCGCCGCGCAACTGCCGGTGCCGCAGCAGGTGCAGCTCAAGGAACCGAAGGACTTCAAGCTGATCGGCAAGCTCGACCTGCGGCGCAAGGACAGCTTCGACAAGACCGACGGCAGCGCCCTGTTCACCCAGGACCTCAAGCTGCCGGGCATGCTGGTGGCGATGGTCGCCTACCCGCCGCGCTTCGGCGGCGTGCCGCGCGCGGTGGACGCCAGCCAGGCCAGGGCCGTGCGCGACGTGGTGGACGTGGTGGAGTTCCGCGACCTGCCCCATGGCCGCGCCGGCGTGGCGGTGCTGGCCAAGAACACCTGGGCCGCCCGCCAGGGGCGCGACGCGCTGGCGATCGAATGGGACGAGAGCCAGGCCTTCACCCTCGGCAGCGAGGAGATCCTCGCCCAGTATCGGGAGGCCGCGGGCAAGCCCGGGCTGCCGGCCACCCGCACCGGCGATGCCGAGGCGGCGCTGGCCGGGGCGGCGAAAACCGTCGAGGCCGAGTACGAATTCCCCTACCTGGCGCATGCGGCGATGGAGCCGATGAACTGCCTGGTCAAGCTGTCCGACGAGCGCTGCGAGATCTGGAACGGCGAGCAGTTCCAGACCGTCGACCAGGCCCTCATCGGTGGCTACCTGGGCCTGGCGCCGGAGCAGGTGTCGCTGACCCAGCTGTATGCCGGCGGCAGCTTCGGCCGCCGCGCCAGCTCCAGGTCCGACTACCTGCTTGAGGCGGTGGCGATCGCCAAGGCGGCTCGTGAAAAGGGCATCGAGGCGCCGGTGAAGATGGTCTGGACCCGCGAGGACGACACCCGTGGCGGTTCCTACCGCCCGATGTACCTGCACCGCGTGCGCATCGGCCTGGACGAGGCCGGCACGCTGCAGGCCTGGCATAACCGCCTGGTCGGCCAGTCGATCATCGCCGGTACGTCGATGGAGGCGGCGCTGGTGCGCGACGGTATCGACCACACCTCGGTGGAAGGCCTGTCCAACCTCGCCTACGCGGTGCCCAACCTGCAGGTCGAGCTGAGCACGCCGGCCAACATCCAGGTGCCGGTGCTGTGGTGGCGTTCGGTGGGCCACACCCACACCGGCTACGTCGCCGAGACCATGATCGACGAAGCCGCCGTGGCCGCGGGCAAGGACCCCTACGCCTTCCGCGACGCACTGCTGGAGAGCCATCCGCGTCACCGCGGGGTGCTGCGGCTGGCCGCCGAGCAGGCCGGCTGGGACAAGCCGCTGGCGCCGGGCGCGGACGGCGAGAAACGCGGCCGCGGCATCGCCGTGCACGAGTCGTTCGGCTCGTTCGTGGCGCAGGTGGTCGAGGTGACGGTGAAGGGCGACGGCAGCTACCGCGTCGATCGCGTGGTCTGCGCGGTGGACTGCGGCATCGCCATCAACCCGGACGTGATCAGGGCGCAGATGGAAGGCGGCATCGGCTTCGCCCTGGCGGCGGTGCGCCACGGCGCGATCACCCTGAAGGAGGGACGGGTCGAGCAGTCGAACTTCCACGACTACCCGGTGCTGCGGATCAACGAGATGCCGCGGGTGGAGGTGCACATCGTGCCCTCGGCCGAGAACCCCACCGGGGTGGGCGAGCCGGGCGTGCCGCCGCTGGCGCCGGCGCTGGCCAACGCGCTGTTCGCCGTCACCGGTGTGCGCCTGCGCAAGCTGCCGTTCCCGGCGCAGGTCATGGCCTGAGCGTCTCCGGTGGCCAAGCTGAGCGGTGTCCTCCACCCTGCGCTTCGAGGCCATAGGGTGGAAAACCGCAAAGCGTTTTCCACCAGCCGGATCGCTGCCCCGTGCCCACGAAGGCATCAGGACGCGGTCAGGCGCGGCGTGGCCTCGAGATCGTCGTGGTGGAGCGGTGTCGGCGCGTGGATCGCCGATTCCCGGTGCCTGAGCATGCCGCCGCGGCGCTGGTTCAGCGCCGCGGTCATCTCGGCGACGATCGCCGTGGCGACGCTTTCCGGCGTGTCGCCGCCGATGTCCAGGCCCAGCGGGTAGTGCAGGCGCCCCAGCGCCGGCAGGTCGGCGCCGGGCGTGCGGATCTCGCCGAGCAGGCGTTCGGTGCGTTCGCGCGGGCCCAGCTGGCCGATGTAGAGGGGATTGCCGCGCAGCACGCCGCCGAGCCAGTGGCGGTCCTGGCTGTAGCTGTGGGTCATCACCGCCACCAGGGCGCCGTCGGTCAGGCCGTGCAGGCCGTAGGGCGGCTGGGCGCTGGCCTGCAGCACGGCGTCGGCCTCGGGGAAGCGTTCGGGGCGGGCGAAGTGGGCGCGGCCGTCGACCACCGTCACGTGCCAGTCCAGCAGTTTGGCCATGTGCACCAGTGGCTGCGCGTCGTGGCCGGCGCCGAACACCACCAGGCGGCGCTGTGGCGCCAGGTACTCGCAGAAGACCTCCACCTCGCCCTGCGCGTCGCGGTAGCTGCGCAGCGAGGAACGGCCCCGGGCCAGGGTGTCGGCCAGGTCGGCGCGTACCCGGGCATCCAGCGCCGGCTCCGGCAGGCGAGCGCCGTCGGGCATCTCCGGATGCAGCAGCAGGCGGTCGCCGACCCGCGCTCGGGCGTCGCCGTCGCTGGCGATGACGGTGGCCAGCGCGCCGGCCCGGCCGCTCTCGCGTACCCGCCGCAGCAGGTCGAACACCGCCAGCGGGCGGTCGGCGCCGTGGCGCTCCAGCAGCACGTACACCGTGCCGTTGCAGCCGAGGCCGAAGGTCAGCGCGGCGTCCTGGTCGTCATCGTCGTCCTGGGTGGCGGTGCTGTAGCGGCGTACCACGGGCCTGCCGCCATCGGTCAGCCACCAGGCCTTCTTCGCCACGTCCGATTCCAGGCAGCCGCCGCTGATGGTGCCCACGGCCGCGCCGTAGAGTGGAATCAGCATGCGTGCGCCGGGGCGGCGATAGGCCGAGCCCTCGACCTTCACCACGGTCGCCAGCACGGCCTGGCCCTGCTCGCGTTCGAGCGTGGCGATGGCGCCAAGCAGGGCGCTGGTTCCGGACAGCATCCGCTTTCTCCCATGAGGTTGCGCGCGCGCCGCGCGCCAGGCTGGCCATGTTCCGTCCGCGCATCGGGACGGGCTAGGCCGATCCTGCGCGATCCTTGCCCGATCCTGCGCGGCCGTTCTGGAAGCCTTCGTCCAGCCTGAGCAGCGCCGCCCGCTCCTGGCGGATGAAGTCGACGAAGGCCTGCGCCACCGGTGACAGCCGCCGGCCGCGCAGATTCACCACGCACCAGCTGCGTTGCAATGGCAGCTCGGCCACCGGCAGTTCGCGCAGCAGGCCGTGCTGCAGCTCCAGGCGCACGGCATGGCGCGGCAGCAGGGCCAGGCCGAGGCCGGCGATCACCGCCTCGCGCTGGGACTCCAGCGAGCCGATCTCCAGGGTCTGGGCGAAGTGCGCGCGCTTCTGGTGGCAGTACTCTTCGCAGGCTCGGCGCGTGCCCGAGCCCTTCTCGCGGACCAGCAGCGGATAGGCGGTGAGGTCCTGCAGCTGCAGGGCGTCCTTCGTGCACAGCGCATGGTCCGGCGGCGCCACGGCGACGATGGGGTTGTTGAGGAAGGGCAGGAAGTCCAGCGCCATGTCCTGCGGCACCTGGCTCATGATCATCAGGTCGTCGCGGCTGAGGGTCAGGCGGCGCACCGCCAGGCTGTGGTTGACCACCGTCAGGTTCAGGCTGACTTCGGGATAGTGGCGGCGAAATTCGGCGAACAGGTGAGGAACGAAGTACTTGGCGCTGGATTCCACGCAGAGGTTGAGCTGCCCCTGCAGCGAGCCCTGCAGGTCCGACAGCTGCATGTCGAGGCTCTCCAGGCGGTCGAAGATGTCGCTGCTGGCGCGCTGCAGCGCCTCGGCGGCGTCAGTCAGGTAGAGCTTCTTGCCGACGTACTCGAACAGCGGCTGGCCGACCAGTTCCTCCAGCTGGCGGATCTGCAGGCTGACCGCGGGCTGGGTCAGCGCCATCTGCTCGGCGGCGCGGCTGTAGGAGCGGCTCAGGCACACCGCATTGAACACCTGCAGCTGGCGCAAGGTCATGCGCATCAGGGACTTGCGCACCGCGGAACCCTCTCTTTCGTGACCTGGCGCACACCGGCGCGCGCCTCGTTGCCTGCCTGTATAAGCAATGCCTTATGCCAAGGCAAACAAATATTGATTTTCGATAATCGACCCGGCAGGCGTAGGGTAAATGACGACCGGGCTGGATGTACGGTCAACCAACGGACCGGCCCCCGGCCGATCCCCTGCTCACTGATCCGAGGAGCTCAGCGTGATCAAGAAGCTGCTGATCGCCAACCGGGGCGAGATCGCCGTGCGCATCGTGCGGGCCTGCGCCGAGATGGGCATCCGCTCGGTGGCGGTCTTCTCCGAGGCCGACCGCATGGCGCTGCACGTCAAGCGTGCGGACGAGTCCTACTTCATCGGCGACGACCCGCTCGCCGGCTACCTGAATCCGCGCAAGCTGGTCAACCTGGCGGTCGAGACCGGTTGCGATGCCTTGCACCCGGGCTACGGCTTCCTCTCCGAGAACGCCGAGCTGGCGGAAATCTGCGCCGAGCGCGGCATCCGCTTCGTCGGGCCGAGCGCCGAGGTCATCCGCCGCATGGGCGACAAGACCGAGGCGCGGCGCAGCATGATCGCCGCCGGCGTGCCCTGCACCCCGGGCACCGAGGGCAACGTTGCCGACCTGGCCGAGGCGCTGCGCGAGGCCGAGCGCATCGGCTACCCGGTGATGCTCAAGGCCACCTCCGGCGGCGGCGGCCGCGGCATCCGCCGCTGCAACTCGAAGGAGGAACTGGAGCAGGCCTATCCGCGGGTCATCTCCGAGGCGACCAAGGCCTTCGGCTCGGCCGAGGTCTTCCTCGAGAAATGCATCGTCGAGCCCAAGCACATCGAGGCGCAGATCCTCGCCGACGCCTTCGGCAACACCGTGCACCTGTTCGAGCGCGATTGCTCGATCCAGCGGCGCAACCAGAAGCTCATCGAGATCGCCCCCAGCCCGCAGCTGACCCCCGAGCAGCGTGCCTACATCGGCGACCTGGCGGTGCGCGCGGCCAGGGCGGTGGGCTACGAGAACGCCGGCACCGTGGAGTTCCTGCTCGCCGATGGCGAGGTGTACTTCATGGAGATGAACACCCGGGTGCAGGTCGAGCACACCATCACCGAGGAAATCACCGGGATCGACATCGTCCGCGAGCAGATCCGCATCGCCTCGGGCCTGCCGCTGTCGGTCAAGCAGGAAGACATCCAGCACCGCGGCTTCGCCCTGCAATTCCGCATCAACGCCGAAGACCCGCGCAACAACTTCCTGCCCAGCTTCGGCAAGATCACCCGCTACTACGCCCCCGGCGGCCCCGGCGTGCGCACCGACACGGCGATCTACACCGGCTACACCATCCCGCCGTTCTACGACTCGATGTGCCTGAAGCTGATCGTCTGGGCGCTGACCTGGGAAGAGGCGCTGGCCCGCGGCTCGCGCGCGTTGGACGACATGCGCGTGCAGGGCGTGAAGACCACCGCTACCTACTACCAGCAGATCCTCGCCAACCCGGAATTCAAGAGCGGCCGCTTCAACACCAGCTTCGTCGACAAGCACCCGGAACTGCTGGACTACTCGATCAAGCGCAAGCCGGGCGAACTGGCCATCGCCATCGCCGCGGCGATCGCGGCACATGCAGGACTTTAAGAAGAAAAGCCGCTCGAGGCTGGAAAGCTAGAGGCTGAACGATAGCCGCTTTTTCCGTCCAGCCTTCAGCCTCTAGCCTCCAGCGAGGAGAAAAACATGAGCACCAGAAAGATCACCGTAACGGACACCATCCTGCGCGATGCCCACCAGTCGCTGCTGGCCACCCGCATGCGCACCGAGGACATGCTGCCGATCTGCGACAAGCTGGACAGGGTCGGCTTCTGGTCGCTGGAAGTCTGGGGCGGGGCGACCTTCGACGCCTGTGTGCGCTTCCTCAAGGAAGACCCCTGGGAGCGCCTGCGGGTGCTGCGCGCGGCGCTGCCCAACACCCGGCTGCAGATGCTGCTGCGCGGGCAGAACCTGCTCGGCTACCGCCACTACAGCGACGACGTGGTCGAGGCCTTCTGCGCTAAGGCGGCGGAGAACGGCATCGACGTGTTCCGCATCTTCGATGCGATGAACGACGTGCGCAATCTGGAAACCGCCATCCGTGCGGTGAAGAAGACCGGCAAGCACGCCCAGGGCACCCTCTGCTACACCACCAGCCCGGTGCACACCGTGCAGGCCTTCGTCGACCAGGCCAAGGCCATGGCCGACATGGGCATAGACTCCATCGCCATCAAGGACATGGCCGGCCTGCTCACCCCGTACGCCACCGGCGAACTGGTCGCCGCGCTGAAGGCGGCGCTGCCGCTGGAGGTGGCGATCCACTCGCACGACACCGCCGGCGTCGCCTCCATGTGCCAGCTCAAGGCGGTGGAGAACGGCGCCGACCGCATCGACACGGCGATCTCCTCGATGGCCTGGGGCACCAGCCACCCGGGCACCGAGTCGATGGTCGCGGCGCTGCGCGGCACGCCCTACGACACCGGCCTGGACCTGGAGGCGCTGCAGGAGATCGGCCTGTACTTCCACGCGGTGCGCAAGAAGTACCACCAGTTCGAGAGCGAATTCACCGGCGTCGACACCCGCGTGCAGGTCAACCAGGTGCCCGGCGGGATGATTTCCAACCTCGCCAACCAGCTCAAGGAGCAGGGCGCGCTGAACCGCATGGGCGAGGTGCTGGAGGAGATCCCGCGGGTGCGCAAGGACCTCGGCTACCCGCCGCTGGTGACCCCGACCTCGCAGATCGTCGGCACCCAGGCGTTCTTCAACGTGCTCGCCGGCGAGCGCTACAAGACCATCACCAACGAGGTGAAGCTGTACCTGCAGGGCGGCTACGGCAAGGCGCCGGGGCAGATCGACGAGAAGCTGCGCAAGCAGGCCATCGGCTCCGAGGAGCTGATCGAATGCCGCCCGGCCGACCTGCTCAAGCCCGAGCTGGACAAGCTGCGCGCGGCCATCGGCGACCTGGCCAAGAGCGAGGAGGACGTGCTGACCTACGCGATGTTCCCGGACATCGGCCGCAAGTTCCTCGAGGAGCGCGAGGCCGGCACCCTGCAGCCCGAAGTGCTGCTGCCGATCCCCGACGGCACCGCCGCCGCGGTCTCCGGCGAGGGCGTGCCGACCGAGTTCATCATCGACGTGCACGGCGAGAGCTATCGGGTCGACGTCACCGGCGTCGGCGTCAAGGGCGAGGGCAAGCGGCACTTCTACCTATCGATCGACGGCATGCCGGAAGAGGTGGTGTTCGAGCCGCTGAACAGCTACGTCGCCGGCGGTGACGGCAAGCGCAAGCAGGCCAGCGCGCCGGGCCATGTCAGCACCAACATGCCGGGCAACATCGTCGACGTGCTGGTCAAGGAGGGCGACACGGTCAAGGCCGGCCAGGCGGTGCTGGTCACCGAGGCGATGAAGATGGAAAGCGAGGTACAGGCGCCGATCGGCGGCACGGTCAAGGCCGTGCACGTGGCCAAGGGCGATCGGGTGAACCCCGGCGAGGTATTGGTCGAAATCGAATGATCGGCAACGCCAGCCCTCACCCCGACCCTCTCCCCGAGGGGAGAGGGGGATGGTTCGGTGTCGGTCGATGGCGCCACGCCGGTCACATTCGCGGTCAAAACCGCTCACGGGGTTGTGCGGACTTTCAGGCCGCACAGGCTTTGCCCTTCTCCCGCCGGGAGAAGGTGGCCCGCAGGGCCGGATGAGGGTGCGCCGTGCAGAGGGAGCCGCAAGGCTCCCTTTTCCGTTGTGTCTGTTCGGATATGGGTGGTCTCAGGTCGCGTTGCACAAGCGTAAGGCAAGGCGGCAGCGCCGGTTCCATTCGCACGCGGGAGCACGCGGGCCTTCAGCCGGATGGATCGATCATCCGCGCCGCGACTGCCGCATCGCCGGGCGAGCCGCTGGCCGCGAGGCCCTGGATCACGCCCTGGCGATCCGCCTCGCGGCGGTTCTGGCTGAGCTTCCACTTGCCCTCCAGCCGAGCGATCGGCATTGCGAAGCCGACGATCGCCCGCAACTGGCTGTCGAGAAAGTCGCGTGGCGCGTCCTCGACCCGCCACGGCTGCGGCCGCCCGGCCTCGTGGCGGTCGCTGAGCCGCCTGAGCAGCGCCAGCAGGCGCTGCGGCTCCTCGATCGTCTCGGCCCGGCCGCGGGCCTGCACGCTGAGGTAGTTCCAGGTCGGCACCACGCGGCCGTGCTCGGCCTTCGACGGATAGAAGGACGGGCTGACATAGGCGTCCGGCCCGGTGAACAGCACCAGCGCCTCGCCGTCGGCCAGATCGCGCCACTGTGGATTGGCCCGCGCGAAGTGCCCGTACAGCGTGCCGAACGGCCCCTCGTCGCGCGCCAGCACCAGCGGCAGGGGGCTGGCCTGCAGGCCCTGCGCGCCGTGGGTGATCAGCGTCGCCAGCCCGGTCCGCTCGATATGCGCATGCAGGGTCGGCAGGTCGTCCTGGCGGAAGGTGCTGGGCAGGTACATGGCGGGCTCCGGACGATTCTCGATCGGTGCAGCTTCGGCCATTTTTCAGCGAAGGTCACGCGTGGGTGGTTGGTGGGCTGAAGCCCACCCTGTTCGGCGCCGCCTTCCTTCGGGCCTGCGCGCCAGTGCGCTGGCCTCAGGCGTCCGCCATCTCGCCACACAGGTCGCGGGTGAACCAGTGCTCCACCTGGTCGGCGGCCAGGCCGGCGCCGAGCAGGGCGAACAGCTTGGCCAGCGCCGCTTCGCGGGTCATGCCGCCGCCGGAGACCAGCCCGGCGGCGCGCAACTGGCTGCCGGCGGCGTACACGCCGAACTCCACGTGGCCGTAGGGGCACTGGCTGATCGCGGCCAGCACCACACCGGCGGCGCGCGCGCGGCGCAGGGCGGCGAGCAGGGCCTGATCGTCGGAGGGTCCGGTGCCGCTGCCGTAGCACTCGATCAGCAGGCCGCGCACGCCGCTGTCGACCAATGCCGCGACCGTCTCGGCGCGTACCCCGGGGTGCAGCGGCAGGACCGCCAGCGGCACCGGCTGGCGCGGCTGGCGGTAGTCCAGCGGCGCCGGCAAGGTGCCGGCATGCTCGGCGTTGCGCGGGCGCGGCAGGCTGTCGAAGGCATCGAAGGCGTCGCTGCGCAGCTTGCTGACGCGGGCGCCGTGCAGCAGCCTGCCGTTGAAGTACAGGTGCACGCCGGGCGGCACGCCGGCCTGCAGCCGGCGCATGGCGCCGAACAGGTTGTCCCAGGCGTCGCTGCCGGGTGCGCCGGCCGGCAGCATGGCGCCGGTCAGCAGCAGCGGGGCCGGCAGGCCGAGCAGCAGGAAGGCGAGCGCTGCGGCGCTGTAGGCCAGGGTGTCGGTGCCGTGCAGCAGCAGCACGGCGTCGCAGCCGTCCGTGTCGACCGCCTGGCGCACGGTCTCGGCCATCTGCAGCCAGTGCGCCTGGGTCATGTTGGCGCTGTCCAGCGGCGGCGACAGTTCGCGGAAGGTCCAGGCCGGCAGTGGCCCGGGCTCCTGCGCCTGCTGCGCGCGCATCCGCGCCTCGAAGCCGGAGGCCGGCACCAGCCCGTCGGGGCCGGCCTGCATGCCGATGGTGCCGCCGGTGTAGAGCACCAGCAGACGTTCGATGGATGTGCTCAAGGGTCTTCCTCACTGCGCCCGGTCGATGACCATAGCGCAAGCGGCGGTGGTCGACGAGGTCGGTGTGATGGTGGTGGTGTGGAGGGGCGGCCTATATTGGTGGGGTGAAGCCCACCCTACGCCGGCGTTGATTCAGGCCGAGCGGCCGTTGGCGGTCGCCCCGGGCAAAAAAAAAAGCGCGCGGAATCGGGAGAGACCGCGCGCCAAAGCCCTGTTTCGGTGGACCGGACAGGGTTCCGGGTTCAGCTGCGGGCGGTGACGCCCGCGGTGGTGTGCTCGCCGCGCTCGGTGGCGTCGACCGCCGGCCAGGCGCTGTGGTCGATGTCCAGGTCGGCGTACTCGGCCGGGTTGAATACCGGTTCCTCGATTCCGGCGCGGACCTGGCGGTCGTAGTCGCGCATCAGCCGCAGGCCGACCTTGAACAGCAGCGCCACGGCGATCAGGTTGGCGATGGCCAGCAGGCCCATGGTGACGTCGGCGAAGGCGAACACGGTGCCCAGGTCCTGCAGCGAGCCCCAGAGCACCAAGGCGATCACCAGCACGCGGTAGGTCACCAGCAGCGCGCGCTTCTCGCTGAAGAAGCCGAGCGCGTTCTCGCCGAGGTAGTAGTTGTAGATCAGGGTGGTGAACACGAAGAGCAGCAGCGCCAGGCTGACGAACACCCGGCCCCATTCGCCCACCACCGCGGCCAGCGCGCTCTGCGTCAGCACCACCCCGGCGATGTCGCTGCCCGGCTCGTAGACGCCGGAGAGCAGGATGATCAGCGCGGTGCAGGTGCAGATGATCAGGGTGTCGATGAACACGCTGAGCGACTGCACGATGCCCTGCGCGGCCGGGTGGCGGACCTGCGCCACGGCGGCGACGTTGGGCGCGCTGCCCAGGCCCGCCTCGTTGGAGAACAGCCCGCGCTTGACGCCCATGATGATGGCCGCGCCGATGCCGCCGGCGAAGGCCGGCTCCAGGCCGAAGGCGCTGCGCACGATCAGGACGAAGGTGTCCGGCACCGCGGAAAGGTTGCCGCCGATGACGAACAGCGCCATGGCCAGGTAGGACACCGCCATGATCGGCACCAGGATGTCGGCGAAGCGGGCGATGCGGCGGATGCCGCCGAAGATGATCAGGCCCACCACCACCACCAGCACCAGGCCGCTGGCGAAGGTCGGCACGCCGAAGGTGTCTTCCATCGAGCTGGCCACGGTGTAGGACTGCAGGGCGTTGAAGCCGAAGCCGAAGGTCACCAGCAGCAGCAGCGAGACGAGCACGCCGAGCCAGCGCTGGCCGAGGCCGTGCTGGATGTAGAAGGCCGGGCCGCCGCGGAAGGCGCCGTCCGGCTCGCGGCGCTTGTACAGCTGCGCCAGCGAGCATTCGAAGTAGCTGGTGGCCATGCCGACCAGCGCCACCAGCCACATCCAGAACACCGCGCCGGGGCCGCCGAGGGTGATCGCCACCGCGACGCCGGCGATGTTGCCGGCGCCGACCCGGCCGGCGACGCTGAGCATCAGCGCCTGGAAGGAATTGATCTGGCCCGGCTGGCGCTCGAAGGCGCGGGAGAAGATGCCGAACATGCTGCCGAAGTAGCGAAACTGCACGAAGCCGGACGCGAGGGTGAAGAGCAGGCCGAGGCCGATCAGCATCACGATCAGCAGCTTGCTCCAGATCAGGTCGTTGAGTAGGTCGAGCATCGGAAGAACCTTCGTCGGTGTTTCTTTTTGTCTGAACTGACGGACCGGCGCGGGTCTCGCCGCGAAGAAGCGCAGGATGGTTCCGCATCCGCCCCTTTGCGGCAATTTCGCGGGTGACCGCGAGTTGGCGCGAGCTGATGCTATAGTCGCGCCGCTCGCATCATCCGGAACCCGTCATGTCAGACCACCTGGGAGCCAACCTGCGGCTCCTCTGCAGCCACTACCGTTCGATCGCCGAGGTCTGCCGCAAGCTGGCGATCAACCGCGCGCAGTTCAACAAGTACCTCAACGGCCAGAGCCAGCCGACGCCGTACAACCTCAAGCGCATCGGCGACTTCTTCGGGGTCGAGGGCTACGAGCTGGGACTGCCGCCGGAGCAGTTCGTGCGCCTGGTCGGCGCCCGTCCGGCGGAAGCTCGGCGGCCGGCGCCGGCCGACCCGCTGGCGTCGTTGCTGCAGCCGCTGCGCCGGCACGCCGGCAGCCTGTCGCGCTACTGCGGCTACTACTTCGAGTACGCCAACTGCATGTCGGTGCCGGGCAGCATCCTGCTGTCGCTGGTGCACCTGCGCGAGGAGGGCGGCCAGTTCCTGTTCGAGCGCCAGGAGCGTCAGGAACGCTCCAGCCCCGGCAGCGGCGAGGCCGAGGACTGGGTGCGCTGCCGCTACCTGGGCGTGGCCTTCGGCCTGCAGGATCGGCTGTTCCTCATCGACTACGAATCGCTGACGCTCAACGAGATCAGCCAGACCATCCTCATCCCCAGCTTCAAGAGCCGCATCACCCGCCTCAACGGGCTCAAGAGTGGCGTCTCTTCCGGCGACCGCCGCACCCCGGCCTGCACCCGGGTGGTCTGGGAATACCTCGGCAGCGAGATCAACCGGGTCAGCGCCTACCGCCAGGTGATGCTCTACAGCCCGGACGACCCGCGCATCGACCCGGACATTCGCGAACGCCTGCGCACGCCGCAGCTGCAGGACGGGTTGTTCGCGGTGGACTGACCCCGGAATCCGCTGCACGCCGGCGCCGCTGCGTAAAGGACAAGCTGGAGCGCCGGTGCTCGTTCAGGTCGTAAAGCCGCCCACGACTCCGGCCGTGCTCCTCAGCGGGGCAGCGGATGGGCGCTGGCCAGGTTGCGTCGCTCGCGGACCAGGTAGCACAGGTCCGGGGTGTCCCGGCAGCCGGCGGAGCCTTCGGCGATGACCGCGTCCATGGCCTTCTGCAGGCGCTGCACCAGGGCGTCCGGGGTGGCCTTGTTCAGCGCCAGGTAGAGCGGTTCGGTGCCCAGGCGCAGGACCACCTTCAGGCCCTTGGCGCCTTCCTGCTCGGCATACTGCCGCCAGACCGGATCGGCGGTGGCCCAGAGGTCGATCTCGCCATCGAGCAGCTTGCGGATGTTGGCGCTGTCGCTCAGCGCGTCGACGGTCTGCACGCCCTGCGCGGCCAGCCGTTCGCTCGGCCCGCCGAACTTGTAGCCGCCGATGCGCCGGCCGCGCACCTGCTCGAGCGAGGCCGGGGCGAGCGTCGAATCCGCGGTGGCCACCAGCACGACGTCGTAGTGGGCGATCGGCCCCACCCATTTGAACTGGTTGCGCCGCGCATCGCTCATGACCGTGGAATACAGGCCGTGCCCGGCCTGCTGCAGGGCCTGCTGGTAGAGACGTTCCCAGGGGAAGCGCAGGGTGATGCTGTAGGACACGCCGGCGCGGCGGAACACCTCGCGCAGGGTTTCGGTGCTGACGCCACGCACGCCGTCGTCGCGGGCGAAGTTCTTGCCGCCCTGCGTCACGCTGAACGGCGGGAGGCTCTGGGTCAGCAGGACGATTTCCGCCGTCTGCGCCCGGGTGGTGGCGGCGGTGACGAGCAGGGACAGCAGTAGCAGTGTTCTTGTTATTGGCAGAGTCATCGGCTCCCTCCATGGGTGCTGAATGCACGGCCGGCGCCAGCTTCTTTCGGCGGGTCGGGCCGCCGCCGGCGATGCCCATGGGCACTTCCGGGCGGCAACGGCCGTGGAGACCCCGCGAGTATAGTGACGCGTCCGCCGAGCGCCATGCCGGGGCCAGGGACGCATCCGGCTATGTGATATGCGTCACGCCTTGAGGGCCACCAGACGCGGCGCGATCATGTTTTCCGGCCGCAGGATGTCGGCCAGCAGGCCGGCGTCGAGCAGGCCTTCCTCGCGCACCAGCTCCAGCACCCCGCGGCCGCTGATCAGCGCCTCGCGGGCGATGCGGGTGCTGTTCTCGTAGCCGATGTAGGGGTTGAGGGCGGTGATCAGGCCGATCGAATTCTCCACCAGCTCGCGGCAGCGCGCCTGGTTGGCGCTGATGCCCTCGATGCAATGCTCGCGCAGCATGTCCATGGCCCGCTGCAGCAGGCGGATGGAGTCGAACAGCTTGTAGGCGATCAGCGGCTCCATGACGTTCAGCTGCAATTGCCCGCCCTCGGCCGCCAGGGTCAGCGCCAGGTCGTTGCCGATCACCTCGAAGGCCACCTGGTTGACCGCCTCGGGGATCACCGGATTGACCTTGCCGGGCATGATCGAGCTGCCCGGCTGGCGCGGCGGCAGGTTGATCTCGTTGAGCCCGGTGCGCGGGCCGCTGGAGAGCAGGCGCAGGTCATTGCAGATCTTCGACAGCTTGACCGCCAGGCGCTTGAGCATGCCGGAGAAGAGCACGAAGGAGCCCATGTCCGAGGTCGCCTCGATCAGGTCCGCCGCCGGCCTGACCGGCTGGCCGCTGATCTCGGCCAGGCGCTGCACGGCGATCGCCTGGTAGCGGGGGTCGGCGTTGATGCCGGTGCCGATCGCGGTGCCGCCGAGGTTCACTTCCAGCAGCAGTTCCGGGGCGAAGCGGCGCAGGTGCGCCAGGTCTTCGCCGAGCGTGTTGGCGAAGGCCTGGAATTCCTGGCCGAGGGTCATCGGCACGGCGTCCTGCAACTGGGTGCGGCCCATCTTGAGCACCCCGGCGAAGGCCTCGCCCTTGGTCGCCAGCGCCTGGCAGAGGCGCTCCAGGCTGGCCAGCAGGGTGTCGTGGCCGAGCAGCAGGCCGAGGCGGATGGCGGTGGGGTAGGCGTCGTTGGTCGACTGCGCCATGTTCACGTCGTTGTTCGGGTGCAGGAAGCCGTATTCGCCCCGCGCATGGCCCAGGTGTTCCAGGCCGACGTTGGCGATCACCTCGTTGGCGTTCATGTTGGTCGAGGTGCCGGCGCCGCCCTGGATCATGTCGACCACGAACTGGTCGTGGAACTCGCCGGCGGCGATGCGCCCGCAGGCCTCGCCGATCGCCGCGTGCTTGGCCGGCGGCAGGTAGCCCAGCTCGCGGTTGGCGTCGGCCGCGGCCTGCTTGACCATGGCCAGCGCGACCACCAGCTTGGGATAGTGCGACAGCGGCACGCCGGTCAGGCGGAAGTTGTGCAGCGCGCGCAGGGTCTGGATGCCGTAGTAGGCGTCCCGGGGGACTTCGAGGCTGCCGAGCAGATCCTTCTCGATGCGAAATGATGCAACAGACGACATGACGAGGCTTTCGGGTGGCGCGGCAACAACGCCGCAATGCCGCAAGACTAAGGGTCTGCGGCGATCCGCGGCCAATGCCGTTCCCCTCTGGATCATGCAGGATCAGCATAACGCGGGCGTGACTCGCCATCCTCGGCGGACGCTATCGAACACGCCTCATGGACGCTGGCTTCACGCCGCCGGGATTGATCGGCCGCAGGCGGGGCCGGAGCATGTCCGGCACACCGGGCCGCCGGCCCGCCCCGCCGGAGATCGCCGATGACCGCGCCGCGCACGCTCTACGACAAGTTTCTCGACAGCCACACGGTGAGCCGCCTGGACGACAACGGCAACCTGCTGCTGTACATCGACCGCCAGGTGCTCAACGAATACACCAGCCCGCAGGCCTTCAGCGGCCTGCGCGAGGCCAGCCGGCAAGTCTGGCGGCCGCGCAGTGCCCTGGCGGTGGTCGACCACGTGAACCCCACCGCGCCCGAGCGGATCGCCGCCATGCCCGACGCCGGCGGCGCCCGGCAGGTGGACTACCTGGCGCAGAACTGCCGCGACTTCGGCATCGAACTGTTCGACGTGCTGGACGCGCGCCAGGGCATCGAGCACGTGGTCGCCCCCGAGCAGGGCTTCATCCTGCCCGGCATGGTGGTCGCCGCCGGCGACAGCCACACCACCACCTACGGCGCGCTGGGCGCCTTCGGCTTCGGCATCGGCACCTCGCAGATCGAGCACCTGCTGGCCACCCAGACGCTGGTCTACAAGCGCCTGAAGACCCTGCGCGTCAGCGTGCGCGGGGCGCTCGGCCCGGGGCTGGTGTCCAAGGACATCGTCATGGCGCTGATCCGCGAGATCGGCGCCGACGGCGCCACTGGCTACGTCATCGAATTCGCCGGCCCGGCGATCGACGCGCTGAGCGTCGAGGCGCGCATGACCGTCTGCAACATGGCGGTGGAGGCGGGCGCCCGCGGCGCCTTCATGGCGCCGGACGAGAAGGTCTTCGCCTACCTGGCCGACAAGCCCCGCGCGCCCCGCGGCGAGCACTGGGAGCGGGCGCTGGCGTCCTGGCGCGAGCTGCGCAGCGACGAGGGCGCACGCTTCGACCGCGAGGTGGCGCTCGACGCCTCGGCGCTGCAGCCGATGGTCACCTGGGGCACCAGCCCGGACCAGGCCGACGTCATCGGCGGGCGCGTGCCCGACCCGGCCGCCGAGGCCGACCCGATCCGCCGCGCCGACCTGCAGCGCGCGCTGCGCTACATGGGCCTGGAGCCCGGCCAGAGCCTGGCCGGGCTGCCGATCAGCCACGCCTTCATCGGCTCCTGCACCAACGCCCGCATCGAGGACCTGCGCCAGGTGGCGGTGGTGGTCGAGGGCCGCCGGGTGGCGGACGGCGTGAGGGCGATGATCGTGCCCGGCTCGACCCGGGTCCGCGCCCAGGCCGAGCGCGAGGGGCTGGCCGACATCTTCCGCGCCGCCGGCTTCGAATGGCGGCAGTCCGGCTGCTCGATGTGTCTGGCGATGAACGACGACGTGCTGGCGACCGGCGACCGCTGCGCCTCCAGCACCAACCGCAACTTCGAGGGCCGCCAGGGCGCCGGTGCCCGCACCCACCTGATGAGCCCGGCGATGGTCGCCGCCGCCGCCCTGGCCGGCCACCTCATCGACGTCCGCACCCTGAGCCGGGAGGCCTGAGCATGCAACCTTTCGTCCGCGTCTCGGGCGTCGCCGCGCCCTTTCTCGCCGCCAACGTCGACACCGACGTGATCATGCCCAAGCAGTTCCTCAAGGGCATCGACCGCAACGGGCTGGACCGCGGCCTGTTCTTCGACCTGCGCTGGAATCCCGACGGCTCGCCGAACCCGGAGTTCGTGCTCAACCGCCCCGGCTGGCAGGACGCCTGCTTCCTGGTGGTGGGCCCTAACTTCGGCTGCGGCTCGAGCCGCGAACACGCGGTCTGGGGCCTCAAGCAGGTGGGCATCCGCGCGCTGATCGGCACCAGCTTCGCCGGCATCTTCGACGACAACTGCCAGCGCAACGGCCTGCTCACCATCGCCCTCGACCCGGCGTCGCACCGGCAGCTGGCCGAGCGCGTGCAGCAGGCGGAGACGGCACGGATCGAGGTCGACCTGCAGGCGCAGCGGATCCGGCTGGCCGACGGCGCCGAGCTTGCCTTCGAGATCGACGGCCTGCGCAAGCAGGCGCTGCTGGAAGGGCTCGATGCGATCGGCAGTACCTTGCGCCAGGCCGAACGGATTCGAGCGTTCGAGGAGAAGTATCTGGCGGAGCGGCCCTGGTTGGCTTGAGTTCGAGGCGTTGGCGCTTCGCAGGGGCGAGTCGGCTGGTCCTCGTCAGCGACCGACCTGCATGAGTACGGGCCGCGTGCCATGCCGGAGTATCCGTGGGAGCGGTCTTGACCGCGAACGGATCTGGCGCGGGGCTATGTGCTTGTTTGCCGCGCTTTCCTCGGCCCGAGCCATGCGGTTCGGTGCATACCAGGCTTGTACAGGCTGTGTGAAAACTACTGCGCTCGGTCATGCTGCGTTGAAAACAGGCTCAAAATGCTCATTTACCACTTGTAAACTGCGCTTTTTCGCCTGTTTTCGCCTTGCCTGACCTTCGCTCGCGACGTGTTCACACGGCCTGTGTAGGAGCGAGCTTGCTCGCGAATGGGATTGGCACAGGGTTGCGTGCTTGCTCGCCGCATCTTCCTCTGCTGCGACTACAGGTGGCGCCTTGCACGGCGCGTCACTTTTCTTGTCTGCGGATCGCCGCCCGGGCCAAGAACAAGTAACCAAAAAGAAGGCCACCCCGACATCCGGTCTTCGCTACGCGAAGACTTCCCTCGCTCCGGTGCCGCTCCGGGGGCCGGGCTGGGCGCCCCCTCACGAAGGGACGTCCCTGCCTGGGCGGCCCCGTCCTTCGTTCCTCGCTCGGCGTCCATGCCTCGCGTCCCCGGCGCGGCCCCTGCGCTCGGCCTCCTGATGGGGAACAGGTCCGAGTCGCCTGAGGTCTCGTGCAAGACCGTAGGGTGGAAAACCGCGCAGCGTTTTCCACCACGCTCCGGTGACCATCGACCCGGCACACGCCAGCGTTAGCCGAACCCGGCGCGTGGATGAGGCTGCGCCGTCATCCACCCTACGCCGCTGGGGTGTGGCTCCCACCTTTCTCGCATGGAAACGCAATTGGTAGGGTGCGCATGCGCGCCTTGGCCCTCCGGTTCAGCTCCCAGCCACCGTGCCCCCCACGACCATCCCCCCCTGCACCTCGCGAAAATGCGCCTCGAGAAATTCCACGCAGGCCCGCAGCTTGCCCGAGTGCTCCAGTCGCGACGGATACAGCGCCCAGACGTCCGCCGGCTGGGTGTATTCGGGCAGCAGGCGCACCAGCCGGCCCTCGCGCAGCAGCGGGGCGACGTCCCACAGCGAGCGTAGCAGGATGCCGCGGCCGTCCAGCGCCCATTGCAGGGCGACCTCGCCGTGGTTGCTCGACAGCGGCCCGCGCACCCGTACGCTGTGGGCCTGGCCGTCGCGCTCCAGGGCCCAGATGCCGAAGGCGTTGTCGCGTTCCTTGATCACCAGGCAGTCGTGCCGCTCCAGCTCCTCCAGCGCCTGCGGGGTGCCGCGGCGGGCCAGGTAGTCCGGCGCGGCGCAGAGCACCCGGCGGTTGTGCAGCAGGCAGCGGCCGATGTGCTGCGGGGGAATGTCGGCGCCGACGCGGATCTCCAGGTCGAAGCCTTCGCCGACCAGGTCCACCGCGCGGTCGAACAGTTCCAGGCGGATCTCCAGCTCCGGATAGCGCTCGGCCAGCCGCGACAGCGCCGGCGCCACGTGGTTGCGGCCGAAACCGAAGCTCGAGCACAGGTGAAGGGTGCCGCGCGGGCGCGCCCAGGCCTCGGAGAGTTCTTCGCCCAGCTGCTGGAAGTCCTCGAGGATGCGCAGCGCCCAGCGCCGGGTGCGCTCGCCGTCGTCGGTGAGCGCCAGGCGGCGGCTGGTGCGGTGCAGCAGGCGGGTGCCGAGGGTCGTCTCGAGCACGCGGATGCGCTTGCTGACGTAGGCGGGCGACTGGCCCAGTTCGTCCGCGGCGGCGGCGAAGCCAGACTTGCGGATCACCGTGAGGAACACCCGCAGGTCTTCGGGCAGCGGCAGGACGGGCGGTGTGGGCATGGGGCGACGGGCGGCTGGTGGGATGCCGCGCAGCATAGCACCCGGCCCTCGTCCCGCCTGACGGCGGCCGCTCATCCCTGCAGGAAGGGCAGCACCTCGGCGAGCAGCGCCTCGGGAATCTCCTCGGCCAGGTAATGCCCCGCGGGCAGGGCGCCTCCGCGCACGTCGCGAGCCACGGCGCGCCATTCGGCCAGCGGGTCGAAGCAGCGCCCGACCGTGCCCTCGGCGCCCCAGAGCACCAGCAGCGGGCATTCCACCTGGCGCCCGGCGTCGCGGTCGGCCTGGTCGTGTTCCAGGTCGATGCCGGCGCTGGCGCGGTAGTCCTCGCAGATGCCGTGCGCCGTGCCGGGCTGGCTCAGGCAGCGCTGGTACTCGGCCAGCGCCTCGTCGCTGAACGGCCGCATGCCGGCGCTGCGCGCGCCCATCACGCTGCGCAGGTAGAGCGCCGGGTCCGCCTCGATCAGGGTTTCCGGCAGCGGCGCCGGGCGGATCAGGAAGAACCAGTGCCAGTAGGCGCGGGCGAAGGCCTCGCTGGTCTGGCGGTACATGGACAGGGTCGGCGCGATGTCCAGCAGCGCCATGCGCCGCACCGCCTGCGGGTGGTCGAGGGCGAGCCGGTGCGCGGCTCGGGCGCCGCGGTCGTGGGCGAGCACGTCGAAGCGCTCGAAGCCCAGCGCGCGCATCAGCTCGAGGCCGTCGCGGGCCATCTCGCGCTTGCTGTAGGCGGCGTGGTCGTCGCCGCCTTCGGGCTTGCCCGAGTCGCCGTAGCCGCGCAGGTCGGCGGCGACCACGGTGAAGTGGCGGGCCAGCGTCGGCGCCACCCGGTGCCAGATCACGTGGGTCTGCGGGTGGCCGTGCCAGAGCAGCAGCCCGGGGCCGCTGCCGCCGATGCGGTAGGCGATGCGCACGCCGTTGACCTCACGCTGCGCCAGCTGGAAATCGGTGAACATCTGTCGGCTCTCCTGTACGGGACAACGGCATGCTAGGCGCTCCTGGCGGGGGAGCAAGACGACGGGCGTGGGCCCAGGGTTCACGTTTCATGCATCGTGGCGCTTGGCAGCCGGCGTGTCGCGGCCGATGCTGTGCGTCCCGACGCCTGCGGAGCCCCGCGTGAATCTCGAAAGCAAATGGCTGGAGGACTTCTGCGCCCTGGCCGCCACCCGCAGCTTCTCCCGCGCCGCGCAGAAGCGTTTCGTCACCCAGCCGGCGTTCAGCCGGCGCATCAGGGCGCTGGAAGAAGCCCTGGGCCTGACCCTGGTGAACCGCGCCCGCACGCCCATCGAGCTGACCGAGGCGGGGCAGCTGTTCCTGGTCACCGCGCGCAACGTCACCGAGCAGCTCGGCGAAGTGGTGCGCCACCTGCACCACCTCGAGGGCCAGCAGGGCGAGGTACTGCAGATCGCAGCCGCGCACTCGCTGGCGCTGGGCTTCTTCCCCGGCTGGCTCGCGGCGTTGCGCGCCCAGGGCCTGAACATCGCCAGCCGGCTGGTGGCGAGCAATGTCGGCGACGCGGTGCACGCCCTGCGCGACGGCGCCTGCGACCTGATCCTCGCCTACTACGACCCGGACGCCGCGCTGCAGCTCGACCCGGAGCTGTTCCCCTCGCTGCATCTGGGGGCGACGCAGATGCTGCCGGTCTGTGCGGTGGGCGCGGACAGCCGGCCGCTGTACGACCTCGACGGCGGCCAGAGCGTGCCGCTGCTGGCCTACAGCGCCGGCGCCTTCCTCGGCCGTTCGGTGAACCTGTTGCTGCGCCAGCGTGCCCTGCGCGCGACCACGGTGTACGAGACCGCCATGGCCGACAGCCTCAAGAGCATGGCGCTGCAGGGGCTGGGCATCGCCTGGGTGCCGCGGCTGTCGGTGGAGCCCGAGCTGCAGCGCGGCGAACTGGCGGTGTGCGGCGACGAGCACTGGCAGGTGCCGCTGGAGATCCGCCTGTACCGCTGCGCCCTCATGCGCAAGGGCGCGGTGCGCCTGCTGTGGCGCAAGCTGGAGGCCGGGCTGGGCAGCGGGCAGGCTTGACGGGCCGTGGAACCCCGTCGGCAAGGCGGCCGGCGAATTTCGTGTGGGAGTGAGCGCTGCTCGCGAATGCCTCCTGCCTATCCGGCACGGTAGCGGCTACGCCTGACGGCAAACGACCGGTGGCGGCGGGCTTTTCCTTTTCCCTGCGGGAGAAGGTGGCCCGTAGGGCCGGATGAGGGAGGCCGCTGCACCAGCCCTCACCCCCGGCCCGGGGGAGCGGGAGTGGTTCGGCGTGGGTATGGAGGCAGATGTGCGGGCCGCGGTCGCAGGCAGAGCCTGCTCCTACAGGTGCCGAGCGGGGCCTTTGCGTAGGAGCGAGCTCTGCTCGCGAATGCCTCCAGGCCCTTCGGCACGGCAGCGGCTACGCCTGACGCCAAACGACCGGTGGCGCCGGGCTTTTTCCCTTCTCCCCGCGGGAGAGGGTGGCCCGCAGGGCCGGATGAGGGAGGCTGCTGCACACCAGCCCTCACCCCGGCCCGGGGGATCGGGAGTGGTTCGGCGTGGGTATGGAGGCAGATGTGCGGGCCGCGGTCGCAGGCAGAGCCTGCTCCTACAGGTGCCGCGCGTGGCCTTTGCGTAGGAGCGAGCTCTGCTCGCGAATGCCTCCGTGCCTATCCGGCACGACAGCGGCTACGTCTGACGGCAAACGACCGGTGGCGCCAGGCTTTTCCCTTCTCCCCGCGGGAGAAGGTGGCCCGCAGGGCCGGACGAGGGAGGCCGCTGCACCAGCCCTCACCCCCGGCCCGGGGGAGCGGGAGTGGTTCGGCGTGGGTATGGAGGCAGATGTGCGGGCCGCGGTCGCAGGCAGAGCCTGCTCCTACAGGTGCCGAGCGCGGCCTTTGCGTAGGAGCGAGCTCTGCTCGCGAATGCCTCCAGGCCCTTTAGCTCGGCAGCATCTGCGCCTGGCGCCAAACGACCGGTGGCGCCGGGCTTTTCCCTTCTCCCCGCGGGAGAAGGTGGCCCGCAGGGCCGGATGAGGGAGGCCGTGCACCAGCCCTCACCCCGGCCCGGGGGAGCGGGAGTGGTTCGGAGTGGCTATGGAGGCAGATGTGCGGGCCGCGGTCGCAGGCAGAGCCTGCTCCTACAGGTGCCGCGCGTGGCCTTTGCGTAGGAGCGAGCTCTGCTCGCGAATGCCTCCAGGCCCTTCAGCACGGCAGCGTCTGTGCCTGGCGCCAAACGGCCGGTGGCGCCGGGCTTTTCCTTCTCCCAGCGGGAGCAGGGCGGACCGGCGTCGGCCTGGCGCTGTGCCGCCGGCGCCGCACCGGAACAAGGCACAGGCTCGCGGGGTCCCAAACGAGTCGTGTCCCGCCGTGGCAGCAGTTAGACTGCACGCCCTTGTCGCGGCCCACGAGATCGCGACGGGGAATCAGAAAAACAACCAGAAGGAGAGATCCCATGAAAGGCAAATCCTTGGCATGGGTCCTGTCTGCCGCGCTGGCGGGTACCACCCTGACCAGCGTCGCACAGGCGCAAACTCAATTCGTTACCATCGGCACGGGCGGTCAGACGGGTGTCTACTACGTCGCCGGCCAGTCGATCTGCCGCTTCCTCAACCGCAACGCACAGGACATCAAGTGCAACGCCCCGGCCAGCGGCGGCGGCGTGGCCAACGTCAACGGCCTGCGCAGCGGCGAGTTCAACTTCGGGGTCATGCAGTCCGACCACCAGTACAAGGCCATGAAGGGCCTCGAGCCGTTCAAGAAGGAAGGTCCGATGGAGGACCTGCGCGCGGTGTTCTCGCTGCAGGACGAGGTGTTCACCGTGCTCGCACGCAAGGACGCCAACATCGCCGGCTTCGACGACCTCAAGGGCAAGCGCGTGAACATCGGCAACCCTGGTTCCGGCCAGCGCGACACCCTCGACGAGATCATGCGCGTCAAGGGCTGGGACAAGTCGGCCTTCTCCCTCGCCGCCGAACTCAAGCCGGCCGAGCAGGCCAGTGCGCTGTCGGACAACAACATCGACGCCATGACCTATTTCGTCGGCCACCCCAACGGCGCGATCCAGGAAGCCACCACCACCGTCGACGCGGTGCTGGTGCCGGTGACCGGCCCGGACATCGACAAGCTGCTGGCCGACAAGCCCTACTACACCAAGGCGGAGATCGCCGGCGGGCTGTACAAGGGCAACGACCAGCCGACCCCGTCGATCGGTGGCAAGGCGGTGCTCTCGACCTCGGCCAAGACCGATCCGGAGGTGGTCTACCAACTGGTCAAGTCGGTGTTCGAGAACATCGAGCGCTTCCAGCGGCTGCACCCGGCGTTCGCCAACCTCAAGCCCGAGGACATGATCAAGGTCGGCCTGACCGCGCCGCTGCACGAGGGCGCCGAGCGCTACTACAAGGAGCGTGGCTGGCTGTAAGCTGGCGGCCTCCGGGCCCCGCATGACCGCTCCCGAACCGGAACCCGCGCGCCGTGAGGCCGCGGGTTCCGCCGTATCCGTCTCCCCTACGGACGCCACCGATGTCTGACAACCAACTTTCGACCGAGGAGCTGATCGCCCAGGACGTGGGCGCACGCTCCCCGGAAGGCGCGATGGCCAAGGCGATCGCCGCCATCGCCCTGCTCTGGTCGCTGTTCCAGCTGTGGATCGCCTCGCCGCTGCCGTTCATCCTGCGCACCGGCGTGCTCAACGATACCGAGACGCGGGCGATTCACCTGGCCTTCGCGCTGCTGCTGGCCTTTCTGGCCTATCCGGCGTTCAAACGCTCGCCGCGCGACCGGGTGCCGCTGGCCGATTTGGCGCTGGGCCTGGTGGCCGCGGCCAGCGCCGCCTACCTATTCGTCTTCTACGAGCAACTGGCCGGTCGTCCGGGCAGCCCGACCACGTTCGATCTGGCCACGGCCTGCATCGGCATCCCGCTGCTGCTGGAGGCGACCCGCCGGGCGCTGGGCCCGCCGCTGGCGATCATCGCCCTGCTGTTTCTCGTCTACAGCCTCGCCGGCCCCTGGATGCCGGGCCTGCTGGCGCACCGTGGGGTGAGCTTCGAGGCGCTGGCCAATCACCAGTGGATCACCACCGAGGGCGTGTTCGGCATCGCCCTGGGCGTCTCCACCAGCTTCGTCTTCCTCTTCGTGCTGTTCGGCGCGCTGCTCGAGCGCGCCGGCGCCGGGCACTACTTCATCCAGCTGGCCTTCAGCCTGCTCGGCCACATGCGGGGCGGGCCGGCCAAGGCCGCGGTGGTCTCCTCGGCGCTGACCGGGATGATCTCCGGCTCGTCGATCGCCAACGTGGTGACCACCGGCACCTTCACCATCCCGATGATGAAGAAGGTCGGCTTCTCCAAGGAGAAGGCCGGCGCGGTGGAAGTCGCCTCCTCGGTCAACGGCCAGATCATGCCGCCGGTGATGGGCGCGGCGGCGTTTCTGATGGTCGAGTACGTCGGCATGCCCTACGTCGAGATCATCAAGCACGCCTTCCTGCCGGCCACCATTTCCTACATCGCGCTGCTCTACATCGTCCACCTCGAGGCGCTGAAGCTCGGCATGCAGCCGATCGGCAGCGGTCAACCCAGGCCCTGGCTGCGCCGGCTGACCGGCTTCGCCTTCGGCGCCGCGCTGATCAGCGGCCTGTCGCTGGCGGTGTACTACGGGCTGGGCTGGCTCAAGCCGGTGCTCGGCGACTCCGCGCTGCCGGTGATCGGCGCGCTGCTGGCAGTGGTCTACCTGGCGCTGCTGAAGGTCGCGGCGAGCAACCCGCCGCTGCCGCCGGAGGACCCGAACGCGGCGCTCGAGGAGCTGCCGGAGACACGCCCGGTGCTGCTCTCGGGCCTGCACTTCCTGCTGCCGGTGGTGGTGCTGGTCTGGTGCCTGATGGTCGAGCGCCTGTCGCCCGGGCTGTCGGCCTTCTGGGGCACGGTGATGCTGGTGGTCATCCTGCTCACCCAGCGCCCGCTGCTGTCCTGGATGCGCAAAGACGGAACGCACGACCACGGCACCTTCATGGATGGTGTGGTCGACCTGCGTGAAGGCCTGATCGCCGGGGCACGCAACATGATCGGCATCGGCATCGCCACCGCGGCGGCCGGGGTCATCGTCGGCGCGGTGTCGCAGACCGGCGTCGGGCTGGTGCTGGCCGACCTGGTCGAGCTGCTTTCGATGGGCAATCTGCTGCTGATGCTGGTGCTGATCGCAGTGTTCAGCCTGATCCTCGGCATGGGCCTGCCGACCACCGCGAACTACATCGTGGTGTCCAGCCTGCTGGCGCCGGTGGTGGTCGCGCTGGGGCAGCAGAACGGGCTGATCGTGCCGCTGATCGCGGTGCACCTGTTCGTCTTCTACTTCGGCATCATGGCCGACGTGACGCCCCCGGTGGGGCTGGCCTCGTTCGCCGCCGCGGCGGTGTCCAAGGGCGACCCGATCAGGACCGGCCTGACCGCCTTCTACTACAGCCTGCGCACCGCCGCGCTGCCGTTCCTGTTCATCTTCAACACCGACCTGCTGCTGATCGACGTGGACTTCTGGCACGGCGTGCTGATCTTCATCGTCGCCACCCTGGCGATGCTGATCTTCGCCGCCGGCACCCAGGGCTATTTCCTGGTGCGCAACCGCTGGTACGAGGGCGTGCTGCTGTTGCTGGTGGCTTTTACGCTGTTCCGCCCGGGCTTCTGGATGGACATGCTGCACGACCCCTACCGCGACATCCCGCCGGCCGAACTGGCGCAGGCGCTGGACAGCGTGGAAGAGGACAGCCAGCTGCGCCTGCGCATCCGCGGCGAAGATGCCGTTGGCGATCCGCGCGAGTTCACCCTGCTGCTGCCGATTCCGGAGGGCGCCAGCGGGCAGGAGCGGCTGGAGAAGCTCGGGCTGATGCTCTACGAGGAAGACGGCAAGGTGCTGGTCGACAGCGTCACCTTCGGCAGCCTGGCCGAGCAGGCCGGCCTGGAGTTCGACCAGGAGATTCTCAGCGTGCGCGCGCCCACCGACCGCTGGGCCAAGGAATGGATGTGGATTCCCGGCCTGCTGCTGTTCGGCCTGGTGGTGTGGCTGCAGCGCCGGCGCGCCCCGGGTGCGCTGGCAGCCCCGGCCTGAGCTGTGGATAACCCTGTGGGCAAGCTGTGAGCCGTCCCCGGCGCGCAGCGCCCGTTCAGCCCCCGTATTCGAGCATCCAGCGCCGCACCTCGCGGCGTTGCCGGCGGCTGCACAGCTGGTGCGTCAGCGGGCTCTCCGGCACCAGCGTGCATTCGCCTTCGGCCGCGTCCTGCAGGCGGAAGCGGCGCAGCACGCCCAGCGGGTGGCGGTCGGAGCCGTAGAAGGCCACCGCGCGGATCTCCAGGGTGTGGAAGGTCCAGTCGCCCTGCGGCTGGTGCCCGTCGAGGGCGATGCCATGCTGCTCGGCGACCCGCCGGATCAGCGACTGGAAGGTGCCGATGTGGCTGTACTCGCCGCTGCGCAGCGGCCCCTGGCGCGTGGTCTGGTACAGCGACAGGTCAGGCGGCGCCTCGTCGCCGAGGCCGTCGCGGATGTCGGTGACGTCGCCCATCAGCGGCCCGCGCGAGGTGTCCAGGCGTACCAGCAACTGGTTGATGAACATCGGCTCGGCGCTCATGTTCGACAGCAGGCACAGCGAGCCCAGGCCCTTGCCGGCGCCGCGGTTGATGATCAGGTTCGGCCGCCGCTGGCGCTTGAAGTTGGCCAGCAGCAGGTGCGCGTAGAAGATCCACACCAGCAGCGTGCAGGTGGAGATCACCAGGGCCAGCAGCGAGTGGTAGCGCAGTATCCAGTCAAGCATTGGAGCCTCGTCTCGGGGGCGCGGCTGCCTGTGCCGCGCGCGGCGCTAGAGCGTGCGGCCCGGGGTGCCGGCCACCGGGCCCGTGGGCTCGTGCAGCGGCTGCGAGGCATCTTCCCGGCGATGCCGTGGCGTGGCGGGCTCGGTGTTCTCGAGCGCGGCGTAGGCAGTGCTGCAGAACAGCGAGTTCAGCCGCTTCATGTCGGCGATCAGCTCCAGGTGCACCGAGCTGGTTTCAAGACTCTCGACCACGCCGTGGTGCAGGCGTTGCACGTGGGCATGCGCCATGCGTCGTTCATCGCGGCGGAAATGGCGCTTGTGCTCGATCAGCTGCCTGGCGCCTTCGGCGTCGCCGGAGAGAAACACCGACAGCCCCAGGCGCAGGTTCGCCACCAGTTGCGCGTGCAGGCTCTGCAGTTCCTCAAGGCCGTCCTCGGAGAACGAGCGGCGGCTGGAGGTCTTCAGGTTGCGCACCTTGGCGAGCATGTGCTCGATGCCGTCGCCGGCCTGTTCGAGGTTGATCGCCAGCTCGATGATCTCGGCCCAGCGGCGCTGCTCCTCCTCGGCCAGGTCCTCGCGCGGCATGCGCGCCAGGTAGAGCTTGACCGCGCTGTAGAGCGCGTCGACGTCGTCGTCCAGGCGGCGGATCTCCTCGGCCGGTTCGGGGCGGTCCTCGCGCAGCACTTCCAGCAGCCGGGCCAGCATGGCGTCGATCAGGTCACCGATGCGCAGGGTCTCGCGCACCGCGTTGGCCAGCGCCAGGCTCGGCGTTTCCAGCGCGCCCGGGTCGAGGTGGCGCGGGCGCGCCACGCCGTTCTGCTCGACGCGCTCGGGCAGCAGTTGCCGGCACAGCCGCGTCATCGCCCCGACGGTGGGCAGCAGCAACAGGCAGCGCAGTGTGTTGTAGGCCAGGTGGAAGCCGATCACCAGGGTCTGCGGGCTGTAGCCGAGCGTGCCCATCCAGGCCACCAGCGGGTCGATGAAGGGCACCACCATGGGCAGCCCGACCAGCTTGTACAGCAGGTTGCCGAGCGCCACCCGGCGCCCGGGGACGGACTGCACGCTGGCGTTCAGCCAGGCCAGCACGCCGCTGCCGATGTTGGCGCCGATCACCACGCCGAGCGCCACCGGCAGGCCGATCAGGCCGGCGCCGGCGAGGGTGGCGATGAGCAGCACCGCCGCCAGGCTGGAGTAGGACAGCAGCGCGAAGAGCGCGCCGACCACCACCGCCAGCAGGGTGTCGCCAGCCAGCGAGGCGAACAGCACGCGCATGCCGCGCGCCTCGGTGATCGGCTCGGCGGCGTCGACGATCAGCTGCAGGGCCAGCGTGATCAGCCCGAGGCCGATCAGCACCCGGCCGAGCTGCCCGGCGCGGGTCTGCTTGCGCGACAGGAACAGGGTCACCCCGACCAGCGTCAGCAGCGGCGACAGCCACGACAGGTCGAGCGTCAGCACCCGCGCCATCAGCGCCGTGCCGACGTCGGCGCCGAGCATGATCGCCAGCGCCGTGCCGAGCGCCATCAGCCCCTGCGAGACGAAGGAAACCACCAGCAGCGCGGTGGCGTTGCTGCTCTGCACCAGCGCGGTGACGCCGATCCCGGCGAAGAAGGCCAGCGGCGTGTGCGCCGTGCTGCGGCCAAGCACCCGGCGCAGGTGCGAGCCGTACACGCGCATGATTCCGGTGCGCACGATGTGTGTGCCCCAGACCAGCAGGGCGATGGATGACAACAGGTGCAACAGCGTGGGCATGGCGGTATCCGGTGAACAACGGCGACGACCGGCTCGCCGCGCAACGGCCGGTTCATTTCAAAACGGTTACAGGGTTGACCCGGCCGCGCCGCAGGCGTTCTCGGCCTTCGTCGGATGAGCGCGACACAGTCCGTCGCCCACGCATGCCAGACTGGCTCCTGATACGCTTGTTTCCTTCCTCGCCCACGGTCCGTTCATGCTCAGCCTCTACCACGCCCCCGACCTGGAAACCCTCGGCACCCTGGCCACCACGCTGCTGGCCCAGCCGCAGCGCGACCCCTTCGCACCGGCGCGGGTGGTGGTGCCGAGCCAGGGCATGGGGCGCTGGCTGACGCTCGAGCTGGCGCGCCGGCAGGGCGTCGCCATGCAGGTGGAGACGCAGCTGCCGGCGCGTTTCGTCTGGGAACTGAGCCGGCAGGTGCTGGGCCAGCTGCCCGAGCAGTCGGCCTTCGCCCCCGCGACCCTGACCTGGCGCCTGTACGACTGGCTGTGCGAGCCGGCGCAGCTGGCCCAGGCGCCGCGCCTGGCGCGCTACCTCGACGGCGGCGACGAGCGCCGGCGCCTCGGCCTGGCCGCGCGGATCGCCGACACCTTCGACCAGTACCTGCTCTACCGCGACGACTGGCTGGCCGCCTGGGAGCGCGGCGAGCTGCTCGACCTGGGCCCCGACGAAGCCTGGCAGGCGCTGCTCTGGCGCGAGCTCACCCGCGACGGCCACCCGCACCGCGCCCGCCTGCTGGGCGACCTGCTGGCGCGGCTGCACGGCGCCGCGCCGCTGGCAGAGTTGCCCGAACGGCTGCTGGTGTTCGGCATCAGCAGCCTGCCGCCGCACCACCTGCGGGTGCTCGAAGGGCTGGCCCGGCACGTCGACGTGGTGGTCTGTGCGCTGAACCCGAGCCGCGAGGCCTGGGGCGACATTCGCGATATCCGCGAGGTGGCGCGGCAGCAGGCCGGCTCGGAGGCCCTCGCCGACGACTGGTACCTGGACGTCGGCCATCCGCTGCTGGCCAGCCTCGGCAAGCAGGGCCGCGACTTCTTCGACAGCCTGTTCGCGCTGGAAGGCGACGAGATCGGGCTCTACGCCGAAGACCCCTCGCTGCACGACGACAGCCTGCTGCATGCGCTGCAGAACGACATCCTGCGGCTGCGCACGCGCCTGCCCGAGGAGCGCATGATCCTGCGCGAGGACGACCGCTCGCTGGAGGTCCACATCGCCCATTCGCCGCTGCGCGAAGTGGAGATCCTGCACGACCAGCTGCTCGCCCGCTTCGCCGCCGACCCGGGCTTAAGCCCGGATCAGGTGGTGGTGCTGACCCCCGACATCGAGCGCTATGCGCCCTTCATCGAAGCGGTGTTCGCGCCCCGCGAGGGCGTTCCGCGGGTGCCCTACAGCCTGGCCGACCGCAGCCTGCGCGCGGAGCTGCCGCTGATCGAGGCCTTCCTCGAGCTGCTGGCCCTGCCGCAGAGCCGCTTCACCGCCGAAGAGGTGCTGGCCTGGCTCGAGCAGCCGGCCATCGCCCGCCGCGCCGGGGTCGAGGCCGAGGACCTGCCGCTGATCCGCGACTGGCTGCGCGAGGCCGGGGTGCGCTGGGGCCGTGACGGCGAGCAGCGCGCCCGCCTGGGCCTGCCGGACGAGCCGGCCTTCACCTGGCGGCAGGGCCTCGACCGGCTGCTGCTGGGGTTCGCCGCGCCGCCGCAGCTGGCCGGCGACTGTGCGCCGCTGCTCGGCGAGCACTGGCCGCTGGATGCACTGGAAGGCGCCCGCGCGCAGCTGCTCGGGCGGCTGGTGGAGTTCGTCGAGCGGCTCGGCGGCCTGGCCGACCGCCTGGCCGCGCCGCGCCCGCTTGCACAGTGGGCCGACGATCTGCAGGCGCTGATCGACGGCCTGTTCGACGAGCGCGAGGCCGGCGACACCCTGCTGTTGCTGTCTCAGGCCTGCGCCGCGCTGCGCGATCAGGCGCAGGCCGCCGAAATGCAGCGGCCCGTCGAGCTCGAGCTGGTGCGCCAGCAACTGGCCGCGGCACTGGAGCAGGGCGGCGGCGCCACCGGCTTTCTCACCGGCGCGGTGACCTTCGGCACCATGGTGCCGATGCGCAGCCTGCCGTTCCGCCTGGTCTGCCTGCTCGGCCTGGACGATGGCGCCTTCCCGCGGCGCACGCCGGCCGCCGGCTTCGACCTGATCGCCCGCCACCCGCGCCGCGGCGATCGCGCCCGGCGCCTGGACGACCGCTACCTGCTGCTGGAAACCCTGCTCTCGGCGCGCGAGGCGCTGTACCTGTCCTATGTCGGCCGCGACCCGCGCGACAACGCCGTGCTGCCGCCGTCGGTGTTGCTCAGCGAACTGCTGGAGGCGGTCGACCTGACCGCCGTCGTGGCCGACTCGACCCCGGCCAGCGAACGGCTGACGATCGCGCACCCGCTGCAACCCTTCGCCCCCGGCAACTTCGCCGGCGGCCGCTGCGCCGGCTTCGCCGCGCCCTGGTTCCGCGCCGCGCAGCGTCTCGCCGCGGCGCCGGAGCGAACGCCGGCGGTCTTCGCCAGTCGTCTGCCGGAACCCGACGAGGCCTGGCTGACGCTGGAACCCTCGCAGCTGCTGCAGTGCTTCCGTCATCCGGCACGCTTTCTCCTCGAGCAGCGGCTCGGGTTGCGGCTGGCCGAGGCCGGCGAGGCCCTGGCCAGTGACGAGCCCTTCGAACTGGAGCGGCCGGCCTGGAACGGCCTGCGCCGGCTGGCGCTCGAGGCCTGCGAGCACGGCTGGAGCGATGAGGACGAGCGGCGCCTGGCCTGCGCCGCCGGCTGGCTGCCTCCCGGCGAGCTGGGCCAGGCGCTGTGGGGCAGGCTGCGCGGCCCGGTGCGTACCTTCGCCCCGCGGCTGTTCGAGCTGCGCCCGGAGGCGGTGCCGCAGCCGCTGGCGGTGGACGTCACCCTGGCCGGCGTGCGCGTGCATGGCTGGCTCGATGGCGTGACGCCGGACGGGCTGTTCGGCTGGAAGCTCAGCCGCCTGGGCGAGTGGGACCTGGCGCCGTTCTGGCTGCGGCATCTGCTGCTCAACCTCTCGGCGTCGGCCGGCATCGAGCGCAACAGCCTGCTGCTGTCGCCGGCCGGCGACTGGCAGCTCGGCCCGCTCGACAATGCCGCCGCGCTGCTCGAGGGCTGGCTGGCGGCCTATCGCAGCGCCATCTGCGAGCCGCTGCCGTTGCTGTCGCGCAGCAGCCACGCGTTCGTGCGCGGCTATCGGCAGCCGAGCCGCGGCAGCGAACCGCTCGAGTGCGGCCGCAAGCGGGCCCGCGAGGCCTGGCTCGGTGGCGAGTTCAGCCCCATCGCCGGCGAAGCCGAAGACCCCTGGAACGTTCTGGCCTTCCGTGAGCGCGACCCGCTCGGCGAGCGTTTCGAGGCCCTGGCGCTGGAACTGTACGGCCCGGCGTTCGACGCCCTGGCCGGCTCCGAGGAGGATGACGCATGAGCCTGAATCTGCTCGATTCGCCCTTCGACGGGCGCCGCCTGATCGAGGCCAGCGCCGGCACCGGCAAGACCTGGACGCTGACCGCGCTCTACGCGCGCCTGCTGCTGGAGCGGCAGCTGTCGGTGGGGCAGATCCTCGTGGTCACCTACACCACCGCGGCTACCGCCGAGCTGCGCGAGCGCATCCGCGCCCGGCTGGCGGAGCTGCTGGCGGTGTATGACGGGGCGCCGAGCGAGGATGCCTTCCTCACCGCGCTGCACGCGCGCTTTCCCGACGAGGCCTCGCGCCGCCGCTTGCTGCTGGCGGTGCACGGCTTCGACGAGGCGGCCATCTTCACCATCCACGGTTTCTGCCAGCGGGCGCTGCAGGACGCCGCCTTCGAGGCCGGCGGCGACTTCGACAGCGAGCTGACCACCGACGACCGCGAGCTGATCGACGCGCTGCTGGCCGACGCCTGGCGCAGCGAGCTGGCCGGCGCCGACCCGGCCTGGGCGCGCTTTCTGGCCAAGAGCCGGATCACGCCGGCCGGCCTGCGCCAGCAGCTGCGCAGCCACCTGGGCAAGCCGTACCTGCGGGTCGAGCCGCGGGACACGCCGGCGCCGGCCGACCTGTCCGGGCTGGACGCGGCCTGGCGGGAGGCCGCCGATCTGTGGCGCGAGGCCGGGCCGGACTGGGTCACCGAACTCGGCCAGCACCGCGGGCTCAGCCAGAGCACCCACAAGGCGCTCAAGTTTCCCCTGTGGCAGGGCGAACTGGACGCCTACTTCGCCGATCCTGCGGCAATGTACGAGATACCGGACGGCCTGCTCAAGTTCGGCGCGCGGGCGATGGCCAAGGCCTGCAAGAAGGGCCATGACGCACCGACCTGCGCGCTGGCCGAGGCGCTGGACCGGCTCGCCGATGCCCTGGCCGAGGCCATGCCGGCGGGCAAGCGGCGCCTGGTCGGCCTGCAGGTCGCGCTGCTCGAGCGGCTCAACCGGGAGCTGCCGCAGCGCAAGGTTGCGCAGCGGCTGCTGGCCTTCGACGACCTGCTCAATCGCCTGCACGACGCCCTGCACGGGCCGGCCGGCGACGACCTGGCCGCCGCGCTGCGGCAGACCTACCCGCTGGCGCTGATCGACGAGTTCCAGGACACCGACCCGATCCAGTACGCCATCTTCGACCGCATCTATGCGCCGGGCAGCGCCGCCTCGCTGTGCTTCGTCGGCGATCCCAAGCAGGCGATCTACGCCTTCCGCGGCGCCGACCTGGCGACCTATCTCAAGGCCCGCGAGCAAGCCGAGGCGCCGTACAGCCTGCCGACCAACTACCGCTCGACGCCCGCCCTGATCGATGCGCTGAACCGCCTGTTCGACCATCCGCAGCCCTTCGCCCAGCCCGAGTTGCGCTACCCGCCGGTGGGCGCGCCGCAGCGGCCGCGGGCGCGACTGGTGCTGCCGGACTCGAGCGGGGCCGCGCCGCTGTCGCTGGTCTGGCTCGGCGACGCGCCGGTGGGCAAGGGCGAGGCCAGCGAACAGGCGGCACGCGACACGGCGCGGCGGATCGCCGGTCAGCTGGCCGCGGCGGCCGAGGGCCGTGCCGGCTTCGAGAAGGACGGCCGCTTCGTGCCGCTCAAGGGGGGCGACATCGCCGTGCTGGTGGCCAACCATCGGCAGGCCGGGCTGATCGCCGACGAACTGGCCGCCCGCGGCGTACCCAGCGTTCGCCGCGGGCGCGACAGCGTCTGGCGCTCCGAGGAGGCGACCGAGCTGGCCGCGGTGCTGGCGGCCTATGCCGAGCCGGGCCGCGAGGGCCTGCTGCGCTACGCGCTGGCGACCCGGCTGCTCGGCCGCAGCGCCGCCGACCTGGCGCGCTGCCAGGACGATCAGCAGCAGTGGGACGCCGAACGCGAGGCCGCCGAGCGCTACCACCAGCTCTGGCAGCAGCAGGGGTTCATGCGGGTGTTCCGCGCCTGGCTGGACGAGCAGGGCGTGCCGGAACGGCTGCTGGCGCGGGTGGACGGCGAGCGCCGGCTGACCAACCTGCTGCACCTGGGCGAACTGCTGCAGGCCGAGAGCCAGCAGCGCCCCGGCCTCGAGCCGCTGCTGGCCTGGTTCAACGCCCAGCGCGGCAGCGAAGGCGGGGGCGAGGAGGCGCTGCTGCGGCTGGAAAGCGATGCCGAGCGGGTGCAGATCGTCACCATCCACACCAGCAAGGGCCTGGAATATCCGCTGGTGTACTGCCCCTTCCTGTGGGACGGCCGGTTGCTCGGCAAGCACCGTGACAGCGCCAGCTGCCACGCCGAGGACGGCCAGCCGCTGCTGGACCTCGGCAGCCCGGAACTGGAGGCGAATCTGGCACGGGCCCGGCGCGAGGTGTTCGCCGAGCAGCTGCGCCTGGCCTACGTCGCCCTGACCCGGGCGCGTGACCGGCTGTGGCTGCACTGGGGGCCCGTCAGCCTGCCGAAGGCGAAGAAGGATGGCGGCCTGCCGGACGAGGGCCTGCACACCAGTGCCCTGGCCTGGTTGCTGCACGGTCGCGAGCAGCCGGGGGCGGAGCCGCTCGCCGAGCTCGGCACCCATCTGGCGGGGCTGGATGCCGCCGGGCTGCGCGCGGCCCTGGAACGCCTGGTGGCGCAGAGCGCGCCGGGCATGGCGCTGCTGGCAGCGGAAACCGCCGAGGCGAGCGCCGACGGCAGCGGCCGCGCAGCGGCGCCGGCGTACCTGGCGCAGCTGGGACGCAGCCTGCACAGCGCCTGGCGCATCGGCAGCTTTTCCGGGCTGGCCGCGGGCATGCACATGGAAGCCCCGGACCGCGACAGCCTGGCGATGCCCGATCCCGCCGAGCCGGGCAGCGGCTTCTTCGCCTTCCCCCGCGGCGCGCGCGCCGGCACCTGCCTGCACGCCATCCTCGAGGACTGGGCCCGCGGCAAGGCGCCGCTGGCCGAGCTGGTCGGGCCGGCGCTGCAGGCCCACGGCCTGCCGCCGGACTGGGCGCCGGTGGCGCGCAGCCACCTGCAGCGCGTGCTGGACACCGAGCTGGATGGCGCCGGCCTGACCCTCGCCAGCCTGGAGGGGAGCCGGCGGCTGCCCGAGCTGGGCTTCACCTTCCCGGTCGCCGAACTGGACGTCGAGCGCCTGCGCGCGCTGCTCACCGACCCGGCGCACGGCCTGGCCGAACCCCTGCGCCAGGCCGCCGCGCGGCTGGAGTTCGAGCGCCTGCAGGGCTTTCTCAAGGGCTTCATCGACCTGACCTTCGAACACCGCGGGCGCTGGTACATTCTCGACTACAAGTCCAACTGGCTCGGCCCGGACGCCGGCTACTACGGCGGCGACCGGCTGCTGCAGGCGCTCGCCGCCGAGCACTACTACCTGCAGTACCTGATCTACCTGGTGGCGCTGCGGCGCTTCCTGCGTCAACGCCTGTCCGACTACGACGACGCCTGTCTGGGCGGTGCCTACTACCTGTTCTTGCGCGGCATGCCGGAGGCCGGCGTGTACTTCGCCCGACCCGGCGACGGCCTGCTGGATGCGCTGGACCGGCTGTTCGAGGGAGGACGGTGATGCTGTCGCTGTTCGTTCGCGGTCGAGACCACTCCCACCAAGAGCCGTGCTCGGACCTTGGCCGATATCGCCGCGAGGGCGCGCCTCCCACAGGGGCCGGTGTAGCTCCGCTGCTTTTGTGGAAGGCCAGAGTTCGGGGCGATGCTTTTTGTGGTCTCGACCGCGATCCGCCCTCGCCATCGTTTTTCCCGAGGAGCCGCCAATGACCCTCGCCGATCTGCCCTTCGGCCCGCTGGAGCGCGCCTTTCTCGCCAGCCTGCAGCGCCTCGATCCACAGGCGGGCGAAAGCGTGCTGCTGGCCGCGGTGCTGTGCTGTGAGGCGCTCGGGCGCGGCGACGTCTGCCTGCCACTGGCCCGCGTCGCCGGCACGCGGCCCTGGCCGGAAGTCGATTACGACCTGCCGCCGCTGCCGGCCTGGCGCGACGCGCTGGACGCCAGCGCGCTGGTCGGCCGCCCGGGCGACTACGCGCCGCTGATCCTCGACGGCGAGCGGCTCTACCTGGCGCGCTACCAGGCCTACGAGACGCAGCTCGCCGAGCGCCTGCTGGCCCGCGCGGCGCTTGCGCCGACGGTGGACGAGGCGCGGCTGCAGGACAGCCTGGCGCGGCTGTTCGACTTCAACCGCCAGCGCCCGGACTGGCAGCGCCTGGCCGCCGCGCAGGCGGTAAGGCGCAACCTGGCGGTGATCTCCGGCGGCCCCGGCACCGGCAAGACCACCACCGTGGTGCGCCTGCTCGCGGCGCTGCTGGAGCAGGGCGGCCCGAGCCTGGCGATCGGTCTCGCCGCGCCGACCGGCAAGGCTGCCGCGCGCATGGCCGAGGCGATCCGCCAGGCCAAGGCCGGCCTGCCGGTGGACGATGCGATCAAGGCGGCGCTGCCCGACGAGGCGCGCACGCTGCACCGCCTGCTCGGCAGCCGCGGCGACAGCCCGCGGGTGCGCCACGACGCCGACAATCCGCTGCCGCTGGACGTGCTGGTGGTCGACGAGGCCTCCATGGTCGACCTGGCGCTGATGGCCAAGCTGGTCGCCGCGCTGCCGCCGCGGGCGCGGCTGATCCTGCTCGGCGACAAGGACCAGCTGGCCGCGGTGGAAGCCGGCGCGGTGTTCGCCGAACTCTGCGAGGGCCGTGGCTTCGACGCACGGGCCGCGGCCGAGCTGGAGCGACTGACCGGCCAGGCGGTGCCGGTCGAGCCGCCGCGCTCGCGGCTCGGTGAGGCCGTGGTGCTGTTGACCCACAGTCACCGCTTCGCCGGCGACAGCGGCATCGGCGAGCTGGCGCGGCGCATCAACGCCGGCGATGCGGCCGGCACCCTGGCACTGCTGCGGGAGGCACGCAGCGATCTGGCGTGGAATCCGGAGCCGGCGGCCAGCGCCCTGGTCGAGCGTCTGGAGCAGGGCTACCTGCCCTATCTCCAGGCCGCCCGCGCCGGCGAGCCGACTGCCGCCTTCGAGGCTTTCAACGGCTTCCGTGCGCTGACCGCCCAGCGCGAGGGGGCGTTCGGCGTCAACGGCCTCAACGAGGCGCTGGAAATGCGACTCAAGCGGCGCCTCGGCGTGCCCGCGCGCGAGCGCTGGTACCCCGGGCGGGCGGTCATGGTGCGGCAGAACGACTATGCCCTCGGCCTGTTCAACGGCGACGTCGGCCTGTGCCTGCAGACGCCGCAGGGCCTGCGGGTGTTCTTCGAGAGCGACGAGGGGGCCGGCCAGGGCCATCGCGGCTTCGCGCCGGCACGGCTGCCGAGCCACGACAGCGCCTTCGCCATGACCGTGCACAAGAGCCAGGGCTCGGAGTTCGCCGAAGTGCTGCTGGCGCTGCCGGAGCAGCCGAGCCCGCTGTTGACCCGCGCGCTCTTCTACACCGGCATTACCCGGGCCAAGCGCAAGGTCGAAATCTGGGCGCTGCCGGCCCGCCTGGCCGAGGCGGTGGAGACCCGCGCCGAGCGCGCCGCCGGCCTGGCCGCTCGGCTCGCCCTGGAGCCCGGCCAGCTACCTGCCTCGCCGCCGCCGGTTCCGACTCGCGATGACCAGCTAAGCCTGTTCTAGCGGCAACGCCAGGCTTTTCCCTTCTTCCCGCGGGAGAGGGTGGCCCGCAGGGCCGGATGAGGGAGGCTGCTGCACCAGCCCTCACCCCGGCCCGGGGGAGAGGGAATGGTCCGGAGTGGTATGGAGGCAGATTGCGGGCCGCGGTCGCAGGCAGAGCCTGCTCCTACAGGTGCCGAGCGCGGCCTTTGCGTAGGAGCGAGCTCTGCTCGCGAATGCCTCCGTGCCTATCCGGCACGGTAGCGGCTACGCCTGACGCCAAACGACCGGTGGCGCCGGGCTTTTCCCTTGCGCGTCAAAGCAGGGCCATCACCAGCGGCAGGCTGGCGGCGGCGAGCAGGGTCTGCAGGGTGATGATGCCGGCCATCAGGTGGCTGTCGCCACCCAGCTGGCGGGCCAGCACGTAGGCGGTCGGGGCGGTGGGCAGGGCGAAGAACACCACCAGCAGCCCGCTTTCCAGCGGCGGCAGGTGCAGCAGCCGGGCCACGCCCCAGGCCAGCAGGGGCATGGCGATCAGGCGTATGAGGCAGTTCCAGCCGAGCGCCGGGACTTCCCCGCTCAGCTCCTGCGGCTTGAGCGCCGCGCCGACGCAGAGCAGGCCCAGCGGCAGGCTGGCGGCGGCCAGCAGGCCGAGCAGGCGGTCGCTGCCGCCGGGCAGGCCGAGGCCGGAGAGGTTGAACAGCACGCCGGCGATGCAGGCCAGGATCAGCGGGTTCTTCAACATTGGCAGCAGCAGCCCGCGGACGCTCACGCCGCGCTCGGCGGTCAGCGCCCAGATCGACATCACGTTCACCACGGGGATCATCAGTGCCAGCATCAGGGCCGCCAGCGCCAGCCCTTCCTTGCCCATCAGGCTGCCGATGGCGGCAAGCCCGAGGTAGGTGTTGAAGCGCAGCACGCCCTGGGTGATCGAGCCGAAGCGGGCCGCCGACCAGCCGCGCAGGCGCCTGGCCACCAGGAGCGCGATCCAGGCCAGGCCGAGGCCGAGCATCACCGCCGCGGCCAGCCGCGGCAGCGCCGGGTTGATCAGCGGCGCGGTGGCCAGGCTGTTGAACAGCAGCGCGGGAAACAGCAGGAAATAGTTGAGGCGCTCGGCGCCGGGCCAGAAGGCCTCGCTGGGAAAATCGCGCGAGCGCAGGGCATAGCCGCCCACGATCAGTGCAAAGAGCGGCCACAGGGCCTGGAGCAGGGTCGACAAGGTTTACATCCGGCTGTGTAGGTCAGGGCATCTTCGCTGCCATCCTACGGGCGCGCAAGCGCCGGGGCGCCTGCCCGCGATCCGCTGCGCGCCAACGCTGTCGCTCCAGCTCGCGCGGGGGGCGGACAGGCGCTCAGCGGCGCGGGGCCACCGGGCGGGTGCGGCCGCAGCCGTCGATGGCGACGAACACGAACACCGCCTCGGTGACCTTGCGCCATTCGCTGGACACCGGGTCGTCGCTCCATACCTCGACCAGCATGCGGATCGAGCTGCGCCCGACCTCCAGCGTCTGGGTATAGAAGGACAGCTGCGCGCCGACCGCCACCGGCACCATGAAGGCCATGCGGTCGATCGACACCGTGGCCACCCGGCCACCGGCCACGCGGCTGGCCATGGCGGTGCCGGCCAGGTCCATCTGGGCCACCAGCCAGCCGCCGTAGATGTCGCCGAAGCCGTTGGTCTCGCGCGGCAGGGCGGTGATCTGCAGGGCCAGGTCGCCCTGAGGGATGGGGTCTTCCTGTTCGTAATCGTTCATCGTCGACTCGCGCGTTGTTGTTCTGGCCCGAAAGCCACGCAATTTGCGGGCCGGGCCGAGTATACCGGCTGGCTTGCAGCGCAGCGACCGGACGGCCGCAGCTTTCTCCAACTTGCCTCGGCGCCGTCATCCAACTGTCACATTGGCTTCATAGAGTGTTCATACGGCCTGCCGATACTGGCCCCCGATCCACCAACACACGACACACCCTCGCTAGGAGCAAGGTATGAAACTCAATCGTTTGATGGCGGCGCTGACCTTCGTGGCCGCTGGTGTGGGAGCTGCCAGCGCCACCGCTGCCGTCGACCCGTCGCTGCCGACCTATGAGAAGACCACCGGCGTGTCCGGCAACCTGTCCAGCGTCGGTTCGGACACCCTGGCCAACCTCATGACCCTGTGGGCCGAGGACTTCAAGCGCCACTACCCGAACGTCAACATCCAGATCCAGGCTGCCGGTTCCTCCACCGCACCGCCGGCCCTGACCGAGGGCACCTCCAGCATCGGTCCGATGAGCCGCAAGATGAAGGACCAGGAAATCCAGGCCTTCGAGGAAAAGTACGGCTACAAGCCGACCGAAGTACCAGTCGCCATCGACGCCCTGGCCGTCTACGTGCACAAGGACAACCCGATCAAGTCGCTGTCCATGGACCAGGTCGACGCCATCTTCTCCAGCACCCGTCTGTGCGGCGGCGAGCAGGACATCACCACCTGGGGCCAACTGGGCCTGACCGGCGACTGGGCCAACCGTCCGATCCAGCTGTTCGGCCGCAACTCGGTATCCGGCACCTACGGCTACTTCAAGGAAGAGGCCCTGTGCAAGGGTGACTTCAAGTCCAACGTGAACGAGCAGCCGGGCTCCGCCTCGGTGGTGCAGTCGGTCTCCAGCTCGCTGAACGGCATCGGCTACTCGGGCATCGGCTACAAGACCTCCAGCGTCAAGGCCGTGCCGCTGGCGAAGAAGGGCGGCGAAGCCTTCGACGCCAACGAAGAGAACGCCGTGGCCGGCAAGTTCCCGCTGTCGCGCTTCCTCTACGTCTACGTGAACAAGGCGCCGAACCAGCCGCTGAACCCGCTGGAAGCCCAGTTCCTGAAGATGGTGCTGTCGCAGCAGGGCCAGCAGGTGGTGGTCAAGGATGGCTACATCCCGCTGCCCGCCCGCGTCGCGGAAAAGGCGATCGCCGAGCTGGGCCTGAAGTAAGCGCCCTTCTGCGGAGCGCGCGCTTCGACCCGATCCCGCTTGCGACACCGTCGCGAGCGGGATCGTTTCGTTACAACGCTGTCACGCAACTGTCACATAGCCCCGCTAGGGTGTCGCGCAATGAATGACCTGGCCACTAACTCAATGACTTCAGAACGCACTCAGCGGGTAGATTTCAATACGCCGGCATTGCAACGCAAGCGCCGGCGCCGCGCCCTCAAGGACCGCCTGACCGGCTGGTACGTCTCGATCGGCGGGCTCGGCGTGCTCGCCGCCATCACGCTGATCTTCTTCTACCTCTTCTATGAAGTGGCCCCGTTGTTCCAGGGCGCCGAGATGGAGGAGCGCGCGCCCCACGAGGCCGCCTGGCTGGCCGAGGCCGACGAGCACGCCATGCTGCTCTCGGTGGAGGAGCAGAACCGCGTCGGCATGCGCCTGGACAGCAGCGGCGAGGTGGTGTTCTTCGACCTGGGCGATTCCAGCGTCATCCACCGCCAGCGCCTGCCGCTGCCCGAAGGCGTGCAGATCACCTCGCATAGCGTCGACGTGCCGGGCAGCGAGCGCATCGCCGTGGGCCTGAGCAACGGCCAGGCGCTGGTGTTCCGGCACAGCTACAAGATCACCTACCCGGACAACGTCAAGACGATCACCCCGGCGCTGGAGTTTCCCTTCGGCGAGGCCCCGGTGACCCTCGACGAGCAGGGGCGCCCGCTCGAGCACGTCGGTCTCACCGCGAACGACGACACCCTGATCGTCGCCGGCTCCAGCGAGCGCGAGCTGCACGTGCTGCGGCTGGCCCGCGAAGAGAACCTGATGACCGGCGAGGTGACCCTGGAGCAGGAGAAGGTCGCGCTGCCGCAGATCGCCGACCCGATCATGTCGATCCACATCGACCCGCGCCAGCAGTGGATGTACGTGCTCAACGGCCGCGCCACCGCCGACGTGTTCAACCTGCGCAACGGCTCGCTCAACGGCCGCTACAAGCTGCTCGAGGACGGCGGCAACCGGATCACCGCCAGCGCCCAGCTGCTCGGCGGCGTGTCGCTGCTGATCGGTGACGCCAAGGGAGGCATCGGCCAGTGGTTCATGGCCCGCGACCCCGACGGCCAGGCCCGGCTGAAGGCGGTGCGCCAGTTCAAGCTGGCGCAGAGCCCGATCGCCGGCCTGGTGCCGGAAGCGCGCCGCAAGGGCTTCCTGGCGCTGGACGAGCAGGGCCGCCTGGGCGTGTTCTACACCACCTCGCAGCGCCAGCTGCTGGAGGTCGAGCTGGGCCAGGGCGCCGAGGCCCTGGCCATCTCGCCGCGCGCCAACCGCGTGCTGCTCGAGAGCGGTGGCGCACTGCGCAGCTTCAATCTCGACAACCCGCACCCCGAGGTGTCCTGGCACGCGCTCTGGGGCAAGGTCTGGTACGAAAACTACGATTCGCCCGCCTACATCTGGCAGTCGACTTCGGCCAGCGGCGACTTCGAGCCGAAGCTGAGCCTCTCGCCGCTGGCCTTCGGCACCCTCAAGGCGGCCTTCTACGCCATGCTGCTGGCGGCCCCGCTGGCGATCGCGGCCGCCATCTATACCGCCTACTTCATGGCCCCGGCGATGCGCCGCAAGGTCAAGCCGGTGATCGAGCTAATGGAGGCGCTGCCGACGGTGATCCTCGGCTTCTTCGCCGGACTGTTCCTGGCGCCCTTCCTCGAGCTGCACCTGCCGGGCATCATCACCCTGCTGATCGTGCTGCCGATCGCCATCCTCGCCACCGGCTACGGCTGGAGCCGGCTGCCCGAGGCGATCCGCCTGCGCGTGCCGGCCGGCTGGGAAAGCGCCATCCTGATCCCGGTGGTGCTGGTGGTCGGCTGGTTCTCCTTCGCCGTCAGCGGCTACCTGGAGGCCTGGCTGTTCGGCGGCAACATGCCGCTGTGGCTGAGCCACGAGATGGGCATCAAGTTCGACCAGCGCAACGCCCTGGTGGTCGGCCTGGCGATGGGCTTCGCGGTGATCCCGAACATCTACTCGATCGCCGAGGACGCCGTGTTCAGCGTGCCCAAGAGCCTCACCTTCGGCTCGCTGGCGCTCGGCGCCACGCCCTGGCAGACCCTGACCCGGGTGGTCATCCTCACCGCCAGCCCGGGGATCTTCTCGGCGCTTATGATCGGCATGGGCCGTGCGGTCGGCGAGACCATGATCGTGCTGATGGCCACCGGCAATACGCCGATCATGGAAGCCAACATCTTCGAAGGCATGCGCACCCTGGCCGCCAACGTGGCGGTCGAGATGCCCGAGTCCGAGGTCGGCGGCACGCACTTCCGCGTGCTCTTCCTCGCGGCCCTGGTGCTGCTGCTGTTCACCTTCGTCATGAACACCCTGGCCGAGCTCATCCGCCAGCGGCTGCGCGTGAAATATTCGTCGCTCTGAGCCTGAGGAAAGCGCGATGTCGGACAAGCGAAATACCCGGACGGGCTGGTTCAAGAGCGGCTCGCCGTGGATCTGGATGAATGGCGGCGCCGTGTCGATCGCCGTGATCATGACCCTCGGCCTGCTGGCGGTGATCGCGGTGCGCGGGCTGGCGCACTTCTGGGCCTCGGACCTCATCCAGGCGAACTACGTGGTGCCCGGCGAGCAGCCGCGCCCGGTGATCGGCGAGGTGGTGCAACGCGAGCAGGTCACCCGCGAGCGCCTGCAGGGTGCCGGCCTGCCGGTGGCCGAGGAAGGCTCGGAGTTCATGGTTCGGCAGCTGCTCAAGGTCGGCAACCGCGAGTTCGGCGCCGACTTCGTGTGGGTGGTCGAGGAGTGGATGCAGGACGTCACCCGGCCGCGCGAGCTGCTGGCGATCGAGCGCCGCGAGTGGGGCAACTTCTACGGCTATCTCCTGGCGGTGCGCGAGCGCGGCCAGCTGGTGGCCGAGGGCGAGGCCGCCTGGTCGGCGCTGCAGGAACGCCTGGCGCGTGCCGGCAAGCTGTTCGACGAGCTGAACCGGCTCGAGCGCGTGGATATCGGCGCGATCAACTACGGCATGGAGCGCCTGCGCCTGAAGACTCGCGGGCTGCAGCTGGACGACAAGCTGACCGCCGAGGCGCAGGCCGACATCGACGCCCAGCGCGCCGAGTACCAGGCCCAGTACCGGGCGCTCGAGGATCGTCTCGCCGAGCTGAACCAGGCACTGTCGCGCGACAGCATCCTGATGCGCACCGCCGCCGGGCAGGAGGTGGAGATCAACCTGGCCAAGGTGGTCGACGTCTACCGCCCGAACGCCATGTCGACGACCGAGAAGCTCGGCTTCTACGGCGCCAAGCTGTGGGAATTCGTCAGCGACGACCCGCGCGAGGCGAACACCGAGGGCGGCGTGTTCCCGGCGATCTTCGGCACCGTGCTGATGGTGATGATCATGGCGGTGATCGTCACCCCGTTCGGGGTGATCGCCGCGGTCTACCTGCGCGAGTACGCCAAGCAGGGCCCGCTGACGCGGCTGATCCGCATCGCGGTGAACAACCTCGCCGGCGTGCCCTCGATCGTCTACGGCGTGTTCGGCCTGGGTTTCTTCGTCTACGTGCTGGGCGGCTCGATCGACCAGCTGTTCTACCGCGAGGCGGCGCCGTCGCCGGTGTTCGGCACCCCGGGCCTGATGTGGGCGTCGCTGACCCTGGCGATCCTCACCCTGCCGGTGGTGATCGTCTCCACCGAGGAAGGGCTGGCGCGCATCCCGCGGATGATCCGCGAAGGCTCGCTGGCGCTCGGCGCGACCAAGTCGGAGACGCTCTGGCGGGTGGTGATCCCGATGGCCAGCCCGGCGATGATGACCGGCCTGATCCTGGCCGTGGCGCGCGCCGCCGGCGAGGTGGCGCCGCTGATGCTGGTGGGCGTGGTCAAGCTGGCGCCGACCCTGCCGCTGAACGGCAACTACCCTTACCTGCACCTGGACCAGAAGATCATGCACCTGGGCTTCCACATCTTCGACGTCGGCTTCCAGAGCCCCAACGTCGAGGCCGCCCGCCCGCTGGTCTACGCCACCGCGTTCCTGCTGGTGCTGGTCATCGCCACCCTGAACATGTCGGCGGTCTACATCCGCAACCACCTGCGCGAGAAGTACAAGGCGCTTGATCACTAACAGCCGATAAAGGCGCTGGAGGCTCGAAGGCTGGACGAAGAGCGACTCCCAACACGTCCAGCCTTCAGCCTCTAGCCTCCAGCGACAACGGAGAGACCCATGCAAACCCCCACCCACGGCATCGACATCAGCGCCCTCGGGCGCGACAAGCGCAGCCTCAACCTGGCCGACGAGACGGTGGCCATCGAGGTGCCCAAGCTGAGTCTGTTCTACGGCGAGAAGCAGGCGCTGTACGACATCAGCCTGAACATCCCGAAGCAGCGGGTGACCGCCTTCATCGGCCCGTCCGGCTGCGGCAAGTCGACCCTGCTGCGTTGCTTCAACCGCATGAACGACCTGGTCGACGGCTGCCGCATCGAGGGTGCCATCAACCTCGACGGGCAAAACATCTACCGCAAGGGCGAGGACGTCGCCGACCTGCGCCGCCGCGTCGGCATGGTGTTCCAGAAGCCCAACCCCTTCCCCAAGAGCATCTACGAGAACGTCGTCTACGGCCTGCGCATCCAGGGCATCAAGCAGAAGCGCGTGCTCGACGAGACGGTGGAATGGGCACTCAAGGGCGCGGCGCTGTGGGATGAGGTCAAGGATCGCCTGCACGAATCGGCGCTCGGCCTGTCCGGCGGCCAGCAGCAGCGCCTGGTGATCGCCCGCACCATCGCCGTGCAGCCGGAAGTGCTGCTGCTCGACGAACCGAGCTCGGCGCTCGACCCGATCTCCTCGCTGAAGGTCGAAGAACTGATCTACGAGCTCAAGGCCCGCTATACCATCGTCATCGTCACCCACAACATGCAGCAGGCCGCGCGCGTCTCCGACTACACGGCCTTCATGTACATGGGCAAGCTGATCGAGTACGGCGACACCGACACGCTCTTCACCAACCCGGAGAAGAAGCAGACCGAGGACTACATCACGGGGCGGTACGGCTAAAAGGCGGAAAAGACGACAAGAGCGCTGGAGGCTGGAGGCAGACGCCCCTCGTCCAGCCTTCAGCCTTCAGCGGCTTTCAGGAGCTTTTGATGATCACCAAAGACACCCACACCCAACATATCTCCCAGCAGTTCAACGCCGAGCTCGAGGATGTGCGCAGCCACCTCCTGGCCATGGGCGGGCTGGTGGAGAAGCAGGTCAACGACGCCGTCATCGCGCTGATCGAGGCCGACTCCGGGCTCGCCGAGCAGGTGCGCGAGGTCGACGACCAGATCAACCTGATGGAGCGCAACATCGACGAGGAATGCGTGCGCATCCTCGCCCGCCGGCAGCCGGCCGCCTCCGACCTGCGGCTGATCATCAGCGTGTCGAAGTCGGTGATCGACATCGAGCGCATCGGCGACGAGGCGACCAAGATCGCCCGCCGCGCCATCGAACTGTGCGAATCCGGCGAGTCGCCGCGCGGCTACGTCGAGGTCCGCCACATCGGCGACCAGGTGCGCAAGATGGTGCAGGAGGCGCTCGATGCCTTCGCCCGCTTCGACGCCGACCTGGCGCTGTCGGTGGTGCAATACGACAAGACCGTCGACCGCGAGTACAAGACCGCGCTGCGCGAGCTGGTCACCTACATGATGGAAGACCCGCGCTCGATCTCCCGCGTGCTCAGCGTGATCTGGGTGCTGCGCTCGCTGGAGCGGATCGGCGACCATGCACGCAACATCGCCGCGCTGGTGATCTACTTGGTGCGCGGCACCGACGTGCGCCACATGGGCCTGGCGCGGATGCAGGCCGAGGTACAGGGCGAGAAACCCTGATACCTGCCGCGCTCGTTGACTGGCCTGGGCCACCCCAGCCAACCTGCGCCTGCCATGGGCAGGCTGGGTCGAGGTGCGTAGCGCCGAAGCCCGGCGTGTAGCGAGACGAGGATCGGGCCCCTCGCTGCGCCCGGCCGTTCCCGCCTCGGTGTCCTGAGGCGGGCCACCTAAAAAACTTGACTCGCTCCGACGACGCCGCACACTGACGGACTCGCAGTCTGCCGTTCGGCTGCTGGTCCAAGGAGTCTTCGATGAGCAAGGTCAGTGTGCTGGTGGTGGATGATGCGCCCTTCATCCGGGATTTGATCAAGAAGGGCCTGCGCACGCTGTTCCCCGGCATCCACGTGGACGAGGCGGTGAACGGCCGCAAGGCCCAGCAGACGCTTTCCCGCGAGCGTTTCGACCTGATCCTCTGCGACTGGGAGATGCCGGAGATGTCCGGCCTCGAGCTGCTGACCTGGTGCCGCGAGCAGGACGCCCTCAAGACCGTGCCCTTCATCATGGTCACCAGCCGCGGCGACAAGGAGAACGTCATCCAGGCCATCCAGGCCGGCGTCTCCGACTACATCGGCAAGCCCTTCTCCAACGACCAGCTCTCGGCCAAGGTGCGCAAGGCGCTGGCGCGCGCCGGCAAGCTCGAGGCGCTGGCCGCCGCCGAGCCCGAGCGCTCGCTGTCGGGCGGGCTGCCGAACGATTCGCTGGCGGCGCTGACCGGCGGCAAGGCCGAGGTGATCAAGCGCGGCGCGCCGATGCAGTCGCGGCCGGCGCCCGAACGGACCGCGCCGAAGGCGGCGCCCACCGGCCGCGGGCAGGGCCAGCTGCGCCTGCCGGATCGCCAGCTCGACTGCGTGATCAAGGCGCTCAGCCTCAAGGAAGCGCTGCTGGTGATCAAGCGCGGCGACGTGCTGCCGCAAGTGCTTGAATCGGCCGTGCTCGACCTGGAGCAGGGCGCCGGCGAGACCGCACGGCTCAACGGCTACCTGCACGCCATCGCCGCGCTCGAGCCGACGCCGGCCACCGAGTGGCTGCAGCTGACCTTCCGCTTCGTCGACCGCGACCCGCAGAAGCTCGACTACCTGTCACGGCTGATAGCCCGCGGCAGCATGCAGCGCCACTACGTTCCCGGCGCCTGAGCGCGCCGCGCCTGCCGCCGGTCTCCTGCACCGCGAGAACCCCGCACGAGTTCACACAACCGGTCGGCGACGACTCGCCGGGCGTGGGTGCGGCTGCTATCTTCGCCTGCATCACCTGATCACCTGAAATATGCCGTCATGCTAGGGCGCTTCCTCCTACTGCTCGGGCTGCTGGCGCCGGCGCTACCGGCCATGGCCCTGACCGTCTACAAGTACACCGACGCCAACGGCGTGGTCACCTACAGCGACCAGGCCGTTCCCGGCGCGCAGGTGTTCAGCTTCAGCGACCGCATGGTCGAGCGCACCGACAGCCAGGTGAAGCTGGAGACGCGCAAGCACGCCGGCGGCGAGACGCTGATGGTGCGCAACGACCTGTACGCCCCGGTGGACGTCGAGCTGAAGCTCGAAGGCCTGAGCAACGTGGTGGGCGCGCCGGAACGGCCGATCCGCTGGGTGCTGCCGCCGCGCAGCCAGATCCGCCTCGCCACCCTGGCCCCGCGCGATGCCGGCCAGCCGATGCGCTACCAGCCGCGCCTGCGCTACGCGCTCGGCGACCCGCGACTGGAGCCCTCCTTCTACCGCTATCCGCTGCCCTGGCGCGGCGGGCCGTTCCGCCAGACCCAGGGCGCCAACGGCAAGTACAGCCACTTCACGCCCAAGGGCCGCTACGCGGTGGACATCGCCATGCCCGAGGGCACGCCGATCATCGCCGCCCGCGCCGGCGTGGTGGTCAAGGTGGAGAACGACCAGACCGGGCGCGGCGACAACCCCTCAGGCAACTTCGTGCGCATCCTTCACGACGACGGCACCATGGGCGTCTACCTGCACCTGATGAAGGGTTCGGTGGCGGTGCGCGAAGGCCAGCGGGTCGAGGTCGGGGCGCACCTGGCGCGCTCCGGCAACACCGGCAACAGCACCGGCCCGCACCTGCATTTCGTGGTGCAGCGCAACGTCGGGCTGGCGGTGGAATCGATTCCCTTCGAGTTCGCCCAGCCGGTCAACCGCCTGCCGAACTTCGCGGTCGGCGGCGATTGAAGGGGAAAAGGCAAGGCGGTACGGCTCACCTCCCTGTGGCAGGGCGTGCTTTCCTCCCAGCCTGACCGCGACGGGTATTGGCACTCGGTGTGGGGCGCGGCGCCCCCACATCAGAGCAGAAAGCCAACAGGCTGCACAGCCTCACCCAGGCCCGGAGAGAGGGAAAAGGCAAAGCGCGCGCATCCTCGCGGAGATGCAGGCCGTGGCCTGCCCGTCCGCTACGCCGGCTCAGGCCGGCTCGGGAAGGTCGGCCGCGGCGCGCCGGCGCGCCGGACTGGTCCTGATCCGGCAGCCGGGCGTCCGGCTTCTCTGCTGGGCCCAGGTGGGCAGGGGAAGAGGGGTGTCCGCGTTCGCCTGCCTGACGAGTTCTTCGAGCGATCTGCTGCTCATGGGGCCTCCGCTTTCAGGTCGTGGGCATGCTTCCCACAGCCGGCAGTGTGCGCGCCCTGCGTGACAGTACGGTGGACGCGCCGCGCCGTTCGTCGCTTGCGGCGCGGCGGAGGATCAGGCCAGTTTCACCACCTTGGCCAGCACGATCTTCGGTCCGCGCATCTTCTTCACGATGATGCGCAGCCCCTCGGTAAGCAGCACCTCGTCCTCTTCGGGGACGCGCTTGAGCGTTTCGTAGACCAGGCCGGCGAGGGTGTCGGCCTCGATGTGGTCCAGATCCAGGTCCAGCAGGCGCGCCACCTTGAACAGCGGCGTGTCGCCGCGCACCAGCAGCTTGCCGGGCTGATAGGAGAGCACGCCGCGCTCGGCCTTGCGGTGCTCGTCCTCGATGTCGCCGACCAGAACTTCCAGCACATCTTCCATGGTCAGGTAGCCGATCACCTTGTGATCGCCTTCCTCGACCAGCACGAAGTGCGCACCGCCGCGCCGGAAGCGCTCGAGCAGCGTGGTCAGCTGCATGTGCTTGGAGACCCGCTCCAGCGGGCGCAGCAGGTCCCTGAGTTCGAAGCGCTCGGCGCTCAGCTCGCCGGTGGCCAGCGCCAGCAGCAGGTCCTTGATGTGCAGCAGGCCGATGTACTCGCCCTTGTCCGTGTCGAACACCGGATAGCGGCTGTACTTGTGCCGGCGGATGCGGTCGAGGATCTCCGCCAGCGGCATGTCGTGCTCGAGCTGCACCAGGTCCTCGCGGGAGTTGGCCCAGTCCACCACCTCGAGCTCGCTCATCTCCACCGCCGAGGCGATCACCCGCATGTCCTGGTCGGTGGGGTCCTGGGCGCGGCTGGAATGCAGGATCAGCTTGAGCTCCTCGCGGCTGTAGTGGTGCTCGTGGTGCGGCCCCGGCTCGCCCTGGCCGGCCAGGCGCAGGATGGCGTTGGCGCTGGCGTTGAGCAGGTAGATCGCCGGGTACATCAGCCAGTAGAACAGATACAACGGCACCGCCGTCCACAGCGACAGCAGCTCGGGCTTGCGGATCGCCCAGGACTTGGGCGCCAGCTCGCCGACCACGATGTGCAGGTAGGAGATCAGGAAGAACGCGGTAAAGAAGGCGATGCCGTGCACCAGCGCCGGGGCGTCGATGCCGATCGAGCGCAGCAGCGGCTCGAGCAGGTGGGCGAAGGCCGGTTCGCCGACCCAGCCAAGGCCGAGCGAGGCGAGGGTGATGCCCAGTTGGCAGGCCGACAGGTAGGCGTCCAGCTGGTCGTGCACGGTGCGCAGGATGTGCCCGCGCCAGCCGTGGCGGCTGGCCAGCGCCTCGACCTTGGTGGCGCGCAACTTGACCATGGCGAATTCGGCGGCGACGAAGAAGCCGTTGAGCAGGACGAGGAAAAGGGCAAAGAGAACCAAGCCGAAATCGGCGAAGTAGGTGGAGGCGGTGTAACTGGGGTCAGGGTCCATGAGGGTCGGCAAGAGTCGATGACGGCCTGAGAATGGGGGCGCCCGGCGGGCAATTCAAGGTCCGCCCGGAGAAACGCCGGCGTGGCTGACCGCCGGCATCAGCGCGCCAGCTGCGCCGGCTGGAAATGGCAGGTGAAGGTGCTGCCCTGGCCCGGGGTGCTGGCGATCTCCAGCTGGCCCTTGTGCCGCAGCAGCACGTGCTTGACGATCGCCAGCCCGAGGCCGGTGCCGCCGGTGCTGCTGGCGCGGCTCGAATCGACCCGGTAGAAGCGCTCTGTCAGCCGCGGCAGGTGCTTGCTCTCGACGCCGATGCCGTTGTCCTGCACGCTGAGGTGGGCGCCCTCTTCGTCGCCCCACCAGCGCACCGCGATCTCGCCGCCGGCCGGGGTGTACTTCACGGCGTTGAACACCAGGTTGGAGAAGGCGCTGCGCAGTTCCTCGGCGCTGCCCTTCAGGCGCGTGCCGTCGCCTTCCAGGCTGATGCGGTGGGCGCGCTCGCCGGACAGCGCCTGGGCGTCGGCGACGATGTCGCGCAGCAGCGCGTCCACCGCCACCGGCTGGTTGTGCGCCGGGTAGCTGGTGGCTTCGAGCTTGGCCAGCAGCAGCAGGTCGTTGAGCAGCAGCTGCATGCGTCCGGCCTGCTGGTTCATCTGGTCGAGGGCGCGGTGCCAGCGCGGCGGGAACTGTTCCTGGTTCTCGCTGAAGGTCTCCAGGTAGCCGGCGATCACCGTCAGCGGCGTACGCAGCTCATGGGAGACGTTGGCGACGAAGTCCTTGCGCATCTGCTCGAGCTGGTGGAGGCGGGTCACATCGCGCACCAGCAACAGGTGCTCGGCGTTGCCGAAGCGGGTGAAGTGGTACTGCAGCTGCAGGCGCTCGTTCACCGGGGAAGGCAGTTCCAGCGGCTCCTGGTAGCGCCCGGCGTCAAAGTATTCCTTGAACGCCGGGTGGCGCACCACGTTGGACACCGGGTGGCCGGTGTCCTGCGGGTCCTTCAGGCCGAGCAGGCGCTCGGCGGCGGGGTTCCACCACTCCAGGTTGCCCTCGCTGTCGAGCAGCAGGATGGCGTCGCGCAGCGCGCTGGTGGACTCCAGGGCGCGGTCGATGATCGCCTGCAGGCGTCCGCGGGCGCGCATTTCCTGGCGTTGCAGCTGGTACAGGGCATCGAAGATGTCGCCCCACAGGCCGTGGCCGTCGGGCGGCGGCTGTTCCGGATCGCGCTGCTTGAGCCAGTGCTGCAGACGGAACAGCTGACGCAGTGTCCAGCCGAGGTAGCCGGCCAGCCCGATCACCAGCGCCCAGGCATATTCGCCTGTGAGCAGGCCGAGCAGCAGGCAGCCGGCGATCAGGATCAGCAGGCGGCGCACGATGGGTCCGCGCCAGTCTTGGTTCAATCGGATCGCTCCTTGAGGAAACCGCGGCGACGGATGTGTGGTGGCCCCGGCTCAGCCCTTGGTCGAGAAACGATAGCCGGTCCCGCGCACGGTCTGTACCAGGTTCTCATAGGCATCGCCCAGCGCCTTGCGCAGCCGCCGGATGTGCACGTCGACCGTGCGCTCCTCGACGTAGACGTTGCCGCCCCAGACCTGGTCGAGCAGCTGGCTGCGGGTGTAGGCGCGCTCCTGGTGGGTCATGAAGAACTGCAGCAGGCGGTATTCGGTGGGGCCCATTTCCGCCGGCTTGCCGTCGATGGTGACGCGGTGGCTGACCGGGTCGAGCAGCAGCCCGCCGACCTCGATCGGCTCCTCGCTGTCGGTCGGCGCGGCCCGGCGCAGCACCGCCTTTAGGCGGGCGACCAGTTCGCGCGGGGAGAAGGGCTTGGTGATGTAGTCGTCGGCACCGACCTCGAGCCCCTGGATCTTGTTGTCCTCCTCGCCCTTGGCGGTGAGCATCACGATCGGTACGTCGGCGGTCAGGGTGTCGCGCTTGAGCCGGCGGGCCAGCTCGATCCCCGAGGTGCCGGGGAGCATCCAGTCCAGCAGGATCAGGTCCGGCTGGCGATCGACGATCAGGGCATGCGCCTGCTGGGCGTTTTCCGCCTCCAGGCAGGCGTACCCGGCCATCTCGAGCGCCACGGCGATCATCTCGCGGATCGGTGCCTCGTCGTCGACGATCAGGATGTTCTTGCCGTTCATGGTCAAGCCTCGTCGTTTCGTTGTCGCCGGCATTAGATAACGGAAATGTTGCAGGGATGTGACAGCCTGACGCTACGCGGCAGGCATAAAGGAGCGCTGGAGGCTGGAAGGCTGAACGAAAAGTGGCCCCGGAGTGTGCAAACAGACTTGCCCATTGATGGCCGCCACGGTGAGGGCATCCTATTCCAGCCTTCCAGCCTTCCAGCCTTCCAGCCTTCCAGCCTTCCAGCCTTCCAGCCTTCCAGCCTGTAGGGTGGGCCGGGCGGCGTTCCGCTTCAGCCCACCAGGTTCCTGCACCTGCCGCCTCAACGCACCGCATAGTCCATGACGATGCCCGCGAGTATCGCCAGTCCCGCCCAGTGGTTGTGCAGGAAGGCGCGGAAGCAGAGCTGGGGCTTGCGCGAGCGGGTGATCCACCATTCCCAGGCGAAGCAGGCCGCGGCGATCGTCAGGCCAAGGTGGAACCACTGGCCGAGCTCGAAGCGCACCCCGGCGAGGATCAGGCAGACCAGCGCCAGCCCCTGGAGCACGGCGATGATGGTGCGGTCGGCCTCGCCGAACAGGATGGCGGTGGAGCGGATGCCGATCTTCAGGTCGTCCTCGCGGTCGGCCATCGCGTAATAGGTGTCGTAGGCCACCGTCCAGATGAGGTTGGCGATGAACAGCAGCCAGGCCTCCGGCGGCAGGCTGCCGGTCTCGGCGGTGAAGGCCATCGGCATGCCCCAGGAGAAGGCCGCGCCGAGCACCACCTGCGGGTAATAGGTGTAGCGCTTCATGAAGGGGTAGAGCGCCGCCACCGCCAGCCCGCCGAAGGACAGCCAGACGGTGGCGGCATTGGTCAGCAGCACCAGGCCGAAGCTCAGCGCCACCAGCACCGCGAAGAGAATCCAGGCCTCCCGGGTGGTGACCCGGCCGGTGGCCAGCGGGCGATCCTTGGTGCGCGCCACGTGGCCGTCGAAGTTGCGGTCGGCGAAATCGTTGATCACGCAGCCGGCGGCGCGCATCAGCACCACGCCGAGGACGAAGATCACGACATTCTTTACGCTCGGCGAGCCCTCGCCGGCGATCCACAGCGCCCAGAGCGTCGGCCACAGCAGCAGGTAGGTGCCGATCGGCCGGTCCAGGCGCATCAGCTGGATGAAGTCCCAGGCGCGGGGGTGCAGGCGGTTGCAGGATTGCAGCAGTCTCAGGTACATCGCGGCGGCTCTCCGTTCGCTGCCGGAATGCCCGGCAGCCATGGGCGGTGGCGCGATTATACGGGGCGCTGTCCCGGCGGACAGGCCGTGCCCTGCGCCCGCGCCCAGAACGCCGGCAGGAACACCTCGGCCACCAGTACGCCGAGACTGTCCCGGCTGAAGCACGAGCGGCGCGCCCAGAGCCCTTCCTGGCGCACCGCCGGCGGCAGCCAGGCGGCCGGGTAGCGGCAGGTCTCGAAGGTCCCGCGGGCGAACGCGCGGTCGCTGAACAGCAGCTCGCCGAGCGAGCGGCTGCCCAGGTGCTGGATGTCGAAGCCCGAGGCCACCAGCGCCTCGCGGCCGGCCACGCTGCGCGCGTAGACCCAGGGCCGCTCGCCGCCGTACAGGTACACCTCGCGGACCCAGCCGGCGCTGCCGGCGGGAATGCCCAGCGCCTGGCACTCGTCGTCGCGCAGCACCTGCCAGCCCTCGTCCAGCGGCTGCACGCCGAAGGCGCCGTCGGCCAGCTCGGTGAGGCGCTGGGTGAGCGAGCCGCGGTCCTCGTACAGCCAGGCGTGCAGCACGGGGTCGAGCGGGGCGGGCAGGGCGTCGGCGGGGAGCCAGTGGGCGTGGATATCGGGCACGGGAACGGACGCGGTCGGGGAAAGCCGGCGAGTCTAGCACGAGCCCTGGCGCCCACCGGGCAGGATGAGTGATGGCGCCAGCCCCTCACCCCGGCCCTCTCCCCAGAGGGGAGAGGGGGTTGGTTCGGTGTTGTCGCTCGGCATCGTGCAGGCCGAGGTCGCAGGCAGAGCCTGCTCCTACAGGTGTTCAGCGCAAGCGCAGGC
>NZ_KE384422.1:0-37594 GCF_000425625.1 Stutzerimonas azotifigens DSM 17556
GCCTGCTGCACGAGATGATCCGCCGCAACGCGAAGAAGGGCCTGGCGACCCTGTGCATCGGCGGCGGCCAGGGCGTGGCGCTGGCGATCGAGCGCTGATCGAGCGATTTGGCCGGCCAAGGTGCGCATGGCGCACCCCACGGGCCAAGGCAACGCCTGGCTGTTCCCTTCTCCCGCCGGGAGAAGGCTGGCCCGCAGGGCCGGATGAGGGAAAGGCTCCGTGCACCAGCCCTTTCCCCAGCCCTCTCAGAGGGCTGCGGGAGCAGGCTACAGGTGCCATGGTCGCAGGCAGAGCCTGCTCCTACAGGTGTGCAGCGAGCTGCAGGCAACGCCGGGCTGTTCCCTTCTCCCGCCGGGAGAAGGTGGCCCACAGGGCCGGATGAGGGAAAGGCTCCGTGCACCTGCCCTTTCCCCAGCCCTCTCAGAGGGCTCCGGGAGCAGGCTACAGGTGCCATGGTCGCAGGCAGAGCCTGCTCCTACAGGTGTGCAGCGAGCTGCAGGCAATGCCGGGCTGTTCCCTTCTCCCGCCGGGAGAAGGTGGCCCACAGGGCCGGATGAGGGAAAGGCTCTGCGCACCAGCCCTCTCCCGGAGTGAGAAGGGGCCGATCCGGTACTACGCCCGATGCCCGGCTGCCGGGCGGCCTTCTTTTGGGTTACTTGTTCTTGGCCCGGACGGCGATCGGCAAACAAGTAAAGTGACGCGCCGTGCAAGGCGTAATCTGTAAGCTCGAGGAAAGCGTCCCGGAACTCTGGCACAGGTGAGGTCGCTAACCTCAGGGCCCCTCAAGTACCAAGGGTAGAAATCTGCGAGCGCCGCGGCGGCCTGAACCCGGCCCTGGTGGCATACTCCAAGTCAGTCCCCCCACGAAGAAACCGGCTGGCTGCCATGCCCAAAGGATTGAAACGCACCCTCATCGTCGCCCTGATCGGCCTCGCGCTCTACAGCCTGCTGGGCTTTCTGGTGCTGCCGGGCGTGGCGCTGCACCTGATCAACGGCCAGCTGCAGCAGTACGTCAACGGCCCGGCGCGGCTCGAGCGGCTCGAATTCAATCCCTTCAGCCTGGAAGCCCAGGCCTTCGGGCTGTCGCTCGGCGAGCCGGAGCAGCTCGGCTTCCAGCGCCTCTATCTCGACCTCGAATGGCGCAGCCTCTGGCAGCGCCGCCTGTACCTCGCCGACATGGAGGTCGAGGGGCTGAGCGGCGAGGCGCTATTCAGCGCCGACGGCACCTTCAACCTCCAGCAGCTGTTCGAGCAGCCGGCAGAACCGCAAGAGCCGGCGGACGACCGCTCAGGGCAGCTGTTCCCGCTGCAGATCGACCGCTTCGCCCTATCCCGTGGCTACCTCCGCTTTCGCGACGAGCGCACCGAAGAACCGATCGAGCTCGTCTACGACAACCTGGACCTCGAACTGCGCCAGCTCAGCACCGCGCCGGACAGACAGGCCGACGCGCAACTGGTCGCACGGGGCCCGGGCGGTGGCGAACTGCGCTGGGAAGGCCAGTTGAGCCTCGACCCGCTCGGCTCCGAGGGCGACCTGCAGCTCGACGCCCTCCAGCTCAAGAGCCTGTGGCCCTATGCCGAACGCAGCGTGCCGCTGCGCCTGCAGCAGGGCGCGCTGGATTTCGCCACCCACTACCGGCTCGAGTTCGCCGACGAAACCCGCCTGACCCTGAGCGATACCCGCCTGAAGCTCAGTCCGCTGGCGCTCGACAGCCAGGCCGGCGACCCTTTGCTGCGGGTCGCCGGCCTGCAGATCGAAGACACCTCGCTGGACCTGTCGGAGCAGCGCGTCACACTTGGTCGGATCGTTGTCGACGGTCTCGAAACCTGGCTGGCACGCGGGCAGGACGGCCAGCTCAACTGGCAGCGGCTGTTCGCCGACGCAGCCGGCGAGAGCACGCCCGACGACGCCGAGCAGACGCCCCCCTGGCGCATCCGCGTCAACGACGGCCGCCTGAACGGCGCCCGCCTGCACCTTGCCGACGCCGTGCCCGAACAACCGGTGGCCCTCGAACTGGGCCCGCTGAACCTGCAGGTGGAGCGCTTCGACAGTGCCGGCGAACAGCCCTTCGCTCTCTCGCTCGACACCGGCGTCGGCCGCCAGGGCCAGGTGCGCGCGCAGGGCGAGTTGTCGGTAGAGCCGCCCGGCGGCCAGCTGCAGCTGAATCTCGAGGACATCGACCTGCGCGTCGCCCAAGCCTACCTCACCCCCTATGCCAAGGTGGAGCTGCGCAGCGGCCTGCTGAGCAGCGCGCTGCAGGTCGAACTGCAGGGCACCGAGCCCCTCGCCTTCGTCGTCAGCGGCCAGGCCCAGGTGGACCAGCTGCACACCCTCGATACGATCCGCAGCCGCGACCTGCTGCGCTGGCAGCGCCTGGGGCTGAATGACCTGCGCTACGAGCACGACCGGCTGCTGTCGGTGGGGCGGGTCGAGCTCGACCGCCCCTATGCGCGCTTCATCATCAACCCCGACCAGAGCACCAACCTCGGCGAACTGCTGGTCGAGCCCCCGGACGGCGAGGCGGCAGCCGCCGCGCAGGAAGAAGCGAAGGGCGAACTGGCGCTGCACATCGGCGAGATCGTCCTGCAGGAGGGATCGGGCGACTTCGCCGACCTCAGCCTGCGCCCGCCCTTCGGCACCAACATCGAGCAGCTTTCCGGGCGCATCGGCACCCTCGACAACCGGCAGGCGAGCGCGGCCCCGGTGAAGATCGCCGGGCGCGTGGACCGCTACGCACCGGTTAGCATCGAAGGCAGCCTGACACCCTTCGACCCGCTGCAGAGCCTGGACCTGGCCACCCGTTTCCAGCAGGTCGAACTCACTACCCTGAGCCCCTATTCGAGCAAGTTCGCCGGCTACCGCATCCAGCGCGGGCGCATGAACCTCGACCTGCACTACCGGGTCCAGCAGGGCCAGCTGGATGCGCAGAACAAGGTGGTGGTCGAACAGCTGCAACTCGGTGAGAAAGTCGACAGCCCTGATGCGGTCGACCTGCCGGTACGCCTGGCGGTCGCCCTGCTGAAGGACAGCCACGGCGTCATCTCCCTGGAGCTGCCGGTGCGCGGCGACCTGAACAACCCTCAGTTCGACGTCATGCCGGTGGTCTGGCAGACGCTGCGCAACCTGGTGGTACGCGCGGCCAAGGCGCCGTTCCGGATGCTCGGCAGCCTGGTGGCGGGCGATCAGCCGGACCTCGGCGAAGTACCCTTCGCGCCCGGCACCTCGCAGCTCGACGAGGCGGCGCGGCACCGGCTCGACGTGCTGGCCAAGGCACTGCAGGAACGCCCTGCCCTGCGGCTTGAGGTCGAAGGCCGGAGCCTGCCGCGGCTGGACGGCTCCTTTATCGCCCGGCAGCGCCTCGAGGACGAATACCGCCGGCTCTGGTACCGCACGCTGCAGAACCGCGGCGAGCGGGTGCCGGCCGATCCCGCCCAGCTGATGGTGCCGGAGGAGGAAAAGGCCGCCCTGCTCGAGGGCATCTACCGCACGCGCCTCAAGCGCCAGCCCCCGCAGGAATGGACGGAGCTGGACGATACCGAGCGTGCCACGCGGTTGCGCGACGCGGTGGTGGAGTCCTGGAGCGACAACAGCGCGCTGCTCGATCGCCTCAGCCAGGCGCGCGCGAACAGCATCAAGGACTATCTGGTCGACGCCGGCGGGCTCGCGGCCGAGCGCATCTACCTGCTGGCCACGTCGCAGGCCGACAATGCGCAGGAAGAGCGGGTCACCGCCCGCCTGCATCTGGGAGCACTGTGATGAAAGGCTGCCTGTTACCCATGATCGGCCTGCTCATGCTGGCCGTGCTGCCAGTGGCCCACGCCGACACGCTGCGCTGCGGCAACCAGTTGGTCAGCACCGGCGATCGCGCCTTCGAGGTGGAACGCAAGTGCGGCCCACCCGTGCAGCGCGACCTGATCGGCTACGGAATCGGCCCGAACCAGCGTCAGGAAAGTCTGATCGAGGAATGGGTCTACGGGCCGCAGAACGGCGCGTTCAACATCCTCACCTTCGAAGCCAACCGGCTGGTGCGCATCGAGATGCGCCGGGACCGATGAGCCGCTGGTCCATGTGGAAGGCGAGCCTCGCCTTGCTGTTCCTCTCCGGCATCGCCTGCCAGGCGCACGCCTCGTCGACCTGGCGCTGCGGCAGCGGCCTGGTCAGCCTGGGCGACGCGGCGGCGGAAGTGGCCTACAAGTGCGGAGAGCCGGCGAACCGGACGTTCGAGGGCTACAGGGAAGTGCTGGACGACTATGGCTTCCGCCAGGAAGTCGCCGTCGAGGAGTGGACCTATGGTCCGAACAACGGGATGTACCACTACCTGCGCTTCGAGGGAAACCGCCTGCGCCGCATCGACAGCGCGCGGGGCCGCTAGCGCAACGAGACACGCCCCGCCGAAGCTGGGCGTGTTCGCGAGGGGGATCACTCGACGGCTTTCAGACCGTCTGCCGCGACATCGCGGACGCCCTTGATGGTCTTGGCCTTGTCGATCGCAGCCTCACGCTGCGCCTCGGTGGCCACCGTGCCGGACAGCGAGACGACGCCGTCCTTGGTTTCCACTTCGATATCCATGCCGGGAGTGGCGTCGCCGGCCAGCAGCGCCGACTTCACCTTGGTGGTGATCCAGGTGTCGGAGACGGCTTCGCCGGCCTGCTCGGCTTTGTGCTCCATCGTGCTTTCGTTGGCCAGCATCAGCGGCGAGCTCTCGCTGTCGGCAAGGGCCAGGCCGGCCAGCGGCAGGCTGAGCGTGGTGGTCACGAGGGCAGCGGTCAGAGAGCGGCTTACCTTGGTCATCTGCTTACTCCTGTTTCATCTGGGATACGTAAGCTTTGACAGGCGCGCCCCATTTTCGATCCGAGGACTCGAAAATGCCGCGCTAGACGGCATACCCATGACGCACCGTGGTGCAGGAAGAGGAAGCCTTGCATATAGCCGGGCAAAACCGATGACAGCCAAAACGAAAAAAGGCCCCGAAGGGGCCTTTTTCATACACGGAGCCGACGTCAGACGCCGGATGCCTCCGCGGCAGCGACATCCTTGATCGACAGCTTGATGCGGCCGCGGTTGTCGACGTCGAGCACCAGGACCTTCACTTCCTGGCCTTCCTTCAGCACGTCCGTGACCTTCTCGATGCGCTGATCGCTGATCTGCGAGATGTGCACCAGGCCGTCCTTGCCCGGCAGGATGTTGACGAAGGCACCGAAGTCGACGATGCGCTCGACGCGGCCGGTGTAGATCTTGCCGATCTCGGCCTCGGCGGTGATCGCCAGCACGCGCTGCTTGGCCGCCTCGGCCGCTTCCTTGGTCTCGCCGAAGATTTTGATCGAACCGTCGTCCTCGATGTCGATCGAGGCCTTGGTCTCTTCGCAGATGCCGCGGATGGTCGCGCCACCCTTGCCGATCACGTCGCGGATCTTGTCCTGGTCGATCTTCATCGCCAGCATGGTCGGCGCGTTGGCCGACAGCTCGCTGCGCGACTGGGCGATGACCTGGTTCATCTGGCCGAGGATGTTCAGGCGCGCTTCCAGCGCCTGGTTCAGGGCGATCTCCATGATCTCCTCGGTGATGCCTTGGATCTTGATGTCCATTTGCAGCGCGGTGACGCCATTGGCGGTACCGGCCACCTTGAAGTCCATGTCGCCCAGGTGATCCTCGTCGCCAAGGATGTCGGTCAGCACGGCGAACTTCTCGCCTTCCTTGACCAGGCCCATGGCGATACCGGCAACCGGCGCCTTCATCGGCACGCCGGCGTCCATCAGCGCCAGCGAGGCGCCGCAGACCGAGGCCATGGAGCTGGAGCCGTTCGACTCGGTGATTTCCGATACCACGCGGATGGTGTACGGGAACTGCTCGTCCTTCGGCAGCATGGCCTGCACGCCACGACGCGCCAGGCGGCCATGACCGATCTCGCGGCGGCCCGCGCTGCCCATGCGGCCCGCTTCACCGACCGAGTACGGCGGGAAGTTGTAGTGCAGCATGAAGGCGTCCTTCTTCTCGCCTTCCAGGGTGTCGAGCAGCTGCGCATCGCGCGCCGTGCCGAGGGTCGCGACCACCAGCGCCTGGGTCTCGCCGCGGGTGAACAGGGCCGAGCCGTGGGTCTTGGGCAGCACGCCGACTTCGATCTTCAGCGGGCGCACGGTGCGGGTGTCGCGGCCGTCGATGCGCGGCTTGCCGTTGACGATGTTCTCGCGCACGGTGCGGTATTCGATCTCGCCGAAGGCGTCCTTGACCTCGCCGACCGACGGCTGACCCTCTTGTTCGCCGGCGAAGCGGGCGACGACCTGCTCGCGCAGCTCGTCGAGACGGCTGTAGCGCTGCTGCTTGAGGGTGATGGTGTAGGCCTCGGAAATGGCCTGGCCGAACTCGCTGCGGATGGCGTCCAGCAGCGCGGTGTTGGCTGCGGCCGGGGTCCAATCCCAGGCCGGCTTGCCGGCTTCGGCGGCGAATTCCTTGACCGCCTGGATCACGGCCTGGAACTCCTGGTGGGCGAACAGAACGGCGCCCAGCATCTGGTCTTCGGTCAGCTCCTTGGCTTCCGACTCGACCATCAGCACGGCTTCCTCGGTGCCGGCCACGACCATGTCCAGGCTGGAGGCCTTGAGCTGCTCGTAGGTCGGGTTCAGCAGGTAGCCGGTGTCTTCGTGGAAGGCCACGCGGGCAGCGCCGACCGGGCCGTTGAACGGAATGCCGGAGACCGCCAGGGCCGCGGAGGTGCCGATCATCGAGGCGATGTCCGGATCGGTCTTCTTGCTGGTGGAAACGACGGTGCAGATGACCTGCACTTCGTTCATGAAGCCTTCGGGGAACAACGGGCGGATCGGGCGATCGATCAGACGCGAGGTCAGCGTCTCCTTCTCCGACGGGCGGCCTTCACGCTTGAAGAAACCGCCGGGGATGCGGCCGGCCGCGTAGGTCTTTTCCTGGTAGTGGACCGAGAGCGGGAAGAAGCCCTTGCCCGGATCGGCCTGCTTGGCGGCCACCACGGTGACCAGCACGGTGACGTCGTCATCGATCGACACCAGCACGGCGCCCGAAGCCTGGCGGGCGATACGGCCCGTTTCCAGGGTGACGGTCGACTGACCGAATTGGAATTTCTTGGTTACCGGATTCACGGTGTTTCCTTCTCTATGTTGCCTTGGGGAAATCGTGGGGAGCGGCGGGTATCGGACCGGCCGTTCCTCCAGAAAGCCGAAAGCTGGAAGCCCGAAGCCAAGGCGGGGTCGCCCCCGCCTTCACTCCGGACTTCCAGCTTCCAACTTCCAGCTCGCCGCCGCTTAGCGACGCAGACCCAGACGACCGATCAGGGTGCTGTAACGAGTGGTGTCCTTGCCCTTCAGGTAGTCCAGCAGCTTGCGACGCTGGTTCACCATGCGGATCAGACCACGACGGGAGTGGTGGTCCTTGCCGTTGGCCTTGAAGTGGTCCTGCAGCTTGTTGATGTTGTGGGTCAACAGCGCAACCTGCACTTCGGGCGAACCGGTGTCGCCTTCGGACTGCTTGTACTCGTTAACGATCTGGGCTTTTTCTTCAACGCTCAGTGCCATGATGGGCTCCTTGAGTGAACAGGCCGGGAATCGCTTCCCGTGTTGGAAAAGGAGGTATGACCGTGCCTGCTGACAGCCACCCTCCGATGCTCCGCGCGGTCTGCACGAAGCATGACGGTCATTCCGACCGAATCAACCGACGCGGCGCCACGCGCCCATCGTCACTAATCTCGCCGATGCCGATGAAACGGCCCTGGCCGTCGCGTACGCGAACCAGACCGAACTTCGGCGCATCCGGTGCCCGCACCGGCTGGCCGTGCAGCCAATAATAGGCCGCATGCTCGGACAGGCCGACCTCCGGCCAGTGCTCCAGGCCGCTGTCCACCGGCTGCAGGAAGGCATCGAGCGCCTCCGCGCCGCCCTCGGCGTGCGCCTGCTCCAGCGCCTCCAGCGTCACCGTGCGGTCGAGCCCGAAGGGCCCGGCCTGGGTCCGCCGCAGCTCCGCCACGTGGGCGCCGCAGCCGAGCATCCGGCCGATGTCCTCGACCAGCACGCGGATATAGGTCCCCTTGCTGCAGGAAACGGCGAGCCGGGCCCGGTCCGCTTCCAGCGACAGCAATTCCAGGCGCGCAATGGTAACAGAACGCGCCTCGCGCTCCACCACTTCTCCAGCCCGCGCCAGCTTGTACAGTGGCTGTCCGTCGCGCTTGAGCGCCGAGTACATCGGCGGTACCTGGGAGATTTCGCCGCGAAAGCGCGGCAGCGCCTCTTCCAGCTGTTCGCGCGACACCTCGGCCGCACGGCGCTCGACCACCTCGCCCTCGGCATCGCCGGTGGTGGTGGTGACTCCGAGCTGCATGAGCGTCTCGTAGCCCTTGTCGGCATCGAGCAGGTACTGCGAGAACTTGGTCGCCTCGCCGAAGCACAGCGGCAGCACGCCGGTGGCCAGCGGGTCGAGGCTGCCGGTGTGCCCCGCCTTCTCGGCGTTGAGCAGCCAGCGGACCTTCTGCAGCGCGGCGTTCGACGTGAGGCCGCGCGGCTTGTCGAGCAGGATGATGCCGTTGACGCGCCGGCGGATGCGTTTGACTTGCGCCACGGTCACTCCTCGGAGTCGCCGTGCTTGCGGTCTTCGGCGACCGCGCGCTCGATCAGCGCCGACAGTTCCACGCCGCGGCGGATGCTGGCGTCGTAGCGGAAATGCAGCTGCGGCACGGTGCGCAGTTTCATCACCTTGCCCAGCTGCATGCGCAGGAAGCCGGCCGCTTCGCCGAGAATGTGCAGGTTCAGCTCGATCGCGTCCGGATCGTCGTCCCGCCCCATGACGGTGATGTACACCTGGGCGTGCGACAGGTCGCGGCTCACGTACACCGCCGTGATGGTCACCATGCCCAGGCGGGGGTCCTTGATTTCGCGCTGGATCATCAATGCCAGCTCACGCTGCATCTGATCGCCGATGCGCTGGGTACGGCTATAGTCTTTGGCCATATGGGACCTCACTACAGGCTGCAGGCTTCAAGCTGCAGGCCAGAACACAAAAACAAACGGCAAGCCCAGGCAGCACGCCATGCACTGCCTGAAGCCTGCCGCCTGTAGCCTGAAGCCGCTTACAGCGACCGCGCGACCTGGACCTTCTCGAAGACCTCGATCTTGTCGCCGACCTTGACGTCGTTGTAGCTCTTCACACCGATACCGCACTCCATGCCGGCGCGGACTTCGGACACGTCGTCCTTGAAGCGGCGCAGCGACTCGAGTTCACCCTCGAAGATCACCACGTCGTCGCGCAGCACGCGGATCGGACGGTTGCGGTGCACCATGCCCTCGATGACCATGCAGCCGGCGATGGCGCCGAACTTCGGCGAGCGGAACACGTCGCGAACCTCGGCCACGCCCAGGATGTTCTCCCGGACATCGCTGCCGAGCATGCCGGACAGCGCCTTCTTCACGTCCTCGATGATGTCGTAGATGACGTTGTAGTAGCGCAGGTCCAGACCTTCCTGCTCGACGATCTTGCGCGCACCGGCATCGGCGCGCACGTTGAAGCCGAACAGCACCGCGTTGGAAGCCAGCGCCAGGTTGGCGTCGCTCTCGGTGATGCCGCCGACGCCGCCGCCGACCACGCGAACCTGGACTTCGTCGTTGCCCAGATCGCTGAGCGAACCCTGCAGCGCTTCCAGCGAGCCGCGAACGTCTGCCTTGAGCACGATGTTGAGAGTCTTCTTCTCGTCCTGGCCCATGGTCTCGAAAATGTTCTCGAGCTTGGCGTTGTGCTGGCGGGCCAGCTTGACCTCACGGTACTTGCCCTGACGGAACAGCGCGATCTCGCGCGCCTTCTTCTCGTCGGCCACCACGATCAGCTCGTCGCCGGCATCCGGCGTGCCGTCCAGGCCGAGGATCTCGACCGGAATGGCCGGCCCGGCTTCCTTCACGTTCTTGCCGTTCTCGTCGAGCATGGCGCGAACGCGACCGTAGTTGACCCCGACCAGCACCATGTCGCCCTGGCGCAGGGTGCCGTCCTGCACCAGCACGGTGGCGACCGGACCGCGACCCTTGTCCAGGCGCGACTCGACCACGACGCCGCGTCCCGGCGCGCTCGGGGTCGCCGTCAGCTCGAGCAGCTCGGCCTGCAGCAGAACCGCTTCGAGCAGCTCGTCGATGCCGGTGCCGACCTTCGCCGACACGGCGACGAACTGGGTGTTGCCGCCCCACTCTTCCGGAATCACGTCGCGGCCGGCCAGATCGTTCTTGATCCGGTCGAGGTCCGCTTCTGGCTTGTCGATCTTATTCACCGCGACGACGATCGGCACGCCGGCCGCCTTCGCGTGCTGGATTGCTTCTTCCGTCTGCGGCATCACGCCGTCGTCGGCCGCCACCACCAGGATGACGATGTCGGTCGCCTTCGCACCGCGGGCGCGCATCGCGGTAAAGGCCGCGTGGCCGGGGGTGTCGAGGAAGGTGACCATGCCGCGGTCGGTTTCCACGTGATAGGCGCCGATGTGCTGGGTGATGCCGCCGGCCTCGCCGACCGCCACCTTCGCGCGGCGGATGTAATCCAGCAGCGAGGTCTTGCCGTGGTCGACGTGACCCATCACGGTCACCACCGGTGCACGCGGCACCGCCTCGCCTTCGAACTTCAGCGATTCGGCCAGTTGCTCTTCCAGTGCGTTGTCGCTGACCAGCTTGACCTTGTGGCCGAGCTCTTCGGCGATCAGCTGAGCGGTCTCCCGGTCGAGCACCTGGTTGATGGTGACCGGCGACCCCATCTTGAACATGAACTTGATGACTTCAGCTGCCTTGACGGACATCTGCTGAGCCAGCTCGGCGACCGTAATGGTCTCGCCAATCGAAACTTCGCGCACGACAGGTCCTGTAGGGTTCTGGAAACCATGCTGGTTCCGCTTCTTCAGTTTGGCCTTGCCACGACCGCCGCCACGCCGACCAAAACCGTCGGCTTCGTCGTCGCCGCTGCGCACGGTACGGGTCAGCGGCGCCGCCTTGCCCTTCAGCGAAGGCCGATGCTGGGCATGCTTGCGGTCACGGCGATCGTCCTCGTCTGCACGGACCTTCTCCGGACGGCGCGGTTCATCCTTCTTGCGCTCTTCGGCGACCACGCGAGGGGCAGGCGCTGCCGCTGCCGGCTCCGCAGCCGCCTCGGCGGGCTGGCCCGGGGCCTGCGCCTCGGTTTCAGCCTTCTGTGCCGCGGCCCTGGCCGTTTCTTCGGCCTGCCGGCGGGCCTGCTCTTCCGCTTCTGCGCGCTCGCGGGCTTCGGCCTCGGCCTTCAGCCGTGCCGCTTCTTCCGCCGCACGCTGCTCTTCGAGTTCGCGCTGCTTCTCGGCTTCCAGTTCGTCCGGGCTGCGCTTGACGTAGGTCTTCTTCTTGCGCACCTCGACGCTGATGGTCTTGCTGCCGGCCACCTTCAGTTTGGTGGTGGTCTTACGCTGCAGCGTGATCTTGCGCGGCTCCTCGAGCCGGTCCCCGTGGCTGCTCTTGAGGTGCGCCAACAGGGCCTGCTTTTCGTTATCGGTCACTACTTGCTCGGCGCTGGTGTGCGACAGTCCTGCCTCACGCATCTGCTGCAGCAGTCGCTCGACCGGTGTGTCGACCACCTGGGCCAGTTCTTTCACCGTGACTTGCGTCATGCATTCCTCTCCTCGGGCCGCACGCTTACTCGAACCAATGGGCTCGGGCGGCCATGATCAGCTTGCCGGCACGCTCTTCGTCGATGCCGTCTATGTCGAGCAGGTCGTCGATCGACTGCTCCGCCAGATCTTCGCGGGTCGTCACGCCGCGCACGGCCAGTTCGACCGCAAGTTCCTTGTCCATGCCTTCCAGCGAAAGCAGGTCTTCGGCCGGCTGTGCATCGGCCAGCTTCTCCTCGGTTGCGATGGCCTTGGTCAGCAGGCGGTCCTTGGCGCGGGAACGCAGCTCGTTGACGATATCCTCGTCGAACCCTTCGATCGCCAGCATTTCCTCCATCGGGACGTAGGCGATCTCTTCCAGGGTGGTGAATCCTTCCTCGACCAGAACCTGGGCAAGCTCTTCGTCGACATCCAGCTCGTCGACGAAGGCGCGCAGGATGTCGCCCGTTTCCTCTTCCTGCTTGGCCTGGATGTCGGCCTCGGTCATCACGTTCAGGGTCCAGCCGGTCAGCTGGCTCGCCAGCCTGACGTTCTGACCGCCACGGCCGATGGCCTGCGCCAGGTTGTCCTCGGCCACGGCGATGTCCATCGCGTGGGCGTCCTCGTCGACGATGATGGCGGCGACCTCGGCCGGCGCCATGGCGTTGATGACGAACTGCGCCGGGTTCTCGTCCCACAGCACGATATCCACCCGCTCGCCGCCGATCTCGCCGGAGACGGCCTGTACCCGCGAACCGCGCATGCCGATGCAGGCGCCCTGCGGGTCGATGCGCTTGTCCTTCGAGCGCACGGCGATCTTGGCGCGCGAGCCCGGATCACGGGAGGCGCCCATCACTTCGATCAGTTCCTCGGCGATTTCAGGCACCTCGATGCGGAACAGCTCGATCAGCATCTGCGGCGCGGTGCGCGACAGGATCAGCTGCGGGCCGCGGTTCTCGGTGCGAATTTCCTTCAGCAGCGCACGCACGCGGGCGCCGACGCGGAAGGTCTCGCGCGGGATGATGTCCTCGCGGGCCAGCAGCGCCTCGGCGTTGTTGCCGAGATCGACGATGACGCTGTCGCGGGTGACCTTCTTCACGGTGCCGGAAATGATGTCGCCGACGCGATCGCGATAGGCCTCGACGATTTGAGCCCGCTCGGCTTCGCGCACCTTCTGCACGATCACCTGCTTGGCGGTCTGTGCGGCGATACGGCCGAATTCGATCGACTCGATCTTCTCTTCGATGACGTCGCCGACCTTGGCATCGTCCTTGCGCTCGCGCGCCTGCTCGACGGTCAGCTCGGCGGCCGGGTTCTCCAGGTCGTCTTCCTCGACCACGGTCCAGCGCCGGTAGCTGTCGTAGTTTCCACTCTGCCGGTTGATCTGCACGCGCAGGTCGACCTCGTCTTCATAGCGCTTCTTGGTCGCAGTCGCCAGCGCCAGCTCCAGCGCCTCGAAAATGACACCGGCCGGTACGCCCTTCTCGTTGGAGACCGACTCAACAACCAGCAGTACTTCTTTGCTCATGTACGCCTCGCCTTTCGCAATCCATTGGGGTCTGCGGATCCGCGCTTAATCAAACCGGGGAACGATGTTGGCCTTGTCGATCGAATCGATCGGCAGCAGATATTCGTGATCTTCGACCTGCACGACCACGTCCTGCTCTTCCACCCCGCGGAGAAGGCCCTGAAAATTGCGCCGCCCCTCGAACGGAGTGCGCAGCTTGATCTTTACCTGGTCGCCCGCGTGTGCCGCGAACTGCTCCAGCGTGAACAACGGCCGATCCATGCCGGGCGACGACACCTCGAGGGTGTATTCGGCGCTGATCGGATCTTCGACATCGAGCACACCGCTGAGTTGGCGACTGACCTTCTCGCAGTCGTCGACCAGAATGCCGTTCGGGTGATCGATATAGACACGAAGCAACGAGTGGCGCCCCTGGGACAGGTATTCGATGCCCCAGCACTGATAACCCAGCGCTTCGACCACGGGGGCCAACAAAGCCTGCAACTGTTCTAGCTTGCTCGACATCGAAGTCCCTCGTGCATGCTCTGAAAATGAAAAATGGGCCTGAAGCCCATCCCTACTGACCGCCTGTCGAGGCCGGCGGCCTGGCTGTTACCCAACAAAAAGCCCCTAGATAGGGGCCTTTGTTCGACTGGTTGCGGGGGCTGGATTTGAACCAACGACCTTCGGGTTATGAGCCCGACGAGCTACCAGACTGCTCCACCCCGCGTCAAAGCTGGGCCCGAATTATACGGCCGACCTGCGAGAGGGTCAACCGGGCCCTGAGAACAAGAAAGCCCGCATGATGCGGGCCCGCTTGTTTGGTACCGAGGAGGGGACTCGAACCCCTACAGCCTATGGCCACTACCACCTCAAGGTAGCGTGTCTACCAATTCCACCACCTCGGCAAAACCCTTACTGCTGCTCCGGCGCCTGGGGCACGTCACCTGCCGACGGGGCAGGTGCCTGCTCTTCGAGCGCGGGCACATCTTCCACTGCGGGAGCCGCCGGCCGGGCCGGGGCTTCCAGGACCGCCGGGTCAGGCAAGCCAGCCCGGGAAAGCTGGTCCGCCTGCTGCTTGGCGTAGAACGCAAGCCCCAGACTGGTCACAAAAAAAACGGTCGCCAGTATAGCAGTAACGCGACTCAGGAAGGTAGCCGAACCTTGGCTTCCGAACACGGTAGCCGAGGCCCCCGAGCCGAAGGAGGCTCCGGCGTCGGCACCCTTCCCCTGCTGAATCAGCACCAGCGCGACCAGTCCGAGGGCCACCAGCAGATGCACCACGATAACAACTGTCTGCAACATCTGTTCAGTTCCCTGCGGCGCGACAGATCGCACCGAAATCATTCGCTTTCAACGAGGCGCCTCCAATCAGGCCCCCATCAATATCCGCCATGCCGAACAGCTCCTGGGCGTTCTCCGGCTTGACGCTGCCGCCGTAGAGGATCCGCACGCCAGCGGCGATTTCGGCATCCTCCCGGGAAAGCCTGCCGCGTATCGCGGCGTGCACTTCCTGCGCCTGCTCGGGCGTCGCGGTCAGCCCGCTACCGATCGCCCAGACCGGCTCGTAGGCGACGACCGCCTCCTCGAACCCGGCGATACCCGCCAGATCCAGCACGGCTTCGAGCTGTCTTTCGACCACGGACAGGGTCTCGCCCGCCTCGCGCTCCTCGAGCCGCTCGCCGACACAGAGCATGGGCTTGAGCCCCGCCTCCCGCGCCGCAACAAACTTCCGGGCCACCAGCTCATCGCTCTCACCGAGCACGAGCCGACGCTCCGAGTGACCGACCAGCACCCACTGGCAACCGAACTCGGCCACCTGGGACACCGACACCTCGCCAGTCAATGCACCGAACCCGGTCTGGGACGCGCAATCCTGGACGCCGACGGCGATGGAATCGCCATCCAGTTCGGCCATCACCTGAGGGATATGCAGAAAGGACGGAAATACCGCGACTTCGACACCCTCAGGCAAGGCCTGCTGGCGAAGGGACTGGATCAGCTCTGCGACGCTGGCGCGGGTACCGTTCATCTTCCAGTTACCAGCTACCAGGGGGCGACGCATGCTTTACCTCGTCGATCAAAGTGGGCGCAGATGTTACTCAAGCCTCTACGGGCTGGCAAGCCTCTCAGGCACATATTTCGGCAACGACCTTGGCGAGCTCTTCGGCATAGCCGCGAACCTGCGATTCCTCGTCGCCCTCCACCATCACCCTTACCAGCGGCTCGGTGCCGGACTTCCTGAGCAGCACCCGCCCGCGCCCGCCCATGCGGTCGGTGACGCGGTCGCAGGCCGCCCTGACGTCCGGATGGACGACCGGATCCTGATTGCCGGACAGCCTGACATTGATCAGCACCTGGGGGCACTTGTGCCAGGCGAGACGGGCCTCGGCCAGGGTCTGGCCGCTGCGCTGCAGCGCCAGCACCACCTGCAGGGCGGCGATGATGGCGTCACCGGTGGTGACGTGCTGGGCACAGACGATATGCCCGGAGTTCTCCCCGCCGAGCTGCCAGCCGCGCTCCTGCATCTCGGACATCACGTAGCGGTCGCCGACCTTGGCGCGCACGAAGGGAATGCCCCGCGCCTTGAGCGCGAGCTCGAGGCCGAGGTTGCTCATCAGCGTACCAACCACGCCACCCTGCAGCTGGCCGCGATCCTGGAGATCGGCGGCGATGATGTAGAGCAGTTCGTCGCCGTCCACCACCGTGCCCGTGTGGTCGACCATCATCACCCGGTCGCCGTCGCCGTCGAAGGCGATGCCCATGTCCGCACCGGCGTCCACCACCGCCTTCTGCAGGGCCGCGACGTGGGTGGAGCCGACCTCGGCGTTGATGTTCAGGCCGTCGGGCTGGGCGGCGGTGGTGACCACTTGGGCGCCGAGCTCGCGAAACACGTTGGGCGCGATCTTGTAGGTCGCACCATGGGCGCAGTCGAGCACCACCTTCAGGCCCGACAGGTCGGTGCTGGTGGGCACGCTGCTCTTGCAGAACTCGGTATAGCGGCCAGCGGCGTCGTTGATGCGCGAGGCCTTGCCCAGCTGCGCCGACTCGACCACCGTCATCTCGGCGTCGAGCAGTTCCTCGATCATCAGTTCCACCTCGTCGGGCAGCTTGGTGCCACGACCGGAGAAGAACTTGATGCCGTTGTCGTAGTGCGGGTTGTGCGAGGCGCTGATGACGATGCCCGCCTCGGCATGGAAGGTCCGCGTCAGGTAGGCGATCGCCGGCGTCGGCATCGGCCCCAGCAGCATCACGTCCGCGCCCGCGGCGGAAAGCCCGGCCTGCAGCGCGGACTCGAACATGTAGCCGGAAATCCGTGTGTCCTTGCCGATCAGGATGCGGCACTTGCCCTGGCGGCGAAAGGCCATGCCCGCCGCCCAGCCCAGCTTGAGCATGAAATCGGGGGTAATGGGGTACTGGCCGACCCGACCGCGAATGCCATCGGTGCCGAAATATTTTCTGCTCATATCGAATTTCCTATTCAGCCGCCTGCACGGCGGCAACCATCCGGACCACATCCGCGGTCTCGGCAACATCATGCACCCTGAGGATCCGCGCACCCTTGGCGACCGCCAGCGCCGCCAACGCCAGGCTCCCGTACAGCCGGCCGTCGACGCCGCGATCGAGCACGCCGCCGATCATCGACTTGCGCGACACGCCCACCAGCAACGGGCGGCCGAGCTCGAGCAGTTCGTCCATGCGCCTGAACAGGCTGAGGTTGTGCGCGAGCGTCTTGGCAAAGCCGAAACCCGGATCGATCAACACGCGCTCGGCGGCGATGCCCGCCTGCTCGCAGCGCCTGACACCCTCTTCCAGGAAGCTTTTCACGGCCAAGGTGACGTCAGCATAGACGGGATTGTCCTGCATGGTCGTCGGCTCGCCGACCATGTGCATCAGGCACACGGGAAGACCGCTGTCGCGGGCCGCCTCGAGGGCCCCGGCACGCGACAGCGAACGAACGTCGTTGATCAGCCCCGCCCCGGCGCGCGCGCCCTCGCGCATGACCGCCGGCGTCGAGGTGTCCACCGAGACCACCACGTCCAGCTCGCGGACCAGCGCCTCGACCACCGGCAGGACGCGCGCCAGCTCTTGGTCGACGCTGACCGGCGCTGCGCCGGGGCGGGTCGATTCGCCGCCGACGTCGATCAGGGTCGCGCCGGCGCGGGCCATCGACTCGGCGTGGCGCAAGGCGGCATCCAGCCGGTTGTGTCGGCCGCCGTCGGAAAAGGAGTCGGGGGTGACGTTGAGGATGCCCATGACGTGCGGGCGGGATAAATCAAGAACCCGGTTGCCGCAAGGCAACCGGGTCGGGTACAGCGTATCGGTCATCGGACAGCCTTAGTGTTCGCCGGCAGGCCCACCGATCGGGGTCTCCGGGCGCCCGCCTTCCGGCTGCACCGGCGTACCGGAGGCACCGGAACCGCCCTGCCAGTCGCGCGGCTCGCGGGGCACGCGCCCGGCCATGATGTCGTCGATCTGATCGGCGTCGATCGTCTCGTACTTCATCAGCGCCTCGGCCATCATGTCCAGCTTGTCGCGGTTCTCGGTAAGGATCTGCTTGGCGGTGTTGTAGCAGTGATCGATGATGCTGCGCACTTCCTGGTCGATCATCCGCGCCGTTTCCGCCGAGACGTTGGCATGCTGGCTGCCGGCGCTGCGGCCGAGGAAGACCTCGCCCTCCTCTTCGGCGTACATCAGCGGGCCGAGCTTCTCGGACAGGCCCCACTTGGTCACCATGTTCCGCGCCAGCTGGGTGGCGCGCATGATGTCGTTGGAGGCGCCGGTGGTCACACCCTCGAAGCCCAGCGTCATCTCCTCGGCGATACGGCCGCCGAACAGCGAGCAGATCTGGCTGATCAGCGCACGCTTGGACAGGCTGTAGCGGTCTTCCTCGGGCAGGAACATGGTCACGCCCAGCGCCCGACCACGGGGGATGATGGAAACCTTGTAGACCGGATCGTGCTCGGGCACCACGCGCCCGACGATGGCGTGGCCGGCCTCGTGGTAGGCGGTGTTGAGCTTTTCCTTCTCGGACATGACCATCGACTTGCGCTCGGCGCCCATCATGATCTTGTCCTTGGCCAGCTCGAACTCGCGCATGTCGACCACGCGCTTGTTGGCCCGCGCCGAGAACAGCGACGCTTCGTTCACCAGATTCGCCAGGTCGGCGCCGGAGAAGCCCGGGGTACCGCGCGCGATCACCGCCGGATCGACGTTGTCGCCGACCGGGACCTTGCGCATGTGCACCTTGAGGATCTGCTCGCGGCCGCGGATGTCCGGCAGGCCGACCACCACCTGGCGGTCGAAGCGGCCCGGGCGCAGCAGCGCCGGGTCGAGCACGTCGGGACGGTTGGTGGCGGCGATGACGATGATGCCGTCGTTCATCTCGAAGCCGTCCATCTCCACCAGCAGCTGGTTGAGGGTCTGCTCGCGCTCGTCGTGACCGCCGCCGAGGCCGGCGCCCCGGTGGCGACCGACCGCGTCGATCTCGTCGATGAAGATGATGCAGGGCGCGTGCTTCTTGGCCTGCTCGAACATGTCGCGCACACGGCTGGCACCCACGCCGACGAACATCTCGACGAAGTCGGAACCGGAAATGGTGAAGAACGGCACCTTGGCCTCGCCGGCGATCGCCTTGGCCAGCAGGGTCTTGCCGGTACCGGGCGGGCCGACCATCAGCACGCCGCGCGGGATGCGGCCGCCGAGGCGCTGGAACTTGCCCGGATCACGCAGGAATTCGACGAGCTCGCTGACCTCTTCCTTGGCCTCGTCGCAACCGGCGACGTCGGCGAAGGTGGTCTTCACCTGGTCTTCCGAGAGCAGCCGCGCCTTGCTCTTGCCGAAGCTCATCGGCCCGCCCTTGCCGCCGGCGCCGCCCTGCATCTGGCGCATGAAGAACATGAACACGGCGATGATCACGAGGATCGGGAAGCTGGCCACCAGCAACTGGGTCCAGATGCTCTGCTGCTCCGGTTGCTTGCCCTCGATCTGCACGTTGTTGTTGATCAGGTCGCCGATCAGCCCGCCATCCTGGATGGCCGGGCGGATGGTCTTGAAGGTGCCGCCATCGGTACGGGTACCGGTGATGACGTAGCCGTCCACGGTCACGCGCTCGACGCGGCCTTCCTTGACCTGCTCGATGAAATCCGAGTAGTTGAGCGTCTGCGGCTCGCTCGGGCTGGAGAAGTTGTTCATCACCGTGACCAGCACGGCGGCGATGATCAACCACAGAATCAGGTTTTTCGCCATGTCGTTCAATTAGCTACCCTCTGGAGCAGGCCCGCCGTGGGCAAGGCTGCATGACGGCCGGTTGGTTGCCGGCCTAACTTACTACACAACGGGCTCACGCAGTCAGATCGTCTGTAACCCTATATGAAACCCACGCCTACAGTCTTACGACTCGGCGCGCGGCCAGTGGTGCCCGAACAGCGGCGACATCCGCCACCGCTCGCCTCAGCCGCGGAACCCGCGTGCCAGCAGGTACTGCTCCCGCGAGCGGTCGCGCGACGACAGCGGCTTGCGCATCTGCACCTTGTCGAAATTCTGCCGCACGTCCTTGAGGTAGGCGTCGAAGCCCTCGCCCTGGAAGATCTTGATCAGGAAATCGCCGCCGGGGCTCAGCACCCGCTTGGCCAGGTCCAGCGCCAGTTCGCAGAGGAACATCGCTCTCGGCTGGTCGGCCGCCCTCACCCCACTCATATTGGGGGCCATGTCGGAAATAACAAGATCCACCGGGTGCTCGCCGACCGCCTGCAGCAGTTGCCGGAACACGGCCTCCTCGGTGAAGTCGCCCTGGATGAAGGTGACGTCGGCGATGCTGTCCATCGGCAGGATGTCGGAGGCGATCAGCCGACCGCGCTCGCCGATCAGCCGGCTGGTCACCTGCGACCAGCCGCCCGGCGCCGCGCCGAGGTCGACCACCGTCATGCCCGGCCGCAGGATGCGGTCCTTGTCCTGGATCTCGAGCAACTTGTAGCTCGCCCGCGAGCGATAGCCGTCCTTCTGCGCCATCTTCACGTAGGGGTCGTCGAAATGTTCTTTCAGCCAGCGCTGGCTGGTCTTGGAGCGTGCCAAGCTGTTACCTCACCTGTGCGGCTCCGGAACCTGTCGGTTACACTAGCCGCCGTTTTTACGGTCGCGACGCAAGGGTCGAATTATGCCGCTCACCAATGAGCAGAAGAAAGAATACAAGTCCATCGGCCATCACCTGAAACCGGTGCTCACGGTGGCCGAGCAGGGCCTTTCCGAGGGCGTGCAGGCCGAACTGGAACGCGCCCTGAACGACCATGAACTGATCAAGGTGCAGTTCCGCATCGCCGAACGGGACGATCGCCGCGCCCTGATGGACGAACTCTGCCGCATCGGCCGCTGCGAACTGGTTCAGGTCATCGGCAAGATGGCACTGGTCTACCGCAAGAACCCCAAGCCCAACCGCCAGCTCTCCAACATCCATCGCCACCAGGCTTAACGGCCTGGCGTCGATTCCCCGCCCCCGGCTTCCGGCACCCGCTGCAGCACCAGCAGCAGGCCGCAGAAGGCCATCGCCAGATAGCTGAACACCAGCCAGTAGCTGCCTGCCCCGGCCCCGCCGGCGACCACGACCAGGTGGCTCGCCGCCAGGCCGAACACGGCGACCAGCAGCTGGCCGCGCAGATCCGCCCAGAGCGCCCGCATTCCGGCCACCTGGATCAGCACCAGCGCCTGCAGCAGGGCGCAGAAGCCGGCGAAGCCGACCAGCAGGGGCCGCAGCCCCTGCGCGACTTCCTCGACGAGCAGCGGCGCCAGGCCTATCCGGCCAAGCGCCGGCAGCACGATGAACTGCAGCAGCCAGAGGCCGCCGACCCAGAAGGTCTGGGCCAGCAGCCAGCTGATGCCGCCCGCACGCAGCGGACGCGGCACCTCAGACGTGGCGGACTTCGACAATCTCGTACTCGACCACGCCACTGGGCGTCTGCACCGCGACCACGTCGCCCTCTTCCTTGCCGATCAGCGCCCGGGCGATCGGCGAGCTCACCGACAGTTTGCCGCGCTTGATGTCGGCCTCGTCGTCGCCGACGATCTGGTAGCTCACCTGCTCGTCGGTGTCGACGTTGGCGATGTCGACGGTGGTGCCGAAGATCACCTTGCCGGTGTGCGGCAGGGTCGACACGTCGATGACCTGGGCGTTCTGCAGCCGACCCTCGATGTCACGGATACGCGCCTCGACCATGCCCTGCTGCTCGCGCGCGGCATGGTATTCGGCGTTCTCCTTGAGGTCGCCCAGCTCCCGCGCCTCGGCGATGGCCTGGGTGATCTGCGGGCGCAGCACGGTCTTCAGATGCTTGAGTTCTTCTTCCAGGGCGCGCGCGCCCTGGACGGTCATCGGAAATTTCGTCATGCACTGATTCCTGCGTGAAGATCCTGCAAGCGGCGCACGGTCTTCTCGGGACCGAACTTCAGCGCTTCACAGATCGCTTCCGCACCAGCCAGGGTGGTGGTGCAGCAGATCTTGTGCTGCAGGGCGTTGCGACGGATGGAATAGGAGTCGGCGATGGACTGGCGACCCTCGGTGGTGTTGATGATCAGGGTGACCTCGTCATTCTTGATCATGTCGACCACGTGCGGACGGCCCTCGGTCACCTTGTTGACCCGGCGTACCGGCAGCCCGGCGGCCTCGATCATCTTCGCCGTGCCGGCGGTGGCGACCACCTCGAAGCCCAGCTCGACGAGGCTGCGGGCGACCGCGGCGACGCCGGGCTTGTCGTCGTCACGCACGCTGATGAAGGCGCAGCCGCTGTTCGGCAGCACTTCGCTCGCGCCCAGCTGGGCCTTGGCGAAGGCCTCGGCGAAGCTGTCGCCGACGCCCATCACCTCGCCGGTGGACTTCATTTCCGGGCCGAGGATCGGGTCCACGCCCGGGAACTTGGCGAAGGGGAACACCGCTTCCTTGACGCTGTAGAAGTTCGGGATGATTTCCCGGGTGAACCCCACTTCCTCCAGCGTCTTGCCGGCCATGACGCGCGCGGCGACCTTGGCCAGCGACTCGCCGATGCACTTGGAGACGAACGGCACGGTCCGCGAAGCGCGCGGGTTGACCTCGAGCACGTAGATGTCCTCGCCCTGCACGGCCATCTGCACGTTCATCAGGCCGACCACACCGAGCTCCAGCGCCATCTTGCGCACCTGCTCGCGGATCTGGTCCTGAATGTGCTGCGGCAGCGAGTAGGCCGGCAGCGAACAGGCGGAGTCGCCCGAGTGCACGCCGGCCTGCTCGATGTGCTGCATGATGGCGCCGATCACCACCTGCTGGCCGTCGCAGACCGCGTCGATGTCCACCTCGATGGCGCAGTTGAGGAAGTGGTCGAGCAGCACCGGGCTGTCGTTCGACACCTGCACGGCCTCGCGCATGTAGCGCTTGAGCTCGTCTTCCTCGTAGACGATTTCCATCGCCCGGCCGCCGAGCACGTAGGACGGACGCACCACCAGCGGGTAACCGATGGCCTTGGAGGCGGCGATGGCCTCCTCCTCGCTGCGCGCGGTCGCGTTCGGCGGCTGGCGCAGGTTGAGACGCTCGACCATCTGCTGGAAGCGCTCGCGGTCTTCGGCGCGGTCGATGGCGTCCGGCGTGGTGCCGATGATGGGCACGCCGGCCTCTTCCAGGGCGCGGCAGATCTTCAGCGGGGTCTGCCCGCCGTACTGCACGATCACGCCCTTGGGCTTCTCGACACGAACGATCTCCAGTACGTCTTCCAGCGTGACCGGTTCGAAGTACAGGCGGTCGGAGGTGTCGTAGTCGGTGGAGACGGTCTCCGGGTTGCAGTTGACCATGATGGTCTCGTAGCCGTCTTCACGCATTGCCAGCGCGGCGTGCACGCAGCAGTAGTCGAACTCGATGCCCTGGCCGATGCGGTTGGGGCCGCCGCCGATGACCATGATCTTCTCACGGTCGGTCGGGTTGGCTTCGCATTCTTCCTCGTAGGTCGAGTACATGTAGGCGGTGTCGGTGGCGAACTCGGCGGCACAGGTGTCGACGCGCTTGTACACCGGCAGCACCTTGAGCTTGTGCCGCAGGCTGCGCAGGTTCTTCTCGGTCACCCCGAGCAGACGCGCCAGGCGGGCGTCGGAGAAGCCCTTGCGCTTGAGCCGGCGCATGAGGTCGTAATCGAGATCCGACAGACCGAGCGTCTTGACCCGCTCCTCTTCCCTGACCAGGTCCTCGATCTGCACCAGGAACCAGGGGTCGATCTTGGTCAGGGCGAACACGTCGTCGACGCTCTTGCCGGCGCGGAAGGCATCGGCCACGTACCAGATGCGCTCGGCGCCGGGCACGATCAGTTCGCGCTTGAGGCGGCTCTCGGCCTCGCTGTCTTCCAGGTCCAGCTTCGGATCGAAGCCGGCCGCGCCGACCTCCAGGCCGCGCAAGGCCTTCTGCACCGACTCCTGGAAGGTCCGGCCGATGGCCATGACCTCGCCCACGGACTTCATCTGGGTGGTCAGGCGGGCGTCGGCCTTGGGGAATTTCTCGAAGGCGAAACGCGGAACCTTGGTCACCACGTAGTCGATCGCCGGCTCGAAGGAAGCCGGCGTGCGGCCGCCGGTGATGTCGTTCGACAGCTCGTCGAGGGTGTAGCCGACCGCCAGCTTGGCGGCGATCTTGGCGATCGGGAAGCCGGTGGCCTTGGAGGCCAGCGCCGACGAACGCGACACCCGCGGGTTCATCTCGATCACCACCATGCGGCCGTCGACCGGATTGATACCGAACTGCACGTTGGAGCCGCCGGTTTCCACGCCGATCTCGCGCAGCACCGCCAGGGAGGCGTTGCGCATGATCTGGTATTCCTTGTCGGTCAGCGTCTGGGCCGGCGCGACGGTGATGGAGTCGCCGGTGTGTACGCCCATCGGGTCGAAGTTCTCGATCGAGCAGACGATGATGCAGTTGTCCTTCTTGTCGCGGACCACCTCCATCTCGTATTCCTTCCAGCCGATCAGCGACTCGTCGATCAGCAGCTCGCTGGTGGGCGACAGGTCCAGGCCGCGGGCGCAGATCTCCTCGAATTCCTCGCGGTTGTAGGCGATGCCGCCGCCGGTGCCGCCCATGGTGAAGGACGGCCGGATGATGCAGGGAAAGCCGACCTTGTCGAGCACGCCGTAGGCTTCTTCCATGCTGTGGGCGATGCCCGAGCGCGGGCACTCGAGGCCGATGTTGCGCATCGCCTTGTCGAAGCGCGAACGGTCCTCGGCCTTGTCGATGGTATCGGCGTTGGCGCCGATCATCTCGACGCCGAACTGCTCGAGCACGCCGTGGCGCTCCAGGTCCAGGGCGCAGTTCAGCGCGGTCTGGCCGCCCATGGTCGGCAGCAGCGCGTCGGGGCGCTCCTTCTCGATGATCTTGGCCACGGTCGCCCACTTGATGGGCTCGATGTAGGTGGCGTCGGCCATGGCCGGGTCGGTCATGATGGTGGCCGGGTTGGAGTTCACCAGGATGACGCGGAACCCCTCTTCCTTCAGCGCCTTGCAGGCCTGGGCGCCCGAGTAGTCGAACTCGCACGCCTGGCCGATGACGATGGGGCCGGCGCCGAGAATCAGGATGCTTTTGATGTCTGTACGTTTTGGCATGGTTCTCTCGTAGATCTGGCTCGGCAGGAGCTTAGCGGCGCTTGGCCATGGCATCGACGAAGCGGTCGAACAGCGGCGCGACGTCATGCGGGCCCGGGCTCGCCTCGGGGTGGCCCTGGAAGCTGAAGGCGACCTTGTCGGTGCGCTCGATGCCCTGCAGGGTGCCGTCGAACAGCGACTTGTGCGTGGCGCGCAGGTTGCCCGGCAGGGTCGCCTCGTCGACGGCGAAGCCGTGGTTCTGGCTGGTGATCATCACCACGCCGGTGTCCAGGTCCTGCACCGGGTGGTTGGCGCCGTGGTGACCGTTGGGCATCTTCACCGTCCTGGCGCCGGACGCCAGGGCCAGCAGCTGGTGCCCCAGGCAGATGCCGAAGACAGGGATGTCGGTCTCGAGGACGTCTTGGATGGCCTTGATGGCGTAGTCGCACGGCTCCGGGTCGCCCGGGCCGTTGGCCAGGAAGATACCGTCCGGGTTCAGCGCCAGGGCCTCGCTCGCCGGCGTCTGCGCCGGCAGCACGGTGATGCGGCAGCCGCGCGCGACCAGCATGCGCAGGATGTTGAACTTCACGCCGTAGTCGAAGGCCACCACATGGTAGGGCAGTTCGCTGGCGGGGATTTCGTCGTGCCGGTTGGTGTCCAGGCACCAGACGCTGGAGCGCCACTCGTAACGCTCCTTGACGCTGACCTCCTTGGCCAGGTCCATGCCCTTGAGGCCGGGGAAGCTGCGCGCCAGGTCGAGCGCCTTCTCCTCGGTGGCATCCTCGCCGGCGAGGATGCAGCCGTTCTGGGCGCCCTTCTCGCGCAGGATGCGGGTCAGCCGGCGGGTGTCGATGCCGGCGATGGCCACCGTGCCGTTGGCCATCAGGTAGTCGGGCAGCGACTGGGTGTTGCGCCAGTTGCTGGCCAGCAGCGGCAGGTCGCGGATGACCAGGCCGGCGGCCCATACCTGGCGCGCCTCGGCGTCGTCCGGCGTGGTGCCGGTGTTGCCGATGTGCGGATAGGTCAGGGTGACGATCTGCTTGGCGTAGGAGGGATCGGTGAGGATTTCCTGATAGCCGGTCATGGCGGTGTTGAACACCACCTCGCCGACGGTCTGGCCGTCGGCGCCGATCGATTCGCCGCGAAAGATGCTGCCATCGGCAAGGGCCAGGATGGCGGGCGTAGGGGCTGGCTTAGTCAAGAGACCTCCCGAGATCAAGACTTGCATACGCAGATTGTAAAAAAGCGGGATGACGTGTGAAGTCATCCCGCTTTTTTATCTGAGCCATTTCTGCGTAACTTTTAGTGGACACACTAAAGCCGGCAGTCTACAGAAAAAGCCCTTTCCGGTCCACCCGGAGACCCATCCGGTGACGGAAGGCCGCGCCCTGCGCTCAGCGCAGGCCGAGCACGTCCTGCATGTCGTACAGGCCGGCCGGCTTGTCCTCGAGCCACAGCGCCGCGCGCACGGCGCCCTTGGCGAAGGTCATCCGGCTCGAGGCCTTGTGGGTGATCTCGACCCGCTCGCCTTCGGCGGCGAACAGCACGGTGTGGTCGCCGACCACGTCCCCGGCACGCACGGTGGCGAAGCCGATGGTCTCGCGCTGGCGTGCGCCGGTCTGGCCCTCGCGCCCGTAGACCGCGACCTGCTGCAGGTCGCGCCCCAGCGCCTGGGCCACTACCTCGCCCATGCGCAGCGCGGTGCCGGACGGCGCGTCGACCTTGTGCCGGTGGTGCGCCTCGATGATCTCGATGTCCACCTCGTCGCCGAGCACCCGCGCCGCGGTGTCCAGCAGCTTCAGGCACAGGTTCACCCCGACGCTGAAGTTCGCCGCGAAGACGATCGGGATCTCCTGGGCGGCGGCCGCCAGCTTTTCCTTCTCCTCCGCGCTCAGCCCGGTGGTGCCGATGACCATCGCCTTGCCGGCCTTGCGGCAGACTTCCAGATTCTTCAGCGTCACCGTCGGGTGGGTGAAATCGATGAGTACGTCGAACTCCTCCACCGCCTTGGCCAGGTCCCCGGTCAGCGGCACGCCGAGACGGCCGAGAGCGGCCAGCTCGCCGGCGTCGGCGCCAACCAGCGTGCTGTCCGGTCGGTCGATGGCGGCGGTCAGGCCGGCAGCGCCGCCGGTCTGCTGCACCGCCTCGATCAGGGTCTTGCCCATGCGCCCTGCGGCGCCCATCACTGCAATACGTCGCATCCAGTCAGCTCCAGGCTGCAGGCCTCAGGCTGCAGGCGCAAGCTCGAAGCCTGTCGCCTGCAGCCTGCGGCCTTCTGTTCATAGATCGCCGAAGAAGCGCTTCATGCCCTCGAACCAGCCGCTGGCCTTGGGCGAGTGCGAGCTGTCGCTCTGCAGGCTGTTGCGGAACTCTTCCAGCAGCTCGCGCTGCCGCTTGTTCAGGTTGACCGGCGTCTCCACCGCGACGCGGCACATCAGGTCGCCGGGCGCGCCGCCACGGACCGGGGCCACGCCCTTGCCGCGCAGGCGGAACAGCTTGCCGGACTGGGTGCCCTCGGGGATCTTCAGCTTTACCCGGCCGTCGAGCGTCGGCACTTCGAGCTCGCCGCCCAGCGCGGCGTCGGCGAAGCTGATCGGCACGTCGCAGTACAGGTGCTTGCCGTCGCGCTGGAAGATCGGGTGCTCGCGCACCGAGACCACCACGTAGAGGTCGCCGGCCGGCCCGCCCTGGGTCCCCGCCTCGCCCTCGCCGGACAGCCGGATGCGGTCGCCGGTGTCGACCCCGGCCGGCACCTTCACCGACAGGGTCTTCTGCTCTTCTACGCGACCCTGCCCGTGGCAGTTGCCGCAGGGGTCGGTGATCATCTTGCCGGTGCCGTGGCAGCGCGGGCAGGTCTGCTGCACCGAGAAGAAGCCCTGCTGCATGCGCACCTGACCGATGCCGCCGCAGGTGGTGCAGGTCACCGGCGAAGTGCCCTTCTTCGCCCCGGTGCCGTGGCAAACCTTGCACTCGGCCAGGGTCGGCACGCGAATGGTCACCGTGGTGCCGCGCACCGCCTCTTCCAGATCCAGCTCGAGGGTGTAGCGCAGGTCGCTGCCGCGCGACGCGCCGCCACGCGCATTGCCCCTCGCGCCGCCGAAGAAATCGCTGAACACGTCGCCGAAGATGTCGGAGAAGTTGGCCCCGCCGAAGCCCGCGCCCGCCGCCCCGCCGCCCATGCTCGGGTCGACCCCAGCATGGCCGTACTGGTCGTAGGCGGTGCGCTTGCCGGCGTCGGAAAGCACTTCGTAGGCCTCGTTGGCCTCCTTGAATTTGTCCTCCGCCTCCTTGTCGCCCGGATTGCGGTCGGGGTGATACTTCATGGCCAGGCGACGATAGGCCTTCTTCAGCTCGGCATCGCTGGCGCCGCGCTCGACGCCCAGCACTTCGTAATAATCACGTTTGGCCATATCAGTCCTGAATCCTCACAGTCGTCTCTCCAGCTGCGGCGCGGGTGGCGCCGGCTCGTTCGCGAAACCGCGGCGCCCAGACACGCCAACGCGGGAGCGAGCTCCCGCGTGGCGGTAGCGCCAGCCGCGAGAAGCACGGCCGGCTGGAGCGGAAGCAAGCACGCTTACTTGTTGTCCTTGACCTCTTCGAACTCCGCGTCGACCACGTCGTCGCCGCCCTGGGCCTTGTCGTCGGCGCCCGGCTGGGCCTCGGCGCCGCCCTGCGGCTGCTCGGCGTACATCTTCTGCACCACCGGCGCGGAGGCCTGGGAGACAGCGGCCATCTTGGCGTCGATCTCCGCCTTGTCGTCGCCCTTGAGCGCCACTTCCAGTTCGCCGACCGCCTTCTCGATGGCCGCCTTCTCCTCGGCGGAGACCTTGTCGCCGGCCTCGGTCAGCATCTTGCGGGTCGCGTGCACCAGCTGGTCGCCCTGGTTGCGGGCGCTGGCCAGCTCCTCGAACTTGCGATCCTCCTCGGCGTTGGCCTCGGCGTCGCGGATCATCTGCTCGATTTCCTCGTCGGACAGGCCGGAGTTGGCCTTGATCACGATCGACTGCTGCTTGCCGGTGGCCTTGTCCTTCGCCGACACGTGCAGGATGCCGTTGGCATCGATGTCGAAGGTCACCTCGATCTGCGGCACGCCGCGCGGCGCCGGCGGAATGTCGGCCAGGTCGAAGCGGCCCAGCGACTTGTTCTGCGCGGCCTGCTTGCGCTCGCCCTGCAGCACGTGGATGGTCACCGCGCCCTGGTTGTCGTCCGCGGTCGAGAACACCTGCGACTTCTTGGTCGGGATGGTGGTGTTCTTCTCGATCAGCGGGGTCATCACGCCGCCGAGGGTCTCGATGCCCAGGGTCAGCGGGCTGACGTCCAGCAGCAGCACGTCCTTGACGTCACCGGCCAGCACGGCGCCCTGGATGGCGGCGCCCATGGCCACGGCTTCGTCCGGGTTGACGTCCTTGCGCGGTTCCTTGCCGAAGAACTCGGCCACGCGCTTCTGCACCAGCGGCATGCGGGTCTGGCCGCCGACCAGGATCACGTCGTCGATCTTGCCCACGTCGATGCCGGCATCCTTGAGCGCAATGCGGCACGGCTCGATGGTGCGCTCGACAAGGTCCTCGACCAGCGACTCCAGCTTGGCGCGGGAGATCTTCACGTTCAGGTGCTTCGGACCGGACGCGTCTGCAGTGATGTACGGCAGGTTGACGTCGGTCTGGGTGCTCGAGGACAGCTCGATCTTGGCCTTCTCGGCCGCTTCCTTCAGGCGCTGCATGGCCAGCGGATCGCCCTTGAGGTTGATCCCGCTTTCCTTCTTGAACTCGTCGACCAGGTAGTCGATCAGGCGGATGTCGAAGTCCTCGCCCCCCAGGAAGGTGTCGCCGTTGGTGGCCAGCACCTCGAACTGGTGCTCGCCGTCGACTTCGGCGATCTCGATCACCGACACGTCGAAGGTTCCGCCGCCCAGGTCGTAGACGATGATGGTGTGGTCGCCCTTGGCCTTGTCCATGCCGTAGGCCAGCGCCGCCGCGGTGGGCTCGTTGATGATGCGCTTGACGTCCAGGCCGGCGATGCGGCCGGCGTCCTTGGTGGCCTGGCGCTGGCTGTCGTTGAAGTAGGCCGGCACGGTGATCACCGCCTCGGTCACCGACTCGCCGAGATAGTCTTCGGCGGTCTTCTTCATCTTCTTCAGCACTTCGGCGGAGATCTGCGGCGGGGCCATCTTCTGGCCCTTCACTTCCACCCAGGCGTCGCCGTTGTCGGCCTTGACGATGCTGTAGGGCACCATCTTGATGTCCTTCTGCACGACGTCTTCCTCGAAGCGACGACCGATCAGTCGCTTGACCGCGTACAGGGTGTTCTGCGGGTTGGTCACCGCCTGGCGCTTGGCCGACTGGCCGACGAGGATCTCGCCGTCGTTGGTGTAGGCGATGATGGACGGCGTGGTCCGCGCGCCTTCGGCGTTCTCGAGGACCTTGACGTTGCCGTTTTCGAGGATGGAGACGCAGGAGTTGGTGGTCCCCAGGTCGATACCGATGATCTTGCCCATGTAACTCTCCGAAATCTTAAGAATCTTCAGATGGATTCCGCGCCGTTATCGGCCGCGGTCAGCACTGGAACGCTTGACTCCCAGATGGGGGCCCCAGCCCGTATTTCAAGCCTTTTCGTCGATGGTCGGCGGCGCTTCCGCCGGCGCCTTGCTGACCACGACCATCGCCGGACGCAACAGTCGCCCGTGCAGCAGATAGCCCTTCTGGAACACCTTGAGCACGGTACCCGGCTCGGTGTGGATGCTCTCTTCCATGGCCATCGCCTGGTGATGCTCGGGGTTGAACGGTTCCCCGTGCGGGTCGACCGGAACGACCTGGTAGCGGCCGAGGGTGTCGAGCAACAGCTTGAGGGTCAGCTCGACCCCTTCGCGCATCGGCTTGATTGCCTCGTCCTCCGGATTCGACAGCTCCAGGCCACGCTCGAGGCTGTCGACCACGCCAAGCAGGTCGCCGGCGAACTTCTCGAGCGCGAACTTGTGCGCCTTCTCGACATCCTGCTCGGCGCGCCGGCGAATGTTCTGCAGCTCGGCCGCCACGCGCAGAGACTGGTCCTGGGCCGCCGCCAACTGCTCCTCGAGCGATTGCACGCGGGCAGCCAGGTCCTCGTTGACGTTGACGTCGGTCTCCGCGTTCTCATTCAGTTCGGCACTCTGGTTGTCCAGATTCTGCTCGTCGGCCATGCGTTCCTCCTGTCGATTCGGTGCGGGCTCGGCCCGCGTATGGCGGCTATATGGGGATGGCTTGGCGCGCTTCAAGTGGCATATCCGAATGAATATCGTGAAAGGCCGATACCGGCCGTCTTCCGGCCTGCGCGTCGCGCTTGCCGATTTCGCGAAAAGAACTGTATAAATAGCCAGTCATCGATGCGGGAGCCCGGCCATGCTGGTTCATCTGTCCGTTCATAATTATGCGATCGTCGAACACCTCGACCTGGAGCTGGACCGCGGCATGACCGTGGTCACCGGCGAAACCGGCGCCGGCAAGTCGATCATGCTCGACGCGCTCGGCCTGGCCCTCGGCGGGCGCGCCGACAGCGGCGTGGTCCGCCCCGGGGCCGACAAGGCCGACATCCTGGCCAGCTTCGATGTCGACGAGATCCCCGGCGCGCGCGAATGGCTGAGCGAGCGCGACCTCGATGGCGAAGGCCCCTGCATCCTGCGCCGGGTGATCACCGCCGAAGGCCGGTCGCGCGGCTACATCAACGGCACGCCCTGCCCGCAGAGCGACCTCAAGGCGCTCGGCGAACGGCTGATCGACATCCACAGCCAGCACGAACACCAGTCCCTGCTCAAGCCGGACACCCATCGCCGGCTGCTCGACGAGTACAGCGGCAGCCAGGAGCTCGCCCGCCAGGTGCAGTTGGCCGCGCAGCGCTGGCGCCAGACGCGCCAGACCCTCGAGCGGCTGAGCAGCAGCGGCGACGAGCAGCGCGCCCGCCACCAGTTGCTCAGCTACCAGCTGGAAGAGCTGGAGAACCTCGCCCTCGGCGAACAGGAACTCGAGCAACTGGAGCAGGAGCACAAGACCCTGACCAACGCCGAGCAACTGCTCGGCGCCTGCCGCCAGGTGATGGAGCTGTGCAGCGAGAGCGACGCCGGCAACGTGCTCTCGGCGCTGACCTCCAGCCTGCAGCGCCTGACCGTGTTCCAGCACCAGCCCGGCGCGCTCGCCGAGGCGGTCAACCTGCTGGCCAGCGCGCAGATCCAGGTCGAGGAGGCGGTGGGCGAGCTCAACCGCTTCGTCGACCAGTTCGACGCCGATCCGGAACGCCTGCAGGCGCTGGAAGAACGCCTCGACGCCATCTATTCACTGGCGCGCAAGCACCGCGTCCAGCCGTTCGAACTGCCGGCCCTGCAGCAGCGGCTGCTGGAGGAGCTGGAAAGCCTCAACGCCGACGACGAGGCGCTGGGCCGGCTCGGCGAGGAACTGGCGGCCTATGAACGCCACTACGAGGAAAAGGCCGCGCAGCTCAGCGCCAACCGCCAGGAAGCGGCCGAGCGCCTGGCCGCCGCCGTGGAGACCGAAATCCAGCGCCTGGGCATGCCCGGCGGCCGCCTCGCCATCGAACTCAAGCCCTCGCCCAGCGCCGAGCCGCAACCCTACGGCCGCGAGCAGGTGGAGTTCCTGGTGAGCGCCAACCCCGGCCAGCCGCTGCGCCCGCTGAACAAGGTCGCCTCGGGGGGCGAGCTGTCGCGGATCAGCCTGGCGATCCAGGTCATCACCGCACAGACTTCGCGTGTCCCCACGCTGGTGTTCGACGAAGTGGACGTCGGCATCGGCGGCCCCACCGCCGAGAACGTCGGCCAGTTGCTGCGCCGGCTCGGCGAACGCGGCCAGGTGCTGACCGTCACCCACCTGCCGCAGGTCGCGGCGCAGGGTCACCATCACCTGTTCGTGCACAAGGCGCGCGGCACCGAGGAAACCCGCACCGCTGTCGCCGCCCTGGAAGGGCAGCAGCGCGTCGAGGAAATCGCCCGCATGCTTGGCGGCGTCGACCTCACCGAGCAGTCGCTGGCCCATGCCAGGCAGATGGTGACCGCGGCGCAGGCCTGAGAGGATTCATGCGCCGCACAGCCTGAAAGGGGGAGCGGGCTATGCAGGTGCAGCCGCCCGGTCGCCGCGAGGGCGCGCCTCCCACAAGGTGTGGCAGCAATCGTAGGAGCGGCCTTGGTCGCGAACCGATCTCAGAAGACAATACCCCCTTCGCGAGCAAGCTCGCTCCTACGGCAGGCAAGGCAACAGCGATCGGCGGAGCTGGCCGGGCGGCGCTCCGCTTCGGCCCACCTGGACATCCGGTGAGGGCTCAATCGACAGGCCGCTCGCCGCGCAGCTCCTACAGGCCCTAGCGCCCGGAACTTGAAAAGTGACCAGGCACAAAAGCGAACGCCCCGTTTTCGGGGCGTTCGCTTTTGGCGATCAACAGGCTGCATTTTCACACGGCTGCGAGGGCCGCCTTTTGGCCTGTCCGCCAGTCTCGCTCAATTCTTCTTGCGCACGTAGAGCACGAGGTTGTGATCGACCAGTTCGAAACCGTGTTTCTGCACGATCTGCTTTTGCAGTTCCTCGATCCCCGGATCGAAGAATTCGATGACGTCACCGGTGTCGACGCAGACCATGTGGTCGTGATGACCGCTGTCGGCCAGTTCGAACACCGCGTGGCCGCCGTCGAAGTTGTGCCGCACGACCAGGCCGGCCGCCTCGAACTGGGTGAGCACCCGATAGACCGTCGCCAGCCCGACATCCTCGCCCGCTTCCATCAGCGCCTTGTATACGTCTTCGGCACTCATGTGGCGCTGTTCGGCGGTATCGAGCATCTGCAGGATCTTCACCCGCGGCAACGTCACCTTGAGGCCGGCTTTACGTAATTCGCTGTTTTCAACCATGTTGGCTTCTCGCTGCTGCTGTTTTGCAGCCTCCTTCAATGCGGGTATGATCCGGGTCTTTCGTTGCCCAGCCAAGATAGTGGAAGTGACCTAGCGATGCAAAAAACCAAGTTCCTGCTGGCCAGCCTCACGCTCGTGGGCCTGTTCGGACTCGTCGGTTGCTCATTTCCCGGGGTTTACAAGGTCGACATTCAGCAAGGCAATGTCGTCACGCAGGACATGATAGACCAGTTGCGCCCTGGAATGACCCGCCGCCAAGTGCGGTTTATCATGGGCAACCCCTTGATTACAGACACATTTCAACCCAATCGCTGGGACTACGTATACAGCATCCAGCCCGGCGGCGGGCAACGCTTCCAGGAGCGGATGACCCTGCAGTTCAATGACGCCGACCAACTGGTCGGCCTGGCCGGCGACTTCATGCCGGGCGTCAGCCGTGACGAGGCGATTCTCGGCAACGAAGCCGGCGCGCCGGATCAGCCCGCCCCTGTGCAACCGCAGCCGCAGGAGGAAGCGCCGCAGCCGGGCTCGCTGCTCGAAGAGATCCAGCGCGACGTCGACGACGTCCGCACCGTGCCGGTGCCCAGCCCCGAACCGCTGGAAACCTCGCCGCGCTGATCCGCGCGACATTCACAACAAAAAGCCCGGCGATGCCGTAATGCTGTTCACTTAACCGAGGCGCCCCGGGAAATCCTTGATTTTCGGTAGGCCTACAGGCCTACATTCGCCGCGAGGGCGCGCCTCCCACAGGGCCCGGTGGGCGACTCCGCTTTTGTGGGAGGCCCGACCTCGGGGTGACCTCGCCTCGGTGAACAACATTACGGCAATGCCGGGGCAACGCTCTAGTCCGCCGGGCGCTCCGCCCTGGCCTTGGCCGCACGCGCCGCGCGCTGCTTGCGTACTTCCTTGGGATCGGCGATCAGCGGCCGATAGATCTCCACCCGCTCACCCTCCTCCAGCACCCGCTCCTCGGGCCTGGGCACCGCCTTGCCGAAGATACCCAGCGGCGCCGCGGCCAGGTCGAGGCCGGGAAAGTGCTTCGCCATGCCCGAGCGCAGCGCCGCCTCGCGCACGGTGGTGCCGGCCGGCACGCTCAGCCGCAGCAGCTTCTGCCGCTCCGGCAGCGCGTACGCCACCTCGACGATGATCTCAGCCATACAGGGCCCGAGCCCGGTCGCAGAAGGCATCGACCAGGGTGTTGGCGGCATGGTTGAACAGCGGCCCGAGGGTGACCTTGATCAACGGGCCGGCATAGTCGAAGCGCATGTCGAGGCTGATGCGCGAGGCCTTGTCGCCCAGTGCCTTGAATTCCCAGACGCCGTGCAGCTGACGGAACGGCCCTTCCTCCAGCGCCATCTCGATGCGCTTGCCCGGCTGCAACTGGTTGCGGGTCAGCAGACGCTGCTTCAGGCCGGCCTTCTCCACGGTCAGCCGCGCGCGCATCTCGGTGTCGCTGCTTTCCAGCACCTCGGTGCTCGAGCACCAGGGCAGGAACTCCGGATAGCGCGCCACGTCGTTGACCATGTCGTAGAGCGCCTCGGCCGGATAGGGCAGCAACGCCGAGCGTTGAATATGTGTCGTCATCGTCAGTTGCCTTATTGCTTGGCCAGCTCGGCCACGAACACCACCAGCACGCCAAGCGGCGCGACCACCCGCATCAGCCAATAGACCGCGGTGAAGAGCAGCGGACTGCGCAGCGCCAGCTCCTCGCGCACCGTCTCGCGCTTGAGCACCCAGCCGGCGAACAGCACGAAGGCCAGCCCGCCGAGCGGCAGCAGGATGCGGCTGGTGAGGTAGTCGATGCTGTCGAAGAAGGTGCGACCGCCTTCGGCGCCCCACTGGAACAGATGGAAGCCGTCCTCGCCGAACACGAAGAACCTGGCGTCGGCGCCCAGGTTGAACGACAGCACCGTGCCCATGCCCACCAGCCAGCACAACAGCGCCAGGCCCGCGGTGATCAGGGCACGGCTGCGGCCGGTGCGTTCGACCAGGTAGGCGACCGCCGGCTCGAGCATGGAGATCGACGAGGTCCAGGCGGCGATCAGCACCAGGATGAAGAACACCGTGCCCATCAACTGGCCGAACGGGATGTTGCCGAAGGCCACCGGCAGGGTGACGAACATCAGCCCCGGGCCGGCGCCCGGCTCCAGGCCGCCGGCGAACACGATCGGAAACAGCGCGAGCCCCGCGGTCAGCGCCACCAGGGTGTCGAGGATGCCGACGGTCAGCACGGTGGCGCCGATCGAGGCGTGGCGCGGCATGTAGGAGCCGTACACCATGATCGAGCCGACCCCGACGCTCAGCGTGAAGAAGGCGTGCCCCATGGCGGCGAGGACGCCGTCGAGCACCTTGTCCGGCTGGAAGCTGAACAGGAAGTGGAAGCCTTCCATGAAGTGGCCGGTGGTGAAGCTGTAGCCGAGCAGGATCAGCAGCAGCACGAACAGCAGCGGCATCATCACCCGCAGACTCTTTTCCAGCCCGGCCACCACGCCGCGGGCGATGACGAAGCCGGTCAGTACCATGAACAGCGTGTGCCACAGGGTCAGGCGCCAGGGATCGGCGGTCAGCGCGCCGAAGGCAGCGCCGGCTCCGGCGGCGTCGACGCCCGTGAAGCGGCCGGCGCCCATGCCCAGCACGTAGTCCAGCGACCAGCCGGCGATCACGCTGTAGAAGGACAGGATCAGCAGCGCTGCGACCATGCCCATGACCGCCGGCCAGGCCAGCTTCGGCGAGGCGCCCGCCTCGACCGCCAGGCTGCGCATGGCGTTGACCGGGCTCATTCGCGCGCGCCGGCCGATCAGCGTTTCGGCGAGCATGATCGGCAGCCCGACCAGGGCGATGCACACCAGGTACATAACGACGAAGGCACCGCCTCCGTACATCCCGGTCATATAGGGGAACTTCCAGATGTTGCCGAGCCCCACGGCCGAACCGGTGGCGGCCAGGATGAACACCCAGCGACTGGCCCAGGAGCCGTTGATGGATACCGCGTTGCCCGCCATGAGATGCCCGTACTGCGAAAAAAGAGCGCCATTCTCCGGAAATCGCCGGTGCCCCTCAAGTTGACACGCAGGCACGGGCTGTCGCCGGGCACAGCGTTTTCGTACGGCCTGGCGCAGCCTTATCGCCAGCCTGCCCGCGACTCCCTATAATGCGCCGCCTATGGCTAAACAGAAGAAACATCCCTCCGGGACCATCGCGCTGAACAAAAAGGCGCTACACGATTACTTCATCGAGCAGAAGTTCGAGGCGGGCCTCGCACTGGCCGGCTGGGAAGTGAAGAGCCTGCGCGCCGGCAAGGCGCAACTGGTGGACAGCTACGTGCTGCTCAAGGATGGCGAAGCCTGGCTGCTCGGCGCGCACATCACCCCGCTGACCACCGCCAGCACCCACGTCATCGCCGACCCGACCCGCACCCGCAAGCTGCTGCTGCACAAGCGCGAGCTGGGCAAGCTGTTCGGCGCCGTGCAGCAGAAGGGCTATGCCTGCGTGGCGCTGTCGCTGTACTGGAAGAAACACCTGATCAAGTGCGAGATCGCCCTGGCCAAGGGCAAGAAGGAATACGACAAGCGGCATACCGAGAAGGAGCGCGACTCGGCCCGCGAAATCCAGCGCGCGATGCGCACCAAGGGCAAGGAAGATTGACGCCCGAGGGCCTGCATGCAGCCTTGCGTCGGGCGGCCGCCGCCGCCAGGCGCCCCGCCTTTTCCAGCTAATGTCGTTTCCCCTAAGGGGTGACGACGGGAAACCTCTGGCTTTCGGGCAGGCCTACGGCCTGCATCGCCGCGAGGGCGCGCCTCCCACAGAACTCAGTGGGCAAACGCCGCTTTTGTGGGAGGCCCGACCTCGGGGCGAGTTCGCCCAGGCTGATGACCGGGAAGCCTCTGACCGACCGGCAGGCCTGCGGCCCGCATCGCCGCGAGGGCGCGCCTCTCACGGATTCGGTGGGCAACGCCGCTTTTGTGGGAGGCCCGACCTCGGGGCGAGTTCGCCCAGGCTGATGACCGGGAAGCCTCTGACCGGCCGGCCGCCTGCGGCC
>NZ_KE384422.1:37869-70872 GCF_000425625.1 Stutzerimonas azotifigens DSM 17556
TTCGGTGGGCAAACGCCGCTTTTGTGGGAGGCCCGACCTCGGGGCGAACTTGCCCAACCGGGCAATATTGAACTCAGTGTTTTTCGCCCTTCGTCCCAGCACCGGCGATGCTGCGCCGCTGCGCGCGCGCCATGCGCTGCGCTTCCTGCTGGCCTTCGGCGAGCACCGCCTGCACGTAGTGGATGTGCCGGTGGGAAATGTCCCGCGCCTCTTCGGGGCGTCGCTGAATGATCGCCTCGTACAGCTCGCGGTGCTGGCGCAGCAGCATGTCCCGGGTCTCCTCACGCAAGGCGTACATGCCGCCGATGTTGGTGACGATGTTGCGCCTGAGCAGGTCGAACAACCCGCGGATGGTGTGCAGCAGCACGGCGTTGTGGCTCGCCTCGGCGATCGCCAGGTGAAACTGCGCGTCCGCCGCACCCTCTTCCGCCCGGCTCACCATGCCGTTGCGGCTGTAGCAGCTCTGCAGCGTTTCGAAGGCCGTGCCCAGGCGCTCGTGGTCGAGCGCGGTCGCCCGCAGCGCGGCGTAATAGGCGCAGGCGCCTTCCAGCGTGTGGCGGAACTCCAGCAGGTCGCGCTGGGCGTCGCCGCTGCTCTCCAGCAGATGCAGCAAGGGATCGCTGAAGGTGGTGCCGAGCGATTCGGCGACGAAGGTGCCGCCCCCGTGCCGGCTGATCAGCAGCCCCTTGGCCACCAGCTTCTGGATCGCCTCGCGCAGGGAGGGGCGCGACACGCCGAAGCGCTCGGCCAGCACCCGCTCGGCCGGAAGCCGCTCGCCGGCCTTGAGCGTGCCTTCCAGGATCATCGTCTCGATCTGCTGGACGATGTCGTCGGCCAGACGTCGCTGGCGCACCACCCCTACTTCCATCGCACCCTCTTGGTCTTACCAATTCCGGATATCCAGACTAGCCCCCACTGCGGGGCTACCACAACCGACCCCGGTTAAGACCAAAGTCTGAGGCGGACAGATTGACGCAGGTATCGAGGCCCCCTAGGCTGGGCATTCGCGCCTGGCAAGTGGTATTACCACTTTACAGAACAATATCCGCAGAAGAATCATGAGGTCTCTATGCGAATCCTATCTGCCAGCAACTGCCGCGTAATCGACGGCTCCGTCCCGAGGAACCGCTGATGTCCGACGGAGTTCTCGCCTTCTTTGCCTTCGCCCCGATCCTGATCGCCGCCGTCCTGCTCGTCGGCTTCCGCTGGCCAGCCAGGCGCGCCATGCCGCTGGTGTACCTGATCGCCGCCGCCATTGCCCTGTTCGTCTGGGACATGAGCGTCAACCGCATCCTCGCCTCGACCCTGCAGGGCCTGGTGATCACCGCCGGCGTGCTGTGGATCATCTTCGGCGCCATCCTGCTGCTCAACACCCTCAAGCGCTCGGGCGGCATCAGCGCCATCCGCGCCGGGTTCGCCACCATCAGCCCGGACCGCCGCATCCAGGCCATCATCATCGCCTGGCTGTTCGGCTGCTTCATCGAAGGCGCGTCCGGCTGGGGCACCACCGCCGCCATCGCCGCGCCGCTGCTGGTGGCCATCGGCTTCCCGGCCCTCGCGGCGGTGCTCATGGGCATGCTGGTGCAGAGCACGCCGGTGTCCTATGGCGCGGTGGGTACACCCATCCTCATCGGTATCACCGGCGGCCTGGACACGGCTACGGTGGGGAGCGAACTGGTCGCCCAGGGCTCGAGCTGGGATGCTTACCTGCAGCTGATCACCAGCGAGGTGGCGATCATCCATGCCATCGTCGGCACCCTGATGCCCTTCATCATGGCGCTGATGCTGACCCGCTTCTTCGGCAAGGAGCGCAGCTGGCGCGCCGCCTTCGACGTGCTGCCGTTCGCCCTGTTCGCCGGCCTCGCCTTCACCCTGCCCTATGTCGCCACCGGCGTCTTCCTCGGCCCCGAGTTCCCGTCGATGCTCGGTGGGCTGATCGGCCTGGCGATCGTCACCACCGCGGCCCGCGCCGGCTTCCTGATGCCAAAGACCGTCTGGGACTTCCCCGAGACCAGCCAGTGGCCGAGCGAATGGATGAGCACGGTGGAGATGAAGCTGGACGAACTCACCAGCAAGCCCATGAGCGCCTTCAAGGCCTGGCTGCCGTACGTGCTGGTCGGCCTGCTGCTGGTGATCACCCGCGTATTCCCGCAGGTCGGCGAGCCGCTCAAGGCGGTGGTGCTGGTGTTCTCCAACATTCTCGGCGAGACCGGCATCAACGGCGACTTCATGCCGCTCTACCTGCCCGGCGGCATCATGGTGCTGGTCGCCTTCGCCACCGTGTTCCTGCACGGCATGAAGCCGAGCGAGCTGCCCAAGGCCATCGGCGAATCGAGCAAGGTGCTGGTGGGCGCCGGCTTCGTGCTGCTGTTCACCGTGCCGATGGTGCGCATCATGATCAACTCTGGGGTCAACGCCGGGGATCTGGCGAGCATGCCGATCACCATGGCACGCTTCGTCGCCGACGCGGTGGGTCCGGTCTATCCGCTGCTGGCGCCGAGCATCGGCGCGCTGGGCGCCTTCCTCGCCGGCTCCAACACGGTGAGCAACATGATGCTCAGCCAGTTCCAGTTCGGCGTCGCGCAGAACCTCGGCATTTCCAGCGCGCTCATCGTCGCGGTGCAGGCGATCGGTGCCGCGGCGGGCAACATGGTGGCCATCCACAACGTGGTCGCCGCCTCGGCCACCGTGGGCCTGCTCGGCCGCGAAGGCATCACGCTGCGCAAGACCGTCTGGCCAATGCTGTACTACGTGCTGTTCACCGGCGTGCTCGCGTTGATCGCCGTGTACTGGCTGGGGGTCAGCGACCCCCTGGTCGGCCGTTGACCGCCGTCCGTCCCGGCGTTCGCCCCGTCCGCGAGGCGAAGGTCATTCACCCCATCCTTTCAAGCGCTTCCGAACCGGTGTGCATCCCATGATCATTTCTGCCTCTACCGACTACCGTGCCGCTGCAAAACGCAAGCTTCCGCCCTTCCTGTTCCACTACATCGACGGCGGCGCCTATGCCGAATACACCATGCGCCGCAACGTCGACGACCTCAGCAGCGTGGCCTTGCGCCAGCGCGTGCTGCGCAACATGTCGGAGCTGACGCTGGAGACCCAGCTGTTCGACGAGACCCTGTCGATGCCGGTGGCGCTGGCCCCGGTGGGCCTGTGCGGCATGTTCGCCCGCCGTGGCGAGGTGCAGGCGGCGCAGGCCGCGGCGGCCAAGGGCATCCCGTTCACCCTGTCGACCGTGTCGGTCTGTCCGATCGAGGAAGTGGCCCCGGCGATCAACCGCCCCATGTGGTTCCAGCTCTACGTGCTCAAGGACCGCGGCTTCATGAAGAACGCCCTGGAGCGCGCCAAGGCCGCCGGGGTCAAGACGCTGGTGTTCACCGTCGACATGCCCACCCCCGGCGCCCGCTACCGCGACGCCCACTCCGGCATGAGCGGCGAGCGCGCCGCCCTGCGCCGCATGCTGCAGGCCATGACCCACCCGGCCTGGGCCTGGGACGTCGGCCTGATGGGCAAGCCGCACGACCTCGGCAACATCTCCACCTACCGCGGTCATCCGACCGGGCTGGAGGACTACATCGGCTGGCTGGCGAACAACTTCGACCCGTCCATTTCCTGGAAGGACCTGGAGTGGATCCGCGACTTCTGGGAAGGCCCGATGATCATCAAGGGCATCCTCGATCCGGACGACGCGCGCGACGCGGTGCGCTTCGGCGCCGACGGCATCGTCGTGTCCAACCACGGCGGCCGCCAGCTCGACGGCGTGCTTTCCAGCGCGCGGGCGATGCCGGAGATCGCCGACGCGGTCAAGGGCGACCTGAAGATCCTCGCCGACTCGGGCATCCGCACCGGCCTGGACGTGGTTCGCATGATCGCGCTCGGCGCCGACACCGTGCTGCTCGGCCGCGCCTTCATCTACGCGCTGGCCACCGGTGGTGCCGCCGGGGTGACCAACCTGCTGAACCTGATCGAGAAGGAAATGCGCGTGGCCATGGTGCTCACCGGCGCCAAGTCGGTCAGCGAGATCAGCCGCGACCTGCTGGTGCCGCAGGCCGGCTCGGTCATCGGCTGAGCCCTGTTACGCGCCCGTCCCGCACACATCCGGAGCCGCCATGACCCTACCTGCCGATTTCCTCGTCGAGGTGCAACGCCTGATCCCGGCCGAGCGACGTTTCGACGACCCGCTCTCGACCCTGGCCTACGGGACCGACGCCAGCTTCTACCGCCTGCTGCCGAAGCTGGTGGTACGGGTGGAATCGGAGGACGAGGTGGTCGGCCTGCTCCGGCTGGCCGACGCCGCGCGCGTGCCGGTGACCTTCCGCGCCGCCGGCACCAGCCTGTCGGGGCAGGCAGTCAGCGACTCCGTGCTGATCGTGCTCGGCGACCGCTGGAACGGCCGCGAAATCCGCCGGGACGGTGCGCAGATCCGCCTGCAGCCGGGCGTGATCGGCGCCCAGGCCAACGCCTGGCTGGCGCCGCTGGGACGCAAGATCGGCCCCGACCCAGCCTCGATCGCCACCTGCAAGATCGGCGGCATCGTCGCCAACAACGCCAGCGGCATGTGCTGCGGCACGGCGCAGAACAGCTACAACACCCTCGCCGGCATGCGCCTGGTGCTGGCCGACGGCACCGTGCTCGACACCGAGGACGCCGCCAGCGTCGCGGCCTTCCGCGCCAGCCACGGGGCGCTGCTGGAAGAGCTCGCCGGACTCGCACGCGCAACCCGTGCCGACGCGGAGTTGGCCTCGAAGATCCGCCACAAGTACCGGCTGAAGAACACCACCGGGCTGTCGCTCAACGCCCTGGTCGACTTCGACGAGCCGCTGGACATCCTCACCCACCTGATGGTCGGCTCCGAGGGCACCCTCGGCTTCATCAGCGCGGTGACCTACGACACGGTGCCCGAGCACCCGCACAAGGCCACCGCGCTGATCGTCTTCCCCGACGTGGAAACCTGCTGTCGCGCCGTGCCGGTGCTCAAGCGCCAGCCGGTCGATGCGGTGGAACTGCTCGACCGCCGCAGCCTGCGCTCGGTGCAGGATAAGCCCGGCCTGCCGGCCTGGGTCCGGGACCTCTCCGCCAACGCCTGCGCGCTGCTGATCGAGTCGCGTGCAGCGACGCAGAGCCTGCTGCACGAGCAGCTGGAACTGACCCGCACTGCGCTGGCCGGTTTCCCCGTCGAGCAGGAGGTGGACTTCAGCGAGGACCCGGTGATCGGCGGCCAGCTGTGGGCCATCCGCAAGGGCACCTTCCCCGCGGTCGGCGCGGTGCGCCCCACCGGCACCACGGTGATCATCGAGGACGTGACCTTTCCGGTCGAACGCCTGGCCGAGGGCGTCAACCGCCTGCTGGCGCTGTTCGAGAAGCACCGCTACGACGAGGCGATCATCTTCGGCCACGCGCTCGAAGGGAACCTGCACTTCGTCTTCACCCAGGGCTTCGACGACCCCGCCCAGGTGGCCCGCTACGAAGCCTTCATGCAGGACGTGGCGCAGCTGGTCGCCGTCGAGTTCGGCGGCTCACTGAAGGCCGAGCACGGCACCGGGCGCAACATGGCGCCCTTCGTCGAGCTGGAATGGGGCAGCGACGCCTACCAGCTGATGTGGAAGATCAAGCGCCTGCTCGACCCCAGGGGCATCCTCAACCCCGACGTGGTGCTCAGCGAAGATCCGCAGATCCACCTCAAGCACCTCAAACCGATGCCGGCCGCCGATGAGATCGTCGACAAGTGCATCGAGTGCGGCTTCTGCGAACCGGTCTGCCCGTCCAACGGACTGACCCTCACCCCGCGCCAGCGCATCGTCATGTGGCGCGACATCAAGGCCCGCCACCGTGCCGGCGAGGATGCCAGCGCACTGGAGGCCGACTACGCCTATCGCGGCCTGGAAACCTGCGCTGCCACCGGGCTGTGCGCGCAGCGCTGCCCGGTCGGCATCAACACCGGCGAACTGGTGCGCAAGCTGCGCAGCACCCGGGCCGACAAAACCCGCACGGCCGACTGGCTCGCCGGGCACTTCGCCACCGCCATGAAGGCGGCGCGCTTCAGCCTGCACGTCGCCAACGGCGCGCAACTGCTGATGGGGACCCGCCTGCTGGCCAGGACGTCCGCCACCCTCACCCGCCTGAGCGATGGCCGCGTGCCGCAGTGGACGCCTGCCATGCCGCAACCGCTGTACCGCCTGCAGCTGCCGAAGCCGAGCGCCGGCGACCAGCCGCGAGTCGTCTACCTCGCCGCCTGCACCTCACGCGCCATGGGTCCGGCCGCGCGCGACCAGGAACAGACCCCGCTGATCGACAAGACCCGCGCGCTGCTGGAAAAGGCTGGCTACCAGGTGGTCTTCCCGGACGATCTGGACAACCTCTGCTGCGGCCAGCCGTTCGCCTCCAAGGGCTACCTCGAACAGGCCGAACGCAAGCGCCAGCAGACCCTCGACGCCCTGCTGCGCGCCAGCCGCGGCGGGCTCGACCCGATCTACTGCGACACCAGCCCCTGCACCCTGCGCCTGGTACAGGAGCTGGCGGACGAGCGCCTGGACGTCTACGACCCGGTGCGCTTCATCCGCACCCACCTGCTCGACCGTCTGGAGATCAGCCCGCAGGAGGCGCCGATCGCCGTGCACGTCACCTGCAGCACCCAGCATCTGGGCGAAGGCCCGGCGCTGATCGAGATCGCCTGCCGCTGCGCGAAGACGGTGGTGGTCCCGGAAGGCATCCACTGCTGCGGCTTCGCCGGCGACAAGGGCTTCACTACCCCGGAGCTCAACGCCCACTCGCTGCGCACCCTCAAGGACGCCGTGCAGCATTGCGAGGAAGGCATCTCCACCAGCCGCACCTGCGAGATCGGCCTGAGCCAGCACGGCGGCATCGATTACCACGGCCTGGTCTACCTGGTGGACCGGGTCAGCCGCCCCAGGGCCCCGACCTCGCCCTGAGCCTGCACGCCAGATCGACGAAATTCGTCGATGAAACGCTCTTCGCCCGTTGCAGTCCGACATATAGAGCCCGGCAAGCGAGGGCTCCATCCCGCCCGGTCAAGGGTGCCGCATTGCGGTACCCCGCCGGTTAACGAAATGCATGGAGGACTCACCGATGAAACCGTTCGCTCTAGCTGCAACCGCTGTTCTGCTCGCCAGCCCGGCCGTGTTCGCCCAGGACAAGGACCTCTGCGAGATCAATATGACCCAGGTCGAGAGCAACATGGCGACCAATTCCAATACCCTGGGTGACCCCGCCAAGAGCGAGGTAGAGGACCTGATCGCGCAAGCCAAGCAGGCCCAGTCCTCGGGCGATACCGAAGGCTGCATCACCCACACCACCAAAGCCCTGCAGCTGCTTGAAGGCCCCGGCAGCAGCGACAGCCAAGGCACCGCTGGCAGCTCCTCCGGCTCCAGCAACTGAGCCGGCTGGGCAAGGCCAACGGCCCCGTTGGCCTTTCTGCTTCCCTTGCAATATCCGACGAATGGAGTCGGGTATTACCGTCCTGGATTCGACGTGACGCGCGCATTGGCTTACACTGCGCGCCGTGGTGAAAACACCAGCAGTTTTGGGGCCGATTAGGATTCGACGCCGGTAACAAAGCTCTAGGTGCATGCCGAGTTGGTAACAGAACTCGTAAATAAACTGTTGCAAACCTATAGTTGCCAACGACGACAACTACGAAGGGTACGCGCTCGCCGCTTAACCTTCTCTGGTAGCTTCGGCTCCAGCGGTCACCAGGGGATGCCTGTAAACCCGAAGTGACCGTCAGATAGAACAGGATCGCCGCGAAGTTCGCTGTAGACGTAGCGGTTAAATCTCATACAGCTCGCCCAAAGCGCCCTGCCCATCGGGCCGCAATGGGTTAACTCAATAGATCGGGCTAAGCATGTAGTACCGACAGTGGAGAACTGGCGGACGGGGGTTCAAATCCCCCCGGCTCCACCAAATACACATCTAAGGGCGTCCACGGACGTCCTTTTTTGTGCCTGAAACCCAGCAAATACGGGGATTTGAGCACCGTTACGATCCGATAGCGTCCAGCAGCATCTTAGGATTCGTGTATTCCACGTGGTATTCCAAGCGTTCCGCTGGTAAATTTTGGAATACATAAACAGCCTTGGAATACATCATGGGTGCCCAAGCCACGCGCCTTTCAGACCTCAAAGTCAAAGCCGCCAAGCCGAAGGAGAAAGACTACACGTTGACTGATGGCAACGGCCTTCAGATGCGAGTGAGAATCAATGGCTCCAAGCTGTGGAACTTCAACTATATCCATCCCGTAACGAAGAAACGGATCAACATGGGTCTTGGCACCTTTCCCGAGGTGAGCCTGGCTCAGGCACGCAAGCGAACCGTTGAAGCTAGGGAGATTGTCGCGCAGGGGTTGGATCCGAAGGAAATACGCGATGCTGAGCGTCTGGCCAAGAAAGCAGCTACAGAGCACACATTCAAAAACGTCGCGACAGCATGGTTCGAGCTCAAAAAAGATTCAGTAACTTCAGCCTATGCCGAAGATATCTGGCGCTCGCTCACGCTCCACGTTTTTCCGGATCTGGGCACTACGCCCATCTCCGCCATCACCGCACCGAAGGTCATAAACCTGCTCAGGCCTCTTGAAACCAAAGGCAGCCTGGAGACTGTTAAACGTCTGACGCAGCGACTCAACGAGATCATGACCTACGGAGTCAACTCGGGACTGATTCACGCGAACCCGCTCAGCGGCATCCGCTCCGTTTTCAAAAAACCGAAAAAGAAAAACATGGCAGCACTGCCACCCGATGAGCTGGGTGAGCTCATGGTGGCAATTGCCAATGCCAGCATAAAGAGAACGACCCGTTGCCTGATCGAATGGCAGCTTCACACCATGACCCGACCAGCGGAAGCAGCTACCACTCGCTGGGCAGACATCGACTTCGAAAAGCGTATCTGGACGATTCCTGCTGAGCGAATGAAGAAACGTCGCACGCACATTATCCCACTTACGGAGCAAGCTCTGGCGTTACTGGAGGCAATCAAACCCTACAGCGGGCACCGGGAATTTGTGTTCCCTGCAGACCGCAATCCTCGCACCCATTGCAACAGCCAGACCGCTAACATGGCGCTGAAGCGAATGGGTTTCGAAGGCCGCTTGGTAAGCCACGGCATGCGCTCAATGGCCAGCACCATCCTAAACGAGCATGGCTGGGATCCTGAACTGATCGAGGTGGCGCTTGCTCACGTCGACAAGGACGAGGTTCGCAGCGCTTACAACCGAGCGGATTACATCGAGCGCAGACGCCCGATGATGGCTTGGTGGAGCGAGCATATCCAGCAAGCAGCTACCGGCAATCTTTCGATGTCAGCTATCAAGGAAAATCGGGACAGAAAGGTCGTTTCGATACGCTGATTAGTGCCAACTACCGTTAAGCAGACGGTAGTAACAGGCAGCAACCGGCCAAAAGCTGCCCGTTAAATTGCCTATGGGTAGTCCGGTAGTCTATTCATGACAACGATTTAGTAGAGATAGGGCGCTTTGCAATGCTTTCGCCCACTCCTGCTTGCTTTCGGTAATATCCGGATATCTCAGGATTGCCGAAGGTTAAGAAATGGACGTCACCCAGATGTCGGTATCGCTGCACGATCTCGGCCTTGCCTACCGCAAGGCCAAGGTTGATCTCTACTACTCAACCAACCCCTCGCTGTTCGACATCGCCAACTATGAAGACGACCTGAGCCAAAACCTCACTCGCCTAAAAGATCGGATCGAAGCCACAAGCGAGGACTGGGTGAAAGACCCGGCATTTCTCGGCACCTGGACACTGGCACCCAAAGAAATCCGGCCAGAGAAGGCAGAGAAGGCAGAAAAAGATCAAAGCCTGATCTTCGCCTCACCGGAAGCCGAGTGGCTAAGCGCGACTGAAGCCGGTAACCCCCCCACAGCCGTATTCCGCCTAATGGCCCGCTGCAGCATCGACTTTCACGTGCTGTCATCGCTCTGGATGATGGAAGTCGGCGGTCTCTTCGACAAGCAGCTCAGCAGCAACGTCTTTGGCAGCCGCCTGCGCCGTAACCGGCATGACGAGATCAACACGTGGGCACTTGGCTCCTTCAAGCCTTACCTCAGGCCCTTTCGCGAGTGGCGCGACGGTGGCATCAAGGCGATGCGCACTGCCCTGAGCGAGAAGAAAAAAGTATTAGCCCTGACAGCCGATGTAAGCAGTTTCTATCACGAGCTAAGCCCCGGCTTTATGCTCGATGATAGCTTCCTCAAGTTAGCCAAAATTGAGCTGAGCGAATCGCAGTCAAAACTTAACCGCCTGTTCATCTCCGCCTTGTTGGCCTGGGCACAAGAAACACCACTGAAAAAAGGTTTACCCGTCGGTTTGCCTGCGTCTGCTGTAGTCGCAAACGCCGCGCTACTCAAGCTCGACCAGTTCATCGAGCAACAAGTAGTACCGCTGTACTACGGTCGTTATGTAGACGACATTCTGCTGGTCATGGAAAACGCTAGCGACATCAAAAGCACCGAGCAGTTTTGGGAGTGGATTTTTAGTCGCGACGGCGGAAAGGATCTGCTCAAAAAAGATAAAGGCAGCATTCTGTTCAAGCCTGACTATCTCAAAAAGGACCGCATCGCTTTTGAAAACAGCAAAAACAAGCTGTTCATCCTTGGGGGCTCTGCAGGCACCGCTCTGGTCAACGCCATTTCCGAACAGATCAACCAACGTGCCAGCGAATGGCGCGCTTTACCGGACCTGCCGAATTCGCCAAACACCGTGGCAACGGATCTGCTCAAAGCTACCAACCTTGCCGGTGAGCAAGCAGACAACCTACGCAAAACAGATGCCCTGACGCTTCACCGAGCTGGCTTTGCACTCAGCCTTCGCAACTACGAAGCCTTCGAGCGCGATATCCCCCCAGAGGATTGGCAAGCGCACCGCCATGCTTTTTTCGCCGCAGTCATCGAGCATCTGCTGACCCCGGTTAAGTTCTTCGAACTGGCTCAATACCTGCCACGCATCATCCGCATGGCTACCGCCTGTGAAGATTTTGAGTACCTAGACAAGATCATCAATGCACTAGGTGGCCTGATCATTAAAGTTGAGAACGACTGCTCTCTAGTGATCAAAAGCCTGGCCGCTGCCGACGTGCCAGCCGAAGCCCGCCATTTATGGAAACAATCCATCTGGGAAGTTACAGCGCAGAGCATCGTCTCAGCGTTTCCTTCCCGCCTAAGTAAGTCGGGGGCTACCGCCTGGAAGAACCAGATGACCAGGCATATGGAGAGCCTTGCCAGCATCCTATGGGGTAGCTTTCTGGACAGTCCAATGAACATAACCAGCCAGCACATACAGAAGCTCCACGCTCGTATGTTCAGCTTTGACCTGGCCCATATCCCTTTGCGATTTGCAGGCCTTCCTCAGGAAATGGTCAGCCCGCGTGGCATGCCACTCCGTAAAAACCTCACAACTACTGATTTAGAGAAACTGCTGCCTGATGAGATGAGCGACGGCATAGCCACGCTGGCAAATTGGCTCAGGTTTAAACGCGGTACCCCGTCTGGACTTACCTTTGCCACTCGACCGTTCAGCCTCAATGAGCTCTACCTCATAGCGCCCAACCCTTTTGCCGCCACCAGCCGCCAAACGCTGGGGCTGGTGGTGCAGGCACTACGAGGTTTTGAGCTGACTGAGCACAAGATGCCGCACCTCGACAAAAAACAGGTGTTGCATATCCCGGATGGAGAACCCAAAGCCAAACAGACCATTGCTGTAGCCAGTTTGGAAACCAAAGATGAAAGCTTTACCGCCGCCATCATGGGGTTACCCGACCCGGATGGCCTTCACCGTTATCAACGCATCAATCGCCTTATCAACGAACTGATCTCTCGGCCTGACGGCGCTGGTTACGTGATCCTTCCGGAAGTGGCTCTACCACCCCAATGGTTTATGCGTATCGCCGACAAGCTCAAGGGCCGTGGCATATCTTTGATCACCGGGGTGGAGTACCTCCACGCACCGAAAAAGTATGTACGCCACCAGGTTTGGGCTTCGCTCACCCATGACGGTCTTGGGTTCCCTTCGCTGATGCTCTATCGCCAGGATAAACAGCGCCCAGCATTTCATGAGGAGCAAGAACTCTTTCGTCTGGCCGGCCTACAGATGAAGCCAGCTCAAGAGCAGCAGTGGCAAAAGCCCCCGGTCATCCAGCATGGGGACTTCCGCTTTGCCATCATGATCTGCAGCGAGCTGACGAATATCCGCTACCGCGCTGACCTACGCGGCCAAGTCGATGCGCTGTTTGTTCCAGAGTGGAACAGCGATACCGACACATTCAATGCACTAGTGGAGTCTGCCGCGCTGGATATTCACGCCTACATCATCCAGTGCAACAACCGCCGCTTCGGCGATAGTCGTATCCGCGCCCCCTACAAGGACCGTTGGAAACGCGACATATTGCGCGTCAAGGGTGGCAACCACGACTACTGCATTACAGGTGAAATCGACGTACTGAGCCTTCGTCAGTTCCAGTCAAGCCACCGCTCGCCGACCTCAGGTTTCAAACCTGTTCCAGATGGTTTTAACGAGGACATGGCAGCGGATCGGAAAGTATTACCCAAGGCATAAATCAGAAAATGAGTAGGTATAGAGAGCAACGCTTTGCACTGCTGGTGGCACGATAGATTTGTCGAGTCTCATCAGTTCAACGCACCACATTCGCCGGCACTCGGATAGTCGCCCCCAGCCGCGGGGAAAGGGAGAACGCCTTGAGCGTGAAGATTAGCTTTGACGATGAATTGGCAGTTGCCAGCATACTGTTGGCCGATTGGGCCCCGGCGCTGGTCGAGTACCTGGGACGCTACTTTGACGTCCGCGAGGACATGCTTCGGCTGGACTATGTCCACATACCCTCTGAACGAGTCAGCGTTGCATTTGATTGGTTATCGGATGTGCTCACTGTTCGCCAGCGCTTTGTCTACCAGCTCGAGAGCGTCGCAAAGGAGGGGCCGATTGCAATGGTGCTCACATTGCTCGGGCACGAATCTACCGAGATCAGGGATTCATCGTCCATTCTGGACCAAGATGCCTACCGGTCTGCGGTGGAGGACTTCAGGTCGAATATGCTTCAAGGCGACTTGCCGGCCTTACGCGAAATCATCTTGGCGGACATAGCGCCCCGTGCAATATGGATGAGTTGGCTGCTAGATGCCGACCGAGATCGTTTTCTGGACGATCGGGAGATCATGGCGGCGCTAGTGGCCAGCACGTCGCAGGACGATTGCATCCATGGTCTTGAACTAGTCGCCCCCCGTCCCGGCCAGAATAATTGGGCTTTCGAGCAACTGGTCGAGCAGCATTGGCAGCATGTATGCCACTACCTAGAGACCCATCTCGGCATGTCCTCGGGCAAATTGCCTAATCTCGTTTTCTTACTGTTTGCGATTTCGCCGACGGTCCAGGCGTCCCGGTGGGCCTGTGAGCAGGTTCTTAGTCGTGCCAATCCAACGGTCTTTCCTCGGCTGATCCAACATTGCAGCATGATTGAGGCGGGCGATGTGCGCAGCCTGTTCCTGCGCTGGCACAGCCGTCCGAAGACAGAGAAGCAAGACGACTTCAGGGAATGCGTTGCCAAAGCCTGCTCGACGCTTGCTACCTTGTTGACCGATACCATGCCCTCAGACCTCGCGCTTGCTGCGACTTGGCACAAGTTCGTGGCCCCCGCGCGGCTCGCCCAGCAACGCATTGCTGAAAGCCTCAGAGAATTACCATCCGGGGCGTGGGACCGAGAGGCGTTGTGGAACCAACTAGGCCCAGCAGCCCGCGAGGCCTGGCGGCAGGATCTTTTTGACCAAGTAAAAGGAGAGCCGGAGTTAGCTCAGGGTCTCCTCTATTTCGCTTGCCTTTGGCTCGAGCAGACTGCGTTCGCCGAAGTAGAGCCGGTACTGCTGCGACTATTGGATGGCGAGGATAACCTGGCTTTTACGAACCGGTTCTCCGGCACAGGTCCAAGGCAGATGCAACTGAGGGCCAACGGGCTGGTGCGGTCCAGGCAAGGTGCACCGGACTTGGAGGGCGCGGTAGGCCAGGGCGATGATGCCACTGCGCTGCCCAGCGTTGGCGCCCAAACCTGGCTGGGCGACCCGTCCGTAGAGCGTGTCATCCATAGAGCGCTCAGCCAGATTGAGGAAAAGTTTTGCCGCGAGTATTCGGTGACCTGGGGAGAAGACGAGGAGGCCCATACAGCGCGTCTCCTGGCCCTAACGCAGGAGGCAGTTGGCAACGCGAGCCACCAATTGCGTCAGCTGTCGGCCACGACGCGAGCGACGTATCCGAGCCTGTCGGTGAAGGTGCGCCAGCCCAGCAAGCGGGAGGAAGGTGCTTGCACGCCTGCCGGGGTTCCGCTGGGGGCGGATGTGCTATTCCTGACCCGTATCGTGGACGAGGGCAAAACGGTGATCGAGCGAGCTACCCTTGTGCAGGTGAAAAAGCGCAGCGGCACTGGATCGGGGCGGGGCTTCAGTTCGACGATAGGCGTCGACCTGCAGCAGTGCGAGGACATGCTCAAGCAGTCAGAGCACGCCTACTACCTGTTCGCGACGCCGGCCTCGCCGCGCCCGACGCTCTGGGTTGCCCCGGCCCGGCTCGTCAGGAACTTGACCCAGCTGCACACGAGCAAAGCCTCGGTCGTGGCGATTCAGGTGCGGGACGCTAGTTGCTCCTATGCGGATTTTTTCCTGCACGACCTAGTCGGCCTGTGGGCTGGCGACGAAGATGAGGGCATCGTCGCCATCGCCAACGGCGATCCCCGGCGTGGGCGAACGCCTCGTCACATCGTCAACATCGAGGTTCGCCGCCAATATGAGGTAAACGATTTGTACTGAACATCTGCTGAAGGAAGAACATATCGTTGCCCATAGCGACCGTGTGGCCGGCTTCGGCCAATATCTGCCGTTTAGGGACGACTCGTATCCAGGTTTGAGGCCATAGTCGTCCCTGACGCCTCAGATGGCGATTGGACTGAATGTTCTCCGCTACCAGGCGGTAGTAACCTTAATTTAAATGCTGGTAATGACTCTCACATCCGAGCCCGACACGCTCTTGATGTACGAGTAACTGGTGCCAAGCACGGCCAGCTGATCAGCGGAAACCTTGCCTGCCGAAATACCGGGTTGGACGATCACAAAGCGGAACACCATTTCGTGGTCGTGGCACTTGTTGCGCAGCAACTCCAAATCCATGGGCTCGCCCTTGAGAATCCTGTCGAAGCCTTTGGGCAACGATTGCTGGTAGCGCTGCAACAACCGGTTGAAGAACTTTTCTTCCGTGTGCAACCATTTCACCGAGCGTGATGCCTGGCCGCAGACCTCGTAGACGTCGGAGACACGCGCCCCCGGCCGCGCCTCGCCATCTTGCTGAGGGCAATACTTGCAGTGGTACAGGTCGACAAAGATAGCGTCCTTGCTTTCCTTGATTGCCACCAGGTCGGCGATCTCACCGGCACCATCATCGTTGAAAATGAACGTGTAGTCGTTCTCGATTTTGCTATAGGTGAATCCCTGAACTGTGTCCGGGTTGCGGTCCGCCCGCATCGACTCGCTGTGGATTTGGGTTGTGCCCCAGTCCCACGGCTCGATCAGGGCGACCGGCAGCTTCAAGTCCAAACTGTTGGGGGAGTAGTAGCGGTAGTTGCCTTCGACCATCGAACCGTCGACGTCCAGCAGCACCAACGGGTTGGTATCCAGGTACTGCTCGAATGAGCTCTCTTCAGAGAAGACGATCTTGACCCCCGGACAGGAAAATTTGTAGGCGTCATCCATCAGCCGGATCGTGATATCAGGTAAATGGCGCTCCGTGCCATCGACTGCCGTTGCGCTGATGGGCACTTCCAGCGTCAATGGATCGATTCGCCGGGGCTTGCCCAGTTCGACATCCAGCAGGTTGAACACCTCAGCCAGGTACGCCAGCGAGATCTTCTGCTCATTTTCGATCAGGATCGACGCCGGCCAATCGGCATAGAACAGTCCCGCAGGCCACGCCGCCTCGATCTTTTCCGAGCGAATCACATCCTTGAGAACTTCAGAGGGGTTAATCGTCGCGTCGTTGAGCTTCTGCGAAGCGCGCTTGCACCACTCGATCCAGTCGTTGATGCTCGAAGCGTTCATCTCCCAGATCTTACCCTTGTGCGAACAGCCAACGGTGGTGCGCTGGCCATCCTCGTACCCGGTTGCGAAGATGTTGGACTTTCTCGCCGTGCCGTTCTCAATTTCACTGATGACAGTATTGATGTCGCGCCCGACATGCATGGTGAAGCGCAGATCCTTGCGCATGCGCGACAGCCCCACGTTCTGCAGCTTCATGAGTTTGATGCCGTGCAGTGTGCGAAAGGTCGGCTCGCCGCTGATGCGCCGGCCATCCTTGGCGATCAGGCCCAGAAAGCGGTTGGTTTGCGACTCATCCCCGGAAGAGTGGACGAACAGCGTCTTGTCGGACGCATGGTAGTACGCCAGGTAGAGGATCCAGTTGGTGTCGACGATCGTCGACGTCTGCGCCCAGCCGACGGGCGTTTCGCGCCTCGTCACCATGATGATTGTGTCGGCTTCGTCGTTGACGGACAGCAGCTGCAGCGGCTCTTTCTTCTGCGAGAAGTGCTTGGCCTTCTCGGGCCGCCAGTCGTCATGCTCCACGTGATAGGCGACCGCACTGATCTTGGGGTTGGGGTTCAACCCGAAAATGTCCTCGGCGTCGGCATCATCCGGAAACTGTTCGGTAAACGTCTCCTTCTCGATCTCGCGGGCAATCTTGTCTTGGCTGACATCGCGGATCACCGCACTCCAGTCAGCACTTTCCTTGTATAGCACCGCCATCTGGTAGTCGACTTTCTGGTTGGCGATGTTCGAGACAAACTTGGCGTCACCGAGCGTATCATCGACTCGCGTAAGGCGACCGATAAACTGCAGGGTGACGGCGGGACTGCGGTGCTGGTCGTGGATAGCCGCAATCTTCAGCTCCGGCAAATCGAAGCCTTCCCCCAGCATGTCCACACAGACAATGATCTTGTACTTCTTCTCGACGATTTCACCCAGTAGCTTGGCCCGATTCGGCACCTTGCTGTGGATGAGGATGGGCGAAAGATCCTCGTGCTGTTTGTACAATTCAAACAGTGCGGCGGCACGCGTCTGTGACCGTGCACGCACCATCAGCAGGTGGTTGAACCCTTGCGCGCGGTCGTTTCGCAATAGCTCGACTGCCTTGTCAGCCACCACTTGGTCAGCCAGTTCCAGGTTGTACTCGCGCACCGGATGGAACTCGATCGCCTTGAAGTAGCCGTCAATCTGGGCATCCTTCAGCGGGTAGTTGTAGATGATTTTGCCATCCAGCGGCTGGTTGTCCTCACGGAACGGCGTGGCCGTGAACTGTAGACAGGGCTTGTCCTTGAACGCACTTTTGACCCGGCTCCAGGTCAGGGCGGCCACATGGTGCGCCTCATCGATTATCAAGTGGCTACACAACGCAGCCAAGGCCTCCAAGGCCGGCTGGTCGAAGCGCTGCAGTGCTTGCGGCGTAGCAACGATGACGTTGGCCTCGGCTAGCTGTTGGACCTCGTCTGCCGAGAGGCCTGAACCGATCGCGTGCACCACCGGGTTGAGTGCGCTGACCGAAATGGCACCAATCTCTCGTAGTTTCTTCAGCTCAAGGCATTTCTCTACCAGCTGCGAACGCAACGGGTCGGAAGGAACCAACACCAGGGTCCTAGGTAGCCGCCCGGCGATCAGCAGCCCGAGCATGGTGTCGGTTTTCCCGGTACCCGTCGGCATCACAATCGTCGCGGTCGTGGCCGGCGCCATCACCAAGTGCCCTAGGGCGGCATAAAGAGCCGCCAGTTGCGGCTTACGCAAGCCAGGCGTCTGGGTTTCCCGGACAGCCAGATTGAAATTGAACAGATGCTGCTGCCAGCTGCGATAGACGTCTGCGTACTTCCCTGCTTCAACGGCCATTACGGTTACCAGAGTGAGGATGAAGATGAGTCTGCCTAAATGATGGCCACAGGCTACCAGCGAAGCACTAGTAAGGTGTAGTCCTGCCAGGCGCCCCCTGCCCTGTGTAACCAATCATCTTGGCATCTCCTCTGCTAGCCAATACGGTGGGAAGTGGCCCTTGCTGACTTGTCCTCCATCACGTGAAGGACAAGCCATGAACACCATCGCCACCCGCTGTCATCTGCCTTGGAACAAAGGGAAGCGAGTCTGTGCAGGATTTTGTGTACCTGGAACAGAACACTAAAGAAAGAACACAACCTTCATGCCTCTTTGAGTGACCGCATTTGGCCGACTCCAGCCATTGCTCCATTTGATACGCGCCTGAAAGCCGGCCATTCGATTCAAAAAAATCTCAGCCCTACATAACCGCAATGACATCACCACCAAGAAGGTCCACCCCATGTCATTGCAATGCCCCCGCTGTCGCTCTCCAAAAGTCGCTTCCTTCCACCACGCCATGAAGATCGCTGCCGCCGTCGGCACGGTCGGCGGTGCTGCTCGTGGCGTCAGTGCTGCGCTGGCTGGCGGTCAAGCCGGGGCGGCTATTGGCGCTATTGCCGGCCCTGTCGGCATCACCATCGGTTCAATCTCAGGCGCCATCCTCGGCGGACTGGCCGGTGGCGTCGGTGGCTGCGCGCTCGGCGCTCAGCTTGGCCACAAGCTCGATCGCCACGTCCTGGCTAACAACCTCTGCCTGCTCTGCGGGCATCGCTTCAACCTGCCGACCTGACCAGACGGCTCCACTCCCTCTTTCCTCTAACTCCCAGCCGGTGCTGCGCTCTGCGCAGCGCTTATGCCGGCGCGCACCCAAAGGAATCGTTCTCATGGCTCATCTCGTCGAAACCATGGCCTACGCCGGCACTACTCCTTGGCATGGCCTGGGCAACAACCTGCCGCAAAAGCAACCTATCGAGGTCTGGCAACGTGAAGCCGGCATGGACTGGCAAATCTTGGAAAGCCCCGTTCATTTCAAATCGGACGCCATCGGCCACCTCGGTACGATTCATTCCTTCCCTGAGCAGAAGGTGCTCTATCGCTCGGATAACAAAGCCCCGCTGTCAGTGGTCTCCAAGCGTTATCACACCGTGCAGCCACGCGAGGTACTGGAGTTTTACCGGGATCTAACCGAGGTCTCCGGCTATGAGCTGGAGACAGCTGGCGTGCTCAAGGGTGGGCGCAAGTTCTGGGCGCTTGCACGCACTGGGCAAGGTACGGCGATCAAGGGTAACGACCAGGTCAACGGCTACCTGCTATTGGCTACGTCATGCGACGGCACCTTGGCCACCACCGCAACGCCGACCACTGTTCGCGTGGTCTGCAACAACACCCTGACCATCGCCCTGGACGGCACCAGCCGAGCGATCAAGGTGCCGCACAACACTCGCTTCGATCCGAATCTGGTGAAGAAGCAGCTCGGCATCGCCGTCTCGCAATGGGACGATTTCATGTATCGCATGCGCCATCTGGCTGAGCGCAAGGTGCAGTGGCATGAGGCAATGGGCTTCTTTATGAACGTCATGTGCGAGGTCAGTCCGACCGGCCAGCTTCCTGAACAGCTACCCAACGAACGCGCCCTGCGCAAGGTTCAGGAGCTGTACGAAGGCCGTGGCCGGGGCAGTCAGTTGGAGTCGGCCAAAGGCACCGCCTGGGGTTTGCTCAATGCCGTAACCGAATACGTCGATCACGAACGGCGTGCACGCAGCACGGAATACCGGCTGGACTCTGCCTGGTTCGGCCAAGGCGCACAGATCAAGCAACGCGCCCTGGATGCAGCGCTGCAACTCGCCGCCTAACCCGTCTCCCCACCTCAACCGTATCGCCCGGTCAGCTTCGTGCTGGCTGGGCGTTTTTATGTCTGCAGGAGAAGCATGATGAAAGCCACTTCATTGAACCGCAGCCCCAGCAAATCTCGACCAGCTCTACGCCTGATTAGCACCAAGGAATTGCCTCGCGAAGACTGGCTGCAGATCCGCAAGCAAGGCATCGGCAGTTCCGATGCAGCTGCAGCCGTCGGCCTCAACCCCTACAAATCGCAACTGGAGCTGTGGCTGGAAAAGACCGGGCGCGACACCGGATTACCAAAAACCGATCCCGATGATGAGGACAGCCCGATGTACTGGGGCAACGTCCTAGAGCCCATCGTGGCCTGGCATTACAGCAAGCGCACCAAGAACAAGGTCCGCCGCGTCAATGCCGTGCTGCAGCACCCGGATCCTGAGTTGTCCTGGATGTTGGCCAATATTGACCGGGAGGTTATCGGTGCCGACGACGTGCAGATCCTCGAATGCAAGACAGCCGGCATAAACGGGGCACGCCTCTGGAAAGAGGGCGTGCCCGAATATGTGCAGTTGCAGGTGATGCACCAGCTCGCCGTCACGGGCAAACAGGCAGCAGATGTGGCGGTTGTGCTCGGAGGGCAGCATCTGGAGATCCATCGCATAGAGCGGGATGAACAAATGATTGCTCGCCTGATCGAGCTCGAACGGCGCTTCTGGCAGTACGTGGAAACCGATACACCACCACCCGCCGACGGCACAGCTTCCGCCGAGACCGCCCTGCGCTGCCTTTTCCCAACGGATTCAGGCGAGACCGTGGATTTCAGTGGTCATGCTGGATTGTCAGCGGCCTACATTGAGCTCAAAGCACTGCGCCAAGCGATTGCCAATAAGGAAAAGCGTGAAGCCCAGCTCAAGCAGATGCTGCAACAGGCCATGGGCGATGCCAGTCGGGCTGAGTTCACCAATGGGTACATCAGTTGGCGCAAAGCCAAAGACAGCGTCGGCTTCGACGTAGCCCGGCTACTTCAGGAGAGACCGCACCTGAAAGCCAAATACTCGCTGGTTAAACCCGGCGCACGGCGCTTCCTGGTCGGCTGATTCCAACCTCTTTTCATCACTCCTTCCCCTTGGCCAGCCCATGCAGTTCGCGCTGCGTGGCTGGCCTTTTTTCATTTTCAGGAGACCACCATGCTCAAAGGTCTGGCTATTACTCCGCCGGTGCTCGGGCGGATTTCCATCGGCAAGGTCATCGAGAAAAACGGCAAGCGCCTGCCGGAAAAGGATGATCAGTTCACCATCACTTCCCAGGTACAGAGCCGCGACGGCTGGCTGGTGCATCCGCTCAATGATGAGCTGCGCCAAGGCAAGGACGACAAGCTGCGCAGCATTCCGGTACGCCTGCTATTCAACGAGCCGGAACTGAATTTCCGCGCGGATTACACACTCTTCGACCGGCAAACCGGGCGACCTGTTTGCGTAGGCAATGGCGAGACTTGCAAGCGGATTACCCAGGACGGCATGCAGTCACTGCCCTGCCCTTCACCGGATGCTTGCTCGCTGGCCAAAGGCGGTGCCTGCAAGCCTTACGGCCGGCTGAACGTGGTCATTGGTGATGAGGATCCGCTGGGCAGCTTTGTGTTCCGCACCACTGGCTTCAACAGCATCCGCACCCTGGCCGCTCGGTTGCATTACTTCCAGGCCATCTCCGGCAACCGCTTGGCTTGCCTGCCGCTGGAACTGCGTCTGCGTGGCAAGTCCACTCGCCAGAGCCATGGCACGCCGATCTTCTACGCCGACCTGACGGTACGCAGCGGCATGGACATGACCGAAGCACTGCGCTTGGCCGGTGAGCTTGATGAACAGCGGCAAGCGGCGGGCTTCGATCAGAACGCGCTAGACGAAGCGGCAAAGCGCGGTTTCGGCAACGGCGCCTTCGAGGACAGTGAGGAGGACGTCGGCGCCATCGTCGAGGAGTTCTTCCCTGCTGAAAGCAGCAGCGATGAAAAACGTTCCAGATCCACTACGCAGCCTTTGGGCAAACCCAGCCTAGCTGAAAAGCTGGAAGCCCAGCACCAATCCCTGAATGCCTGAGTCTGGCCACCCGGCCAAAGGAGCTGTTATGAGACTGCACAAAATCAAGGCCGGTGAGACCGCTGGCACCTACCTGATCGAATCACCGGTCACCGAGGCCGACATCCTGCTGATGGCCAAACAGCTGGCCAGCCTGCGCCTACGACGGGGACGACAACTTACCGCGCCACGGGATGTATTCAGCCACCTGCAGGCCTTGCTGGAGGCCTATGAATACGAGGTCTTCGCTCTGCTGATGCTGGACAGCAAGCACCGGGTCATTGCGTTCCACGAGCTGTTCAGGGGCACCTTGGATGGTGCAAGCGTCTACCCCAGGGAAGTCATCAAGATTGCCTTGGAGCACAACGCCGCCGCCATGATCCTGGTGCACAACCATCCCTCCGGCGATCCCGAGCCCAGCCAGGCGGATCGTACGCTGACCAACAAACTGAAGGAGGCCCTGGATCTGGTCGGAGTGCGGACGTTGGATCACATCATCGTGGGCCATGAAGGCTGCGTGTCGCTGGCGGAACAGGGCTACCTGTAGGAGACGAACAAGATGAAGCTACTGCTACGAACCTTCGTTGCCGTGTTCGTGTTTGCCGGCATCCTCGCGGGTTGTCTGGCGATGTTACTGCTGGTGATTCTGATGGTGCGTTTTCCGCCGCTGCTGATCGCGGTGGTGCTGGCCTGCTGGACCTTCTGCCGACTATGGGAAGTAGCTAGACCATCAATCGCGCCAGCGGAGACTCACACATAAAATCCACAAGGATGAAGCCAACGAATCGGGGTTACTGACAGCTCCGTTGTTTGGATCATCCTGCTTTGTTCTGATCAACAGAGGGAGCAGCTGCTCCCTCTTTTTTTTTGCACGCAAATGCTGCAGTGGGTATGGCAAGAGACCAAGAAGCCCCGCCCTGCAGCAAAGCTAACCTTGCGTGATGAGCCGTGCGGACTGCGGGTCATACATCACGCCTGCAATTGAACCATCGCGAATACGCTCAACAGCCTCGTTGATAACGTGCAGCGGCACGAGAAACCACTCTCTAGGTTTGACTGGATTTCCGAAGCGATCAGGGATCGTCAGCTCAATCTGGGCAGGGCTGAACAGGCGGTGGAAGAGGTTTTCCATCCGCGTCCGGTTGATGTTGTGCAGTTTATAGGTGGCGACCACCTCAACATCCGCCAACAGGTAGGTGGCATCCTTATCAGCCCCGGCGATACGTGTTTCCACTTTGCCACCGGTGACACCGATCTTGTGGATCAGCTTGCGATGCTCAGCCACGAAAGGGTGCGTTGAGTGGCTGCGCAGCACGTAGATGGTGCCGCTCTCGATGTCATCGGGTTCCGATGCGTCGCCAAACAACGGACCTGCATCCGCCTCGGTAATGCGCCGACCGGCATCGTCCTTGTAGAGTGCTCGCTGCAAGGATCTACGCAGTAGATTGCTTTCCGTACCGTTGGAATAGATCACCCTTAGCCGGGCATCGCTCTCACCATTCGGCGCCTTGATTGGCTCACCGACCTCCGCAACATAAACGGTCTGCCCACCGAGGATGAAGAATTGGCCCTCCTCGATGCTCGCATCCCGGATAAAGGTGCGAGTAATTCGAACGCCCGCCTGCAGCTCGCGCTGCACCTGTTCAAACAGCGGCTGGAAACGCTCAAAGTCCTCGCAACGCTCGCGCTGTGCAATCTCCTCGGCCTCACGCTTTTCGGCATTGCTGCGAACGTAACGGAGGTTCTGAATATCCGAACCCTCGTCATCGCCGGCCAGCTCCGCCAGCAGCTCATCGTCCGTCATGCTGTAGTCGCCTTGCGGCTCCCGCACCTCAAGCGCATTCAATAGGCCCTGGTGGTCGAAGGGCGTTAGCAGGTTGCGGCATTCTTCCTGCTCACGCAGACGATCCAGGCGCACGGCATACAGGCGCTCGAAGATGTCTTTATCGTCCCCGTGGCGCGGTGCGTGTCCGTGCTCCTCAACAAAGCGTTGAATATCTTCGAAGCCGGCGATGATGCGCTCCGCGCGAGGAGTGCGCGCCTTCTTCTTGTCTGACGTGGCGAAATCGGAAAGCTCCGCTTCCAGCTCATCCAGATCAAATTCGTTAGCCATAACGGCCCTCTTTCTTGAAACGCATAAAGGCTGCGGCGCCTTCTGCCATGCTCCGCTCCCAGGGGTCTTGAGCAGTCAGCGAAGGTACCCGCCCATGATCCTTCTTGAATTTTACCGCTCGTATAGCGAGATCTTTGGCCTCTTCTGGCGTCAGCCGAGTGCGCTTGGCACCGATCACCGCAGCGACCTGCTTGAGGCTGTCCTCGCTCATGGTCTTGGCCAGAATGGCGTACGCCTCGCTGAAAGGATTAATCCGGTCGATCAGGTCAATATCCAGTTCTCGAACATCCATCGAGAACTTTCTGATTCCCTCGATCAGCGCCGTGCTGCTCGGTGCGGCACCCGCGTTCGTGCTCCCCTGCAGATCTGCGCCCGCCACCAGCTGCTTGGCTTGCTGGGTCAGATTCAGCGCCGCAATGGCGTGCTGGCGAACTGCTTCTTGATCCTCGGCATCCAGCTCGGGGTACTTGTCGCGGATAATCTTGCCCATACGCAGCTGGGTCAGTTCTTCGGGAACCAGCTCCTCGTCGAACAGGCCACGCTCGATGTTGGTCTTGTCCTGCACGAAGCTGGCTATCACCTCGTTCAAGTCTTCCTGGCAGATGCGGCTCGCCTCAGGGCTCTTGGGCTCAGCCAAACCTTTGATCTCGATCTGCAGTTGCCCGGTTTCAGGGTTGAAACCTACGTTGCACTTGTCGGGCTGATAACCCGCATCGCCGTAGTCAAATCCTTCCTGCGGCCCAGAGGTGGGAGTCTTCGGCTTGAACTCAAAACGCGGCGCCAAAACCTGCTCCATCAGTAGGCTGGCAGCAATCGCCTTGAGGGTATCGTTCACCGCCTCGGCCACCAGCTTCTCGCTGGCATCTGGCTCGGCGATCAGGTTGGTGAAGCGCGCCCGTGCTTTGCCGGGTGCATCGCGTGTAGCCCGCCCAATGATCTGCACAATCTCGGTCAGGCTGGAACGGTAGCCAACTGTGAGGGCGTGCTCGCACCAGATCCAGTCGAAGCCCTCTTTGGCCATGCCCAGCGCGATGATGATATCGACATGATCGCGGTTGTTCTTCTGAGCCGGGTCCTTCAGGGCAGCCGAGACTTTATCGCGCTTGGCCGGGTCGTCATCGACCAGGTCTGCAATGCGCAGCACGTGCCCATCGGCCGTCTTCACCAGTTGGAAACCCGTCACCGGATCGGTGCCTTGCCACTCGCCCAGCTCTTCGATGATGTGCTCCACCTCGCGGATCTTGTCCTTGGTGCTCTCGCGGGAGTTCACATTGGGGATGTGGAGGATGGTTTTCTCGCTGGGGTCGAGCACCTTGAGGATGTCGTCGGAGTAAGCCCCCGAGTAGAAGTAGTAACCAATGTCCAGCTTCTTCAGGTGTTCATAGCCGTTGAGCTGCTGATAGTAGGTATACGTTACGGGAACGAAACGGGCTTCGTCGGTGGGTGACAGCACTGCCTCGGCATCTCCCCGGAAGTAGGAACCGGTCATCGCTACGATGTGCACCTTGTCACGGGCAATCATCTGACCCAGGTGCGTACCCAGCCTGTTCTCCGGGTTGGCGGAAACGTGGTGGAACTCGTCCACAGCGATCAAGCGATCATCGAACGCCGCCACCCCGAATTTCTCCACCGCAAACCGGAAAGTGGCATGGGTACAAACCAGCACCTGGTCACTGCTTTCCAGAAACGCGCCCACCGCATTGACCTTGCCGCCATCATCGGTGCCGGGGGCGTCACACAGGTTCCAACGCGGCTTCACATGCCAGTCGGCCCAGAAACCGTATTGGCTCAGCGGCTCATCGTGAAAACTCGAACCAATGGACTTTTCCGGCACGACGATAAGCGCCTGCTTGATGCCCTGATGAACCAGCTTGTCTAGAGCAATGAACATCAGGGCGCGACTTTTACCGGATGCAGGCGGTGACTTGATCAGCAGGTACTGCTCGCCACGCCGCTCATAGGCGAGCTCCTGCATGGGGCGCATGCCCAGTTCGTTGGCCTTGGTGGAGCGTCCGTTCTGGGCATAGGAGACGGAAACGGAAGGAACGGTTTGGGTCATGGCTATGCATCCATTCAGGGCTTCTTGCCCATGTCTTTAAGGGTGTGTTCGAGCTGCTCGATTTCCTTGAGGTCATCCGCATCGGCCTGCAGGCGCTCCGCCTCGCGGCGATTCTGATCGAATGCCTGGTAACGCTCGTGGGCAAGCCGCTCCATTCGCTCGCGGCTGACGGAGCCCGCACCCTGCAGGATGGGCTGATCGTTGAACGCCAGCATCTTGTCCACGTTGCTACGCCAGAAGTCCAGGGTCAGCTCCTTCTGCTGTTTGACGCGCAGCTCAGCTTGCTCCAGGAAGATCACCACCAGGCGGTTGAGCGTGTCGATCTCGTCAGCCGTCAGATAGTTCTTGGCGACGATCACGTCCTGCTTACGCACCCGTGAGCCGCTCCAGGTGTTCAGAGCCATATTGGGCTGGCTGGAGTCGGCACGCTTGACCACCAATTCGGCGGCGGTATGGCCGGTGGTGGCATAAAGTAGCTTGTTCTGTACCTCGGCAAAGAACAGCGCGGTTTCCTGTTCGCGGATGCGGTAATCGGAGCTCAGGGCAAACAGCTCGCGCACCTTCTGATAGAAGCGCTTCTCCGATGCCCGAATCTCGCGGATGCGCGCCAGCAACTCATCGAAGTGATCCCAGCCACCCGGGTTCTTCAGCCGCTGGTCATCCAGCACGAAGCCCTTGAGCAGAAACTCCTTGAGGTGCGTGCTGGCCCACTGGCGGAATTGCACGCCGCGCGGCGAGCGCACCCGGTAGCCGATGGCCAGGATCAAATCGAGGTTGTAATGGGTCAGCTTGCGCTTCACCTGGCGCTGCCCCTCGACTTGAACTGTCAAGGATTCCTTGACAGTTGCCTCGATGCCCAGCTCCCCGTCCTCGAAAATGTTCTTGGCGTGCAAGGACACGTTCTGCTTGGTGGTCTGGAACAGCTCAGCGATTTCCAGCTGGCTAAGCCACACACTCTGCCCTTCGACGCGCAGGTGCAGACGTGTTTGGCCATCTTCCGAGCTGTAAAGAATCAGATCCGTCATCGCTTGGCCTTCCCTGGTTTCTGCTTGGCCTTCATCCCGGTGTACAGCTCGAACAGCTTCTCAAGACGCTCGGTGTCGTTCTTGAAGCGACGGCCGATGTAGATGCGTTCCAGCACTTCGTCATTGCGCTCATGTGCGGCAAGCAGGTTGTCAGGCATTTTCTCTGGGTCGTAGAGCTCAGCGATCGTGGCCGGAAAATGGGCTTCGCGAGCCAACAGGATGTCTTCTGCGCTCCGAGTTAAATCAGCTTTGTTTTTCTCGGTCAAAGTAGGGACTGGGAATGTGTTCCAGCCAAGGGTGTTGGAATAGCGGTATCGCGTTTCTAGTTTGCCGCAGACAGTTGCTATCCAGACCAAGTGCAGGCGTGAGGCAATCAGTGCCAAGTTCCACATAGGAGCGTCATAAAGTGCTAGGGCCTGGTCTTGAACGATGGACTCAGCCCCTAACAACCCGACAGGCAGATAAGGACGTGATTCAGAGCTGACGCGTGGCATGACAAGCAAGTGATTAACTGCCGTGACCTGATCTCGGAATCGGTAAGGAGTCTCTGCTAGCTTCTGCGCTGCCTTGTCCTGCTTGGCGGCTTTTCTGGAGAGCTCCACCTCGGCAGCCTTTGCAGCAATGGATGCAAACTGCATAGCTTTGTCTACGTCTTGCTCCTCAATCCACAGACAGGCACGCGGTGCCGCGTTGATGAATTCCTGTGCCCCATATAACGGGCGAACATAGCGAGCAATCTCGGGGGCCTGGGCTATCAGCTCTCGCGCCTCGATCATAGGGAAAATCAGTGCCGCACCATAATAAGGATGGTTACCAAACTGCATGGTGGCTAGCCCTGCAAGGGGCATCGATTGAGCCTGAACCTCAATATTGGGGGCGGCAACTAAGTAGGCATTGATATTGTTGGTCTCGCGCAACACGGTCTCGCCATCATCATTGATAGAGAACAGATGTCGAGGGATGCTGGGATTACAGGAAATACCTACGATGACAACAGTGACACCAGCGTTGTGGCTAGCGAGATTGGCCCATCTGAATGAAGTGTGAGCAAAAATAATGTGGCAGCCAGACCTGAAAATCTCTGGCCAGAGAATAGGTACCTGTTGACCCTGGCAAATGGAGTTAGTGGACACAAAAGCTGCTGCGCCTGTGGTGTGGACGCAGTAGTCCGCAGCCTTCATAAACCAACCACTTACATAGTCCAAGGATTTCCAGCTTTTTACGCGCCCCTCAAAGATCCCTCCTAGCTCGACTTTCTGCTCGCCCGATAGCCATTTAGAGCCCAAATAGGGTGGATTGCCGCAGATATAGGTTTCACCCCCTTCGTTTTCAAAGTCGATCATTGCTTGATCTAGCGGGCTTTGAAACAAATCATTAGCTGTGAATTTCACTCCCGTGCCGCTAGGAGGAAAAACATCGAGCCAATTCAGCTGCAGGGCATTACCGCAAGTAATCCAGTTCTGACTGCTTAGTGGCAGAAATTCCAGCAGAGCTTCCTTCTGCCCTCGATACAGAACGTCGCATTGGTACTCCGCAATGATGAGGGCCAGACGAGCGATTTCGGCAGAGAAGTCCCGCAGCTCGATACCCCGAAAGTTGGTCAGAGGAATATCGCTCTTACGCCCAGGCTCACCACGGCGCTCATTGATGGTGTTTTCAATCTCACGCAGCTGCTTGTAAGCGATGACCAGGAAGTTACCCGAGCCGCAAGCCGGATCGAATACACGAATACGAGCCAAACGCTTGCGCAGGTTAAGCAATATGCGCGGGTTATCGCCGGCCTCTTCCAGCTTGGCGCGCAGCTCATCGAGAAACAGCGGATTCAGTACCTTGAGGATATTGGGCACGCTGGTGTAGTGCATGCCAAGAGCGCCGCGCTCTTCGTCGTCGGCCACGGCCTGGATCATGGAACCGAAGATATCGGGATTGATCTGCTTCCAGTCCAGCGCGCCGATATGCAGTAGGTAGCTACGGGCAATCCGTGAAAAACGCGGCACATCCGGCTCGCCAGAGAACAGCCCACCGTTGACGTAAGGGAAAGCATCCGCCCAGCGCGGCAGGTTTGCCGAAGCTCGCTGCGCAATCGGCGTGTTCATGGCGCGAAAGATCTCGCCCATCACCTCATGCAGATTACTCGCATCGCGGTCGCTCATCTGTGTGAGGGTGTCAGTGAACAGGCCGGTGCCGTTGAAAATGTCAGTGTCTTCAGCGAAGAAGCAGAAGATCAGCCGCGCCATGAAGTGGTTCATCTCATGGCGGCGTTCAGCTGTACCCCAGGCCGGGTTGTCCTTGAGTAGCTCAACATAGAGCCGGTTCAGCCGGCTGGTGGCGCGGATGTCAAAGGAGTTCTCGCGAATCTGCTTGACCGTGGAAATGCCTGCCAATGGTAGGAAAAAGCCGAAGTGGTCAGGAAACTGCGGGTAGTCACAGGCAACCGTCTCGCCGCTTTCCAGCTCCTCAGCTTCCAGCGTCTCGCCATCGGTAGCGAGCACATACTTGGCCTTGGCCCTCGCTGTGGCCGGGCTGGCCTTGAGCGCTGCCAACGTCTCCGTGACCTTGCCTGGCTCACAAACCGCTAAATGGATGTTGCTGGTTTGCAGTACGCCGCCCAGATCAGACTTGTTGGTTGCCCCCGAACGCAGGCGCTTGAGGGTGGTTTCCTTATTACCGAAGGCCTGCAGGAAGGCGTAAGGGAACTCGACCCGGTCAAAGGGCTGACTGGCCAGGTCGGTGATGGCTTGTTCGATTTCTACGGCGTTCATGTGGGGTTGTTCCGGTCACTGCTGCCAAGGCGGCAAAGGGGGCCTCTAGGCCCACCATCCATGCGAAGTGCACGGATGATAAAGGAACGCGCTTTGGCATGTGAAAAAGATCCAGGCCGGCCGTTCGATACCATTTTCGCTACGGCCACCAGAGCAGCAGGAGCCCTGAAATGCGGCTTACCGCCCCCTCAAGCGACGGCGAAGAAGGGGACGGTCAGCGCTCTACCCTCGCTACATTTGGTGGTCGTACCGGGCGATCTTCAGCATGTAGTAGACGTAGTCCAGCTTCTCTTCGGTCGGCTCATCATCACGCAGCCAGCGCACCTTAATGCCCAGGTACTGCGCCCACTCAATGCCCTTATTGAAGCCCCGGCGGTCATCATTTTTTGCCGCGACCTCGACGTACTGGTTCACCAGCTTGTATTGGTTTTTGCCTGCCCGGTACTTGGCATGTTCAAAGGCCGCCTGGAAGTGCGGCATCGCAGCCTCGAACTCTTCTTTACGGTAGTGGTAGACGCCGCGCAACCAAGGCACCAGCCAGCACAGTTGCTCATCCAGACCGAAAGACGACACCTGAGCAGCATAATCGTCAATTTGATTCAGCTGGGTTGCTGGAGAACTCTTGAGATCAAAACCTTTAAACAGAAGCTCAGCAAAACCGTGCGGAGAGGAAAATGCTGAGTGCCGCTGAATCAGGTCCTGAATGGAGAGCACGGCAAAAGGGCCGTACCAACCTTTAAGCTCTTCAATCCCGTCTTCGCCAAGAGCGGTTTCTTGGAGTTGCTGGAAAGTGCCGGCTGCGCCCCGCAGCCTCGCATAGAAGAAATCCCAGTAGCGATCCCAGCCAGCAAACTGGATAACCTGGGCAATCTCACGGGACTCTGCTTGCCGAATCTGCTCCTCCAATACGGCCTTGAACTCGTTGACGTCATCAGCTATCCACAGGGCGTAATCACGGAATTGATTGCAGACATCGGCGAGGTACTGATGATCGTAGGCGTCAGTAATTTCCCTCGCTAGGTAGCTCGACACCCGAGCAACCATCAATGCCACGAGGACGCTGGCCTGAAGCTCTTTGGATATCTCTCGCCCGCTTTGGGCCAGCGCAGCAAAGGATTCTTCGAAATTTCTAAATAGAGCAGGCAGCGCCGGGAGCCTGGGACCCCGCGTCCACTTGATGGCGTTGTCGAGGTTCTGCTGAAGCGTGTTGTTGTCGCTTCGCGGGCTTTTACCTGGGTAGTGGAACTGCGTCTGCGAGAGATCACAGCGCGCATAAACCCAGCGCATGACCTTTTCCAAAGGCAAAACCAGGCTTCCATCTTCAGTGACTGTCGGCAGGTACCAGAATTTGTCTTCCGGTGTGTCGAGCGCCATATCTGCGATTCGGTGTTTCAGCAGGCTCTGATTCAGCGAAACGACCAGCAAAGGAATTGCCTTCGTCGAGATGAAGTACCGGAGGGTTTCAGCCTTGCTGAGATAGGTGCCCTCTTCGCGAACCAAGCGACTGTATGCCTCCAGCAGATCATCGAGCGGATCGCCTATGGCACTCATGATCTGAATGCTGGGCAAATACGCTGTCAGGATGCTGCTGAGTGTTTGAATCACCTGCCCGAAATTCGACAGCAGCCCGCCTTCTTCCTCAGCAAGCCTCGCCAACTGCTTTTGAATGGCCTTCTTCTGTGTCTCATCAATACCATCGCGGCAGGCTTCCTTGCTCGTACGCCGGGCGCCCTTGCGGGGGAGTACGCCGAATGCATCGTATGCCAACTTGGCCAGCTCGCCCTGGGTGGCGAAGCAAGTATCTCTACTCATCTGAAATCCTTTATACCCCCGGCAGTGATGACCGGGGGAACGCACTCCTAGCGCTGGTTGGGGTTGAGTTGTTTGCCGCGATTGCCATGAACGTGGGCATTAGTCGGGTTGGTGCCCGACGTGCCACGATTATTGTTCAGTGCATCCGAACGATGATTGTGCTGCTGACGCGGGTTCTACCCCGTTTCCACGGACGGTTTGAAAAGGGCTGAAAACTTCAGATCTTGCCTGGCGACTCTACGACGCATTCGTGGGTTATGAAACCGCTCGATGTAGTCGAATAAATCCGCCCGTGCTTCATCACGAGTTCGATACGACTGATGGACAACGCGCTCCCGTTTGAGCTGACCGAAGAAGCCTTCACAGGCTGCGTTGTCGCCGCAATGCCCGACGGCACTCATGCTGCAGACCAGCGTGTTGCGATTCAGAAAGCGCTGGTAGTCGGTGCTGGTGAATTGGCTACCGCGATCCGAATGCAGGATTACTGACCAGTCACCCTGGCGCTGCCAAATCGCCATCTCCACTGCTCGAATCACCATCTGCCGATCCTGGCGGTGATGCATCGACCAACCGATCACCAGCTTGCTGTACAAGTCGAGCACCACACATAGGAAAAGCTTGCCTTCCAGTGTGGCTATTTCCGTGATGTCCGTGACCCACTTGCGCTCCGGCTCCTGCGCGGTGAAATCGCGCTCCAGCAGGTTTTTCACGCCTGCTGGACGGCCACTGGCGACTCTTCCAAAACCACGTCTCTTACGGCGTGGCCAGCCTTGAATTCGCTCAGCCGCCATCAGGCGAGCAACGCGGTTCAAGCTGACGATTTCGCCCTCGTCGAGCAAATCCTCATGCATGCGCGGTGCGCCGATCACGCCACGGCTGTCCTCATGAATCTCACGAATGCGCCTGACCAGACGTGCATTCTCTTGAGTTCGCGGGCTTGGATCACGATCCTGCCAGGCGTAATAGCCACTGGCAGAAACCTTCAGGCAACGGCACATCAGACGTACCGGGTACTCGTTGCGGCAGCGCTGGATCACCGTGTACCGCTCGATGACTCCCTGGCAAAGTACGCTGCCGCGTCTCTTAAAAAATCACGTTCCTTGGTCACCCGGGCCAACTCACGCTTGAGGCGGGCCAGCTCCTCATCTCGCGGACTACCTGTTCCGGGAAAGGCCTTTTCTGCGCCTGGCTGTGCCTCTCGAACCCAGCGTGTGAGCAGGTTCGGAGCCACACCAATCTCCAGGGCCACCTGTCGACAGCTCGCCCCTGAACGACGAACCAACTCGATGGCTTCCCGCTTGAACTCGGGGCTGTATTTCTTGCGCTTCATGAACACTCCTTCAGCTCGGCATGAGCTTACTCGAAAGTGTCCGTGCTAATGGGGTAGAACCC
>NZ_AUDU01000056.1 GCF_000425625.1 Stutzerimonas azotifigens DSM 17556
TCGGCAAGGTAAGCGTCCTGATGAGGGCGTTGGAAGGGCTATAGGCTGGAGGCTGGAGGCTGGAGGCTGGAGGCTGGAGGCTGGAGGCTGGACAGGATTTGGGTTGGCGCTCGCGCCTGTCAAGCCTTTTTTGCGAGGCTTTCCCAGTCGAGCCCTTTCCTACAACCGCAGCCCCTCCCCGTCCACCTTCCAGCCTTCCAGCCTTCCAGCGCTTTTATCGGCCCCTGCCCTTAAAACGCCAGCCTGCGATTGGACGCCTTGATGAACTCGCGCTTGAGGTCCTCGTAGGTGTGCACTGCGGGGAACTGCGGGAACTCCTGGATCACGTTGTCCGGCGCATGGAACAGGATGCCGGCGTGCGCCTCGGCGAGCATGGTGGTGTCGTTGTAGGAGTCGCCGGCGGCAATGACGCGGTAGTACAGGCTCTTGAGCGCGATCACCGACTGGCGCTTCGGGTCCTTCTGGCGTAGCTGGTAGTCGACCACGCGGTCGCCGTCGTCGGTGATCAGGCGATGGCAGAGCAGCGTCGGGAAGCCGAGCTGGCGCATCAGCGGCTGGGAGAACTCGTAGAAGGTATCGGACAGGATCACCACCTGGAAGCGCTCGCGCAGCCAGTCGACGAACTCCACCGCGCCGTCGAGCGGCTTGAGCTTGGCGATCACCGCCTGGATGTCCGACAGTTTCAGCCCGTGCTCGTCGAGGATGCGCAGGCGCTGCTTCATCAGCACATCGTAGTCCGGAATGTCCCGCGTGGTGGCCCGCAACGCGTCGATGCCGGTCTCTTCGGCAAAGGCGATCCAGATCTCCGGTACCAGCACGCCTTCCAGGTCAAGACAGGCAATTTCCACAGGCCAACCCTCGCAGAGTCCAAAAAGAAGCCGGCACTCTAGCGACAAGGCGCGAGCGAAGCAACGCGAGGCTTATGCCTGGAAATGCCGAAGTGGCAGGAGAAAGGTTATTTAGAGGCATAACCCGCTTTTGCTACCATCCGCCGCCTCAAGAGCGCACGAGCGCCACCAGAAGGAAACCGCCTGATGAGCCAGAACATCGACGTCACCGCCTTGGCCGAGGCCTACGCCGGCAAGTCGCCCCAGGAAATCCTCAAGCTCGCCTTCGACCTGTTCGGCGATGACCTGTGGATCTCCTTCAGCGGCGCCGAAGACGTGGTCCTGCTGGACATGGCCTGGAAGCTCAACAAGGGCGTCAAGGTCTTCACCCTCGACACCGGCCGCCTGCACAGCGAGACCTATCGCTTCATCGAGCAGGTGCGCGATCACTACGGCATCGCCATCGACGTGATGACGCCCGATCCGAAGCTGCTCGAGCCGCTGGTCCGGGAAAAGGGTCTGTTCAGCTTCTACCGCGACGGCCACGGCGAGTGCTGCGGCATCCGCAAGATCGAGCCGCTGCGGCGCAAGCTGTCGACGGTCCGGGCGTGGGCCACCGGCCAGCGTCGCGACCAGAGCCCCGGCACGCGCAGCCAGGTCCCGGTGCTCGAGCTGGACGCCGCCTTTTCCACCCCCGAGCGCAGCCTCTACAAGTTCAACCCGCTGGCGCAGATGACCAGCGAGGAAGTCTGGGGCTATATCCGGATGCTCGAGATCCCCTACAACAGCCTGCATGAGCGCGGCTTCATCAGCATCGGCTGCGAGCCCTGCACGCGCCCGGTGCTGCCGAACCAGCACGAGCGCGAAGGCCGCTGGTGGTGGGAGGAAGCCACGCACAAGGAATGCGGGCTGCACGCCGGCAACCTGATCGCCAAGGCCTGAAGAACGTAGCTCAGAAGGTCGGCAGCTCGAGGTGGTTGAAGAGTTCGTCCACCTCGCCGCGGTTGTGGCACTGCAGCGCGCGCTCGACCGCCTCGCGGGTCAGATGCGGTGCGAACTCCTCGATGAAGTCGTACATGAAGCCGCGCAGGAAGGTGCCGCGGCGGAAGCCGATCTTGGTCACGCTGGCTTCGAACAGTTCGCTGGCGTCCAGCACCTCCAGGTCGCCATCAAGCTTCTCGTCCACCGCCATGCGCGCCACGATGCCGACGCCGAGCCCCAGCCGCACGTAGGTCTTGATCACGTCGGCGTCCGCCGCGGTGAACACCACCCGTGGCGCCAGGCCCCGGTGGCTGAAGGCCTCGTCCAGTTTCGAGCGGCCGGTGAAGCCGAACACATAGGTGACGATCGGGTGCTCGGCGAGCGCCTCGAGGGTCAGCTTGTCCAGTTTGGTCAGGGGATGCCCCTTGGGCACGATCACGCAGCGGTTCCAGCGATAGCAGGGCATCATCACTAGGTCGCCGAACAGCTCCAGGGCCTCGGTGGCGATGGCGAAGTCGGCGGTGCCGTCGGCGGCCATCTCGGCGATCTGCATCGGCGTGCCCTGGTGCATGTGCAGCGACACCTCCGGGTACTTGCGGATGAAGTCGCTGATGACCGGCGGCAGCGCATAGCGTGCCTGGGTGTGGGTGGTGGCGATCGTCAGCGTGCCCTTCTTCTCGTTGGAGAACTCCTGGGCGATCTGCTTGATGCTCTCGCACTTGCGCAGGATCTCGCCGGCGGTATGGATGATCCGTTCGCCGGCCGGGGTGACGCGGGTCAGGTGCTTGCCGCTGCGCGCGAACACCTCGACGCCGAGTTCGTCCTCCAGTAGCCGGATCTGCTTGCTGATCCCCGGCTGCGAGGTGAACAGGCTCTGCGCCGTGGCCGAGACGTTGAGATCGTGGTGCGCGACTTCCCAGATGTAGCGCAGTTGCTGAAGCTTCATGCTGCCCCCGGATACGACGACTGTATGGCCACTCGTATATAACCAGATGATGGAATTCGCTAGATTCTAGGTGCTTTTCGTGAGGTTTGCCGCTTCTGTCGTCGCATCGTCTACAGGCCGCGATGCGGGAGCATCGGGACCAGGTACACCGGCACCTCGGCCAATTGCACCAGCCGCGCCGCGGTGCGACCGAGCGGCGTGTCCTGGGCGGCGCCGTGGCTGTGGCTGCCGACGACGAGCAGGTCGACGCCGAGGCGCTCGGCCTCGGCGAGGATGACCTCCGGCGGGTCGCCCTGGATGACCCGGACCTGGCGAATCAGCGCCACGTCATCCAGCCCCTCGCCAACGCCTTCGACGAAACCTTCGTGCACGCGCCTTTCCAGATTGGCCATGACCGCGGTGAGCCCGCCCTGGCGCAGCGAGGCCAGCGTCTCGTCGTCGAGGTAGGTCTGCAGCACCGACTCGGCGAACAGGCCGAGCGGTTCGACCGCGTGTACCACGTACAGGTCGGCGTTGAACGCGCGGCTGAGCGACAGGGCATGCTGAAGTACATAGGAGGCGTACAGGCTCAGGTCCGTCGCGTAGAGGATCGATCTGATCAAGCTGGCCACACCCCCGGAAACCCCGTCTGTCTGCCTGTTGAGCTTAGCAGGGGTATCACCGGGCGCCGGGCTCGCGGACGACCACACGCCGGAATCGTGACCGACCGAGCGAAACGAGGCTATCGTCCGGACCGACGGCGGTCTTCGAGAAAGCGCAGCGCCTGCAGCAGCATCGCGGTTTTCGGCATGGCGTACCCGGCACGCGCGGCGGCCGCCAGCGGTGTGGTGTACAACGCCTCCAGTTCCAGCGGACGCCCGTGGGTGAAGTCGTGGTACATGCTCGGCAGGTAGTTCGGCAGGCGCGAGGTGCCGAACAGCATCTTCTCCGGCAGATCGGCCGGCAGCGCATGCCCGCAGGCGGCGGCCGCGCCGAGGGTCTCGTCCATCACGGCCTTGACCAGCGCGCGGCTCTCGGGGTGTCCGAGCAGGCCTTCGGTACCGCTGTCCAGCAGCACCGCCAGGCCGTTGAAGGGGGCGTTCCAGACCAGCTTCTGCCAACGCGCCTGATCCAGGCTGGGCATTCCGCTGGCCTCGATGCCGGCGCTGCCGAACAGGCCGACGGCTTCCTCCACCGCCGCCCGGGCCTCGTCGCCGGGGCCGGAATGGTAGGCGAAGTTGATGCTGCCCAGCGCCTCGTGCACCACCACTCCGGGCTCGGCGCGGTGGACGCAGATGAAGCACAGCCCGCCAAGCAGGTGCAGCCCTTCCGGCAACAGCGGGCGCAAGGCGTCCTCGACGCCCAGCCCGTTCTGCAGCAGCACCACCCGGGCAGCGGGCGCCGCCGCCCGGGCGATGAGCGGCGCAAGCTCGGCATTGCTGGTGGTCTTCGCGCAGACCAGCAGCCAGTCGCAGGCCGGCATCTCGGCGACGTCGCGACAGGCCTGCACCGACTGCAGCGCGAGGCTGCCGTGCACGGCACTCTCCACCCTCAGGCCGTGCGCCATCACGGCCTCGTACTCGCTGCGCAGCAGGAAATGCACGTCGTGGCCGGCGCGAGCCAGCATGGCACCGTAGAAACCACCAATGGCGCCGGTGCCGATGACACCGATGCGGGGACGGGTTTGCGACATCCGGATCTCTCCATTGCGAACGGGCGGCAGGCTCCCCCGGGAGCTGACGAAGCACAGCTCGCCACACCTTACAGGCGGGCCGCCAGGGACCCAACCGCAAAGCCTGGCCATTTCCGCCAAACAAGCGGCTGCTCGTGCACGAACGGCATTGTCGAGGCCTGGCAATACGCGCTAAGGTTCCGCTCCCCCGCTGCGCCCTTATCTGCCCCGTTCCGCCGCACCGGGAGGCAGGCGGATGGCTTCCCAGAAGACGAGTACCCCATGGCTGACCTACCCATCGACGATCTCAACGTCGCCTCCAACGAGACCCTGATCACCCCGGAGCAGCTCAAGCGCGAGATTCCGCTGACCGACGCCGCGCTGCGCACCGTGGCCCACGGCCGTCAGGTGGTGCGCGACATCCTGGACGGCAAGGACCACCGCCTGTTCGTCGTGGTCGGCCCCTGCTCCATCCATGACCTGAAGGCCGCGCACGAGTACGCCGAGCGGCTCAAGGGGCTGGCGGAAAGGGTGTCCGACACGCTCTACGTGATCATGCGGGTGTACTTCGAGAAGCCGCGCACCACCGTGGGCTGGAAGGGGCTGATCAACGATCCCTACATGGACGACTCGTTCAAGATCCAGGATGGCCTGCACATCGGCCGCCGGCTGCTGCGCGACCTCGCGGAAATGGGCCTGCCGACCGCCACCGAGGCGCTCGACCCGATCTCCCCGCAGTACCTTCAGGACCTGATCAGCTGGTCGGCCATCGGCGCGCGCACCACCGAATCGCAGACGCATCGGGAAATGGCTTCGGGCCTGTCCTCGGCGGTGGGCTTCAAGAACGGCACCGACGGCAGCCTGACCGTGGCCATCAACGCGCTGCAGTCGGTCTCCAGCCCGCACCGTTTCCTCGGCATCAACCAGGCCGGCGGCGTGTCGATCGTGACCACCAAGGGCAACCGCTACGGCCACGTCGTCCTGCGCGGCGGCAACGGCAAGCCGAACTACGATTCGGTCAGCGTCACCCTCTGCGAGCAGCAGTTGGTCAAGGCCGGCATCCGCCCGAACATCATGGTCGACTGCAGCCACGCCAACTCCAACAAGGACCCGGCCCTGCAGCCGCTGGTGATGGACAACGTCGCCAACCAGATCCTCGAAGGCAACACCTCGATCATCGGCCTGATGGTCGAGAGCCACCTCGGCTGGGGCAACCAGCCCATCCCGAAGGACCTGTGCGACCTGCAGTATGGCGTGTCGGTCACCGACGCCTGCATCGACTGGGACACCACCGCAAAGGCGCTGCTGGGCATGCATGCCAAGCTCAAGGACGTGCTGCCGGGACGTCGCCGCGACTGAAGCACCCGGGCAGGCGGCCGCTCCGAGCGGGCTGCCGCCTGCGATCAACCCATTCATTCCCCTCGGGGCGGGCCATCTCGCCGCTCGCCCTGCCCCCTTGTCGCCTCAGTCGTCGGCCGGCGCTTCCTGGCGCTGGCGCCGTTCGAGATAGCTCTCCACGTACGAGCAGGACGGAATGACCGTGTACCCCTCGCGCTCGGCGAACGCCAGTGCGTGCTCGGCCAGCACCGCGGCGATCCCGCGGCCACGCAGCTCGTTCGGCACGAAGGTCCGGTAGATATCCAGCGTCTGCTTGCCCAGGTCCATGTACGCGAGGTACGCGCGATGGCCGTCCACGACCGTCTGGAACTGGTGGCCTTCACGATCGTGGTGGACAGTCGGTGCCTCGCTCATGGGGACTCCTTAGCAGGACAACCTGCGCATTCTGATTATTGTTGGATGGGGTTGCTCGAACGGCGATGGCGACCGGCCGCAGGAAAGGCGCCGGACAACGAGGCAAACCCGTCCAACCTTTCTACCTTGTCCGGACACCAACTGCCAACCCTTCCACAGAACATCCGCCAAAAGACACCGGAGTTCACACTAAGCGTACCGTTGCGGGAATTTTTCAAGCCCAGCGATGACTTATAAGTGCGGCTTGTGCTGCATGACCGGAGCGTTGTTGCAACGCTCCAAAACGACCGTCAACTCTAACTGGCTGTTTTTTAGCCAGCCCATGTCGCACGGGCACAACGGCTCCTGAACCGATGTGAAAAAAAGCCTGCAAGGCTGCGTTGGCCGAGTTTACTTACTACAACTAATCGGTAGTATGTGCGCGCCAACTTCCGCTCATGGGGAGTTGCTAACGGATTTTCCAAAATGAAGGGGAACACGATGAACAACGTTCTGAAATTCTCTGCTCTGGCTCTGGCCGCAGTTCTGGCTACCGGTTGCAGCAACAGCATGACCAAAGAAAGCGAAGCCCGTCTGACCGCTACCGAAGACGCCGCTGCTCGCGCTCAAGCCCGTGCCGACGAAGCCTACCGCAAGGCCGACGAGGCTCTGGCAGCCGCTCAGAAGGCCCAGCAGACCGCTGACGAAGCCAACGAGCGCGCTCTGCGCATGCTGGAACGCGCCAGCCGCAAGTAAGGCGCAACCGGTACGAAAAAGCCGACCTCGAGGTCGGCTTTTTTTGCCCGCGATTCAGGGTTGGATCAGTTGCCGGCAGTGACCAGCGCGGCGGACTCCGGCTCGGCGATCTGCACCGGCAGGCCATCTTCGGCCGCGACGATCTCGCGGATCATGTCCCAGTCCAGATGCAGGGTGGTCGGGTCGTCGGTGCGCCGCAACAGGGTATTGATCACCGCCGCGTGCTTGTCCATCAGCGATACCGGCTGCTCGCCCTCCAGCGGCGCGTGCGCTTCGAGATAGATCTTCCCGTCGCTGACGCCGAACTTGTACGGCTCGTCGATGATGCGGATCTTGGTGCCTACCGGAACGAGGTCTGCCAGTTCCAGCACGTTGTGGTTCAGCATGCGGAAACAGCCATGGCTGACCCGCATGCCGATGCCGAACTTCTTGTTCGAGCCGTGAATGAGATAGCCCGGCATCGACAGGTTGAACTTGAACGGCCCCAGCGGATTGTCCGGGCCGGGCGGGACGACCGCCGGCAGGGGGTCGCCCTCGGCGGCATGCTCGTCGCGGATCGACTGCGGCGGGTACCACGCCGGATTCGGCGTCTTGCCCGTCACCCGGCCGGTGGCGATCGGCGAGTTCCAGCCTTCGCGGCCGATGCCCAGCGGATAGGTGTAGACCAGGTTCTCGCCTTCCGGGAAGTAATACAGGCGGTACTCGGCCAGGTTGATCACTATCCCTTCGCGCGGCCCCGGCGGCAGGATGAAACGCGACGGCAGGATGACATCGGTGCCCTCGCCCGGCAGCCAGGGGTCGACGCCGGGGTTGGCCGCGACCATCTCCAGGTAGCCGAGGTCGTTCGCCTCGCCCAGATCGGCGAAGGTGTCCTCGTACTTCGCCTTCACCACTTGCACCTGCCCGACGATGTCCTCGCCTTCCGGCGGCAGCGAGTACACCGCCGCCGAGATCGGCATGGCGGCGAGCAAGGCAGAAAACGACAGACAGCAGGCGACCGCAGACGCACGCGACAACATGGGCAATCCTTCACGGGAGGAATGAAACAGCGGCCGATTGTACACCGCCTCGCGCGTTTCCCGGGAGCTACCAGGCTCCGGACGGCGCCGCCTGGCCCCGGCGCTGCGCCTTGAGCAGGTCGTGGCAGGCACGACACAGCCGGCGGTCGCCGAGCATCCCCTTGCGCAGCTCGAGCCAGCGCGGCTGCGCCGGGAGGAAATTGCCGCAGAGAGTGCGGTCGACGTGGCCCGCCAGTTCCAGCTGCCGCAGGGCCAGGTGCAGGCGATTCTCCCGGCAGGCGAACAGGTCGAACTGCTCGTCCGGCTGGATCAGGCGATAGGCATACAGGGACCAGGCGACGCGCGGCATGCGAAGCTCCTTTCAAGGCGCGCGACAGTAGCCGCCCGCGGGGCTCAAAGCAAGGCTTCCAGCTGCTCCCAGGCGTTGTCCAGCAGGCGTTGCTGGGCTTCGGCGGTGGGGTGCACGCGGTCGCTCTGCATCATCCCCGGCACGCCGCCAACACCCTCGAGAAAAAAGGGCACGTAGGCCACGTCCTTCTCCTCGGCCAGCGAATCGAATACCTTCGCGAAGGCCTGCACGTAGCGCTCGCCGAGATTCGGCGGCATGCGCATGCCCAGCAGCAGGACCCTGGCGCCGGCTTCGTGCGACCGATCGATCATCGCCGCAAGATTCTGTTTCATTTGTACGGGCGACAGACCTCTCAGTCCGTCGTTGCCGCCGAGCTCGATCACCACCACGTCCGGGCGATGCTCGGCGAGCAGTCCGGGCAGCCTGGAAAGCCCGCCGGCCGTGGTGTCGCCGCTGATCGAGGCATTCACCACGCGGTGCTCGCCGCCCTCTCTGTCGAGCCGCTGCTGCAGCAGCTGCACCCAGCCCTGGCTGGTTTCCAGGCCAAAAGCCGCGCTGATACTATCCCCGACCACCAGCACCGTGTCGGCCAGGGCGCCCTGGGCCCAGAACAGCAAGGCCACGACACCGCCTTTCAGCCACGCTCGCATCGGATACTCCATGACCGCCATCCTAGTTGCCCGGCACCTTAGCAAAGTGGTCCCAAGCGCGGAAGGCGCGCTCAGCATCCTCGAAGACCTTTCGCTGACCCTGGAAAGCGGCGACAGCCTGGCCATCGTCGGCACCTCGGGCTCGGGCAAGTCAACGCTGCTGGGGCTGCTGGCCGGCCTGGACCTGCCCTCCGGCGGCAGCGTACGGCTGGCCGGGCACAGCCTGTCGGAACTGGACGAGGACGCCCGCGCCAGGGTGCGCGCCGAGCACGTCGGCTTCGTCTTCCAGTCCTTCCAGCTGCTCGACAGCCTCGATGCGCTGGAGAACGTCATGCTGCCGCTGGAACTGGAAGGCCGGGCGGACGCCTCTTCGCGGGCCCGCGCGCTGCTCGAGCGGGTCGGCCTGGGTGCGCGCCTGCGCCACTATCCGCGGCAGTTGTCCGGTGGCGAGCAGCAGCGGGTGGCGATCGCCCGGGCCTTCGCCGCCGATCCGGACATCCTCTTCGCCGACGAGCCGACCGGCAACCTGGACACCGAAACCGGCGCGCACATCACCGACCTGCTGTTCGAGCTCAACCGCGAACGCGGCACGACGCTGGTCCTGGTCACTCATGACGAGCGCCTCGCGCGCCGCTGCCAGCGCCAGCTGCGCCTCGAAGGCGGCCGCGCGCTGGTCGCGGAGGTCCTCGCGTGAAAGGCATGCCGCCCGCCCGCCTGTTCCTGCTCGCCTGTCGCCAGCTGTGGCGAGACGCCCGTGCCGGCGAACTCCACGTGCTGTTCCTCGCCCTGCTGGTCGCGGTCGCTGCCAGTACCGCGATCGGCTATTTCAGCGGCCGCCTGAGCGACGCCATGCAGCTGCGCGCCACCGAGTTCCTCGCGGCCGACCTGGTGCTGCAGGGCACCGCGCCCGCCGAACCGGGCCAGCTCGAGGCCGGCCGCAGCGCCGGGCTGGAACATGCCAGCGTGGTCGAGTTCTCCAGCGTGATCGCTACCGACCAGGACATGCAGCTGTCCAGCGTGAAGGCGGTCGACGACACCTACCCGCTGCGCGGCGAGCTGCGCAGCGCCGATCAGCCCTATGGCGCCGAAACGCCCGGCGGCCGCCCGGGGCCGGGCGAGGCCTGGGCGGAAGCCCGGCTGTTCGCCGCCCTGGGACTGCAGGTCGGCGACAGCATCGAGGTTGGCCGCCAGCCGTTGCGGCTGACCCGCGTGCTCACCTACGAACCCGACCGCGTGGGCGACTTCTACAGCCTCACGCCGCGGGTAGTAATCAATCTGGCCGACCTGCCGGCCACCGGAGTGATCCAGCCCGGCAGCCGGGTGCAGTACCGCGAGCTGTGGCGCGGCACGCCGGAATCCCTGGCGAGCTACCGCAGTGCCGTCGAGCCCGACCTGCAGGCCCACCAGCGCCTGGAGACGGCGAAGGACGGCAACCGCCAGATCGGCGGCGCGCTGGCCCGCGCCGAGCGCTACCTGAACCTGGCCAGCCTGGCCGCGATCCTGCTCGCTGGCGTCGCCGTGGCGCTGTCGGCGACGCGCTTCGCCACGCGGCGCCTGGACGCCAGCGCCCTGCTCCGCTGCCTCGGCCTGTCGCGCCACGAAACCCTGGCGCTCTATGCCCTGCAACTGGGCCTGCTGGGGCTGGCCGCCAGCCTGGCTGGAGTCGTGCTCGGCTGGCTCGCCCAGCACGCGCTGTTCTTCCTGCTCAAGGACCTGCTCGCCCAGGAGATTCCCGCCGGTTCGGCCTGGCCGGCGCTCGCCGGGATCGCCACCGGGCTGGTGGCGCTGGCCGGTTTCGCGCTGCCGCCGCTGGCGGCGCTCGGCCGCGTGCCGCCCCTGCGCGTGCTGCGCCGGGACCTGCTGCCGGTGCCGGCCAGCAGCTGGTTCGTCTATGGCGCCGCGCTGCTGGCGCTCGGCCTGATCATGTGGCGCCTGAGCCTGGACCTGAAGATCACCGCCGCGCTACTCGGCGGCGGGCTGGTGGCGACGCTGGTGCTCGGCGGGCTGTTGCTGCTAGCCCTCAGGGGCCTGCGCCGCGCGCTCGCCGGCGCCTCGCTGCACTGGCGGCTGGGGACCGGTCAACTGCTGCGACACCCGCTGGGCGCTGCCGGGCAGTCGCTCGCCTTCGGGCTGATCCTGCTGGCGATGGCGCTCATCGCCCTGCTGCGCAGCGAGCTGCTCGACGCCTGGCAGGAACAGCTGCCGGACAACGCCCCGAACCACTTCGTGCTCAACGTGCTGCCGGACGAGCGCGACGCCTTCGCCGCACGGGTCGGGCAGTTGGCGACCCACGCTGCGCCGCTCTATCCGGTGGTGCCGGGACGGCTGGTGGCGATCAACGGCGAGCCGGTGCGCCAGCTGGTCAGCAAGGATTCGCGTGGCGATCGCGCCACCCGCCGCGACCTCAGCCTGACCTGGTCGGCCGACCTGCCGAACGACAACCAGCTGCTGGCCGGCCGCTGGTGGAGCGATCAGCCTGCCGGCGAGCTGCCGGGCGTCTCGGTGGAGAGCGAGCTGGCCGAGAGCCTGGCGCTGCAACTGGGCGACCGCCTGACCTTCAGCGTCGGCGGCATCGACCGCGAGACCCGGGTGACCAGCCTGCGCGAAGTGAACTGGGACAGCTTCCAGCCCAACTTCTACATGATCTTCGAGCCCGGCACGCTGCAGGATATCCCCGCCACCTACATGACCAGCTTCTACGTCCCGCCGGGGCACGAGCGCGAACTGATCGAACTGGCGCGCGCCTTCCCCTCGGTGACGCTGCTGCAGGTCGACGCCCTGCTTGCGCAGCTGCGCGGCATCATCGGGCAGGTCTCGGTGGCAGTGGAGTTCGTCCTGCTGTTCGTGCTCGCCGCGGGCATCGCGGTGCTGTTCGCCGGGTTGCAGGCGACCCTCGACGAGCGCATCCGCCAGGGCGCCCTGCTGCGCGCACTTGGCGCCGGCCGCAGCCTGCTGGTGCGCGCCCGGCGCACGGAATTCGCCCTGCTCGGCGCCAGCAGCGGCGTGCTGGCGGCGCTCGGCTGCGAGCTGGTGAGCCTGCTGCTCTACCGCTTCGCCTTCGACCTCGACTGGCAGCCGCACCCCTGGCTGCTGGTGCTGCCGCTGGTCGGCGCGCTGCTGGTCGGCAGCGCCGGGGTGCTCGGCACGCGCAGGGCCCTGGAGGCGAGCCCGCTGGGCGTGCTGCGCGAAGCCTGATCGGGATAGACTGCCAGGTTTCCACCGGACCACCGCCCCCCATGACCCGCTACCGCCCGCCCCGTACCGCCGGAACCCCGCTGATCACTCCCGAAGGCGAAGCCCGCCTGCGCGCCGAGCTGCACGAACTCTGGCACGTGCGGCGGCCGCAGGTCACCCAGGCGGTCAGCGAGGCGGCGGCCCAGGGCGACCGCTCGGAAAATGCCGAATACACCTACGGCAAGAAAATGCTGCGCGAGATCGACAGCCGCGTGCGCTTCCTGACCAAGCGCCTGGAAAAGCTGAAGGTGGTGCACGAGCGCCCGTCCGATCCGGGCAAGGTGTATTTCGGCGCCTGGGTCACGCTCGAGGACGAGGACGGCACGCAGGCGCGCTACCGCATCGTCGGCCCCGACGAACTCGACCTCAAGCAGGGGCTGATCAGCATCGACTCGCCGCTGGCCCGCTCCCTGGTGGGCAAGCCGCTGGATGCGGAGGTGAGCGTGGAAACGCCGACCGGCCGCAAGACCTGGTACGTCATCGAGATCCGTTACCCGTGACCCGGCCCGTGCCAGCGGAGCGCCGCGGCGGTCTCAGCGCGCCGCGCTGCGGGGGCCGGACTCCAGGGAGAAACGCTCGCGCGCATAGGCCTGGTAGTACTTGTTCACGCTGCTGACGTAGCTCACCACGCCCATGCCCATGGTCTCCATGGCCACCCGCTCGACCTGGAAGAACCACTGGTCCGGATTCAGCCCGCGGCGCCGGGCCTCGGCACGCAGCGACTGCACCCGTTGCGGCCCCATGTTGTAGGCGGCCAGGGTGAAGGCCATGCGCTCGCGCTCGTTGAGCCGCGGGCTGGAGAAGAACTTGCGGCGGATCAGCGCCAGGTACTGGGCGCTGGCACGCACGTTGTTGTCCAGCGCCGCAATGTTGTCGACCCCCAGGCTGCGCGCCGTGGCGGGCGTCACCTGCATCAGTCCCACCGCACCGCCGGCGCCCCGCGCCGCCGGGTTCAGCGTGGACTCCTTGAATGCCAGCGCGGCCAGGTTCAGCCAGTCGAACGCCTGCGCCTCGGCATGCCGCTGCAGGGTTTCCTTGACCTTGTCCAGGCGCTGGCGGCCAATGCGGTCGAGCGGCGACTGCACCTTGTACAGCCGCCGATAGACGCGCTCGAACACCGCATCCTGGTTCTCCGGCGGGCGGTATTCGCTGAGGAAGCGATCGACGCTGGCGCGCAGCATCGGCGCCTGGCGCTGCACGAACCAGCTCATGTCGGCCGGCTCGCCGAGGGTCAGACGACGCTCGATGCGCAGCTTGGGCATCACCCTCGACCAGCGCTCGGCGATCGGCTGCTCGACCACGGTGGCCACATAGATGCCGGCCTGCACCATTTCCAGCACGTCCTCGACGGCCAGCGTGGGATCGACCCACTCGATCGCCACCGGCGAACGGTTCTGCGCCATCAACTGCCGGTTGAGCCTGTTCACGTGGGGCGCCGCCGCGCTGCCCGCCGACAGCGCCAGGCTGCGGCCGGACAGCTGCTCGAGGTTTTTGTAGGTCGGCCCGCCCTGCCGCCCCACCAGCACCAGCGGCACGTCGGCGACCACCGCGCGGCTGCGGGTCACCTCGCGCGCACCGGTGGTGACCAGGCGCTCGCCCGGCGCGACCAGATCGCCCTCGCCACGCTGCAGCGCGCCGAGCAGCTGGTCCTTGGCCATGGGGATCAGCTTGAGCGTGATGGCCTTCAAGTTCGGGTCGCGATTGAGATAGTGCTCGAAGGCCCGCAGGCGCCCGTACTCCACGCCGATCGCCTCGCCCTTGACCTCGCCCGAGCTGTTGCGGCTCTGGTTGACCAGCACGCGCAGCACACCGCTGCGGCGGATGTCGGCCAGATCGCGGTCCGCCGGCTTCGATTGCCAGGCTTCCGGCGGCCCCACCACCAGGCGCGCGGCGGCCGTCCCGGGCAACAGCGCCAGCAGGGCGAACAGCAGCAGTAAGGCGCGCATCCTCATCATCGGTTCAATTGCAGTGAGCCAGGGGACGGTGCGACCATCGTCGCGCGAGGGGCGAAGGGTCTCACAGCCGACCGGCAAGTGCCACCTCCAACCTAGCACCGACCTTAGCTTATGATCTCAACCCATTGATTTTCCACAAAGAGCCGTCCATGCCTCTCGTCGATATCGGGGTCAACCTGACCCATTCCGCATTCTCTGGCGAGCCACAGGCCGTGGTCGAGCGCGCGCGGCGGGCCGGCGTCGAGCAACTGGTGCTGACCGGTACCAGCCTGACCGAGAGCGAGGCCGCGCTGGAACTGGCGAGCCGCCTGGACCCGGGCGGAACGCGGCTGTTCGCCACCGCCGGGGTGCATCCGCACGATGCCAGGAGCTGGACCAGCGCCTCGGCCGGCGCCCTGCGCGCCCTGCTCGACCAGCCGCGCGTACGGGCGGTGGGCGAATGCGGGCTGGACTTCAACCGCGACTTCTCGCCGCGACCGCAACAGGAGAAGACCCTGGAAGCACAGCTCGAAGTCGCGGTACGGAGTGGACTGCCGGTGTTCCTCCATGAGCGCGAAGCGGACGAACGACTGGTCGCCCTCCTGCGGCCGTTCCGCGACCACCTGAACGCGGCAGTGGTGCACTGCTTCACCGGCGAGCGCAGGGCGCTGTACGCCTACCTCGACCTGGACCTGCACATCGGCATCACCGGCTGGATCTGCGACGAGCGCCGCGGCACGCACCTGCACGCGCTGGTGCGCGACATCCCGCAGGGGCGGCTGATGCTGGAAAGCGACGCCCCCTACCTGCTGCCCCGCACCCTGCGGCCGCGTCCGCGCAGCGGCCATAACGAGCCCGCCTACCTGCCGCTGGTGCTGGCGGAAGTGGCGCGCCACCGCGGCGAGACCGAGCAGGCGCTGGCCGCCCACACCACCGCCTGCGCCCGGGCCTTCTTCGGCCTGCCGGCGGTCACCGACGAAAACCCTGGCGAGCCGCCTCAAGAATGAGCCGCGCAGGCCGCTAACTGGACAGGGGTTGATGAACGTCAACCGCACCCGCCGCGCGGCCGGCACAATGGGTAACGCTTCCCGACACTGACAAAAGAAGAGCATCGATGGGCGCCTGGATTCGAGATCTTTCGCTGAAGTACAAATTTTGGGCCGTCAACCTGGTGGCTTTCGTCACCACGCTGCTGCTGGTGCTTTTTTCCATGCATCTGGAACAGTCGGCCCGCGTCGCCGAGGCGCGCAGCGCGGCGACCGCGCGTGCGGCGCTGATCGAGGCCTGGCCGGCCGGCACCGCCGTGCCGAGCGGGCGCGATCTGCTGGCCTTCGCCAGCGGCCAGCCGCTGGTGGTCGACGGCGCCACGCTGAGCCCGCGCGCCGGCTGGGTCGAGCTGACACACGACGCCCTCTTCGGCAATTCGCCCGCCGTCGGCGCGGTGGTCGTTCCCGGCGCCGAGCGCAACCACGTGGTGGTCGCCCGCGCGCCCAGCCTCTGGCAGATCTTCAGCCAGCACTTCTTCAGCTATGCGCTCGCGGTAGCGGTGCTGATGCTTTCCCTGCTGGCCGCCTCGCAGCTGCTCATCCGCTTCCTGCTGAGCCACCTCAACACCCTGAAGGACGTGATGCTGCACGTCGAGCACAGCGGCGACCTGTCGGCCCGCGTACCGCTCGACAGCCGCGACGAGGTCGGCCAGATGGCCACCGCGTTCAATGCCATGCAGAGTGGCTACCAGCGCATCGTCAGCACCGTCGCCCAGGCCGCCGCCCGCCTCGACGCCGGCGCCAGCCAGCTGGCCGCCAGCATGAAGGACGTGCGCCAGGGCATGCTCGGCCAGCAGAGCGAGACCGACCAGGCCGCCACCGCGATCAACGAGATGTCCGCCACCGTCTACCACATCGCCCAGCACGCCGGGGACACCCGCGACCAGTCGCAGAACGCCGATCGCCTGGCCGGCGAGGGCCAGCAGGTGGTCGCGCGCGTCGAAAAGTCTATCTCCAGCCTGTCCCAGGGGGTGCAGCAGACCGCCGGCATGATCCAGCAGCTGGCCACCGACAGCCAGCAGATCAACGGCGTGGTGAGCGTGATCCACAGCATCGCCGAGCAGACCAACCTGCTGGCGCTCAACGCCGCCATCGAGGCCGCCCGTGCCGGCGAAATGGGGCGCGGCTTCGCGGTGGTTGCCGACGAGGTGCGCAACCTGGCCAAGCGCGTGCAGGAATCCACCGACCAGATCACCCGCATGGTGACCGACCTGCAGGCGACCACCCGCGACGCGGTGGAGTTCATGCAGGAAAGCTCGCTCAAGGCCGACGACTGCGTGCGCGAGGCGCACGAGGCCGGCTTGGCGCTGGAGGCCATCACCGGCGCGGTGGCGCAGATGCGCGAAAGCAACACCCAGATCGCCGTGGCCGCGGAACAGCAGAGCCAGGTGGCCGAGGAACTCAACCGTTCGGTCACCGGCATCCGCGACGTCACCGAGCAGACCGTCCAGCTGACCGTCACCTCCACCGAGACCAGCGCCCAGCTGGCCGGGCTGTCCAGCGAGCTCAGCCGGGCGATCGGGCAGTTGAAGCTCTGAGGCGGCGCCGAGCGGGGCGCGCCCCGCCTTGCAGGCCTCAGCCGAACACGGTGACCGTCTGGCGGCTCAGCGCGATCAGTTCGCCGTCGGGCGTCCACAGCCCTGCCGCGCAGTGCCCGTAGCCGTCGCGGGCGTGCTCGATGACCGCGCGGTAGCGGCACCAGTCGTGGGTATCCAGCGTCGGCACCGGCTGGACGAACTCGATGGTCCAGGTCAGCGAACTAGCACGGGCGAACGTCTTCAGGTGCGGCAGCACCGCCGGCGGCCAGGCATCGACCAGCGCCAGCAGATGCGTCTCGGTCACCGCCTCGCGCGCCACCTCGCCGCGCAGCCGCACCCAGCCGCCCATCTCGCGCGAGCTGTTGCCGCTGAACGGAAGTCCGCCGACGCCCCAGCGCATCGCCAGGTAGCGGGTGAATTCCGGCGCCGAACCCGGCACGTAGGGCAGCTCCCGGCAGGCCTCCACCGCCGGCATGTCCGGCGCGGGCTCGGCGGCCACCGCGATCCGCGATTCGCGCGAGGCGCCGAAACTGCCCTGCACCAGCGTCACCACCTGTCCGTCTTGCACGGCGCGGCCGATGATCTGGCTCACCGCCTTGCCCTCGCGCAGCACCTCGGCGTCGAAGCGGACCGGCGCGTCGACCGCCATCGGCCCGACGAAGGTGATCGCCAGCGAGCGCACCGGCCGGCCTTCCGGCACACAGGCGCGCATCGCCTCGTAGACCAGCGCCGCCGCCAGCCCGCCGAACACCGCCCGCCCCTGCCCCCAACTCGCCGGCACAGTGACGGCCTGCGGATCGCGGCGTACCGCTTCGATCAGCTCGGAAAAGGTCATTGCTGCTGTCTCCCAGTGGACAAGTGCCAGGATGGTACCGAGCGCCGGGGCGGAGGGCGATTCGCTGCCGGGCACCCGGCTGGGCGCGAATGGTCGATCATCCACCGCGGCAATCGGCCGCGTCATTCGGCGAGCGTGGAGCGCCCCTTGCGCCAGGGCAGTTCGCGGCGCAGTCGCTTGACGCTGGCCGCCAGCTCGCGCGCGCTCACCGGCGCGTCGGCATAGCGGGCCGCCTCGTAGCAGCGGGCGAACGCCAGGATTCCGTCGGCATGCTCGGGCAGGCGCCGTGCCGCACGTGCCGCGAACGCCTGCGGCCCCTCGCCGGGCTGCCGCCGCACGCCTTGCCGCGCGAGCGCCTGCTCGAAGGACTGGTACAGCGCCAGCTGCACGTCCTTCTCGCGGCGCCACGGCTTGAGCAGCAGCAGCGCGAGGATCGCCAGGCCGACCGCCAGGGCGCCGACCAGCACCAGCCCGGGTATGCGCCAGTCGGTGCTGCCGAACAGCCGCTGGAACAGGCCCGCCTGCTCCTCGTCCTGGTAGCCGAGCACCCAGCGCTGCCAGCCGTAGTTGAGGCTTTCCCAACCCAGGCGCAGGTCGTTCAGCCAGCCGATGTGGCGATAGCGCAGCAACGCTTCGGAGGTCTCGTCGAACAGCTCGCGCTCCTGCGGCAGCGCCTCGACCAGCCCCAGCTCGATCCGTTCCGGGGCGACCTGGAAGGTCGGGTCGACGCTGACCCAACCGCGCCCCGCGACCCAGTACTCGACCCAGGCGTGCGCATCGAGCTGGCGCACGGTGAGGTAGTTGCCGGCCGGGTTGAATTCGCCGCCCTGGTAGCCGATGACGATCCGCGCCGGAATCCCCGCGGCGCGCAGCACGAAGGTCATGGCGCCGGCGAAGTGGATGCAGAAGCCCTGGCGGGTCTCGAACAGGAAGTCGTCGACGATCTGGTCGCCGACCGGCGGCGGGCGCAGCGTGTAGCCGTAGGGCTCGCGGTTGAAGTGCGTCAGCAGCGCGGCCACCAGGGCCTCGCTGTCGACGCTGTCACGGCGCAGTTCCAGGGCCCAGGCGCGGCTGCGCGGGTTGCCCCGTTCGGGCAGTTCCAGCGCCCGCGCCAGCGTGTCGGGGGTGGCGGTGGGCTGGCGCAACGCCTCGGGCCAGGAGGTGGCGCGGTACATCAGCGGCGCATCGACCGGCGTCGGCCGCTGTACGTGGAAGTCGGGCATCAGCTGCGCGTCGGCCCCGGTCACGTTCGGCACGTCGAGGGTGTACAGCCAGGGGCGGCGGCTCGGCTCCATGACCACGCTGTAGTGCACCGGCTCGCCCGCCGGCGACCACTGCGGCGCAACCGGCAGGCGCGAGGCCACCGATTGCGACCAGCGCCGGCCGTCGAAGCGCTCGAAGGTCGCCGCGCGCCAGTAGAGCCGGTCGCGCGGCGGCACCTGGCCGGTGAAGCTGGCCCGGAACGCCAGCTCCGCCGAGCGGCTCAGTTCGACGATGTCGCCCGGCGCCATCTGCTCGGAAAGGCCCACCGTCTGCCGCGGCGCCGAGGTCGGTACCGACCACAGCGGCGCCAGGCGCGGGAAGAACAGGAACAGCACCACCATCAGCGGCAGCGCCTGCAGCAGCAGGCTGCCGGCCAGCCGCAGCGCCGGCCAGGGCCGGCTGAACAGGCGGCTCTGCTGCAGGCCGATCATCGCCGCCAGCAACGCCAGCACCGGCAGGAGGCTGTAGGTGCCGGCGACCAGGCCGTCCTCGAACAGGTAGCTGGTCACCACGGTGAAGAAGCCGAGGAAGATCACCACCAGGGCATCGCGCCGCGTGCGCATTTCCAGCAGCTTCAGGATGAAGGCGGCGATCAGCAGCACCACGCCGGCATCCAGGCCGACCAGCCCGCCGCGCGAGAGATAGACGCCGGAGCCGGCGGCGAGAATGATCACCGCCTTGACCCAGGACGGCGGGTAGTTCGCCTGCATGCGGAAGATGCGCAGGCGCCAGGCCACGCAACCGAGCCAGAGCGCGACGATCCACAGCGGCAGATGGGTCAGGTGCGGAACGATCACCAGCACCTGCGCGACCAGCAGCCAGACCAGCGTGTTGCGCGGGATGCCCTGCAGTGCGACGGTCATGGCCGCGCCGCCGTCGGGCGTTCGGCCACACCGTGCAGCGCCAGGGCGCGCAGGCAGGCGTCCGCGTGATCGCGCCCCTGCGCCGGCGCGATGTTCCGCCCGGGCAGGCGCAGGCCGAAGGCGGTGTGCTGCTCGGTCAGCGTCTGCACCCAGTGGCAGAGCCGCGACAGCCGGCTTTCGGCGTCGCCACCCAGCGCTTCATAGTCGAGCATCAGGTCCCGCCCCGCCACCGCGGCGAACTCCTTCACCAGCAGCCCCTGGCCGCGCGAATAGGCCTTCCAGTGCAGGCGGCGGCGCGAGACGCCCGGCTGCCAGGGGCTCAGCCCCTGATAGTCGTCGGCACCGGCGCCGCGCAGGTGCCGGCCCTCCTCGTCGCCGCGGCTGCCGTCCTGCAGTGGCAGCTCATCGGCGACCGGCCACGGGTACACCAGCACGGCGAGGTCCAGGTCCACCCAGCTCCAGGCGACGAACAGTCCCAGCGGAAAACGGCTTTCCACGCGCAGGCGTGGCGGCCGGAGCCAGCCGCGCCGCGTCGTGGACAGGGTCAGTTCGACCTCGCAGGCCCCGCGAGCGGGCACGTCGGCGAGTTCGAAGGTCTGCCCGGGCCAGCCCAGCGCGACCGCCTGGTGCGTGCGGCCGCCGCTTTCCAGCCTCACCCAGGGATGCGCGCGCTCGCCGCAGAACACCGGCCTGGTGCGTCCGGCCTGCAGCCGCAGGCCCGCCATGTTGCGCCAGGTGTGCAGCAGGGTGACGGCGAACACCGACGCGAGCAGGAAGGTCATGGCATAGGCCAGGCTGTTGCGGTAGTTGATGGCCGCCAGCAGCATCAGCAGCAGCGCCACGAGAAAGGCCATCCCCACCGTGGTCGGCACGATGAAGATGCTGCGCTGCGTCAGCTGCACGCTGGTGGCCGCGGGCAGGCGGCGGGCCAGCCAGCGATCGCGCAGGCGCTGCAACCGGCTCGGGGCACGGCCGCTCAAAGCGGAGGGACCTCCCGCAGCAGCCATTGCACGAGCGTGCCGCCACCCAGCTCGGTGGGGTCGCTGCGCTCGCGCAGGCGATGCCCGACCACCGCCGGCAGCACCGCCTGCACGTCTTCCGGAATGACGTAGTCGCGCTCGGCCAGATAGGCCCAGGCCCGGGCCGCACCGAGCAGCGCCAGGCTGCCGCGTGGCGACAGGCCCCAGGCGAACTGAGGCTGGCTCCGGGTCGCTTCCACCAGCCGCAGCACGTAGTCGGCCAGCGCGTCGCTGACGCGCACCCGCTCGACCTCGTCCTGGATCGCGGCGAGCGCGGCGTGGTCGAGCAGCGGCTCCAGCTGCGGCAGCATGTCCCGTCGTGCGCGGCCCATGAGCAGCGCCTTCTCCGCGGCGCGCGCGGGATAGCCGAGCGACAGGCGCATCAGGAAGCGGTCCAGCTGGGATTCCGGCAGGGCGAAGGTACCGCCCTGGTTCGCCGGGTTCTGGGTGGCGATGACGAAGAACGGATCCGGCAACGGCCGCGTCGCCCCCTCGATGGTCACCTGCCCCTCCTCCATCGCCTCGAGCAGCGCGCTCTGGCTCTTCGGCGTGGCGCGGTTGATCTCGTCGGCGAGGATCAGCTCGGCGAAGATCGGCCCGGGGTGGAAGACGAACTGCCCGCTGTCCCGGTCGAACACCGAGGTGCCGAGGATGTCGCCCGGCAGCAGGTCGGAGGTGAACTGGATGCGCTGGAAGCTCAGCCCCAGCACCCGCGCCAGAGCATGGCTCAGGGTGGTCTTGCCCATGCCGGGCAGGTCTTCGATCAGCAGGTGCCCGCGCGCCAGCAGGCAGGTCAGGGCCAGGCGCACCTGCCCTTCCTTGCCCAGCAGTACCTGATTGACGGCATCGAGACAGGCGTCCAGTTGGCTTCGCATCGTTCACTCCTTACGTGCAGGAGGCCGATGCTACTGGGCTGCCCGGGCCCGGGCAAAGCGCCATGTGCCCCAGTTCACGAAACTGTGACCGCGAAGACCTTTGCCGGAAGTTTCGGGCGGCGGCCGGCTAGAGGCGGAACTGCCCGGCCATGCCCCGCAGCTCCTGCCCCAGCTCCGCCAGCTGGATGCTCGAGGCCGCCGTTTCGTCCATGGCCGCCGCCGACTGGTCGGCGATGTCGCGGATCGAAGTGACGCTGCGGTTGATCTCCTCGGCCACAGCCGTCTGCTGCTCGGCGGCCGCGGCGATCTGCTGGTTCATCTCGAAGATGCGCGTCACTGCCTCGGCGATGGCGGCCAGCGCGCCTTCGGTCTGGTTGGCGTCGGCCACCGTGTGGGTCACCAGGCTGGCGCTCTGCTGCATGTCGCTCACCGCCCGCCGCGTGCCTTCGCGCAGGGTGGCGATCAGCGTCTCGATTTCCGCCGTGGACTGCTGGGTACGCCGGGCCAGCGCACGCACCTCGTCGGCCACCACGGCGAAGCCACGCCCGGCCTCGCCGGCGCGCGCCGCCTCGATGGCGGCATTGAGCGCCAGCAGGTTGGTCTGCTCGGCGACGCTCTTGATCACGTCCAGCACCGCATCGATACGCTGGGTCTCCTGGCTGAGGCGCTCGATGCTCGCCGTGGTGGTGTTCATCGCCGCGGCCAGCTGATCGACGCGCTGCAGGGTCTGGCGCACCACCTGGCTACCGTTGCCGACGCGGTCCTCGGCCTGGCGGGTGGAGGCGGCGGCGACTTCGGCATTGCGGGCGACCTCGTGCACGGTGGCGGTCATCTCGCCCATCGCGGTGGCCACCTGGTCGGTCTCCAGCTTCTGGTTGTTGACGCCCAGGCGGGTCTGCTCGGTGACCCCGGAGAGCGCCTGCGCCGAGCCGGAAATTCGCTCCACCCCGCCCTGCAGCCGTCCGACCATCTCGCGCAGGTTGCCGGCCATGGCCTGCATGGCCGTCAGCAGTTGGCCGACCTCGTCGCGCCGCGCCACCTCGACGCGCACGCTCAGGTCGCCGGCGGCGATGCGTTCGGCCTGGGCGATCACCTGCTTGAGCGGGCGCACGATGAGCAGGCTGATGATCACCGCGGCGCACAGGCCGAACAGCAGCGCCAGCGCCGCGGCCAGCAGCATCAGGCCGCTGCTGGCGCGCTGGCCGTCGCGCATGGCGGTGCGCTGCGCCGCCTGCGCCCGCTCGACCTGCCCGAGCATGGCCTCGGCCGTGCTCACCAGTTGCCGATAGACCTGCTTCTGTTGCTGCAGGTGGGCCGAATACTTCTCGAGGTGGTCGTTGAACGAGTCCACGTTGACCACCGCCTCGCCCAGCACCGCCGCATAGCCGGGGTCCTCCAGGGCATCGCGCAGCTCCGCCGCCAGCGCCTGGGCCTCGCCGGCCTGGGCGATCTTCTCCTGCGCCGCCTCATCGCCGCGCCGGCTCGCCTCCAGCCGCTGGCGGGCCTGGCCCAGCGCCTGCAGCAACAACTGGTGGATCCTGCCCACCTGCCCGGCCTGCCGCACCTCGACCTGCCCCTGCTGGCCCTGGCTGCTCCCGAGCAGGTCGGTGCCGTCCTCGGCCAGCCCCTCCTGCAGCAGATCCAGGCTGTTGGCGGCGCTGACCACCAGCCAGTCGGCCGCATCCAGCGACAGCTGCATGTTGTCGGTCAGCTCCACGTAGCGATCGAAGGCCGCGCGGTATTCGGCCAGCGTCGGCTCCACCTCGGCCAGCGCCTGCGCCGTACGCGCGTCCAGCTCGTCCTGGAGCGCCTGGCCGGCCTGCACGATCGCCTCGGCCTGCTCGGCCAGGTGCTCGGCATGCTGCTTGTCGCCGCTCAGGGCGAAGGCCTGCTCGCTGTTGCGCATGCGCAGCACCTGGTCGCTCAGGCTGCCCATGCGCTGCAGCAGGCCGGCGCCGGCATTGACCTCGCGCAGCGCCAGCAACCCGGTGGCGGCCACCAGCACGGTGAGCGCCAGCACCAGGGAGAACCCCAGCGTCAGCTTGGTGGCCGTGCCCAAACTGACCACCCGACTCGTCAGTGACGCCCTCATGACTACCCCCTGTCCCCGCTAGCCGCGAGCTACCGAACATAGGAGCGCAACCCCGCCGGCGACAAGCCGGCAGGGGGCGGATTGGCACGATTAGCTAAGAAGAGGTCGCTTTCAGAGCGCCCGGCGTCAGGGGCGCTGCATCCGGAACAGCTCGGTGGTGCGGCAGTAGGCGCTGCCGCCGAGGCGCCCGACCAGGTCCAGCGCGGCCGGGTCGATGCGCCCGCGGGCATCCAGCACGGCGTCGTCGATATGCGCCAGCAGCACCTCGGCGAACACCAGGTGGCAGTTCGGCTGCGTCGCCGGATACGGCTGGATCTGCGCCACCCGGCACTCGAAGGCGACCGGCGCGCCGGCGACGCGCGGCGGACGCACCCGGACCGAGGGCGCCTCGGCGATCCCGCAGTGGGCGAACTCGCTGACCTGGTGCGGCAGTGCCTCGGCGGACGCGTTCATCGCCTCGGCCTGCATCATGCTGACCAGGTTGACGACCAGCTCGCCGGTGGCCTGGGCGTTCAGCAGGCTGTCCTTGAGCTGTCCGTCGCGCTGGCCGATGTTGACCATCAGTGTCGGCGGCTCGTCGCTGATCACCTGGAAGAAGCTGAACGGCGCGAGGTTGGCGTTGCCTTCGGCCGACAGGGTCGAAACCCAGGCGATCGGCCGTGGCGTGACCGTGGCGGAGAGCCAGCGATAGGCTTCCAAGGGCGCGAGTGCGCCGAAATCCAGCTGCATGAACGACTCCATCGGATGAGCAACTGTTGATCAGGTGGCAGCGCCGGCGCCGCAGGGTGGGCTTTAGCCCACCAACTGCTGAAAGCCGTGGCCTCTCTGGTGGGCTAAAGCCCACTCTACGCGGAACGCCGCCCGGCCCACCCTACTAGATTCGGCACCGGCTTTCCCTTCTCCCCCGGAAGAAGGTGGCCCGGCCGGATGGGCCGCGAGCCGGGTGCCGGCCGCCCGGATGATCAGCGCCCGGCGCGGGATTCTCGCAAGTAGAAGCGCGCCTTCTCGGCCTTCTGCACACAGCCGCGGAAGCCCTCGAACTGCTGCTGGGTCTTGGCCCCGGCCAGCAGCGCCATGGCCTTCGAATAGCTGACGGTGCCGGCGAAGCCTTCCGCCTCGGCCAGGCTCTGCTCGCGCCAGGCGGCTTCAAGCTCTGAGGCGCAGCTGTCGCGATAGGCCGTCTTTCCGGCGCAGCCGCTCAGCGCGATCACCAACAGGGGCAGTGCGATCAACAGTCTCATGGGATGTCCTCGCTTCAACGATGATGGCCGGACGCTTCGCCGTCCTGGCTCAGGAATTCGACAACGGCCTGCTGCTCACCCGCGAACAGGATCCGCTCGGCCTTGCTTTCACGCTGGTAGGCGTACATCGGGTCGTAGTACTCGGCCAGCAGGCCTTCGATCCAGCCGCGGTGCAGGCTCACGTCGCCGCTGCGGGCCTGTTCGACGAGCGCTTGCTCGAGCAGCACCGACAGGCGCTGGTGACGCTCGCCGCCGAGGCGCTTGCGGATATTGACCAGGCTCTGCCGCAAGCGCTCGGCGAAGGCCTCGAAACCGGCCTCGCCCTGCTCGGCGACGAACTCCGCGCAGAGGTCGATCACGTAGTCGCGCAGGATGCGCTCCACGCGGCCCTCGAAGCTGTCTTCCAGCCAAACCAGCGGGTAGCGCTGCATGCCCTGGTGCAACGGCAGCGGGACCGAGCAGCGTCCGATCAGCCGCGCCTCGTCCTCCATGACGTAACCCCGCATGCCGGCGGCCTGCAGCTTCAGCAGACGAATGGCGAGCGCGTTCTCGAAGTCGATCTGTTCCGGCTGCGGCGTGGCACGCTTGCCGAAGCTGGAGCCGCGGTGGTTGGCCAGCCCCTCGAGGTCGACGCTGTTGGGCAAGCGCGCCAGCACCTCGGTCTTGCCTGTGCCGGTGAGCCCGCCCACCAGCACGAAACGGCACTGCTGCGCCGCCTGCTCGAGGGTATCCAGCAGGAAGGTGCGCATCGCCTTGTAGCCGCCCACCACGCGCGGATACTCGATGCCGGCCTCCTCGCGCAGCCATTGCTGCACGATCTGCGAGCGCAGGCCGCCGCGGAAACAGTATAGGTAACCGTTCGGATGGGCCCTGGCGAACTCCGCCCAGGCGCGAATGCGCTCGGCCTTGACCGCACCCGACACCAGGCGGTGGCCGAGCTCGAGCGCCGCCTGCTGGCCGTGCTGCTTGTAGCAGGTGCCGACCTTCTGCCGCTCGATGTCGGTCATCAGCGGCAGGTTCACCGTGCCGGGAAAGGCGCCTTTGGTGAATTCCACCGGTGCCCGCGCGTCCATCAACGGCAGGCCCTCGAGGAAGATCCGCCGGTAGTCATCGGTGTCCACGCGCATCAATGCACCTCGACCGCGTGCTCGCCCGCCTCGGCCAGATGGCCGATGGCTTCGAGCACCAGGCCCTGTTCGGCGCACGCCGCCTGGAACTCGGCTTCGCCTTCCGGGGCTACGGCCACCAGCAGGCCACCGCTGGTCTGCGGGTCGCACAGCAACGCGCGCTGGCGCTCGTCCAGCGGGCCGATACGATGGCCGTAGCTCTCGAAGTTGCGCCCGGTCCCGCCGGGCACGCAGCCCTGCTCCAGGTAATGCTCGACGCCCGGCAGGCGCGGCACCCGGGCCACCTCCAGATGGGCCGTCAGCCCGCTGCCGTCGGCCATCTCGACCAGGTGGCCGAGCAGGCCGAAGCCGGTCACGTCGGTCATCGCGCGCACGCCATCGAGGCGGCCGAAGCGGCTGCCGGGGCGGTTCAGCGTACACATCCAGTCGCGCGCCAGGCCGACGTCCTCGGCGCGCAGCAGCGCCTTCTTCTCGGCCGTGGTGAGGATGCCGATGCCCAGCGGCTTGGTCAGGTAGAGCCGGCAACCGGCGGTCGCCGTGTCGTTGCGCTTCATGCGCGCCTTTTCCACCAGCCCGGTGACCGCGAGGCCGAAGATCGGCTCCGGGGCGTCGATCGAATGGCCGCCGGCCAGCGGGATGCCGGCCGCCTCGCAGGCCGCACGGCCGCCGGCCACGACCTCACGAGCAACTTCCGGCGGCAGCAGGTTCACCGGCCAGCCGAGGATGGCGATGGCCATCAGCGGGTCGCCGCCCATGGCGTAGATGTCGCTGATGGCATTGGTCGCGGCGATCCGGCCGAAATCGAACGGATCGTCGACGATCGGCATGAAGAAATCGGTGGTCGAGACCACGCCGCGCGTGTCGTCGATGCCGTACACCGCCGCATCGTCGCGCGAGGCGTTGCCTACCCAGAGCCGCGGGTCCAGGTTCTGGGCGCCGCTGCCCGCTAGGATCACGTCCAGCACCTTGGGAGAAATCTTGCAGCCACAGCCGGCGCCATGGCTGTACTGGGTCAGGCGGATCGCGTCGCTCACGGGACCTCCGGTTGCATGCAAAACTGGGCGGCGGATTGTAGCAAAGCGCGGCGACCGAGCGATCGCGATCCGGCATGGGGCACGCGCCCCTTGTCGTACGCAGCATGACGGGGGAAGCTTAGGACCGGTTCGGATCAAGGGAGGTGACCGTGGGCAAGAAGGTTGCACTGGTACTGGGATCGGGGGGCGCCCGCGGCTATGCGCACATCGGCGCGATCGAGGAGCTGGAGTCGCGCGGCTACCAGATCGGCTGCATCGCCGGCTGTTCCATGGGCGCGGTGATCGGCGGCATCCATGCGGCCGGCAAGCTCGCGCTGTACCGCGAGTGGATCGAGAGCCTCGACTACCTGGACCTGCTGCGCCTGCTGGACCTGAGCTTCAGTCTCGGCGCCATACGCGGCGACAAGGTGTTCGGACGCATCCGCGAGATCGTCGGCGACATCGCCATCGAGGACCTGCCGATCCCCTTTACCGCCGTGGCCACCGACCTCACCAACCAGCAGGAAGTGTGGTTCCAGGAAGGCAGCCTGCACCAGGCCATGCGCGCCTCGGCGGCGATCCCCAGCCTGTTCACGCCGGTCATACAGGGCAACCGGATGCTGGTCGACGGCGGCCTGCTCAACCCGCTGCCGATCGTCCCGGTGGTGTCGAGCCATTGCGACATGATCGTGGCGGTCAACCTCAACGCGACCAACCACAAGCGCTATCCGCTCCCGGTGATCGAGCGTCCGCCGGCCGCCAAGGGCCGCTTCGACCTGATGGTCGACACGCTCAGCGCTCGCCTGCCGTTCTGGAAGCGCGACACGGGCCTGGAGCTGCTGGCCGATGCCACGGTGGTCGACGAGGCGCCGCTGAGCGAGCAGCCGCCAGCGGCCCCCGAACCCACCCCCTCCTCACCGAAATCCGCGGAAGGCTCGCACGTGGTGGATGTCGCCGGCCCGGCATCGCTGCTGGAGCTGGTCAACCACAGCTTCGAGGTGATGCAGACCTCGCTGGCGCAGTACAAGATCGCCGGCTACCCACCGGACGTGCTGATCAACGTGCCCAGGCGCGCCTGCCGCTTCTTCGAGTTCTACAAGGCCGAGGAGCTGATCCTGCTCGGCCGCATCATCGCCCGCGACGCCCTCGACCACTACGAGGCGCAGCTGTAGCGCCGCTCAGCCAGCCTGCTTGTCGGTGGCGTCCGGCGAAGCGCCGTTGAGCGCCAGCGGGTTTTCCACGCTCGGCGCTTCCGGCACCTCCTCCACCACCCAGTCGCTGAGCAGGCTGTAGGCGACGGCGAGCAGCGTCGGCCCGAGGAACAGGCCCATGAAACCGAACGCCAGGATGCCGCCGAACACCCCGAGCAGCACCACCACCAGTGGCAGGTTGCCGCCGCGGCTGATCAGGTAGGGCTTGAGCACGTTGTCGACGCCGCTGATGATGAACATGCCCCAGATGCCGAGGAACACCGCGTAGCCGTATTCTCCCTGCCAGAACAGCCAGGCGGTGGCCGGCACCCAGACCAGCGGCGGGCCCATCGGGATTAGGCTCAGCACGAAGGTCAGCAGGCCCAGCACCAGCGCCCCCGGCACCCCGGCGATGAGAAAGCCGATCAGGGCCAGCAGGCCCTGGGCGGCGGCCGTGCCGATCACACCGTTGACCACGCGCTGGACGGTCGCGGCCACCAGCTCCAGGTAGTGGTCGGCACGCTCGTCGATCAGCCGGTGCAGCAGGCTGTGGACGAAGGCGGCCAGGCGTGGGCCGTCGCGGTAGAAGAAGAACACCAGCACCAGGCTCAGCGCCAGCTCCAGCATGCCGCCGCCGACCCGCGCGCTGCGCACCAGCAGCCAGTTTCCCACCTCGCCGATGTACGGACGGATGCTGGCGAACAGCGCGGTGCCCTGCTCGTCCACCGTCTCCCAGAAATCGACCAGGCGGCCGCCCACCAGCGGAATGTTGTCCAGCCAGGTCGGTGGCGGCGGCAGTCCCTCCACTTGCAGGTCGCGCAGCAAGGCATTGGCGGCGCGGATCTGGTCGGCGATGTTGAACCCCAGCCAGACCAGCGGCACCGCCACCAGCACCATCCAGCCGAGGGTTAGCAGTCCCGCCGCCAGGGTGACGTTGCCTTTCAGCACACGGGTCAGCAGACGCATGAGCGGCCAGCTGGCGAAGGCCAGCACCGCGGCCCAGAACAGGGCGGAAGCGAAAGGCGCGAGCACCCAGAGCGAGGCGCCGAGCAGCGCCAGAAGCAGTATCTGCACCAGCAGACGGTCGTTGTTCAGCATCTTGCAAGCGGTCCGTGAAGAGCACGAAGGCATGGCCCTTCGCTACAGCTGGCGAGCCTAGCAGGGCGCGGAAAGGCTTGGCGAGCGCCAAGCCTCGTCATCGTGATTCAGCGCAGGCGGCGAACCACCAGGCCCGGTTCGCTGGAGGGGTCGACTTCGATGCGCAGCGCCCGCACGCCTTCGGCGACCAGAGCGTCGCGCCAGGCCTCGGCCCCTTCCCCGGACAGAGTAACGCGCAGCGCGCTGTCCATCCGCAGGGTACGCGCCAGCAAGGCGCTCCAGTCGGCCAAAGGCTCGGCCGGCAGCCGTGGCAGCTGCAGCTCGCCGGCCTCGCGCAGTTGGCGCAGCAGCGTACCGGCGGTCGGCAGCAGCTCGCCCAGCGCTGCGCCCGGCTCGAGGCGCTCGACCTGCAGGTAGGGCCGGCCGTTGCCGCGGGTGATGGCGTACAGCGCCACCAGCCGCTCGGGGGGCTCGGCCAGGCGCGCCAGCAGATAGGCCTGGTTGCCCTCGGGGCCGTAGAGGGTCGACTTGCCGAAGATCGAATTGGCCCACAGGCTGCTCGAACCGCAGTCGCGCCCCTCGCACCAGTACAGCAGCTCCGCACCTTCGGCCAGCAGATGCTCGCGTGCCGCGGTGAAGGCGTCCAGGCCGCTGTGGTGGTCAGGCAGACGGTAGGTGATGGCGGTCAGCATGCCGTCCGCCGTCACCTGCTGGTCCATGCGCAGCTGGCCGCCGATGCGCCGCAGCGAATCCTGCGGGTACAGGCGCTCGGCCACATGCTCCTGGCGATAGTCAGTGATTTCCGCCTGGGGGAACCGTGGCAGTTCGTCCAGATCGGCGCTGCCCGGGAAGTCCGCCGCCCAGCTATGGGCGACCAGGCACAGGAGCGGCAGCAACCGCCAGGACAGGCGCACGGGCCGCCTCAACGGATCGGCGCCGGCTGCCCGGCCTGCTGCGCCGAACGATCCGGGCCGGCGGCCCGCATCTGCGCGGTCGTGGCCTTGCGGCCGTTCGGTGCGGCGACGGTATGGAAGTCGGTCATTGGCTACCCTTCTGCTGTCCGGAGCGACAGCGTCGTGGCTGGGCCGGTTGCGGTCAAGTCGCCAGTTCTTTCGCTTCGTTTCAGGAGGCGTGCCGCGCGGAATGCAGAAACCCGGCCAGGCGCTCGGCGACGGCCGCGGCGCCCGCCTCGTCGTCCAGATGCAGGTGGTGTCCGCCGGGCACGCGGTGAATCTCGAACGGCACGGCCTCGATCAGTTCGAGCGTCGCCGGCCGGTTCACCAACAGCCCCTGCTCAGCCAGCACCAGCGCGGCGGGGCACTGCACACGCGAAACGAACGCCTGGGCGTGAGCACGCGACAGGCGCAGGGCCGAGGGCAGCATCAGGCGCGCGTCGGTGCGCCAGGTGAAGCCGCCGGGCACCGGCATCAGTCCGCGCTGTGCCAGCCGCTCCGCCGCCTCGTGGCTGACCGCGCCGACGCCCCTCATGCGGGCCTGTACCGCCTGCTCGAAGGTCGCGTAGACCGGCTTGCGCTTGTCGTCCACCTTGAGTTGCGCCTGCAGCGCCTCGCCGAGCTTCTCCGGCGCGTCCTCAGCCTCGCCGGTGTAGGGAATGACGCCGTCGATCAGCGCCAGCCGCTCGATGCGCTCCGGCAGGGCGCCGGCCAGAATCACCGAGACGATCGCCCCCATCGAATGACCGAGCAGCGAAAAACGCTGCCAGCCGAACTGCTCGGCCGTCTGCAACACGTCGAAGGCGTAATCCCAAATGTTGTAGCCGGCCCCTGCCGGACGGTGGTCCGAGTGGCCGTGCCCCGGCAGGTCGAGGGCGACGATGCGCAGCCCCGGCAGCCGCGGCGCCAGGCGACTGAAGGTTGCGGCATTGTCCAGCCAGCCGTGCAGCGCAATTACCGGCTGGCCGTCTTCCGGGCCGTACAGGTGAGCGGCCAGTTCGATGTGTGGCAGTTCCAGGCGAACCTCTTCGACGGCCATGCTCATGCGTACTCCTCGTCCAGCGGCGCGTCCGTCCAGCGCAGGCACAGCTGGCGGATCATTTCTGCGGTCTGTTGCGGGCGCTCAAGCGGGAACATGTGCCCGCCCGACATCTCCAGCGCCTGGCCGGCCGGCATCAGGCGCACCAGCCAGCCATGGTGCGGCAGGATCACCCGGCTCCGGCGGCCGCGCACCAGGGCCAGCGGGACCTTCATCGCGATGGGCCAGCCGGGCGTGCGGTGGGGAAAGCTGCGGTAGATGCGCATCTCGATCTCCGGCTCAAAGCGCAAGCGCAGCTGTTCGCCATCGGGTGCCAGCCCATGTTCGAGGTAGGCCTCCAGGCAATCGGGATCGAAGCTGCGGAACAGCGTCTTGCCGGCGAAGTAATCGCGCGCGCGGGCCAGATCCGGAAAGCACTCGCGGCGGCCTTCGGTGCGCCCGGCCGGAGTCAGCCGGTCGATGAAGCCGAGGCGCTTGGCCAGCCACACCAGCGTCTGGTCAGCCCAGGTGACCACCGGCGAGTCGAGCATCACCACCCCGCGGTACAGCTCCGGGCGGCGCAGGGCGGCGTGGTAGTGCAGCACGCCGCCGAGCGAATGGCCGACGCCGATGACCGGCTCGGCGCGCCCTGCCAGGTGATGGATGAGTTCGTCGACCAGCCGCTGCCAGTTGTCCTCCACCGGAAAGCGAGGGTCGTGGCCGTGCCGGTCGAGGCACTCGATCCGGAAGTCGGGCGCCAGCGCCTCGAACAGCTTTCGATAGGTGCCCGACGGGAAACCGTTGGCGTGAGCGAAGAAAAGAGTCTGGGACATGGGTTGGGACAGCGCGCGCAGGGACGGCCATTGTCGGGCAGGCCGTCGTCGCGCGGCAATCGGCATGGCCCGCCGGATGACGGGCACACCGGCCAATTGCGGCGTCAGGCCTGCCAGTGCCCTCACGGGCGGCGTGGCGCGTTCTCGCCCAGCGGCACGATAGCCACCGTCAGTCGCGAGATGCAGCTCGGCTTGCCGTCCTCGCCGCACAGGCGGATGTCCCAGACGTGGGTGGAACGGCCAAGGTGCACCGGACGGCACACCGCGGTGACGCGCCCGCTGCGCAGGCCACGCAGGTGGTTGGCGTTGACCTCCAGGCCGACGCAGTAGTACCGCGCGGTATCGATGCACAGGTAGCTGGCGGTGGAGCCGACGGTCTCGGCGAGCACCACCGAGGCGCCGCCGTGCAACAGGCCGTAGGGCTGATGGGTCCGCGAATCGACCGGCATGCTCGCGGCGAGCGAATCGTCGTCGACCTGCTCGAAGCGAATGTCCAGCACTTCGCCGATGGTGTTCCTGAGGTTGTCGTTGAGCTGTGCCAGCTCGGGTTGACGTTGCCAGATGGCCAAGGGGTCTCTCCTTTCGTTGTTGTTGTTCGTGGCCGCGGGTGCCGCTACCGGCCCGGATGACGCAGCGCCACCAGGTGCATGAGCCCCGCGGCGCAGGCCTCGCCTTCCAGTTCGGCCAGACTGCCGGTGGCCATGGGCAGCGGGTTGTCCCGATGTCCGTGCACCAGCCAGCCGCCGAGCAGGCCGACGAAGGGCTGGTGGGTGACGATCAGCAGGTTCTGCTCCGGGCGCCGATCGAGGTAGAGCATGGCTTCGCGCAGGTCCGATTCGGGACGAACCCAGGGCACCGTCTCGAAGGCACCCTCATAGCCGATCGCCCGGCATGCTTCCTCGGCCGTCTGCTGGGCGCGGACATAAGGGCTGGCCAGCACCACGTCCAGTGCACAGCCCTGCAGGTGAACGGCCGACCGCCGCGCCTCGAGGCGGCCGATATCGGTCAGATTGCGCTCGGCGTCGCTGCGTGCGCGCGGCTCCGCCTGTCCATGACGCAGCAACCAGAGCTTCACGGGATGTTGCCCTCCTCCCTCCGCGGCGCGGGCTCGACCACCACGTCGAGCACCTCGAGGTCGGCCGGACGCGGGGTTGGCCAGTCGGACATCGGCCAGGGCTTGCGATCGGTGTTGTAGGTGGCATAGCGGCCGATCTGCGCCACGTACTGGCTCAGGCTGTCGCCGAAGCGCTGCAGGGCATCGCTCGGCTGGCCGTTGACCAGCCGCGATATCAGCTGCAGCACCACCACGGCCAGCAGGACGATCTCGGCCAGTTGCCAGACGAAGAAGAACACGAGCGTCCAGAGCACCCTGAACGCCAGGGCTTCGCGGTCGGTGTGGCGGGCATCTTTCATGGCTTTTCTCCAGCGAAGAATCAGGCGAATCCGTCTGCGGAAATGAAATCGACGTCGGTCTTCGGCTCGCCGCGCATCAGCATCTCGATGACCTGTTCGAGGGTACGCCCCTCGAACAGCACGGCATGCAGACCCGCGACCAGCGGCATGTAGACCTGCTCCTGCTCGGCCTTGCCCTTGAGCACCTTCAGCGTATTCACCCCTTCGGCGACTTCGCCAAGGCGCGACACCGCCTGCTCGAGCGTCAGCCCCTCGCCCAGCGCGTAACCGACCTGGAAGTTGCGGCTCTTGGGCGACGTGCAGGTGACGATGAGGTCTCCGACACCGGCCAGACCGAGAAAGGTCATCGGGTTGGCGCCGAGCTTGACGGCGAAGCGGGTCATTTCGGCCAGCGCGCGGGTGATCAGCATGCTCTTGGTGTTTTCCCCCATGCCGAGCGCCGCGCCCATGCCGGCCATGATCGCGTAGACGTTCTTCAGGGCGCCGCCGAGCTCGACGCCGAAGCGATCCTGGCTGGCGTAGACGCGGAAGGTCCGCCCGTGCAGCACCGCCTGCACATTGCGGCACAGCGCCTCGTCGGGGCTGGCGATGACGGTCGCGGTGAGCGCGTGTTCGGCCACCTCGCGCGCCAGGTTTGGCCCCGACAGCACGCCGATGCGGGCCTGGGGGGCGATCTCGGCGAGAATCTCGCTCATCAGCTTGAAGCCCTCGGCCTCGATCCCCTTGGTGGTGCTTACCAGCTGCTTGCCGGCGAGCAGGCCGGCGACCGGCTGCAGGGCGCTGCGCAGCGCGCTGGAGGGCAAGGCGACGAAGATCAGCTCGCAGGCCTCGACCGTGGCGGCCAGGTCGGTCACCGGCTCGACGCCGTCCAGCACGGTCACGCCCTTCAGATAGCGCGGGTTCTGCCGCTCCGTCCGAATGGCCTGCGCCTGCGCCGGATCACGCATCCAGAGCCGCGCGCCATGGCCGTTCTCGACCAGGAGATTGGCGATGGCGGTACCGAAACTGCCGCCGCCAAGCACTGCGATGGGTTGCTGTCGAGTCATGGAATATCCGTCTGGCCTACTGGCAATGAGCGGCATTATACGTTCCATGCCCGCCCCGGCCAGCGCTCGCGCGTCCCTCCTTGGGACCATACCGGGACCACGCGCACCCGCATTTCCGACCCTCAGAAACGCTGAAAGCCCCGGAATACGGGGCTTTCAGTCAGAGATATGGCGGAGGCGGTGAGATTCGAACTCACGGAAGAGTTTCCCCTTCGGCGGTTTTCAAGACCGCTGCCTTCAACCACTCGGCCACACCTCCGCACATGCGGCCGGCATACTACCGGATCGAAACACACTGTCAAACACTGCGACTGGCTACGCCAGGGGCCTCTGTTATGATCGCGGAAAGTCATCCTGGCTTCGTTTCGAGAAGGAGAGTTTGTCCATGCACGAACATGAATATGCACTGAGTCATGCTCAAACGGGGCAGAGGGAAGTCAGCCGGGTGCTGCGCAACACCTACGGGCTGCTCGGCATGACGCTGGCCTTCAGCGCCCTGGTCGCCTACCTAGCCATGCAGGCCAACGCGGCGTATCCGAACATCTTCGTGGTGTTGATCGGCTTCTACGGCCTGTTCTTCCTTACCGCCAAGCTGCGCAACTCGGTCTGGGGCCTGGTTTCCACCTTCGCCCTCACCGGCTTCATGGGCTACACGCTCGGGCCGATCCTCAACCTCTACCTGGGGATGGCGAACGGCGGCGAACTGGTGACCTCCGCGCTGGCCATGACTGCCCTGGTGTTCTTCGGGCTATCCGCCTACGTGCTGACCACCCGCAAGGACATGAGCTTCCTCGGCGGCTTCATCACCGCCGGATTCTTCGTGCTGCTGGGGGCGATGCTGATCAGCTTCTTCTTCCAGGTGCCGGGGCTGCAGCTGGCGATCAGTGCCGGCTTCGTGCTGTTCTCCTCGGTGTGCATCCTGTTCCAGACCAGCGCGATCATCCATGGCGGCGAGCGCAACTACATCATGGCGACCATCGCCCTGTATGTATCCATCTACAACCTGTTCCTGAGCCTGCTGCAACTGCTCGGCATCTTCGGCAGCGACGACTGATCCTCGCTGCGCGCCGCGAAGCCCGCCCACCGTCCAGGTCGGCGGGCTTTTTCATGCGACTGGCGTATCATGGCGACCATGAAATTCACCCTCGCCCTCTTCTCCGCCCCCACCTCGCCGGCTTCGCGCCGGGCGCTTCGCTTCGCCGAGGCGGCGCTGGCCGGCGGGCATGAAATCGTACGGATCTTCTTCTACCAGGAAGGCGTGCACGGCGCCTCAGCGAACCTGGTGACGCCGCAGGACGAGCCCGACCTGGCCCGGCAGTGGCAGGACTTCATCACCGCCCACGGGCTCGACGGCGTGGTCTGCATCGCCGCCGCGCTGCGCCGGGGCGTGCTCGACGGGCAGGAAGCGCGGCGTTATGCGCGCCCCGCGGCGAACGTCGCCAGCGGCTGGGCCTTGTCCGGGCTGGGGCAGTTGCACGAGGCCGTGCAGCAATCCGACCGGCTGGTCTGCTTCGGAGGCCCGTGATGGCGCGCTCGCTGCTGCTCATCGCCAGGCAGGCGCCCTGGAGCGGCCTGGCCGCGCGCGAGGCGCTGGATATCGTGCTGGCCGGCGGCGCCTTCGACCTGCCAATGGCCATGCTCTTTCTCGATGACGGGGTGTTCCAGCTGGCCGCCGCGCAGCAACCGGCGGCCGTGCAGCAGAAGGACCTGACGGCGAACCTGCAGGCGCTGCAGCTGTTCGGTGTCGAGGAGCTCTATGCCGCAGGGCGCAGCCTACGCGAGCGCGGCCTGGCCGAGGACGCCCTGGGGCTGCCGGTCCGGCTGCTGGACGACGCCGAGCTGACGGCCCTGCTCGACCGTTTCGACGAGGTGATCACGCTCTGATGGCCACACTCCACGTACTCAGCCATTCGCCCTTCGCCGACTCACGCCTGGACAGCTGCCTGGTGCTGATGAGCGTGCGCGACGGTCTGCTGCTCTCGGGCGACGCGGTCTATGCACTGCAGCCGGGCAGCGCCCCCCACGCCGCGCTTCGCACGCGTCCCGCCGGCGCCCGGCTCTACGCCCTAGAGGAAGACGTGCGCGCCCGCGCGCTGTCGGCAGGCGACGACGTCGAACTGATCGACTATCCTCGCTTCGTCGAACTGGCCGGCGAGTTCGACCGGGTGAACAGTTGGCTATGAGCGAACTGCATGTCGACGGCCGCACCGTGCCGGTGGATGAAGAAGGCTTCCTGGTGGAACTCTCCGACTGGTCCGAGGCCGTGGCCTGCGTACTGGCCGAGCGCGAAGGCCTGGTGCTGGAAGCCGAGCACTGGGAGGTCCTGCACCTGCTCCGGCGCTTCTACGCCGAGTTCCAGCTGTCTCCAGCGACGCGCCCGCTGATTCGCTACACGGCCCAGCAGCTCGGCCCGGACAAGGGCAACAGCCTGCATCTCAACCGCCTGTTCAAGGGCACGCCGGCCAAGCTCGCGGCGAAACTGGCCGGCCTGCCTAAACCGAGTAACTGCCTATGACGCTGAACCTGACGACACCCGAGGAACACCCGTTCGCGATGTTCGTGCGCACCCTCGGCAAGGGCAAACGCGGCGCCCGCGGGCTGACCCGCGAGGAAGCCCGGGCGGCCATGGGCATGCTGCTTGATGAAAAGGTCGAGGATGCCCAGCTCGGCGCCTTCCTGATGCTGCTGCGGCACAAGGAGGAAAGCGCCGAGGAACTCGCCGGCTTCACCGAAGCGGTGCGCGAGCGGCTGCAGGCGCCGGGCATCCCGGTCGACCTCGACTGGCCGAGCTATGCCGGCAAGAAGCGCCACCTGCCCTGGTACCTGCTCGCCGCCAGGTGCCTGGCCGCGCAGGGCGTGCGCATCCTGCTGCACGGCGGCGGCGCCCACACCGCCGGGCGGATCTACACCGAACAGCACCTGGATCTGCTCGGCATCCCGACCTGCCGCGACTGGCCCGCGGTGGCCCGTGCGCTGGACGAACACAACCTGGCCTTCATCCCGCTGCAGGCCTGGATGCCGCAGCTGCAGCGGATGATCGACATGCGCAACCTGCTCGGCCTGCGCTCGCCAATCCATTCGCTCGCCCGGGTGCTCAACCCGCTGTCGGCGCGTTGCGGGTTGCAGAGCATCTTCCATCCCGGCTACCAGGCGGTGCATCGCGAAGCCAGCCGGCTGCTCGGCGATACCGCGGTGGTGATCAAGGGCGAGGGCGGCGAGATCGAGATCAACCCCGATGCCGTCTCGCATCTCTACGGAACCCACGGCGGCGAGGACTGGGACGAGGACTGGCCGGCGCTGTCGTCGCATCGTCACGTCAAGCCGGAAACGCTCGACCCGCAGACGCTGCTCGGCATCTGGCAGGGCCGGCAGCACGACGAGTACGGCGAACTGGCCGTGCTCTCGACCATCGCGCTGGCCCTCCGGGGCCTCGGACGCGGCCGAGAAGAAGCGTTCGGCGAGGCGCAGCGCTATTGGCAGGAGCGGCCCGGCCGGACGGCATGATCGTCTTTCGGCCTTGCGGTGAACCGTCTCCGCCCTGGCGCCTCTGATCTGCAAAGACTGTAGGAGGCGATATGGGCTTGCTCATCGACGGCCAATGGCAGGACCGCTGGTACGAAAACAGCCAGGACGGCAACTTCCAGCGCGAGAACGCGAAACGACGCGACTGGGTGACCGCCGACGGCGGGCCCGGCCCGCAGGGGCAGGCGGGCTTCCCGGCCGAGCCGGGCCGCTACCACCTCTACGTCTCCCTCGCCTGCCCCTGGGCGCACCGCACCCTCATCTACCGGGAGCTGAAGGGCCTGCAGCCGCTAATCGACGTGTCGGTGGTCGGCTGGCTGATGGCCGAGAACGGCTGGACCTTCGACACCAGCAAGGGCTCGACCGGCGACGCGCTGGACGGCCTGGACTACCTCCACCAGCGCTACACCCGCGACGATCCGCACTACACCGGGCGGGTGACCGTGCCTGTGCTCTGGGACCGCGAGCGCAATCGCATCGTCAGCAACGAATCGGCCGAGATCATCCGCATGTTCAACGGCGCGTTCGACGGCCTCACCGGCTCGCGCCTGGACCTCTGCCCGCCGGACCTGCTGCCCGAGATCGACCGGCTCAACGAGCGCATCTACGCGGCGGTGAACAACGGCGTCTACCGCGCCGGCTTCGCCACCCGGCAGGAAGCCTATGAGGCGGCGTTCGACGCCCTGTTCACTGAACTGGACGTGCTCGAGGCACTGCTCGACGAGCGCCGCTACCTCGCCGGGGAATTCCTGACCGAGGCCGACTGGCGCCTGTTCACCTCGCTGATCCGCTTCGACGCCGTCTACTACAGCCACTTCAAGTGCAACCTGCGGCGCATCGAGGACTGCCACAACCTGTCCAACTGGCTGCGCGAGCTCTACCAGTGGCCCGGCGTGGCGGCGACGGTGAATTTCACCCACATCAAAGGGCACTACTACGCGAGCCACCGTCACATCAACGCCAACGGGCTGATCCCCAAGGGCCCGGATCTGCGGCTCGGACGCCCCCACGATCGCGAGCGCCTGCCCGGTCGCGGCATCCGCACCCGGCCCTGAGCTCAGGCGTCCCCCGCGCCCTCGAACCAGGCGAGCCTGTCGCGCAGCGACACCACGTCGCCGACGATCAGCAGGGTCGGCGCCTGCACGTCGTGCTCCGCGACCAGGGTGGGCAGGTCCGCCAGCGTCCCGGTGAACACCCGCTGGTTGCGCGTGGTGCCCTGCTGCACCAGCGCCGCCGGCGTGGTCGCCGCGCGGCCATGGGCGACCAGCTCGCGGCAGATCACCGGCAGGCCGACCAGGCCCATGTAGAACACCAGCGTCTGCCCCGGGGCCACCAGATCGACCCAGGGCAGGTCGCAGGAACCGTCCTTCAGGTGGCCGGTGACGAAGCGCACCGACTGGGCATGATCGCGATGCGTCAGCGGGATGCCGGCATAGGCTGCGCAGCCGCTGGCGGCGGTGATCCCGGGCACCACCTGGAACGGGATGCCGTGCGCGGCCAGTTCTTCGATCTCCTCGCCGCCGCGGCCGAAGATGAAGGGATCGCCACCCTTGAGGCGCAGCACCCGCTTGCCCTGTTTCGCCAGATCGACCAGTTGGCGGTTGATCTGGTCCTGCGGCAGCGCATGCTCGGCGCGCTTCTTGCCGACGTAGAGGCGGTCGGCGTCGCGCCGGCACAGCTCGAGAATCGGCGGCGCGACCAGCCGGTCGTACAGCACTACGTCGGCCTGCTGCATCAGCCGCAGCGCGCGGAAGGTAAGCAGGTCCGGATCGCCCGGGCCGGCGCCCACCAGGTAGACCTCGCCGAGCGGCTTGGGTCGTGCGCCGGCCAGCTTCTCCTCGAGCAGGCGCTCGGCCTCCTCCCGCTGCCCGGCGAACACCCGCTCGGCGATCGGCCCCTGGAACACCTCCTCCCAGAAAACCCGGCGCTGCTGCACGCTGGCGAAGGCGTCCTTGACCCGCTGGCGGAAGCTTCGAGCCAGCCCCGCCAGTTCGCCATAGGCAGCCGGCAGCCAGCTTTCCAGGCGGGCCCGCACCAGCCGCGCCAGGACCGGCGCATCGCCGCCGCTGGACACCGCCACCACCAGCGGCGAACGGTCGACGATGGCCGGGAAGATCACGCTGCACAGCGCCGGCGCATCCACCACGTTGACCGGAATGGTCCGCTGGCGGGCGTCGTGCGACACCGCCGCGTTGACGCTTTCCTCGTCGGTGGCGGCGATGGCCAGGACGGCCTCGTCGAGGTCGTCGGGCTCATAGGCGCCCTCCCGGCACTGCCCCTGCGCCTGCTCGACCAGGGCGCGCAGCTCGGGGTCGATGACCGGCGCGACCACCCGCGGGCGGGCGCCGGCCTGGCACAGCAGGCGGGCCTTGCGCAGGGCCACGTCGCCGCCGCCGACAATGAGGACCGAACGACCCCGCAGGTCGTGGAACAAGGGCAAGTAGTCCATAAGCGACCCCGCGAAATGATGCCCGCCTCGGTGGGCGGGCTCGGTCGGCGACGGCTGTCAGCCGATGGTTTCGATGCCGCCCATGTAGGGCTGCAGCACGCTCGGAACACGGATGCTGCCGTCGGCCTGCTGGTAGTTCTCCAGCACCGCGACCAGCGTCCGCCCGACCGCCAGGCCGGAGCCGTTGAGCGTGTGCACCAGCTCCGGCTTGCCGGTCTCCGGGTTGCGGTAGCGCGCCTGCATGCGGCGCGCCTGGAAATCGCCGCAGTTGGAGCAGGAAGAAATCTCGCGGTACTTGTCCTGGCTCGGCACCCAGACTTCCAGGTCGTAGGTCTTGGTGGCGCCGAAGCCCATGTCGCCGGTGCACAGCGCCAGCACCCGGTACGGCAGCTCCAGCAGCTGCAGCACGCGCTCGGCGTTGGCGGTCAGGCTTTCCAGGGCTTCGAAGGAGCTCGAGGGCTCGACGATCTGCACCATCTCCACCTTGTCGAACTGGTGCTGGCGGATCATGCCGCGGGTATCGCGCCCCGAGGCGCCCGCCTCGCTGCGGAAGCACGGCGTATGGGCGACGAACTTCAGCGGCAGTTGCCTGGCCTCGAGAATCTCGCCGGCGACGATGTTGGTCAGCGACACCTCGGCGGTCGGAATCAGGTAGAGGTCGGCCTCCTTCTCGCGGGCGATCTTGAACAGGTCCTCCTCGAACTTCGGCAGCTGGCCGGTGCCCTGCAGGGCCGGCGCCTGCACCAGGTACGGGGTGTAGGCCTCCTCGTAGCCGTGCTCGCGGGTGTGCAGGTCGAGCATGAACTGCGCCAGCGCGCGGTGCAGCCGGGCGATGGGTCCGCGCATCAATGCGAAGCGCGCGCCGGAGAGCTTGGCCGCCGTCTCGAAGTCCAACCAGCCGTTGCGCTCGCCGAGCGCCACGTGGTCGCGCACCTCGAAATCGAAGCGGCGCGGCTCGCCCCAGCGGCGGATCTCGACGTTGCCGTCCTCGTCGGCGCCGACCGGAACCGACTCGTGCGGCAGGTTCGGCAGGCTCAGCATCAGGGCATCGAGTTCGCCCTGGATCGCGTCGAGCTCGCGCTTGCCTTCCTCCAGTTCACCACCCATGCGATCGACGTCGGCCAGCAGCGGCGCGATGTCCTCGCCGCGCTGCTTGGCCTGCCCGATCGACTTCGAACGCGCGTTTCGCTCGGCCTGCAGCTGCTCGGTGCGGGTCTGCACCGACTTGCGCTGGCTCTCCAGCGCCTCGATGCGCGCCACATCCAGTTGATAGCCACGGGTGGCCAGGCGAGCGGCCACTTCCTGCAGCTGCGTGCGTACCAGTTTCGAATCGAGCATGTGTTCTCTCTAGGCCGAAGCGGAATGATCGGGGCCGGTGTGCGCCGGCCGCATGGTCGGTAGTCAAAGTCGTGCGAAGGATAAACCGGCCCAGGCGGCGAATAAACCGCCGGCCAGGCTGACGAACAGGTAGCCCAGCGCGGTGCCGACCTGCCCGTTCTCCAGCAGGCGCAGGACTTCCAGGCTGAACGAGGAAAAGGTGGTCAGGCCGCCGAGAAAACCCGCCATCAGCCCCAGCCGCAATTCGACCGGCAGCTCCGTGCGCGTCAGGAACAGGCCGGACAGATAGCCGATGAGCAGGCAGCCGACGATGTTGACGGCGAGCGTGGCGAGGAAGAACTGCCGGGGCCAGTGCGCCACCACCCAGGCCGAGGTCAGGTAGCGCAACACCGACCCGGTCGCCCCGCCGAGCGCCACCGCGGCGATCACCTTGATCATGTCCGCCTCCTCTGGCGCAGGCTCTGCCGGTCGAGCGCCTGCAGGTGGCGCAGCTTGTCGCCGATCTTCAGCTCCAGCCCACGCGGCACCGGCTGGTAGTACTGGCGGGGCTCCAGTTCCTCGGGAAAATAGTCCTCGCCGGCGGCATAGGCATCCGGCTCGTCGTGCGCGTAGCGGTACTCCTCGCCATAGCCGAGGTTCTTCATCAGCTTGGTCGGGGCGTTGCGCAGATGCAGCGGGACTTCCAGCGAGCCATGTTCCGCCGCGTCGCGCTTGGCGGCCTTGAACGCCGTGTAGACCGCGTTGCTCTTCGGCGCGCAGGCCAGGTAGACGATCGCCTGGGCGACGGCCAGCTCGCCTTCCGGGCTGCCGAGCCGTTCCTGCACGTCCCAGGCCGAGAGGCAGAGGTCCAGCGCCCGAGGGTCGGCATTGCCGATGTCCTCGCTGGCCATGCGCACGACCCGGCGGGCGATGTACAGCGGGTCGCAGCCGCCATCGAGCATGCGCGCATACCAGTAGAGCGCGCCGTCCGGGCTCGAGCCGCGGACCGACTTGTGCAGCGCCGAGATCTGGTCGTAGAAGGCCTCGCCGCCCTTGTCGAAGCGCCGGCGGCTGTCGCCCAGCAGGTTCTGCAGCGATTCGGCGGTGATGGTCCCGCCCGGCTCGGCCAGGTCGGAGGCGTTTTCCAGCAGGTTCAGCAGGCGGCGCCCGTCACCGTCGGCGGCGGCGAGCAGCGTCCGGTAGCCGTCCTCCGAGACGCTCAGGTGCAGACCGCCCAGGCCCCTGGGATCGGTGAGCGCGCGCTCGACCAGCCGGCGCAGCGCCGCCTCGTCCAGGGCCTTGAGCACGTAGACCCGGGCGCGCGACAGCAGCGCGTTGTTCAGCTCGAAGGACGGGTTCTCGGTGGTCGCGCCGACGAAGATCAGCGTGCCGTCCTCGACGAAGGGCAGGAAGGCATCCTGCTGCGACTTGTTGAAACGGTGCACCTCATCGACGAACAGCAGCGTGCGGCGCCCGTACTGGGCCGCCTGCTGGCGGGCGATCTCGACGGCCTGGCGGATCTCCTTGACCCCGGCGAGCACCGCCGAGACCGTTTCGAAGTGCGCATCCGAGACCTTCGCGAGCAGGCGCGCCAGGGTGGTCTTGCCGACCCCGGGCGGGCCCCAGAAGATCATCGAGTGCAGCGCGCCCTGCTCCAGCGCCTCGCGCAGCGGTTTGCCGCGGGCGAGCAGGTGCTCCTGGCCGACGTACTCGTCCAGGCTGGAAGGCCTGAGCCTGGCGGCCAGCGGCTGGGAGACGGGGTTCTGGTTGAACAGGTCCATGGATGCCTCGGAACGGTTTCGGGCGCGCGCCCGGTATGACGGGCACGCGTACCAAGGCCGACGGCGTTATTCGGCGATGACGTCCGCGCCTTCCGGAATCTCGAAGGTGAAGAGTCCCGCGGCCAGAGGCTCGTTCATCTTCACGCTGTTGAACAGGATGTTGGTGCGCTGGCCGACGCTGTCGATCAGTTGCATGTCGTTGATGACGCCGTTGCGAAACGACAGGCGCAGGCTGTCGAACAGGGTGTCGTTGCCCTTGGGCTGCAGGGTGAAATCGACGACCCCGCTGGACTCCTTGTGGCTGATCGCGAAGTTCTCGCTGATCTGCGACACGTCGCCCGACAGCAGCAGCGCCGGCGTATGGGTCAGGCGCTGGTCCAGGGTCTGGATGGTGACCTGTTCGAGGTCCGGATCGTAGAGCCAGACCTTCTTGCCGTCGGACACCAGCAGCTGCTCCATCGGCTCGTCGGTATGCCAGCGGAACTGGCCCGGACGCTTGAGTGCGATCTCGCCGGCCGTTTCCTGCAGCTGGGTCCCGCTGGCGTCCAGCGACAGCTGGGAAAAGCGGGCGGTCAGCGTGTCGGCCTGCTGCAGCAGCTGCGTCAGGCGCGCGGCGGACGCGTCCTGCGCCTGGACGGGAAGCCACGCCAGCGCCAGGAAGCAGGCGGACAGGAATCGGATCAATCGCATCGAAGGCCTCGCAGGTCAGTCGCGAATGGGCGCCGGCGCGATGACCTCGCGCGAGCCGTTGGTGTTCATGGGCGTCACCACGCCGGCCATTTCCATGGCCTCGATCATGCGTGCAGCCCGGTTGTAGCCGATCTTCAACTTGCGCTGGACCGCGGAGATCGAGGCGCGCCGGCTTTCGGTCACGAAGCGGACCGCCTCGTCGTAGAGCGCGTCTTCCTCGCTGCCCTCGCCGCCCCCTTCACCGCCACCGAGGTCATAGCTGCCGCCGCCTTCTTCGGCGCCGGCGAGGATGTCCTCGATGTAGTCGGGCGCGCCCCGGGCCTTCCAGGCCTCGACCACGCGATGCACCTCCTCGTCGGAGACGAAGGCGCCATGCACACGGATCGGCAGGCCGGTACCCGGCGGCAGGTAGAGCATGTCGCCGTGGCCGAGCAGTTGTTCGGCGCCGCCCTGGTCGAGAATGGTGCGCGAATCGATCTTGCTGGACACCTGGAACGCCATGCGGGTCGGGATGTTGGCCTTGATCAGGCCGGTGATGACGTCCACCGAAGGCCGCTGGGTCGCCAGGATGAGGTGGATGCCGGCCGCCCGCGCCTTCTGCGCGATGCGCGCGATCAGTTCTTCCACCTTCTTGCCGACGATCATCATCATGTCGGCGAATTCGTCGACGATCACCACGATGGTGGGCAGCGGCTTGAGCAGCGGCGCCTCGTCTTCCATGCTCTCACGGCGGTAGAGCGGGTCCGCCAGCGGCGTGCCGGCCTCTTCGGCGTCCTTCACCTTGCGGTTGAAGCCGGCCAGGTTGCGCACGCCCATCGCTGCCATCAGCTTGTAGCGCCGCTCCATCTCGGCGACGCTCCAGCGCAGCGCGTTCGCCGCCTCCTTCATGTCGGTGACCACCGGGCAGAGCAGGTGCGGGATACCTTCGTAGATCGACAGCTCGAGCATCTTCGGGTCGATCATGATCAGCCGCGCCTCGTCCGGCGTCGACTTGAACAGGATCGACAGGATCATCGCGTTCACACCCACCGACTTGCCGGAACCGGTGGTACCGGCCACCAGCAGGTGCGGCATCTTCGCCAGGTCGGCAATGATCGGCTTGCCGCCGATGTCGTGCCCCAGCGCCAGGGTGACCGGCGACTTGGCATTGTCGTACTCGGCCGAGGACAGCACCTCGGAGAAGCGGACCATCTGCCGGTCCTCGTTGGGGATCTCGATGCCGACGGTGGTCTTGCCCGGGATGACCTCCACCACCCGCACGCTGATCACGGCGAGCGAACGCGCCAGGTCCTTGGCCAGGTTGGAGATGCGGCTGACCTTGACGCCCGGCGCCGGCTGGATCTCGAAGCGGGTGATCACCGGGCCCGGGTGCACGGACTCGACCGTCACCTCGACGCCGAATTCCTTGAGCTTGATTTCCAGCAGACGCGACATCGCCTCGAGCGACTCCGGCGAAAACTGCTTCTGCTTCTTCTCCGCCATGTCGAGCAGCGAAATGGGGGGCAGGCCTTCGGCCAGGTTGTCGACGAACAGCGTGGCCTGCTTTTCCTTCAGCACCCGCTTGCTCGGCTCGGCGGCCTTGGGCGGCGGCGGCGGCGCGATGACCGGGGCCGGGCGTTTCTCGCGCTCGGTCATGTGCCTGGCCAGCGCGTCCTCGCGTTCGATCAGCCGCTCCTTGACCTTGGCCCGCTCGCGGCGGTCGGAGACCACCGGCGCGACCACGGTATCCACCCGCTCGTCCACCTCGCGCAACTGAGCCACCAGCTGCTTGCGCTCGCTGCGCGCCGCCCACCAGCGCCCGGAAGCGCTCTGTACCAGCTCCACAAGGTCGAGCGTGATCTTGCCGGTCAGGTCCATCACGCGGAACCAGGACAGGTCGGCGAACACGGTCAGGCCGAACAGGAAGAGCGCGAGGAACAGCAGCGTGCTGCCCTGCACGTTGAGCGACAGCACCGCCAGTTGCCCCAGGCTCTCGCCCAGCGCCCCACCGGCCGATGCGGGCATGTGGCCCCCGGCCTCGAAATGGATGTAGGCCAGCGCCGAGCCGGAAAGGATGAGGAACACCAGGCCGATCAGGCGCCAGGAGAACAGCCAGCCGTTCCACTCCCAGGGCTGGTGCCGGGCGCGGAACACCTGCCAGGTCCGGATGCCCAGCAGCAGCGGAAACACGTAGGCGAAGTAGCCGAGCGCCATGAACAGCACGTCGGCGAACCAGGCGCCGGCCCGCCCCGCGGCGTTGTGCACCTGCTCGACGTTGCTGGTGTGCGTCCAGCCGGGGTCGGTCGGATCGTAGGTCAGCAGCGCCATCCACAGGTAGGCACAGAGCGCGCCGAGGGCGATCAGGGCGCCCTCCTTCAGGCGGTAGGCCAGTTGCTGGCGCCAGGCGGAAGACGGTGCGGTAGAGGACGTATTCTTCAAAACGGGTGGTTCCTGCGCCACATGGGCGTCTTTCGAGCAGAGCTTCAAACCGGGCATTGTACGGGTTTGGCTCCGCGTTGCCATGCCGGTTCCGAGCCGCTTGGGCTTTTGCCGGAGCTTCGGTGTAGCATAACCGGCAATAATTCAGCGCGCCTCGACGGACGCACGCTTCTCCAGTGGCAACAACGGCTTATGAGGGCTTTTTATGAGCGAAGTCAAGCATTCACGTCTGATCATTCTCGGCTCGGGCCCGGCCGGATACACCGCTGCGGTCTATGCCGCGCGCGCCAATCTCAAACCCGTGGTGATCACCGGCATCCAGCCCGGCGGCCAGCTGACCACCACCACCGAAGTGGACAACTGGCCCGGCGACCCCGAAGGCCTGACCGGCCCGGTGCTGATGGAGCGCATGCAGCAGCACGCCGAGCGCTTCGACACCCGGATCATCCATGACCACATCCACACCGCCGAGCTGCAGCAGCGCCCGTTCACGCTGCGCGGCGACAGCGGCGTCTACACCTGCGACGCGCTGATCATCGCCACCGGAGCCAGCGCCCAGTACCTCGGCCTGCCGTCCGAAGATGCCTTCGCCGGCCGCGGCGTCTCGGCATGCGCCACCTGCGACGGCTTCTTCTACCGCAACCAGGTGGTCGCGGTCGTCGGCGGCGGCAACACCGCGGTGGAGGAAGCACTGTACCTGTCCAATATCGCCCGCGAAGTGCACCTGATCCATCGCCGCGACAAGCTCCGCGCCGAGAAGATCCTGCAGGACAAGCTGTTCGACAAGGCCGCCAACGGCAACGTCCGGCTGCACTGGAACAACACCCTGGAAGAAGTCCTCGGCGATGCCTCCGGCGTCACCGGCGTACGCCTGAAGAGCACCCTCACCGGCGAGGAACAGCAGCTGGCGCTGGCCGGCGTGTTCATCGCCATCGGCCACAAGCCCAACACCGACCTGTTCGTCGGCCAGCTCGACATGCGCGACGGCTACATCAGGGTACGTGGCGGCAGCGAGGGCGATGCCACCAGCACCAACATTCCCGGCGTTTTCGCCGCCGGCGACGTCGCCGACCACGTGTACCGCCAGGCGATCACCTCGGCGGGCGCCGGCTGCATGGCGGCCCTCGACGCAGAGAAATTCCTCGACAACTGACTCCCCTCCCCTGCCCCGCCACGGGTTCGCACATGCTCACCTGGCTGAATCGAGACGATCTGCGCTTTCCGCCGCTCGAGGCCGCGCTGCGCGAACCCAACGGCCTGCTGGCGGCCGGCGGCGACCTCAGCCCCGAGCGCCTGGTCGCGGCCTATCGGCACGGCTGCTTTCCCTGGTACCAGGACGGGCAGCCGCTGCTCTGGTGGTCGCCCGATCCGCGAACCGTGCTCTACCCGGCCGAGCTGCACGTCTCGCGCAGCCTGCGCAAGCGCATCCGCCAGAAAGTCTTCGAGGTGACGCTCGACCGCGCGTTCGAGCGCGTCATCGCCGCCTGCTCGGCACCGCGGCGCTACGCCGACGGCACCTGGATCACCGACGCCATGCAGCAGGCCTACATCGAGCTGCATCGCCGCGGCGTGGCGCATTCCGTGGAGGTCTGGCACGACGAGCAACTGGTCGGCGGGCTCTACGGGCTGGCCATGGGCCGACTATTCTTCGGGGAGTCCATGTTCAGTACGGAAGCCGACGCTTCCAAAGTAGGATTCGTAACCTTGGTGGAACGTCTGCGCGACTGGGGATTCGAATTAATTGACTGCCAGATGCCGACACGGCACCTGGCCAGCTTCGGCGCGCGGCCGATCGCCCGAAAAGTGTTCGCAGAGGCACTGGCACGCTACCTGGACGAACCCAGCACTGCCGACTGGAGCCGCTAGTCGAGGCTAATGAGCTGGCCTACACTGAGTTCGTGATTCCCGAGAGTTGACCATGACTTCACTGGCTCGCCTCAAGTTCTATGCCACGCAACCCCACGCTTGCAGTTACCTGCCGGACGAGCAAGCGACGACGCTGTTCCTGGACCCCAGCCAGCCGATGGACGTCCAGGTGTATGCGGAGCTTTCGGAGATCGGCTTTCGGCGCAGCGGCGACCACCTCTACCGCCCCCACTGCCAGCGCTGCACCGCCTGCATACCCGCGCGGATTCCGGCCACCGGCCTGCAGCTGAGCCGCCAGCAGAAACGCATCCTCAAGCGCAATGCGGATCTGAAGGTTCGCGAAGTCCGGCCGATGTTCACCGACGAGTACTATTCGCTGTACGTCAACTACATCGAAAAGCGCCACGCCGACGGCGACATGTACCCGCCGAGCCGTGATCAATTCAATACCTTTCTCGTACGAGATCTGCCCTTCTCCCGCTTCTACGAGTTCCGCCTCGAAGGACGCCTGCTGGCCGTCGCGGTCACCGACGTGCTGCCCAACGGCCTTTCCGCCGTCTACACCTTCTTCGATCCCGACGAGGAGCGACGCAGCCTCGGCCGCTACGCGATCCTGTGGCAGGTCGGCGAAGCCGCCCGGCGCGGCCTGAAGGCCGTCTACCTCGGCTACTGGATCAAGAACTGCCGCAAGATGAACTACAAGACCGAGTACCGCCCCATCGAACTGCTGGTCAACCAGCGCTGGGTCACGCTGAGCTAACCCTTGGCGCAGCAGCGGCTTTTCGGGCACAATACCTGCCGCTTTTGCCAGCGCAAAGGGCTGGCTGTTCCTAGATACTGAGGGTTCTACTGCATGTCGAAAGAAGACAGCTTCGAAATGGAAGGTACTGTCGTCGACACCCTGCCCAACACCATGTTCCGAGTGGAGTTGGAAAACGGGCACGTCGTTACTGCGCATATCTCCGGAAAGATGCGCAAGAATTACATCCGGATTCTCACTGGTGACAAGGTCCGCGTCGAGCTGACCCCGTACGACCTGAGCAAGGGTCGGATCACCTACCGCGCCCGCTGATACGCGGCTCGCGTGCATGAAAAAGCCCGGCTTGCCGGGCTTTTTGCTGTCTGAGTGAAACAGAGGCCCGGCCAGCGCCAGGCCTCTGCGTCTCAGGCCATCTCGGCAGTCGTCTCGAAGTCGAACGAGAGTTCGCCGCCCTGCAGGTCGATGTGCACCACGCCACCGCTCTCCGCCAGCTCGCCGAACAGGATCTCCTCGGCCAGGGGCCGTTTGATCTTGTCCTGGATGAGCCGGGCCATCGGCCGAGCGCCCATCTGCACGTCATAGCCGTGCTCGGCGAGCCAGTCGCGCGCCGCATCCGAGACCTCGAGCGTGACGTGCTTGTCCTCGAGCTGCGCCTGAAGTTCGATGAGGAACTTGTCGACGATGCTCTTGATGACCTCGTGGCTGAGCCGGCCGAACTGGATGATGGTATCCAGCCGATTGCGGAACTCCGGCGTGAAGCTCTTCTTGATGACCTCCATCGCATCGGACGCGTGGTCCTGATGGGTGAAGCCGATCGAAGCACGCGCGGCCGTTTCCGCGCCGGCGTTGGTGGTCATGATGATGATCACGTTGCGGAAGTCCGCCTTGCGCCCGTTGTTGTCGGTCAGGGTGCCGTGGTCCATCACCTGCAGCAGCAGGTTGAACACTTCCGGATGCGCCTTCTCGATCTCGTCGAGCAGCAGCACGCAGTGCGGCTGCTTGGTGATCGCCTCGGTCAGCAACCCGCCCTGATCGAACCCGACGTAGCCCGGAGGGGCGCCGATCAGGCGCGAAACGGTGTGGCGCTCCATGTATTCCGACATGTCGAAACGGATCAGCTCGATTCCCAGCGCCTTGGCCAACTGACGCGCAACCTCCGTCTTGCCCACCCCGGTGGGACCGGCGAAGAGGAAGGAGCCGACCGGCTTGTCGGGCGCCTTGAGCCCCGCACGCGACAGCTTGATGGCGGTCGAAAGCGATTCGATGGCATCGTTCTGGCCGAACACCGTCAGCTTCAGGTCGCGCTCGAGGTTGCGCAGCAGCTCCTTGTCGGAGGTACTGACGTGCTTCGGCGGAATCCGCGCGATCTTGGCGACGATGTCCTCGACCTGCTGCACTTCGATGCGCGGCACCCGCTTCTCTTCCGGCTGCAGGCGCTGGAAGGCGCCGGCCTCGTCGATGACGTCGATGGCCTTGTCCGGCATGTGGCGGTCATTGATGTAGCGTGAGGCGAGCTCGGCGGCGGCGCGCAGGGCTTCGTCGCTGTATTCGATGCGGTGGTGCTGCTCGAAGCGCGCCTTGAGGCCCTTGAGGATGCCCACGGTATCCTCGACCGACGGCTCGGAGACGTCGACCTTCTGGAAGCGACGCGCCAGCGCCCGGTCCTTCTCGAAGATGCCGCGGAATTCCTGGAAGGTGGTCGAGCCGATACAGCGAATCTCGCCCGAGGAAAGCAGCGGCTTGAGCAGGTTCGACGCATCCATCACTCCGCCGGATGCCGCACCGGCACCGATGATCGTGTGGATCTCGTCGACGAACAGGATCGCCTGCGGGCGCTTGCGCAGCTCGTTCAGCAATGCCTTGAAGCGCTTTTCAAAATCGCCGCGGTACTTGGTCCCGGCCAGCAGCGCGCCGAGGTCCAGCGAGTAGACCACGCTGTCGGCGAGCAGGTCCGGGACCTGGTTGTCGACGATGCGCTTGGCCAGGCCTTCGGCGATGGCGGTCTTGCCCACCCCGGCCTCGCCCACCAGCAGCGGGTTGTTCTTGCGCCGCCGCGCCAGGATCTGCGCCACGCGCTCGACTTCGTTTTCCCGCCCGACCAGCGGATCGATACGACCCTGCCGGGCGAGTTCGTTCAGGTTGCTGGCATAGGCATCGAGAGGATGATTGGCCGAAACCGACTCGCCGGCCTCCTCGTCCTGCAGCTCGGATTCCGCCTCGGGACTCGAGGGGTTGCCCTGGACCTTGGAGATGCCGTGGGCGATGTAGTTGACGACATCGATTCGCGCGACGTTCTGCTGTTTGAGCAGGAACACCGCCTGGCTCTCCTGCTCGCTGAAGATGGCGACCAGCACGTTGGCGCCCGTCACCTCGCGCTTGCCGGAACTCTGCACATGGAACACGGCGCGCTGCAGCACGCGCTGGAAGCCCAGCGTGGGCTGCGTTTCCCGATCTTCGTCGTGCTGGGGAATCAGCGGGGTCGTGGAGTCTATGAACTCCTGAAGGTCGTGCCGCAGTTTGTCGAGGCTTGCGCCGCAGGCGCGCAGGACGGTGGCGGCCGCCTCGTTGTCGAGCAAGGCCAACAGGAGGTGTTCAACCGTCATGAATTCATGGCGCTTGGTACGTGCCTCTTTGAAAGCCAGATTCAGAGTGACTTCGAGCTCACGGTTCAACATAGCTTCACCTCTTACCCAAGCAATCGGGTTTAACCGTCCTTCTCAATCTCGCATAACAGAGGATGCTGGCACTCCCTTGCATACTGGTTGACTTGCATCGCCTTGGTTTCGGCAACATCCCGCGTGAACACGCCGCAAACCGCCTGGCCCTCGGTATGGACGGTCAGCATGATCCTCGTCGCCGTTTCCCGATTGTGGTTGAAAATGCCCTCCAGCACCTCCACGACGAAATCCATAGGCGTGTAGTCGTCATTAAACATGACAACTTTGTACATCGGAGGTGCCTTGAGCTCTGGCTTCGCTTCCTGAACGACCAGGCCGGAATCACCGTCTTCGTCCGTGCCGGGCCGGTTCTGATTGAATGTTAGTCGAATCTGAGCAAATGCACGCATGCTGGTATATCGGTCTGTTCAGGCCCCTTGGGGCGATGATGTTTGACTGGTTTCGCAGCCGCCTGACGAGTTGCCTTGACTATGAGCAAAACGGTGATACAAACCAGTAAGTGCCAATGGCACGCGGGGTTGCGCATCATGAGGCCCGGTTCGGCACCCAAGGTTCGCAATCGAAGTGGATGTTACTCCAGTGATGGAGTCCTTTGCAGAGGGATAACAGCATGCTAAGCGGTAAGGTCAAGTGGTTCAACAACGCCAAAGGCTACGGGTTCATCGTAGCAGACGGCGGCGATGAGGACCTGTTCGCCCACTACTCGGCCATCCAGATGGAAGGCTACAGGACACTGAAAGCTGGGCAGGCGGTCATGTTCGAAATCCTGCAGGGTCCCAAGGGCCTGCATGCCACCAATATCCGGCCACAGGTGACGGCCGAGGCTCCCGCAGCAGCAGCCACTCCCGCGATGACCGCGGTCGATGCCTGAGCCAAGCCTGCGCGACCGCACCGCAGCCAGAGGGCAATGAAAAGGCCGATCGGACGATCGGCCTTTTTTCTCCGTGCCGTTTCGCTCACATGTGCGAAACGATGGCGTCGCCGAATCCCGAGCAGGACACCAGCGTGGCGTCGTCCATCAGGCGCTCGAAGTCGTAGGTCACGGTCTTCGCCGAGATCGCTCCCCCCACACCCTTGATGACCAGGTCGGCCGCCTCGGTCCAGCCCATGTGGCGGAGCATCATCTCCGCGGACAGGATCACCGACCCCGGGTTGACCTTGTCCTGGCCGGCATACTTGGGTGCCGTGCCGTGCGTCGCCTCGAACATGGCCACGCTGTCCGACAGGTTGGCGCCGGGCGCGATGCCGATGCCGCCGACCTCCGCCGCCAGCGCATCGGAAAGGTAGTCGCCGTTCAGGTTCAGGGTGGCGATGACGTCGTACTCGGCCGGACGCAGCAGGATCTGCTGCAACATCGCGTCGGCGATGACGTCCTTGACCACGACGTTCCTGCCGCTCTTCGGATTCCTGAACTGCATCCAGGGGCCGCCATCGAGCAGCTCGGCGCCGAACTCGTCGCGCGCGATCTCGTAGCCCCATTCCTTGAAGGCGCCCTCGGTGAACTTCATGATGTTGCCCTTGTGCACCAGGGTCACGGAGCTGCGGTCGTTGTCCACGGCATACTGCAGCGCCTTGCGCACCAGTCGCTTGGTACCTTCTTCAGAGACGGGCTTGATGCCGATGCCGCACATGTCGGTGAAACGGATCTTCTTGACGCCCATTTCCTCGGTGAGGAACCTGATGACCTTCTGCGCCTCGGCGGAGCCGGCCTTCCACTCGACGCCGGCATAGATGTCTTCCGAGTTCTCGCGGAAGATCACCATGTCCACGTCGCCCGGCTTCTTCACCGGGCTCGGCACGCCGGTGAACCAGCGCACCGGACGCTGGCAGACGTACAGGTCCAGTTCCTGGCGCAGCGCGACGTTCAGCGAGCGGATGCCGCCGCCGACCGGGGTGGTCAGCGGGCCCTTGATCGACACCACGTAATCGCGTACCGCCTCGAGGGTTTCCTTCGGCAGCCAGGTGTCCTGATCGTAGACCTGGGTCGCCTTCTCGCCGGCGTAGACCTCCATCCAGGCGATCTTGCGCTCGCCGCCGTAGGCCTTCTGCACGGCGGCATCGACGACCTTGATCATCACCGGGCTGATATCCGCGCCGATGCCATCGCCCTCGATGAAGGGAATGATCGGGTTGTTCGGCACGTTCAACGAACTGTCGGCATTGACGGTGATCTTCTCACCGCCGGCAGGTACCTGAATCTTCTGGTATCCCATGCTGGACTCCGTCTGGTGGTTAAACAGCGAACGTCTCACCCGAGAGTAGCGCAGTTGTTCCGGGCGAGGCATCTCTTCATTGGTCTATGCAACGTCCTTTATTCGCAGCTCCGAGCCAATGGTATACTCCGGCGCGTGACTATCAGGTCATAAGGGACGCGATGTCTGAACGAGACCTCTGACCCTTGAACCCGCCGATTTGTTACCGCAGCTCGACGGCTCGAATGCTCAACACTTTACTGGTGCATCCAACATCCCGCGGCGAATTCTCGACCCTTCGGCCCAACGATACGTAGTAGAGCCTCAGCGCCTACCCGCGCGCGTCGAGATTCTGTGCACGCACAGCTAAGAAGTGAGTCACTGTCAATGCCCATCCCTTCCAAGATCATCTACACCTTCACGGACGAAGCTCCCGCCCTCGCCACCTACTCGCTCCTCCCCATCGTGGAAGCGTTCGCAGCCGCTGCCGACATCGCAGTCGAAACCCGTGACATCTCCCTGGCCGGGCGCATCCTGGCGGCCTTCGCCGACCAGCTGGATGCCGACAAGCGCGTCGACGACGACCTGGCCAAGCTGGCGGTCCTGGCGACCCAGCCGGAAGCCAACATCATCAAGCTGCCGAACATCAGCGCTTCCGTCCCCCAGCTCAAGGGCGCCATCGCCGAGCTGCAGGCACTGGGCTACAACATTCCCGACTTCCCCGATGAGCCGCAGACGGACGCCGAGAAGGACGCCCGCGCCCGCTATGCCAAGGTGCTCGGCAGCGCGGTCAACCCGGTCCTGCGTGAAGGCAACTCCGACCGCCGCGCCCCGGCCGCAGTGAAGGCCTACGCACGCAAGCACCCGCATTCGATGGGCAAGTGGAGCAAGGCTTCGCGCTCGCACGCCGACTACATGCGCGGCGGCGACTTCTTCTCCAGCGAGCAGTCCGTCACCCTGGCCAAGGCCGGTGACGTGCGCATCGAGTTCGTCGGCAAGGACGGCAAGGTCGAGGTCAAGAAGCAGCTTTCCCTGCAGGCGGGCGAAGTGCTCGACAGCATGTTCATGAGCTGCGGCAAGCTGCGCCAGTTCTTCGAGGCCACTCTGCAGGACTGCAAGGAGACCGGCGTGATGTGGTCCCTGCACGTCAAGGCCACGATGATGAAGGTGTCGCACCCGATCGTGTTCGGCCACGCCGTGACCGTGTACTACAAGGACCTGTTCGAGAAGTGGGGCAAGCTGTTCGACGAGATCGGCGTGAACCCGAACAACGGCCTGAGCAGCGTCTACGACAAGATCAAGTCGCTTCCGGCCTCGCAGCAGGAAGAAATCCTCGATGACATCCACGCCTGCTACGCCGGCCGCCCGGAAATGGCGATGGTGGACTCCGCCAAGGGCATCACCAACCTGCACATCCCCAGCGATGTGATTGTCGACGCCTCGATGCCGGCGATGATCCGCAGCTCCGGGCAGATGTGGGGCAAGGACGGCAAGCTCAAGGACACCAAGGCCGTCATGCCGGAGAGCACCTACGCCCGCATCTACCAGGAGATGATCAACTTCTGCAAGACCAACGGCGCCTTCGACCCCACCACCATGGGCAGCGTGCCGAACGTCGGCCTGATGGCGCAGAAGGCCGAGGAATACGGCTCGCACGACAAGACCTTCGAGATGACCGCCGACGGCACCATGCGCGTCGTGCTCGCCGAGGACGGCACCGTGCTGATGCAGCACGAAGTGCAAGCCGGCGACATCTGGCGTGCCTGCCAGACCAAGGACGCGCCGATCCGCGACTGGGTCAAGCTCGCCGTCACCCGCGCGCGCCAGTCCAATACCCCGGCGATCTTCTGGCTCGACCCCGAGCGCGCCCATGACCGCGAACTGCAGAAGAAGGTGGAAGCCTACCTGCAGGAGCACGACCTCAGCGGCCTGGACATCCGCGTCATGGGCTACAACGAAGCGATCCGCGTGAGCATGGAGCGCCTGATCCGCGGCCTGGACACCATCTCGGTGACCGGCAACGTCCTGCGCGACTACCTGACTGACCTGTTCCCGATCATGGAGCTGGGCACCTCGGCCAAGATGCTCTCCATCGTCCCGCTGATGGCCGGCGGCGGCATGTACGAGACCGGCGCCGGCGGCTCGGCGCCCAAACACGTTCAGCAGCTGGTCGAGGAAAACCACCTGCGCTGGGATTCGCTCGGCGAGTTCCTGGCCTTGGCGGTGTCGCTCGAAGAGACCGGCATCAAGACCGGCAACCCCAAGGCCAAGCTGCTCGGCAAGGCGCTGGACGCCGCGACCGGCAAGCTGCTGGACAACAACAAGTCCCCGTCGCGCAAGGTCGGCGAGATCGACAACCGTGGCAGCCACTTCTACCTGGCCCTGTACTGGGCACAGGAACTGGCCGCGCAGACCGAAGACCTGGAGCTGCAGGCGCACTTCGCACCGCTGGCCAAGACCCTCGCCGAGAAGGAGGAAGCCATCGTGGCCGAACTCAATTCGGTGCAGGGCAAGCCGGTGGACATCGGTGGCTACTACCGCTCCAACCCGGAGCTGACCAGCAAGGTCATGCGACCGAGCGCGACCTTCAACGCCGCGCTCGCCGCACTGGCCTGAGGCCGGGCAAGGGCGTGTAACGCCAACCAGGAACCCCGGCCTCGTGCCGGGGTTCTTGCATTCGGGCTCCCGCACCGCGCGCCCGGAGCCCGCATCCACACTGCAAGAGGAAAGCGATATGGAGTGGCAGCCGCACATCACCGTGGCGACCATCGTCGAGGACCAGGGGCGCTTCCTGCTCGTCGAGGAATACGACCAGGACGAACTGGTGCTCAACCAGCCGGCCGGGCACCTGGAGGCCAACGAAACGCTGCTCGAAGCGGCGATCCGGGAAACCCTCGAGGAAACCGGCTGGGACGTCGAGCTGACCGGCGTGGTCGGCATCTATCTGTACACCGCTCCGCGAAACGGCGTGACCTACCAGCGCGTGTGTTTTTCGGCCAAGCCGATCGGGCACGATCCGCAACGCCCGCTCGACACCGGGATTCTGCGCGCGGTCTGGCTCGACCGCGACACCCTGGCCGCCGACCCGTCGCGCTGGCGCAGCGAACTGGTGGTGCGCTGCATCGACGACTACCTGGCAGGCTCCCGCCACGCCCTCGACCTGGTGAAGGTCTGAAAGGTACTTAGCCTCCGCAGGACCGGCCTGTTAGAATTCCGCCCTTTTTGCAGACACTCTCGAAACCCCATGTCCGACATAGACCGTACTCAACCGGCAACGCAGCGCGTCATCGTAGGCATGTCCGGTGGCGTGGACTCCTCCGTCTCGGCCCTGCTCCTGCTCGAGCAGGGCTACCAGGTCGAAGGCCTGTTCATGAAGAACTGGGAAGAGGACGATGGCACGGAATACTGCACCGCCATGGAGGACCTGGCCGACGCCCAGGCCGTCTGCGACCGCCTGGGCGTCCGCCTGCATACCGCCAACTTCGCGGCGGAGTACTGGGACAACGTGTTCGAGCACTTCCTCGCCGAATACAAGGCCGGGCGCACGCCGAACCCCGACATCCTGTGCAACCGGGAAATCAAGTTCAAGGCCTTCCTCGACTACGCCCTGATGCTCGGCGCCGACCTCATAGCCACCGGCCATTACGTGCGTCGACGCGACCTGGACAGCCGCAGCGAACTGCTCAAGGGGCTGGATCCGAACAAGGACCAGAGCTACTTCCTGCACGCCGTCGGCGGCGAGCAGATCGGCAAGACGCTTTTCCCGGTGGGTGAACTGGAAAAGCCGCAGGTACGCAGGATCGCCGAGGAACACGGGCTCGCCACCGCGCGCAAGAAGGACTCGACCGGCATCTGCTTCATCGGCGAGCGGCGGTTCCGCGATTTCCTCAAGCAATACCTGCCGGCGCAGCCCGGCGACATCGAGACCACCGAAGGCGAGACCATCGGCCGCCACCACGGCCTGATGTATCACACCATCGGCCAACGCCAGGGACTGGGGATCGGCGGGCTCAAGGACGCCGACGACGCGCCCTGGTACGTGGTCGCCAAGGATCTGCGGCGCAACGTGCTCGTCGTCGGCCAGGGCAACGATCATCCCTGGCTGTTCGCCAGCGCGCTGACCGCGTCCGAGATCTACTGGGTCAACCCCGTCGAGCTGCAGGCGCCCCGGCGCCTCACCGCGAAGGTCCGGTACCGCCAGCAGGACCAAAGCTGCACGCTGGAACGCACGGCGTCGGGCTACCGGGTGGTCTTCGACGAGCCCCAGCGCGCCGTGACACCCGGCCAGTCGGTGGTTTTCTACGACGGCGAGGTCTGCCTGGGGGGCGGCGTCATCGAGCAGGCGGAAACCTGTTTCAGCGAGGCGCTGGCATGAGCGACATCCGTCAGCAACTGGTCGCGCTGGGCGCGGTCTTCGAGTCGGCCGTCCTGGTCGACCGGATCGCCCGCACCGGCCAGGCCCCCACCGCCGCGGTGGCCTGCATGCTCGGCAGCCTGCTGGTGCGCAACCCGGGCTCCACGCTCGAAATCTATGGCGGCGACGACCTGAACCTGCGCGATGGCTACAAGGCGCTTGCCGGCGCGCTGGAGCGCAATGCCGCCGAGCTGCAGCGCGAACCGCTGCGCTACTCGCTGGCCCTGCTCGGCCTTGAGCGCCAGTTGGCCAAGCGCGACGACATGCTCCAGCTCATCGGCACGCGGATGGATCAGATCCAGGGGCAAGTCGAGCATTTCGGCATCGCGCACGAGAATGTCATCGCCGCCTTCGGCGGGCTCTACGAGGACACCCTGAGCACCTTCCGCCAGCGGATCCAGGTGCACGGGGACATGCGTCACCTGCAGCAGCGCGACAACGCGGCCAGGATCCGCGCGCTGCTGCTGTCCGGCATCCGTTCGGCACGCCTGTGGCGCCAGCTCGGCGGGCATCGCTGGCAGCTGATCCTCAGCCGCCGGAAACTGCTGGACCATCTCTACCCGATGATGCGCCAAGGCGGCTGAGCGGGGGCGCTCATCGCCACCAGCCGCAATGCGGGCCGCTTTCGGGTATCATAGCGGCCCTTTTTTTCGAACCCGACAGCCCGAGAACGCCCATGCAGCTCTCTTCGCTCACTGCGGTTTCCCCCGTAGACGGCCGCTACGCCAGCAAGACCAGCGCCCTGCGCCCCATTTTCAGCGAGTTCGGCCTCATCCGCTTCCGTGTGATGGTCGAGGTCCGCTGGCTACAGCGCCTCGCGGCCCATGAAGGCATTCCCGAAGTGCAGCCCTTCTCGGCCGAAGCCGACGCGCTGCTGAACCAGTTGGCCGAAGCCTTCGAGCTGCCCCACGCCGAGCGGGTGAAAGAGTTCGAGCGGACCACCAACCACGACGTCAAGGCGGTGGAATACCTGCTCAAGGAACAGGCCAGGCGCCTGCCCGAGCTGGCGGCGGTGAACGAGTTCATCCACTTCGCCTGCACCAGCGAAGACATCAACAACCTGTCCCACGCGCTGATGCTGCGCGAGGGCCGCGACGGCGTGCTGCTGCCGCTGATGCGCCAGCTGGCCGGGGCGATCCGCGAATTGGCGACCCGTTTCGCCGACGTGCCGATGCTGTCCCGCACCCACGGCCAGCCCGCCTCGCCCACCACGCTGGGCAAGGAAATGGCCAACGTGGTCTACCGCCTCGAGCGGCAAATCGCACAAGTCGCGGCCGTGCCGCTGCTGGGCAAGATCAACGGTGCCGTGGGCAACTACAACGCCCACCTGTCCGCCTACCCGGAGGTCGACTGGGAAGCCAACGCCCGCGCCTTCATCGAGGATGACCTGGGCCTGCAGTGGAACCCCTACACCACCCAGATCGAGCCGCACGACTACATCGCCGAGCTGTTCGATGCCATCGCCCGCTTCAACACCATCCTCGTCGACTTCGACCGGGACGTCTGGGGCTACATCTCCCTGGGCTACTTCAAGCAGAAGACGATCGCCGGCGAGATCGGCTCATCGACCATGCCGCACAAGGTCAACCCGATCGACTTCGAGAATTCCGAAGGCAACCTCGGCATCGCCAACGCACTCTTCCAGCACCTGGCGAGCAAGCTGCCGGTGTCCCGCTGGCAACGCGACCTGACCGACTCCACCGTACTGCGCAACCTGGGCGTCGGGTTCGCGCACAGCGTGATCGCCTACGAGGCAACACTCAAGGGAATCAGCAAGTTGGAACTCAATGCTCAACGAATTGTTGAAGACCTGGATAACTGCTGGGAAGTGCTCGCCGAGCCCATCCAGACGGTCATGCGCCGCTATGGCGTGGAAAACCCCTACGAGAAGCTCAAGGAGCTGACGCGCGGCAAGGGCATCACCCCGCAGGCGCTGCAAGACTTCATCGCCGGGCTCGATATCCCGGCCGAAGCCAAGGCCGAGCTCGCCAAGCTGACGCCCGCCGGCTACATCGGCAACGCGGTCGCCCAAGCCAAGCGCATCTGAGCTGACGCGGTAGAGCACGCCCGGCGCTGCCGGGCGTTTTTATTTATGACTTCAAGGTGTTAGCGATGACTTCGGATACTCCGCTCGAAGTGTTGGGGGGCATCAGCGCCCGCGTGTTCCTGCGTGACTACTGGCAGAAGAAGCCCCTGCTGATCCGCCAGGCGCTGCCGGGCTTCCAGAGCCCGGTCACGGCCGACGAACTGGCCGGCCTGTCGCTGGAGGAAGAGGTCGAGTCCCGGCTGGTGCTCGAGCACGGCGATCGCCCGTGGGAGCTGCGCCGCGGGCCGTTCACCGAAGAGACCTACGGCCAGCTGCCCGAGCGCGACTGGACGCTGCTGGTGCAGGCGGTCGACCAGCTGATCCCGGAAGTGGCGGACCTGGCCCGGCATTTCCGCTTCCTGCCGAGCTGGCGCATCGACGACGTGATGATCAGCTTTGCCACTCCCGGAGGCGGCGTCGGTCCGCATTTCGACAACTACGACGTGTTCCTGCTGCAGGCCGAGGGCCGCCGGCGCTGGAAGATCGGCCAGCTATGCGACAGCGAAAGCGCGCTGCTCGAGCATGGCGACCTGAAGATCCTCGCCGACTTCCGCCAGGCCGATGAATGGGTGCTGGAGCCTGGCGACATGCTCTATCTGCCGCCGCGGGTCGCCCACTACGGCATCGCCGAGGACGCCTGCATGACCTACTCGGTGGGCTTCCGCGCGCCCAGCGCCGCCGAGGTCCTAACTCATTTCACCGACTTCCTCGCGCAGTTCCTGCCGGACGAGGAACGCTACGGCGACGCCGACCTGGAACCGGCGAAGGATCCCCACCAGATCCAGGCCGATGCGCTGCGACGCCTCAAGGGGCTGCTGGACGAACACATGGGCGACGAGCGCCTGCTGCTGACCTGGTTCGGCCAGTTCATGACCGAGCCCCGCTACCCGGAGCGGGTGGCAGGCGGCGAGATCGAGGAAGGCGACCTCTTCGAGGCGCTGGGCGACGGCGCCGTGCTGGTTCGCAATCCCAGCGCGCGCCTGGCCTGGAGCGAGGTGGACATCGGCCTGCTGCTGTTCGCCAGCGGCCAGAGCACCCTACTGCCGGTCCACCTGCGCGAGTTGCTGAAGCTGGTCTGTGCCGCCGACGCGTTACATCAGGACAACTTGCAGGCTTGGCTGGCCGACGAGGACGGGCGTACCCTCCTTGTCCAACTGGTCAAACAGGGAAGTCTGGAGTTTGCCGATGAGTGAGATCGAGGTCCGGATCGCCGACTGGCATCGCGACAACGCCGAGTTGCGGCGCATACGCGAGACGGTGTTCATCGTCGAGCAGGCGGTGCCGCCGGAACTCGAATGGGACGCGGAGGACGAGCACGCGATCCACTTCCTGGCGCTGGAGAGCGGCTATCCGGTCGGCACCGCGCGACTGCTGCTCGACGGCCACATCGGGCGCGTCTCGGTGCTTCGCGACTGGCGCGGCCTTCATGTCGGCGAGGCGCTGATGCATGCGGCAATCGCCGAGGCCGAGCGTCGCGGTCTTTCCGAGCAGAAGCTGACCGCACAGGTACATGCCCTGCCGTTCTACGAACGCCTGGGCTTTTCGGAAACCAGCGAGGAATTCCTGGAGGCGGGCATTCCCCACGTCGACATGGTCCGCCGGAGCCGATGATGAGCGACGAGCCATTCGGAATGGACGACGCGTCCGAAACGGATCCGCTCGCCCCCATCGCCTTCGAATCGCCCGGACGGTTCGCCATCCACAACCCGGAGCCGAGCCACCCGGAGCGGGCAGCACTTGAGCAAGCACCCTTCAGGCTCGGCGAGAGTGCCTCGGCGCACCCGCTCGCCTCCGCTGCGGAGCTGCGCCCGCACGCCCTGGCGCTGGTTCGCCAGGCACGCCGCTCAATCTGCATCTCCAGCGCGGACATGGAGCCCTGGCTGTACGACGAGGCAGCCATGCAGCAGGCCTGCACCGCCTTTCTCCTGCAGCACGGCGACTGCCGCCTGCGCCTGCTGGTCCGCGACCCGGCGCTGGCCATACGCCGCGGGCACAGACTCCTGAGCCTGGCGCGTCGCCTGACCAGCCGCATGGAGATCCGCCGGGCTCACCCCGATCACCCGGGAGGCGAGGATGCCTTCCTCCTCGCAGACAGGAGCGGGCTGCTCTGGCGCCCGGACCCGCGCGAATTCCAGGGCCGTGCCTGCTATCACGAGCCCGGGCGTGTCAGACAGTTCCAGGCGCGCTTCGACGAGGCCTGGAACCTCGCCATCCACGATCCCGACCTTCGGAGCCTGCTGCTGTGATGACCCTACGTGCGCTCTGCGCAGCCCTTGCATTGACGATAGGCGGTCTCTGCCATGCCGCCACCGAGATCATCCCCGTCAACTACCGCATGGCCGACGAGGTGCTGCCGCTGGCGCAATCGGTCGTGGGCGACCGGGGCCGGGTTGCGGCCTACGGCAATCAGCTGGTCATCAACGCACCCGAACCGGTGATCGAGGAGCTTCGAAGCGTACTCGGGCAGCTCGACAGCCCACCCAGGCGCCTGCTCATCAGCGTCGATACGCAGCGTCACGGATCGTCGCAGCAGCGGGGCTATCAGGTCGACGGGCGCATCGGCTCGGGGTCGGTCGAGATCGGCACGGGCAATCCCGGCCGTGATCGGAACGGCGCGCGAATCATTCGTCATGACACCCAGAGCCGTGACGGCGGCGTCCAGCAGGTCCAGGCGACGGAAGGCTATCCGGCACTCATCCAGGCCGGCCAGAGCGTGCCCCTGAACCAGTGGTCCACCGATGCCTACGGGCAGGTTTACCAGGATACGCAGTACCGGGACCTGATGCGCGGCTTCTATGCCACCGCCAACGTGGTGGGAGACCAGGTGCAGGTCACCATCAGCGCCAAGAACGACCGCCTGAGCCCCGAGCACTCGCGCGAGCTGCAGCTGCAGAACACGGACACCCGCGTCAGTGGCCGCGTCGGCGAATGGATCACTCTCGGGGGGATCGATGAGAGCGCCTCCTCCAGCGACCACGGGATCGCTCGCCGGTACTCCACCGACTCGGCCCAGGACTATTCGCTGCGCCTCAAGGTCGAGGTGCTGGACTGACGTGAACCATGTAGCGGAAAAATGTAGTAGCTACAAAATTCCACTACAAAATCGTTGACGAGCATTTTTACCGGGAGCATGATGACCTCGCTCCCGCTAACCAGGGCCCTGAAACGGGGCCCCGGAGTGCGCTCCAGCCAACCAGCCGAGCCGCTCCGTGCCTGTACTGCCCACAAGGTGGACTGACGAGGTTGCGACTGGAACGAGTCGTCCTGAGGGATGGGGAAGCACCTAGCGCATCAACTCGTCGACTTCACCAGCGCAAGACGCCAGGCATCCATGAGCCCTCATGCGTCCACCGCTCGGCAAGGTCACAGGTGATCGTTCTGCCACCCTCCTCTCTGGTCAGTCCTCGCTCCGTCGCCAATCGACATCTACCGCGTTGCAGCACAAACAGCGCTAGCAAGTAGGTTCAAGTGGGAAAGACGGTGCTCACCAACAAAACTTTGAAGGGATTGACCATGTCCGCTTACCAAGATGACGTCAAGGCCGTTGCTGCATTGAAAGAAACCGCCGGCAACAGCTGGAGCGCAATCAACCCCGAGTACGTCGCTCGCATGCGTGCTCAGAACCGCTTCAAGACAGGTCTGGACATCGCCAAGTACACGGCTGCCATCATGCGCAAGGACATGGCCGAGTACGATGCCGACAGCTCGCTCTACACCCAGTCGCTGGGCTGCTGGCATGGCTTCATCGGCCAGCAGAAGCTGATTTCGATCAAGAAGCACCTCAAGACCACCAACAAGCGCTATCTCTACCTGTCGGGCTGGATGGTGGCCGCCCTGCGCTCCGAGTTCGGCCCGCTGCCTGACCAGTCGATGCACGAGAAGACCGCGGTGGCGGCACTCATCGAGGAGCTCTATACCTTCCTGCGCCAGGCCGACGCCCGCGAACTCGATCTGCTGTTCAGCGCGCTGGACACCGCGCGGGCCGCCGACGACCAGGCGAAGGCCGCTGAGATCCAGTCGCAGATCGACAACTTCGAAACCCATGTCGTGCCGATCATCGCCGACATCGACGCCGGCTTCGGCAACCCTGAAGCCACCTACCTGCTGGCCAAGAAGATGATCGAGGCGGGCGCCTGCTGCATCCAGATCGAAAACCAGGTTTCCGATGAGAAGCAGTGCGGTCACCAGGATGGCAAGGTCACGGTTCCCCACGCCGATTTCCTCGCCAAGATCAACGCGGTGCGCTACGCCTTCCTCGAACTCGGCGTCGACGACGGCGTGATCGTCGCCCGTACCGACTCCCTGGGCGCCGGCCTGACCAAGCAGATCGCGGTGACGAACGAGCCAGGCGACCTGGGCGACCAGTACAACGCTTTCCTCGACTGCGAAGAGATTTCCGAGGCGGACCTGGCCAACGGCGACCTGGTGATCAAGCGCGAAGGCAAGCTGCTGCGTCCGAAGCGCCTGCCGTCGAACCTGTTCCAGTTCCGCAAGGGAACCGGCGAGGATCGTTGCGTGCTGGACTGCATCACTTCGCTGCAGAACGGTGCCGACCTGCTCTGGATCGAGACCGAAAAGCCGCACATCGGCCAGATCAAGGGCATGGTCGATCGCATCCGCCAGGTGGTTCCCAACGCCAAGCTGGTCTACAACAACAGCCCGTCGTTCAACTGGACGCTGAATTTCCGCCAGCAGGTCTACGACGCCATGGTCGCCGAAGGCAAGGACGTGTCGGCTTACGACCGTGCCAGGCTGATGAGCGCCGAGTATGACGACTCGGACCTGGCCAAGCTGGCCGACGAGAGAATCCGCACCTTCCAGCGCGACGCCTCGGCGCAGGCCGGCATCTTTCATCACCTGATCACCCTGCCGACCTACCACACTGCCGCGCTGTCCACGGACAACCTGGCCAAGGGTTACTTCGCCGAAGACGGCATGCTGGCCTACGTCAAAGGGGTACAGCGCCAGGAAATCCGTCAGGGCATCGCCTGCGTGAAGCACCAGAACATGGCCGGCTCGGACATCGGCGACAACCACAAGGAGTACTTCGCCGGCGAAGCTGCGCTGAAGGCAAGTGGCAAGGACAACACCATGAATCAGTTCCACTGATCCACTGATTGTCCTCGAAGGCCCCGGAGCGATCCGGGGCCTTTTTTTCCGGGCTTCGTTCATGGCATCAACGGGGCGGCATGTTGGCCGTGTCGTCGTGCTCGGGCGTGGTGAACAGTCCCCAGGCCGAAATGAACAGCGCGGCTATCAGCGGCCCGATCACGAACCCGTTCAAGCCGAACAGGGCCAGCCCTCCCAGCGTCGAGATCAGCACCACGTAATCGGGCATCTTGGTGTCCTTGCCCACCAGGATGGGCCTCAGCACATTGTCCGCGAGCCCTATGACGAGGACGCCGTACAGGGTCAGGATGAACGCATGGACGAGGTCGCCCATCATGAAGTAGTAGACGGCGACGGGCGCCCAGATCAGCCCGGCGCCCACCGCGGGTAACAGCGCGAGGAATCCCATCAGGACGCCCCACAGCAAGGCGCTGGGAATGCCCAGCAGGACGAAGATGAAGCCGCCCAAGACGCCCTCGGTCGCGGCGATTACCACGTTCCCCTTGACGGTCGCGCGCACGACTCGGGTGAATTTGCTGAACAGTCGACGCTTCTGGCTATCGTGCAACGGAACCGCTTTCTTCAGCATGCTGACCAGTTCCCGGCCGTCACGCAGCAGAAAGAACAGCAGATAGAGCATGACGAAGAAATTCACCAGGAACTGGAAGGTCCCCTGTCCGAAGCTGAAAGCCTTGGTGGCGATGAACTGACTGCCTGCCAGCGCGCTGCCTGCCAGTCTGGAGCGCAAGCTCTCTATGTCCTGCAGGCCGAAGCGATCGAGTTGCGCGCGCAGGGGATCGGGCAACCAAGCCATCGCCTGCGCCAGGTAACCGGCAATATCCAGCTCGCCGCTCTCGATTCGCCGGTAGACCGCCGCCCCCTCCTGCACGAGCAATCCGGTGATCACGCTGACAGGAAGAATGGCTACCACGACGATGACGACCAGGGTGATCAGCGAGGCGATATTGCGTCTGCCATGGAGCTTCGCCAGCAGCCAGCGCTGCAGCGGCCAGAAGATGATGGCAAGAATGACGCCCCAGAAGACGGCCCCGTAAAAGGGGAAGAGTATCCAGGCGAAAGCCAGGGATACCACGATCAGGAGACCGGCAAATACCTTTCGCTCGCGCGATGGCTGACTCATAGAAGACCTTGGCTGCAGGCTTTTCCGTTAGTCAACAGGCTATGGAATCAGTGCCTGGCTGGAGCATGGCTCGCGACCAGCAGCCGTATGTCCCTGTGCCATGCGCAGGTCCGCCGGGAGGTCGTACGCCCCTCGCGCAGTAGGTCCGGGCTCAGCACTTGGCGATGTCGCCATACGGTCGTCCGCTGCAGACCGGAAGGTGTCTGGCTGGCAGCTGCGTCATCGGCCTGAAACCATCTTCGGGACGATACACAGCCGCCGTCCCGCCCGGATACCGGCCTGCGCCGGCATGACGGGCTCTGGCGCAGCGTCCAGACTCCTTACCCCCATCCCGTCGCCCCGGCCTGCGCCGGGGCCCAGTGGGGGCCACGCCGCCGCCCGGCCGCACGCCTGAG
>NZ_AUDU01000057.1 GCF_000425625.1 Stutzerimonas azotifigens DSM 17556
GGGGGAGAAGGGAAAAGCCCGGCGAGTGACATGGCCCTGTGGGAGCGGTCTCGACCGCGAAACGCGCTCGTACGACGCTCCCTTTCCCTGCGGGAGGCTTTCAGGCCACCTTTTCCCGCTGGGAAAAGGGCAGGGTCTGGGCGCTGGCCGCCAACTGGCGGGCGGCGATCAGATCGGGGTAGTCGTCGAGCTCGGCCTGCAGCCGGCGCTGCTCGCCGTAGCTCTCGATGGCGCGGCGAAAACGCATGCGCCGCTGGTCCTTGAGCTGACGCCGGGTCTTGGCGTCGAGGGCGTGGAGGTCGTCAGGTTGCCAGGACATGTGAGGGCTCCCGGTGCGTTCAGGGGAGCCCAGTCTGGCGCGGCGCGGATGACCGAACGAGGACGGCGCGATGACGATCCAGTGAAACCGGCCGAGCGTGCCTCAGCTCTCCTCGTGGGCCTTCACCGACTTGGGCGACAGGCGCAGGCTGCGCAGGCTGCGCTTGACGCTCTTGAGGTGGTTGACCAGACTCGGTCCGCGCGCCATGGCCACGCCCATGGCCAGCACGTCGATCACCACCAGGTGGGCGATGCGCGAGGTCAGCGGGGTGTAGATCTCGGTGTCTTCCTGCACGTCGATCGCCAGGTTGATGGTCGCCAGCTCGGCCAGCGGGGTCTGGCTCGGGCACAGGGTGATCAGGGTCGCGCCGGACTCGCGCACCACGTTGGCGGTGATCAGCAGGTCCTTGGAGCGGCCGGACTGCGAGATGCAGATGGCCACGTCGGTGGGTTTGAGGGTCACCGCCGACATCGCCTGCATGTGCGGGTCGGAATAGGCCGCGGCGTTGAGCAGCAGGCGGAAGAACTTGTGCTGGGCGTCGGTGGCCACCGCGCCGGAGGCGCCGAAGCCGTAGAACTCCACCCGCTCGGCCCGCGCGCAGGCGGCGATGGCCCGTTCCAGCGCTTCCGGCTCGAGGCGCTCGCGCACCTCGATCAGGGTGTGCAGGGTGGTGTCGAAGATCTTCAGCGCCACGTCCATCACCGAGTCGTCCTCGCTGATGGCGAACTGGCCGAAGCTGGCGCCGGCGGCCAGGCTCTGCGCCAGCTTGAGCTTGAGGTCCTGGAAACCCATGCAGCCGATCGCCCGGCAGAACCGCACGATCGTCGGTTCGCTCACTCCAACGGCATGAGCCAGATCGGCCATGGAGCTGTGCATGACGGCCGCCGGATCGAGCAGCACGTGGTCCGCCACTTTCAATTCGGACTTGCGCAGCGCCGGTCGGGATTGGGCGATGTGTTGCAGGAGATTCACAGTCTGGACTCGCTATGATCGTTCGTGGCAGGTTGCCGAAACGGCTACTCCAATACCTGTCAGCGGATTGTAGTGGGCTTGTAGTTATACTACATGCCTGCGCCAGCGCCCACCCACGCTTCCGAGGAGTGACGCATATGTCGATTTCCTGCGACATGCTGGTGTTTGGCGGCACCGGCGACCTGACCCTGCACAAGCTGTTGCCGGCGCTTTACCACCTGCACCGCGAAGGCCGCCTGCACGAGGACGTGCGCATCTACGGCGTGGCCCGCAGCGAGCTCGACCGCGAAGGCTACGTGGCCCTGGCCGAGCGCCATTGCCGGGCGCAGGTGGCGCGCGCCGACTTCGATGCCGACATCTGGCGCAGCTTCGCCGCCCGCCTCGACTACTTCACCCTGGATGCCTCGCAGCGCGGCGAGTTCGTCCGCCTGGCGCACTACATCGGCGCCGCCGAGGACCGTGTGCGGGTCTACTACCTGGCCACCGCGCCGAGTCTGTTCAAGGACATCGCCGCCAACCTGGAGGCCTCGGGGCTGGCCGGCCAGGATGCGCGCATCGTCATCGAGAAGCCGATCGGCCACTCGCTGGAGTCGGCGCTGGACATCAACGACGCCATCGGCCAGGTGTTTCCCGAGCAGCGCATCTACCGGATCGATCACTACCTGGGCAAGGAGACGGTGCAGAACCTCATGGCGCTGCGCTTCGCCAACGCGCTGTTCGAACCGATCTGGCGCAGCGCGCACATCGACCACGTGGAGATCACCGTGGCCGAGACGCTCGGGGTGGAGAACCGTGGCGGCTACTACGACCACGCCGGGGCCATGCGCGACATGCTGCAGAACCACCTGCTGCAGCTGCTGTGCCTGGTGGCGATGGAGGCGCCGGTGCGCTTCGACGCCAAGTCGGTGCGCGGTGAGAAGGTCAAGGTGCTGGAGGCGCTCAAGCCGCTCACCGGCATGGACGTGCAGGACAAGACCGTGCGCGGCCAGTACGTCGCCGGCCAGGTCGGCGGCCACGACGTGCCGGCCTACTACTTCGAGCAGGACGTGGACAACGACAGCGACACCGAGACCTTCGTCGCGGTGAAGGCCGAGATCGACAACTGGCGCTGGGCCGGCGTGCCCTTCTACCTGCGCACCGGCAAGCGCATGGCACGCAAGCGCTCGGAGATCGTCGTGCACTTCAAGCCGGTGCCGCACAGCCTGTTCCTCAACGGCCAGCCCAACCGCCTGGTCATCCGCCTGCAGCCGGAGGAGTGCATCAGCCTGCAGATGATGGCCAAGGCGCCGGGCAAGGGCATGCGCCTGGAGCCGGTGGAACTGGACCTCAACCTGGCCCAGGCCTTCCACCACAGCCGCCGCTGGGACGCCTACGAGCGCCTGCTGCTGGATGTCATCGAAGGCGACTCGACGCTGTTCATGCGCCGCGACGAGGTCGAGGCCGCCTGGCGCTGGGTCGACCCGATCCTCAGGGGCTGGCAGGAGTACTACCGCAAGCCGCGGCCCTACCCGGCCGGCACCGACGGCCCGGAGCAGGCCCACCAGCTCATCGAGCGCGGCGGACGGCGCTGGCGCGTGTAGGCCGCCAGCGAGCGCGCCGCCGCCTCGTCCGCCTCAATCCGTGAGTGCGCCATGCGCACCGCGATTCCACCCATGACGGGCCGGCCGGTGCGCACGGCGCCCCCTACGATCATGCGATGACAGGTGGGTTGGCTTGAGCGCAGCGAAGCCAATACGGCCATTATTTCCCACACACTTGTGAAAATAATCGAGAAATCCAAAATTTATTTTTTGGCATTTACCCATCAGGGCGATTCCTATATGAACCATTACCCCTCAATCAACTAACCTGCAAACTCTCGGTCACGTCAGTTAAATAAAACCGCCTCCGATCGGCAACCGATCACGCCAACCTCATGCTGCAAATACAAATCCAAAAAAAATCCCACGGGCCGAATTTCGATTATTTCCGAATCGCCGCAATCGCCCATGACAAAGGCGATACAGCCGGATCGGCGATGCCATGACAGGCCTGCAAGCCACGCCGGCCGGGAACTTTTGCGCCGCCGCCCGGCCTGACCCGGATACCCGTCATGACAACGGAATTAACTCTCAACCGAATCGCATGTTTCCTATCAAATCAACTTCGAATAACAACCGCTGTAACTCGGCCGTAACTTCAAACAAATCTCGCCGATATCTCTGGATCCGAACTCCCAGCGGGTTGATATGATTTTCCCGATGTGTTTACTCTGAAAAGAGCCCGTCACCACAGGAATCTGTTTTGAGTTCTGAAACCGTCAGACTCCGTCGCCCGAACGACGGCGACGGCTACAACCTCCACCAGCTGGTAGCCCGCTGCCAGCCCCTCGATACCAACTCGGTCTACTGCAACCTGCTGCAGTGTTCCGACTTCGCCGATACCGCGATCGCCGCGGAAAACCGTCACGGCGAACTGGTTGGTTTCATCTCCGGCTACTGCCCGCCCGCCCGCCCGGACACGCTGTTCGTCTGGCAGGTCGCGGTCGACGCCTCGATGCGCGGCCAGGGCCTGGCCCTGCGCATGCTGCTGGCACTGGTCGAGCGCGCCGCGGCCAACGGCGTGCGCTACCTGGAGACCACCATCTCGCCGGACAACGCCGCGTCCCAGGCGCTGTTCAAGAGGGCCTTCGCCCGCCTCGGCGCCGGCTACCGCACCCGTGTGCTGTTCTCCCGCGCGCGGCATTTCGCCGGGCGACACGAGGACGAGGTGCTGTACCGCGCCGGTCCGCTGGTGTCCGTCCATTCCCGAGAAGAACAACTCCAGGAGTCCGCATGACCGCCTTTCACCAGTTCGAACAGAACGAATCCGCCGTGCGCAGCTACTGCCGCGCCTTCCCCGTTGTGTTCAAGCAGGCGCGCGGCGCCGAGCTGATCAGCCGCGACGGCCGGCACTACATCGATTTTCTCGCCGGCGCCGGCACCCTGAACTACGGGCACAACCACCCGCGGCTCAAGCAGGCGCTGATCGACTACATCGCCACCGACGGCGTGACCCACGGCCTGGACCTGTACACCGAGGCCAAGGAGCGCTTCCTCGAGACCTTCAACCGGCTGATCCTCGAGCCGCGCGGCATGGGCGACTACCTGATGCAGTTCACCGGGCCGACCGGCACCAACGCGGTGGAGGCGGCGATGAAGCTGGCGCGCAAGGTCACCGGGCGCCGTAACATCATCAGCTTCACCAACGGCTTCCACGGCTGCAGCATCGGCGCCCTGGCGGCCACCGGCAACGGCCACCACCGCGGTGGCGCCGGCATCGGCCTCTCCGACGTCAGCCGCATGCCGTACGCCAACTACTTCGGCGACAAGGCCAACACCATCGCGATGATGGACAAGCTGCTGTCCGACCCCTCCAGCGGCATCGACAAGCCGGCCGCGGTGATCGTCGAGACGGTGCAGGGCGAAGGCGGCCTCAACGTCGCCTCGGCCGAATGGCTGAAGAAGCTCGAGAAGCTCTGCCGCCAGCACGACATGCTGCTGATCGTCGACGACATCCAGGCCGGCTGCGGCCGCACCGGGAGCTTCTTCAGCTTCGAGGAGATGGGCATCAGGCCCGACATCGTCACCCTCTCCAAGTCGCTGTCCGGCTACGGCCTGCCGTTCGCCATGGTGCTGCTGCGCCAGGAGCTGGACCAGTGGAAACCGGGCGAGCACAACGGCACCTTCCGCGGCAACAACCACGCCTTCGTCACCGCGGCCGCGGCGCTCGAGCACTTCTGGCGGGACGACGAATTCGCCGCCAGCGTGCGCGCCAAGGGCAAGCTGATCGCCTACCGCATGCAGAAGATCGTCCGTCGCCACGGTCCCGACTCGCTGCAGGTCAAGGGCCGCGGAATGATGCTCGGCATCGGCTGCCCGGACGGCGAGACCGCCGAGGCCGTGTGCCGCCACGCCTTCGCCAAGGGCCTGGTGATCGAGACCAGCGGCCCGCACAGCGAGGTGGTCAAGTGCCTGTGCCCGCTGATCATCGGCGAAGACCAGATCGCCAAGGCCATGGACATCCTCGACGGCGCCTTCGCCGCCGTGATGGGTGAAGACCAGGCCACCAGCCAAGCCTGCTGAAGAGGAGAAACCAGCATGATCGTACGTACCCTGGCCGAATGCGAGCAGACCGACCGCAAGGTCGTCACCGAGACCTGGGACAGCACCCGCATGCTGCTCAAGGACGACAAGGTGGGTTACTCGTTCCACATCACCACCATCTACGCCGGCACCGAGACGCACATCCACTACCAGAACCACTTCGAAGCGGTGTACTGCATCAGCGGCAACGGCGAGATCGAGACCCTCGCCGACGGCAGGATCTACAAGATCGAACCCGGCACGCTCTACGTGCTCGACCAGCACGACGAGCACCTGCTGCGCGGCGGCAGCGAGGACATGAAGCTGGCCTGCGTGTTCAACCCGCCGCTCAACGGCAAGGAAGTGCACGACGAAAGCGGCGTCTACCCGCTCGAGGCCGAGGCGATCGCCTGAACTTCGCCACCGGGGCGAACCCGCCCCGGCCCACAAGAGACAAGCCGGCAACAGACCGGACGGAGGACACAGGAGTGACCACGCAAGACGTCGACCTTTACCCCTCGCGCCAGCAGGGCACGCCCGGCTGGCAGGAGCGCCTCGACCCGGTGCTGTACCGCCGGGACTTCGAGAACGCGCCGATCGAACAGGCGCAGCTCGAGCATTTCGAGCGCAACGGCTACCTGGTCGTGAAGGACCTGTTCAGCGCCGAGGAAGTCGCGCTGTTCCGTGCCGAACTCGAGCGCATGCGCCAGGACGAGGCCGTGGTGCATTCCGGGAAGACCATCCGCGAGCCGCAGAGCCACGCGGTGCGCTCGGTGTTCGAAATCCACCGCGACAATCCGCTGTTCGCCCGGGTCGCGCGTGACGAGCGGATCGCGGGCATCGCCCGCTTCATCCTCGGCGGCGACCTCTATGTCCACCAGTCGCGGATGAACTTCAAGCCCGGTTTCACCGGCAAGGAGTTCTACTGGCACTCGGATTTCGAGACCTGGCACGTCGAGGACGGCATGCCGCGGATGCGCGCGCTGTCCTGCTCGATCCTGCTGACCGACAACGAGCCCCACAACGGCCCGCTGATGCTGATGCCCGGCTCGCACCGGCACTATGTGCGCTGCGTCGGCGAGACGCCGGAGAACCACTACCGGCAGTCGCTGCGAAAGCAGGAGTACGGCGTGCCGGACGACGCCAGCCTGGCCGAGCTGGCCCGCCGCTTCGGCATCGACACCGCGGTGGCGCCGGCCGGTAGCGCGGTGTTCTTCGACTGCAATACGATGCACGGCTCCAACAGCAACATCACGCCATGTGCCCGCAGCAACCTGTTCTACGTCTACAACCACGTGGACAACGCCCTGCAGGCGCCTTTCTGCGAGCGCGCGCCGCGCCCGGCCTTCGTCGCCGAGCGCAAGGACTTCTCGCCGCTCGAGATCCAGCCGGAACAGTATCTCTGATCCGCACGCGGGCCCACGCAACGGGCCCGCTCACGCTCCGGGCCTGCGCCCGGCACAGGGACGGTCCACACACCTCCATGACGGAACGCTGGGAAGACAGATGCATACCGTGGAAAAGATCGGCGGCACGTCCATGAGCCGCTTCCAAGAAGTACTGGACAACCTCCTGCTCGGCGACCGCCAGGGCACCGCGCTCTACCAGCGGGTGTTCGTCGTGTCTGCCTACAGCGGCATGACCAACCTGCTGCTGGAACACAAGAAGACCGGCGAGCCGGGCGTCTACCAGCGCTTCGCCGACGCCAGCCACGAGGACGCCTGGCTCGACGCCCTGGAAGGCGTGCGTGCGCGCATGCTGGAAAAGAATGCCGAGCTGTTCGAAGGCGAATTCGAGCGCCAGCAGGCCAACCAGTTCATCGGCAAGCGCATCGACGACGCCTGCGACTGCATGCGCAGCCTGCAGCGCCTGTGCGCCTATGGCCACTTCCAGCTCAGCGAGCACCTGATGAAGGTGCGCGAGATGCTCGCCTCGCTGGGCGAGGCGCACAGCGCCTTCAACACCGTGCTGGCGCTCAGGCACAAGGGCGTCAGCGCCCGCCTGGTGGACCTCACCGGCTGGCACATGGACGCCCCGCTGCCGTTCGACGAGATGATCGCCAAAAGCTTCGAGGACGTTGACCTCTCCCGCGAGCTGGCCGTCGCCACCGGCTACACGCACTGCGCCGAAGGCCTGATGAACACCTTCGACCGCGGCTACAGCGAGATCACCTTCGCCCAGATCGCCGCCACCACCGGTGCGCGCGAGGCGATCATCCACAAGGAATTCCACCTTTCCAGCGCCGATCCGAACCTTGTCGGCGCCGACAAGGTGGTGACCATCGGCCGCACCAACTACGACGTCGCCGACCAATTGTCGAACCTCGGCATGGAGGCGATCCATCCGAAGGCGGCCAAGACCCTGCGCCGCGCCGGCATCGAACTGCGCATCAAGAATGCCTTCGAGCCGGAGCACGCCGGCACCCTGATCAGCCAGGACTACCGGAGCGAGAAGCCCTGCGTGGAAATCATCGCCGGGCGCAAGGACGTCTTCGGCATCGAGGTGTTCGACCAGGAGATGCTCGGCGACGTGGCCTACGACATCGAGATCACCAAGCTGCTCAAGCAGCTCAAGCTGTACGTGGTGAACAAGGACTCCGACGCCAACAGCATCACCTACTACGCCTCCGGCTCGCGCAAGCTGATCACCCGCGCCGCGCGGCTGATCGAGGAGCGCTACCCGGCCGCCGAGGTCACGGTGCACAACGTCGCCATCGTCTCGGCGATCGGCTCGGACCTGAAGGTCAAGGGCATCCTGGCCAAGACGGTGGCGGCACTGGCCGAGGCCGGCATCAGCATCCAGGCGATCCACCAGTCGATCCGCCAGGTGGAGATGCAGTGCGTGGTCAACGAGGAGGACTACGCCGACGCCGTGGCCGCGCTGCATCGCGCCCTCATCGAGCCGGAGAACCACGGCGACGTGATCGCCGCCGCCTGAGCCGTGGCGATCTCGACCGCGCAACGCGCCCGCACGCCGCTTGCTTCTCACTGTGGGAGGCGCGCCCTCGCGGCAACAAAGACGGAAGCGCTCGCCCCGAAGTCGAGCCTCCCAGCCCTCATCCGGCCCTGCGGGCCACCTTCTCCCGCAGGGAGAAGGGAAAGGTCCGACGAGCGGCATGGCCCTGTGGGAGCGGTCTCGACCGCAACGCGCCCGCACGCCGCTTGCTTCTCACTGTGGGAGAAGTGAAAGGCATGGCGCGGCCTGTGATCTCGACGCCGGAGCTGACCCCTGCCTGCGACCTGGCGGGCGTCGTTCGTGGTCAAGACCGCTCACCCACCTCGCTTGGGTCGAGATGCTCAGCCCAGCCCGCCTGCGGTCTGCAACGGCGGCGTCGGGCAATCGAGCACCTCGGCGACGGCGCGGAACAGCTCCGCTTCGGCCACCGTGAGCTGCCCGTCTTCGGCGATACAGGCGGCCATCGCCTTGAGCAGCCGCGGCTTCTGTAGCGGCTTGAGTCGGCCCAGCCGGCGCAGGGCCTGCTCCAGCGGACGCAGGCCGACCTCGGCACGCCTGGGCAGCGATCCCGCGGTGCCTGGCAACAGCGCCATGGCGGTCTCGAAAGCCCGAGCCGCCGCCCCCTCGTCGGCGTGTCCGGCATGCGCCAGCACCGCCATCAGCACCCTCGCCTCGCCGCACAGCGCGGCCAGTTCCTCGGTCCCGTGCAGCGGCCTGGGCCCGGCCAGGTTTCGCTCGACGATGCGCAGCAGGCACCACTCCATCAGGCTCACCCGCCCGTCCGCGCGAATCAGCGTCGCCATCTGCCGGCGCAGTTCGAGCATCTGCCGGCGATCCAGCTGCTTGAGCGCCGGGATCGCCAGCTCCAGCAAAGGCAGGCGCTGAGACGCCTCCAGCCCCGCCACTTGCCCCTCGTGCGCCCGCAGTGCCGCGCGGACCTCGTCCGGCAATCCCGCGCCGAGCATCTCCAGCTGGCGCCGGCGCTCGTCCAGCTCCGGCGCCAGCAGCAGCGCGTACACCAGCGCCTGCGCGCCGGTACGCTCATGCGCGGCGCCATGCAGCGCCGTAGGCAGGCCGCCGAGCACCTGCCGGGCGGCCCGCAGCTGGGCCTGCCCGGGGTTGCCGACGGCGGCCAGCGCCTGCTCCAGCGAGCCCGGGCCGAGCGCCGCGACGCCCGGCGGCAGGGGCGTGGCAAGCGTGGATGCAGCGGGCTCGCCCTCCGCCCGGGACGCGATGAAGCGTCCGTCCCAGCCCGGCTCGAGCCGACGGATGCGTTCCGCCAGTGCCGGATGGGTCGCCATCCAGCCTTCCAGCGCCAGGGAGACGCCCTGGCCGAAGTACATATGGCTGAACTCCGCGGCGTTCGCGGCGGCGAGGTGTGAGCCGGGCAGATGCCCGCCGATCTTCTTCAGCGCCCCGCCGATGCCGGCGGCATTGCGCGTGTACTGCACTGCCGCCGCGTCGGCGAGGAATTCGCGCTGGCGGCTCACCGCCGCCTTGATCAGGTTGCCGAAGAAGGTGCCGGCGTAGCCGATCACCCACAGCACCGCGCCCATCAGCACGATCACCCCGAGCCCGCTGGAGCGCCCGCCGCGCGAGCGCCCCTGCAGGCCGCGCAACAGCAGGCGGCCGGTCAGCCCGAGCAGCAGGATGCCGTGCAGCACCGACACCAGCCGCGTATTCAGGCGCATGTCGCCGTGGAAGATGTGGCTGAACTCGTGCGCCACCACGCCCTGCAGCTCGTCGCGCGAGAGCCGCTCCAACGCCCCGCGGGTGACGCCGATGACCGCGTCCTGTGGCGTCAGGCCGGCGGCGAAGGCGTTGATCGCCGGCTCGTCGAGCACATACACCGGCGGCACCGCGATGCCGCTGGCGATGGCCATTTCCTCCACCACGTTGAGCAGGCGCCGTTCGGACAGGTCGCGCGGCTCGAGGTTGATCAGCCGGCCGCCCAGGCGCTCGGCCACCACCCGCCCGCCGCGGCGCAGCACCCACCCCTTGTACAGGCCACCCAGCAGCACCACGCCGATCACCAGCGCCGCCACCTTGGCCACCAGCGCCCAGTCGACCAGCGGCGCGCCGCCGAGCCCGGCCAGCGCGGCGCTGTCCGAGAAACGCAGGATCAATGTCAGGGCCAGGCTGGCCAGCGCGATCAGCGCGGCCACGGCGAGCAGCAGGAGCAGCACCAGGCGGGCGCTGAGGCGGCGCGCCCGGTCCTGGTGTTCGAAGAAGTCCATGCGGTAACGGCGGATGTCAGAAGGCGACGCGCGGCGCGGCCTGGATCGCCGCGCTGTCGTCGAATTGCAGCAGCGAGGCGTCATCCGGATGGCCGAAGCGTTTCGCCAGCAGCACCGGCGGGAAGCTCTGGCGGTAGGTGTTGTAGGCCATCACCGCGTCATTGAAGGCCTGTCGGGCGAAAGCCACGCGGTTCTCCGTACTGCCCAGTTCTTCGCTGAGCTGCTGGATGTTCTGCGAGGCCTTGAGGTCCGGGTAGGCTTCCAGCGTCACGTTGAGCCGGCCGAGAGCACCCTGCAGCCGTCCCTCGGCGCCGGCCAGCTGCGCCATGCGCCCGGCATCGCCCGGCTGTACGGCGGCGGCCGCGAGGTCGACGGACGCTTGGTTGCGCGCCGCGACCACCGCCTCCAGGGTTTCCCGCTCGTGGGCGAGGTAGGCCCTGGTGGTTTCCACCAGGTTCGGAATCAGGTCGTAGCGGCGCTTGAGCTGCACCTCGATCTGCGCGAAGGCGTTGCGGTAGCGGTTGCGCAGGGTCACCAGGCGGTTGAAGACGGCGATCAGGTAGATCACCAGCGCGGCCAGAACGGCCAGGAAGACGAGCGTGCCGAACATGCGATGTCCCTATCAGATGAGGAAGAGTGATGGCGTGATGGTAGCGAAAAGCCTGCCGGCTGCTGTGACGGCGTCGTGCCCCTGCGACAAGCTGGCCCGGGTAGTAGCGGCGCCGTGCCGGTATTATCACGCGTTTTTCGTACGGGCTTTTCGCTGCCATGACGTCCCTTTCCCGTCCCGAACTGCTGTGCCCCGCCGGCACGCTGAAGGCCATGCGCTACGCCTTCGCCTACGGCGCCGACGCGGTCTATGCCGGCCAGCCGCGCTACAGCCTGCGGGTGCGCAACAACGAGTTCGATCACGCCAACCTGGCGCTCGGCATCGCCGAGGCGCACGCCTCCGGCAAGCGCTTCTACGTGGTGGTCAACATCGCGCCGCATAACGCCAAGCTGCGCACCTTCCTCGACGACCTGCGGCCGGTGGTGGAGATGGGCCCCGACGCGCTGATCATGTCCGATCCGGGGGCGATCATGCTGGTGCGCGAGCACTTTCCGGACATGCCGGTGCACCTCTCGGTACAGGCCAACGCGGTGAACTGGGCGAGCGTCGAGTTCTGGCGGCGCCAGGGCCTGACGCGGGTGATCCTCTCGCGCGAGCTGTCGCTGGAGGAGATTGGCGAGATTCGCCGGCAGGTGCCGGACATGGAACTCGAGGTGTTCGTCCATGGCGCGTTGTGTATGGCCTATTCCGGACGCTGCCTGCTGTCCGGCTACCTCAACCGCCGCGACCCGAACCAGGGCACCTGCACCAACGCCTGCCGCTGGGAGTACCAGGCCCACGAAGGCCGGGAGAACGCGCTTGGCGAGATCGTCCGCGGCTGCGGCGGCCCGATCCCGACCCTCGGCGAGGGCGCGCCCACCGGGCGCCTGTTCCTGCTCGAGGAGACCAGTCGCCCGGGCCAGCCGATGGAGGCCTTCGAGGACGAGCACGGCACCTATATCATGAACTCCAAGGACCTGCGCGCCGTCCAGCACGTCGAGCGGCTGACGCGCATGGGCGTGCACTCGCTGAAGATCGAGGGCCGCACCAAGAGCCACTTCTACGTCGCCCGCACGGCGCAGACCTACCGCCGCGCGATCGACGACGCGCTGGCCGGCCGGCCGTTCGACCGCAGCCTCATGGATCGCCTCGAATCGCTGGCCAACCGCGGCTATACCGAAGGCTTCCTGCGCCGCCACGTGCACGACGAATACCAGAACTACGCGCACGGCTCGTCCGTCTCCAGCCGCCAGCAGTTCGTCGGCGAACTCACCGGCGCGCGCCGCGGCGCGCTGGCCGAGGTGCAGGTGAAGAACCGCTTCGCCCTGGGCGATCGGCTGGAGCTGATGACGCCGCCGGGGAACCTCGAATTCCGCCTGGAGCGGCTGGAAGACGGCGCCGGCCGCGCCATCGAGCTGGCGCCGGGCGACGGCCACCGGGTCTACCTGCCGGTCGCCGAAGACGTTGGGCTGTCCCACGCGCTGCTGATGCGGGAGCTGCCAGGAGGCTGATGGGCGGGGCCCCTTAGCCGTAGGGTGGGCTTCAGCCCACCAGCGCCCATCACCCGGTGGGCTGAAGCCCACCCTACGTGGAGCCTGACGGCGAGGCTGGTCCCTTTGTGCCCCCCGCCGGGAGAAGGTGGCCCGCAGGCACGGATGAGGGAAGCGCGCTAGCCGAGCAGCGCGACGAAGCGCTCCGCCTCCACCGGCGGGCTGAGCAGGTAGCCTTGGATCTCGTCGCAGCCCTCGGCTTCGAGGAAGGCCCGCTGCGCCGCGGTCTCCACGCCTTCGGCGACCACCTTCAACCCCAGGCCGTGGGCCAGGGCGATGATGGCGCGGACGATGGCGCCGTCCTCCCCGGCCTGGCCAAGCTCGGCGATGAACGAGCGGTCGATCTTCACGTAGTCCATCGGGAAGCGCTTGAGGTAGCTGAGCGAGGAATAGCCGGTGCCGAAGTCGTCGATCGCCAGGCTCACGCCCAGCTCGCGCAGCTGCCGGCAGGTGCTGATGGCGTTGTCGACGTCGTCCAGCAGCTGGCTCTCGGTCAGCTCCAGCTCCAGCAGGCGCGGCGGCAGGCCGGTCTCCTCCAGCACCTGGCGCACCAGGCTGACCAGATTGCCCTGGCGCAGCTGCCTGACCGACAGGTTGACCGACACGCGGATCTCGCCGATGCCTTCCTGCAGCCAGCGCCGCGCCTGGCTGCAGGCCTTGCGCAGCACGCGCTCGCCGAGCGGGATCACCAGCCCGGTGTCCTCGGCCAGCGGGATGAATTCGCCGGGCGCCACCAGGCCGCGCTGCGGATGGCGCCAGCGCACCAGCGCCTCGGCCGCCTCCAGCCGGCCGTCGGCCAGGCCCATGCGCGGCTGGTAGAAGACTTCCAGCTGGTCTTCCTCCAGCGCCTTGCGCAGTTCGTTCTCCAGCTTCAGCGAAGCCAGCCCGCCGACCTGCAGGCGCTCGGTATAGAACTGCAGGGTGTTGCCGCCGAGGTACTTGGCGTGCTGCATGGCCATGCTCGCCTGGCGCAGCAGCGCCGCCTCGTCGCTGGCGTTGTCCGGCATCAGCGTGGCGCCGATGGAGGCGCCGACCACCAGCTCGTTGCCGCCGACCAGCACCGGCTTGCGGATGACCTGCAGCAGGCGGCTGCCGAGCCGCGCCAGGTTCGACAGGCTGCCATAGCCGTCGAACACCACCACGAACTCGTCGCCGGACAGCCGCGCCAGGGTATCGGCGTCCGGCAGCTCACGGACCATGCGCGCGGCGATCTCCCTGAGCAGCCCGTCCCCGACTTCGTGGCCGAGGCTCTCGTTGAGGTTCTTGAAGCGGTCCAGGTCGATGTACAGCACGGCGACGCTGCGGGCGCTGCGCCGCGCGCGCTGGCAGGCCTGGTAGAGCCGCTCGCGCAGCAGGGCGCGGTTGGCCAGGCCGGTCAGCTCGTCGTACTGGCTGAGGTAGCGCAGGCGCTCCTCGACCTGGCGGCGCACCGTCAGGTCGGCGATGAAGCCGACGATGTGGGCGATGCGCCCCTGGGCATCGTTCACCGCGCGCAGCTGCAGCCACTGCGGGTAGCGCTCGCCGTTCTTGCGCGTCTCGGCCTGCTCGCTCTGCCAGCTGCCGTCACCTTCCAGCGCCTCGCGCATGGCGTCGTACTGCTGCTGCGAGAGGTCTGAACCGAACAGCCGGGTCGCCGGCTGGCCCAGCAGCTCCTCGCGGGCATAGCCGGACAGCGCGCAGCAGGCCTCGTTGACCGCCAGCACGCGATAGCCGGCGTCGAGGATGACGATGCCCTCGCCGGCGGCCTCGAACACCGTGGCGGCGAGCTTCTGCTGTTCGTCCTGCTGGCGCAGCGCGGTGATGTCGCGGCGCGTGCCGATCATCCGCCGGACACGGCCGTCCGGGCCGCGCTCGATGGCCTGGCCGCGGTCCTCGATCCACCGCCAGCGGCCGTCGGCGCCGCGCGCGCGGTACTGTACCGCGTAGGTATCGGTGTGGCCCTTGAGGTGCGCGACCAGCGCCCGGCGCACCGGCTCGAGGTCGTCGATGTGGACTTCCGGCCGCGCGCTGCCGGATAACGCGTCGCGGTGGTCGAAGCCGAACACCATCCCCAGCCGCGAGCGGTGCACCTCGCGCTTCTCCAGGTCCCAGTCCCACAGGCCGAGGTCGCTGGCCTCCAGCGCCAGGTTCAGCCGCGCCTCGCTCTGCGCCAGCTCGGCGGTGCGTTCGGCGACCCGCTGTTCGAGGCCGTCGTAGGCTTGGCGCAGCTCGCTCTCGGCACGCCGGCGCTGCTCGACTTCGCGTCCGAGCTCGAGATTGAGCGCCTCGGCGTCGCGGCTCGCCTGGCGCAGCCGCTCGATCAGCCGGCCGTTCTGCAGGCGCTGCTCGAGCCCGTCGCCGAACAGCCGGCTGATCTGCCAGGCGATGAGGCTGAGGGTAGCCAGGACGATCAGCGCCAGGATGCCCCAGCCGCGCTCCAGCGGCACGTCGCTGGCGCTCAGGGCCAGGCCGGCCGGCAGCAGGCAGGGCACGGCGAAGCTGAAGAAGGCCGGCAGGCTGACGGCGTAGGCGACGCTGGTGGCCAGCACCATCGAGCCGATCAGCCCGTAGACCAGCACCTGGGTGAAGAAACCGCCCGCCGGCACCAGCCAGACGCAGGCGTAGGCCAGGGCCAGCGCCAAGGCGGCGCTGTTGAGCATGAAATGACGACGCCAGCAGGGAGCGGCCTGGCGGCCGACCGGCGCCTGTTCGAGCAGGCGCACCTGATGCAGGCGCAGGCCGGCGAACAGGACGAGCCACAGCAGCCACCAGAGCAGGTGCGAGGTCGGCGACACGTCCCAGAGCAGCACCACGCAGGCGAGGCCGGTGAAGATCGTCAGCAGGGCCGGCACCCGTGAGCCCCGGAACAGCAGGCGGGTGCATTCGGCATCCCGCGCGAGGGCCGTGTCGGGCACCTCGTCGGACCTGTCCGAGCACATCGGGGAAACGGTTACCGGGTCGATCATCTGGGCCATTGTTCTTGTCGTGAACCCCGGCGATCACGACAGCCGGGCAGGTACGAAGCGGCAGGGCGCTGGCGATGATGGCATGACACTGGCCCCATGCCCCCAATAAAAGCCCATCGCCAGCGCCAGGGCAAGCGCCGCCTGGCTACCCGGCGGCCCTGGCCTCAGCCGTCGAAGCCACGGCGCGCCGCGCGCAGTACCCGCTGCAACGCCTCCGGCCGGGCGCCGACAACGCCCACCGCGGCCACGTAGTGCCCCTCGACGCGGAAGATCTCGACCGCCTCCGCCGGCTCGCCGGACGGCAGGAGTCTCACCCTCCGACCGCCGAGAACGGCCTGCCTGGCCGCATCCAGCGCACGGGTGGCGCCGTCCGCCCGGCCGCCGTCGAGGCGTATCAGACCGAACGGATGGCCCTCGGCATCGACCACCGCGATGGCCACCGCCCAGTCGTTGCGCTCGGCCTCGGCGCGCGCCGCGCGCAGCACCGCTTCGGCGTCGCGTAGTCCGAAGTCGAACGGATCGCGGCGCGGCGGCGGCCCGGCGTAGATCGCCGCCTCCACGTCCCACAGCCCGGCCAGCAGTCGACGTCCCATGGGCGCTGCGCCTCGCGTCCCGGCCGCCCGCTCAGTTGCGCACCAGGCACTGCTCGGTGACGTCCTCCACCCGGGTGACCCCGAGCAGCGCCATGTCCCGTTGCAGTTCGGCGGCGAGCAGCCCGATGGCGTGGCTCACCCCCGCTTCGCCGGCGTAGGCCGCGGCATAGTTGAACGGCCGGCCGATGAACACCATGCGCGCGCCCAGCGCCAGCGCCTTGAGCACGTCGGTGCCGCGCCGGAAGCCGCTGTCGACCATCACCGGCAGGTCGCCCACCGCCGCCACCACGCCCGGCAGCGCGCGCAGCGCCGAGACGCTGCAGTCGAGCTGGCGGCCGCCATGGTTGGAGACGATCAGCGCGTCGGCGCCGAAGTCGCGGGCCTTGCGCGCGTCGTCCGGATGGAGGATGCCCTTGACCACCAGCTTGCCGGGCCACAGCCGGCGCACCAGTTCCAGGTAGCTCCAGTTCAGGTGGCTGCGTCCGGAGAAGTCGCGCTTGACGTTGCGCGAGATCACCGCGATCCCGCGGGTAGCGTAGTTGTTCTCGAAGTGCGGCAAGCCATGATTGACCAGCGTGCGCAGGAAGGTGCCGAACAGCCAGCGCGGGCGTATCAGGCCGTCCCAGGCCAGGCGCAGGCTGGGCCGCAACGGCGAGTAGAAGCCCGAGCGGGTGTTGTTGTCGCTGTTCGGCGGCACCGGGTAGTCGACGGTGATCACCAGCTTGTCGAAGCCGGCGTTGCGCACCCGCTCGATCAGCGCCTCGATGCCGGCGTGATCGCCCGGCAGGTAGGCCTGGAACCAGTCGGTCTGGCCCTGGTTGAGCACGTCTTCCATGCGGATCAGCGAGCTGCCGCTGAGGATCATCGGGATGCCGGCCTTGGCCGCCGCCTGCGCCTGCACCAGGTCGCCGCGATAGGCCGACAGCGCGCTGATGCCCATCGGCGCGACGCCGATCGGCAGCGCGTAGCGCTGGCCGAACAGTTCGGTTTCCAGTGAGATCTTCGACACGTCCACCAGCGCGCGCGGCAGGAAGGCGTAGTCGTCGAAGGCGCTGCGGTTGGCGCGGGCGGTGTGCCCGTCTTCCGCCACGTTGGCGATGTATCCGTAGATCGGGCGTGGCAGCAGGCGCCTGGCCGCGCGATCGAGATCGTGCAGGTTCAAGATCGACGCCAAGCGTCGAGAATGCTTACCTGGCATGTCCTGGGGGTCCTACGACTGGGGTTGGGAATGGCGGATCGGCCAGGCTTCGGGGTTGACCAGGTCGCGCGGGCGCTCGCCCTGCAGGGCCTGGCACAGGTTCTCGACCGCGCAGTAGGCCATGGCTTCGCGGGTCTCGTGGGTCGCCGAGCCGATGTGCGGCAGGGTCACCACGTTGTCCATGCGCAGCAGCGGCGAGTCGGGCGAGACCGGCTCCTGCTCGAACACGTCGAGCCCGGCGCCGGCGATCAGTCCCTCTTCCAATGCGCGGATCAGCCCGGCTTCGTCGACCACCTTGCCGCGGGCGATGTTGACCAGGAAGGCCGAGCGCTTCATCGCCCGGCACTGTTCGTAGCCGAGCAGGTGCTCGGTCTCGGCGGTCAGCGGCACGGTGAGGCAGACGAAGTCGGACTCGCCCAGCAGTTGCTCGAAGCTGCGCCGCTCGATGCCCCACTCGGCCTCCAGCTCGGGCTTGGGTGAGGCGTTGCTATAGAGCACGCGCATGTTGAAGCCCAGCGCGCGGCGGGCGATGGCCCGGCCGATGCGGCCGAGCCCGACCAGGCCGAGGGTCTTGCCGTGCACGTTGCTGCCGAAGTGCGGCTCGCCGACGTGCTGGGTCCAGCGGCCCTCGCGAACCATGTTGGCCAGCTCCACCAGGCGCCGGGCGCTGGCCATGACCAGCATGAAGGCGGTGTCGGCGGTGGTCTCGGTGAGCACGTCCGGGGTATTGGTCAGCAGGATGCCGCGGCGGCTGAGCTCGGCCACCGGGAAGTTGTCGTAACCCACCGAGATGGTGGCGATGGCTTCCAGCCGCGGCGCCTCGTCGAGCATCGCCGGGGTGACCACCAGCTTGCCGCCGATCAGCCCGTGCGCCTGGCGCAGCGCGGCGGCGACCGCCTCGGCATGCTGCTCGGGCTCCTCGAAATATTCCACGTCGAACTGCTCGCGCAGGCGCTGCAGCTGCGGCTCCTTCAGGCGGCGCAGGGCGACGATGCGTTTCCTTTCCATCGGTTCGCCTCCGTCAGCCACGTTTCAGGCCGGGCATGTCGAAGCCGGCCTGGTCGAGCACGGCGAACAGGTCCTGGCGCTGCTGCGCGTTCAGCTCCACCAGCGGCGGACGCACCCGTGCCCACTGCTCGATATCGCTGTAGCGGGCGGCCGCGGCTTTCAGCGCGGGAATCATCGGGAAGCGTTCGAACAGCTTGCGGGTAGCCGTCAGCGCGGCCTGCTGCGCGTCGGCATCGGAGGCCTGCCAGGTTTTCGCCAGGGCGGCGATCGGCCCCGGGTTGACGTTGGCGGTGGCGCTGATGCAGCCGGCGCCGCCGGCGCGCAGGGTCTGCAGCAGGAAGTGCTCGCTGCCGGCGTAGACCTGGAAGCCGTCGGCGGCGAACTGCTCGATCATCGCCTGGGTGTTGCTCCAGTCGCCGGAGCTGTCCTTCACCCCGACCACGTTCTGCGGATAGGCCTTGAGCAGGCGCTCGATCAGTGCCAGCGACAGCGGCACCTGGGACACCGGCGGGATGTGGTAGAGGTAGATGCGCAGGCGCGCGTCGCCGACCCGCTCGATCACCTCGCTGAAGTAGCGGAACAGGCCCTCGTCGGAGACGCCCTTGTAGTAGAACGGCGGCAGCATGAGCACGCCTTCCACGCCCAGGGCCACCGCGTGGCGGGTCAGCGCCACGGCATCGGGCAGCGCGCAGGCGCCGGTGCCCGGCATCAGCCGTGCGGCCGGGATGCCGCCCTCGACCAGGGCGTCGAGCAGCTGGATCTTTTCCTCGACCGACAGCGAGTTGGCCTCGGAATTGGTACCGAACACGGCCAGCCCGACGTCGTTGTCCAGCAGCCAGCGGCACTGTGCGACGAAGTGCTCCCTGTCCGGCGCGAGCTCCGCGGTGAAGGGGGTGATCACCGGGGACCAGACGCGACCCGTGGCTTGACTCATGTTGTTCTCCTTTTTCTCTGTTGTCCGGCAGCCGCCAGGCTGCCGGGGCGTGATTGCTTTCAGGCCAGCTGGGTGCCGCGGCGGAAGGGCGCCAGCAGCCAGCGGAACACCGGCGTCGCCTGCAGCACCGAGAATACCGCAAGGCACAGCAGTACCACCGCGATCGGGCTGGACAGGAAGATACGGTAGTCGCCGTCACCGATCAGCATCGACTGGTGGAAACCGTTCTCCATGACCGGCCCCAGGATCAGGCCGATGACCATCGGCGCCGGCGACACCCCGGCCTTGTTCAGCCAGTAGCCGAACAGGCCGAAACCGAGCATCAGGCCGACCTCGAACAGGCTGTTGTTGATCGCGTAGGCGCCGATAATGCAGAGCGCGATGATGGCACAGGCGATGAAGCCGTCGGGAATGCGCGTCACCATCACGCTGGCCTTGGTGAACATCAGGCCGACCACCAGCAGGCCGATGTTGGCGAAGATCACCGCCCAGATCAGCGTGTAGGTGACGTCGCCGTAGTCGGTGAGCAGGTTCGGGCCGGGCAGGATGCCCTGCACCATCAGCGCGCCAAGCAGGATGGCGGTCGCCGAGCTGCCGGGAATGCCGAGGGCGATGGTGGGAATCAACGCACCGCCGACCACCGCGTTGTTCGCCGATTCGGGCGCCGCGACGCCGGCCGGATCGCCCTGGCCGAAGCGGCTCTTGTCCTTGGCGAAGCGCTTGGCCTCGTTGTAGGCGAACCAGCTGGCCGTGTCGCCGCCGGTGCCGGGGATCAGCCCGACCACGATGCCGATGCCGCTGGAGCGCAGGATGTTCGGCATCAACGACTTCAGCTCGGCGAGCTTGGGAATCAGCCGGTCGGTGATGCGGCTGGCGACCTTGGCCGGGGCGTTGGAGTTCTCCACCAGCGACAGCGCCTGGGGAATCGAGAACAGCCCGATCAGCGCCACCGTGAAGCTGATGCCGGAGAACAGGTTGATGTTGTCGAAGGTCATCCGCGGCGTGCCGGTGGTCAGGTCCATGCCCACCGTGCTCACCAGCAGCCCGACGCCGCCCGAGAACAGCCCGTTGATCACCGAGCCCTGGGCCAGCGAGCCGATGATGGTGATGCCGAGCACGGCGATGGCGAACAGCTCGATAGGCCCGAACTGCACCACCAGACTGCCGAGCAGCGGCGCCGCTATGAGCAGTGCCACGCCGCTGATCAGGCCGCCGACGAAGGAGGCGAACAGCGAGATGCCGAGCGCCTTGCCCGCCTGGCCCTGCTGCGACATGGGGAAGCCGTCGAGCACGGTGGCGGCGGCCGAGGGCGTGCCAGGCGTGCGCAGCAGGATGGCGGCGATCGAACCGCCGTAGGACGCGCCGACGTAGAGCGAGGCGAGCATGCTCAGGCCAGTCGCGGTGTCCATGCTAAAGGTCAGCGGCAACAGCAGCGCCAGCGCCATGGTGGCCGACAGGCCCGGCATGGCGCCGACGAACAGGCCGAGAAGCGTACCGCCGAGAATCGCGGCGATGTTGTACAGGGTGAACACATTGGTCAGCCCCGTCATGACGATCGAACTTTCCACGGAGAAGGCCTCGCCGAAAGATGGAAGAGGCGGCGATCAGGAGATCGCCGGCGGAAGCAGCGGAACGGGAAGGCCCAGGAACTGGACGAACACCACGCACACCACGGCGACCAGCACCACCGTGGCGATCAGCGCGAAGCGCACCGACACCGTGCGGATCACCAGCAGCGCCGCGGCCATGAACAGCACCGTCGACGCCAGGTACCCGAGCGTGTTGATGGTCGCGACGTAGGCGATCGCCAGGGCGAAGACCGCCGCGGTCGCCAGGTAGCGCGGGCGGATCGCCACCGGCTCGCCGTCTTCGGCGGCAGGCGCCGCCGCGGCGTCACTGGCCGGGCGACGCCGCAGCAGTTCCGAGGCGACCATCGCCAGCGACAGCAGCGCCACCGTCACCGAGTAGATCAGCGGCATCTCGGCCGCCGCTTGCGGGTACTTCAGCGCATTGACGAAAAACAACGCGGCCAGGGCGATGCCGAAGAGTCCCAGCAGCAATCTGTTCGTGTTCATGGTCGCCTCCCCTTGGTGTTCGGCGGATTGCTTCACTGTTGCTTCGTGCCCACTTCCTTCCAGATGCCCTGGAATTCCTTCTCCATGTTCTCGAACATCTTGCCGTAGGCGTCACCGGTGACGATGTCGATGTTCAGGGCGCGCTTCTTCGCGTCGGCGAGGAAGGCCTGGTCGTCGCGCAGCGCTTCGAAGGCGGCGATCAACTGGTCGCGGGCCTCGTCCGGGATGCCGGCCGGGGCGCTGTAGCCGCGCGAGGAGCCGGCGACCACATCGATGCCCTTCTCCTTGAGCGTCGGTACGTCCGGCAGGCTGTCGATGCGCTTGTCGGAGAACACCGCCAGCGCCTTCAAGGTGCCGTTCTGCACCTGGCTGTAGACGGTGCCTACATTGTTGAAGCTGACGTCGATCTTGTTGCCCATGGCCGCGGTGGCGGAGGGGCCGTCGCCCTGGAACGGCACCTTCTTGAACGACAGGCCGGTGGCCTTCTCGATCAGCAGGGTGGTGAAGTAGTCGTCGCCGCCCATGCCGGAGTTGCCCACGGTGACGCGCCCGGGCTTTTCCTTGGCCGCGGCGAGCAGATCCTCGATGGTGTTGTAGGGGCTGTCCTTGGCGACCACGGCGATGCCCGGGTCGGTGACCACGTTGGCGATCGGGGTCAGCTCCCTGATGTTGTAGGTGATGGCGTCGTTCATGATGTAGTTGGTCATCAGCATCGGCGTGTTGGTGATGCTGATGACCGAGCCATCCTTCTTCGACTGCTTGGCCAGACGGGTCCAGGCGATCGCCCCGGTGGCGCCGGGGATGTATTCGTTGACGAAGTTGACCCCGAGCTTCTTGCTCACGTAGGGCTGCACCAGCTGCGCCAGCACGTCGCTGCCGCCGCCCGGCTTGAAGCCCTGCAGCACGGTGACGTCCTCGCCGGCGACGTATTCGGCCTGGGCATTGATGGACAGGGATAGCGCCGTTGCGGCGGCCAGGACGGCAGCGGTCAGTTTCTTGTTGGTTTTCATTTTCTCACTCCACGCTTTCTTGTTGGATTTATGGCGTCCGGCGAACCGGACCGGGACGTGTCGGGGAGCCGTGACGCAGGCGCCGCGGACTCCCCGGGTGGTACGGCGATTCTTGCGTTCAGCGGTCCTTCTGCACGGTCAGCCAGGCGCCGCCGTTGGCGGCGATCGAGTAGCGCGCCACGGCCTGCTCGTCGAAGTCGAAGCCCAGGCCCGGGGTCTGGTGCAGCTTGATGTAGCCGTCCTCCTGCTCCAGCTGGCGGTCGATCAGGCGGCGGAAGTTGAGCACCTGGTCGTCCCAGAAGAACTCCACGTAGCGCGCGTTCGGCGTGGCGGCCACCAGCGGCGCGTGCACGTCGTGGAACCAGTGCGGGTACATCGGCACGCCGTAGCCGGCGGCCATGGCGGCGATACGGCGCCATTCGGTGATGCCGCCGCAGACCACCGCGTCGGTCTGCAGGATGGCCGCGCCGCCCTTGTCGAGCAGTTCCTTATGCCGCCAGCGGCCGACTTCCACCTCGCCGGTGGCCACCGGGATCGAGGTGGCGCGGGCCAGGCGCGCATGGCTGTCGATGTCGTCGACCAGGAACGGCTCCTCGACGAAGGCCGGGTCGTAGCGCTCGAAGCGGCGCACGTACTGCAGCGCCTCGGTGACGTCGCTCCAGCCGTTGTTGACGTCGAGCATCAGCGCGACATCGGGGCCGATGGCCTCGCGCGCCGCCGCCACCCGCGCTTCCTCTTCCTTCGGCGAGAGGCGGCCGGTCTTCATCTTCACCGCCTTGAAGCCGAGCGAGACGTAGTGCGCCATCTCCTCGCCGAGCAGCTCGGGGGTCTTGCCGTCGAGGTAGTAGCCGCCGCTGGCGTAGGCCAGCACGCGGTCGGCGCTGGCCGCGCCCAGGTAGCGGTGCAGCGGCAGGCCGGCGCTGCGCGCGTTGAGGTCCCAGAGGGCGGTGTCGAGGATGCTGATGGCGCGCATGACCACGCCGGCGCGGCCCTGCAGCAGGGCTTCTTGGTACATCTCGCGCCACAGCGCCTCGACGTCCAGCGAGTCGCGGCCGATCAGCACCGGTGCCAGCAGCTTTTCCACGGCGATCGGCAGCAGCTCGCCGCCGGCGCTGCCGACGTAGCAGAAGCCGATACCGGTCACGCCGTCCTCGGAGGTGACCTTGACCAGGCCGTAATCGCGTGCGTAGACGGTGCGGTTGGAGAACGAGGTGACCCGATCGAGCGGCACCCGGGCCGCGCAGACGGAGATGGAGCGGATGATGGCCATGCTGTTTTCCTTGTTATTCGGCGGTGGAACAGGGCCCGAAGGGCCGATGTAACCGGTTTCATCACAGCGGCGACAGGCCTCGCCAGAGGCACGAAAGGCGGTTGTCAAACACCCTGGCAAGGGCTTGTAACCGCTTACATTTGCTGCCTGATGCGATGTAACCGTTTACAAAAACCTAGTTTCGGTTTTTCCTAATGTCAACAGCCGCACAGATTCGGCGCCCTTTTCGACGACTCGCGATGACCAGCTCAGTGCCGCAAGCTCCCGCCCTCCTGTCCCGTGCCGGCCTGCGCGACGTGGCCCGCCGTGCCGGCGTCTCGACTGCCACCGTGTCGCGCGTGCTCAACGGCAGCGCGGCGGTGCGCGACGACAAGCGGCGGGCGGTGCAGCGCGCCTGCGACGAGCTCGGCTACGTGCTCAACGCCGCCGCGCGCACGCTGTCCTCGCGGCGCAGCATGACCATCGGCGCGGTGGTGCCGACGCTCGCCACCGAGACCTTCTCGCGGCCGCTGGCGGCCTTCCAGCAGACCGTACACAAGGCCGGCTACACGCTGCTGGTGGCCAGCTTCGGCTTCGACGAGCAGGTCGAGCTGAAGGAAGTGCAGACCCTGCTCGAGCACGGCGTCGACGCGCTGATGGTGGTCGGCCGCACCCACGATCCGAAGATGTGGCAACTGATCGAGCGCAAGCGCATCCCCTGCGTGCAGGCCTGGACCCAGGATCAGGAACGCCCCAGCGTCGGCTTCGACAACGTCGCGGTATCCCGTCGCATGGTCGAGCACCTGCTCGACCTCGGCCACCGGCGTTTCGCCATGCTGGTCAACGAGCCGCACTTCAACGACCGCGTCGGCGACCGGGTCATCGGCACCCGCGCGCGCCTCGCCGAAGCGGGCCTGGAAATCCCCGCGCACTGGTTCATGGAGACCACCCTGTCGCTTGAGCATGGCATCGCCGCGATGCAGCACCTGATGCGCGGCCCGGAACGCCCCAGCGCGGTGATCTGCGCCAACGACCTGCTGGCTTTCGGCGCCCTGCTGGCGGCCAGGACGCTCGGCGTGAGGGTGCCGGAGGACGTCTCGGTGGTCGGTTTCAACGACTTCGACTACGCCCGGCACCTGTCGCCGCCGCTGACCACCACCCGCGTGGAACTCGAGGAGATCGGCGCCAACGCCGGCGCCTACCTGCTCGAAGCCCTGGCCGGCAAGCCCCCCAAGGGACCGATCGAGGTCACCACCGAACTGGTGGTGCGCGGCAGCTCGGGACCGGCGCCCGGATTCTACGGCTGAGGCGATCCCGCCTCGCCGCCCTCGCGTGCCGGACGCCTCGGCACGAACAACAACAATCGAGAGGTAACGCCCGTGAACAACAACAACGACTCCGGCAACAACCCGGCCCGCGGCATGCGCAAGGGCCTGACCAACTATGGCGACGCGGAATTCTCGCTGTTCCTGCGCAAGGCCTTCATCAAGGGCGCCGGCTATTCGGACGATGCGCTGGAGCGGCCGATCGTCGGCATCACCAACACCGGCAGCGGCTTCAACCCCTGCCACGGCAACGCGCCGCAGCTGATCGAGGCGGTCAAGCGCGGGGTGATGCTCGCCGGCGGGCTGCCGGTGGACTTCCCCACCATCTCGATCCACGAGAGCTTCGCCCACCCCAACAGCATGTTCCTGCGCAACCTGATGTCGATGGACACCGAGGAGATGATCCGCGCCCTGCCGATCGACTCGGTGGTGCTCATCGGCGGCTGCGACAAGACCGTCCCGGCGCAGCTGATGGGCGCCGTCAGCGCCGGCGTGCCGGCCATCCAGCTGGTCACGGGCTCCATGCTCACCGGCTCGCACCGTGGCGTGCGCGTGGGCGCCTGCACCGACTGCCGGCGCTTCTGGGGCATGTACCGCGGCGAGGAGATCGACGCCCAGGAGATCGCCGAGGTCAACAACCAGCTGGTCGCCAGCGTCGGCACCTGCTCGGTGATGGGCACCGCCAGCACCATGGCCTGCATCGCCGAGGCACTGGGCATCATGCTTCCCGGCGGAGCCACGCCGCCGGCGGTCACCGCCGACCGCATCCGCATCGCCGAGCGCACCGGGGCGCAGGCGGTGGCGATGATCCAGGCCGGCATCACGCCGGACCGCATCCTTACCGAGAGGGCCTTCGAGAACGCGCTCATGGTGCTGCTGGCCATCGGCGGCTCGACCAACGGCATCGTCCACCTGGCGGCGATCGCCGGGCGCTGCGGCATCCAGATCGACATGGACCGGCTCGACGAACTGGGCCGCAACATCCCAGTGCTGGTCAACCTCAAGCCCTCGGGCAGCCACTACATGGAAGACCTGCACAAGGCCGGCGGGCTGGCGCCCGTGCTGCGCGAGCTCAAGCCGTTCCTGCACCTGGACGCGCTGACCGTCACCGGGCGCACCCTCGGCGAGGAACTGGACGCCGTGGCGGCCTTCCCGCAGGAGGTGGTGCGACCGCTGGACAACCCGATCTACCCGCAGGGCGGCATCGCCTTCCTGCGCGGCAACATCGCCCCCGCCGGCGCCATCATCAAGCAGTCGGCGGCCAGCACCGAGTTGATGGAACATGAGGGCCGCGTGGTGGTGTTCGACGGCCTGGAAGACCTCGCCCAGCGCATCGACGACCCGGACCTGGACGTCAACGCCGACGACGTGCTGGTGCTGAAGAACATCGGCCCGAAGGGCGCCCCGGGCATGCCGGAAGCCGGCTACATCCCGATCCCGCGCAAGCTGGCGCGCGCCGGGGTGAAGGACATGGTGCGCATCTCCGACGGCCGCATGAGCGGCACCGCGGCCGGCACCATCATCCTCCACGTCACCCCGGAAGCCGCCGAGGGCGGGCCGCTAGCGCTGGTGCAGAGCGGCGACCGGCTGCGCCTGAGCGTCAGCGAGCGCCGCCTGGAGCTGCTGGTGAGCGACCAGGAACTGGCCCGCCGCCGCCAGCAAGCCAGGCTGCCCGAGCCGCGCGAAGGCGACGAACGCGGCTACCGCAAGCTGTTCCTCGACAGCGTCACCCAGGCCGACAACGGCTGCGACTTCGATTTCCTGCGCAGCCGCGAAACGCGTGGCCGTATCCCGCAGCCGAAATGACCGCCCCCTTCGCCCGGCCCTCGGCCGGGCGGTTCACCACGACGAACCAGCCCTGGAGCCCCGAATGAGTTCAGCAGCACAGGCGAATTACCTGTTCTCCCCTTCCATTCCCAGCCTCGCCGTGGCCGGCAGCGCACAGCGCTTCCCGGTGCGGCGCGTCTACTGCGTCGGCCGCAACTATGCCGAGCACGCCCGCGAGATGGGCCACGACCCGGACCGCGAGCCACCGTTCTTCTTCACCAAGCACCCCGACAGCCTGCTGCCCGACGGCAGCGAATTCCCCTACCCGCCGGGCACCGAAAGCGTCCACCACGAGATCGAACTGGTGGTTGCCATCGGCCACGGCGGTTCGGACATCCCGGCCGAACAGGCGCTCGATCACGTCTACGGCTACGCCGTGGGCCTGGACATGACCCGCCGCGACCTGCAGGCCGAAGCGAAGAAAATGGGCCGCCCCTGGGCCGTGGCCAAGGGCTTCGACCACGCCGCGCCCTGCTCCGCGCTGGTGCCGGCGGCCGAGATCGGCCACCCGGCCGAAGGCCGCATCTGGCTCGACATCAACGGCCAGACCCGCCAGGACGGCGACCTCGCCGCGCAGATCTGGAGCGTGCCGGAAGTGATCGCCTACCTGTCGCGGCTGTTCGTCCTCGAGGCGGGCGACCTGATCATGACCGGTACCCCGGCCGGCGTCGGCCCGGTCGAGGCCGGCGACCGTCTGAGCGGCGGCGTGCAGGGCATCGGCACGCTGAATATCACGGTCGGCGGCCGCTGAGGCACCGGAGAGGCCGGCGAACGGCGTCGGCAGGCGAGGCGCCGCCCTGCTAGAATGCCGCGATGCACGACGACCTCTCCCTCCTGCTCAATTCGCTGAACGACGCCCAGCGCCAGGCCGTGGCCGCGCCGCTGGGGCGGCAGCTGGTGCTGGCCGGCGCCGGCTCCGGCAAGACCCGCGTACTGGTGCACCGCATCGCCTGGCTCAACCAGGTCGAGCGTGCCTCGCTGCACTCGATCCTCGCCGTCACCTTCACCAACAAGGCCGCTGCCGAGATGCGCCAGCGCATCGAGCAGTTGCTCGGGGTCAGCCCGCAGGGCATGTGGGTTGGCACCTTCCACGGCCTGGCCCACCGGCTGCTGCGCGCGCACTGGCGCGAGGCCAGGCTGGTGGACAACTTCCAGATCCTCGACTCCGACGACCAGCAGCGGCTGGTCAAGCGGGTGATCCGCGAGCTCGGCCTCGACGAGCAGCGCTGGCCGGCGCGCCAGGCGCAGTGGTGGATCAACGGGCAGAAGGACGAGGGCCTGCGCCCGCAGCACATCCAGCCCGCCGGCGACCTGTTCCTCGCCACCATGGTGAAGATCTACGAAGCCTACGAGGCGGCCTGCGCGCGCGCCGGGGTGATCGACTTCTCCGAGCTGCTGCTGCGCGCGCTGGACCTGTGGCGCGACCACCCGGGCCTGCTCGAGCACTACCAGCGGCGCTTCCGCCACGTGCTGGTCGACGAATTCCAGGATACCAACGCGGTGCAGTACGCCTGGCTGCGCCTGCTCGCCAAGGGCGGCGAGAGCCTGATGGTGGTCGGCGACGACGACCAGTCGATCTACGGCTGGCGCGGCGCGCGGATCGAGAACCTGCAGCAGTTCAGCCAGGACTTCCCCGACGCCGAGCTGATCCGCCTGGAACAGAACTACCGCTCCACCGCCTGCATCCTCAAGGCGGCCAACGCGCTGATCGCCAACAACCAGGGCCGCCTGGGCAAGGAGCTCTGGACCGAGGGCTGCGAGGGCGAGCCGATCAGCCTGTACGCCGCCTTCAACGAGCACGACGAAGCGCGCTACGTGGTCGAGAGCATCGAGAGCGCGATCAAGAAGGAAGGCCTGGCACGTAGCGAGATCGCCATCCTCTACCGTTCCAACGCCCAGTCGCGGGTACTGGAAGAGGCGCTGCTGCGCGAGAAGATCCCCTACCGCATCTATGGCGGCCAGCGCTTCTTCGAGCGCGCCGAGATCAAGAACGCCATGGCCTACCTGCGGCTGATCCAGACCCGCGACAACGACGCGGCGCTGGAACGGGTGATCAACGTGCCGGCGCGCGGCATCGGCGAGAAGACGGTCGAGACGCTGCGCGAATTCGCCCGCAGCCACGACCTGTCGATGTGGGCCGCGCTGCACCAGGCGGTCGGCACCAAGGCGGTGGCCGGCCGCGCCGCCAGCGCGCTGAACGGCTTCGTCGAGCTGGTCGACAGCCTGGCGCTGAAGACCGAAGGCATGGCGCTGGCGGCAATGACCCAGCTGGTGGTCGAACAGTCCGGCCTGCTCGCCTTCCACCGTGACGAGAAGGGCGACAAGGGCCAGGCGCGGGTCGAGAACCTCGAGGAACTGGTTTCCGCCGCGCGCGCCTTCGAGAACTACGACGAGGACGACTACGCCTCGCCGCTGGCCGCCTTCCTCGACCACGCCTCGCTGGAGGCCGGCGAGCAGCAAGCCGGCGACTTCGAGGACAGCGTCCAGCTGATGACCCTGCACAGCGCCAAGGGCCTGGAGTTCCCGCTGGTGTTCCTGGTCGGCATGGAAGAGGGCCTGTTCCCGCACAAGATGAGCCTGGAAGAGCCCGGCCGCCTGGAAGAGGAACGCCGCCTGGCCTACGTCGGCATCACCCGCGCCATGCAGCAGCTGGTGCTGACCTACGCCGAGACCCGCCGCCTGTACGGCAGCGAGACCTACAACAAGGTCTCGCGCTTCGTCCGCGAGCTGCCGCCTTCGCTGGTCAAGGAAGTGCGCCTGAACAACACCGTCAGCCGCAGCTTCGGCAGCCGCGCCAGCGTCGCCTCGCTGTTCGACGGCGCCGGCGTGCCGGAGACGCCCTTCAGCCTCGGCCAGCGCGTGCGCCATTCGCTGTTCGGCGAGGGCACCATTCTCAATTTCGAAGGATCCGGCGCGCAGGCGCGGGTCCAGGTCAATTTCGAGGACGAAGGCAGCAAATGGCTGATGCTCAGCTATGCCAAACTCGAAGCGCTCTGACGCCAGGAACCATAACCCGCTTGCGACCGGTACCGACCGGCGACACGCCGCTTTCACGAGGAGCGCGTAAAGACGGGCGCCACCCCGCGCCCGTTTCGGCCCACGGCCTGTGAGCCACCCCCAGACAGAACCAGAAGAGATCACACCGGAGACATCATGAATCGCCGCCAACTGTTCGGCGCTGCCGCTGCCTTGCTTGCCACCCTCGGCCTCGCCGGCTGCAACGAGGACAAATCCACCCCCGACACCAAGCCGCAGACCGAAGCCGCCGCGCCCAAGACCTACACCTGGAAGATGGTCACCGCCTGGCCGAAGAACTACCCGGGCCTGGGCACCGGTGCCGAGCGCATCGCCGAGCGCATCACCGCCCTGAGCGGCGGCCGCCTGACCGTCAAGGTGTATGCCGCCGGCGAGCTGGTGCCGGCGCTGGAAGTGTTCGATTCGGTGTCCCGCGGCACCGCCGAGATGGGCCACGGCGCCGCCTACTACTGGCGCGGCAAGGTGCCGGCGGCGCAGTTCTTCACCTCCATCCCGTTCGGCCTGTCGACCCAGGAAATGAACGCCTGGCTGAACAAGGGCGGCGGCCAGCAGCTGTGGGAGGAGGCCTACGCCCCCTTTGGCGTGCTGCCGCTGGCGGCCGGCAACTCGGGGATGCAGATGGGCGGCTGGTTCAACAAGGAAATCAACAGCCTGCAGGACCTGCGCGGCCTGAAGATCCGCACCCCCGGCCTCGGCGGCGAAGTCCTGACCCGGCTCGGCGCGACCACCGTCAACCTGCCCGGCGGCGAGATCTTCACCGCCCTGCAGACCGGCGCCATCGACGCCACCGACTGGGTCAGCCCGTACAACGACCTGGCCTTCGGCCTGCACAAGGCGGCCAGGTACTACTACTACCCGGCCTGGCAGGAACCGCAGGCGGTCATCGAGATGCTGGTCAGCAAGAAGGCCTTCGAGGCGCTGCCGGCCGACCTGCAGGCAATCGTCCGCGAGGTGGCGCTGGCCTCCAACCAGGCGATGCTCGACGACTACGTCTACAACAACGCGCTGGCGCTCGAGGAGCTGAAGAAGCAGGGCGTGCAGCTCAAGCGCTTCCCCGACCCGGTGCTGGCGGCGATGAAGGAGCAGTCCGAGGCGGTGCTCGGCGAGCTGGCCGCGCAAAACGAGCTCAACGGCCGCATCTGGGCCTCGCTCAAGGCCTTCCAGGCGCAGTCCACGCCGATGCTGGAACTGACCGAGAAAGAGCTCTACAACTGGCGCTGAAACGCCCAGGGCAGGCGCTCGCCGCCTGCCCGTCCTTCGCCGCCGCGTGAGCCGACAACCGCGGCGGGGCAAAAGCTCGAAACACATCGCAACTGGCCAAGCCCCGCCGCCCTCGGCAACATGCGGACGTAGCACAACTTCCGGGAAATCCGTATGCAACGCGTCCTGTCCGTATTCATGGTCCTGTGCCTGGCCTTCTCCTTCAGCCTCGAGGCGCATGCCAAGCGCTTCGGCGGCGGCAAGAGCTTCGGCGCAGCCCCCAGCCACCAGACCCGCCAGGTCCAGCAGCAGCGCAACGACGCCGCCATGGCGCCCCAGGCCGGTCGTCAGCAGCCGGCGGCCAGCGGCGCCTCGCGCTGGCTCGGCCCGCTGGCCGGCATCGCCGCCGGTGGCCTGCTGGCCTCCATGCTGATGGGCGACGGCTTCGAAGGCCTGCAGCTGTTCGACATCCTCATCTTCGGTCTCATCGCCTTCCTGCTGTTCCGCTTCCTCGCCGCCCGCAGGCGCCAGCAGCAGCCGGCGGTGGCCGGTCATGCGCCCATGCAGCGCGAGGCCGCGAACCCGACCCCGATGTTCGGCGGCAGCCGCGCCGCGGCCCCGGCGCCGGTGATCAACGCACCGGCCTGGTTCAACGAGCAGCGCTTCCTGGAAGCGGCCCGCGAGCATTTCCTTTCGCTGCAGCAGCACTGGGATGCCAACGAGATGGACAAGATCGCCGAATTCGTCACCCCGCAGCTGCTGGAATTCCTCAAGCAGGAGCGCGCCGGCCTCGGTGACGGCTACCAGTCCACCTACATCGACGACCTCGACGTGCAGCTCGACGGCGTGGACGACAGCGCGGACAAGACGGTGGCCACGCTGACCTTCGCCGGCGTCGCCAAGACCTCGCGCTTCGACCAGGGCGAGCCGTTCAGCGAAAGCTGGCGCATGGAGCGCGCCCAGGGCGAGAACCAGCCCTGGCTGGTGGCGGGGATCCGCCAGAACGCCTGATCAGACGAACCGGCCCCTCAGGGGCCGGTTTCGTAATTGCAGGAAGCTATCGCCCCGATAGAGCAACGTTCAAAATTTTTGGTCTACCTTGCACTGATGAACCCGGCGTGTAAGGAGACTCTGCAATGTTGGCTTCACTGCTTCCAACCCTGCGTGAGCTTGACCTGCCCCTGCGCTTGCGCCTCTGGGACGGGCAGGAGATGGACCTCGGCCCTTCGCCGACGGTGACCCTGACCCTCAAGGACCCCAACCTGATCCCGCAGCTGGCCCACCCCAGCCTGGATCTGCTCGGCACCGCCTACGTCGAGGGCCAGATCGACCTCGAGGGCTCGCCGGCCGAGATCATCCGCATCGGCGACGCCATCAGCCAGCGGCTCGGCGAGGACGACCTCACCCTGCCGGCGCGCGAGGCGCACGACAAGGACACCGACGCCCAGGCGATCTCCTATCACTACGACCTCTCCAACGACTTCTACCGGCTGTGGCTCGACCGCGACATGGTCTATTCCTGCGCCTATTTCGAGACCGGCAGCGAGGACCTCGACCAGGCCCAGCAGGCGAAACTGCGCCACCTGTGCCGCAAGCTTCGGCTCCAGCCCGGCGACCGGCTGCTCGACGTCGGCTGCGGCTGGGGCGGCCTGGCGCGCTTCGCCGCGCGCGAGTTCGGCGCCGAGGTGTTCGGCATCACCCTGAGCAAGGCGCAGCTGGCGCTGGCCCGCGAACGGGTGGCGGCCGAGGGCCTGCAGGACCGGGTGACCCTCGAGCTGATGGACTACCGCGACCTGCCGCAGGACGAGCGCTTCGACAAGGTGGTCAGCGTCGGCATGTTCGAACACGTCGGGCATGCCAACCTGCCGCTGTACTGCCAGACCCTGTACGGCGCGGTGCGCCCCGGCGGCCTGGTGATGAACCACGGCATCACCGCGCGGCACACCGACGGCCGCCCGGTCGGGCACGGCGCCGGCGACTTCATCGACCGCTACGTGTTCCCCCACGGCGAGCTGCCGCACCTGGTGAACATCGGCGCCTGCATCAGCGAGAGCGGCCTGGAGATCGTCGATGTCGAGAGCCTGCGCCTGCACTACGCGCGCACCCTGTCGCTGTGGAGCGAACGGCTCGAGGCGCGGCTCGGCGAGGCCCGGGCGATGGTCTCCGAGCGCGCCCTGCGCATCTGGCGGGTGTACCTGGCCGGCTGCGCCTACGGCTTCCAGCGCAACTGGATCAACCTGCACCAGATCCTCGCCAGCAAGCCACACGCCGACGGCTCGCACGAACTGCCCTGGACCCGCGCCGACCTGTACCGCTAGGCGGCAGGAAGGCTCGGCGCTTGCCGTCCCGAACAACGGGCGGTAGCGTGCGAGCACCATTCGCCCCGAGCCTTCCATGTCGTTGCCGCCCATCCGTGCCCGCGTTGTCCTGATCGCCGCGCTGATCGTCGCGGGGCTGGTGCTGAGCATGGTCTGGGCCGGACGCATCGCCGAGCGCCACGCCTGGGTCGAGCGCGGCCAGGAGGCGCGCGGCCAGCTGGAGCTCTACGCCCAGGCGATCCACACCCTGGTCGAACGCTTTCGCTCGGTGCCGGCGCTGCTGGCGCTGGACAGCGACATCCGCGAACTGCTGCGCAGCCCGGACGACGGCACGCTACGCCAGCGGCTCAACGAGCGCCTCGAGCAGCAGAACCACGCCGCCGGCTCGGCGGTGCTCTACCTGCTCGATCGCCAGGGCAACACCCTGGCGGCGAGCAACTGGCGCGAATGGAGCAGCTTCGTCGGCAACAACTACGGCTTCCGCCCGTATTTCCGCGACGCCCTGGCCGACGGCGCCGGCCGCTACTTCGCGGTCGGCGTCACCACCGGCATCCCCGGCTACTTCCTCTCGCAGGTGGTGCACGACGAGGCCGGCCGGCCGCTCGGCGTGCTGGTGGTCAAGCTGGAGCTGGAGGCGCTGCAGCGCGAATGGGTCGGCCAGGCCGGCACCCTGCTGGTCGCCGACTCGCTGGACATCGTCATCCTGACCAACCGCCCGGCCTGGCGCTTCCGCTACCTGCAGCCGCTGAGCGACGCCACCCGCGAACGGCTGGTGGCGGCCCGTCGCTACGCCGAGCAGAACCTGCGGCCGCTGCCTTCGCAGCGGCTCGAACGCCTCGACGAATACAGCGAGCGGGTACGCGTCGACGGCCCCGACGGCCACCGCGACTACCTCTGGCAGCGCCTGTCCCTGCCCGAGGAGGGCTGGACGCTGCACCTGCTGCAGGAACCGCAGGCCGTGGCCGATGGCGTGCGCGGCTATCGCCTGGGCGCCGCCGGCGTGTGGATGACCCTGGTGTTCCTGCTGCTGTTCCTCGCCCAGCGGCGCAAGACGCGGCAGATCGAGCGGCGCAACCGCAGCGAGCTGGAACGCCTGGTGCAGGCGCGCACCGAGCAGCTGCGCACCGCCCAGGAAGAACTGGTGCACGCCGCCAAGATGGCCGCCCTCGGGCAGATGTCCGCGGCCCTGGCGCACGAGATCAACCAGCCGCTCACCGCGCTGCGCATGCAGGTCGGCAGCCTGCGCCTGCTGCTGGACAACGACCGGCCGGACGACGTGCGCCAGGGCCTGGCCAGCGTCGAGGGGCTGATCGAACGCATGGCTGCCCTCACCGGCCACCTGAAGACCTTCGCCCGCAAGAGCCCGGCCGGCCTCAGCGAGCGCCTGAGCCTGGCGCACGTGGTCGACCAGGCGCTGCAGCTGCTGGCGCCGCGCATCCGCAACGAGCAGGTGGCGGTCGAACTGGCGCTGACGCCGGAGGCCGAGGTCAACGGCGACGCCATTCGCCTCGAGCAGGTGCTGATCAACCTGCTGCACAATGCGCTGGACGCGATGGCCGACCGCGAGCCGCGCCGGCTGAGGATTCGCAGCCGACGCGCCGGCCGCGACTGGCTGCTGAGCATCGCCGACAACGGCGGCGGCATCGCGCCGGAGCACCTAGACCAGGTCTTCGAGCCCTTCTTCACCACCAAGCCGGTCGGCCACGGGCTCGGACTCGGGCTGGCGGTATCCTACGGCATCGTCCACGACCTGGGCGGCAGCCTGGAAGCCGGCAACGACGCGCAGGGCGCGGTCTTCACCCTGCGCCTGCCGGCCGTGCGCGGGCCCCGCGCCGATGGCCAGCAGCCCGCCGGGCAGCATGCGCGGCACTTCGACACCAGCCAACAGGAGCAGTGATGAACGGCGAGGTGATCTTCATCGACGACGAGGCGGCGATTCGCCAAGCCGTGCAGCAGTGGCTGGAGCTGTCCGGCTTCTCCGTGCGCACCTGCGACAGCGCCGCCCAGGCCCTGCGCCTGGTCGACAGCCGCTTCGCCGGCGTGGTCGTCAGCGACGTGCGCATGCCCGGCGTCGACGGCCTGGACCTGCTTCAGCAGTTGGTCGCCCTGGACCCTGAGCTGCCGGTGATCATGGTCACCGGCCACGGCGACGTGCCGATGGCGGTACAGGCCCTGCGCAACGGCGCCTACGACTTCATCGAGAAGCCCTTCACCCCCGATCGCCTGCTCGAGAGCGTCCGCCGCGCGCAGGACAAGCGCCGACTGGTGTGCGAGAACCGCCAGCTGCGCGAGCAGTTCCAGCGCAAGGACCGCGTCGAGTCGCAGCTGCTCGGCGTGTCGCGGGCGATGGACACGCTGCGCCGGCAGGTGCTGGAGTTGGCCGGCACCTCGGTCAACGTACTCATCCATGGCGAAACCGGCAGCGGCAAGGAACGGGTCGCCCGCTGCCTGCACGACTTCAGCCCGCGGGCGGGCAAGCCCTTCGTCGCCCTCAACTGCGCAGCGATCCCCGAGACCATCTTCGAATCGGAACTGTTCGGCCACGAGAGCGGCGCCTTCACCGGCGCGCAGGCCAAGCGCATCGGGCGCATCGAGCATGCCGACGGCGGCACGCTGTTCCTCGACGAGATCGAAAGCATGCCGCTGGCGCAGCAGGCCAAGCTGCTGCGCGTGCTGCAGGAAAGGACCCTGGAGCGCCTGGGCTCGAACCGCAGTATCCAGGTCGACCTGCGGGTGATCAGCGCGGTCAAGCCGGACCTGCACGACGAGGTCCGCGCCGGGCGCTTCCGCGAGGACCTGCTGTACCGGCTGAACGTCGCCGAGCTGCACATCCCGCCGCTGCGCGAACGCCGCGAGGACATTCCGCTGCTGTTCGACCACTTCGCCGCCGAGGCCGCCGAACGCCACGGGCGCGAGGCCCCGCCGCTGAGTCCGGCGGAGCTGGCGCAACTGCTGTCGCACGACTGGCCGGGCAACGTCCGCGAGCTGATCAACGCCGCCGAGCGCCACGCCCTGCGCCTGACCCGGGCGCCAGCCGGCACCGCCGAGGACCAGTCGCTGGCCGCGCAGATGGAGGCCTTCGAGGCGCAGTGCCTGCATCGCGCGCTGCAGCAATGCCGCGGCAATATCAGCGAGGTCATGGCGCTGCTGCAGCTGCCGCGGCGCACCCTCAACGAGAAGATGCAGCGTCACGGCCTGTCGCGGCTCGACTACCTGCCCGACGGTGCCGAGGACGACTGAGCAGAATCGGCAAGAATCCGCTCACGTCGAAGGAACTGTGAGCAAGAATCCGCTCACAGGTTCCCGTTCGTGTACCGTAGCGAGCGTCTGGAAGAGGTATCAGTGTGCTGGCACGGCATGTGCTACGACCACTGAGCCGCCCGTGCGGCCAGAACAAGAGAGAACCGACCAGCCTGCCGTCTCTTCGTCCGCCTTGGTGAGGAATCGCCAGGCGTGTCGTCTCTCAGTGCTACCCGTTACGCCCAGCCGCACATTTGCCAACGGGCCGTGTCCGCGGGACACAGTGCCAATAACAATGAGACGGAGACATCCATGAGACTGACCAAGCGCATTTCGCTGTTCGCCGCCGCTGCCGCCTTCACCGCGAGCACCGCAGCCGTCGCCGCGCCGACCTTCATCAACATCCTCACCGGTGGTACCAGCGGGGTCTACTACCCGATCGGCGTCGCCCTGTCGCAGATGTACAACGGCATCGAGGGTGCGAAGACCTCCGTACAGGCCACCAAGGCCTCGGTCGAGAACCTCAACCTGCTGCAAGCGGGCCGTGGTGAACTGGCCTTCTCCCTCGGCGATTCCGTGTCCGACGCCTGGAACGGCGTGGAAGACGCCGGCTTCAAGAAGCCACTGAAGAAGCTGCGCGCCATCGCCGGCATCTACCCCAACTACATCCAGATCGTCGCCAGCAAGGAATCGGGCATCAAGACCCTGGCCGACCTCAAGGGCAAGAGCATCTCCGTCGGCGCGCCCAAATCCGGCACCGAGCTGAACGCCCGCGCCATCTTCAAGGCCGCCGGCATGTCCTACGATGACATGGGCAAGGTCGAATTCCTGCCGTATGCCGAGTCGGTCGAGCTGATCAAGAACCGCCAGCTGGACGCCACCCTGCAGTCCTCGGGCCTGGGCATGGCCGCCATCCGCGACCTGGCCGCGACCATGCCGATCACCTTCGTGGAGATCCCGGAAGCCGTGGTGCAGAAAATCGGCAACCCGGTCTACCAGTCGATGGTCATCCCGGCCGATACCTATGACGGCCAGACTGCCGACGTGAAGACCGTGGCCATCACCAACTTCCTGGTGACCCACGAAGACGTCTCCGAGGAAGTCGCCTACCAGATGACCAAGCTGATGTTCGACAACCTCGAGCGCCTGCGCAACGCCCACTCGGCCGCCAACGACATCGACGTCAAGGCCGCGGCGAAGAATCTGCCGATTCCGCTGCACCCGGGCGCCGAGCGCTACTACAAGGAAATCGGCGCACTCTAACCAGCGCCCGCGCGGGCCGGCACCGAATGCCTCCCGCACACGAGCCGGCGCCCGGCGTGCCCTTCGGCACCGCCGCGGCGCCTTTTCCTCGGCGCTCGGCAACGTCCTTGCAGTGAGAGAGTGATTCCAATGAGCGAGAGCCAAGGGCTGCAAGGCAGCCCCAACGAATGGCCGAAGGCGGTGTTCTACGTCGCCCTGGCGTTTTCGGTCTACCAGATTGTAACTGCCGCATTCCACCCCTTTACCAGCCAGGTGCTGCGGGCCGGGCACGTCGGCTTCCTGCTGCTGCTGGTGTTCCTCTGCTACCCGGCGTTCGGCAAGAACCGCCCCTGGCAGCCGGCCGCCTGGCTGCTCGGCTTGGCCGGTATGGCCACGGCGCTGTACCAGTGGTATTTCGAGGCCGACCTGATCCAGCGTTCGGGTGACCTGACGACCGCCGACATGGTGATCGGCCTGGTGCTGATCGCGCTCGTGTTCGAGGCGGCCAGACGCGTGATGGGCATCGCCCTGCCGATCATCTGCGCGATGTTCCTGGCCTACGGGCTGCTGGGCGAATACCTGCCCGGCGACCTGGCGCACCGCGGCTACGGCTTCGACCAGATCGTCAACCAGCTGTCGTTCGGCACCGAGGGCCTCTACGGCACCCCGACCTACGTGTCGGCCACCTACATCTTCCTGTTCATTCTGTTCGGCGCCTTCCTCGAACAGGCCGGGATGATCAAACTGTTCACCGATTTCGCCATGGGCCTGTTCGGCCACAAGCTCGGCGGTCCGGCGAAGGTCTCGGTGGTTTCCTCGGCGCTGATGGGCACCATCACCGGCTCCGGCGTAGCCAACGTGGTCACCACCGGCCAGTTCACCATCCCGCTGATGAAACGCTTCGGTTACCGTCCGGCCTTCGCCGGCGGCGTCGAGGCGACCTCGAGCATGGGCAGCCAGATCATGCCGCCGGTGATGGGCGCGGTGGCCTTCATCATGGCCGAGACCATCAACGTGCCTTTCGTCGAGGTGGCCAAGGCGGCCCTGATTCCCGCGCTGCTGTACTTCGGCTCGACCTTCTGGATGGTTCACCTGGAAGCCAAGCGCGCCAACCTGCGCGGTCTGCCGAAGGACCAGTGCCCGAGCGCCTGGAACGCCGTGAAGGAACGCTGGTTCCTGCTGATCCCGCTGCTGGTGCTGGTCTACCTGCTGTTCTCGGGCCGCACGCCGATGTTCTCCGGCACCATCGGCCTGGCGCTGACCGCGATCGTGATCCTCGGCTCGGCGATCATTCTCAAGGTGTCCTCCACCGCGATGCGGATCGCCTTCTGGGTGGCGCTCGGCGTGCTCTGCGCCGGCTTCTTCCAGCTCGGCATCGGCGTCATCTTCGCCGTCATCGGCGTGCTGGTGGTGGCCTGCTGGTTCATCAAGGGCGGCCGCGACACCCTGCGCATCTGTGTGCATGCACTGGCCGAAGGGGCGCGTCATGCGGTGCCGGTGGGGATCGCCTGCGCCCTGGTCGGCGTGATCATCGGCATCGTCTCGCTGACCGGCGTGGCCTCGACCTTCGCCGGCTACATCCTGGCGATCGGCAAGGACAATCTGTTCCTGTCGCTGGTGCTGACCATGATCACCTGCCTGGTGCTGGGCATGGGCATTCCGACCATTCCCAACTACATCATCACCAGCTCCATCGCCGCTCCGGCGCTGCTGGACCTCGGCGTGCCGCTGATCGTCTCGCACATGTTCGTCTTCTACTTCGGGATCATGGCCGACCTGACACCGCCGGTGGCGCTGGCCTGCTTCGCCGCCGCGCCAATCGCCAAAGAACGCGGCCTGAAGATCAGCCTCTGGGCGGTGCGCATCGCCGTGGCGGGCTTCGTCGTGCCCTTCATGGCGGTCTACTCGCCGGCGCTGATGATGCAGGGCGACAGCTGGCTGGCGACGATCTACATGCTGGTCAAGGCGGCCTTCGCCATCGGCCTGTGGGGCGCGGTATTCACCGGCTACCTGCAGCGCAGCCTGAGTTGGTGGGAGCGCATCCTCGCCTTCGTCGCCGGTGCCAGCATGATCCTGGCCGCACCGGCGACCGATGAGGTCGGCTTCGCCCTGGGTGCGATCTTCCTCGCCCAGCACTACTGGCGCGCCCGTCGCGCCGAGCCGGCGATCGCATGATCGGCCTGTGCATGGGCTTGGCGGGGGCGGTGTGGGCGCAGTTGCCCCTGCCCGCCTTCACCCTGGCCTGGACGCACACGATCGAGAAGATCCGATGGGAAGAGGATTACCGCGTGACGCCGAGCGGGCTGCTGCTCGGCGAAGCACGGATCAAGGGTACCGGCGCCGGCATGGAAGTTCCGGATGGCGCGGTCCTGCGCGACGGATCCTGGCATTACCAGAACCAGGTTCCCCCGTTGCAACCCCTGCGGGTCGGGCGAACCCCCGAAGCCGGGGATTACCAACTGTGCTATGACCAGCGTTGTCACGCCCTGAGCGAATGGCTCGGCCCGCCAAAAGCGAGCCAGCCCGCGCTGGAACTGTGGAGCTGCTCCGTCTCGGCGGACGGCCTCGCAGGTCACACCGTCAACGGCTACCCGGCCTACGCCGGCACCGCTCGTTGACCGCCAGCCCGGGCCTGGTTCCACGTGGAACCGGCGCCCGGATCACTGGTCGCCCTCCTCCCAGCGCCCCTGGCTCTGCGTCTCGCACGCCGGCTGCAGGTAGCGCGCATCGCTCGCCACGCCGTAGTAGTGGATGTCCTGCCGATAGGGCAGATTCGACACCTGCGCATTGCGACACACCCCGAACGCCCCTTCCGGACAGGCCTCGACGAAAGTCACCTCGACCGTCTGCCCCGGCATCTCCGGCTGGCAGAAGCCGCTGCGGAACAGTTCGTCCGGGATGCTGATGTTCGACTGGCAGAGCTTTACCTCGATGCGCTCGTCATGGCTGTGCACGACGCAGGCTTCGCCGTGCGCCAGCCCGGCGGCGGAGGTCAGAAGGATCAGGGTCAGCAGGCGCGAAACGGTCATCGGGGCTCTCCGGAACGGCACACGACTCTAGCATGGCCGTGCACCGGCACCTGTGACCGCCGCCCGCGAACGGTTCCGCCGCATGGCGGTCGCCGGCTAGACTGCGGGCTTCCGCTTTCGGTGGCCGCCATGAACAATTCCGCACGCCTGACCGGCATTCCCACCCACCTGCTCGCCGGCCCGCTCGGCGCCGGCAAGACCAGCACCCTGCAGGCGCTGCTGGGCCAGCGTCCGGCCGACGAGCGCTGGGCGGTGCTGATCAACGAGTTCGGCCAGATCGGCCTGGATGCGGCCCTGCTCAGCGAACAGGCCGGCGAGGACGTGCATCTCGCCGAGGTTGCCGGCGGCTGCCTGTGCTGCGTCAACGGCACGCCCTTCCAGATCGCGCTCGGTCGCCTGCTGCGCCAGGCCCGGCCACAGCGCCTGTTCATCGAACCCTCCGGCCTCGGCCATCCACAGAGCCTGCTCGAGCAACTGCGCGCCGCGCCCTGGCGCGGGGTGCTGGCGGTGCAGCCGCTGGTGATGGTGCTCGACGCACAGGCCCTGGCCGACGAGGTACCGCTCGCGCCGAGCCAGCAGGCCACGCTGCCCGAGGCCGGGCTGCTGGTGCTGAACAAGAGCGAGGCGCTCGATGCGGCACAGCGACAGGCCCTGCTGAGCAGGCTGCCGCACACTCGGGTGTTCTGGACTCACCACGGCCGGCTGCCGCTGGTCCATTTGCCAGGCGCGGACGCTCTCCCGGGGCCGGTAGACGAGGCAGCCGTACCGGAAGCGCCTCCCGCGCTGCCGCGACTGTGGCGCGACCCGGGCGAGCCGGAGTGCCGCGCCCAGGGCACGGCGGACGGCTGGAGCATCGGCTGGCGCTGGCACCCGAGCCAGCGGTTCGACCTGGCCCGGCTCGATGCCTGGCTGGCGACGCTCGACTGGACACGCGCCAAGCTCATCGTGCAGACGGCGCAGGGCCCGCGCTCGACGAACCGGCTCGGGGCAAACGATGCGCCGTGGCGCGACAGCGAATGGCGGCGCGATTCGCGGTTCGAACTGATCTTCGCCGAGGAGCGTGACGCCGAGGCCCTGCAACGCGCCGTACAGGCCTGTCGCGAGTCGAGCTGAGACTTACTGCCCGGAGCGCCGGCGCCAGTCTTCCAGCCGGATGACCTGGCCGCGCTGTGGCTGTGGCTGTGGCTGTGGCTGTGGCTGTGGCTGTGGCTGAAAGGCTATCTCCGGCTCGGCCGGGGCCACGAACGGATGCGGCGCCAGCTCGATGCGGCCGACGTGCGAGCCGAACAGGGTGACGCTGCCGCTGTGGCGCTGCTCGCCGGTGACGGTGAACTCGAAGGCGTAGACGCGGGCGAAGCGGCGTCTGCCCTGGGCGTCGCGAACCAGCCGGTAGCGGCCGAAGGCGACGTTGCCGTCCAGCAGTTCGACCCCCTGCTGCTGGCAATGGCGTTGCACGGCGGCCAGGGCGCGCTCGCGCAGGCCGTGGCCGTGCCACAGCCAGGCCGCCGCCGCGGCGATCGACAGGAAGAGGAACAGGTTGCCAAGCGTCAACATGGTTCGAGGGTTCGACGATTCGGGAAAGGGAGCTGGCCAGCTTACTCCATCCCCGTGCCGGCGGAAGCGACATCCGATCGCAGATCGCCGACACGCCCGCCGGGTGACAGTCGACGGCCAGGCCCGCTAGCATCGCTGCATCTTCCGACAGGACCTGTCCGTGCTCGATCGACGCCTTCACCGCTGCGGCACCTGGCTGGGCCTGTTCGCCCTGTGGCTGCTGCTGGCCGGCCCGCTGCTGTCGCAGAGCCTGGCGTCGCGTCCTGGCGACGGGCACGGCCACGCCCACGCGAGCATGCCGCAGCATGCGGCGGAGCCGTCGCACCACCATGTCGCAGGGCCTTCGCACGCCCATGCCGACGAAGCGCTGTGGGCCGCCTGCGGCTACTGCACGCTGCTGTTCAGCTGCCCGGCGATCCAGCCGCCGGCGCTGCTGACCGGGCTGCCGCCGTTCGCCGGCGCCGCCCCGCCGACCCAACGGGCACAGGGCTTCCCACGTCCGGCCGCCATTCCCGGGGCGCGACCGCGGGCGCCACCGCCGACCCTCGCCTGATCGCTTTGCACGGCAGTCGCCGACCCGGCGGCTGCGATCACGCGTATTCGTCTGCGGAGCTCCCATGTCTTCGTTCTATTCGCTCGCCTGGCGCTGGCATTTCTACGCCGGGCTGTTCGTCGCACCCTTCATGATCCTGCTGGCCCTGACCGGGATCATCTACCTGTTCAAGCCGCAGCTCGACCCGCTGCTCTACGCCCACCTGATGCAGGTCGAACCGGCCGGCCAGACGCTCGACGCCGACGCCCAGCTGGCGCGCGTGCGCGAGGCCTACCCGGGAGCGAACCTGCAGCAGTACCTGCCGCCGATCGCCGCCGACCGCAGCGCGCAGTTCCTCGTCGCGCAGAACGGGCGGACGCTAGGGGTCTTCGTCGACCCCTACCGCGGCACGCTGCTCGGCACCCAGGACGCCCGCTACAACCTGCAGGCGGTGGCCCGCGCGCTGCACGGCGAGCTGATGATCGGCCCGCTCGGCGACCGCCTGATCGAGCTGGCCGCCGGCTGGGGCATCGTCCTGCTGGCCACCGGACTCTACCTCTGGTGGCCGCGCGGGCGCGGCTGGAAGGCCGTGCTCTGGCTGCGCCCGGGCAGCCGCGGCCGCGCCCTGTGGCGCCAACTGCATGGCGTGGTCGGCTTCTGGGGCGCACTCGGCCTGCTGTTCATGCTGCTCAGCGGGATGACCTGGACCGGCTTCTGGGGCCAGCAGTTCGCCGACGTCTGGAACCGCTTTCCGGCCGCCATGTGGAACGAGGTGCCGCAGTCGCAGCGGCTGGCGCGCGCGCTCAACTCGGCCGAGCGCCAGACCGTGCCCTGGGCGGTGGAGCCCACGCCGCTGCCGCGTTCCGGCGGGCATGCCGGGCACGCTGCCGGCCACGCCCACGCGCAGCCGGCGAGCGAGCCGCGCATCGGCTTGCAGCAGGTGGTCGACGCGGCCCATGCGCGCGGCGTCGCCCCCGGCTACAGCATCACGCCGCCGGCCGATGCCGAGGGCGTCTACACCGTCTCGCTGTTCGCCGACGACCCGCGCGACGACGCCACCCTGCACCTGGACCAGTACAGCGGCGCGGTGCTGGCCGAGGTGCGCTGGGCCGACTACGGGCCGGTGGCGCGTACCGTCGAGACCGGCGTGAAGCTGCACGAGGGCAAGCTGTTCGGCTGGCCCAACCAGTTGGCCATGCTGCTGGTGTGCCTGATGATCCTGTTCTCGGCGCTCAGCGGCCTGGTCATCTGGTGGCAGCGGCGGCCGCGCGGACAGCTCGGCGTGCCGCCGCTGCCGGCCGACCTGCCGCGCTGGAAGACTGGCGTCGCGGTGATGCTGGCGCTGGCGGTGGCCTTTCCGCTGGTAGGGCTCTCGCTGCTGGCGGTGGCACTCCTGGACCGGCTGCTGCTGGCGCCCTGGCGCAGGCGCGGACCGGGCGCTCCGACCCTCGGCAACCCATGAGTGACTGTGGGAAAACAGGACGCGCCGTGCAGGTGCATCCGCGGTCGAGACCGCTCCACGGGATGCCGCGGCGGACACGCAGCGGCGTAGGGTGGATGACGGCGCAGCCTCATCCACGCGTCAGGTTCGGCTCATGCATGTGCCGGGAAGCGTGGTGGAAACGCTGCGCGGTTTTCCGCCCTACGTCCGGCACGACCTCGCAGGCCTCGTTCCCCGTCGGGCCAAAAGCTCTGCGGCCAAGCCCCCACGGGGGTGCTTTCCGGAAAAGAGGGCCTTTCTGTTCAAATAATGAACAAATGGTTGCGCGACGTTCCTTTGTCTACTAATGTTGTAGACAAAGGAACAGAAAGGATCTTCCATGCCAACCGCCACCCTGCACAGGCTCACGCCCGAGCTGTCCTCCGAGGACGAGCGCCGCGACCTCGCGCGGGTCGTCGCCGCGCTCTTCGAGCGCTGGCAGCTGGACACCGAGCTGCAGATGCAATTGCTCGGCATGAGCCCCAAGAGCCGCAAGCAACTGCCCAAGTACCGCGCCGGCGAGCACCCGCTGCCCGGCAGCCGCGACACCCTGGACCGGGTCGGCTACCTGCTCGGCATCCACAAGGGCCTGCGCCTGCTGTTTCCCGAGGACGAGCAGTTGCGCTTCTCCTGGGTGCACCGGCGCAACCGCGCGCTGGAAGGCGCCACGCCGCTGGAGGTGATGGTGCGCGACGGCCTGCTCGGCATCGCCCGCGTCGCCCGCCTGGTCGACTTCCAGCGGGGTCGCTGATGGCCCTGCTGGACACCGCCTGCGACTTCTCCGGACCGGTCTATCGCAACATCGTCTCGCTGCGGGTGTCGGCCAACCTGTTCGACGACCTGGTGCCCAATGCCCGCGCCCAGGACGTCGCCAACGCCGCCGAGATGCGCGTGCGCCACGTCGGCCCCGGGGTGATCGAACGCGGCCTGGGCTACAGCGAGGCGATCGGCTATCCGTTCGAGGCCGACGCCAGTGTCGCCAGCCGCTACGGCGATGGCAGCATCCGCGTCTGGTACGGCGCGCTGGACGAGGCCACCGCGCTGGCCGAGACCTGCTACCACCAGATCCAGATGCTGCGCGACATCGAGGGCTTGGACCGGGTGGTGACGCGCTACCGCAAGGTCTGGCAGGTGCAGGCCGCCGGGCTGTTCATCGACCTGCGCGGCAAGCTCGCCGAACACCCGAAACTGGTCGCCGACGACTACGCCGCCACCCAGGCGATCGGCAAACGCCTGGCCCACGAGGGCCTACCCGGCGTGCTCTACCCCTCCGCACGCTGGCCCGGCGACTGCCTGGCGACCTTCCGCGCCGACCCGCTGAGCCAGCCATCGCAGCGCTACGACCTGACCTACCACATCGACCCGCTGGCCGGCGCGGTGACGGTCGAGCGCGAGCCCGGGCGCACCTGGTGCCGCCTGACCCTGGCCGAGCTGCACCGCTGAGAACCTGCTCAGGCCTGGGTCAGGTACCAGCGCCAGTCCTGCTCGCCGACCTCGCCCATGAACTGCCGGTATTCGGCGCGCTTGATCGCCAGGTAGACGTCGAGGAAGGCGCCGCCCAGCGTCTCGCGCGCCCAGGCCGAGTGTTCCAGCGCGCAGAGCGCGGTGTGCCAGTCGGTCGGCAGCGGCTCGCCGGCCTGCGCATAACCGTTGCCGACCACCGGCGCGCCCGGATCGAGCCCCTCGCGCAGGCCGCGCCGAACGCCCGCGAGAATGGCCGCGGCGGCCAGGTAGGGGTTGGCGTCGGCGCCGCAGATGCGGTGCTCGATGTGCCGGCTGGCGGCCGGGCCGCCGGGCACGCGGAACGACACCGTGCGGTTGTTGACGCCCCAGCTGCGTGCCAGAGGCGCATAGCTGTTGGCCTGGAAGCGGCGGAAGGAATTGGCGTTCGGGCAGAACAGCGCCAGCGAGTCGGCCAGGGTCGCCATCATCCCGCCGATCGCCTGGCGCAGCAGCGGCGTGCCGGCCGGATCCTCGCTGGCGAACAGGTTGCGCCCCTGCGCATCGGCCAGGCTGAGGTGCAGGTGCAGGCCGTTGCCGGCCAGGTCGCCGAAAGGCTTGGCCATGAAGCAGGCCTGCAGCCCGTGGGCGTTGGCCACGCCCTTGACCAGGCGCTTGTAGCGCACGCCCTCGTCCATCGCCTGCAACGCGTCGAAGCGGTGCTCGAGGGTGATCTCCAGCTGCCCCGGTGCATACTCGGAAATTGCCGTGCGCGCCGGCAGACCCTGGGCCTCGCAGGCGGCATAGAGGTCGTCGAGGAACGGCTGCAGCTGCTCCAGCTCGTAGATGCCGTAGACCTGGGTGGCATGCGGCCGCGCACCGTTCACCTGCCGCGCCGGCAGCGGCCGGCCGTGGGCGTCGCGCTCGCGGTCGAGCAGGTAGAACTCCAGCTCCACCGCCATCACCGGATACAGGCCGTCGGCCTGCAGCGCTTCGATGGCCCGCGCCAGCAGGTGCCGCGGATCGGCCACCGCCGCCGGCAGGCCATGTTCGGGGTGCATGCTGACCTGCACCTGGCCGGTCGGCTGCCGACGCCAGGGCTGCAGGCAGAGGCTGCCCGGCAGCGGGAAGGTCCAGCAGTCGGCATCGCCGACGTCCCAGACCAGCCCGGTCTCGTCGACGTCCTCGCCGTTCACGGTCAGGCCGAGAATGGTACTCGGCAGCGGCCGGCCGTGTTCGAACACCGCGCGCAGCTCGTCGCGGTGCAGCAGCTTGCCGCGCGGCACGCCGCACGGGTCGATCAGGAACAGTTCGATATGGCGCACCTCGGGGTGCGCGGCGAGGAAGGCTTCGGCCTCCCGGGGATCGGCGAATCGCATGGGGCATCCTCTGGCTGACATCGGAAACGCGGGCGCAGCCCGCGGGGAAACCGGCGTCAGCGCCCGGGTGCGATGCCGGAAGGGTAGCGGGCCATGTTCAGTCCTCGCGCGCGCCGGGCAGCGCCAGCAGTTCGCCGAGCCCTTCATCGAGGGTGGCCAGCAGGCGGTCGATGTCCGCCGCGGTGGTGTCCGGGCAGCAGAGCGTCATGTTGTGGAACGGCGTGATCAGGATGCCGCGGTTGATCAGGTACAGATGCAGGGCCATCTGCAGGCTGTCGTGGAAGGCCGCCTCGGCCTCGGCGCCATTGCGCGGCGGCCGTTCGCAGAACTGGAATTCGCAGCGCGCGCCGAGCTCGGTCACCGTCCAGCGCAGGCGGTGACGGCCTATCACCTGGCGCAGGCCCTCGGCCAGCCGCGCCGCCTGCGCGTGCATGTGGGCGTAGGCGGCATCGGTCATCACCTCTTCGAGGTTGGCGCGCATGCAGTGCATGGCCAGCGCGTTGGCCGACAGCGTGGTGCCCATGCCGCTGTGGCCGTGCCCGCCCGGCGCCTCGGCGGCATGCGCGCGGGCGATCCGCATGGCCTCGGCCATCGCCGCGCTGCAGCCGTAGACCGAACAGGGCACGCCGCCGGCGATCGGCTTGCCGAGAGTGACGAAGTCCGGCTCCAGGCCCCAGGCGCGGGTGCAGCCGCCGGGGCCGGTGGAGATGGTGTGGGTCTCGTCGACGATCAGCAGGCTGCCGTACTGCCGGGTGAGCCGGCGCAGGGCGTCGAGGTAGCCGGGCTCGGGCAGCACCATGCCGATGTTGGTCATCGCCGGTTCGCAGAGCACCGCCGCCACGTCGCCAGGGGCCAGCGCCGCCTCCAGCGCCGGCAGGTCGTTGAACGGCACCGCGCGGCTGGTCTTGGCCAGGTTGCGCGCCTGGCCGATCAGCCCGGGGCGATGCACGGTGCGGCCGTCGCGGTCGCGGACCATCACGTCGTCGACGGTGCCGTGGTAGCAGCCGTCGAACACCAGCAGCACCTTGCGCCCGGTGATCGCCCGCGCCCAGCGGATGACGAAGCGGTTGGCGTCGGTGGCGGTGGTCGCCACCTGCCAGTAGGGCAGGCCGAAGCGCGCCGCCAGCCGCTCGCCGCAGACCACCGCGTCCTCGCCCGGGAGCATGGTGGTCAGGCCGTTGCCGGCCTGCTCGGCGATAGCGCGGGCGATGGGCGCCGGCGAATGGCCGAACATGCTGCCGGTGTCGCCAAGGCAGAAGTCGAGGTAGTCGTGCCCGTCGACGTCGTGGAAGCGGTTGCCGCGGGCGCGCTCGACGAACAGCGGGACCGGCGTCGACCAGTCGCTCATCCAGTGCATCGGCACGCCGCCGAAGAGGGAACGTCGGGCCCGTTCGGCCAGGGCGACCGAACGCGGGTTGTGCTGCAGGAAGCGCTGCCGTTCGCCGGCGGCGAAGGCTTGGACGGCGGACTCGGCGATGCCACTGGCGGTCATGTTGAACGTCTCGTTCGTTTTAACGAACACATCATTGGCGTTCCGCCGGGTTCGCGCAAGTACCGCCCCGTCCGGCCGCGTTCAGCTTTCCAGCCAGACGTCGCGCGCCCAGTGCCAGACCGAATCCCAGCTCTCGTCGGTCAGCTCCTCGCTGTCGCCGTCCCAGAGCAGCACCTGGCCCTCGGCATCCACCGCGTAGTAATCGGCGCCGTCCTGGCACAGCGGCACCAGGTCGCGCGGCAGGCCGGCGTCCCAGGCGTTGGCGGCGACCTCCGGCAGGTAGGTGTGCGACTGCGGGTCGGTGACCGTGACCGGCTCGAGGCGTCCGTAGACCACGTCGCTGACCTTGAGCAGGAATTCGCGCAGATCGAACGGCAGGCCGATCAGCAGCTCCTCTTCGATCTCCACCAGCAGGTCGTCGTCCGGCAGCTCCAGCGGCACCGGCACCGGCTCGTTGCGTTCGCGCAGCTCGTCGATCACTTCTTCCATGGCATCTCCCCCATTGCGACCCGCTCACCGAATGCGGGAATGGCAGCAGCATAAGACCGGCGCCAGTCGAATGACAGCCATCTAGTTCAACGCGTCGAGCAGCGCACGGTGGAAACGTTCCGGCGCCTGGATCTGCGGCGAATGGCCGAGGTCGGGAAAGGTCACCAGGGTCGCCTCGGGTATCCGCCCGGCCACCTGCGGCGCCAGCGCCCGGTAGTTGCCGAGCGTCTTGCGCACGCCCTCGGGCGCCGCGTCCTTGCCGATCGCGGTGTTGTCCTGCTCGCCGATCAGCAGCAGCGTCGGCACCTGCAGCCGGTCGATCTCGTGGATCACCGGCTGGGTGTAGACCATGTCGTAGGTTAGCGCCGAGTTCCACGCCACGCGCTCGTGGCCAGGGCCGCGGAACAGCCCGGCCTGCATCTCGACCCAGCGGTCGTATTCGGGGCGCCACTGGCCGGCGTAATAGGTGTTCTGCTGGTAGGCGCGGATGCCCTTGGCGCTGGTTTCCAGCTCGCGGGCGTACCACTGGTCGATACTGCGGTAGGGCACGCCGAGCGCCTTCCAGTCCTCCAGGCCGATGGGATTGACCAGCACCAGCCGCTCGACCCGGTCCGGGTAGAGCAGCGCGTGCCGCACCGCCAGCATGCCGCCCATGGAGTGCCCCATCACCGAATAGCGCTCGATGCCCAGATGTTCCATCAGCGCCTGGGTGTTCATCGCCAGTTGTTGGAAACTGTACTGGTAATGGTCGGGCTTGCTCGAGCGGCAGAAGCCGATCTGGTCCGGCACCACCACCCGGTAGCCGGCCTCGACCAGCGCCCTGATGGTGCCTTCCCAGGTGGCGCCGCAGAAGTTCTTGCCGTGCAGCAGCACGAAGGTCCTGCCGCTGTCCTGGGCGGGGCGCACGTCCATGTAGCTCATCTCCAGGGTCTGGCCCTGGGTCTGGAGCGTCAGCACCCGGCTCGGATGTGGGTAGTCGAAGCCCTCCAGGCGCTCGCCGTAGCGGGCGGGCGCCTCGGCCAGGGCCTGGCCGGAGAGCGACAGCAGGATGATGGCGAGACAGCGCTTGCGCATGCGGCGACCCCCGTTTTCCTCGGTTCTGCTTCAGAGGCGCCGATCCCCTTTCGGTTCGCCGGCAGGAAGATTTTTTGTTGCCCGATGCCGCCGCCGCCAAGTGGCCAGGGCGCAGACGACACGCTAAAGTGGCCAGCCAGCCGAAACCTGCGCGTTGCCGAAGTGCCCTCCGCCGCGTCCGGCTCAGGAAGAACATTCGGCCGGAACCTGCGACCCATCCGTCGTCCGGTCTTGAAGAGGAGGCCTCGTGGCCACTGTGCAAGAGCCAGCCGCGCCGTTCGACCCTATCGCCCAGTGCGCCGATGAACCCATCCAGATTCCCGGCAGCATCCAGCCGCACGGGTTCCTGTTCGTCGTCGACGAGCCCCGGCTGACGCTCGTCCAGGTCAGTCGCAACGTCGAACAGTGGCTCGGGATCGCGGCCGAGGCGCTGCTCGGCCTCCCGCTCGGCGAGCTCGTCCCCGACCCGGAGGTAGGCGAGCGGTTGCGCCAGCTGACCGAAGGCGATCCGAATCCGTTCCACCTGCGCGACCTCAGCCTGCGGCTCGGCACCCGGCAGAGCGAGACCTTCGCGCTCATGGGCCATCGCTACGCCGGGCGGCTGATCGTCGAATTCGAGCGCGCCGGCGATCCCCGCCAGGCCTACGACGACCTCTACCCGCTGATGCGCACCTTCGTCACCCAGCTGCAGGACGCCGACGGGGTGGCGTGCCTGTGCGAGCTGGCGGTACGCGAGGTCAAGCGCATGACCGGCTTCGGCCGGGTCAAGGCCTATCGCTTCGACGCCGAGGGCAACGGGCTGGTGCTCGCCGAACAGGCCGACGACGGTTACCCGCGCTACCTGGGCCTGAGCTTTCCGGCCTCCGACATCCCGCCGCAGGCGCGCCGGCTTTACTGCGACAACCTGATCCGGATGATTCCAGACGCCAACTACCGGCCGGCAGCGCTGGTGCCACCGTCCGACCCGCGCACCGGCGCGCCGCTGGACCTGAGCTTCGCCTCGCTGCGCAGCGTGTCGCCGGTGCACCTGCAGTACATGCGCAACATGGGCACGCTGGCCTCGATGTCCATCTCCATCGTCATCGGCGGCCGCCTGTGGGGACTGATCTCCTGCCACGACGCACAGCCGCGCCAGGTCAGCTACCAGACCCGCACCGCCTGCGAACTGCTCGGCCGCGTGCTGGCCCTGCAGATCGAGGCCAAGGAGGCGCGCGCGCTCGACCGCCGCAAGCTGGAGCTGCGCCAGCAGCTGGTGCACCTGCTGGCGGCGATGGCCGACTGCGACAGCCTGGTCGAAGGCTTCAAGAGCGTCAGCGACGCCGTGCTCTCTTTCGCCCGCGCCGGCGGCGCGGCCATCATTGCCGGCGCCCAGTGCGAAACCGCGGGCGAGGTCCCGCCGATCGCGGACATCCTCGCCCTCACCCGCTGGCTCGGCGAGCGGCCCGAACAGCCCTTGTTCCACAGCGACAACCTCGCCCGCGACCTGCCGCACCTGCCGCAGCTGGCCGGGCACTCGGCCGGCGTGCTGTGCCTGTCGATCTCGCGGCTGCATCCGCACTACCTGATCTGGTTCCGCCCCGAGCGGATCAAGACCGTGCACTGGGCCGGGCAACCGGAGAAGGACCTGCGCTCCGACGGCACGCTCGGCCCGCGGCACAGCTTCGAACGCTGGCAGGAGACCGTCCGTGGCCACTCGCTGGCCTGGGAGCCGGTGGAGCTCGAACTGGCCCTGGAGCTGCGCAACGCAGTGCTCGGCATCGTCCTGCGCAAGGCCGAGGAGCTGGCCCAGCTGGCCGGCGAGCTGAAGCAGACCAACAAGGAACTGGAGGCTTTCTCCTACAGCGTCTCGCACGACCTGCGCGCGCCGCTGCGGCACATCGCCGGCTACGCCCAGCTGCTCGGCGAGCTGGAAGGCGGCAAGCTGTCCGAGCGTGGCCGGCGCTTTCTCGACAACATCGGCGATGCCGCGCGCTTCGCCGGCACCCTGGTGGACAACCTGCTGAGCTTCTCGCAGATGGGCCGCTCCGCCCTGCGCCTGTCGGACGTCAACCTCGAGGCGCTGGTCGAGTCGATTCGCCAGGAGATGGCTCCCGACCTGCAGGGCCGGCACATCGACTGGCGCCTGCAGCCGATGCCGATCGTGGTCGCCGACGCCGCCTTCATCCACCTGGCGCTGCGCAACCTGCTGTCCAACGCGGTGAAGTACACGCGCCCGCGCGAGCAGGCGGTGATCGAGATCGGCGCCGAAGAGCGTGCCAACGAGGTGATCGTCTACGTACGCGACAACGGCGTCGGCTTCAGCATGCAGTACGCCGGCAAGCTGTTCGGCGTGTTCCAGCGCCTGCACCGCATGGAGGAATTCGAAGGCACCGGCATCGGCCTGGCCAGCGTGCGGCGCATCGTCGAACGGCATGACGGGCGTGTCTGGGCCGAGGGCGAGCCGGACCGGGGTGCCACCTTCTACTTCGCGCTTCCGCGCCTGAACTATTCCGCCTCTGCCTGACCGAGAGACGTCGATGCTCAAACCCATACTGCTGGTCGAAGACAACCCCCACGATCTGGAACTGACCCTGGTGGCGCTGGAGCGCAGCCAGCTGGCCAACGAGGTGGTGGTCCTGCGCGACGGCGCCGAGGCGCTCGATTACCTGAACCGCCGCGGGGCCTATGCCGAACGGGTCGATGGCAACCCGGCGGTGATGCTGCTCGACCTCAAGCTGCCCAAGGTCGACGGGCTCGAGGTGCTCAAGGCGGTGCGCGACAGCGCCGAGCTGCGCAGCATCCCGGTGGTCATGCTCACCTCCTCGCGCGAGGAGCCCGACCTCAAGCGCGCCTACGAACTGGGCGTGAACGCCTACGTGGTCAAGCCCGTGGCCTTCCGCGACTTCGTCGCCGCCATCGCCGACCTGGGCGTGTTCTGGGCCGTGCTGAACGAGCCGCCGCCCGGTTCCCTGCGACTCGAGCGGCGCACCGGCCGCGCGGGCGACTGATCGGCGATGGCCGCCTGCACCCCGCCTATGGAAAGGTTATGACCGCATCCAGACCCATAAGCGTGCTCTTCGTCGAGGACAGCCCCCGCGATGCCGAACTGGCGCTGGTCACGCTCGAGCGCAACGGCTACCAGATCGATTCGCGGATCGTGTTCGATCGGGCAGGAATGCTCGAGGCACTGACGGAGCGGGTCTACGACCTGATCCTGGCAGACTTCATCCTGCCCGGCTTCTCCGGCGCGGAGGCGCTGCAGGAAGCCCGGCGGCTGGCGCCGCACACGCCCTTCATCTTCCTTTCCGGGGTGTTCGGCGAAGAGCATGCGGTGAGCATGATGCGCTCCGGCGCTATCGACTATGTGCTAAAGCACAACCTCGGCTTCCTGCCCAAGGCGGTCGACCGGGCGCTGGCCGAGGTGCGCGAACGCCACGGCCGGCAGCGCGCCGAGCAGGCGCTGCAGGAAGTCGAGGTGCGTGCCCGCCTGGCGATCGACGCCGCGCGCCTGGGCATGTGGGACTACGAGCCGCCAAGCGGCACGCTGGTGTTCGATCAGCGCTGCAAGACGATGTTCGGGCTGCCCGCAGACCTGCCGGTGACCATCGCCGGTTTCGAGGAACGCTGCCATCCGGCGGACAAGCAGCGCCTGCGCGACGACGTGGGGCGCGCCATCAGCTCGCCGAGCGAGCGCGAGTTCAGCGCCGAGTACCGCATCGTCCTGCCCGACGGCCAGCTGCGCTGGGTGGAGATCCGCGGCGAGGCCTTCTTCGAGGACGAGCGCTGCAAGCGCTTCATCGGCGTGGCGATGGACATCACCTCGCAGAAGCTCGCCACCGAATCACTGGAGCGGCTCAACGAAGCGCTCGGCGAGCGCGTCCAGGAGCGCACCCGCGAGCGCGACCGCACCTGGGAACTGTCGCGCGACCTGCTGGCGGTGATCCGTTTCGACGGCCGCCCCGCCGCTCTCAACCCGGCCTGGGAAGCCACCCTCGGCTGGCCGTGCGAGGAGCTGATGCAGGGCCCGCTGTGGGAGCGGGCCCATCCGGACGACCTTGCCGCCACGCTCGAGGAGCAGGACAGCCTCCGCGAAGGCCGGGTCACCCACCGCTTCGTCAACCGCATGCGGCACCGCGACGGCAGCTACCACTGGCTGTCCTGGACCGCGGTGCCGGACAACAACGTCATCTATGCCGCGGCGCGCGACATCACCAGCGAGATCGCCGCGATCGACAAGCTGGCCAACGCCAACCGCCAGCTCACCGAGCAGATCAAGGAACGCGAGCGGGTCGAGGCGACCCTGCAGCAGATGCAGCGGCTCGAGGCGGTCGGCCAGCTCACCGCCGGGGTCGCCCACGATTTCAACAATCTGCTGACGGTGATCCTCACCAGCACCAGCTTCCTCACCCGCGACCTGCAGCAGCTGCCGGTGCCGGGCAAGCTGCTGCAGCGCCTGCAGGGCATCCGCGAGGCCGGCGAGCGCGGCGCCAAGCTGACCGGCCAGCTACTGGCCTTCGCCCGCCGCCAGCAGCTGGCGCCCAAGCCGGTCGACCTGAACGACACCGTGGTCGGCATGCTCGACCTGCTGCAGAGCACCCTCGGCGGCAGCGTGACCATCGAGACGGACACCGCCTGCGGCCTCTGGCATGCGCTGGTGGATCCGACCCAGATCGAGCTGATCATCCTCAACCTGGCGATCAACGCGCGCGACGCCATGGAGGTCGGCGGCCGGCTGGTGGTCGGCACCGCCAACGTGGTGGTCGACCGGCCGCCGCTGCGCGCCGAGGACCCGGAGCCCGGCGAGTACGTGATGCTGTCGGTGAAGGACACCGGCAGCGGCATGGACCCGGAAGTGCTGGAAAAGGCCTTCGAACCCTTCTTCACCACCAAGGAAGTGGGCAAGGGCTCCGGGCTGGGGCTGGCCCAGGTGTTCGGCTTCGCCAAGCAGTCCGGCGGCGGCGCGCGTATCGAGACGGCGCTCGGCGTCGGCACCACCGTGATGGTGTTCCTGCCGCGCGTGCAGCCGCCGGAAGCGGCGCCGGCCCGGCAGCAGCCGGGGCTGGCCGCGGCCATGGCCGGCGAGCAGCGCAGCGTGCTGCTGGTCGACGACGACCACAGCGTGCGCGAGGTGACCTGCGCCATGCTGCAGGACCTCGGCTTCGCGGTGGTGGAGGCCGACAGCGGCGAGCGGGCGCTGGCCCTGCTCGAGCGGCACGAGGTCGACCTGCTGCTCGCCGACTTCGCCATGCCCGGCATGAACGGCGGCGAGCTGGCCCGCGCGGTGCGCGTCCGCCATCCCGGCCTGCCGGTGGTATTCATCACCGGCTATGCGGAACTCCAGGACCTGGGCATGGACGGCACGCCGATCGTCCAGAAGCCGTTCCGCGAAGAAGATCTGCTGCAGCAGTTGCTCGCCGCGCTCAACGAAAGCAGCCCCGCATGAGCCTGCGCCAGTGGCTGAGGCAGGCCAGCGGGCCGCTGCATGCGCGGGTCGACGAGGCCTTCGGCGCCTTCGCCCTCGACAGCCGCGAGGGTTACCGGCGTTTCCTGCGCGCCCACGGCCGGGCGCTCGGTACGCTGGAGCCGGCCCTGGAAGCGGCCGGCGTCGACCGGCTGCTGGCCGACTGGCCGCAGCGCCGGCGGCGCATGGCCTTGCGGGACGACCTGGCGCAGCTCGGCGAACCGATGCCGGCTCCGCTGGCCGCCCCGGCGATCGGCGGCGAGGCCTGGTGCTGGGGCGCGGTCTACGTGCTGGAAGGCTCGCGACTCGGCGCACGCGTGCTGACCGCCCGGGTACGCCCGGCCGAACCGCTCGGCTACCTCGGCCACGGCGCCGGCCAGCCGCTCTGGCCGGGCTTCCTGCAGGCCCTGGAAAGCGGTGCGCAGGCGCTCGACCCGGCGCAGCTGCAGGCCGGTGCCGAGGCCGCGTTCGCGCTCTTCCTGCAGGCGGCCGAGGCCGAGCGGGCAGCCTGACCTGCGCGGGCCGCCGTGGACGCGGCGGTCGCCCAGCCGATGGTCGGTTGCGCACCCGGCGCACGAGACGCCGGCGACCCCGTCTAAACGCAAAAATGGCTAACAGGAGGTGGACATGCTCGAGCCGCTCGAGGCCCAGCCACTCCCCGGCCTGCTGTGGCTGCCGGACGCCCCGGCGCCGGCCGGCGGCTGGCCGCTGATCGTCTTCCTGCACGGCTACGACGAAGCCGCCCCGGCACCGCTCGAACAGGCGCTGACCCGACACGGTCCACTGCATCCGGGAAACCCGCCGGCGGTACGCCGTGATTTCATCCTGGTCGCCCCGCAGCTGCCGCAGGCCGGCGACCACTGGCTGCGTTTCGACGCCGCGCTGCTGCAGATCCTCGAATGGGTGCTGGCCGCGCATCCGGCCGACCCGGCGCGCTGCTACCTGTCGGGCTTCAGCTTCGGCGGCAACGGCGTGTTCGACCTGGGCATCGCCCATCCGCGCCGCTGGGCCGCGCTCTGGTCGGTCGACCCGACGCGGCTGCCGCGCAGCCCCGTCGTCACCCCGCTCTGGCTGTCGATCGGCCAGGTGGCACGGCGGCTGGAGATGCGCTTCATCGAGTCACTGGAGCTGAGCCCCGCGGGCAGCGAGCCGCAGGGCGAACGCCTGTACCTCGACGAGGGCGCCGACCACGTCGGCTCGGCACGCCTGGCCTACCGCGACCCGCGCATCTACGCCTGGCTGCTGGCGCACCGCCGCGGCGACTTCGGCTAGGCGCTCCCGGCGAAGCGGATCGATCCTTGCAGCGCCGCAGCGTTCCACCGTTCGAGAGCACCATCATGGCCACACGACGACTGCCCGCGACCCTGCGCTTCCTGTCCGCCGCCCGGCGCAGCGAACTGCAGGGGCTGGAGGACCTGGTGCGCACCTGCGAACTGGTCACCGACATCAGCCGCCTGGTGCACGCCCTGCAGAAGGAGCGCGGCTACTCGAACATCTACCTCAGCGGCACCGCGCCGCAGCATCGCCAGCAGCTCGATCAGCTGAGCCACGAAGTCGGGGGGCTGGAACGGCGCGTGCGCGAGGGCTTCGAGCGCATCGAGCCGGACAACCTCGGCGCGGCGGAAAAGACCCGCCTGTTCACCCGGATCGCCTATGCGCTGCACGGCCTCGACGAACTGCCGGCGCTGCGCCGGCGCATCCGCGACCACCGGATCGATATGCAGGACGCCATCGCGGTCTTCATCAGGCTGATCGGCAGCCTGCTGGCGGTGGTGTTCGAGGCCGCCGACACCGCCGGCGAGCCGGACATCACCCGCAGCCTGGTGGCGCTGTTCAACTTCATGCAGGGCAAGGAGCTGGCCGGCCAGGAGCGCGCCCTCGGGGTCGCGGGCTTTGCCAGCGGCTACTTCGAGCCGGCGCTGCTGGAGCGGCTCGAGCGGCTGCTTGAGGGGCAGGAACGCTGCTTCGACATCTTCAGCCGCTTCTGCGGCCCGGATGCGCTGGGGCGCTGGCAGGCGTTCTGCATCAGCGACGCCAACGTCCAGGCCTGCCGCCTGCGCGAGGTCGCCCGGCGCACCAGCGCCGGCGCCGCGGTCGACCCGCACCTGTGCGAGCTCTGGTTCGACCTGCACACTGCCCGCATCGACCTGATGCAGCAGGTCGAGCAGCAGCTGGAGCAGGACCTGCTCGACCGCTGCCGCGAGAGCAGCGAGCGGATCCGTACCGAGCTGCACAACCACCGCCTGCTGCTCGACCGCCTGGCCGACATGCATGCCGCCGCCGAGCAGGCCAAGCTGTTCGACGTGCATGTCAGCGACCTCGACGCCACGCCGCAGGACGGCATGACCGCCCGGGTGGCGCGCTCGACCCTGGAGCTGCTGCAGAGCCAGAGCCAGCGCGTGCAGGGGCTGAGCGAGGAACTGCGCGAGGCGCGCCAGGCGCTGAACGAACGCAAGCGAGTGGAGCAGGCCAAGCAGCAGCTGATGAAGCAGCAGGGACTGAGCGAGAGCGAGGCCTACGCCTGGCTGCGACAGTCGGCGATGAACCAGGGCCTGAGCCTGGCCGCGGTCGCCGAGCGGCTGCTGGCCATCACCGGTGAAGTGGAGCGCAGCAGCAAGCCACGGCCGCCGCGCCCGCGCAGCAAGCACTGAAAGCGAGCATGCGGGGATTCTGATCGGTAGCGAGCGCACTAGAAATGCGCAACCGCCCTGACCTTGGAACCAACGAGGAGGAGCCCTCGAAGTCGATTCCTAAGGTGTTGCAGCGGCGCTGGTCTCGAACCATCCATCCGTTCGCAGGGTGCCTACAGGCCCCTATAGGGTGAGCGATGCTATAGTTCCGGCTTGATTTGCTGAGTTTTGCACGGATGCGATTAAGGGAACTACGCATGGCGATCTACACAACGGGCTATGAAGGGCTGAGCATCGACGCCTTCATTACGCGCCTCAAGCAGGCTCAGATCGACAAGGTCCTGGATGTTCGGGAATACCCACTTTCCCGCAAGCCAGGCTTCTCCAAGAAGGCATTCGCAGAGTGCCTGGCCGCTGCAGGGATCACCTACGAGCACTGCCCCCCGCTGGGCTGCCCCAAGCCCATTCGCAATCGCTACAAGGACGACGGTGACTGGACCGTTTATGCCCGCGACTTCAGGGCATACATTCGGACTCGGACCGACCTGCTGCAGAGCCTGGTCGCGGAAGCTGCCGAGCAACGCATCTGTATGGTCTGCTACGAGGCAGATCCGAATTTCTGCCACCGCAGTCTGATTGCCGAAGCAGCGCGCGAACTGGACGCGACACTGGAGACCCGGCACCTGCCCCTCAAAATAGAGACATTTGCTGATCTGCTCCGGGCTGTCGCTTAGGCGGGTAAATCAGGCTGATGATTAGCCATTGATGGGGAAAGCGATGGATCGTACCCATCAGAAGCATCAGGTCCTTGCCAGGTAACTCAACCTCGAGTTTCTGCCTGAACGGTGCCTCCCAGCCCTCGGGACCGTGAGTGCGCCGCAGATTGCGATACAGCTGGTTCGCCTCCCAATCCACGATTTTGTGGGTGTGGACCTTTATCCCTCCTTCGCCCCTGCACTCGTAGGTGTAGTAGAAGTCGTAGGGCACCTTTTCCAAGCGCTTCAAGCTGGATTTGATTTCCTCCTGCTCGAATAGCCCTGGTTGGCGTTGCAGCTTTTCGAGTTTTTCCAGCTCCTCATCGGTCCAATTTTCCGAGGAGGCTTTCCGAATGTTGAGGGCGGTGATGCGCCCCGGCCTGATCAACCCCAAGGTCTGTGGTGGTCAAATAATTTCGGACACTGCGATAGGTTGTATGG
>NZ_KE384423.1:0-30857 GCF_000425625.1 Stutzerimonas azotifigens DSM 17556
GGCAGAGCCTGCTCCTACAGGTGTTCAGCGCAAGCGCAGGCAGCGCCGCTGCTTCTCCCTTCTCCCCGGGAGAAGGTGGCCCGGAGGGCCGGATGAGGGCTTTTGCACGAGCCTTCAGCCTTTGCCGGAGATCCGGCCTCTCAGGCCCAGCCTTCCAGCCGCATGGTGGCGCGCACCAGGCGCTGCTCCTCCTGCTCGATCTCCTTGAGGTTGTCGCGGATGCTGTGGATGTGGTCGCGGGCGGCGCGCTGGGCCTGGTCGGGCAGGCGCTCGATCACCGCGTGGTAGAGGCGCGAATGCTGGCGGTCGATCTGCCGCTTCTGTGCCGGGCGGTGGTAGAGGTTGTTCACCGAGGCGAACACCGTGCTCAGCATCAGGTCGGTCAGCGACTGCAGGGCATGCACCAGCACCGGGTTGTGCGAGGCCTCGCAGATCGCCAGGTGGAAGGCGTGGTCGAGGCGCGCGTGCTCGCGCGGGTCGGTGCTCTCGGCGGTCTGTGCCGCGAGCATCTCCTCGTAGCGCCGGCGCAGCAGCACGAAGTCGGCGTCGGTGCCGCGCAGCGCCGCCAGCCGCGCCGACTCGCCCTCCAGCAGCACGCGCACCTCAAGCAGGTCGTAGAGGGTGCGCGGCTGCGAGCTGAACAGGTGCATCAGCGGGGTGGCGTCCTGCGCCCCGGACAGCCGCGCGACGAAGGAGCCGCGGCCCTGCGCGGTCTCGACGATGCCGCGTCCGCGCAGCACCCGCAGCCCCTCGCGCAGGGCCGAGCGGGAGATGCCGAGCTTCTCGCACAGGCGCCGTTCGGACGGCAGCGCCTGGCCGACCTTGAGCACGCCGTCGACGATCAGCCGTTCGATCCGCTCGGCGACCACGTCGGCCACCTGGCGCCGTTCCGGCAGGGTTTCGGTGAGCATGGAGTCTCCTGGGAACTGGTAGGACCAGTAATGACCGAGTCTACCAGCATGATGCCCGTGCGCAAGGAAACACCAGGCTAGACGGGCACTCTGACGAGGGTGGCGGTAGGCATATCGCAACAAACTGGTAGGACCAGTGGTCGGAGGCATGGACGAGCCGGCTTGCCCTCGGCTAAAAGAGCGCGACATAACACCGCAGCAGGCTCCGGCCTGAAGCGAAACAACAATGTGAAGAGCCTGAAGCTGCCCATGAACATCCTCTACGACGAGCGCGTCGACGGGGCGCTGCCCAAGGTCGACAAGGCCGCGCTGCTGGCCGAGCTGCAGACGCAGCTGCCGGACCTGGAAATCCTCCATCGCGGCGAAGACCTGCGGCCCTACGAATGCGACGGGCTGTCTGCCTACCGCACCACGCCGATGCTGGTGGTGCTGCCCGAGCGGATCGAGCAGGTCGAAGCCATCCTCAAGCTCTGCCACGCCCGCGGCGTCCCGGTGGTCGCCCGCGGCGCCGGCACCGGCCTGTCCGGCGGCGCGCTGCCGCTGGAGCAGGGCGTGCTGCTGGCCATGGCGCGCTTCAACAAGATCCTCGAGGTCGATCCGCAGGGCCGCTGCGCGCGCGTCCAGCCCGGCGTGCGCAACCTGGCGATCTCCCAGGCCGCCGCGCCCTTCGACCTCTACTACGCGCCGGACCCGTCCTCGCAGATCGCCTGCTCGATCGGCGGCAACGTCGCCGAGAACGCCGGCGGCGTGCACTGCCTGAAATACGGCCTGACCGTGCACAACCTGCTCAAGGTGGAGATCCTCACCGTCGAGGGCGAGCGCATGACGCTCGGCTCCGATGCGCTGGACGCCCCCGGTTTCGACCTGCTGGCGCTGTTCACCGGCTCCGAGGGCATGCTCGGCGTGGTCACCGAGGTCACCGTCAAGCTGTTGCCCAAGCCGCAGGTGGCCAAGGTGCTGCTGGCCAGCTTCGATTCGGTGGAGAAGGCCGGCCGCGCGGTCGGCGACATCATCGCCGCCGGCATCATCCCCGGCGGGCTGGAGATGATGGACAACCTGTCGATCCGCGCCGCCGAGGACTTCATCCGCGCCGGCTATCCGGTGGAGGCCGAGGCGATCCTGCTCTGCGAACTGGACGGCGTCGAGGCCGACGTGCGCGACGACGTCGAGCGCGTGCGCCAGGTGCTCGAGCAGGCCGGCGCCACCGAGGTGCGGCTGGCCAAGGACGAGGCCGAGCGGGTCAGGTTCTGGGCCGGGCGCAAGAATGCCTTCCCGGCGGTGGGGCGCATCTCGCCGGACTACTACTGCATGGACGGCACCATCCCGCGGCGCGAGCTGCCGGGCGTGCTCAAGGGCATCGCCGACCTGTCCGCCGAATACGATCTGCGCGTGGCCAACGTGTTCCACGCCGGCGACGGCAACATGCACCCGCTGATCCTGTTCGATGCCAACACCCCCGGCGAGCTGGAGCGCGCCGAGGCGCTCGGCGGCAAGATCCTCGAGCTGTGCGTGAAGGTCGGTGGCTCGATCACCGGCGAGCACGGCGTCGGCCGCGAGAAGATCAACCAGATGTGCGCGCAGTTCAATGCCGACGAGCTGACCACCTTCCACGCGGTGAAGGCGGCATTCGACCCCAGCGGTCTGCTCAACCCCGGCAAGAACATCCCGACGCTGCACCGCTGCGCCGAGTTCGGCGGCATGCACGTGCACGGCGGCCAGCTGCCCTTCCCCGAACTGGAGCGTTTCTGATGATCGGCGGAACGATTTCCCGGCTGCTGCATTCGCACCAGCCGGACCAGGACCAGAGCCAGGCGCTGCTAGAGCGGGTCAACCAGGCGATCGCCGACAGGACCCCGCTGCGCATCCAGGGCGGCGGCAGCAAGGCCTTCCTCGGCCGCCCGGTGCAGGGCGAGACGCTGGACACCCGCGGCCATCGCGGCATCGTCAGCTACGACCCCACCGAGCTGGTGATCACCGTACGCGCCGGCACGCCGCTGATCGAGCTCGACCGGGCGCTGGACGAGGCCGGGCAGATGCTCGCCTGCGAGCCGCCGCGCCTCGGCGAGCACGCCACCGTCGGCGGCATGATCGGTGCCGGGCTGTCCGGCCCGCGGCGGCCCTGGAGCGGCTCGGTGCGCGACTTCGTGCTCGGCAGCCGGGTCATCACCGGCCACGGCAAGCACCTGCGTTTCGGCGGCGAGGTGATGAAGAACGTCGCCGGCTACGACCTGTCGCGCCTGATGGCCGGCAGCTTCGGCTGCCTCGGCCTGCTCACCGAGGTTTCGCTCAAGGTGCTGCCCAAGCCGCGCCTGACCCGCAACCTGCGGATCGAGATGGACCTCGAGCGCGCCCTGCTGAACCTCTGCGAATGGGGCCAGCAGCCGGTGCCGATCACCGCCGCCAGCTACGAGGGCGGCGCGCTGCACCTGCGCCTGGAAGGCGGCGAGGGCTCGGTCAACGCGGCCTGCGACCGCTTCGGCGGCGAAGAGCTGGCGCTCGGCTACTGGGACGACCTCAACGAGCAGCGCCTGGCGTTCTTCCAGGACCCGCGCCCGCTGTGGCGCCTGTCGCTGCCGAACGCCACCCCGCCGCTGGCGCTGCCTGGCGAGCAACTGATCGACTGGGGTGGCGCCCAGCGCTGGCTGAAGTCCGACGCCGAGGCGACCGTCATCCGCGCCATCGCCAGCGAGGTCGGCGGGCATGCCACCTGCTTCAGCGCCGCCGTCGTCGACAGCCCGTTCCAGCCGCTCGCGGCGCCGCTGCTGCGCTACCACCGCCAGCTCAAGGCCGCGCTCGACCCGCACGGCATCTTCAACCCCGGGCGGATGTACGCCGAGGTCTGAGCGGGTCGACGAACGACGAGCAACGACGGATCGCGCGCTCCGGCGCGCGTCCCCAAGGGTTGGTGCCGGGCACCAACGCGAACAGCCAAATTCCTGCTGAGCACGACCTGATATGCAAACGAATCTGAGCGAAGCCGCCAAGCGTCTGCCGCGCGCCGAGGAAGCCGAGAGCATCCTGCGCTCGTGCGTGCACTGCGGTTTCTGCAACGCCACCTGTCCGACCTACCAGATCATCGGCGACGAACTCGACGGCCCGCGCGGGCGCATCTACCTGATGAAGCAGGCGCTGGAGGGCGGCGAGATCAGCGAAAGCACCCAGCTGCACCTGGACCGCTGCCTGACCTGCCGCAACTGCGAGACCACCTGCCCGTCGGGGGTGCGCTATCACAACCTGCTCGACATCGGCCGCGACTTCATCGAGCAGCAGGTGCCGCGCTCGCCGAGCGAGCGCCTGCTGCGCGCCGGCCTGCGCACCGTGGTGCCGCGCGCCGGGCTGTTCAAGGCGCTGCTGCGCACCGGCAACCTGTTTCGCCCGTTGATGCCGGCGAGCCTGAAGGCTCACATGCCGCGCGAGGTGCGCCCACCGCGGCCGCGGCCGCAGGCCCGTCACGCACGCCAGGTGCTGATGCTCGAAGGCTGCGTGCAGCCAAGCCTGTCGCCGAACACCAACGCCGCCACCGCGCGCGTGCTGGACCGCTTCGGCATCGGCATCACCCCGGCCCGTGAAGCCGGCTGCTGCGGCGCAGTGGACTACCACCTCAACGCCCAGGACACCGGCCTCGACCGCGCGCGGCGCAACATCGACGCCTGGTGGCCGGCCATCGAGGCCGGCGCCGAGGCCATCGTGCAGACCGCCAGCGGCTGCGGCGCCTTCGTCAAGGAATACGGTCACCTGCTGCGCAATGACCCGCAGTACGCGGAGAAGGCCCACCGGGTCAGCCAGCTGGCCAAGGACCTGGTCGAGGTGCTGCGCGATCAGGACCTGGAAAGGCTGGCGATCAAGGCCGACAAGCGCATGGCCTTCCACTGCCCCTGCACCCTGCAGCACGCGCAGAAGCTCGGCGGCGCGGTGGAGTCGGTGCTGACCCGGCTGGGCTTCACCCTCACCCCGGTGCCTGACGCCCATCTGTGCTGCGGCTCGGCCGGCAGCTACTCGATCACCCAGCCGGAGTTGTCCAAGCAGCTGCGAGACAACAAGCTCAACGCCCTGGAAAGCGGCAACCCCGAGGTCATCGTCACCGCCAACATCGGCTGCCAGACGCACCTCGACGGCGCCAACCGCACGCCGGTGCGGCACTGGATCGAAATCGTCGACGAGGCGCTGGGCTAGCGGCTCGGCGATGGTGCCGGGCCGCATTGCTCGAACGCCTGAAAACAACAAGAACAGGAGCCGCCCATGCAACCCGTCCTCCGATTAGAGCGCCTGCGGCATTTCGTCGGCGAACTGGCCACCCTGCTCGACCAGGGCCCCGAGGAGCCGCTGATTCTCGAGCGCGGCGGCGCACTGCTCGCCGAGCTGGTCGGCGCGGACGACTGGCTGCCCGCCGAATTCGCCGAACCTCATCCTGAGCACTACGTGCAGTACCTGCTGCACGCTGACGCGCGGCAGCGTTTCTCGGTGGTCAGCTTCGTCTGGGGCCCGGGCCAGCGCACGCCGGTGCACGACCACCGCGTCTGGGGGCTGATCGGCATGCTGCGCGGCGCCGAGGATTCGCAGGGCTTCGTCCGCCGGGCCGACGGCACGCTGGCCGCCGAGGGCGCGCCGGTGCGCCTGACCCCCGGCCGGGTGGAACGGGTGTCGCCCACCGTCGGCGACATCCACCAGGTCAGCAACGCCCACGACGACCGGGTGTCGGTCAGCATCCACGTCTACGGCGCCAACATCGGCGCGGTGAGGCGCGCGGTGTACCTGCCCGACGGCAGCGAGAAGCCTTTCGTCTCCGGCTACAGCAACCGCTACCTGCCGAACATCTGGGATCTGTCGAAGGAAGCGCCGCTCTGAGCGGCTACAGCGGGTGCGTCCGGTCCCAGTAGCCGGGCGTGTTGTACAACCCCTTGAGGTAGTCGATGAACAGCCGCACCTTGGTCGGCAGGTAGCGCTGCTGCGGATAGACCGCCTGGATGTCGTAGTCGGGGATGGCGAACTCGTCGAGCACGGTCACCAGCTCGCCGCGGTTGAGCTCGCTCTGGATCTCCCAGATCGAGCGCCAGCCGATGCCCAGGCCCTGGCGGATCCAGGCGAACAGCAGCTCGCCGTCGTTGCAGGCCAGGTTGCCGTTGACCTTCACCGCCACCGTGCGGCCGTCGCGCAGGAAGGTCCAGCCGCGCTGCTGGCCGCCCTGGTGGTTGAACGCCAGGCAGTTGTGCTGGGCCAGGTCCTCGAGCGTCTGCGGCACGCTGTGCTCGGCGAAGTAGCCGGGGGTGCCGCAGACCACCCGGCGGTTGGGATAGAGCTTGATCGCCACGTAGTTGGGATCGGTCACCTCGCCGATGCGGATGCTCATGTCGTAACCCTCGTGGATGAGGTCGATCACGCTGTCGGTGAAGTTGAACGAGAGCTTGAGCTCCGGGTAGCTCTGCTGAAAGCCCAGCACGTGCGGGGCGATGTGGTGGCGGCCGAAGCCGGCCGGGGCGGAGACCACCAGGTGCCCGGTGACCGACGAGCTGCTGTTGCTGATGCTCGCCTCGACCTCGTTGAACTCGCGCAGCAGCTGCCTGGCGCGTTCGAGCAGCTGCTCGCCCTGCTCGGTGAGGGTCAGGCCGCGGGTGGAGCGGTGCATCAGCTTGACGCCGAGCCGCTGCTCCAGCGCATCCAGCCGGCGGCCGAGGATCGCCGGGGTGACGCCTTCGTTCAATGCCGCCGCCGCGAAGCTGCCCTTGTTCGCCACCTGGACGAAGGTGTTCAGTTCGGTGTAGCGCCCCATTCCATACTCCTGATATCGACAGAATCGATTTTTCCGGTATTCAACCACGATCAAGCCTGCTGCATGCTGGGCTCCAACAAGAAAAATATCGACCCGGAGCGGAAAGCGGCGATGGCCTGCGCGCTCGGAGCGCCGCTGTCTGCACGCGCGCTGCTGAGGCCGCCGGGCCGTCGTCCAGGAGCTCCGCATGCCCCGTCTCGCTGCCAACCTGACCACCCTGTTCACCGAGGTGGACTTCCTCAACCGCTTCGCCGGCGCGGCGCGTGCCGGTTTCGCCGGCGTCGAATACCGCTTTCCCTATGAATTCCCGGTCAAGGCGATCCGCCGCGAGCTGGAGGCGCACGGCCTGGTTCAGGTGCTGTTCGACCTGCCGGCCGGCGACTGGGGCAGGGGCGAGCGCGGCATCGCCTGCCATCCCGGCCGTGTGGAGGAATTCCGCGCCGGCGTCGAGCAGGCGGTCGCCTATGCCGAGGCGCTCGGCGCGCGTCGGGTCAACTGCCTGGCCGGCATCCGCCCGGCGGAGGTGGACGAGGCGAGCGCCGAGCGGACGCTGGTCGACAACCTGCGGCATGCCGCCGGGCGGCTCGAGGCGGTCGGCGTCGAGCTGGTCATGGAGATGGTCAACAGCCGCGACGTCCCCGGCTTCTTCCTCACCGGCACGCCCCAGGCGCTGGCGCTACGCGAGCGGGTCGGCCATGCCAACCTGCGGCTGCAGTATGACTGCTATCACATGCAGATCATGGAGGGCGACCTGGCCCGCACGCTGGAGCGGCACCTCTCACAGGTCGGCCATATCCAGCTGGCGGACAACCCCGGCCGCCACGAGCCGGGCACCGGCGAGATCAATTACCGCTTCCTCCTCGAACACCTCGACCGGCTCGGCTACGACGGCTGGGTCGGCTGCGAATACCTGCCCGCCACCAGCACCGAGGCCGGCCTCGGCTGGCTGAAAACGCACGGGATGCCGGCGCTGGCCTGAGTCGTTGGCTGGCACGCGCATGAACCGGCCCCTGTAGGAGCAGGCTCTGCCTGCGACCGAGGCTGCACGGGGCGTCGGTTTCCCTCATCCGGCCCTGCGGGCCACCTTCTCCCGGCGGGAGAAGGGAAAGGCTCGTGCCCGATGGTTGGGTTGAGCGAAGCCCAACGAAGCGGCCCCTCCTGTGGAGCAGGCTCTGCCTGCGACCGAGGTCCGCACGGGGCGTCGGTTTCCCTCATCCGGCCCTGCGGGCCACCTTCTCCCGGCGGGAGAAGGGAAAGGCTCGCACGTCGCCGCCGGTGTGCGGCTGTGCACGGTACCTCTCTCCCCGCAAGGGAGAGAGGCCGGCTGGCGTTGATCTGTACAAAGAAGCGAGGGGCGGAACCTGCGCGCCGCCCTGCTTCACCGCCTCAGCGCACGGCGATCGCATCCACCTCTTCGGTCGTCAGCTCCGGACCGTCGAGGGTCACGCGCTTCTCTTCCTTGCGGAACTTGGCGATGACCGGCTTGAGCTCTTCCTTGACGTGCTTGTCGCTGTAGCCGTTGAACAGGTGCCCGAGCAGCCCGCGGCGCAGGTCCGAGGTGCCCATGAACCAGTCGGCGATGGGGAAGGTGAGGTTCATGTTGTATTTCATCATGATCCCCCAGTTGTGGTGGGCGGTATGGTGCCGGCGGATGGTGTTGATGAACGGCATGTTGCGCACGAACCAGTTGTCATGGACGTGGCAGCAATAGTGGAAGGTCTCGTAGATCAGGTAGTGGCCGACCATCGTCATGAACAGGATGTAGCCGGCGTTGGGGTTGAAGATCAGCGAGGCCAGGTAGCCGAAGGTGGTGCCGGCGACCCCCAGGGTGATCAGCACGCGCCAGGGGAAAAAGACGATGCGGAATTCCCTGGTGGAATCGATCGTCGGCTCCATGTCGGTGAAGTACTGGTGGTGCTGGCGCGTGTGCCGCTCGTAGATCGCGCGCAGGGCGAACACGTCGATCCGCTTGTGCATCACGTGGGCATGCATGAACCACTCGACGAAATTACCGGCGATGAACACCGGTACCACCAGCAGCCACTCCCAGGTGGGACTCTCCAGCTGCGAGATGCAGTACCACAGCGCCGCGATACCCACGGCATACATGACGGAAATGTGCAGCAGCCCGTTGTACAGCGGGCTGATGTCGGCCTTGTACTCTTCGCGGAATTTCCGCTGGCGTTCGGTCATCATGGTGACGTCTCCCATTCTTGTTATACACGACTAATATATTAGGTAGCTCGGTGAAGCTGTGCTAGAACGTCTTTGGCATCCATCTAATATATTTCTAGCACACAAGTGCTGGGTGAAAACAAAAACAAGAGAGGAAGCTCACCATGAATGCAAGCGTGCAGGTCGCAGCCCGCTTCGAGCGGCTGCCCATGAGCGGTTACCAGCGCAGGCTGTTCGCGATCATCGCGACCGCCTGGTTCTTCGACTCGCTTGACCTGGGGATGATGACTTTCGTCCTCGGGAGCATCAAAGCCGAGTTCGGCCTTTCTTCCACGCAGGCGGGCCTGGTGGCGAGCGCCAGCTTCGTGGGGATGTTCCTCGGCGCGGCGGTGGCCGGGGTGCTCGCCGACCGCTTCGGACGAAAACCGGTGTTCCAAGTCAGCATGGTCTTCTGGGGCGTCGGCAGCCTGCTGTGCGGCCTCTCGGAAACCGTCACCCAACTGATCCTGTTCCGCATCCTGCTGGGCTTCGGCATGGGCATGGAGTTCCCGATCGGCCTGTCGCTGGTGTCGGAGATCGTGCCGGCCAAGAGTCGCGGCCGCTACGTGGCGATCCTGGAAGGCTTCTGGCCGCTGGGCTTCATCTGCGCCGGGGTGCTGGCCTACCTGTTGCTGCCGGTGCTCGGCTGGCGCGGCATCTTCATCGCCCTGGCGTTCCCGGCGGTGTTCGTCTTCATCGTCCGCCGCCACGTGCCCGAATCGCCGCGCTGGCTGGCCGAGGTCGGGCGCGAGGAGGAAGCGTACTCGATCATGGATCGCTTCGAGGCGCGGGTGATGAAGGCCGCGTCGCTCGCCAGCCTGCCGCCTGTGGTCACCAGCGGCCTGAGCGCGGTCAGCAAGAAGGCCCGCCTGATGGATATCTGGCAGGGCGAGTACGCCAGGCGCACGCTGATGCTCTGGTCGCTGTGGTTCTTCGCCCTGCTCGGCTACTACGGCCTGACCAGCTGGCTCGGCGCGCTGCTCCAGCAGGCCGGCTACGAGGCGACCAAATCGGCGCTGTACACCGTGTACATCTCGCTGGCGGGCATCCCTGGCTTCATCTTCGCCGCCTGGCTGGTGGAGGCCTGGGGGCGCAAGGGGACCTGCGTGCTGATGCTGCTGGCCAGCGCGCTGTCGGCCTACTGCTACGGGCAGGCCGCGGCGACCGGCGCGCCGCTGTTCCAGCTGATCATCGCCGGGCTGTTCATGCAGTTCTTCCTGTTCGGCATGTGGTCGGTGCTCTACGCCTACACCCCGGAGCTGTACCCGACCGCGCTGCGTGCCACCGGCACCGGCTTCGCTTCCTCGGTGGGGCGTGTCGGCTCGCTGATCGGCCCCTACGTGGTCGGTGTGCTGCTGCCGATCACCGGCCAGGGCGGGGTGTTCACGCTCGGCGCGGCGTCCTTCGGCATTGCTGCGCTGGTGGTGATCCTGCTCGGGGTCGAGACCAAGGGGCGCTCGCTCGAGGAGGTCTCGCAGGTGCCGAGCGACGAGGCCGACGAGGGCCTGGGAGCGGTGGCGCCGGCCAAGGCGGTGCCCGGCCAGGGATTGAACTGAAGGTTGGAGAGGGCGTCGCCAGGGATGTTTGCCTGGCGGCGCCTTTTTTTGTTTCCGTGAAATGGGAGGGCGCATACGGGCACTCGCTCCCGGGCGGCCCTGTAGGAGCAGGCTCTGCCTGCGACCGGGGTGGGGAGGATCACGGCCGCGAACACGGCCCGCCTCAGTTCAACTGCAACCCGCCCGAGGCCTTGTGCAGGGCCCGCAGCCGGTCGCGCAGCTGGCCGACGTTGGCTTCCGCCTGGGCGACGGTCTCCTGGCGTTCGCGGCTCAGCAATGCGCGCACCTCGCGGTCGAGGGCGTCGCTCAGGCGGTTGAGCTCGGCCTGGCGGGCGCCGCTTTCGGCTTCCAGGCGCTGCCACTCGGGCGGCTGCGGCAGGCCGTAGCCGCCGCTCTCGAGCAGCTCGGCCGGGCGGCTGAGGAAGCCGCTGCTGGCCAGGATCGCCTGCAGCGTGCGGTCGGCCTCGGCGAGTTCGCCCGCGTCCCGCTCGCGCGCCTCGAAGTACAGGCGCTTGAGTTCGTCCTGGGCCAGCATCAACTGGCGCCTGAGCGCGGCCTGCTCGAGCAGCAGCAGGGCGGCGCCGGCGCGCATGTCGGCCTGCTCGAACCAGCGCCGGCGGGCCTCCGGCGCGGCGTCGAGCCAGGCTTCCACGTCGGCCTGCTGCACCGGCAGGCGCTCGCGCAGCACCTCGAACATCGCCTGGTAGCGGTCGCGGTAGGAGTCGAAGCGGTAGCCCAGGCGCAGCGCCTCGGCCGGGTTGTCGAGCACGCTGCGGTCGGCCAGCCCGCGCGCCTGCAGCACCTCCAGCAGGCCGCTGGGGGTGATGGAGTCGAGTGTCGTCAGTTCCGCGCGGGCGGTGCCGCTGCGCAGCAGCTTGAGCGTCTCCACCGCGCAGTTGTTCGACAGGAAGTAGTAGTCGCCGTCGTAGCTCCAGTGCATCTCCACGCTGCGTTCGACCAGCGCCTCGAGCTGCGCGCGGGTCAGCCGCAGCGGGATGGACGAGAGCGCCCGCAGCTCGACCTTGGTGTACTCGTCGATCACCTGCGCCAGCGGCAGGATGAACAGCCGCGAGGGGTACTGGCCGGTGAGGCCGCGCCAGCTGGACAGCTGCACGTCGCCGACGAAGGCGCGGAACGACAGCACCAGGTGTTCGTCCAGGTCCAGCCGGCAGTCCGGGCCGCGCGGCCGGCCCGGTGCGCAGACGATCAGCCGCAGCATGCTGTGGCCCCAGCGGCTGACCCAGGCGTCGTTGGCCTCGGCGAACAGGTAGTCCACCGCGTAGACGCGCGCCGGGTCGAGGTGCAGCAGCGGGTTGCGGGCGAAGTCGCTGCCGGCGTTGAGGATCGGATAGCGCGCGCCGCATTCGTCCGTGCCGGGCGGCTGCCAGTCGAAATGCGTGGCGAAGAAGCGCGCCAGCCCCGGCCGCCGGCAGGCGTAGCTCGGGTCGAGCAGGAAGTATTCGAGGTTCACCGCGACGAATTCGAGCGGGCTGCTCAGCTCGTAGGGGTCCGGGCTGCGCGCCAGCTGGCCGTTCACCGCCTCGCGGGCGCCGCGGGTGCCGACCTGCTGCGGCCAGCCGGCCAGGTCGAGCAGGCGCGGGTCGTCGGAGAGGGTGAAGCGCCGTTCGCTCAGCCCGCGGCAGGCGTCCGGCAGCCCGACCGGCCCCAGTGTCTGTTGGCCGATGGCGCAGCGGCCGATGAGGGTGCGTTCGGCGGCAGGCCACAGCCGCGCGCGGTCGTAGAGGTGGCCGAGCTCGTGGATCACCGTCGCCAGCAGTTCGCGGCGCACGGTGCCGTGCGGGCGTCCGGTGGCCTGGGTCGCCGCGCGGCCCTCGGCGAGGTCGGCGAGCAGCGCGCGGTTGAGTTCGATCAGCGAGCCGCCGGCGCGGCCGTAGCCGTGTTCCGGCAGGCGCTCGCTCCAGCGCACCGTCACCTCGCGGTCGAGGCGGTCCACCAGGCGGGGCGGCAGGGCCGCGCGGGCTTCGTCGAGCAGCGCCTGGGTGGCCTGGATCTCCGCCGGCTGCAATCCATGGTCATCCAGGCGCAACCGGAGTTCGGCCTGCGCCGCGCCGCCGAGCGCCGCGAGCCCGGCTGCCAGCAGCAGGGCGCCGAGTCGCCTCACAGGGCCAGGATGGCTTCGGCGAGCGCCTGGTCGCTGGCCTCGCGCGCGGCCGGCTGCGTGCGCAGCAGGGCGAAGGCCTGTTCCAGCCGGGCGCTGCGGATCGCGCCCTGGCTGGCGACGAAGCTGGCGGCGTCGTCACGTGCGGCGGCGACCCGCTTCAGGTCGCGGATCGAGGTGGTGGTGTCGGAGGTGAAGTCGAGGCTGCGGTCCAGCGAGCGGACCAGGATGTTGCTGGTGGCGACCAGGGTCTGGGCCTGGGCGGTGCCGGCCAGCAGCAGGCCGGCGAGAGCGGCGGCGAACGCCTTGTGCATGGGGTTGCTTCCTGTGCGTGACGGCTATTGGACGAGAATCGCGCGCGCCAGTTCGAGGTCGCTGGCCGCCAGCGCCTCGTGCGTGCGCAGCCAGCGCAGCGCCGCTTCCAGATGCGCGCCGCGCAGCGCGCCGTCGCTGCCGACGAACAGCGCCGCGTCGTCGCGGGCCTGGCCGATCAGCTTGTTGTCGAAGGGCGCACTGGTCAGCTGGCTGCTGATGTAGCTGGTGCGGACCAGCCCTCCGGTGGTGACGTCGAAGGCGTGGGCGGAGCCGGCGAAGGTGACGCCGGCGAGCAGGGGAAGAAGGATGCGCATGAGCGGTTCGCGAGTGCCTGGCCGAAAAACGCACCAAGGCTAGCGAAACGGCGGACCCTCGGCCAGTCCCCGCCCGGCCGGGCATGCGTCAGAGCGTGAGGATGGCCTCGGCGAGCTGCAGGTCGGTGCCTTCCAGCGCCGGCGTCTGGCTGCGGATGTGCCGCAGCGCGGCCTCGAGGTGCGCGCCGCGCACGCTGCCGTCGCTGGCCACGAAGCGCGCGGCGTCGTCGCGGGCGGCCAGCACGATCTTGTTGTCGAAGATCGAGTCGGTGAGGTTGGTGGTCGAGTCGGTGGTCTGCAGCAGGCCGCCGACCACCAGGTCGGTGGTGGCCACGAAACTGCCGGCCGAGGCAGCGCCGGCGGCCAGCAGCAGCGGCAGCGCGAACAGGGGAACGAGCGGGCGGGTCATGGGGCGTCTCCTGCGAGTGGGTTCAGCTTCTAGACTGCGCGCCGCCCGCTGCGTTCCGGTTGCTCAGCGCCAGAACGGCCGGCTCAGTTCGGCGTCGCGCTCGGCGGCGCTGATGCCGATGTCGGCCAGGCCCCGGGCGTCGAGCATCGCCAGCTGGCGGCGGGTGCGCACGCGCTGGCGCCAGAGCGCCAGGCGGGCCGAGAGGGCCAGCAGCAGGGTCGGCAGGTCGGGTCTGTGGCGGGGTTGCCGGTGGGGCAGCGCGCGGTCCACGGCGGTCTCCTTCCCGTGGTCGACGGGGATGGGTCATGGGAGACCAGCTTCGCCGAGCGGGCAGCCGCACGACAGCCACAGGGAAGTTCGATTGTTCCGGTGCAGTGGTAGTCTCGAGAGAACTGTACCGGTGGATGGCCGGGGCAACTGTGCCGCCCCGGCCGCCTGTCGTCACAGGCGGGCCAGCAGCCCCACCGAGAGCAGGCCGCCGCCGGCCAGCAGGACGAACAGGCACAGCGCCAGTCCGAACGGCTTGAGCCCCAGCGCGGCGAGCTTTTCCAGGCGGGTTTCGTAGCCCAGCGCGGCCATCGCCATGGTCAGCGCTACCTGGCCGGCGAGCACCAGGCCCTGATGCAGCGTGGCCGGCAGCGTCACCAGGCTGTTGAACACCACCATCAGCAGGAAGCCGAGGGCGAACCAGGGGATCACCAGGGCGCCGCGCTCGCCGCCGCTGGCCTCGGCGCGGCGGCCCAGCCACCACTGACCGACGATGAGCAGGAAGGGCACCAGCAGCATGACCCGCAGCAGCTTGACGATCACCGCGTTGGTCAGCGCCGCCGGCCCGACCGCGTCGCCGGCGGCCACCACCTGTGCGACTTCATGCACGGTGGCGCCGATGTAGATGCCGAACAGGCCCTCGTCCAGGCCGGTCAGCGGGTACAGCAGCGGGTAGACCAGCATCGCCAGGGTGCCGAACAGCACCACGGTGGCCACCGCCATGGACGTCGCCGCCGGCCGCGAGCGGATGGTCGCCTCGGTCGCCAGCACCGCGGCGGCGCCGCAGATGGCGCTGCCGGCGCAGGTGAGCAGGGTGGTTTCACGGTCGAGCCCGAACACCCGGGTGCCCAGCTGGTAGCCGACCAGCAGCACGGTGCCGATAACCAGCACGTCCAGCAGCAGGATCGACGGGCCCAGCGCGTAGATCTGCTGCAGCGTCAGCGACAGGCCGAACAGCACGATGCCGCCACGCAGCAGCCAGCGGGTGGCGAACTGCAGGCCGGGGCGGGCGACCGGCGCGGCGCGCTTGAGGCCCGGCAGGTTGCCGGCGACCAGGCCCAGCAGCAGGGCGAACACCAGCGGGCTGAAGCCGCTCTCGCGCAGGCCGGGGGCCTGGCTCAGCGCATAGCCGCCGGCCGTCAGAAGTCCACAGAGGATCAGACCCTGCCACATGCTCGTTCTCCTTTTGCGCTTGTCGTCGCTCAAGGCTAGGTGCAAGGTAGTAGGGCTGTGAAAATGGTTATAACGATATAACTAATCGGGAAAACCGTAATGCACCCCGGAGTCAGCTTCCGCCAGTTGCAGGTCTTCGTCGCCGTGGCACGTGCCGGTACGGTGGGTGCGGCCGCGCAGCAGCTGAACCTGTCGCAGTCGGCCACCAGCCAGTCGCTGGCCGATCTGGAGAAGCACCTCGGCCTGTCGCTGTTCCAGCGCCTGGGCAAGCGCCTGCAGCTCAACGACCTCGGCCGCCGCCTGCTGCCGCGCGCCGAGCAGCTGCTGTACGACCTCGAGGGCTTCGTCGAGGCCGCGCGCGAGCCGGAGGGCGAGCTGCAGGGCTCGCTGACGGTGGCCGCCAGCGCGACCATCGGCACCTACCTGGTGCCGTCGCTGGTCGGGCGCTTCGGCGAGCGGCATCCGGCGGTGGAGTTCCAGGTGCGGCTGCGCAACACCGGCGAGGTGATCACCGACCTGCTGCGCTTCGAGGCCGATCTCGGGCTGATCGAGGGGCAGTGCAGCGACCCGCGACTGAAGGCCGAGGTCTGGCGCCACGACGAGATGCTGATCGTCTGCGCGCCGGACCACCCGCTGGCGGCGCGCGGGCGCCTGGAAGACGACGACCTGCAGCGCGAGCCCTGGATCCTGCGCGAGCCCGGTTCCGGCTCGCGGGCGGTGTTCGAGGCCGCCACGCTGCACCACGCCGAACGGCTGCGGGTGCGGATGGAGCTGAACCAGCACGAGGCCATCAAGCAGGCGGTGCGCGCCGGGTTCGGCCTGAGCTGCCTGTCGCGGCTGAGCGTGGCCGGCGAGCTGGAGCGCGGCGAACTGGTGGCGCTGGACAGCGACCTGCACCTGGACCGCACTTTCTTCCTGGTGTGGCACCCGGAGCGCTACCGCAGCCCTCTGTGGCAGGCGTTCAAGGTGTTCCTGCAGGAAGCCGCGTAGCCTCCGCCGCGGCTGCCTGCAGGCGGGCGGCCGCTACTTGCTCGCCGCGGTGTTGGCCAGGCCGAGGGCGCCGGCGACGTCCAGGTATTCGGCGCGGCGCTCGGCGAGGAAGGCCGGTACCTTGTCGTAGGTGATGTCGGACACGGCGAAGCCGAGGTCTTCCATGCGCTTGCGGAACTCCGGATCCCGGTTGATCTCGGCGAAGATGCGCGACAGTTCCTGCTTGACCGCCTCGGGCGTGTCCTTCGGTACCGCGACGCCGCGGTAGGCGCCGCCGACCATGTCGAAGCCCTTCTCCTTGAGCGTCGGCACGTCCGGGTACATCGGATGACGCTCCTCCAGCGCCACGGCGAGCATTCGCACCTTGTCGGCGTGCGCCGCGGCGACCGTGGTGTAGCCCCACTGGGCCTGCACCGAGCCGTTGAGCAGGCCGGTAACCGCCTCGGCGGTGCCCTTGAAGGGGATGTAGGTGGTCTTGATGCCCGCCAGCTTGTCGAAGCGCTCCTTGGCCACGTGGTTGGCGGTGTAGGTGCCGGTGCCGGAGAAGGTGAAGGCGCCGGGCTGCTTGCGGGCGGCCTCGAGCAGCTGCTCGAGGGTCTGGTAGGGGCTGTCCTTGGCCACCACGATGGCGTCGGGCGAGAAGTGGAACACGTGCACCACGCCGACGTCGGCGGTCTCGAAGCCGGCATGCTCGGCCATCGGCTTGAGGATGATGTGCGGCAGGCTGAAGGCCACCGAGGAATAGCCGTCGGTGGGCATGTCCTTCATCTGCGACCAGGCCACCGCACCCCCGCCGCCGGCGCGGTAGGAGACGATCATCTTCTGTCCGGTGAGCTTCTCGAACAGCGGCTGCTGCAGGCGGGCGGCCAGGTCGACCTCGCCGCCCGGGCCGAACGGCACGATGTACTGCAGGTTCTGCTGGGGATAATCCGCGGCCTGGGCGGGGCCGACCAGCGCGGCGACGGACAGGGCCGCCGCGCATGACAGTGCGCGAAGATTCATTGTTGTTATTCCTCATGGCCTGGGAGGGGACGGATTCCGCCCGGCGTGACCCTGCACCCTCGCGGGTAGCGACTCCGGCAACCGGGTCGTGGTCACTATGGGTCAGGCGTCGGGCGCTCGCACACGCTTTTATCGAAAGTTCCACTCAAGGAATTCTTAAGTCCCAGTCCGGTGCGCTCGTAAGAAACACTTAAGTTTCTTTGCAGAACTATTCGTTTTACTTCAACAAAAATTCAAACCTAGGCTTGCCTGGCATCGGAACGACAGCAGATCCAGGAGGCCGGCATGAGCCAAACCCTGCAGGTGGACGTCTGGCGCGGCGGCGCCGACGGCCACTACCAGACCTTCGAGGTGCCGCACCGCGAACACCAGACGGTGCTCGACGTGGTCACCTACATCCAGCGCGAACTCGACCCCTCGCTGTCCTACCGCTACGCCTGCCGGGTGGGCATGTGCGGCTCCTGCGCCATGAGCGTCAACGGCAAGGCCCGCTGGACCTGCCGGACCCACGTCAAGCGGGTGGTCGAGCACGGCCGGCTGCGCCTCGCGCCGCTGGACAACCTGCCGCGCATCAAGGACCTGGCGACCGACATGGCGCCCTTCTTCGACAAGATCGGCCAGGCGCGCGGGACCTTCGTGCCGACCCGCACGCGGCACGATCCGTTCGCCGCGATCGCCCCGGACTCGCCGGCGCGGGCGAGCATCGACGAAGCCATCGAATGCATTGGCTGCGGCGTCTGCTACGCCTCCTGCGACACCGTCGCCTGGAACCCCGACTACCTCGGCCCGGCCGCGCTCAACCGGGCCTGGACGCTGATGCAGGACAGCCGCGACGCGGCGCACGCCGAGCGCCTGCTGGCGGTGGCCGGGGACGCCGGCTGCCATGCCTGCCACACCCACATGAGCTGCACCGAGCGCTGCCCCAAGCAGCTGTCGCCGACCGCCTCGATCGCCGGGCTCAAGCGCCTCGCCCTGGGCGCCGCGCTCAAGGGGGAACTATGACGCCACGAACCGCGGCCCGCCTGTGGGCCCTCCAGCGGTTGTCGGCCGCCTACCTGGCGATCGCCGTGCTGGTGCACCTGGCCACCATCATCTACGCCATCCACGGCGGCCTCAGCAGCGCCGAGATCCTCGGCCGCACCCAGGGCAACCTGGCCTGGCTGCTGTTCTACGCCAGCTTCGTCGTCGCCGTGGCGCTGCACATGCCCATCGGGCTGCGCAACGTGCTGTCCGAGCACCTCGGCTGGCGCGGCCGCTCGCTCGACCTGGCGATGCTGGCGGTCGCCCTCGTGGTGCTCGGCCTAGGCGCCCAGGCGGTGCTGGGGGTGTTCCTGTGAGCGGCCTGCAGAAATGGCGCGCGCGTGGCCACGTCGCCTACCTCGCCTTCGTCGTGCACCGCGTCTCCGGCGTGCTGCTCGCGCTGTTCATCCCGCTGCACCTGTGGACCCTGGGCAAGGCGCTGAACCGCCCGCAGGCGCTGGACAGCTTCCTGGTCTGGTCCGACCAGCCGCTGGTCAAGTTCGCCGAGACCGGGCTGGTACTGATGCTCGCCCTGCACCTGGGCTGCGGGCTGCGGCTGCTGATGCTCGAACTGCTGGCCTGGCGCCAGTGGCAGCAGACCCTGGCCGCGCTGGCGGCCGCCGGGGGCGTGGCGGCGGCGCTGCTGTTCGCCCTGCGCCTGGCCTGACAACCAACCGAAGAGGCTTCGACATGAAAATAAATCCAAGCGAGGTCGAACAGGCTGCCTGCGATCTCTACGTGCGCGCCCTCAAGGTGCTGCCGGACGACATCAAGCAGGGCTTCGCCCGCCTCGAGCGGGACGAGACCGACGCCATGGCCAAGGCGGTGCTCGGCACCATGACGCGCAACATCGCGGTGGCCGAGCTGAACGACAACATGCTCTGCCAGGACACCGGCGTGCCCATCTACAACCTGGTGGTCGGGCGCGGCGTGGAGCTCGACGGCGCGGCGGTCAAGGATGCGATCCGCCGCGGCTGCGAACGGGCCACGCGCGAGCATTCGCTGCGCTCCTCCGTGGTCCACCCGCTGACGCGGCAGAACGAGCAGACCTCCTGCGGGCGGCTGGTTCCGGTGATCAACATCGATTTCGACGATCGCGAGCAGTGCCTGAGCCTGGAGATGATCCCCAAGGGCAGCGGCTCGGAGAACAACAGCTGGCTGAAGATGGCGCTTCCGGCGGAGGGCGTCGGCGCGATTCACGAGTTCGTCGTCGACTGCGTGCTGCGCGCCGGCGCCAAGACCTGCCCGCCGACGGTGGTCGGGGTCGGCATCGGAGGTACCGCCGACCTATGCATGCACCTGTCGAAGGTCGCCGCCACCCGCGCCCTCGGTAGCAGCTGCGCCGACCCGGAAGGGGCAGCCCTGGAGCGGCAACTCTCCGAGGCGGTGAACACCCTCGGCATCGGCCCGCAGGGGCTCGGCGGCAACGCCACCGCCTTCGCCGTGCATGTCGAGCTGGCCGCCACCCACATCAGCATGAACCCGGTCGCGGTGAACATGCAGTGCCACTCGGCACGCCGCGCCCGCGCCACCTTCACGCCCAGCGGTATCGAATACGGGGTCTGACCATGGCACACCACGACATCATCACGCCGATCGACGACGCCCGTGCGCGCAGCTGGCGCGTCGGCGACACCGTCACCCTCAACGGCACGCTGTTCGGCATCCGCGACGCCACCCTGATCCACATGTTCGACCACGGCCGCAGGCCGCGCTTCGACCTCGCCGGCCACGCGGTCATCCACACCGCGCCGAACGTGGTGCGCGTGCCGCCCTCGGCCGAGCACCCGGCCGGCTATCGCCCGGCCTGCATCGGCACCACCACCAGCGCGCGCATGGAGCGCTTCACCCGGCCGCTGCTGCGCGACCACGGCGTGCGCATGATCATCGGCAAGGGTGGCCTGCTGGAGGATTCGCAGGCGGCCTTCGCCGAGTACGGCGGGGTCTACCTGGCCATCGTCGGCGGTGCCGCGGCGCTGGAAACCACCTGGATCGAGGCGATCGAGGACGTCGACATGGACGACCTGCACCCCGAGTCGCTGTGGCGCTTCCGCGTCGCCGGCTTCGGCCCGCTGACGGTGGCGATGGACTGCCACGGCAACAGCCTGTACCGCGACGTGCGCAGCGCCGCCGAGGCGCGCCGGGCGCAGGCGCTGAGCCTGCTCGACCAGGCCGTGGGGGGCTGAGCCATGCACCGGATCGACACCGACATCCTCATCCTCGGCAGCGGCGGCGCCGGGCTGTTCGCCGCGCTGCACGCGCACCGGGCCGCGCCCGAGCTGGACATCACCCTCGCGGTCAAGGGCCTGCTCGGCAAGTGCGGCTGCACGCGCATGGTCCAGGGCGGCTACAACGTCGCGCTGGCGCCTGGCGACTCGGTCGAGCGGCACTTCATGGACACCCTCGAGGGCGGCAAGTGGCTGCCCGACCAGGACCTGGCCTGGACCCTGGTGAACACCGCTGTCGAGCGCGTCCACGAACTGGAGAACGAGCTGGGCTGCTTCTTCGACCGCAACCCCGACGGCAGCGTGCACCAGAAGGCCTTCGCCGGGCAGACCTTCGACCGCACCGTGCACAAGGGCGACCTGACCGGCATCGAGATCATCGGCCGGCTTTCCGAACAGGTGTGGAACAGCGGCGTGCGGCGGCTCGAGGAGCACCGCGCGGTGGAGCTGATCCCCGCCGAAGGCGGCGGCGCGCTGGCCGGCGTGCTGATGATCGACATGCGCAGCGGCGAGTTCCGCCTGGTGCGCGCCAAGGCGGTGCTGCTGGCCACCGGCGGCGGCCCGACCATGTACCGCTACCACACGCCCTCGGGCGACAAGAGCTGCGACGGCATGGCCATGGCGCTGCGCGCCGGGCTGCCGCTGCGCGACCTGGAGATGGTGCAGTTCCACCCCACCGGGCTGCTCGCCGGGCCGCACACGCGGATGACCGGCACGGTGCTCGAGGAAGGCCTGCGCGGCGCCGGCGGGCACCTGCTCAACGGCCTCGGCGAACGCTTCATGCACCACTACGACCCGCGCGGCGAACGCGCCACCCGCGACATTGTCTCGCGCTCGATCTTCCAGGAGATCCGCGCCGGCCGCGGCACCGCGAACGGCGGCGTGCACATCGGCATGGCCCACCTCGGCCCGGACAAGGTGCGCAAGCAGTTCAAGGGCATGGTCGAGCGCTGCGCTGACTGCGGCTTCGACCTCGCCGGCGGGCTGGTGGAAGTGGTGCCGACCGCGCACTACATGATGGGCGGGGTGGTGTTCGCCGCCGACTGCCGCACCGCGCTGCCGGGCCTGTTCGCCGCCGGCGAGGACACCGGCGGGGTGCACGGGGCCAACCGCCTGGGTGGCAACGGCGTGGCCAACTCCACGGTGTTCGGTGGTATCGCCGGCGACAGCATGGCTCGCTGGGTGCGCGTCGAGGGGCAGCTGCGGCGCCCGGACGACCGGGTGTTGTCGCGCGCCCTGGCGCTGTGCCGGCAGCCGCTGGAGCGGCCGGCCGGCGACCTGTTCGGCGTGCAGGAGCGCCTGCGCGACCTGATGTGGCGCGACGTCGGCATCCTGCGCAGCGCCGACGGGTTGCGCCAGGGGCTGCAAGGGCTGCAGGAGCTGGAGCGCGAGCTCGACGGCATCGGCATCGGCGGCAGCGACGACCTGGCCTTCAACCTGACCTGGCACGACTGGCTGAACCTGAAGAACCAGCTGCTGGTCAGCCGCGCCATCGCCGAGGCGGCGTTGACCCGCGAGGACTCGCGCGGCGCGCATTTCCGCGAGGACTTCCCGCAGCCGGGGCGCCCCGAGGAGTCGCGCTACACGGTGGTCCGGCACGGGGCCGACGGCGACATCGAGGTGCGCTACCAGCCGGTGCGCTTCACCCGCGTGCGCCCGGGCGAGAGCCTGATCGAGGAAGCGCCGCCGGTGGGCGGGGTGGTGGCCTGATGGAGGGACGTGCCGCGGCGGCATTGAAGCTGGCGTTCGTATCGCCTAGCGTTCGCACGTCGCCCGCAAGGAATGCCCGCATGTCCATCCGTCATCTGAGAACGCTGATCGCTGTCGCCGAGCACGGCTCCTTCGCCGGCGCCGCCGAGGCGGTGTGCCTGACCCAGTCGGCGGTCAGCCAGCAGATGAAGGTGCTCGAGGAGCAGTTCGGCTTCGAGTTCTTCGATCGCCACCAGCGGCCGCTGGAGATCAATGCGCGCGGGCGCATCCTGGTCCAGCAGGCGCGCCAGCTGGTGTACCTCTACGACCAGCTGCTGCAGCAGGAGGCGGACGATTCGGCGCTGGTCGGCCTGCTCGCCATCGGCGCGGTGCCCACCGCACTGACCGGGGTGGTGCCGCGCGCGCTGTCGCGCCTGCGCGAGACCCAGCCGACGCTGCAGGTGCGCGTCTCCAGCGGGCTGTCCGCCGAGCTGATGGCCAAGGTCGACCGCGGCGACCTGGACGCGGCGATCGTCAGCGAACCCAAGCCGGTGCCCACCGGCATGCTCTGGCGGCCGGTGGCCGAGGAGCCGCTGATGGTCATCGCGCCGCGCTCGGCCGCCGCCCGCGATGCCCGAGAACTGCTCGAATCGCTGCCGTTCATCCGCTTCAACCGCAGCGCCTGGGTCGGCCACATCATCCAAACCCGGCTGATGGACATGGGCATCCGCGTGCGCGAGGCCATGGAGCTCGACTCGCTGGAGGCGATCCGGCAGATGGTCCGCCATGGCCTCGGCGTCTCGGTGGTGCCCTACCGTTGCGTCGAGGACAGGGACGCGGAGGAATTGCGCTGGGTTCCCTTCGGCGAGGCGCCGATCACCCGCTCGATCGGCCTGATCGAACGCCAGGAGCACCTGCAGACCGGCCTGACCACCGCGCTGTACAACGAACTGCGGCAGGTGATCGTGCGTTAGGCGGGTTTGCTGTTCCTGCATTGGTGGGACCTGCGGCGACCCCCGTGCCCGCCACCTGGATACCGGCCTGCACCGGTATGACGGGTGGAAGTGGGGCATGGGGCGCAGCCATGCCGGTGCCCACGTCGTACGCACATACCGTCGCCCCGGCGCAGGCCGGGGCCCAGGTGGGCCGCGCCGATGCCATGGAACCGGCAAAGCCGGCAGGCGCGCAGAGCGCGATGATGGTATGCCCGTGGGCTTCGCTTCGCTCAACCCGACCTACAGGTATTTCGTCGAGCCCGAGGGAGCGGTCTTGACCGCGAACGAGCGCCACCCTAGGGCGCCGCTACAGACGACGCCATGCCACTCCCTTCTCCCTCGGGAGAAGGTGGCCCGCAGGGCCGGATGAGGGCATACGCGGCCCCTCGCCCCGGGGTTCCGGGCACGCCGGCACCCTCACAGCTGATTGAAGTACCCGTAATGGCGCGTCGTCACCGTCGAGATCCGTCGCTCGATGGGCGTGCCCTGGTAGTCGCGGGCGATGCGGCGAATCTGCAGCACCGGGTCGCCCGGCTGCACGTCGAGGTGCTCGGCGTCCTGGGCGCTGGCGGCGACCGCGACGAGGCTTTCGTCGGCGTGCGCCACGGTCTGCCCGAAGCGCTGCTGGTACAGGTGATAGAGCGTGTTCGGCAGCACCTCCGGGTCCTTCTCCAGCCCGGGGAAGCGCGCGGCCTCCAGGGTGATCTGCTCGACCAGCGTCGGCACGCCTTCCAGGTCGCGCACACGGGAGATGTGGATCACCTTCGCCCCTGGCTCCAGGCCCAGGTCGCGCGCCTCGTCGGCGGTGGCCTTGCGCAGCTTCCGGCCGAGCGGCCGCGACACCGGCAGGCCGCGCTCGCCATCGTGCCGCCAGAGGTTGAAGAAGCGGAACAGCACGCGGTCGGTGTCATGCGTGGCGACCACCGTGCCCTTGCCCTGCTGGCGGATCACCACGTTCTCCGCGACCAGTTCGTTCAGCGCCTTGCGCAGGGTGCCGACGCTCACGTCGTAGCTCGCCGCCAGCGCGGCCTCGCTCGGGATGTAGGTGCCGGGGGACCACTCGCCGGAGGCGATGCGTTCGAGCAACAGGTCCTTGATCTGCTGGTACAGCGGGCGAAAGGTCGGGAATTTCGGGGCATCCATCAGGGAGCGGTCCTGTGAGGAAGAAAGGCCGTCGGGCAACGGAGCAGCAGTATACCGGCGTATGCGCATGGGAAATATCGCCTTGACTATCATTTAAACTATATCCTATACATGACTTGCGGTTCGTTGAAACGCCCGTCACTGAGGAGAACAACAAATGGGTATCGATTTCGTGGTCCACGATGCCGACGATGCCGTCGGCGTGGTGGTGGTAGAGGGGGTCCGGGCGGGGCAGATGCTCACCGGCTGGGTCATGGATCAGGACAAGACCCTGCAATTCGAGGTGAAGAACGACATTCCCATCGGCCACAAGCTGGCGATCCGGGACCTGGCGGAAGGCGATACGGTGATCAAGTACGGCGTCGACATCGGGCGCGTGGTCAAGCCGATCCGCATGGGCGAACACCTGCATGTGCACAACGTCAAGACCAAGAGGTGGTAAGCATGGAACTCCACGGCCGTAAATTCATGGGCTATCGTCGCGACAACGGGCGGGTCGGCATTCGCAACCACGTGATCGTTCTGCCGGTCGACGACATTTCCAATGCTGCCGCCGAGGCGGTCGCCAACAACATCAAGGGCACCCTGGCGCTGCCGCATCCCTACGGGCGCCTGCAGTTCGGCGAGGATCTGGAGCTGCACTTCCGCACCCTGATCGGTACCGGCTGCAACCCGAACGTCGCCGCGGTGATCGTCATCGGCATCGAGCCGGGCTGGACCGGCCGGGTGGTCGACGGCATCCGCGCCACCGGCAAGCCGGTGGAAGGCTTCTGGATCGAGCAGAACGGCGACCACAACACCATCTGCGCTGCCTCGCGCAAGGCGCGCGAGTTCGTCCAATACGCCACCGAGCTGCAGCGCGAGGAGTGCGACCTCGACGAGCTGTGGGTCTCGACCAAGTGCGGCGAGTCCGACACCACTTCCGGCTGCGGCGCCAACCCCACCGTCGGCAATGCCTTCGACAAGCTCTACGCGCAGGGCTGCACCCTGGTATTCGGCGAGACCTCCGAACTCACCGGCGGCGAGCACCTGGTCGCGGCGCGCTGCGCCAACGACGCGGTGCGCGAGAAGTTCCAGTTCATGTTCGACCGCTACAGCGCGATGATCGACCGCTGGAAAACCAGCGACCTGTCGGAGTCGCAGCCGACCAAGGGCAACATCGAGGGCGGGCTGACCACCATCGAGGAGAAGGCCCTCGGCAACATCCAGAAGATCGGCAAGGAATGCCGCGTCGACGGCGTGCTGGACAAGGCCGAGATGCCCACCGGGCCTGGCCTGTGGTTCATGGATTCGTCCTCGGCGGCGGCCGAGATGGTCACCCTGTGCGCAGCCTCCGGCTACGTGGCGCACTTCTTCCCGACCGGGCAGGGCAACGTCATCGGCAACCCGATCCTGCCGGTCATCAAGATCTGCGCCAACCCGCGGACCTTCCGCACCATGGGCGAGCACATCGACGTCGACGTGTCCGGCCTGCTGCGCCGCGAAATGAACATGGACGAGGCGGGTAACAAGCTGCTGGAGTGCCTGATGCGCACGGCCAACGGCCGCCATACCGCCGCCGAGGCCCTGGGGCATCGGGAATTCGTTCTGACCCGCCTGTACGAAAGCGCCTAAAGTGGGTAGGGGTTGTTCGGCCGACCGAACAACCCCTCACGCACGTTGTATCCGCGAACAGCAGGGCCTGTTTCGCAGACCCTGTCTCGATTACAAGAATAACGGAGACGAAAAATGCGCCTGTTCACCTGGTCCAAACTACCGTGCCTGGCCCGCCTCGCCGGGGCCTGTCTCGCCGCCCTGAGCCTCATCGGCCCGGCCCACGCGGCGGATTTCCCCGAACGCAACGTCCAGTACATCATTCCCTTCGTGCCCGGCGGCGAGTCCGACATCAGCGCCCGCCTGCAGCAGAAATACTTCGAAGAGCTCACCGGCAAGCAGCTGATCATCCAGTACATGGCCGGCGGCGGCGGGGCGGTGGCCTGGTCGCAGCTCAACGGCATGCCGGCCGACGGCCACACCATCATGGGCACCAACCTGCCGCACATCATCATCAAGCCGATGGACAAGTCCGCCGGGTTCAAGACCGAAGACCTGAAGGACTTCTATTACTTCCACTTCTCGCCGGATGCGCTGGTGGTCACCAACGACAGCCCGTACAAGACCCTCGACGATTTCATCGCCGCGGCCAAGCAGGCGCCCGGCGCGGTGATGCTGTCCGGCTCGGGGACCCAGAGTTCCAACGACCTGTCGCACGCCAAGTTCGACAAGATGGCCGGCATCACCACCACCTACATCCCGTTCAAGGGCACCGGCGAGGCGGTGACCGCGCTGCTCGGCAAGCAGGTGAACGCCTCCTGGGGCTACAGCACCGTGGTGGCCAACCACCGCGACAAGACCCGCATGCTCGCCGTCGCCACGGACGAGCGCATGCCGATGTTCCCCGACGTGCCGACCTTCAAGGAGCTGGGCTACGACCTGACCGGGGGCGCCTACCGGGGCATGGCGGTGCCCAAGGCCACGCCGGACGAGACGGCGCAGAAGCTGGCGGACATCTTCGGCCAGATCAACCAGAACCCCGAGTTCCGCAAGAAGATGGACGAGCTGGGCTTCGTGCTGGTGGACGAGCCGTTCAAGCAGGTTCCGGCCTTCCTGGCCAAGCAGAAGGAAAGTTATGCGCCCGTGCTCGAGCAGTTGAACGCGGCCAAATAACACGACCTTCCGATCTGCGAGGTGTGTCATGGAAATCTTCAGCTACCTGCTGGCGGCGCTCACGCCCGTCAACCTGATGCTGGCGGTGCTCGGTGTGTCCGCCGGGATCGTGATCGGCGCGCTGCCGGGGCTCTCAGCCACCATGGCGGTGGCCGTGCTGGTACCGATCACCTTCGGCATGTCGCCGGAAGCGGCGCTGATCCTGCTCGGGGCGATCTATACCGGGGCCATCTACGGCGGCTCGTACTCGGCGATCCTGATCAACACGCCCGGTACGCCGTCGGCCATCGCCACCACCTTCGACGGCTACCCGATGGCGCGCAAGGGCGACGGCGATCTGGCGGTCACCCTGTCGACCATGTCGTCGACCGCCGGCGGGCTGTTCGGCGTGCTCGCGCTGGTGACCCTGGGGCCGCTGCTGGCCACCATTGCCCTGAAATTCGGCCCGGTGGAGTACTTCTGGCTGGCGATCTTCGGGCTCACCGTGATCTCCGCCCTGTCCGAGGGCTCTACCCTGAAGGCCTTCATCGGCGCGGCCATCGGCCTGCTGCTGTCCACCGTCGGCCTGGCGGTGGTCGGCGGCGACGTGCGCTACGCGTTCGGCTCGCAGTTCCTGCTCGGTGGCGTCGAGCAGATCTCGGCGCTCATCGGGCTGTACTGCATTCCGGTGCTGATCGACCTGGTGGCCAAGCCCGATGCCCACCTCCAGGCGCCCGAGAAGGGGCGCGGACTGCGCATCGCCGAAGGCTTCGGACTGATGTGGCGGGGCAAGTTCAACGCCCTGCGCAGCAGCATCATCGGCACCATAGTCGCGATCCTGCCCGGCGCCGGGGGCTCGATCGCCAGCCTGGTCTCCTATTCGGAGGCGCGGCGGGCGTCGAAGAACCCCGAAGCCTTCGGCAAGGGCGAGCCCAACGGCGTGATCGCCACTGAGTCGTCGAACAACGCCACGGTGGGGGGCGGCTTCATCCCGACGCTGGTACTCGGTATTCCGGGCACACCGCCGGATGCGGTGATCCTCGGGGCGCTACTGGTGCAGGGCTTTCGCACCGGACCGGAGATGTTCGGCGCCAATTCCGCGGTCACCTACACCTTCGTCGGCGGCCTGCTGGTGGCGACCCTGGTGATGCTGCCGATCGGCCTGCTGATCGGCCGCTACGCGTTCAAGTCGATCGTCAGCATTCCCAAGGCGCTGCTGGTGCCGGCGATCGCCTTCATGACCATCATCGGCACCTACGCGATCCGCAACAATCCGTTCGACGTGGTGGTGATGGTGGTGCTCGGCGCGCTCGGCTGGGTGCTCTGCCGCTACGGCATCAAGCCGTCGCCGATCGTGCTGGGGCTGATCCTCGGGCCGATCGCCGAGCAGGGCTTCGTCCAGGGCTACCTGATGGGCAACGCCACCGGCTCGCTCGGCGCGGTATTCTTCGGCCGTCCGCTGTCGATGGGCATCATCGCGCTGATCCTGCTATCCACCCTCATCCCGTTGTGGAACAGCTGGCGCCGCCAGCATCCCAAGGAGGCTCTCTCATGAGCAACCAGACCCAGCCGAACGTCCCGCAGCGCGACACCACCCGTTCCGACCGCCTGCTGGCGCTGACGATGTTGGCGATCGGCTTCGGCGCCATCTGGTTCGGCCGCGACATCTCGCCGATGGCGCGCGTGTTCCCCACCACCATGGCGGTGGTGCTGCTGGTGCTCAGCGCCCTGCTGCTGTGCAAGGCCTTCATCAGGCGCTCCCACGAGGCCCCCCACGAAACCGGCAGCGTGCCGCGCCGCCTGCTGCTGGTGGCGGTGATCCTGGTCTGGGGCTTCACCCTCAACTGGCTGGGATTCATCGCCTCGAGCGTGGCCGGCGTCGCGGTACTGGCGCTGATCGGCCATTTCCAGGGCTGGACCCCGCGCCGTGCGCTGACCTACGGCCTGGCGCTGCTCGCCACGGTGGCCTTCTTCTATCTGCTGTTCGACGTGCTGCTCGACGTGCCGCTGCCGGCCGGCACGCTCTGGCAGCGACTCTGACCCGGAGGTTGCATGTACGACATCATCATCAGCGAGTTCATGGACGAGCGAGCGGTCGCCTCGCTCGCGCCGCAGTACGCGGTGCAGTTCGACCCGGGCCTGGTCGACGACCGCCCGCGGCTGCTCGCCCAGGGCGGCGAGGCGCGCGCGATCATCGTGCGCAACCGCACCCGGGTCGACCGCGAGCTGCTCGAGTGCTTCCCGAAGCTGCAGGCGGTCGGCCGCCTCGGGGTGGGGCTGGACAACATCGACGTGGCCGCCTGCCGCGACGCCGGCATCGCCGTGCTGCCGGCGCAGGGCGGCAACGCCGTGGCGGTGGCCGAATACGTGATCGCCGGCGTGCTCATGCTGCGCCGCCCGGCCTACCGCGCGACCGAGCGCGTGCTCGCCGGCGAATGGCCGCGGCAGGCGCTGATCGGCCACGAGACCAGCGGCGCGACCCTCGGGCTGGTGGGGCTCGGGGCGATCGCCCGGGAAGTCGCCAGCCGGGCCCGCGCGCTCGGCATGCAGGTGGTCGCCTGCGACCCCTTCCTCGATGCCGACGACCCGGTCTGGCAGGGTGTGCGCCGCTACGCCGGGCTCGACGAGATGCTGCCGGGGGTCGACGCGCTGAGCCTGCACATTCCGCTCTCCGACTCGACCCGCAACCTGCTGGACGCGCGCCGGCTGGCGGCGATGCGACCCGGCAGCGTGCTGATCAACAGCGCCCGCGGCGGCGTGGTCGACGAGGCGGCGCTGGCTTCGGCGCTGCGTGACGGATCGCTGGCCGGGGCGATGCTCGACGTCTTCGCCGAGGAGCCGCTGCGCGCCGGCTCGCCGCTGGAAGGGGCGCCGAACCTGATCCTCACCCCGCACATCGCCGGGGTCACCGAGGAATCCAACGAGCGCATCAGCTGGATCACCGTCGACAACGTGCGGCGGGTGCTGGAGGAACGGGCATGAAGCGGACCATCTCCCTCGAACAGGCCACTGACCTGGCCTACCGGGCGCTGCGCGCGGTGGGCACACCGGAGCACGAGGCGCGGGTGACCGCCGAGGCGCTGGTGGCGGCCGAGCGCGACGAGCTGTCGTCGCACGGGCTGTCGCGGCTGCCGTTCTACCTGGCGCAGGCGCAGAGCGGCAAGGTCGCTGCGGCGGCGACGCCGCGGGTCGAGACGGCGGGCGCGCTGGTGCGCGTGGATGCCGGGCACAACCTGGCCTTCCCGGCGGTCGCCGCCGGCCTCGAGGAGGGCATGAAGGTGGCCCGCGTGCTGGGCCTGGCGGCGGTGCTGATCGGCCGCTCGCACCACTTCGGGGTGGCCGGCTACCCGGTCGAGCGGGCCGCCCGCGAGGGGTTGCTGGCGCTGGCGTTCAGCAACGCGCCCTCGGCGATGGCGCCCTGGGGCGGCAACGCGCCGCTGTTCGGCACCAACCCGATCGCCTTCGCCTCGCCGCGGCAGGACGCCGAGCCGGTGGTGGTCGACCTGTCGCTGTCGAAGGTCGCGCGTGGCAAGGTGATGCTGGCGAAGAAGGCCGGTCAGCCGATTCCCGAAGGCTGGGCGATCGACCCCGAGGGCCGGCCGACCACCGATCCGGACGCGGCCCTGGCCGGCAGCATGGTGCCGGCCGGCGACGCCAAGGGCGCGGCGCTGGCGATGATGGTCGAGCTGCTGACCGCGGGCCTGGCCGGCGCCCACTTCGGCTTCCAGGCGAGCTCCTTCTTCGAGGCGGAAGGCGAGGCGCCCAACGTGGCGCACCTGATCCTGCTGATCGACCCGAGCCACGCCGGCGTCGGCTATGCGGCACATGCCGAGCAGCTGTTCCGCGCCATGCTCGCCCAGCCCGGCGTGCGCCTGCCCGGCGAGCGCCGGTACGCCGCGCGCGAGGCGCACCGCGAGGCCATCGAGCTGCCCGAGGCGTTGATCGAGGAGTTGCAGGCCTACGCGGCGACCGAGGCCGTCACGGCCGGTTAGCCGGCCGGTCGGGCAGGCCTGCGGCCTGCATCGCCGCGAGGGCGCGCCTCCCACGGCCGGTGGCCATGCCG
>NZ_KE384423.1:31679-58258 GCF_000425625.1 Stutzerimonas azotifigens DSM 17556
TTTTGTGGGAGGCCCGACCTCGGGGCGAGCTTTGTTCGAGTGAGCGCCGAGGCCGTTGCTTGTCGTGTGAGGAGGAGGTGGATCAGCCCACGGCGAGCATGTGCCCGCGCTCTTCCAGGTTGATGTGCCAGCTCATGGCCTCGCGCAGGATGTGCGGGGTATGCCCGCCGCGGGCGCAGGCGGCCTCGAAGTAGCCGGCCAGGGCGTCGCGGTAGGACGGGTGCACGCAGTTCTCGATGATCGCCCGGGCGCGCTCGCGCGGCGCCAGGCCGCGCAGGTCGGCCAGGCCCTGCTCGGTGACCAGGATGTCGACGTCGTGCTCGGTGTGGTCGACGTGGCTGACCATGGGCACCACGCTGGAGATGTCGCCGCCCTTGGCGATGGACTTGGTGACGAAGATCGCCAGGTGCGCGTTGCGGGCGAAATCGCCCGAACCGCCGATGCCGTTCATCATCTTCGTGCCGCCGACGTGGGTGGAGTTGACGTTGCCGTAGATGTCGAACTCCAGCGCGGTGTTGATGCCGATGATGCCCAGGCGGCGCACCACCTCGGGATGGTTGGAGATTTCCTGCGGGCGCAGCGCCAGGCGGTCCTTGTAGCGCTCCAGGTTGCCGAACACGTCGGCGTTGCGGCGCGGCGACAGGGTGATGGAGCTGCCGGAGGCGAAGCGCAGCTTGCCGGCGTCCATCAGGTCGAAGGTGGAGTCCTGCAGCACCTCGGAGTACATGGTCAGGTCTTCGAAGGGCGACTCGATCAGGCCGCACATCACCGCATTGGCGATGCTGCCGATGCCCGCCTGCAGCGGCGCGAGGTTCTTCGCCAGGCGCCCGGCGTCCACTTCGCGCTTGAAGAAGTCGATCAGGTGGTTGGCGATGGCCTGGGTCTCGCTGTCCGGCGGCAGCACCGTGGAGGGCGAGTCCGGCTGGTGGTTGACGACGATGGCGACGATCTTCTCCGGCGGGATCGGGATGGCGCTGCCGCCGATGCGGTCGTCGACGCGGGTCAGCGGGATCGGCGTGCGGGTCGGCCGGTAGGTCGGGATGTAGATGTCGTGCAGGCCTTCCAGGTTGGCGTCGTGGGCGGTGTTGATTTCGACGATGACCTGCCTGGCGAAGATCGCGAAGCTGGCCGAGTTGCCCACCGAGGTGGTCGGCACGATGTGGCCCTGCTCGGTGATGGCCACGGCCTCGATGACCGCGACGTCCGGCAGCTTGAGCTGGTGGTTGCGCAACTGCTCGACGGTTTCCGACAGGTGCTGGTCGATGAACATCACGTCGCCGGCATTGATCGCCTTGCGCAGGGTGCTGTCGACCTGGAAGGGCATGCGCCGGGCCAGCACGCCGGCTTCGGTGAGCTGCTTGTCGAGGTCGTTGCCGAGGCTGGCGCCGGTCATCAGGCTGATCTTCAGCGGCTGCTGCCTGGCGCGCTGCGCCAGCGCCTGCGGCACGGCCTTGGCTTCGCCGGCGCGGGTGAAGCCGCTCATGCCGACGGTCATGCCGTCCTGGATCAGGGCTGCGGCCTGGTCGGCAGTCATCACCTTGTCCAGCAGGGAAGGCAGGCGCACGCGATCACGGTACATCGGAAAACCTCGGTCTTGTCTTTGTGGGGAATGCCAGCCAGGCAGTCTAGGGGCTGGGCGAGCGGCCGCCCCTTATACCAAGGTCGAAAAGGTCCGTCGCCCCTCGCGCTGGCGCAAAAAGCAGAACACCGGCGCGCGGCCGGTGTTCTGTGGGGCGGGGGCGCTCGTCACTCGACGGCCTTGACCATGTCCTCCACCACCTTCTTGGCGTCGCCGAAGACCATCATCGTCTTGTCCATGTAGAACAGCTCGTTGTCCAGGCCGGCGTAGCCGCTGGCCATGGAGCGCTTGTTGACGATGATCGTCCTGGCCTTGAAGGCCTCGAGGATCGGCATGCCGGCGATCGGCGACTTGGGATCGTTCTTCGCCGCCGGGTTGACCACGTCGTTGGCGCCGAGCACCAGCACCACGTCGGCCTGGCCGAACTCGGAGTTGATGTCCTCCATCTCGAACACCTGGTCGTAGGGCACCTCGGCCTCGGCCAGCAGCACGTTCATGTGCCCCGGCATGCGCCCGGCCACCGGGTGGATGGCGTACTTCACGGTCACGCCGTTCTCCACCAGCTTCTCGGTCAGCTCCTTCAGCGCGTGCTGGGCGCGCGCCACCGCCAGGCCGTAGCCGGGGACGATGATCACGCTGTCGGCGTTGCCGAGCAGGAAGGCGGCGTCGTCGGCCGAGCCGGACTTCACGCTGCGCTGCTCCTGGCCGCCGGTGGCGGCACCGGCGCCGGCCTCGGCGCCGAAGCCGCCGAGGATCACGTTGAAGAACGAGCGGTTCATCGCCTTGCACATGATGTAGGAGAGGATCGCGCCGGAAGAGCCGACCAGGCTGCCGGCGATGATCAGCATCGAGTTGTTCAGCGAGAAGCCGATGCCGGCCGCCGCCCAGCCCGAGTAGCTGTTGAGCATCGAGACCACCACCGGCATGTCGGCACCGCCGATCGGGATGATGATCAGCACGCCGATGACGAAGGCCAGCGCCAGCATGATCGCAAAGGCCGTGAGGCTGCCGGTGAACATGTAGGCCAGGCCGAGGGCGACGATCGCCAGGCCGACCGCCAGGTTGACCAGGTGCTGGCCCTTGAACACCACCGGCGCGCCCTGGAACAGGCGGAACCTGTACTTGCCCGACAGCTTGCCGAAGGCGATCACCGAACCGGAGAAGGTGATGGCGCCGACCGCCGCGCCGAGGAACAGCTCCAGGCGGTTGCCGACCGGGATCGCGTAGCCGGCGGCCTGGACGATGCCCAGCGACTGCGGCTCGACCACCGCGGCGATGGCGATGAACACCGCGGCCAGGCCGATCATGCTGTGCATGAAGGCCACCAGCTCGGGCATCTTGGTCATCTCCACGCGCCGGGCCATCAGCGTGCCGAGGCTGCCGCCGACCAGCAGGCCGACCAGCACGAAGCCGATCCCGGCCACCGCGTCGTTGCTGCCGTCTTCGCGCGCCGCCAGCTGCGCGCCGAGCTTGAACACCAGGAACACCGTGGTGACCACCGCGATGCCCATGCCGACCATGCCGAACAGGTTGCCGCGCCGCGAGGTGGTCGGGTGCGAGAGGCCCTTGAGCGCCTGGATGAAGCACACCGAGGCGACCAGGTAGAGCAGGGTGATGAGGTTCATGCTCATGTCAGCGCTTCTCCGCCGAAGCCTTCGGGGCTTTCTTCTTGAACATCTCCAGCATGCGCCGGGTGACCATGAAGCCGCCGAACACGTTGACCGCGGCCAGCGCCACGGCGAGCGTGCCCATGGTCTTGCCCAGTCCGGTCTCGGTCAGCGCGGCGGCCATCATGGCGCCGACGATGACGATCGCCGAGATCGCGTTGGTCACCGCCATCAGCGGCGTGTGCAGGGCGGGGGTGACGTTCCACACCACGTGGTAGCCGACGTAGATGGCCAGCACGAAGATGATCAGGTTGTAGATGCCGTCGGAAATCAGGTCCATGTGGCGGTCCTTATCGTTGGTCCCTGGCGCCGTTCAGCTGCGCCGAGGCTTGGTTTTTTGTTTTCCGCGCTCCCGCGCTTTCGTCCCTTCTACCGCGCTTCTTCCCCTCTCCCCTCGGGAGAGGGGCCAGGGGTGAGGGCTCGGGTACTGCGTTGCGGTCGAGATCCCTCACCCACCCTTCGGGCACCCTCTCCCGGAGGGAGAGGGAGATCAGAGGGCCTGCGGCCGCTTCTTTTTTGGCCGCTTCTTTACCGGCTGTTCACCCGCACCGCCTGGCCGTCGCGGCACATCAGGCAGGCGGCGACGATGTCGTCCTCCAGGTCGAGGTGGAACTGTCCGTCCTTGTCGATCACCAGCTTGAGGAAGTCCAGCAGGTTGCGCGCATAGAGGGCCGAGGCGTCCGCCGGCACCAGTGCCGCCAGGTTGGTGTAGCCGACCAGGGTCACGCCGTGGCGGATCACCACCTGGTCGGGCACGGTCAGCGGGCAGTTGCCGCCCTGTGCCGCGGCCAGGTCGACCACCACCGAGCCCGGCTTCATCAGCTGCACCGTTTCCTCGTGTAGCAGGGTCGGTGCCCTGCGCCCGGGAATCAGCGCGGTGGTGATGACGATGTCGGCCTGCCGGGCGCGCTCGTGCACTGCCTGCGCCTGGCGCAGCATCCAGCTGGCCGGCATCGGCCGGGCGTAGCCGCCGACGCCCTCGGCGCACTCGCGCTCCTCGTCGGTCTCGAAGGGCACGTCGACGAACTTGGCGCCGAGCGATTCGATCTGCTCCTTCACCGCCGGGCGCACGTCCGAGGCCTCGATCACCGCACCGAGGCGCTTGGCGGTGGCGATCGCCTGCAGGCCGGCGACACCGGCACCGAGGACCAGCACGCGGGCGGCCTTCACCGTGCCGGCGGCGGTCATCAGCATGGGCATGAAGCGCGGGTACTGGTTGGCGGCGACCATCACCGCCTTGTAGCCGGCGATGTTGGCCTGCGAGGAGAGCACGTCCAGGCTCTGCGCGCGCGAGGTGCGCGGCGCCGCCTCGAGGGCGAAGGCGATGATGCCCTGGGCAGCCATGCGCGCGATGCTGTCGTCGTCGAAGGGGTTGAGCATGCCGACCAGCACCGCGCCGGGGCGCATCCGCGCCAGCTCGGTCGCGTCCGGGGCGAGCACCTTCAGCACGATGTCGGCGCCGAACGCCGCGCCAGCATCGCCGATCAGCGCGCCGACCGCCTCGTAGGCGCTGTCGGGCAGGCTGGCGTTGAGGCCGGCATTGCTCTGCACCGTGACCTGATGGCCCTGGCCGATCAGCTTCTTGATGGTTTCCGGTGTCGCGGCGACGCGCGTCTCCCCGGCCCGGGTTTCAAGAGGCACACCGATGTGCATTGTTCTTGTTCTCCTGAGTGATCGTGTCAAGACCGTGCGGCCTGGCAGCCCCGCGTCGGGCGCGAGCCTGCGCGGCGGCGGCGCGGCATTTTGCAGGTGAAGCGCAACGCCTTCAACCAATTTGAAGTGAAACTTATGAAGGACTACAAGTCACGCAGTGACTGATCGTTCACGAAGGCCGGCGGCCATCGCCGTTCCGGTCGGGCATCCTGGCGGAGATAGACCCGTCCTGTCCGTCATAGGTGCCCTGCAGCCCCGGGCTGAATGACTGTCCATCGCCCTGGCTGATGGCTCTATGCCAGCGCTTTCACGGCTTCCAGGGCAGGGCACTGTCGGTCCGCTCGCCTGTCAAAAGGCCACCCGGACCACTCGTCGCGCAATCGAATTGGCGTTTCCCTTGGATCGCGTTAATGCTTATAAAGCGCCTGCCCCTGAGAGCGAGATGACAGCAATTGTCATCGAAACGCTGTAATCCATGGCCGACGCGACACGTAAGTCCAGGCCGATCGAAGCCGCCGTCGATCGCACGCGTACGGCTTCACTGCTAGCAGGAATCCTTGCCCGATGCCCGACATGGACATGACCGCCATTCCCGCGCTGGACACCCCGGCCCAGCGCCGCCTGCCCTTCGCCTTCGCCCGGCGCCACGGCGTGCTGCTGCTCGACGAAGCCCCCGGCCCGCGCCTGTGCGCACGCCAGGGCGCCCCGCTCACCGCGCTGCAGGAGGCCCAGCGCCTGGCCGGCGGTCCGCTGCCGATGCAGTGGCTGGCCGAGGAAGACTTCGACCGCGCGCTCGGCGAGGCCTACCGTCACGACTCCAGCGGCGCCATGACCATGGTCGAGGGCCTCGGCGCCGACCTCGACCTGGCCAGCCTGGCCGACCAGATCCAGGAAACCGAGGACCTGCTGGAGCAGGAGGACGACGCGCCGATCATCCGCCTGATCAACGCCATCCTCGGCGAGGCCATCGCCGAGAACGCCTCGGACATCCACATCGAGACCTTCGAGAAGCGGCTGGTCATCCGCTTCCGCGTCGACGGCATCCTCCGCGAGGTGGTGCAGCCCAAGCGCGAGCTGGCGGCGCTGCTGGTGTCACGGATCAAGGTCATGGCGCGGCTGGACATCGCCGAGAAGCGCGTGCCACAGGACGGCCGCATCTCCCTGCGGGTCGGCGGCCGCGAGGTGGACATCCGCGTCTCCACGCTGCCCTCGGCCAACGGCGAGCGGGTGGTGCTGCGTCTGCTGGACAAGCAGGCCGGGCGCCTGACGCTCAAGCACCTGGGCATGAGCGACCGCGACCGCCAGCGCCTGGAGGAGTCGGTGCGCAAGCCGCACGGCATCATCCTCGTCACCGGCCCCACCGGCTCGGGCAAGACCACCACGCTGTACGCCAGCCTGACCACGCTCAACGACCGCACGCGCAACATCCTCACCGTCGAGGACCCGATCGAGTACCACCTCGAGGGCATCGGCCAGACCCAGGTCAACACCAAGGTCGACATGACCTTCGCCCGCGGCCTGCGCGCCATCCTGCGCCAGGACCCGGACGTGGTGATGGTCGGCGAGATCCGCGACCAGGAGACCGCCGACATGGCGGTGCAGGCGTCGCTGACCGGCCACCTGGTGCTCTCGACGCTGCACACCAACAGCGCCATCGGCGCGGTCACCCGCCTGGTCGACATGGGCGTGGAGCCCTTCCTGATTTCCTCGTCGCTGCTCGGCGTGCTCGCCCAGCGCCTGGTGCGCGTGCTGTGCCACGACTGCAAACGGCCCTACGTCGCCGATGCCGCCGAGTGCGCGCTGCTCGGCGTCGACCCGGCCGAGGCGCCGACCCTCTATCACGCCGAGGGCTGCGACATCTGCCGCGGCCTCGGCTACCGCGGGCGGACCGGCATCTATGAGCTGGTGCTCTTCGACGACACCCTGCGCAGCATGATCCACACCCGCGCCACCGAGCAGGACATGGTCCGCCACGCCCGCCGCCTGGGCCCGAGCATCCGCGAGGACGGCATGCGCAAGGTCCGTGAGGGCGTGACCACCATCGAGGAAGTGCTGCGCGTGACCCGTGAGGAATAAACGGTGAGGGGCTTCTACGACTTCACCTGCACCGGGGCAATCGCGGTCGAGACCGCGCCCACAAAAGCCCCGGCCAGCGCCTGCCCCCGTGGGGGGCTCGACCGCGAACCCGCCAACTCCATCACGGCGGGGGCGCACTGATGGCCGCCTTCGAATACATCGCGCTGGACCCGCGCGGGCGCCAGCAGAAGGGCCTGATCGAGGCCGACAGCCCGCGCCAGGCGCGGCAGCTGCTGCGCGACAAGCAGTGGGCGCCGCTGGAGGTCAAGCCCACCCGCAGCGCCCGCGACGATGCCGGCGGCGGGGGGCTGAGCTTCGGCCGCGGGCTGTCGGCGCGCGACCTGGCGATGGTCACCCGGCAGCTCGCCACCCTGGTGCAGGCGGCGCTGCCGATCGAGGAAGCGCTGCGCGCCGCGGCCGCGCAGTCCGGCTCGCCGAAGATCAAGTCGATGCTGCTGGCGGTGCGCGCGCGGGTGCTGGAAGGCCACAGCCTGGCCACCGCGCTGCGCGAATACCCCTCCGCCTTCCCGGAGCTGTACCGGGCCACGGTGGCCGCCGGCGAGCATGCCGGGCACCTCGGCCTGGTGCTCGACCAGCTGGCCGACTACACCGAGCAGCGCCAGCAGTCGCGGCAGAAGATCCAGATGGCACTGCTCTACCCGGTGATCCTGATGGTCGCCTCGCTGGCAATCGTCGGCTTCCTGCTCGGCTACGTGGTGCCGGACGTGGTCAAGGTGTTCGTCAACACCGGGCAGGAGCTGCCGGGCCTGACCCGCGGGCTGATCGCCGCCAGCGACCTGGTCCAGGCCTGGGGCTGGCTGATGGTGCTGCTGGTCGTCGGCGGCGTGGTGGCGATGCGCTACGCGCTGCGCGACCAGGACTTCAAGCGCCGCTGGCACGGCCTGATCCTGCGCCTGCCGCTGATCGGCCGGCTGTCGCGGGCGACCAACACCGCGCGCTTCGCCTCGACCCTGGCGATCCTCACCCGCAGCGGCGTGCCGCTGGTGGAGGCGCTGTCGATCGCCGCCGCGGTGATCGCCAACCTGCGCATCCGCGACAAGGTGGTCGAGGCCGCGCAGAAGGTCCGCGAAGGCACCAGCCTGACACGGGCGCTGGAAGCCACCGGCGAATTCCCGCCGATGATGCTGCACATGATCGCCAGCGGCGAGAAATCCGGCGAACTGGACCAGATGCTGGCCAGGACGGCACGCAATCAGGAGAACGACCTGGCGGCCCAGGTGTCCCTGCTGGTCGGGCTGTTCGAGCCGTTCATGCTGGTCTTCATGGGGGCGGTGGTGCTGGTCATCGTGCTGGCCATCCTGCTGCCGATCCTCTCCCTCAACCAACTGGTGGGTTAACGAATGACGCTTCGCAACGCAACGCAGAGGGGCTTCACCCTCATCGAAATCATGGTCGTGGTGGTGATCCTCGGGATCCTCGCCGCGCTGGTGGTGCCGCAGGTGATGAACCGCCCGGACCAGGCCAAGGTCACCGTCGCCAAGGGCGACATCAAGGCCATTGCCGCCGCGCTGGACATGTACAAGCTGGACAATTTCAGCTACCCCAGCACCCAACAGGGCCTGCAGGCGCTGGTGCAGCGCCCTTCGGGCAACCCGCAGCCGAAGAACTGGAACCGCGACGGCTACCTCAAGCGCCTGCCGAAGGACCCCTGGGGCAACGACTACCAGTACCTGTCGCCGGGCACCCAGGGCCCGTACGACCTCTACTCGCTCGGCGCCGACGGCAAGCAGGGCGGCTCCGACCTGAACGCGGACATCGGCAACTGGGACCAGTGACCGCCGTGCCGCCGCGCCTCGCCTCCGACGGCAGGGCGGCCCTGCGTGGGAGCGGTCTCGACCGCGAACCCAGCCAGCACCGAGCCCCGGCATGACGCCCTTCTGCCCATCCCGCGCCGCCTTTCGGGCCGCACGCCTGCCCGGACGGGCGCGCGCCTGCGCCGGCTTCACCCTCATCGAGCTGATGGTGGTGATGGTCATCCTCGGCATCCTCATCAGCATCGCGGTGCTCTCGATCGGCACCGCCAGCACCTCGCGCGAGCTGCGCGACGAGGCCCAGCGGCTCGCTGCCACCCTCGGCGTGCTGGCCGACGAGGCGGTGCTCGACAGCCGCGAGTACGGCCTGTGGGTCAACGACCAGGGCTACCGCGTGCTGCGTTACGACGAGCGCCAGGCGCGCTGGATGAGCGACCGCGAGACGCCGTACCGGGTGCCGGAGTGGGCGCGGCTGGACCTGACCCTCGACGGCACGCCGCTGCGCCTGGCGCCGCCGGTGGAATCCGCCGACGAGGACGCGCCGGGGCTGGCGGCGCCGGCGGACGATGCAGAGAACGACGAAACGGCACGGCGCTGGCGCTATCCGGTCGGGCGCGGCGTCACCCCGCAGATCCTGGTGCTCTCCAGCGGCGAGCTGTCGCCGTTCAGCCTGCGCATCTCCGAGCGGCAGGTGCCGGACAGCGCCTGGGTGGTCGCCAGCGACGGTTTCTCCCTGCCCAGCGCCGAACCGGCCGCGGAGCGCCGCCGGTGAGGGCGCGGGGCTTCACCCTGCTCGAGGTGCTGATCGCCCTGGCGATCTTCGCCGTGGTCTCGGCCACGGTGCTCACCGCCACCGGCCGCAGCCTGAACAACGCCGCGCGGCTGGAAGAGGTGACCCTGGCCGGCTGGATCGCCGACAACCGCCTCACCGAGCTGCAGGTGGCGCCCGGCCCGCCGGCCACCGGGCGCCAGGAGCAGGCGCTGGAATACGCCGGGCGGCGCTGGCAGCTGCTCACCCAGGTCGAGTCGACCACCGACGCTTCGCTGCTGCGCGTCACCGTCTGGGTGGCACCGCAGGCCGCGGCTGGCCGCGGCTCGGTGGAAACGCGCGCGGCCACCAGCCTGACCGGCTTCGTCGAGGTGCGCTGATGGGCCGGCAGCGCGGTTTCACCCTGCTCGAACTGCTGATCGCCATCGCCCTGTTCGCGCTGCTGGCGCTGGGCACCTACCGCATGCTCGAGTCGGTGCTGCGCAGCGACGAGGCGACCCGCGCCCAGGAGCAGGTGCTGCGCGAGCTGACCCGCGCCGTCTGGGCCTTCGAGCGCGACCTGATGCAGGCCGCGCCGCGGCCGATCCGCGACAACTACGGCGACGAGCGCGCCGCCCTGGTCGCCAGCCTGGAGCCGGACGACGGCGCCGAGGCCGCGGTTGAGTTCAGCCGCATCGGCTGGCGCAACCCCACCGGCCTGCGCCGCGCCGAGCTGCAGCGGGTGCGCTGGCGGCTGGTCGGGCAGACGCTGGAACGGCAGTACTGGACGGTGCTCGACCGCGACATCGGGAGCCGCCCGCGGGTGCAGCGCGTGCTGGAGGGCGTGAGCGGGCTGGAACTGCGCTACCTGGACGGGCAGGGCGCCTGGCACCAGGACTGGCCGCCGTTCGACTACAACCGCGCCAATCCGGAAACCGAGCCCGAGCGTCTGCCGCTGGCGGTGGAGTTCGCCTTCGAACACCCGCACTACGGGCGCATCCTGCGCCTGGTGCGGCTGCCCGACGCCAGCGCCTCGCGGCCGCAGGCGCTGCCCGATGCCGAAGGGCGCCCCGGCACCCTCGATCCGGGACTGCTGCCATGAGGCGCGAACGCGGCGTGGCGCTGATCACGGTGCTGCTGGTGGTGGCCATCGTCACGGTGGTGTGCGCCGGGCTGATCGCCCGCCAGCAGCTGTCGATCCGTTCCACCACCAACCAGATGCAGGCGCGCCAGGCCTGGCAGTACGCGCTCGGCGGCGAGGCCCTGGCGCGCGCCATCCTCGCCCGCGACGCCGCGCAGAATCCGGCGACGCCCGAGCCGGCCGAGGAAGAGCCGCCAGCCGAGGAGGCACCGCCGGAGGGCGCCGAGCCGGCGCCCGAACAGGAGGCCGGCGAAGGCGGCGAGGGCCCGAAGTCGGTGGACCACCTCGGCGAGGCCTGGGCCCGGCCGCTGCCGGCCTTTCCCATCGACGGCGGCGAGATCCGCGTGCGCATCGAGGACCTGGCCAGCCGCTTCAACCTCAACAGCCTGACGCAGAACCAGCAGCCCAACGAGGCGGCGATCGCCCAGTTCCGCCGCCTGCTGCTCGGCCTGCAGATCGAGGCGCCCTATGCCGAGCGGCTGGTGGACTGGCTTGATGCCAACCAGGACCCGAGCGGCGAATACGGCGCCGAGGACACCGCCTACGCGCGCCTCGACCCGCCCTACCGGACCGCCGGCCGGCGGCTCTACGACGTCTCCGAGCTGCGCCTGCTGCTGGGCATGACCGAGGCCGACTTCCGGCGCCTGGCACCGCACGTCACCGCGCTGCCCGGCGACGTGCCGCTGAACGTCAACACCGTCGGCGCGCGGGTGCTGGCCAGCATCGACGACAGCCTGACGCTGGCGGCGGCGCGGGCCGCGGTCAGCGAGCGCCGGCCCGGCGGATTCCGCGACATCGCCGCCTTCCTCGCCCAGCCCTCGCTGGCCGGTACCGAACTGCAGGGCACCGCGCTCGCGGTTGGCAGTCAATTCTTCCAGGTCACCAGCGAGGTCCGCCTGGGCGACCGGCGCATGGCGCTGGTCAGCGTGCTCCGGCGCGAGGACGATGGCGAGGTGAAGGTGATGTATCGCAACCTGGGGCTGCCGCCGCGCCTGCCCCGAGACGACGAGGGAGACTGAGACCCGATGGACTGTCTGTTCCTGGCCGCCGACAGCGGCCCCCGGCTGACGCCCGAGACGCGCGCCTACTGGCTGCCGCGCGCCGGCCAGGGCGGCTGGACCAGCCTGCAGGCCTGCGCCGAAGGCATCGCCGGCGCGGTCGCGCTGGTGCTGCCGGCCGAGGTCTGCAGCTTCTTCGCCGTCACCCTGCCGACGCGCAAGACGCGCTGGGTGCAGCAGGCGCTGGCCTATGCGGTCGAGGAGCTGCTGGCGGAGAGCGTCGACGACCTGCACCTGGCGCTCGGCGAGACGCTGGACGACGGCCGCGACCGGGTCATCGCCATCCGCCGCCGGCTGCTGGCCGACTGGCTGGAGGACCTGCGCGCGCTTGGCCTGGACATCGTCGCCGTGCATGTCGACGCCGACCTGCTGCCGCGCGACGGCGCCCAGCTGCTTTTCCTCGACGAGCGCGCCCTGCTCGGCGGCAGCCCGGAGCCGCGGCTGGCCTTTCCCACGGCGCAGTGGCCGATGCTCGCCGCGCAGTGCCCGAGCCCGCGCTTCGGCCACGGCACCCTGGCCGAGGCGCCCGGGGAGCTGGACGGCTACGAGCCGGTCGAGGACCCCTACCGCTGGCTCGCCGGTGGCCGCGAGGAGGCGGTGAACCTGGCCCAGGGCGAATTCGCCGTGCGCCCGGCCGGCACCGGGCTGGGCCGCTGGAAGCCGGTGCTGGCGGTGCTCGGCCTGATCCTGCTGGTGCAGCTGGGCTTCAACCTGGCGCAGGGCTGGTACTTCCAGCGCCAGGGCGACCATTACGCCGCCGCCAGCGAAGCGCTGTACCGCGAGCTGTTTCCCGAGGACGTGCGGATCGTCAACCTGCGCGCGCAGTTCGCCGACCACATCGGCCAGCGCGCCAGCGCCTCGGCCGGCCTGATGCGCCTGCTCGAGCACGCCGCCACGGCCGCCGAGGGCATGCCGGTGACCATCGGCCAGCTCGATTACAGCGACGGCCAGGGTGCCCTGGCCATGCAGGTGCAGGCGCAGGACTTCTCCACCCTCGAAGCGCTGCGCCAGCGCCTGGCCGAGACCGGCCAGCCGGTCGAACTCGGTTCGGCCAGCCGTGACGGCGACGGGGTCAGCGCACGCGTGGTGATCGGAGGATGAGCCGGATGAACCTGAAACAGCAATTCGCCGCCCGGCTGATGGATTCGCCGCTGTGGCACCGCTGGCAGCGCCTGGCCCCGCGCGAGCGGCTGCTGCTGACGCTGCTTGGCGCCTTCTTGCTGGCGGTGATCTTCTACCTGCTGCTCTGGCTGCCGGCGATGCGCGGCGTGACCGACGCCCGCCAGTACTACGAGGAACAGCGCAGCCTCTACGCCTACCTGCAGGAAAACACCGAGCTGGCCCGTTCGATGTCGCGCGACAACCAGCCAATGCTGCCGCCCGAGCAGCTGCAGGGCCTGGTCACCCAGACCGCCCAGGACCGCGGCCTGCGCATCGACAGCTTCGACATGAACGCCGACGGCAACCTGCAGGTCAGCCTGCCGGGCGTGTCCTACAGCGCCATGCTGTTCTGGGTCGAGGAACTGCAGGCGCTGGGCGTCAGCCTCGGCGAAGTCAGCCTGCAACGGGCCGGCGAAGGCCGGGTGGACGCGCGCCTGACTTTCCGGGTGGCGAGCTAGGGCGAGCAGTCATTCATGCTGCCCGTCGTACCGGCGCAGGCCGGTACCCAGAGGGGCAGTGCGGTGGTGAGTGGGAGACACACGGACGCACAGGCCGATGCCGGCCTGCGTCGGAGCGTCAGGCTTGGTCTGGGTCCCGGCTTGCGCCGGGATGAGGGCGCGCAGCGCTTTTCAGTGCGCCATATTGAACTGCGCGGCGAGCTCGCGCAGGGCGGCTTCGGCCTTGAGCACCTTGGCCAGCGCTTCGTCCGCGCGCTCGCGGCTGAGGCCGAGGTTGTCCAGCAGCGCCTGCGGGATTTCCGCCTCCGGCCCCGCGCCGATGCCCTGGTTGCGCAGCAGGCGTACGGCGAGGCAGACGAGATTGGCGTAGGCGGCGTGCTCGCCGCGGTAGTTCGGGTCCTGCTGGAAGCGCAGGGCGTTGGCCAACTCATCCGGCATGCCCCAGTAGGTCATCAGCCAGGCGCCGATCTGTTCGCGGGTGATCCCGAGCAGGTGCTGCTCGACGCGGCTGTGGCCGACGTGCGGATTGACTTCCAGGTGCCGGCAGATCAACGAAAAGTGCGGCGGGAACACGTGCGCCAGCACCAGGTAGCCGAAGTTGTGCAACAGCCCGGCGAGGTAGGCCAGGCCGATCTCGGGGCGCCGTTCGCGAGGGATGGCGCGGGCCAGGCCCTCGATCACCGCGGCGGTGTAGATCGCCTGCTGCCAGTAGGGCGTGGCCTGCTGCGGCTTGTCCTTGGGCAGGCTCAGGGTCTTGCCCAGCGCCAGCCCGAGCGCGAGGTTGATCACCAGGTCGAAGCCGAGCACGCGGACGATGGCGTCCTCCACCGAGCGGATCTTGCCGGGCGCGGCGTAGTAGGGCGAGGCGGCCCAGCTGACCACCTGCGCGGCCAGCGCCGGATCGGTCTCCACCACGCCGGTGATGTCGTCGACGGTGGCGTCCGGGTTGACCCTCAGCTTGATGATGCGCTGCGCCGACTGCGGCAGCGGCGGGATTTCGATGGTCTCCTCCAGCCGCTGCTGGATGCGCCGCGCGGTGAAGGCCTGCACCGCCTGGGTGATCTCGGCGCGGTCGTCGTGGGGGCGGTCGAGGTTCGGCCGGATCTGCGCCAGCGGCTGGCCGAAACGCCCGGCGCTGGCCTTGCTCAGCAGGCCGCGGTAGTCCGCCCCGGACAGCTCCAGCCACAGGCCCGGCTCGCCGGACTCGACCAGCAGGCGGGTCTGCTGCGGCAGGTGCTCCTCGTACAGGCAGGGGGCGCTGATCAGTGGCGGCAGGCCCGGCAGCACGCCGAAGCCATGGGTGTCGAGCATGCGCGTCAGGCGCTCGGGGGCGACCGCCGAGAGGTCGCGTCCGGTGAGTTCGGCCAGGCGCGCCAGGTCGAGCAGGCGGTCCTGCGGGAAGAGCACCAGCAGCGGGCCGATAAGGTCGTCGAGCAGCACCGCCTGCACGCGCTGGGCGGCCGGGAAGGGCTCTGGATCACGGTGCAGCTGGTAGGCGATGCCCTGTTTTTCCAGCATCTGGGCGACCAGCGGGGGGAGTTGCGCAAAGGCTTCGTCGTGTGGCGCGAGATTCATCGGCAGGAAATCCGGCTTGGGCGTTTCGGCAGTATAACCACAGCAACACTGGGGATAGGCAACAACCGGTTGTCCGTGTCACACCTGTCCGTACTGCTGGCCGTGACGCAGCCAGCGGTGCAGCAGCGGGCTGACGTGCCCCGGCCAGCGCGCCAGCAGCGTCTGCGCCGCGTCGCGCACCGCCGGCAGCAGGTCGGCGTCGCGCATCAGGTCGGCGACCTTGAACTGCAGCAGGCCGGTCTGGCGCACGCCGAGCATCTCGCCCGGGCCGCGCAGTTCGAGGTCCTTCTCGGCGATGACGAAGCCGTCGCAGGTCTCGCGCATGATCGCCAGGCGCTCGCGGCCAATTTGCGACAGCGGTGGGTGGTAGAGCAGCACGCAGTGGCTGGCCGCGCTGCCGCGCCCGACCCGCCCGCGCAGCTGGTGCAACTGGGCCAGGCCGAGGCGCTCGGGGTTCTCGATGATCATCAGGCTGGCGTTGGGCACATCGACGCCGACCTCGATCACCGTGGTGGCGACCAGCAGCTGCAGCCGGCCTTCCTTGAATTCCTGCATCACCGCGGCCTTCTCGGCCGGCTTCATGCGCCCGTGGATCAGCCCCACGCGCAGCCCGGCGAGCGCCGCCGAGAGGTCCTCGTAGGTGCTCTGCGCGGCCTGGCAGGTGAGCTCCTCGGATTCCTCGATCAGCGTGCACACCCAGTAGGCCTGGCGGCCCTCGGCGCAGGCCGAGCGGACCCGCTCGATCACCTCCAGGCGGCGGCTGTCGGCCACCAGCACGGTGTTCACCGGGGTGCGCCCGGGCGGCAGCTCGTCGAGGATCGAGGTGTCGAGGTCGGCGTAGGCGCTCATCGCCAGGGTCCGCGGGATCGGCGTGGCGGTCATGATCAGCTGGTGCGGGCAGAGGCGGCCGTCGACGCCCTTCTGACGCAGCGCCAGGCGCTGCTGGACGCCGAAGCGGTGCTGCTCGTCGATGATCACCAGCGCCAGGCGGGCGAACCGTACCTCGTCCTGGAACAGCGCATGGGTGCCGACCACCATGGGCACGCCGCCGGCGATCTTCTCCAGCGCGCCCTGCCGCGCCTTGCCCTTGAGCTTGCCGGCCAGCCAGGCGACCTCCAGTCCGAGCGGTTCGAGCCACTTGCAGAAGGTGAGGTAGTGCTGCTCGGCGAGAATCTCGGTGGGCGCCATCAGCGCCACCTGGTAGCCGGCCTCCAGCGCCTGCAGCGCGGCGAGCGCGGCGACCACCGTCTTGCCGGCGCCGACGTCGCCCTGCACCAGGCGCAGCATGGGCTCGGGCTGTGACAGGTCGTAGGCGATCTCGGCACCGACCCGCTGCTGCGCGCCGGTGGGCCGGAAGCCGAGGTTGATCAGGAACCGTTGCGGCAGCTCGCGGGCCACCGGCAGCCGCGGGGCCTGCTGGGCACGCACGCTCTCGCGCAGGCGCTGCAGCGACAGCTGGTGGGTCAGCAGCTCCTCGAAGGCCAGGCGGTGCTGGGCCCAGTGACGGCCCTCGGCGAGCTCCTCGAGGTCGGCGTCGGGCGGCGGCCGGTGCAGGTAGCGGATGGCTTCGTCGAGCGGGCCCAGGCGGTAGTCGCGGGCCAGCTCCGGCGGCAGCCAGTCGGGCAGGCTGTGCGGGCCGAGACGGGCCAGCGCCTGGCCGGTGAGCTGGCGCAGACGCTGCTGGGTCAGGCCCTCGGTGGTCGGGTAGATGGGCGTCAGGGTCTGCTCCACCGGCGCCGGCTCGGTGCCGCTCAGCGCGCGGTACTCGGGGTGGTAGATCTCCAGGCCGGAGGCGCCGGGGCGGGCCTCGCCATAGCAGCGCAGCTGGGTGCCGCGCTTGAGGGCTTCCTTCTGCGCCTGGCTGAAGTGGTAGAAGCGCAGGCTCAGCGTGCCGCTGCCGTCCTGCAGGCGTACCAGCAGGCTGCGCCGGCGGCCCATGACGATGTCGGCGCCGGCCACCACGCCCTCGATCACCGCGTCCTGTCCGGGGCGCAGCGCGCCGATGGGGATCACACGGGTGCGGTCCTGGTAGCGCAGGGGCAGGTGAAAGAGCAGGTCCTGCAGGGTTTCCAGGCCGACCTTGGCCAGCTTCTCGGCCAGCGCGGCGCCCACGCCCTTGAGCGCCGTCACCGGGACGGCGGCCAGCTCGGTCATGTGCGCGGCTCCTTCGAACGCTCGGCGCGTGCGGTCAGTTGGGCTTGCCGACCGAGCACAGGCGGATCGAGTCGGCCAGCACTTCGATCGCCTTCGGCCGCGGGAAGCTGGCGCGCCAGGCGATGGCGACGGTGCGGTAGGGCGCCGGCGGGGTCAGCGGGCGCACTTCCAGCACGCCGGGGGCGTAGTGGTGGCTGTCCACCGCCGACAGCGGCAGGATCGATACGCCCAGGCCCGAGGCGACCATGTGGCGGATGGTCTCCAGCGAACTGGACTCGACCGTGGTGTGGCTCGGCGCCTCGCCGCGGCGGCCGCTGGTCGGGCAGGCCTCGAGCACCTGGTCGCGGAAGCAGTGGCCCTCGCCGAGCAGCAGCAGGCTCTTGTCGTTGAGCATCTCGGTGTCGATGGTCTGCTTCTGCGTCCAGGGGTGGTCGGCCGGCATCAGCGCGTAGAAGGGTTCGTCGTAGAGCGGCTTGGTCAGCACGTCGGCTTCCTGGAACGGCAGCGCGACGATGATCGCGTCCAGTTCGCCGGTGCGCAGCTTGTCGCGCAGCACGTGGGTGAAGTTTTCCTCGATGTACAGCGGCATGTCCGGTGCCACCCGGTGCAGCTGCGGAATCAGGTGCGGAAAGATGTACGGGCCGATGGTGTAGATGGCACCGACCTTCAGCGGCGTGGCCAACTGGTTCTTGCCGACCTGGGCCAGCTCGCGGATGCTCTGCGCCTGCTCCAGCACCTTCTGCGCCTGGGTGACGATGCCCTCGCCGACTGGCGTCAGGCGCACCGCGCTCTTGCTGCGCTCGAAGATCAGCACGCCGAGCTCGTCCTCGAGTTTCTTGACTCCGACCGACAGGGTGGGCTGGCTGACGTGGCAGCGTTCGGCGGCACGGCCGAAATGCTGCTCCTGGGCGAGGGTGACGATGTAGCGCAGTTCAGTCAGGGTCATAGCGTGCATCCATCAGAATGCTCGCAAGCATAGCCCCTACCGCTGTGGGAACCAACCGTGAATATGGTCGTATCTCGGCGCCGTTGCTGGCGCCGGCTACACTGGATGCTCGCCGAAAAGGAGGCTGGAACGAATGCGGGTGATGATCGCCGGTTGCGGCGACCTCGGCTGCCGGCTGGGCGCGCGTCTGCGCGAGCGGGGCTGGGCCGTCTATGGGCTGCGGCGCGAGGCCGAGGCGCTGCCCGACGGCATCCTTCCGGTGCCCGGCGATCTGGCCGCCGAGGCGCCGCCGGCGCGCTGGCCGGACGGCCCGCTCGACTACCTGGTGTACGCCGCCTCGGCCAGCCGGCACGACGAGGCCGGCTATCGCCGGGCCTACGTCGAGGGCCTGGCGAACCTGCTCGGCTGGCTGCGTGCACGCGGCCAGCGCCCGCGGCGCCTGCTGTTCGTCTCCAGTACCGGCGTGTACGGCCAGCACGCCGGCGAATGGGTCGACGAGGACTCGCCCACCGAGCCGAGCGGCTATACCGGGCGGGTGATGCTGGAGGCGGAACGGCTGGCGCTGGACAGCGGCCTGCCGGCGACCGTGGTGCGCCTGGCTGGACTCTACCACCCGGAACGGCCATGGCTGCTGAACCAGGTGCGCGCCGGCCTGCGCGTCGAGCGCGATCCGCCGCAGTACGCCAACCGCCTGCACCGCGACGATGCCGCCGGCCTGCTGGCCTGGCTGCTTGCGGCCGACGCCCGCGGCGAGCCGCTGCAGGACTGCTACCTGGGCGTCGACGACGACCCGGCGCCGCTCGCCGAAGTGGCCGACTGGCTGCGCGAGCGCCTCGGCATCAGCCACTGGGCCGACGAGACGATGAGCCGCCGCGCCGGCTCCAAGCGCTGCTCCAACGCCCGGGCACGGGCGCTGGGATGGGCGCCGGCCCATCCCAGTTATCGCCAGGGGTACGCGGACCTGCCTTAGGGCAGGGCGTTTGGCGCGGCCAACTGGACCCCGGCCTTCGCCGGGGCGACGGTTGTGTTGGGGGCCGGCGCGGGCTATCGAGCCGGGAGGGTGCCTGCCTGAATCCTGCCCGACAGCCCCCGCCCGGGGGCGCTACATTTCGGTGCCTGTCATGGGCGGCGGGTTTCGCCATGACCGCTTTTGGTGCTGGCCATGTGCCATTGATGCCTTCAGCCCGCGCTCGCCTTGGCATGGAACTCGCTTGAGCCTGCTTCTCTGAAAGGAGTCGAGCATGCTCAGTCCGCGCCGCCGTTCCTCGTTCTCTCGCCTGCCGTCCATCCTTCGCCGCGTTCCGCCAGCCTGCATGGCGGCCGTGGCCCCGGTGGAGCGCCCCTGACATGGACCATTCGATGATCGACCTGCTTTGGGTGGTGCTCTGTGCCGGGCTGGTGTTCAACATGCAGATCGGCTTCCTCTGCCTGGAGTCGGGCCTGACCCGCAGCAAGAACGCCATCAACGTGGCGATCAAGAACATGGCCGACCTCAGCATCGCGGTGCTGCTGTACTGGCTGTTCGGCTTCGGGTTGATGTTCGGCACCAGCCAGCTGGGCTGGTTCGGCGGCAGCCACTTCGTGGTCGACACCGGCGGCGAAGCCTGGCCGATGGCCTTCTTCGTGTTCCAGGCGATGTTCTGTACCACCGCCTCGACCATCGTTTCGGGCGCGGCCGCCGAGCGCATGCGCTTCAACGCCTACCTGCTGGTGGCGGCGCTCGGCGCCGGGCTGGTCTATCCGCTGTTCGGCCACTGGGCCTGGGGCGGCGCCTTCGCCACCGGCCAGGGCTGGCTGGCGGCGCAGGGCTTCGTCGACTTCGCCGGCTCCACCGTGGTGCACAGCGTCGGCGGCTGGATGGCGCTGGCGGTGATCATGGTCATCGGCCCGCGCCAGGGCCGCTTCGAGCTGCGCCCGGGGCGCAGCATGCCGGGTTCCAACCTGCCGCTGGCGATGCTCGGCGGGCTGCTGCTGATGTTCGGCTGGTTCGGTTTCAACGGCGGCAGCACGCTGAGTTTCGACGGCCGCGTGCCGGGCATCGTCGCCAACACCATGATGGGCGGCATGGCCGGCATCGGCGGCGCGATGGCGGTGTCCTGGTGGCGCAACGGCTACGTCGACGCCGTCTCGCCGCTCAACGGCATGCTTGCCGGGCTGGTGGCGGTCACCGCCGGGGCGCATGCCGTGGGCATGTTCGAGGCGATCGTGATCGGCTTCGTCGGCAGCCTGGCGATGTTCGCCGGCGAGGCGCTGCTGGTGCGCTGGCGGCTGGACGATGCGGTCGGCGCGGTGCCGGTGCACCTGGCCGCGGGGATCTGGGGCACGCTGGCGGTGGCGCTGTTCGCCGACCCGGCGCTGCTGCCGGCCGGCCACGACCGCCTCGATCAGCTGGCGGTGCAGGCGCAGGGCGTGCTGGTCTGCGCGCTCTGGGCGTTCGGCGTGACCTACGCCGTGCTGCGCCTGCTCAACCGCGTCTATCCGATGCGCGTCGACCCGGACGACGAGATCCGCGGGCTGAACGTCACCGAACACGGCGAACGCACCGAGTTGATCGAGCTGCTCGACGCCATGGCCGAACACCAGCGCCACGGCCACTTCCACAAGGAAGTGGCGGCCGAGCCATTCACCGAGGTGGGGCAGATCGCCAGCCAGTACAACAAGGTGATCCGCGCCCTGCAGAACGCGGTGAACAAGACCCAGATCATCGTCCGCGACATTCGCGACGGCATCGTCACCTACGGCCGCGACGGCGTGCTGGCCAGCTGCAACCCGGGCGCCGAGCGGCTGTTCGGGCTGTCCGCCGAAGAGATCGTCGGGCGCCACCTGCAGCATTTCGTCAACGACCGCGGCAACTGGCGCGACCGGCTGTTCCCGCAGCCCGGCGGCGAGGCCAAGTGCGAGCTGCTGCTGCGCGGCCCCGACGGCCAGCCGTTCGCCGCCGAGCTGACCGCCAGCCAGGGCGAGGACGACGAGACGCTGTTCATCTGCATGGTGCGCGACATCACCGAGCGGCGGCGGATCGAGGAACAGCTGTTCCAGGAGAAGATGCTCGCCCAGGTGACCCTCGCCTCGATCGGCGACGGCGTGATCACCACCGACAGCGAAGGGCGCATCCGCTTCCTCAACCCGGTCGCCGAGCAGCTCACCGGCTGGTCCGGCAAGGAGGCGCAGGGGCGGCCGCTGGCGGAGGTCTACCAGCTGCACGACGAGCTGACCGGCATGGCCCTGCCCAGTCCGCTCGAGCGCATTCGCCGGCGCCGGCGCGCGCACGGCCCGGAGCGTCCCGAAGCGGCGGCGGCGAGCATGCTGCAGCGGCGCGACGGCCACGCGGTGGCGGTGCAGGATGCGGTGGCGCCGATCCGCGACGCGCACGGGCAGGTGATCGGCGTGGTGCTGAGCTTCCGCGACGTCACCATGACCCGCCAGCTGGCGCGCGAGCTGAGCTTCCAGGCCTCGCACGACACCCTCACCGGCCTGGCCAACCGCTCGGCCTTCGAGGGCCGCATCGAGAAGCTGCTGCAGACCCCGGTCGAGGAACGCGGCGAGCACGTGCTCTGCTACATGGACCTGGACCAGTTCAAGGTGGTCAACGACACCTGCGGGCACGCCGCCGGCGACGAGCTGCTGCGCCAGCTGGCGCGGCTGTTCAAGACCCGGGTGCGCAGCACCGACCTGCTGGCGCGGCTCGGCGGCGACGAGTTCGGCATCCTGTTCCTCGGCTGCACGCTCAAGCAGGCGATGCAGATCGCCGAGAGCGTGCGGGCGCTGGTCGAGGAGTTCCGCTTCAGCTGGGAGGGCAAGACCTTCTCGGTGGGCGTGAGCATCGGCCTGGTGACCATGGACGCCCACAAGAGCTCGCTCGGCGCCCTGCTCAGCTCGGCCGACAGTGCCTGCTACGCGGCCAAGGACGGCGGGCGCAACCGCATCCACGTCTACCAGGACGACGACCAGCACCTGGTCGCCCGGCGCGGCGAGATGCAGTGGACCAGCCGCATCCGCCACGCGCTCGATTACGACCGCCTGCGCCTGTACGTGCAGCCGATCCTGCCGACCGGCGGGCAGTCCACGGCGCCGCGCTACGAGGTGCTGGTGCGCATGCTCGGCGACGACGACAGCGTGATCCCGCCCGGCGCCTTCATGCCGGCGGCCGAGCGCTACGACCTCGCCCCGGCCATCGACCGCTGGGTGGTGGGCAATTTCCTCGCCTGGGTCGGCGACTTCTGCCGCCGCGAAGGCACCCCGGGGCACTATTCGATCAACCTGTCGGCGGCCTCGCTGGGCGAGGAGGCCTTCCTCGAGTTCGTCCTGGCGGCGATCGACCGGCACGGCATCCCGCCGGACTGTCTGTGCTTCGAGATCACCGAGACCAGCGCCATCGCCAACCTCAGCCACGCGATGAAGTTCATGGAGCGGCTCAAGGCGCGCGGCTGCAGCTTCGCGCTCGACGACTTCGGCTCGGGGCTGTCGTCCTTCGCCTACCTGAAGACGCTGCCGGTCGACTACCTGAAGATCGACGGGGTGTTCGTGCGCGACATCGAGCACGATCCGATCGCCCGGGCGATGGTCGCCTCGATCAACTCCATCGGCCACGAGATGGGCCTGAAGACGGTCGCCGAGTTCGTCGAGTCGGGCGCCATCCTCGAGCGCCTGCAGCGGATCGGGGTCGATTACAGCCAGGGCTACCACCTCGGCCGCCCGCGCCCGCTGAGCGAGCTGTCGGGTGTGCGGATGATGCCGCGCTAGCGCCTCAGGCTGGCGGCGCGTCCTGCGCCGCCAGCCAGCCGGCCAGCGCCGTGGCCGGCATCGGCCGGGCGAACAGGAAGCCCTGGCCCTCGTGGCAGCCCCAGGCGTGCACCAGCGCCTGCGTCTCGGGCGTCTCGATGCCTTCGGCGACCACCCGGTAACCGAGTTCGCGGGCCAGTTCGATGATGGTGCGGGTCAACCGCCGGTCGGCCGGATCGGCGAGATCGCGCAGCAGCGAGCGGTCGAGCTTGACGCTGCTGGCCGGCAGGGCGCGCAGGTAGTTCCAGTTGCTGTAGCCACTGCCGAAGTCGTCGATCGCCACCTCCACGCCCATTTCGCGCAGGCGCCCGAGCTGCTGGCGCACCACCTCGGGTTTGCGCATCAGCGCGCTCTCGGTGAACTCCACTTCCAGGTAGTGCGCCTCCACCCCGTGCCTGTCCAGCAGCTCGAGCATGCGGTCGGTGAACTGCGGGTTCTCCAGGTCCCCGGCGGAGATGTTGATCGCCACCCGGAAATCGTGGCCGGCCGCCCGCCAGCGTGCCAGCTGGACGATTGCGTGGCGCAGCACCCAGAGGCTCAGCGAGCGCATCAGCGCGGTTTTCTCCGCCAGCGGGATGAACTCCGCCGGGCCGATGGTGCCGAGCTCCGGATGCTGCCAGCGCAGCAGGGCCTCGACCGAGGTGCAGGCGCCGGTGGCCAGGTCGATCCGCGGCTGGTAGTGCAGGTGCAGCTGGGCCTGGCCGTCGACCGCCTCGGCCAGCGAGCCGAGCAGGTGGAAGGCGCGCTGCTGCGCCAGGTCCAGGCTCGGGTCGTACCAGTTCCAGCCGCTGTCGCGCTCGCGTGCCTCGTCGGCGGTACTGATCACCGAGCGCAGCCAGTCGCCGGGCTCCGGCTCCGTCGGGTCCAGGCACAGTGCGCCAAGCCCCGCGCGCACCGTCAGCGGAATGCCTTCGGCGCCGACCGGCAGCTGCACGCTCGCCGCCAGGGCGTCGAACAGCGGCTCCGGACGCCTCAGCCGCTCGCCACGCAGGACGAAGCCGAAGCGGCTGGGGCCGAGCTTGTACAGGGTCGCTTCGCGCGGCAGCAGCGCCTGCAGGTGCGCCTTGACCGCGAGCAGCAGGTCGCTGGCGAAGCCATGGCCCAGCGCCTTGACCAGTTCGTTGAGGAAACTCGGGGCGAAAGGATCGACCACCGCCACCAGCAGCCGCTCGCCGCGGCCGAGCAAGCCGCTGACGTCGGTCTGCAGCTGCTGGCGGTTGAACAGCCCGGACTGCCGGTCGATGAAACGCTGGCGGCGCAGGCTGTACAGGCGCTCCATCACCAGCTCGGTGAGCAGGCGCAGGCTCTCGCGCTCGTGCGGCGTCATGGGCGGGTGAGGACGCGTGTCGGCCAGGCACAGCCCGCCGAGGGCGATGCCGTCGTCGGTGACCAGCGGCATGCTGGCGTGGAAGCGGATGCCCGGCTCGCCGGTGACCAGCGGGTTGTCCCGGAAGCGCGGGTCCTGCCGGGCATCGTCGATCTCGAACAGGTCGCCTGGCCGCACCGGGTGGCTGTAGGGCGCGGAGCGCGAGATCTCCTGCGCCGGCACGCCGACCTGGGCGAGGAACCAGATGCGGTCCCGATCGAGGATCGAGATCGCCGCGATCGGAACCCGGAACTGGTGCGCCGCCAGCTCCACGAGGCGGTCGAAGGCCGTATCCCCGGGCGCGTCATGCAGCCCGAGTTCGCGGATGCGGTACAGGCGTTCGATGTCGTTCGTGGGTGAGCTGGCGGGAACGATGAGCATGGGAATCGCCTGTTCGGCTGGCGTATCGCCAGATTAGTTGAAACCTGGCGCTCAGGGCGGCCGGCAAGACGCACGGCCGGCCCGCCGGAGGCAAGGGCCGGCGGCGCTTTGCCAGTTTTGCCCCGGCGGGTCGACGTTCGTCGGCGCCGGCGAAAAAAAACCAGAAAAAACACCGCTGCGGGGAACTCGTATTTTGCCCCCGGGTCAAGTTAGGGCCGGCGTAGGGATGATGCCCTGGCCGGCTTCCTTCGACTTCCAACCAGCTTGTCGGCTGGTCGACGAGGCTAGGGATGGTTATGGACGGGTCCGCTATTCACAGGGGGTTGTACCGGGTCGTGGCGCCGGCAGGGCGTCTGCGGAACGGACAGGCACCGGGAAGTCCGGGCGGGGAGGAGCGATGCCTCCGACCCGCGGCGGCGGAATCGATCGAGGCAGGGATGGTCATGCTGACGGAAGTACCACTGTTTTGCCGGTCACCTTTTGCGAACCCACGGGGTTCGAATGCGCCGGCAATCGCTTCATCGCACGGGCGGATGCGCCAGGCTGTATATCGCCTCGTCGTGCGCGACAAGCTCCTTCTTCGTCGAATCCGGGGTGCGATCGCCGATCGTGCCGGCGGCACCCGTGCGTGCCTGTCGGCCGCAGGGCGGAGAGGGCTGTCCGGCGAATGCCGAGCGCGGGAAACAGCAAACAACAAAGCAGCGTCGCCGTATCCGGCCGCCTGCACAGGGCCATAGCGCCACGCGCCACCGAGCGCCTTCTTGCATCTTTGCCTTGCAACCGCCGAAAGGGCACCCGGAAGGGGCAGCGACCTCCATCGCGCCCGACCGTACGCCGCCCCGAGGATATTTGAACGGCCGACGGCGCAAGCCGTTCGGCCCGGAGCCGTCGGGCGCTGCGCCCCGGCCCGACGAATTGACGAACGGTGACATGGCGGCCTGAAAGCCTGCCTATGGTTACTCACCGCCGGCCCCAGGGCCGTATAGAGAGGGACGAGCCGCCGGAAACGGCGGAGGGAAATCGGCCTGGCATCGCGCCATGCCGCCGGGGTCGCCGGCCGCCGCCACGCATGAAGATCGCGGCACCGGTGACCGGCATTACATGTTCATCGACAGGATGGTAGGTAGAACACCATGCAGAAAAAACGCGCGCTCATCACCGGTATCACGGGTCAGGACGGCTCTTACCTGGCGGAACTGCTGCTGGAGAAGGGCTATGAAGTGCACGGCATCAAGCGGCGCGCCTCGTTGTTCAACACCCAGCGGGTCGATCACATCTACCAGGACCCGCACGCCAAGAACCAGAACTTCGTCCTCCACTACGGCGACCTCAACGACACCTCCAACCTCACCCGCATCATCCAGGAAGTGCAGCCCGACGAGGTCTACAACCTCGGCGCGCAGTCCCACGTGGCGGTGAGCTTCGAGGCCCCGGAATACACCGCCGATGTCGACGCCCTCGGCACCCTGCGCATCCTCGAGGCCATCCGCCTGCTGGGGCTGGAGAAGAAGACCCGCTTCTACCAGGCCTCCACCTCCGAGCTGTACGGCCTGGTGCAGGAGATCCCGCAGAAGGAAACCACGCCCTTCTACCCGCGCTCGCCCTACGCGGTGGCCAAGATGTACGCCTACTGGATCACCGTGAACTACCGCGAGGCGTACGGCATGTACGCCTGCAACGGCATCCTCTTCAACCACGAGTCCCCGCGCCGCGGCGAGACCTTCGTGACCCGCAAGATCACCCGCGGCCTGGCCAACATCGCCCAGGGCCTGGAGCCCTGCCTGTACATGGGCAACCTCGACTCGCTGCGCGACTGGGGCCACGCCAGGGACTACGTGCGCATGCAGTGGATGATGCTGCAGCAGGAGCAGCCGGAAGACTTCGTCATCGCCACCGGCGTGCAGTACTCGGTGCGCGAGTTCATCACCTGGGCCGCCGCCGAGCTGGGCCTCACCCTGCGCTTCGAGGGCGAGGGGGTGGCCGAGAAGGCCTACGTCGAACACATCGAGGGCGACCTGGCGCCGGCGCTGAAGGTCGGCGACGTGGTGGTCTGCGTCGACCC
>NZ_KE384424.1:0-34414 GCF_000425625.1 Stutzerimonas azotifigens DSM 17556
CCAGCCTCCAGCCTCCAGCCTCCAGCCTCCAGCCTCCAGCCTCTATCGCACCTTCACCACCACCTTGCCGACCGCCCTGCGCTGGCCGAGGGTGGCGATCGCTTCGGGCGCCTGTTCGAGCGGGAAGGTCCGGGACACCAGCGGCTTGAGCTTGCCCTCGCCATACCAGGCGAACAGCTGGCGGAAGTTGGCCAGGTTGTCCTGCGGCTGGCGCTGGGCGAACGCGCCCCAGAACACGCCGACCAGGGCGGCGCCCTTGAGCAGCGGCAGGTTGGCCGGCAGCGAAGGGATCTCACCGGCGGCGAAGCCGACCACCAGCATCCGGCCGTTCCAGGCGATGCTGCGGAAGGCCTCTTCGAACAGCCCGCCGCCCACCGGGTCGTAGATCACGTCCACGCCCTGGCCGCCGGTCAGCGTCTTCATCTGCTCCCTCAGGCTGCCTTCGGAGTAATTGATCAGCTCGTCGGCGCCGGCGTTGCGGGCCACTTCCAGCTTCTCGGCGGTGGAGGCCGCGGCGATCACCCGGGCGCCCATGGCCTTGCCGATCTCCACTGCGGCCAGGCCGACTCCGCCCGAGGCGCCGAGCACCAGCAGGGTTTCGCCGGGCTGCAGGTTGGCGCGCTGCCTGAGTGCGTGCATCGAGGTGCCGTAGGTCATGCTGAACGCGGCGGCGGTCTCGAAGCTCATGTCCGCGGGCATCGGCAGCACGCCGTGGCCGGGCATCGCCACCTGCTCGGCGAAGCCGCCCCAGCCGGTCAGGCCCATCACCCGGTCGCCGACCTTGAGATGGGTGACCTTCTCGCCGACTTCCAGCACCACGCCGGAGGCTTCGCCTCCCGGGGAGAAGGGGAAGGGCGGTTTGAACTGGTACTTGCCCTCGATGATCAGGGTGTCGGGGAAATTCACCCCCGCGGCGTGCACCTCCAGCAGTACTTCGTTCTGCTTGATCCGGGGAGCCTCGGTCTCTTCGACGACGAGCGTTTCGGGCGGGCCGAACGCCTTGCACAGCACAGCTTTCATGCGGCTTTCCTTCTGCGGGTGAGCGGGCGCGTGCGTGCCTGACGCCGCACCCGTTGTTGTCGCCTGCAGTCTAGGTGGCGTGTGTCGGCGATCAAACGAGAATGCCCCGCCCTGATGGGCCTGCATAAGCGCCGGGCTTGGGTCGCCGGCTGGCACTGGCTATGCTAGCCGCTTCGCCCGAGGAGTCGTCCCGTGAAGCGCTTGATCGCCCTGTTGTTCGCCGCCACGCTGTCCACCACCGCCCTGGCCGCCGCGCCGGCGGATGGGGAGACGGCCGCCAAGCCGATCTACTACACCCTGACGCCCGCGCTGGTCGGCAACTATGGCAGCGGCGAGCGCCTGAAGTACTACAAGGCGGACGTGGCCCTGCGGGTCGCCACTGCCGAGGCGCAGGCCAAGGTGGAACACCACGAGCCGCTGATCCGCAACCAGTTGATCCTGTTGTTCGCCGAGCAGACCGACGCCAGCCTGAGCAGCGTCGAGGCCAAGGAGACGCTGCGCCAGGAGGCGCTCAAGCAGGTGCGCGATGTGCTGGAGCAGGAAGAGGGCACGCCGCTGGTCGACGACCTGCTGTTCAACAATCTGATCATTCAGTAGCGGCAAGCCGTAAGCTGCAAGAGGTGCTCGCTTCTGCCTGCAGCCGCCCTAGGCCATCTGCGCCAGCGCGCGGCGGAAGCGCCACAGCGCGCCGGCGAAGAACAGCGAGCCGATCGCCAGCAGCGCCAGCAACTGCGGCCAGACGATCGACAGCCCGGCGCCGCGATAGAGGATCGCCTGCGCCAGGCTGACGAAGTGGGTGGTGGGCGCCGCAAGCATGATGTGCTGGACCAGCTCCGGCATGCTTTCGCGCGGCGTGGTGCCGCCGGAGAGGATCTGCAGCGGAATCAGCGCCAGGATGGTCAGCAGCCCCAGCTGCGGCATCGAGCGCGCCAGGGTGCCGAAGAACACCCCCATCGAGGTGGTGGCGAACAGGTGCAGCGCGGCGCCGCCGAGGAACAGCGGCAGCGAGCCGGCCAGCGGCACGCCGAGCCAGCCGCGCACCACCAGCAGCAGGGAGGCAGTGGCGGCCAGCAGCACCACCAGCCCCATCGACCAGACCTTGGCCAGCATGATCTGCAGCGGCGTTACCGGCATCACCAGCAGGTGCTCGATGGTGCCGTGCTCGCGCTCGCGGATCAGCGCCGCGCCGGTGAGCACAATGGACAGCATGGTGATCTGGTTGATCACTTCCATCACCGAGCCGAACCAGGTGCGCGTCAGGTTGGGGTTGAAGCGCACGCGCATCGCCATCTCCACCTGCGCGGCCGGCGTGCCGCGGGCGCGGCGGACGAATTCGGCGATCTCCGCCGAGCCGATCGCCTGGATGTAGCCGGCGCCGCTGAAGGCCTGGCTGACCTGGGTCGCATCCACGTTGAGCTGCAGCGCCGGGCTGCGGCCGGCGAGCACGTCGCGCTGGAAGTTCGGCGGGACGTTCAGGGTGAAGGTGTAGCGGCCGGCATCCATGCCGCGGTCCATCTCGGCTGGGTCGATCCGTTGCGGCGGCTTGAAGTAGGGCGGCTGGAAGGCGTCGAACAGGCGCTGCGACAGCGGCGAATCGTCCTCGTCGACCACCGCCAGCGAGGCGTGGTGCAGGCTTTCCGGCATGCTCGTCGCCGAGGAGTAGACCCCCAGGCTGAAGGCCCAGACGATCAGCAGCACCAGTGCCAGGTCGCGGCGCAGGCTGTGGAACTCCTTGACGCCCAGGCGGGCGATGTTGGCCAGCTGCCGCATCAGGCCTCCTGTTTCTTCAGCAGGGTGACGCACAGCAGCCACAACGCCGGGATGGTGAGCAGCAGCGGGACGAAATAGGGGTAGAGGTCGGCGAAGCCCAGCGCCTTGGAGAAGGTCCCGCGGCTGATCACCAGGAAGTGCGAGGTGGGGTAGAGCTGGCCCACCAGCGCGCCGGCGCCTTCCAGCGAGGACACCGGGTAGATCAGCCCGGAGAACTGCACGGCCGGCAGCTGGGTCGCGATCGCCGTGCCGAACACCGCGGCGATCTGGCTGTTGGTAAAGGTCGAGATCAGCAGGCCGAGGCCGGTCGCGCAGGTCACGTAGAGCAGCCCGCCGAGCAGCAGCGTGGGCAGGCCGCCCTTGAGCGACACGCCGAACACCGTCACCGCCAGCGCCACCAGCAGCAGGAAGTTGAGCAGGCCCAGGCCGACGTAGGGCAGTTGCTTGCCGAGCAGGAACTCCAGGCGCGTGACCGGCGTGACGTAGAGGTTGACGATCGAGCCCAGCTCCTTCTCGCGCACTACCGCCAGCGCCGTGAGCATGGCCGGGATGAGCATCAGCAGCATCGGGATCACCGCCGGCACCATGGCTTCCAGGCTTTCCACGTCGGGGTTGTAGCGGTAGCGGATCTCCACCGCGGCCAGCGCCGGCGCGCTCGGCTGGGGCGAGCCGCGGGCGAGCTCCTGGAGAAACGCCTGGTGGATGCCTTCGACATAGCCCTTGACGGTGTCGGCGCGGGTCGGCATCGCGCCGTCGACCCAGACGCCCACGGTCGGCGAATCGCCGCGCTTGAGGTCGCGGCCGAACTGTGGCGGGATCTCCACCGCGAGGCTGATTTCGGCCCGGCGCAGGCGCCGGTCGAGGTCGTCGTAGTCGCGCAGCGGCGGCTGCTCGGAGAAATAGCGCGAGCCGCTGAGGTTCTGGATGTAGGCCTGGCTGCTGGTGGTCTGGTCGCGGTCGAGCACGGCGAAGTTGAGGTTTTCCACGTCGAAGCTGATGCCGTAGCCGATGACGAACAGCAGCAGCGTGGTGCCGAGCAGCGCCATGCCGCCGCGGATCGGGTCGCGGCGAAGCTCGAGCGTCTCGCGGCGGGCATAGCTGAGCAGGCGGCCGAGGCTGAAGTGGCTGCCCACCCGCGGCGGCGGGGCCTGCGTGGCCGGCGCCGGTGGCGCGACGGCCGGTTCGTCTTCCTTCGCCGCCTCGCGCAGGTAGGCGATGAAGGTCTGCTCGAGGCTGTCCAGCCCGCGCTTGGCCATCAGCCCCGCGGGGGTGTCGCTGTCCAGCACCCGGCCGGCGTGCATCAGCGAGATGCGGTCACAGCGCTGGGCCTCGTTCATGAAATGGGTGGCGATGAAGATGGTCACGCCGTCGCGCCGCGACAGGTCGAACATCAACTGCCAGAAAGCGTCGCGGGCGATCGGGTCGACGCCGGAGGTGGGTTCGTCGAGAATCAGGATTTCCGGGCGATGGATCACCGCCACCGCCAGCGACAGGCGCTGGCGCACGCCCAGCGGCAGCTCGTCCGGCAGTGTGTCGAGCACCTGGCCGAGCCCGAAACGCTGCGCCATCTCGGCCACGCGCGCGTCGATCTCCGCGGCCGGGACGTGGAACAACCGGGCATGCAGCACCAGGTTCTGGCGCACGCTCAGCTCGGTGTACAGCGAGAACGCCTGGGACATGTAGCCGACCCGGCGGCGCGTCTCCATGTCGTTGGGCGCGACCGGCCGGCCGAACAGCAGGGCCTCGCCCTCGGTCGCCGGCAGCAGGCCGGTGAGCATCTTCATGGTGGTGGACTTGCCGCAGCCGTTGGAGCCGAGGAAGCCGAAGATCTCGCCGCGGCGGATGCGGAAGTCGACATGGTCCACCGCGGTGAAGTCGCCGAAGCGGCAGGTCAGCCGGCGGGCCTCGATGGCCACCGCATCGGAGCCGGCCGTGGCCGGCGGCGCCACGGGATGGCGGTGTTCACGGCGTTTCGCCTCCGGCAGCAGCGCGATGAACGCCGATTCCAGGTCGGGGCTCCCGGTGCGGGCGCGCAGCTCGCCCGGCGCGCCGGTGGCCAGCACCTGGCCGGCGTCCATCATCACCAGCCAGTCGAAGCGCTCGGCCTCTTCCATGTAGGCGGTAGCGACCAGCACGCTCATGCCCGGCTGCTGGGCACGGATGCGCTCGATCAGGTCCCAGAACTGGCTGCGCGACAGCGGGTCGACGCCGGTGGTCGGTTCGTCGAGGATCAAGAGCTGCGGGTCGTGGATCAACGCGCAGCACAGTCCGAGTTTCTGCTTCATGCCGCCGGACAGCTTGCCTGCCGGCCGCTCGCGGAACGGCCAGAGTCCGGTGCTGGCGAGCAGCGCCTCGATGCGCTGCCGGCGGTCGGCATGCGCCTTGCCGAACAGGCGGCCGAAGAAGTCCAGGTTCTCCTGCACCGACAGCGTCGGATAGAGGTTGCGGCCCAGGCCCTGCGGCATGTAGGCGATGTGCGGACACAGCCGGCGCCGGTGCCGCGCGTCGGCCATGTCGCCGCCGAGCACTTCCAGCTGGCCGTGCTGCAGGCGCCGGGCACCGGCGATCAGCGCCAGGACGCTGGACTTGCCTACGCCGTCCGGGCCGATCAGGCCGGCCATCACGCCGGCCGGCACGTCCAGGGTCAGGTCGTCCACCGCCCGGGTGGCGCCGTAGCGGTGGGCGACCCCGCACAGTCGAGCGACCGGCTCGCGCGTCGGGATCACGGCAGCCGGATCTCCAGTTGCTCGGGCCAGGGCGTGCGCTCGTCGAGGCGCAGGTAGGCCATGCCGGGCACGCCGGTCTTGACCTGTTCGAGGTGGCGCTCGAGCAGCTCGGGGGCGATGCGCGCCCTGACCCGGAACATCAGCTTCTCGCGCTCGCTTTCGGTCTCCACGGTCTTGGGCGTGAACTGGGCGACGCTGGCCACGTAGCTCACCCGCGCGGGGATCACGTACTGCGGCACGGCGTCGAGCACCAGGCGCACCTCGGTGCCGAGCGCGACCCGGCCGGCCTGCCGTTCCGGCAGGAAGAAGGTCATGTAGACGTCGGTCAGGTCGACCAGGTTGAGCACCTTGCCGCCGGCGCCGAGCACCTCGCCGGGTTCGGCGATGCGGTACTGCACGCGGCCGCTGCGGGTGGCCTTCAGCAGGCTGTCGTCGATTTCCGCCTGCAGGCGCGCGACGCCGGCCTGGGCGGCCTCGATCGCCGATTCCGCCTCGATCACCTGCGAGCGGGCGGCGGCGATGCCGGCTTCGGCCGAGCTGACCTGGGCGCGAGCGGCGGAGAGGGCGGCCCGCGCGCTTTCGCGGGCGGCCAGGTCGTCATCGAGGGTCTGTCGGGACACCGCCTGGCGCTCCACCAGGATGCGCGTGCGGGCGTAGCGCTTCTCGGCCGCATCCAGTTCGGCGCGGCGTTGCTGGACCACCGCCTCGGCGGTGGCCTTCTCGCTCTCGCGCAGCCCGACCTGGGCCTGCGCCGTGAGCCGGCCGTTCTCCGCCTGGCGCAGCTGCGCACGCGCCTGCGCCAGCTCGGCCTCGAGCACCTGGGTGTCCATCCGTCCCAGCACCTGGCCGGACGTCACGAAGGCGCCTTCGCTGACATCGATGCTGGCGATCCGGCCGCCGAGCTTGGTGGCGACGTCGACCTCGGTCGCTTCGATGCGTCCGTTGCCGCTGGCGATGTTCTCGCCGAAGCCGGAGGGGCGCAGTTCGTGCCAGAGCCAGGCACCGGCGAGCAGCAGCAGGGCGAGGGCGCCGACGGGCACGAGCCGGCGGCGGAGGGCGTCTTTCATCGGGGCCTCGCGGCGGAAACGGTGGACCCTGAGTATGGTTCAACCGCTGCGGGGCGCCTTGATACGGGTCAAATGGCCTGGCTCGAGCGGGCCATGCGCAGAATCTGCGCCCACTCGCGCTCGCCGACCGGCATCACCGACAGCCGGCTGCCGCGCTGCACCAGCGCCAGTTCCGCGAGCGCCGGCTCGGCCTTCAGGGCCGTCAGCGGCAGGACCTGGGCGAAGGTCTCCACATGCGCCACGTCCACCGCGCTCCAGGGGTTGCGCCCGGAGCCGGCCGTCTTCGGATCGAAATAGGGACTCTGCGGGTCGGTGGCGGTCGGGTCCGGATAGGCACCGCGGACGATCCGACCGATGCCGGCCACGCCTGGAATCGGGCAACTGGAGTGGTAGAAGAGAAACAGGTCGTCCGGCTGCATGGCGCGCAGGTGGTTGCGCGCCTGATAGTTGCGCACGCCGTCCCAGCGACCTGTTTCACGTTTTTCGAGATCGGTGACCGAAAACTCATCCGGCTCGGATTTCATCAACCAGTACGGCATGGACTTTGCTCTCAAGATCGCGCGTCTAACGCAAGGGAAGGCGGCAGTTTCTCCGACAATCGGTCGGAAACAGCGTTTGCGCTGTTTCGGTGCTTGGCGGAGAATGCCGTGGTTGAAAATTTGGCGCCATCGGAACGCTCAAAACAGAAGAAAGCGATGACGATGGGATGATCTGCCTGTCAGGGGGAGGCGAGTTTGATGAAGCGCAAGCCGGATATTTTGTGGGTTCTCGTCGTGTTGTTCAGTCTCGGAGTGGTGACCACCGGTTACACCCAGAGCCTCTGGGACCGTCAGGGCGAGCCGGCCCCGGTGGTCGCACCGCAGCGTTGAAGCCGAGCCGACAGTCTGTCGCGCTCTGACGCCGCCGAGGCGTACCAGCCCCTGTCCGTTACCGTTGCCTTCACGGGCACGTCCCAACTGGACAGGGGTAGCCGGTCGACCTTCTGACACTCGTGGGCCAGCCCCAGCAACGTCGGTTTGTGCCAATTTTTGCGCATTCTCAGGTAGGCCAGGCTGCGATCGTAGAAGCCACCGCCCATGCCGAGGCGTCCGCCCCGGTCATCGAAGCCCACCAGCGGCATCAGCACCAGATCGAGCGCCCAGACCGGACGTTGCCGGTCGGGTCGCGGCCGCGGCTCGGCGATACCGAAACGATTGGATGAAAGCCGCTCGTGCGCATCGAAGCGCTGGAAGACCATCCGCGTGCGCGGCCAGGCCTTGAGGACCGGCAGATAGACCTGCTTGTGGCGGCGGCGGGCTTCGGCTAGCAGCGGGCGCGGGTCGATTTCGCCGTCGTTGGGCAGGTACAGCGCGACGTGCCGTGCGCGGCGGAACAGCGGATGCCGGGCCAGTTGGCGACGCAGCGCGAGCGCGGCCTGGCGTTGCTGACGGGGCGAAAGGGCGCGCCGGCATTGGCGCAACTGGCGTCGCAGCGCCGGGCGGCTGAGGCCTTCGGCTACGATCATGAGAAGTGGCTCCCCAGCATGCCGCTGCCGGCGTAGGCCCTTGAACCCGAAAGTTCAAGGTGGCGACTGCCGGAGACCTTCAGGCTTTCCGTCAGGCGGACATGCACACCGGTCCCGCGTGCAGCCTCCATGGTGTTGCGTATCGGGAGAGGGTCATCGCCAGCTGGCGCACATGCCAGGGAGTTGCGCGCAGTATACCGCAATCGTCCGACCGTCGATCAGTTGCCGGCCGAGTTCTGATCGGCGGCCAGGGCGCTGTCGACCCGCTCCAGCAGGTTGCGCACCTGGTCGCGCGCGTTGCTGGCTTCGGCGTCCTGGTGCTGCTGCTTCTGCAGCAGCTCGTGAGCGATGTTGAGCGCGGCCATCACCGCCACGCGGTCCGCGCCGATGACCTTGCCGCTGCTGCGGATGCCGCGCATCTTGCCGTCGAGGTAGCGCGCGGCGTTTTCCAGATTGCTGCGTTCGGCCGGCGGGCAGGCGATGCAGTATTCCTTGTCCATGATGTGGACGGTGACGGTGTCGGGCTGGGTCATGTGTCCTGCTCCAGGGCTTTCAGGCGCGAAATCATCGCTTCGACCTTCTGCCGGGCCAATTCGTTCTTTTCGATCAGATGAGCGCGTTCTTCGCGCCAGGCTCGTTCGTTCGCCAGCAGCAGCCGGTTCTCGGCCTTGAGCTGTTCGATGCGCTGGATCAGCTGGTTCACCTTGCCCGCCAGCTGGGACAGGTCGGCGTCTTCCATGGGCTTTTCACCTGATGGCGTCGGGGGCCGCGGCCTGCAGTCGGATGGTCTTGGCTCGCGCGCCGGTGCTAGGATACGAAGCCTTCATTCTAGACACTGCGCCCTGCCGGCGCCTAGCCGCCCATGCCGATTCCGAGTTCTCCCTACGTCGCGTTCGCCAGCCTGCTGGCCAGCAGCGCCCATCCCGTTTCCCCGGCCGAGCTGCACGGCCTGCTGGTCGGTCGCAGCTGCGCCGGCGCCGGCTTCGAGGCCGAGCCCTGGCTGCGGGACGCCAGCGAGCTGCTCGGCGGCGAGCCCGACGAGCCGGTGCGCCAGGCGCTGATCGGCCTGCAGGACATGGTCAAGGGCGAGCTCGGCGGCGAAGACATGACGCTGGTGCTGCTGCTGCCGTCCGACGAGGCGCCGGTCGCCGAGCGCGCCCTGGCGCTCGGCCAGTGGTGCCAGGGTTTTCTCGGCGGTTTCGGCGTGGTGGCCGGCGATCGCGCACTCAGCGACGAGGCCCGCGAGGTGCTGCAGGACCTGGCGGCCATCGCCCAGGTGCAGAGCGCGCTGGAGGAGTCGGAAGACGCCGAGAGCGACTACATGGAAGTGATGGAATACCTGCGCGTGGCGCCCATGTTGCTGTTCGCCGAATGCGGCAAGGCGCCGGCCGAGGCCCCCAGGCCTTCCCTGCACTGATCCCTGTACCGAGGAGTACCCCGTGTCCGCGACCCGCATTCCCAAGTCGGAGTATGCCCGGCGCCGCAAGGCGCTGATGGCGCAGATGGAGCCGAACAGCATCGCCATCCTGCCGGCGGCCCCCATGTACATCCGCAACCGGGACGTGGAACACGTCTACCGCCAGGACAGCGATTTCCAGTACCTCTCGGGCTTTCCCGAGCCGGAGGCGGTGATCGCGCTGATCCCCGGGCGCGAGCACGGCGAGTACGTGCTGTTCTGCCGCGAGCGCGACCCCGAGCGCGAACTCTGGGACGGCCTGCGCGCCGGCCAGGAAGGGGCGGTGGGCCAGTACGGCGCCGACGATGCCTTTCCCATCGGTGACATCGACGACATCCTCCCCGGGTTGATCGAGGGGCGCTCGCGCGTCTACTACGCGATCGGCAGCAACGCCGAGTTCGATCACCGGCTGATGGAGTGGATCAACAGCATCCGCGCCAAGGCCCGGCAGGGCGCGCAGCCGCCGAACGAATTCGTCGCGCTCGATCACCTGCTGCACGACATGCGCCTGTACAAGTCCGCCGCCGAGGTGAAGGTGATGCGCGAAGCCGCGCAGATCTCGGCGCGCGCCCACGTGCGGGCGATGCAGGCCAGCCGCCCGGGGCTGCACGAGTACCACCTCGAGGCCGAGCTGGACTATGAATTTCGCAAGGGCGGCGCGCGCATGCCGGCCTACGGCTCGATCGTCGCCGCCGGACGCAACGCCTGCATCCTGCACTACCGCGAGAACGATGCGCCGCTCAAGGATGGCGACCTGGTGCTGATCGACGCCGGCTGCGAGATCGACTGCTACGCCAGCGACATCACCCGCACCTTCCCGGTCAACGGCCGCTTCAGCCCCGAGCAGCGGGCCATCTACGAAATCGTGCTGGAGGCGAACCTGGCCGCCTTCGAGTACATCGCGCCGGGCAGGCACTGGAACGAGGCCCACGAAGCCACCGTCCGGGTGATCACCGCCGGGCTGGTGCGCCTCGGGCTGCTCGAGGGCGAGGTCGGGCAGCTGATCGCCGAGGAGGCCTACAAGCCGTTCTACATGCACCGCGCCGGCCACTGGCTGGGCATGGACGTGCACGACGTCGGCGACTACCGGGTCGGCGGCCAGTGGCGCGTGCTCGAGCCGGGCATGGCGATGACCGTGGAACCCGGCGTCTACATCGCGCCGGACAACCAGCAGGTCGCCAGGAAATGGCGCGGCATCGGCGTGCGTATCGAGGACGACGTGGTGGTCACCCGCGACGGCTGCGAGATCCTCACCGGCGGCGTGCCCAAGCAGGCCGACGAGATCGAGGCGCTGATGGCCGCGGCCCGCGCCCGCGAAGGCGAGGTCGCCTGAGCCGTGGGCGCGCCTTCGATAGCGATCGTCGGTGGCGGGCTGGTCGGCGCCAGCCTGGCGCTGGCCCTGCAGGCGGGGGTGCGGCAGCGCGGCTGGCAGGTCGAGCTGATCGAGCCAGTGGCGCCCGGCAGCGACTACCAGCCGAGCTATGACGCCCGCTCCACGGCGCTGTCGCAGGGCACCCGGCGGATCTACCAGCGGCTCGGCGTGTGGTCGGCGATCGCCCTGCGCGCCGAACCGATCCTCGACATCCATGTGTCGGACCGCGGGCGCTTCGGCGCGACCCGCCTGAGCGCCGCCGACGAAGGCGTTCCGGCGCTCGGCTACGTGGTGGAGAACGCCTGGATCGGCCGCTGCCTGTGGGATGCGCTCGACGCCGGCACGGTGCGCCGTCACTGCCCGGCGCGTGTCGCGAGCATCGCTGTCGCCGAACAGGGCTACCGACTGACGCTCGAGGACGACAGCGTGCTCGAGCCGAGCCTCACGGTGCTGGTCGACGGCGGCCGTTCGGGCCTGCGCGAGCAGCTCGGAATTCCGGTCCGCGAGCGCCCCTACGGGCAGACCGCGCTGATCGCCAATGTCACGCCGGGCCGGCCGCACCACGGGCTGGCCTTCGAACGCTTCACCGACGACGGGCCCATGGCCCTGCTGCCGCTCGCCGAGAACCGCTGCGCGCTGGTCTGGACCCGCCCGGAGGACGACGCGGCGCGGCTGGCCGCGCTCGACGAGGCGGCCTTCCTCGCCGAGCTGCAGGACACCTTCGGCTATCGCCTCGGCGGATTCCGCCAGGTCGGTGCGCGGCATCTCTACCCGCTGTCGCTGGTCGAGGCCGACGAGCAGGTGCGCAGCGGCCTGGTGGTGCTCGGCAACGCCGCGCACAGCCTGCACCCGATCGCCGGGCAGGGCTACAACCTGTCGCTGCGCGACGCCGACGTACTGGCCGAGGAGCTGCTCGCCGGCGAACGGCCGCCGGGCGAGCTCGCTACCCTGCGGCGCTACCTCGAGCGCCAGCGCTTCGACCAGCGCCTGACGGTCGGTTTCTCCGACCAGGTGACGCGGCTGTTCGGCGATTCCGGCCCCGGCTCGATCCTGCTGCGCAACCTCGGGCTGGTCGGCCTCGACCTGCTGCCGCCGGCCAAGCGCTGGTTCGCGCGCCAGGCGATGGGGCTTGGCAGCCGGTGAACACCCGCGTCGCCGCCAACAACGAAGGAGGGCACATGGACGCCGATCTGATCATCGTCGGAGCCGGCATGGTCGGCAGCACGCTGGCCCTGGCGCTGCAGGACAGCGGCCTGGACATCCTGCTGATCGACGCCGGCCCGCTGGAGGTGCAGCCGTTCGACCGCGAGGGCGCCTTCGAGCCGCGGGTGAGCGCGCTCTCGGCGGCCAGCCAGCGGATACTCGAGCGGGTCGGTGCCTGGCCGGGGATCGCCGGGCGGCGTGCCTGCGCCTACACCGAGATGGACGTCTGGGACGGCTCGGGGACCGGCGGCGTGCATTTCACCGCGGCTTCGGTGCACGCCGAGGCGCTCGGCCACATCGTCGAGAACCGCGTGGTGCAGGATGCTCTGCTGGAGGCCCTGCGGCGCGGCACCAGGGTCAGGCTGCAGGGCCGCGCGCGGCTCGAGCAGGTCCGCCGCGACGGCGAGGCCTGGCATCTGGCGCTGGCCGGCGGCGAGGAACTGCGCGCGCCGCTGCTGGTGGCCGCCGACGGCGCCCAGTCGCTGGTGCGCCGGCTGACCGGCAGCGAGACCCGCGAATGGGACTACCTGCACCATGCGATCGTCACCAGCGTGCGCTGCGACGCGCCGCACCGGCGCACCGCCTGGCAGCGCTTCACCGACGACGGCCCGCTGGCATTCCTGCCGCTGGAGCGCGGCGACGACCTGCACTGGTGCTCGATCGTCTGGTCGGTCACCGAGCGCGAGGCCGAACGCCTGATGGTCTGCGACGACGAGGCCTTTGCCCGGGCGCTCGGGACGGCCTTCGAGCAGCGCCTCGGGGCGGTGCTCGAGGTCGACTCGCGGCTGTGCATCCCGCTGCGCCAGCGGCATGCCAAGCGCTACGTGCAGCCCGGGCTGGCGCTGATCGGCGATGCCGCGCATACCATCCACCCGCTCGCCGGTCAGGGGGTGAACCTCGGGCTGCTGGACGCCGCGGTACTGGCCGAGGTGATCCTCGTGGCCCGCGCGCGCGGGCAGGCGCCCGGGGACATCCGCGTGCTGAGCCGCTTCGAGCGCCGGCGCATGCCGCACAACCTGGCGATGATGGGCGCGATGGAGGGCTTCGAGCGGCTGTTCCAGGCCGACGCGCCGGCCGTGCGTTGGCTGCGCAACACCGGCCTCAAGGCGGTCGAGTCGGTGCCGGCGATGAAAGCCATGTTCGTGCGCCAGGCACTCGGCCTGACAGGCGACCTGCCGCCGCTGGCGCGGGCCTGACGCAATGGCCTGTTACCTGTGCGGCGATCCTGCACATTGAGAACGTAAATAGTATTCACTACTATTTGGCTCCTATTTGCAGACAGCAGAAGAGGCCGTTCCATGCAGGCAAGCAAAGGAATTCTCGCCGCCCTGGCGCTCGCCACCGTTTCCGGCGCCCTCCAGGCCGCCGACGAAGTGGTGGTGTACTCCTCGCGCATCGACGAGCTGATCAAGCCGGTGTTCGATGCCTACACCAGGGAGACCGGGGTCCGGGTGAAGTTCATCACCGACAAGGAAGCCCCGTTGATGGCCCGGATCAAGGCCGAGGGCGAGAACACTCCGGCGGACCTGCTGCTCACCGTCGATGCCGGCAACCTGTGGCAGGCCGAGCAGATGGGCATCCTGCAGCCGCTGGGCTCGGCGGTGGTGAAGCAGAACATCCCGTCCCAGTACCGCTCCTCCAACGATGCCTGGACCGGCCTGTCGCTGCGCGCGCGGACCATCGTCTACTCCACCGAGCGGGTCGACCCGGCGGAGCTGAGCACCTACGAGGCGCTGGCCGACGACGAATGGGAAGGCCGCCTGTGCCTGCGTACCAGCAAGAAGGTCTACAACCAGTCGCTGACCGCCACCCTCATCGAGACCCACGGTGCCGAGAAGACCGAGGAGATCGTCCGCGGCTGGGTCGACAACCTGGCCACCGACGTGTTCGCCGACGACAACGCGGTGATCCAGGCGGTGGACGCCGGCCTGTGCGATGTCGGGCTGGTCAACACCTACTACTACGGGCGCCTGCACAAGGCCGATCCGCAGCTCAAGGCACGCCTGTTCTGGCCGAACCAGCAGGATCGCGGCGTGCACGTGAACCTGTCGGGCATCGGCCTGACCCGCCACGCGCCGCACCCGGAAGCCGCGCGCCAGCTGGTGGAGTGGATGACCGGCGAGCAGGCGCAGAGCATCTTCGCCGGCACCAACCAGGAATACCCGGCCAATCCGGCCGTGCAGCCGTCCGAGGAAGTGGCGGCCTGGGGCGAGTTCAAGGCCGACACCATCCCTGTCGAAGTGGCCGGCAAGCGCCAGGCCGAGGCGATCATGCTGATGGACCGCGCCGGCTGGCGCTGAGCCGGCGCGAGACGGGGAACTCGGCGCCTGCCCGGTCCTCATCCGGCCCTGCGGGCCACCTTCTCCCGGAGGGAGAAGGGAAGCGTCCCTGGCGTTGCCTGCGGTTCGGGCCGGCACGATGCCGAGGCCGGTGCCGGACCCATCCCCCTCTCCCTCCGGGAGAGGGCTGGGGTGAGGGGCTGAGCCGCTCAGCCGGTCCTCCTCCGATCGCAGCTGGCGCTGACACGGCCCTGTTTGCCGCTTGTCGCTATACTCGACGCCCCCGAGCCGCTCGGGGGCGTCGTCATTTCCATCCGAGGCCGTCGTGTCCAAACGCATTCAGCGCCGCTGGTATGTCCTGTCCTTCGCCGTCGCGCTGCTGGTGCTGCTGCCGCTGAGCGTGCTGCTGCTGAGCTGGCACACGGTCGACGGCGAGATCTGGTCGCATCTGTGGCGCACGCAGATTCCCCGTCTGCTGGGCAACACCCTGGTGCTGCTGCTCGGTGTCGGCGTCGGCGTCACCCTGCTTGGGGTGAGCCTGGCCTGGCTCACCGCGCTCTGCGAATTCCCCGGGCGGCGCTGGCTGGACTGGGCGCTGATGCTGCCCTTCGCCATACCCGCCTACGTGCTCGCGTTCGTCTTCATCGGCCTGCTGGACTTCGCCGGCCCGGTGCAGACGCTGGCGCGCGAATGGTTCGGCGGCGTGCGCTTTCCGCGGGTGCGCTCCACCGGCGGGGTGATCCTGGTGCTCGTGCTGGTGTTCTATCCCTACGTCTACCTGCTCGCGCGCTCGGCCTTCATCGCCCAAGGCAAGGGCCTGATGGAGGCGGCGCGAGGGCTCGGCCAGACGCCCTGGCAGGCGTTCTGGTGGGTGGCGCTGCCGATGGCACGCCCGGCGATCGGCGCCGGTCTGGCGCTGGCGCTGATGGAGACGCTGGCGGATTTCGGCGCGGTGTCGGTGTTCAACTTCGACACCTTCACCACCGCCATCTACAAGACCTGGTACGGCTTCTTCAGCCTGACCAGCGCCACCCAGCTGGCGAGCCTGCTGCTGCTGGCGGTGATGCTGGTGCTCTACGGCGAACGCCGCGCGCGCGGGGTGGCGCGGCCGTCCAACGAGCGGCGGCGTACCGCCGCGCTCTACCACCTGCGCGGCTGGCGGGCGCTGGCGGCGAGCGGCTGGTGCACGCTGGTGTTCGCCTGCGCCTTCGTGGTGCCGGTGGCGCAACTGCTCGTCTGGCTCTGGCAGCGCGGACGCTTCGACTTCGACGAGCGCTACCTCGGCCTGATCCTGCACAGCCTGACGCTCGGTGGGCTCGCCGCCCTGGCCGCCGTGGCGGTGGCGCTGACGCTGGCCTTCGCCCGCCGCCAGGCGCCGGTGCGCCCGGTGCGCGCGGCGGTCGGGCTGGCCAACCTCGGCTACGCCCTGCCCGGGTCGGTGCTGGCGGTGTCGATCATGCTCGCCTTCAGCTACCTCGACCGGCACCTGGTGATCCCGCTGTCGGGTTGGCTGGGCATGGGCGGCAAGCCGCTGCTGCTCGGCAGCCTCGGCGCCCTGCTGCTGGCCTACCTGGTCCGCTTCCTGGCGGTTGCCTACGGGCCGCTGGAGAGCAGCCTGGCACGCATCCGCCCGTCGCTGCCGGAGGCCTCGCGCAGCCTCGGGGTCGGCGGGCCTCAATTGTTTCTGCGCGTGTACCTGCCGCTGCTGCTGCCGGGCACCCTCAGCGCCGTGCTGCTGGTGTTCGTCGACGTGCTCAAGGAGATGCCGGCGACGTTGCTGATGCGCCCGTTCGGCTGGGACACCCTGGCGGTGCGCGTGTTCGAGATGACCAGCGAGGGCGAATGGGCGCGCGCGGCGCTGCCGGCGCTGACGCTGGTGCTGGTCGGGCTGCTGCCGGTGATCCTGCTGATCCGCCGTTCCGCCCGCGGCTGAGCGCCGTTCGCGCCGTGACCTTATCCGGGCGCGCCGCTACAATGCGCGCCATTCGACGGGGGCCGGCACGGGTGCCGGCCGCCTCAGCTGTCGCTTCGGCGTCTGCCCGGAAGGAGATCCCATGGGTCAGCGTACTCCCCTCTACGACCAGCACCTGGCCCTCGGCGCCAAGATGGTCGACTTCGGCGGCTGGGACATGCCGCTGCACTATGGCTCCCAGGTCGAGGAGCACCACCAGGTACGGCAGGACTGCGGGGCGTTCGACGTCTCGCACATGGCCGTCATCGACCTGTCCGGCGAACAGGCGCAGGCCTACCTGCGCCGGCTGTTGGCCAACGACGTCGCACGCCTGACCAGCCCCGGCAAGGCCCTGTACAGCGCCATGCTCAACCGTGACGGCGGGGTGATCGACGATCTCATCGTCTACCTCGCCGAGTGGGGCTACCGCCTGGTGGTCAACGCCGCCACCCGCGACAAGGACCTGGCCTGGATGCGCCAGCAGGCGGTCGGCTTCTCGGTCGAACTGCGCGAGCGCACCGACCTGGCCATGCTCGCCATCCAGGGGCCGAAGGCCCGCGCGCGCATCGCCGAGCTGGTCGACCAGGCCGGCGCCGAGCTGATCCAGGCGCTCAGGCCGTTCCAGGGCCTGCCGCACGGCGACTGGTTCATCGCCCGCACCGGCTACACCGGCGAGGACGGGCTGGAAATCATGCTCCCGGCCAGCCAGGCGCCGGGCTTCTTCAGCGAGCTGGTCGGCGTCGGCATCCCGCCCATCGGGCTCGGCGCCCGCGACACCCTGCGCCTGGAGGCCGGGCTGAACCTTTACGGGCAGGACATGACAGAACAGGTGTCGCCGCTGGCCGCGAACATGGGCTGGACCGTCGCCTGGGAACCGGCCGAGCGCAACTTCATCGGGCGCGACGCGCTCGAGCGGCTGCGCGACGATCCGAGCCAGCCGCGGCTGGTCGGCCTGGTGATGGAGGAGCGCGGCGTGCTGCGCGCCCATCAGGTGGTGCGGGTCGGCGGCCTGGGTGAAGGCGAGATCACCAGCGGCAGCTTTTCGCCTACCCTTGGTAAATCGATCGCGCTGGCCCGGGTGCCGGCCGCCACCGGCGAGCGCGCCGAGGTGGAGATCAGGGGCAGGTGGTATCCGGTACGCGTCGTGCAACCCAGCTTCGTCCGGCACGGCAAGCCGCTGATCTGACCGGCGCCTGCCAAACCCGACCCAACAAACCCTGCAGCTCCCTGCGTCTGACCGAGGAACCGAAGAGATGAGCGACATCCGCGCCGATTTGCGTTACGCCCCCAGCCACGAATGGGCCCGTCTGGAAATGGACGGTTCCGTGACCGTCGGCATCAGCGACCATGCCCAGGAAGCGCTGGGCGACGTGGTCTACGTCGAGCTTCCGGAGATCGGCCAGCAGCTCGCCGGCGGCCAGGCCGCCGGGGTGGTGGAATCGGTGAAGGCGGCGTCCGACATCTACGCGCCGGTCAGCGGCGAGGTCATTGCGGTCAACGCGGCCCTGACCGACACCCCCGAAGACATCAACAAGCATCCGTACGAAGCCTGGTTCTTCAAGCTGATGCCGAGCGACGAGAACGAGCTGGACGCGCTGCTCGACTCCGACGGCTACGCGGCCAGCCTCGGCAAAGACGCCTGATTCCTGCCACCCGGCCGCGTCTCGCCGGAGCGCGGCCTCTTGCGAGAGCCCTCCGATGCCCTTCCAGCAGCCCCTCTCCCAGCTCCAGCAAGCCGATGCCTTCCTGCAGCGCCACCTCGGGCCGGACGAGGGCGAGCAGCAGGCCATGCTCGAGGTCCTCGGCCTGCCCAGCCGCGAGGCGCTGATCGACCAGACGGTGCCGCCGGCGATCCGCCTGCGGCAGGCGCTGGGCCTGCCGGCGGCGCTCGACGAGCAGGCGGCGCTGGCCCGGCTGCGCGCCCACGCCGAACGCAACGAGCTGTGGACCAGCCTGATCGGCATGGGCTACCACGGCACCGTCACACCGACGGTGATCCTGCGCAACGTGCTGGAGAACCCGGGCTGGTACACCGCCTACACGCCCTACCAGCCGGAAATCGCCCAGGGGCGCCTGGAAGCGCTGCTGAACTTCCAGCAACTGACCATCGACCTCACCGGCCTGGACCTGGCCAACGCCTCGCTGCTCGACGAGGCGACCGCCGCCGCCGAGGCCATGACCCTGGCCAGGCGCGTGGCCAAGAGCCGCAGCAACCGCTTCTTCGCCGACGAGAACTGCCACCCGCAGACGCTCTCGGTGCTGCAGACCCGCGCCGAGGCGTTCGGCTTCGAACTGGTGGTCGGCACGGTCGAGGCGCTCGCCGGCGAAGAGGTGTTCGGCGCGCTGCTGCAGTATCCCGACACCCACGGCGAGATCCGCGACCTCAAGCCGTCGATCGACGACCTGCACGCGCGCCAGGCGATCGCCTGCGTGGCCGCCGACCTGCTCAGCCTGGTGCTGCTCACGCCGCCCGGCGAGCTCGGCGCCGACGTGGTGCTCGGCAGCTCGCAGCGCTTCGGCGTGCCGATGGGCTACGGCGGCCCGCACGCCGCCTACTTCGCCACCCGCGACGCCTACAAGCGCGCCATGCCCGGGCGCATCATCGGCGTGTCGAAGGATGCCCGCGGCGAGATTGCGCTGCGCATGGCGCTGCAGACCCGCGAACAGCACATCCGCCGCGAGAAGGCCAACTCCAACATCTGCACCGCGCAGGTGCTGCTGGCCAACATCGCCGCCTTCTATGCCGTCTACCATGGCCCGCGCGGGCTGGAGCGCATCGCCCGGCGGGTGCACCGGCTCACCGCGATCCTTGCCGCCGGCCTCGAGCGGCACGGCATCAGGCGCGCCAACCGGCATTTCTTCGACACCCTGACGCTGGAGGTCGGCGGCAGCCAGACGGCGATCATCGAATCGGCGCGGGAGGCGCGCATCAACCTGCGCATCCTCGGCCGCGGCAAGCTCGGCGTGAGCCTCGACGAGACCTGCAGCGAGGCCACGGTCGAGCGGCTGCTGGCCGTCTTCCTCGGCGCCGACCACGGGTTGTCGGCGGCCGAGCTGGACGCCGGCGAGCCGGAGGCGGGCATTCCCGCCGAACTCGAGCGCCGCAGCGCCTTCCTCACCCACCCGGTGTTCAACGCCCACCACAGCGAAACCGAGATGCTGCGCTACCTCAAGCAGCTGGAGAACAAGGACCTGGCGCTCAACCAGGCGATGATTCCGCTCGGCTCCTGCACCATGAAGCTCAACGCCACCAGCGAGATGATCCCGATCACCTGGCCGGAATTCGCCAACCTGCACCCCTTCGCTCCGCGCGAACAGGCTCAGGGCTACGCGGCGATGATCGGCGAACTGGAGCGGTGGCTGTGCGCGATCACCGGTTTCGACGCCATCTCCATGCAGCCGAACTCCGGCGCCCAGGGCGAGTACGCCGGGTTGCTGGCCATCCGCAAGTACCACCAGAGCCGCGGCGAGGGGCAGCGCGACATCTGCCTGATCCCGTCCTCGGCGCACGGCACCAACCCGGCCTCGGCGCAGATGGCGAGCATGAAGGTGGTGATCGTCGAGTGCGACCGCGAGGGCAACGTCGACCTCGAGGACCTCAAGCGGCATGCGGCCGAGGCCGGCGACCGGCTGTCCTGCCTGATGATCACCTACCCCTCGACCCACGGCGTGTACGAGGAAAGCGTGCGGGAGATCTGCGAGGCGGTGCATGCCCAGGGCGGGCAGGTCTACATGGACGGCGCCAACCTCAACGCCCAGGTGGGCCTGGCGCGGCCGGCCGACATGGGCGCCGACGTCTCGCACATGAACCTGCACAAGACCTTCTGCATCCCGCACGGCGGCGGTGGCCCGGGCATGGGGCCGATCGGCGTCAAGGCGCACCTGGCGCCCTTCGTCGCCAACCACCCGGTGGTCGAGCTGCAGGGGCCGAACCCCGGCAACGGCGCGGTCAGCGCCGCGCCCTGGGGCAGCGCCAGCATCCTGCCGATCAGTTGGATGTACGTCGCCATGATGGGCCCGCGGCTGCAGGACGCCACCGAGGTCGCCATCCTCAACGCCAACTACCTGGCCCAGCGCCTGGGCAGCGCCTTCCCGGTGCTCTACAGCGGGCGCAACGGGCGCGTCGCCCACGAGTGCATCCTCGACCTGCGGCCGCTCAAGGCCGAGACCGGGATCAGCGAGGAGGACGTCGCCAAGCGCCTGATGGACTACGGCTTCCACGCGCCGACCATGTCCTTCCCGGTGCCCGGCACGCTGATGATCGAGCCCACCGAAAGCGAATCGAAGGCCGAGCTGGACCGTTTCGTCGAGGCGATGCTGAGCATCCGCGCGGAGATCGCCAAGGTACAGGACGGCACCTGGCCGGCCGACGACAACCCGCTGGTGCGCGCGCCCCACACCCTGGCCGACGTCGTCGGCGAGTGGACGCGGCCCTACGGCATCGCCGAGGCGGTGACCCCGACCGCGCACACCCGCGCCCACAAGTACTGGCCGGCGGTGAACCGGGTGGACAACGTGCACGGCGACCGCAACCTGTTCTGCGCCTGCGTGCCGGTCGACGCCTACCGCAGCTGAGCGAGCGCGGGCCCGGGGCGCGCCCGGGCTCGCGCCAGGCAGGCCGCCGGAACTCCGCCGGAGGCCACGGGCTCTATCTTCTGGGAACCTCTGGAGGCATAGACCATGTATCGAAAAGTCCTGGCAATTCTGATCCTGTGCTCGCTGCCGGTGGGGGCCGCGATGGCCGACTGGGTGCGTGAGATTCTTTCGTCGGGGGCGACCACCGCCTCGACCTACATGACCAGCCGCGACGACAAGCTTGTGCGCGGTGCCCAGGAAGATGCCGTCAGCTTCGTCGCCAGCGACGGGCAGATCCGCGGCCCCTACCTCGAGGCGGCGCTGCAGCGCCTGCGCAGCGAACGCCCCGACCTGCAGGCCAGCGACCTGGAGCTAGCCCGCGCCATCCTCGCCGAGCAATGAGGCCGGACCTGCCGTGGTGACCGCGCCGCGGCAGGCTCAACCGCCGCTTTCGATCATCTGCCGGATGAGCACGCCCAGGGCATCGATGTTGAACGGCTTGGCGAGCATCTCCATCCCTTCCTCGAGAAAATCACCGCGCACCTGCGCGTTGGCCGCATAGCCGGTGATGAACAGCACCTTCAGCCCGGGCCGGTGCTGGCGCGCGATCTCCGCCAGCTGGCGGCCGTTCATGCCGGGCAGGCCGACGTCGGTCACCAGCAGGTCGATGCGCCGGTCGCCCTGCAGGTAGGGCAGGGCGGTGGGGCCGTCGAAGGCTTCCAGCGCGCCGTAGCCCAGTTCCTTGAGGACCTCCACCACCAGCATGCGCACCGCTGCCTCGTCCTCGACCACCAGCACGGTCTCGCCGACCTGCGCGCGCGGCACCTCGGCCACCGGGTCCTGGGCGTCGTCCTCGGCGGGCGTCTCGTGGTGGCGCGGCAGGTACAGGGTGATGCGCGTGCCTTCGCCAACCTGGCTGTCGATGCTCACGTGCCCGCCGGTCTGCTTGACGAAGCCGTAGACCATCGACAGGCCGAGGCCGGTGCCCTGGCCGATCGGCTTGGTGGTGAAGAAGGGGTCGAAGGCCTTGGCGATGATCTCCTCGGGCATGCCGGAGCCGGTGTCGGAGACGCACAGCGCCACGTAGTCGCCCGGCTCCGGGGCGTCGGGCGCCTGCTCGTCGACCGTGAGCCGGTGCGTCTCGATGGCCAGCTGGCCGCCGGCGGACATGGCGTCGCGCGCGTTGATCACCAGGTTGAGCAGCGCGTTCTCCAACTGGTGGGCGTCGGAATAGGCCAGCCAGAGGTCCGGGTCGAGCCGCGTGCTGAAGCTGATGTGCTCGCCGATGGTGCGCCGGAGCATGTCCTCCATCGACACCACCAGCAGGTTGACGTCCACCGGGCGCGGGTCCAGCGACTGCCGGCGGGCGAAGGCCAGCAGCCGGTGGGTCAACGCCGCGGCGCGGTTGGCCGAGGTCATGGCGGCGTCGATGTAGCGGTCCAGTTCGCCGATCCGGCCCGCCGCGGCGCGCCGCTGGATCAGGTCGAGGGCGCCGAGCACGCCGGTCAGCATGTTGTTGAAGTCGTGCGCCAGGCCGCCGGTCAGCTGGCCGATGGCTTCCATCTTCTGGGCATGCCGCAGGGCCTCCTCGGCGCGCGCGCGTTCGGCCATTTCCACGTGCAGGCGGCGGTTGATCTCGGCCAGCTCGCCGGTGCGCTCGGCGACCCGCCGTTCCAGGCTGTCGTTGAGTTCGCGCAGCGCCTCTTCGGCGGCGACCTGGGCGGTGATGTCGGTGTTGGTGCCGAACCAGTGGGTGACCTGCCCGAGTTCTTCGCGGATCGGCAGGGCGCGGGAGAGGAACCAGCGGTACTTGCCATCCTTTCCGCGCAGCGGAAAGGTCTCCTCCCAGATCGAGCCGATGGCGAAGGCGCGGCGCATCGAGGCCAGCACGCGCTCGACGTGGTCGGGGTGCAGCACCGAGCGCCAGCCCAGCGCGCGCATGGCCTCCAGTGTGGTGCCGGTGTAGTCGTACCAGCGCTTGTTGTACCAGTAGATGCGCCCGTTGGGGTCGGCCATCCAGGCGAACTGGCTCATGTTGTCGGCCAGCGTGCGGAACTGCTCCTCGCTGTCGCGCAGCGCACGCTCGGCGCGCATGCGCTCGTCCGCGGTCCAGGCCCGGTCGGCCACTTCGCGGATGAAGGAGACGTCCTCGTCGGGCCAGACCCGCGGCACGGCGCTGAGCAGCAGCAGCGCGGCGCGCAGGCGGCCCTGCTCGAGCAGGGGCATGCACACCAGGCTCTGCACCTCGGCCCTGGTCAGCGTGCCGGCCAGCGGGGCGGTGCGCGGATCGTGCTCGATGTCGTGGACCACCACGATCTCGCCGCGCTGCAGGTCGTAGGCGAGGTCGCCGAAGTCGTTCAGGCGGAACAGTTCCTTGACCGTGGAGCGTGAGCCGTTGGTCCAGTTGGCCAGCAGCGAGGCGTGTTCGCCGGTGGGGTCGACGCTGAGGAACACCGCCTGGTTGACCGCCAGGGCGTTGCCCAGCACGCGCACCGCCGCGCAGGCGATGATGCCGCTGTCCGGCTGGCCGCGAAGCAGGTCGCCGAGCTCGATGAAGGCCGCCTGGCGCTGCTCGGCCAGGCGCCGCTCCTCGATCTGCTCTTCGAGCAGGGCGTTCATGCGCAGCAGGCGTTCGGCGAAGTTGCGCTCGGCGGTGATCACCCGCGCGGTGCCGAGGATGCGCATCTCGCCGCTGGGATCGGTCAACCGGCGGCCGCGGTTGGCCAGCCAGTAGTAGCCGCCGGTGGCGAAATCGTAGACGCGGTATTCGAGGTTGAGCTCGCCGTCGGAATCCTCGGCGAAGACGGCGCGCATGCTGTGTATCACCCGCTCGCGGTCGTCCGGGTGGATGCGTTCGAGGAACTGGTCGACGCTCAGTTCCTGCTGGTCGGCGCGTAGGCCCGACATGCTTTTCAGCTGGGTGTCCCAGTGCAGGGTGCGATGGGTCGCGTTGTATTCCCAGACGCCGATCGAGGCGATCTCGTTGGCGAGGATCACACGCTGCTCGGCTTCGCGCAGGGCTTTGGTCGCCGTGGCGCGTTCGTTGGCGATGCGCAGCCGCTCGACGACCTCGCGCACCAGGCCGAGGTCGGCGGACCGCCAGCGGTGCGCGCCGATGCAGCTGAGCACCAGCAGCCTGCCGGCTTGCGGCAGGGCGGCGAGCAGCAGGGCCTGGCTGTCCAGGGCGGCCTGCAGCGGTTGCGCCTCGTCGTCGCCGGCGGTCTGCAGGTCGGCGAACGCCAGCGGACCCTCGTCGAGCCGGCGGCGCAGCGCCGCGGGCAGCGGGCAGCGCGCGCCGAGAAAGCCGGTGCGGTCCTTGCGGCACCATTCGCGGTTCACCTGCAGCACGCCGTCGCCGTCGAGCCTGGCCAGCCCGACGCGGTCGCTGCCGAGCAGGATGCCGAGCCGGTCGCACAGCAGCTGGCCGACCGCGCCGAGGTCGTGGTTTTCCTGCAGGCAGTCGCTGAGTTCCAGCAGGAACGCCTGCACGGCCTCGCCGCGGACCCTCTCGCTGATGTCGGTAACCGTGCAGATGGCGCCCTGCAGTACGCCTTCGCGGTAGATCGGGCCGACCCGGTACTCCACCGGCACGCTGCTGCCGTCCTGGCGCAGGAACAGCTCGTGCTCGACGTGCGCCGCCTCTCCGGTGCGCGCCGCGCGCTTGATGGGGCAGTCGCCCTCGGCGTAGCGCGTACCGTCCGGGCGACTGTGCCGGACCAGTTCGCTCACCGGCCGGCCGAGCACCGCGTCCTTGCCGTCGAGGCCGAGCAGCCGCACGAAGGCCTCGTTGCACAGCGTCACCGATCCTTCGGTGTCGATCGAATAGAAGCCTTCGGTGGCCGAATCCACCAGCAGACGGGTGAAGGCCTCGCTCTCCACCCGTTCGATGTCGGCGCGGCGGCGTGCGTCGATGTCCAGGGCCACGGAGATCCACTGCACCACCTCGCCGGCGGCGTCGAACAGCGGCACGCCGCGCTCCTGGAACCAGCGCGTGATGCCGTCCGAGCCCACCAGCGGCACCTCCAGGCTGTAGGGCACCTTGGTCCGCAGCGCGTCGCGCAGCGACCGCACCACCCGTTCGCGCTCGGGCCCGGCGACCGCCTGCAGCCAGCCGTCGCCGAGGCTGTGCTCGAGATCCAGCCCGGTGTATTCGCACCAGTAGGCGTTCATGTAGGTGACCCGGCCGTCGCCGTCGAACATCGAGACCACCTGCGGGCTCAGGTCGACCAGGGCGCGGTAGCGTTCCTCGGCCTCGCGCGCGGCCTGCTGCTCGCGGTGGATGTCGGTGCGGTCGCGCAGGATCTTCACGAAGCCCTGGGCCCGGCCCTGGTCGTCGCGTACCAGCATCAGCTCGCCGTTGGCCCAGAAGCGGCTGCCATCCTTGCGCCGGTGCCAGCGTTCGTCCTGGCTGGCGCCCTGTTCGCGGGCCTGGCGCATCTCCCGCTGCGGGACGCCGGCGCGGCGGTCCTCCTCGGTGAAGATGCAGTCGGCCGGGCGGTCGCGCATCTCGTCCCGGCGCCAGCCGAGCAGCCGCTCGGCGCCGCTGGTCCAGCGGGTCACCCGGCCGTCGAGGTCGGTGGCGAGGATGGCGTAGTCCACCGCGCTTTCCAGCAGCCAGCGGTTGCTCCGTTCGCTTTCGCTCGCCAGTTGCAGTTCGAGGCGCTGCAGCAACTGCTCGGCGACCACCTGCAGGTGCTCTTGCTCGGCGGCGCTCAACGGGCGGGGGGCGGGTGTCTGCACGCAGAGCACGCCGAGCGGCGGCCGTTCGGCGGGGTGCAGCAGCCGCGCGTGCAGACGCTGGTCGAGGTCGGCGGTCGGCTGCTCGGCCTCGAACATGGCCTGCAGCCGATCTGCGGCGAGAGCGGCGGCCTGCTCGTCCATGCCCACCCGGCACAGGCAGCAGAGCGCGTCGCCGTCGAAGAGGAGGATCGCCGCCTGCTCCAGCCCGCAGCTGGCGGCCGCCAGCGCGGCGAGCGGTCGGAGTCGCTCGCCCTCGTTGCTCAGAAGGCGATATCGGTCATGCGCGGTGTGGCGCTCGATCTCGGTCCAACTTCCCTGGGATAGGTCGCTATTGAAATTCAAGGTTATCGCTCGGGGCTATCCATGGCTCACCAACGCTCGGCATCTGCCGTGGCCGAGCGGAACAATGTGGGCAGTGTGCACCCGCGCGCGGGGCCCCGCCACTGCCTTCGATCGGCGCTCGGGACCCCGATTTTCCGGGGGCTCGCCGTTGGGTTGAACTGGAAGCAGACCGCGCCCCGGACGATTGGTTCCACGGTCGGGCGTCGGTTCATGGCGAGTGGCCAGGAGGTGGCGGAGCGGCGCCGTCCGGGCCAATACGCTCGCTCAGCGCTGCTCGCTCTGCGGCGTGACGCGCAACACTTCCTCGATGGTGGTGAGCCCGGCGGCGACCTTCTGCGCGCCGGACAGGCGCAGGCTGCGCATGCCTTCCTTGAAGGCCGCCCGGCGCAAGGCGGTGAGCTCGGTGTCGGCGTCGATCAGGCCCTTGAGGCCGTCGTTCAGCAGCATGATCTCGTACACGCCGGCTCGTCCGCGGTAGCCGGTCTCGCGGCATTCCAGGCAGCCCACCGCGCGCATCGCGCCGCTCGGCAGGGGCGCGCTCCAGGGGCGGGTGAGGGTCTGCCAGTCCTGCTCGTCGAGCGTCGTCGGCGCCTTGCAGTGCGGGCACAGGGTGCGCACCAGGCGCTGCGCCATGACACCCAGCAGGGTCGCCTTGAGCAGGTAGTAGGGCACGCCGAGCTCGAGCAGGCGGGTGATGGCGCTGGGCGCGTCGTTGGTGTGCAGGGTGGACAGCACCAGGTGCCCGGTCAGCGCCGCCTGGATCGCCATCTCGGCGGTTTCCAGGTCGCGGATCTCGCCGATCATGATGATGTCCGGGTCCTGCCGCATCAGCGCGCGCACGCCGCTGGCGAAGGTCAGGTCGATGTTGTGCTGCACCTGCATCTGGTTGAAGGCCCCCTCGATCATCTCGATCGGGTCCTCGATGGTGCAGACATTCACTTCCGGCGTGGCCAGCTGCTTGAGCGTCGTGTAGAGCGTGGTGGTCTTGCCCGAGCCGGTGGGGCCGGTGACCAGAATGATGCCGTTGGGCTGGCGGGTCATGCTCAGCCAGCGGCGCAGGTCGTCCGGCGAGAAGCCCAGCTGGTCGAAGCTCTTGAGCAGCACCTCGGGGTCGAAGATGCGCATCACCATTTTCTCGCCGAAGGCGGTCGGCAGGGTCGACAGCCGCAGCTCGACCTCGCCGCCGTCCGGCGTCTTGGTCTTGACCCGGCCGTCCTGCGGCTTGCGCTTCTCGGCGACGTTCATCCGGCCGAGCGTCTTCAGCCGGCTGACCACCGCCATGGTCACCTGCGGCGGGAACTGGTAGACGTTGTGCAGCACGCCGTCGATGCGAAAACGCACCGTGCCCTGCTCGCGCCGCGGTTCGACGTGGATGTCGCTGGCGCGCTGCTGGAAGGCGTACTGGAACAGCCAGTCGACGATATTGACGATGTGCGCGTCGTTGGCGTCGGGCTCCTGGTCGCTGGCGCCGAGGTTGAGCAGCTGCTCGAAGTTGCCGACGCCGCTGATCTTCTGCTCGACCGCGGTGGCGCCGGTCACCGAGTGCGCCAGCCGGTAGAACTCGTTGGTGAAGCGCTGGATGTCCGCGGGGTTGGCCACGACCCGCCTGATCGGCCGCTTGAGCACGTGGGTCAGGTTCGATTCCCAGGCCTGCACGAACGGCTGGGCGCTGGCGATGGTGACCGCGTCCGGGCCGACCGCCACCGCGAGAATGCCGTGGCGCTTGGCGAAGGCGTGGGACATCAGCGGGGTCACCGCGGCCACGTCGATCTTCAGCGGGTCGATGCGCAGGTAGGGCTGGCCGGCGCGTTCGGCCAGCCACTGGGTCAGGGTTTCCAGGTCCAGGGTACGCCCCGGCCGCCGCAGGTCCTCGACCTGCTGGGCAGCGAGGAATTCCAGCGGATGCAACTGGTTGCCGGTGACGCTGCGGCGGATCGCCAGGCACTGCTCGGCGGTGTCCTGCGCCAGCCGGCCTTCGACGACCAGGTCGCGGAGCAGATCGTTGAGGTCGAGCCAGCGGTCGGCCGTGGAAGTGGGAAAGCTGGACATGGGGACTCCCTGCGGTCCGAACCTGAAGCCTGAAGCCTGAAGCCTGAAGCCGCGGGAACGCCGGAGGGGACGGACCCGCGACGGGCGCAGCTTACTTCACGAGCGCCTTGAACGCCTTGAGCGTCCACACAGTATGCGCCTGGGCCGCACGCTCCTCGCTGTCGGACGGTTGCTGGCTTATCGCGTGCAGCTTGGCCAGCTCGCCGTAGAGGCGGTCGATTTCCGGCAGCTCCAGCGCGCCGCGGGCCAGGCGCAGCCAGACCAGCATGCGCTCCATGCGCGGTAGCTGTTCGGCAAGGCCTTCGGGGCGTTGCTCGTAGTTCGTCAGCTGCAGCGCAGCGGCCTCCTCGGCGAGTGTGCGGGTCAGCCAATTGCCGAGTTCGGCCGCGCCCTGGCGATTGCCGCGTTCGTTGCGTTCGCGGCGCCAGCTCTGGGTCAGCAGCCAGTGCGAGGCTTTCAGCGAGAACAGGCCCCAGCGCGTGCGCCCCAGTTCTTCGGCGAAGCGCTGCGGGGCCTGGTGACGCATCTCCGCGTCTTCCTGTCCGGCCTGTACCAGGGGCCGCCAGTCGGCCAGCAGCGCATCGAGCGCGGCGCGCAGCTCGCGGCTGCTGGCGCGTGGCGCGGCCTGGCCGAGGCTGCCGAGCAGGGCGCGCAGGTCGACCAGCTGCTGCAGCCAGTCGGCCAGCAGCGACCAGTGGCCGTTGAAGCGGTACTGCTCGGCCAGCCGCTGGCTGCTGCCGAGCAGGTGCCAGGCGAGCGCGGCGAAGGCGTCGTCCAGCGAGGTGGACGCGCCCAGGGGCGGCAGCGGCAGGCCCAGGGCGTAGCTCGCCGGGTCGTGCAGGCGGTAGCCACGCTCGGCCTTGCTGATGTCGCAGGGCATCAGCGGCAGGTCCGCGGCCAGCTCGACCGCCAGCTCCAGCAGCGCCTCGGGCGGGCCCTGGCGCAGTTCCAGCTCCAGCTCGCAGATTTCCTCCTGCGCCTGCCCGGCGGTCACCTCGCCGAGGTCCAGGGCGGCCTCGATCGCCACCCGCGCCTTGCCGCGGCCCCAGGCGATCTCGGCCTTCTCGCGAACGAAATCGGTGGTGAAGATCGGCCCGAGCAGGCCCTTGTCCAGCGTCGCCAGGCTCGCCGGCCAGCAGTCGTCGCCCAGCCGCGACAGGTCCAGCGCCGGGGCGTCGAGGTACCAGTCCCACTCGTTGCGCTCGGACAGGCCGGCGACGCTCCGGCCGCGGCTCTTGAGCGTCTGGATGACGGTCTCGCCGTCGCGCCGCAGGCGCAGGGCGACCTTCGCGCGGGACAGATCGCGCGCCGGGGTGTCGTAGTACTGGTTGCTCAGTGGATGGCGCTGCCAGCCGCTCTTGTTGCGTTTCTTCAGCAGCGGATGGTCGCGCAGCGCCGCGAGGGTCTCGTGACTGGCGCGCAGCTTGATTTCGGTTTCTTTCTGCATGTACCGGGCAAACCTGTGTTTTTTCGGGGTTTGGACAGTTCCAACGCGCGGTGGCGGGCGTGTGTGGCCGCTCGTATACTTGCCGCCTTTTTCCACTCCGGGGAGGTATCCCTATGCCGACGAACCCTTTCGTCAGCCTGTTCGGGCGCTCGCCCATCGGGCCGATGCAGCAGCACATGGCCAAGGCGCACGAGTGCGCGGCGCAACTGGTGCCATTCTTCCAGGCGGCGATGGCCCGGGACTGGGAGCGGGTCGAGCAGATTCAGCAGGACATGGCCCGGTTGGAAAACGAGGCCGACAAGATCAAGAAGAACGTCCGCCAGCACCTGCCCATGAGCCTGTTCCTGCCGGTACCGCGCTCCGACCTGCTGGACCTGCTGAGTGTACAGGACAAAATCGCCAACCGTGCCAAGGACATCGCCGGGCTGATGCTCGGCCGCTGCATGTCGGTGCCGGAACAATTGCAGCCGCAGATGCTGGCCTTCGTGCAGCGCTGCGTCGAGGCCAGCGCCCAGGCCAACCGGGCGATGTGCGAGCTCGACTCGCTGCTCGAGACCGGCTTCAGCGGCCGCGAGGCTGAGCTGGTCGAGCGCATGGTCGAGGAGATCGGCGAGATCGAGCGCGACACCGACCGCATGCAGGTCACCGTGCGCCGCGAGCTGTACAAGCTGGAGAAGGAACTGCCGCCGGTCGACGTGATGTTCCTCTACAAGGTCATCGAATGGGTCGGCGACGTCGCCGACCGTGCCGAGCGGGTCGGCAATCGTCTGGAACAACTGCTGGCGCGCTAGCGCCAGCCCCCTCTTCTCCACTGAGTTTCAACGGGATCGTTTTATGTCTCTGATCGCGGATTACGGCTTCGTACTCCTGCTGTTGGCGTGCGCCTTCGGCTTCTTCATGGCCTGGGGCGTGGGCGCCAACGACGTGGCCAACGCCATGGGGACCTCGGTCGGTTCGCGTGCGCTGACCATCAAGCAGGCGATCATCGTCGCCATGGTCTTCGAGTTCTGCGGCGCCTACCTGGCCGGTGGCGAAGTCACCGAGACCATCAAGAGCGGCATCGTCGACGTCGAGGTCATCAGCCCCGACCTGATGGTGCTGGGCATGATGTCGGCGCTGCTGGCCGCCGGCACCTGGCTGCTGGTGGCCTCCACCAAGGGCTGGCCGGTCTCGACCACCCACTCGATCGTCGGCGCGGTGATCGGCTTCGGCGCGGTGGGTATCTCGATGGACGCCGTGCACTGGGGCAAGGTCGGCCCGATCGTCGCCAGCTGGATCGTTTCGCCGCTGCTGTCCGGCTTCGCCGCCTTCTTCATCTTCATGAGCGTGCAGAAGCTCATCATCGATACCGACAACCCCTTCAAGAGCGCCAAGCGTTTCGTCCCGCTGTACATGTTCCTCACCGGCTTCATGGTTTCGATCATGACGCTGTCCAAGGGCCTCAAGCACATCGGCCTGCAGCTCAGCGGCGGGCAGAGCCTGTTGCTGTCGATCGGCGTCGGCGCGCTGGTGATGCTGCTCGGCATCGCGCTGCTGACGCGCATCCAGGTCGACGAGGAAGCCGATCGCGCCTTCCACTTCTCCAGCGTGGAGAAGGTGTTCGCCGTGCTGATGATCTTCACCGCCTGCTCCATGGCCTTCGCCCACGGTTCCAACGACGTGGCCAACGCGGTCGGGCCGCTGGCCGCAGTGGTCGGAGTGATCCAGTCGAGCGGCCAGGACCTTGCCATCAAGTCGGTGGTGCCCGGCTGGGTCCTGCTGCTGGGCGCCGTCGGCATCGTCGTCGGCCTGGCCACCTACGGCTACAAGGTGATCGCTACCATCGGCAAGGAAATCACCGAGCTGACCCCCAGCCGCGGTTTCGCCGCCGAGCTGGCCACTGCCAGCACCGTGGTCGGCGCCTCGGCCATCGGCCTGCCGGTGTCGACCACCCACACGCTGGTCGGCGCCGTGCTCGGCGTGGGCCTGGCGCGCGGCATCGGTGCACTGAACCTGGGCGTGATCGGCAAGATCTTCATGTCCTGGCTGATCACCCTGCCGGTGGGCGCCGGCCTGTCGATCCTGTTCTTCACCCTCCTCAGCGCGATCTTCACCTGATTGCCGACGGCCTGCCGGTGTGCCGGCAGGCCTGTCTCATTGCCTCCGAGTCGACGAATACCATCCCGTGCGTGGCGCAGATCATGCTTCACTGAGCCGGTGATCGATTCTTTCCAGGAGGTCTGCCGGTGCCCTTTCCCTCGCTCAAGGAACAGTTCGCCGCGCTCGTGGCCACGCCCTCGGTCAGTTGCACCCAGCCGAGTCTGGACCAGAGCAACGAGGCCGTCATCGAACTGCTGGCCGGCTGGCTGGGCGATCTCGGCTTTCACTGCGAACGGCAGCGGGTCGCCCCCGGCAAGTTCAACCTGCTGGCCACGCGCGGCGGCGGCCCCGGCGGGCTGGTGCTGGCCGGGCATAGCGACACGGTCCCCTACGACGAGGCGCTCTGGCGCTCCGATCCGCTGAAGCTGCGCGAGGCCGACGACCGCTGGTACGGCCTCGGCAGCTGCGACATGAAGGGCTTCTTCCCGCTGATCATCGAAGCCGTGCGGCCGCTGCTGGAGCAGCCGTTCAGACAGCCGCTGATGATCCTCGCCACCTGCGACGAGGAAAGCTCGATGTCCGGCGCCCGCGCGCTGGCCGCGGCCGGGCGGCCGCTCGGGCGGGCCGCGGTGATCGGCGAGCCCACCGGGCTGCGGCCGGTGCGCCTGCACAAGGGCGTGATGATGGAGCGCATCGAGATCCTCGGGCAGAGCGGGCATTCCTCCAACCCGGCCTACGGGCGCAGCGCGCTGGACGCCATGCAGGCGGTGATGGGCGAGCTGATCGCGCTGCGCCGCGAATGGCAGGGGCAGTACCGCAACCCGATGTTCAGCGTGCCGCAGCCGACCCTCAACCTCGGCTGCATCCATGGCGGCGACAACCCCAACCGCATCTGCGGCCAGTGCGCGCTGGAGTTCGACCTGCGCCCGCTGCCGGGCATGGACCCCGACCAGTTGCGCACGCTGATCCGCCAGCGCCTGCGGCCGCTGGCCGAGCGGCACGAGGTGAAGATCGACCTGGCGCCGCTGTTCCCCAGCGCGCCGGCCTTCGAGGAGCCGGCGAGCAGCGAGCTGGTGCACCTGGCCGAACGGCTGACCGGGCATTACGCCGAGGCGGTGGCGTTCGGCACCGAAGCGGCTTATCTTCAGCAGCTCGGCTGCCAGGCCCTGGTGCTCGGCCCGGGCGACATCGCTTGCGCCCACCAGCCGGACGAATACCTCGACCTGGCGCGCATCGAGCCCAGCGTGCGGCTGCTGCGCGAGCTGATCCGGCACTATTGCCTGAACTCCGCCCTCGAATCCTGAAGCGCCGGCCGCCTGCCGCCGGCGATCCGTTCCGCCACAAGGCCAACGCATGCACGACTACGTCAACTGGCTTCGCGACTCCTCGCCCTACATCAATTCGCACCGTGACCGCACCTTCGTGGTGATGCTGCCCGGCGACGGGCTGGCGCACCCGAACTTCCCCAACATCGTCCACGACCTGGTGCTGCTGCACAGCCTCGGCGTGCGCCTGGTGCTGGTGTTCGGCTCGCGCCCGCAGATCGAGGCGCGCCTGGCCGCGCGCGGGCTGCCACCGCGCGTCCACCGCGACCTGCGGATCACCGACACGCCGACCCTGGAGTGCGTGATCGACGCGGTCGGGCAGCTGCGCATCGCCCTCGAGGCACGCCTGTCGATGGACATGGCGGCCTCGCCGATGCAGGGCGCGCGGCTGCGGGTGGCCAGCGGCAACTTCGTCACCGCGCGGCCGATCGGCGTGGTCGACGGCGTCGACTACCACCACACCGGCGAGGTCCGTCGCATCGACCGCAAGGGCATCGGCCGGCTGCTCGACGAGCGCACCATCGTGTTGCTGTCGCCGCTTGGCTATTCGCCCACCGGGGAAATCTTCAACCTCGCCTGCGAGGACGTCGCCACCCGCGCCGCCATCGACCTGGGCGCCGACAAGCTGGTGCTCTACGGCGGCGAGCGCGGCCTGCTCGATGCGCACGGGCAACTGGTGCGCGAGCTGCGTCCGCAGCAGATTCCCGCCTACGTCGAGCGCCTCGGCGGCAGCTACCAGGCCGAGCTGCTGGACGCGGCGGCGCAGGCCTGCCGCGGCGGCGTGCGCCGCAGCCACCTGATCAGCTACGCCGACGACGGCTCGCTGCTGACCGAGCTGTTCACCCGCGACGGCGGCAACGGCATGCTGGTGACCCAGGAGCAGTTCGAGCAGTTGCGCCAGGCGACCATCGAGGACGTCGGTGGGCTGATCGACCTGATCACCCCGCTGGAGGAGCAGGGCATTCTCGTGCGCCGCTCGCGCGAGGTGCTCGAACGCGAAATCGAGCAGTTCAGCATCGTCGAGCGCGACGGCCTGATCATCGCCTGCGCCGCCCTCTACCCGATCGCCGATTCCGACGCCGGCGAGCTCGCCTGCCTGGCGGTCAATCCGGAATACCGGCACGGCGGGCGCGGCGACGAGCTGCTCGAGCACATCGAGACGCGCGCGCGGCAGATGGGGCTCAAGACCCTGTTCGTGCTCACCACGCGCACCGCCCACTGGTTCCGCGAACGCGGCTTCGAGCCGAGCAGCGTCGAGCGCCTGCCCACCGCGCGTGCCTCGCTGTACAACTTCCAGCGCAATTCGAAGATATTCGAGAAGCGGTTGTAGGTGGGGTCGTAAGCCTGTCCGGGACGATGCTGTTGGGCTGCAGGCTAGAGGCTAGAGGCTAGAGGCGGGGGGGCGGCCTGCACTGCTGCTTTTGTGGGAGGCCCGCCCTCGGGGCGAGCTTTCGGGCTTTCCGCGCTGCGGGATGGTGCCCTGCAGGTCAGGCGTATCGCCGCGCGGGC
>NZ_KE384424.1:34909-57548 GCF_000425625.1 Stutzerimonas azotifigens DSM 17556
GCACCGCTGCTTTTGTGGGAGGCCCGCCCTCGGGGCGAGCTTTCGGGCTTTCCGCGCTGCAGGGTGGGTGTCCTGCAGCGGTCAGACGCTCGGTGGTGTCGCCAGGCTGTCCTGGTAGGCGCGCACGAAGCTGTCGAAGTCGACGCTGTCCTGCTGCTCCAGGTCGCGCTGCGCCTGCAGCGAACGCTGCGCCAGCGCTTCGAAGTGCGCCAGTTCGTCGCCGACCACCGGCTTGCGGCGGAACAGCTCGGCGTGCCCCAGGCTCTGTCGCAGGGCGAACCGGCTGAAGCTCTCGCGGTTTTCCAGCAACTGTTCGAGCAGCTGCGCCGAAGGCGTCAGCGACGGATCGGCGACCTTGGCCTGCTGCACGATCACCGCCTGGCGGTGCAGGTCGTCGCCGCCGGCGCGGTCGAGCAGCTCGGCGACCTGCTGGATCTGCCCGAGCAGCGCCTCGGCCCAGGTCTTCATTTCCACCGGCTCGCCGCGGCGCTGCAGGGTCAGCCCCGGGCGCCGGCCCTCGCGTACCACGGTGAGGAAGTTGTCGGTGCTCATCCCGCATTCGCCGTCGGTCAGCAGCGGGCTGTCGGCCAGCGTGCAGAACACCAGGAAGGCGTCGAGGAACAGCGACTCGGTGAGGTCGATGCCCAGCGGCAGGAAGGGGTTGATGTCCAGGCAGCGCACCTCGACGTACTGGATACCGCGCTCCTGCAGGGCGCGGATGGGGCGCTCGCCGGGGCGGGTGACGCGCTTGGGGCGGATGCTCGAGTAGTACTCGTTCTCGATCTGCAGCACATTGGTGTTGAGCTGGATCCACTGGCCGTCGCGCTGGGTGCCGATGGTCTCGTAGGGTGGGTAGGGCGTGGTCACCGCGCGGTGCAGGCTCTCGGTGTAGCTGCGCAACTCGTCGTAGCAGGGCGTCAGGCCCGCCTGGGCGTTGTTCTGGTAGCCCAGGTCGCTCATCCGCAGGCTGGTGGCCCAGGGCAGGTAGAGGGTGTCGGCGTCGAGCTGTTCGAGGCTGTGCGGGCGGCCGCGCAGGAAGCCGGCATCCAGCGCCGGCGAGGCGCCGAACAGGTACATCAGCAGCCAGCTGTAGCGGCGGAAATTGCGGATCAACGCGAGGTACTGGGCGGACTGGTAGTCCTGCGGGCTGCGATCGTCGCCGTCGGCGGCCTGCAGCACCGGCCACAGCGCCTCGGGCAGCGAGAAGTTGTAATGGATGCCGGCGATGCACTGCATGGCCCGACCGTAGCGCACCGCCAGGCCCTGGCGGTAGACGTGCTTGAGCCGGCCGATGTTGGAGCTGCCGTACTCGGCGATGGGGATCTGCGCCTCGTCCGGCAGCGGACAGGGCATCGACGGGCTCCACAGGTATTCGCCGGCGAGCTTGGCGTAGGTGAAGCGGTGGATCGCCTCGAGTTCCTGCAGCGTCTGCGCCGGGTCGCTGGCGGTGCCGGTGATGAACTCCAGCAGCGCCTCGGAATAGTCGGTGGTGATGTTCGGGTGCGTGAGGGTGGAACCGAGCGCCGCGGGGTGCGGGGTCAGGGCCAGCTGGCCCTGGGTGTCCACGCGCAGGCATTCACGTTCGATCCCGTGCAGGCACTGGTTCAGCAGCGAAACATGGGGGGGCTCGGCCAGCAGCGCCAGGCGTTGGGAGAGAAGATCGCTCAATGGGTGGATTCCTTCACGCGTCAGTCGGCCCAATATGGGGATGCGGCGAGCGCCCTACAAGTGGATTTCGGAGCGGGACGCTGGCCCGCCGGCGCCGGGAAAAGGGCCCTGCCGTTAGGCAAGGCGGTTGCGCAAAGGGTTCGCCCTCAGAGCACGGCGAAGGTGGCCTGCGCCTTGGCGACCAGCTTGTCTTCCTGGTGTACCTCGGCCTCGATGACCTGCGTGCGCCGGCCGTCGTGCACCACCCAGGCGCGGCAGCGCAGCTCGCCCTCTTCCACGCCGCGGATGTAATTGACCTTGCACTCGAGCGTCACCGCCTTGGCCTCGCCGCCGTTGAGGCTGTGACTGGCCTGGCCCATGGCGGTGTCGATCAGCGAGAACAGCGCGCCGCCGTGCAGCTTGCCGCGCACGTTGCGCAGCCCGTCGTGCATCTGCAGGCGCAGCACGGCCTGGCCGTTTTCGGCTTCGAGAATCTCCAGTCCCAGTAGGCGCCCGAAGGCGCTGCTGGTGCCCACTGCTTCAACACGTGCGGTCACGGTTCACTTCCTCAGTTGCTTGGCGTTGGCGAACAGCGCCGCCATGGCCGGGTTCGTCGTCTGCTTGTTGTTGTCCTGGCGCGGGGCGCCGCGTTCGCGGTCGCCGGGCTTGCCCTTGCGCGGATTGCCGCCGCCACGGGGGCCTTCGACCTTCTCCCCGGGGGTGTCGCTCATGCGCATGGACAGCCCGACGCGGCCGCGCGGAATGTCCACTTCCATCACCTTGACGCGGACGATGTCACCGGCTTTGACCACTTCGTAGGGGTCCTTGACGAACTTCTCCGACAGCGCGCTGATGTGCACCAGGCCGTCCTGGTGCACGCCGATGTCGACGAAGGCGCCGAAGTTGGTGACGTTGGTCACCACGCCCTCGAGCACCATGCCGGGCTTGAGGTCCTTGAGGGTCTCGACGCCTTCCTGGAATTCGGCGGTCTTGAACTCCGGGCGTGGGTCGCGGCCGGGCTTGTCCAGTTCGCCGAGGATGTCGGTGACGGTCGGCAGGCCGAAGGTCTCGTCGGTGAACTTCTTCGGGTCCAGGCGCTTGAGGAAGGCCGAGTCGCCGATCAGCGTGCGGATGTCGCGGCCGGTGTCCTGGGCGATGCGCTGCACCAGCGGGTAGGTCTCCGGGTGCACCGCGGAGGCGTCCAGCGGGTTGTCGCCGTTCATCACGCGGAGGAAGCCGGCGGCCTGCTCGAAGGTCTTGTCGCCCAGGCGCGGCACCTTCTTCAGGTCGCTGCGGCTCCGGAAGGCGCCGTTGGCGTCGCGGAACTGCACGATGTTGCCGGCCAGGGTCGCGTTCAGGCCGGAAATGCGCGCCAGCAGGGCCGCCGAGGCGGTGTTGACGTCGACGCCGACGGCGTTCACGCAGTCCTCCACCACCGCGTCCAGCGAACGGGCCAGCTTGAGCTGGGAGACGTCGTGCTGGTACTGGCCGACGCCGATGGATTTCGGGTCGATCTTCACCAGTTCGGCCAGCGGGTCCTGCAGGCGGCGGGCGATGGACACCGCGCCGCGCAGCGACACGTCCAGGTCGGGGAATTCCTTCGCCGCCAGCTCCGACGCCGAGTACACCGAGGCGCCGGCCTCGCTGACCATGAGCTTGGTCAGCTTGAGCCCCGGCACCTTCTTGATCAGCTCGCCGGCCAGCTTGTCGCTCTCGCGGCTGGCGGTGCCGTTGCCGATGGCGATCAGGTCCACCGCGTGCTTGGCGCACAGCCTGGCCAGCACCGCCAGGGTGCCGTCCCAGTCGTTGCGCGGCGCGTGCGGGTAGACGGTGGCGGTATCCAGCAGCTTGCCGGTGGCGTCGACCACCGCCACCTTGCAGCCGGTGCGCAGACCGGGGTCAAGCGCCAGCACCGTGCGCGGGCCGGCCGGCGCGGCCAGCAGCAGGTCGTGCAGGTTGCGGGCGAACACCGAGATGGCTTCGTCCTCGGCCTTGTCGCGCAGCTCGCCGAGCAGGTCGGTTTCCAGGCTGGTGTAGAGCTTGACCTTCCAGGTCCAGCGCACCACCTCGGCCAACCACTTGTCGGCGGCCCGGCCGCGGCTGGAAATGCCGAAGCGCTCGCCGATCATCACCTCGCAGGGATGCAGCGTGCCGGGGGTTTCGTCGCCGACCTTCAGGGCGATCGACAGCACGCCCTCGTTGCGCCCGCGGAAGATCGCCAGCGCGCGGTGCGAAGGCACGCCCTTGAGCGCCTCGTCGTGCTCGAAGTAGTCGCTGAACTTGGCGCCTTCGTTTTCCTTGCCGGCCACCACACGGGCGGCCAGGGTGGCATTGTCCTTGAGGAAGCCGCGCAGCCTGGCCAGCAGGTCGGCATCCTCGGCGAAGCGCTCCATGAGGATGTACTTGGCGCCTTCGAGCACGGCCTTGACGTCGGCGAAGCCCTTCTCGGCATCGACGAAGCGCGCGGCTTCCTGCTCGGGGTCCAGCCCGGGGTTGCCGAACAGCGCGTCGGCCAACTCGCCGAGCCCGGCTTCCAGGGCGATCTGGCCCTTGGTCCGGCGCTTCTGCTTGTACGGCAGGTAGAGGTCTTCGAGGCGGGTCTTGGTGTCGGCCAGGTCGATCTCGCGCTTGAGTTCGGGGGTCAGCTTGCCCTGCTCCTCGATGCTGGCGAGGATCGAGACGCGGCGTTCGTCCAGTTCGCGCAGGTAGCGCAGGCGCTCCTCCAGGTGGCGGAGCTGGGTGTCATCGAGGCTGCCGGTGACCTCCTTGCGGTAGCGGGCGATGAAGGGCACGGTCGAGCCCTCGTCGAGCAAGGCCACGGCGGCGGCCACCTGTTGCGGGCGCACGCCCAGTTCTTCGGCGATGCGGGAGTTGATACTGTTCATGGAGGTCCTGCTGCGGGCTTGAATTGCGGCCAGCCGGCCGGAAAGCGCGGGATTATAGGGGAAAGCGCGGCGGCCGGCTGCACGGGCGGTGGATGGTGCCCGCGCTTGCCATGGGGTGGGCTTCAGCCCACCGTGAAGGTGGAAGGGAGGCTGCAGGTGGTAGGCTAGAAGCGGCTGGAGGCTGGAGGCGAAAAGCGCGGGAAAGCGCTTGACAGCGTTTTGGCGAAGCTTGGCACACTGGAAGCCTTCAGCCTTCAGCCTTCAGCCTTCAGCCTTCAGCCTTCAGCCTTCAGCCTTCAGCCTTCAGCCTCCTTCCAACGAAAAATCTGCTAACAATGGCCGGCAATGACCGACGCGGCGGCACGCCATAATGCCGCGCACCAGTTCCCGGGAGTTTCCATGAGCAGCACCGCCGCCGCCCCTGAGGGCGAAAAGATCCTCGTCGTCGACGACGACGCCCGTCTGCGCCGTCTTCTCGAACGCTTCCTGGAAGAACAGGGCTACCGCGCGCGCACCGCGGAGAACACCGAGCAGATGGACCGCCTGCTGGCGCGCGAGCTGTTCCACCTGGTGGTGCTCGACCTGATGATGCCGGGCGAGGACGGCCTGTCGGCCTGCAGGCGGCTGCGCGAGGGTGGCAACCAGGTGCCGATCATCATGCTCACCGCCAAGGGTGACGAGGCCAGCCGCATCCAGGGTCTGGAGCTGGGTGCCGACGACTACCTGGCCAAGCCGTTCAACCCGCGCGAGCTGCTGGCGCGGATCAAGGCCGTGCTGCGCCGCCAGGCGCCGCAGGTGCCCGGCGCGCCGGCCAGCGAGGACCAGGTGGTCACCTTCGGCGGCTACTCGCTGTCGCTGGCCACCCGCGAACTCAAGCGCGGCGACGAGGTGCACATGCTCACCACCGGCGAATTCGCCGTGCTCAAGGCACTGGTGCAGCATGCGCGCGAGCCGCTCACCCGCGACAAGCTGATGAACCTCGCCCGCGGCCGCGAATGGGACGCCCTGGAGCGCTCCATCGACGTGCAGATCTCCCGCCTGCGCCGGCTGATCGAGCCCGATCCGTCCAAGCCGCGCTACATCCAGACGGTCTGGGGCGTCGGTTACGTGTTCGTGCCTGATGGCAACAAATAGGAGCCGACAGAAGCGCTTGAGGCTTGAGGCTGAGCGGGGTGGGGCGTTGCGTTTGCTCCTCCAGCCTTCAAGCCTCCAGCGCTCTCGTCCGGCCTTTACCCTATGAAAACCCCCCTCTGGTTCCCGCAGAGCTTCTTCGCGCGCACCCTGTGGATGGTGCTGATCGTCGTGCTGTTCTCCAAGGTGCTGATGCTCGGCTACCTGATGATGAACGAGGACATGCTCGTCGACCGCCAGTACAGCCACGGCGCGGCGCTGACGCTGAAGGCCTACTGGGTCGCCGACCCGGAGACGCGCGTGCGCATCGCCGAGGCCGCGGGACTGCGCCAGGTCGGGGAAAGCCAGGTGCCGCCGGGCGAATACCACTGGCCCTATTCGGAAATCTTCGAGCGGCAGATGCAGCAGGAACTGGGGCCCGAGACCGAGGTGCGGGTGCGCATCCAGCCGACCCCGTCGCTCTGGGTCAAGGCGCCGCGGCTTGGCGAGGACTGGGTCGAGGTGCCGCTGTACCCCTATCCGCTGAGCGGCCAGAGGATCTGGAGCGTGCTCGGCTGGTTCCTCGGCATTGGCCTGCTGTCGACCGCGGCGGCCTGGGTGTTCGTCAGCCAGTTGAACCTGCCGCTCAAGCGCCTGGTCTACGCCGCCCGGCAGATCGGCCAGGGGCGCAGCGTGCGGCTACCGGTCAGCGACACGCCGAGCGAAATGACCGAGCTGTACCGGGCGTTCAACCAGATGGCCGAGGACGTCGAGCAGGCCGGGCGCGAGCGCGAGCTGATGCTCGCCGGCGTCTCGCACGACCTGCGTACGCCGCTGACCCGGCTGCGCCTGTCGCTGGAGCTGATGAACAGCGACGCCGAGCTGACCGAGGAGATGATCCGCGACGTCGAGGACATGGACGCCATCCTCGATCAGTTCCTCGCCTTCGTCCGCGACGGTCGCGACGAGCCAGTGGAGGATACAGATCTGGCCGAGCTGATCCGTGAGGTGGTCGCGCCCTACAACCAGCATCGCGAGCAGGTGCAGCTGCATCTGCAGCCGATGCCGCGCTTCGCCCTGCGCCGGGTGTCGATCAAGCGGCTGCTGGTCAACCTGATCGAGAACGCGCTGCGCTACGGCGGCTCGTCGGTGGAGGTGGCCGCCTACCTGTCCGGCGACCAGCAGGCGCCCTATGTGGTGCTCAGCGTGCTCGACCGCGGCAGCGGCATCGCGCCGGAAGAGCTGGACGCCATCTTCAATCCCTTCATCCGCGGTGATCGCGCGCGCGGCGGCAAGGGCGCGGGGCTCGGCCTGGCGATCGTCAAACGCATCACCGCGCAGCATGGCGGCATAGTCGAATTGCGCAACCGCGAGGGCGGCGGCCTGGAGGCGCGAGTGAGTCTGCCACTGGGGCTGCTGCTACCGCGCGATGCCCTCAGGCAGGATTGAAAGGGACTCAGCCCTTGCCGCGGGTGCGGGTCATGTTCGGCCCGCCGTTCTTTTCCAGGTACTGCACGATCATCCCGGCAACGTCCTTGCCGGTGGTGGTCTCGATGCCTTCCAGACCGGGCGAGGAGTTCACTTCCATCACCAGCGGGCCGTGGTTGGAGCGCAGGATGTCGACGCCGGCGACGTTCAGCCCCATCACCCGGGCTGCGCGCACGGCGGTGGAGCGCTCCTCGGGGGTGATCTTGATCAGGCTGGCGGTGCCGCCGCGGTGCAGGTTGGAGCGGAACTCGCCGGGCTTGGCCTGGCGCTTCATCGCCGCGATGACCTTGTCGCCGACCACGAAGCAGCGGATGTCGGCGCCGCCCGCTTCCTTGATGTATTCCTGCACCATGATGTCCTGCTTCAGGCCGAGAAAGGCCTCGATCACCGATTCGGCCGCCTTCTGCGTCTCGGCTAGCACCACGCCCATGCCCTGGGTGCCTTCCAGCACCTTGATCACCAGCGGCGCGCCGCCGACCATCTGGATCAGGTCGGGAATATCATCCGGCGAGTGCGCGAAGCCGGTCACCGGCAGGCCGATGCCCTTTCGCGAGAGCAGCTGCAGGGCGCGCAGCTTGTCGCGCGAACGGCTGATGGCGACCGACTCGTTCAGCGGAAACACCCCCTGCATCTCGAACTGGCGCAGCACCGCGCAGCCGTAGAAGGTCACCGAAGCGCCGATGCGCGGGATCACCGCGTCGAAGCCCTCCAGCGGCTTGCCCCGGTAGTGGATCTGCGGCTTGTGGCTGGCGATGTTCATGTAGGCGCGCAGCGTGTCGATCACCACCATCTCGTGGCCGCGTTGCTGGCCGGCTTCGACCAGCCGTCGTGTTGAATACAGGCGCGGATTGCGCGACAGCACGGCGATTTTCATGAGGCTCCGGGAGTCAGGATCTGGGGTTTGTCTTGCAGGTAGGTGCGCGCGGGGTCGATGAGCCAGTTGCCGTCGACCAGCGCCTTGGAGCCGAGCAGCACGCGGTAGCGCATGGTCTTGCGGCAGGTCAGGGTGAACTCCACCGGCCAGGCGCGGCTGCCGAGCGCGAGCAGGGTGCGGATCACGTAGCGGGTCTGCACCTGGCCGTTGGAGCTCTTGATGGTCTTGCAGGCCACCAGCGGCGCCTCGCAGCGGTGGCGGCGCTGGACCAGCGTGCCCAGGTGCGCGCTGAAGCGCACCCAGGGCTTGCCGTTGCGCTCGAACGGCACGATGTCGGTGGCGTGCAGGGCCGAGGTGCTGGCGCCGGTGTCGATCTTGGCGCGCAGGCCGACCACGCCGAGGTCGGGGAGGGCGATCCATTCCCGCAGGCCGATGAGGGTGTGCGTCTCGAGCGTCATAGGGGGTTCCGGACGAATAGCGCGCATTCTAGTCGGGGCCGTGTGACATCTGCATCCATCTGCTGCAGGCTACGGCCAGGTCGCGTTCGAAGAGTGAGGCAATGAGCGAAAAAGACGATGACAAGGTCCGCCTGGACAAGTGGTTGTGGGCCGCGCGCTTCTTCAAGACGCGCGCGCTGGCCAAGGCGGCCATCGAAGGCGGCAAGGTGCACTGTCGCGGCGAGCGCTGCAAGCCCGGCAAGGAGCCCAAACTCGGCGAGGAGCTGAGCATCCGCACCGGCTTCGACGAGCGCACGGTGGTGGTCAGGGCGCTGTCCGGCGTGCGCCGCGGCGCACCGGAGGCGCAGACGCTGTACGAGGAGACCGCCGACAGCATCGCCCGCCGCGAGCAGGCCGCGGCGCAGCGCAAGGCCGGTGCCTTGGGGCTGGCCACCGACGGCCGGCCGAGCAAGAAGCAGCGCCGCGATCTGCACCGCTTCCGGTTCGAACACGACTGACGGCGCCTTCCTGCCCCGTCACTTTGCTCCTAGAATGCGGTCCCTTTTCGCAGCTCCCCCTTCCATCAATCCGGACGGTCGCCCCATGCTCGAATCCGATTTCACCCAGCGCTTCCTTTTCGACGACACCGACGTGCGGGGGGAGTGGGCCGGGCTCGAGCGCAGCTACGCCGAGGTGCTGGCCAAGCATCCGTATCCCGAACCGGTCGCCGCGCTGCTCGGCGAACTGCTGGCCGCCGCGGCGCTGCTGGTCGGCACCCTGAAGTTCGACGGCCTGCTGGTGCTGCAGGCGCGCTCCGCCGGCGCGGTGCCGCTGCTGATGGTCGAGTGCTCCAGCGCACGCGAGGTGCGCGGCATCGCCCGCTACCACGCCGAGCAGGTCCAGCCCGGCGCGACGCTCGCCGAGCTGATGCCCGAGGGCGTGCTGACCATGACCGTCGATCCGACCCGCGGCCAGCGCTACCAGGGCATCGTCGCGCTCGAAGGAGCGACCCTGGCGGACTGCCTGTCCGGCTACTTCGCCACCTCCGAGCAGTTGCCGACGCGCTTCTGGCTCAGCGCCGACAGCCGCCGCGCCTGCGGCGTCCTGCTGCAGCAGCTGCCGGCCGATCGGGTCAAGGACCCGGAGGCGCGCGAGGCCGACTGGCAGCACCTGACCACCCTGGCCGACACCCTCACCGCCGAGGAACTGCTCAGCCTGGATCCGGAAACCGTGCTGCGCCGGCTCTACCACCAGGAGCAGGTGCGGCTGTTCGACCGGCTGCCGCTGCAGTTCCGCTGCAGCTGCTCGCGCGAGCGCTCGGCCAACGCGCTGGCCAGCCTCGGCCGGGAGGATGCCGAGCTGCTGCTGCAGGAACAGGGCGGGAAGGTCACCATCGATTGCCAGTTCTGCAACCAGCGCTACGAGTTCGACGCCACCGACATCGCCCAGCTGTTCGCCGGGGGCGGCAGCGAGGCGCCGTCCAGCACCCGGCACTGAGGCTGTCAAAGCGCCAGCGCGGCGCTGAACCTTTGCCTGGGCGTGCGCTCTTACCAGCGTGCTGACGTTTTCTGTCATAATCGCCGGCACTTTTTTCGATGTAGTCGGCTGCAACGGCCGCTACACCTTCAGGAGGAATCCGGCCGCGGGCCGACGGGGACACTCATGACACAAGCCACTCAAGCCGTTTATACCGATATCAGCACCGCCCAGTTGATCGAAGAAGCTCTCCGTCGCGGTGAAGGCGAACTGGCCGCCAACGGCTCGCTTGTGGTGAAGACCGGACATCGCACCGGCCGCTCGCCGGCCGACCGCTTCATCGTCGAAGAGCCGAGCACGCAGGCGAAGATCGCCTGGGGCGCCATCAACCGCCCGTTCCCGGCCGAGAAGTTCGACGCCCTGTGGGACCGTGTGGCGACCTTCGCCGCCGGCAATGACCACTTCGTTTCGCACGTCCACGTAGGGGCCGATCCGGACCACTACCTGCCGGTCAAGATGACCACTGGCACCGCCTGGCACAACCTGTTCGGCCGCTGCCTGTTCATCAACCCGGAGCAATACAACCCGAGCGGCAAGGAAGAGTGGCAGGTGCTCAACGTGCCGCAGTTCGAGTGCTCGCCCGAGCGCGACGGCACCAACTCCGACGGTTGCGTGATCATCAACTTCGCCGCCAAGAAGGTGCTGATCGCCGGCATGCGCTACGCCGGCGAGATGAAGAAGGCCATGTTCTCCGTGCAGAACTTCCTGCTGCCGGAAGAGGACGTGCTGCCGATGCACTGCGCCGCCAACATGGGCGAAGAGGGCGACGTGACCCTGTTCTTCGGCCTGTCCGGCACCGGCAAGACCACCCTGTCGGCCGACGAGAGCCGCTACCTGATCGGCGACGACGAGCACGGCTGGGGTGTCGGAACCGTCTTCAACGTCGAGGGCGGCTGCTACGCCAAGTGCATCGACCTGTCCGAGAAGAACGAGCCGGTGATCTGGAAGGCCATCCAGTTCGGCGCCGTGCTGGAGAACGTCGTCCTCGACGAGAAGACCCGCCAGCCCGATTACGCCGATGACAGCCTGACCCAGAACAGCCGCGCCGCCTACCCGCGCGAGCTGATCGAGAAGCGTGTCGACGCCAACCGCGCCGGCGAGCCGAACGCGGTGATCTTCCTCACCTGCGACCTGACCGGCGTGCTGCCGCCGGTGTCGATCCTGAACAACGAGCAGGCCGCCTACCACTTCCTGTCCGGCTACACCGCGCTGGTCGGCTCCACCGAAATGGGTTCGGGCAGCGGCATCAAGTCGACCTTCTCCACCTGCTTCGGCGCGCCCTTCTTCCCGCGCCCGGCCGGCGAGTACGCCGACCTGCTGATCAAGCGCATCAACGGCTTCGGCTCCAAGGTCTACCTGGTCAACACCGGCTGGACCGGCGGCGGCTACGGTGTCGGCAAGCGTTTCAACATCCCGACCACTCGCGGCGTGATCGCAGCGATCCAGAGCGGCGCGCTGATCGGCGCCGAGACCGAGCACCTGCCGATCATCAACCTGGACGTGCCCAAGTCCGTGCCGGGCGTCGACACCAACCTGCTCAACCCGCGCAACACCTGGGCCGACAAGAACGCCTACGACGAAGCGGCCAAGGGGCTGGCGCAGAAGTTCATCGAGAACTTCAAGAAGTTCAACGTCTCCGACGCCATCCGCGACGCCGGGCCGCAGCTGTAAGGCTGTCCGCTGTCTGAAAGAGCCGCCTTCGGGCGGCTTTTTCGTTCGGGGTGGCGCGTGCCGGCGGGCCGCCCTCATCCGGCCCTGAGGGCCACCTTCTCCCGTGGGGAGAAGGGAACGCGCCGCGGCGTTGCCAGTTCGCTCTATGCACCTGTAGGAGCAGGCTCTGCCTGCGACCATGGCACGCACGGTGTCATGCATCGATACCAGCCCCCTTCTCCGGGCTGGGTGAGGTGCACTTCTTCCCTCATCCGGCCCTGAGGGCCACCTTCTCCCGTGGGAGAAGGGAACGCGCCGCGGCGTTGCCTGTGCGCGCTATGCACCTGTAGGAGCAGGCTTCTGCCTGCGACCGTGGCCCGCACGGTGTCGTGCATCGATACCAGCCCCCTCTCCGGGCTGGGTGAGGCGCACTTCTTCCCTCATCCGGCCCTGAGGGCCACCTTCTCCCGCGGGGAGAAGGGAAAAGCAACCGCGGCGGCAGGCCCGAACCCGTGGGAGCGGTCTTGACCGCGAACGGACTTGCACGCTGCCACGCCGAACCAATCCCCCTCTCCCTCCGGGAGAGGGCTGGGGGGAGGGCCTGTGCAGGGCCCATCCCTCTAGCGCCTTCGCGAAGGACGAACGCCTCACCCCGCGTAATGGTCCAGCGGAACCCCATCGGCGCCGCGTTCTTCATCGCTGTCCGCGTCGGGCTCGGGTGGCCGCCGCTCCTTCTCCGGGCGGCCGCGCGGGTGCTGCGGCGGACACGCGGTCGCGGAATCGGCGGGTGGTCGGTTGCGGGTATCGTTGGCCATGGAAGGGCTCCCCTTTGCGTTCTGCGGGTATGGACGTCCTGCCTCGCCCCGGGTTCGGCGACGGCGACCGGCTGCCGGCTGCCGCCGACCCGTTACGTCGAGCCCGGACTCGGCTAGTCTTTCCGGATTCGCCGACCGTGCCCGCGACGCGCGGCCATTCGCCCCGGCGTAGCAAGAACGAGGAGAGTCCATGCCCAGCAGACGCCAGTTCATCCAGGGAACGGCCGCGATGGCCGCCATCGCCACACTCGGCCCGGCCCTGCCGGCGCTCGCCGTGAGCGAGCAGGGCCTGTTGCAACGGGCCATTCCTTCGACCGGCGAGCTGTTGCCGGCGGTGGGCCTCGGCACCTCACGCACCCTCGATGTGTCGCTGGAGGACGACAAGGCGCTCAAGCCGCTGCTGGAGGTGGTGCGCACGCTGGTCAACGGCGGCGGCAAGCTGATCGACACGGCGCCGAGCTACGGCCGCTCCGAGCAGGTCGCCGGCGCGTTGAGCCAGCGGCTGACGGCGCGCGACAAGCTGTTTCTCGCCAGCAAGGTCTCCTCCACCGGCCGCGAGGCGGGCCAGCGGCAGATCGCCGACAGCTTCGCCGCGCTGCAGACCGAGGTGATCGACCTGATGCAGGTGCACAACCTGCAGGACACCGCCACCCAGCTCGCGCTGCTGCGCGAGCTGAAGGAGCAGGGCAAAGTGCGCTACATCGGCGTCACCCACTACCGCGAGGGCGCGCACGACGAGCTGATCGAGGTGCTGCGCAAGGAAAAGGCGGATTTCGTCCAGTTCAACTACTCGGTGGCCGAGCGCAACGCCGAGGCGCGCCTGCTGCCGTTCTGCGCCGACCAGGGCATCGCCACCCTGGTCAACCGCCCGTTCACCCGCGGCAACCTGCTGTCGAAGGTCAAGGGTCAGCCATTGCCTGCCTGGGCAGTGGAGCTCGGCGCCAGCTCCTGGGCACAGCTGCTGCTCAAGTTCGTGCTGGCCGAGCCGGCGGTGACCGCGGTCATCCCGGCCACCTCGAATCCGCGCTACATGGCCGAGAACCTGCGCGCCGGCCAGGGTCGGCTGCCGGACGCGCGGCAGCGTGAAATGATCGTGGCGGCCTTCGGCTGAGCCGGATGGCGTCGCGTGCGGCGCGCCTGATCGGCGCCGAAGCGGGCGAGCTGCTGCCGGCGCTCGCCGGTTTCGCCCTGTTCTTCTGCCTGTTCTGCGGCTACTTCATGCTGCGGCCGATCCGCGAGGCCATGGGCATCGCCGGCGGCGTCGAGCACCTGCAGTGGCTGTTCACCGCCACCTTCGTCGGCATGCTGCTGGCGGTGCCGCTGTTCGCCTGGCTGAATTCGCGGGTGCCGCGGGCGCACTACATCGACTGGGTGTACGGTTTCTTCGCCAGCAACCTGCTGCTGTTCGCCGCCCTGTTCGGGGTGCTGGAGAACGAGGTTTGGCTGGCCCGTGTGTTCTACGTGTGGATTTCGGTCTACAACCTGTTCGTCGTCTCGGTCGCCTGGAGCCTGATGGCCGATGTGTTCGATGCGCGCCAGGCGCGCCGGCTGTTCGCCTTCATCGCCGCCGGCGCCAGCATCGGCGGGCTCGCCGGCCCGGCCTCGAGCGCCCTGCTGGTGCCGCTGACCGGCGAGGGCGGGCTGATCCTGATCGCCGCGCTGCTGCTCGGCGTGGCGCTGGCGCTCAAGCACTACCTGATGGCCTGGCGTGCGCTCGGTGGGGCCGGACGGCCTGGCGCGCCGCCGGCGGAGAGCCCGCGCCGGCCGGTGCCCGGCAACCCCTTCAGCGGCCTGACCCGGGTGCTGCGCTCGCCCTACCTGCTGGGCGTAGCCGGCTTCGTGGTGCTGCTGGCGACGGTGAGCACCTTCCTCTACTTCGAGCAGGCGCGGCTAGTGGCCGGGCTGTTCCCCAACCGCGAGACCCAGGTGCGGGTGTTCGCCAGCCTCGATTTCGTCGTGCAGGCCGGCGCGCTGCTGTCGCAGTTGTTCGTCACCGGCCGCATCGCCCAGCGCCTGGGCGTCCGCGTGCTGCTGGCGGCGGTGCCGGCGCTGGTCTGCCTGGGTTTCCTGGCGCTGGCCCTGGCGCCGACCTTCGCCGTGCTGGCGGCGGTGATGGTGGTGCGTCGCATCGGCGAGTACGCCTTCGTCCGCCCCGGCCGCGAGATGCTCTTCGCGCCGCTGGACGCCGAGAGCAAATACAAGGCGAAGAACGTCATCGACACGCTGGTCTATCGCGGCGGCGATGCCGTCTCCGGCTGGGTGAAGAGCCTGCTCGACGGGCTCGGCCAGGGGCCGGCGCTGGTCGCCCTGGTCGGTGCCGGCTGTGCGCTGGCCTGGGGCGTGCTCGGCTGGCAGCTGGGCAAACGCGCCGATCGCCCGGCCGCGCTGGAGGGCGAGGGTGATACCGCGAAACGAATGGATGCGGATTGATTCGGTAGCGTGCCGAACTCGACGGGCGACCTCCCTTCTAAGCTGCAACGGCAAAACCACGGAGGCGCGATGAAACCCACAGCCATCTGCCTGCTCGGTGCGGCCCTGCTGGCCCTGCCGGTCGGCGCGGCCGATCTGCCGGTCGAAACCCGGATCGACGGCCTGCCGCTGGATGTCGAGTCGCTCGGCGTGTCCTCGAGCAAGCTCGAGCTGACCGGCGTCCAGGCGGTCAAGGTCACCAACCGCGGCGAGCGAACCGCCTCGTGCCGTTTCGAAGGCCCGGCGGGAGAAATCGCCATGTCCAGTTCGCCGGCCAGCGACATCGAGCCGGCCGAGCAGGTGATCATGCGTGTCCCGGACGAATACGTCGGCGGCGAGGTACGGGCCACGCTGGTGTGCCGCGAGGTCGGCACGGTACCGCGCTGAGCCCGGCCTCGCCCAGGCGCGCCCGACAAGGCTAGACTCTCCGCCGCCGACCACTGGAGCCCTCGGATGAACCCCACCGACCTCAATGCCCTGTCCCGCGATGCGCTGCGCGGCCATCCCGATGCCGCCGACTGCACGCTCTACCGGCCCGACCCGGGCGATCCCGAGGAAGAGCTCGACCTGGGCGACGGCAAGGTGCTGATTGGCGCTCCCTTCGAGCCGCCGCAGGCGTGGGACGCGGCCGAGCGCGAGGCCTTCTTCGGCGACCTGGCGCCCGAGCGCTTCGTGCTGGCGCGCATCGTCCTGGACGACGCGGCGACCGAGCCGGTTCCGGGCGATGTGCTGGCGGTGAGCCTGGCCAACAGCGACGTGCAGACGTACTTCGTCGAGGACCGTCAGGATCAGCTATACGTGCTGTTGCGCGACGAATTCGACGACTGAGCCGCGGCGCCCTCGTCGGCGGCGCGCTGCCAGGCGGCCTCGAGCCAGCGCGCCAGGTGCGCGTCGTGGGTCACCGGCAGCATGTGCCCGCCGTCGACCAGTTCCAGCCGCAGCCGCGGGATCCGGCCGAGCAGCCGCTCGCCATGCAGGCGGTGGTCGAGGATGCGGTCGCCGCGGCCATAGATGATCTCCACCGGCAGCGTCAGCGAGGGATAGCGTGCCGCCAGCAGCGGCATTTCCACGCCGGCGCTGCACAGGTCGGAGGAGGCGGCGAAGAAATTGCCCGGGCGCATGGCCAGCTCGGCGCCGCCGCGCACGGCGAAGTCCGCCGGCACCGGGGCCGGGGCGAAGGCCTGCCGCAAGGCGCGGCGCTGGGTCAGGCGGCCGACCGGCACCGCCAGGGTCCAGGCGAGCAGCCGGCGCAGCGGCGCCGAGGCGATGGCCAGCTGCGTGAGCAGTTTCGGCGGCTCCAGCACCGGCTGGGTCAGCGGCGCGATCAGCGCCAGGCCGCCGACGCAGCCGGGGTGGTCGAGCGCCAGCGCCAGGACGATCGCCCCGCCCAGCGAGTGGCCCACCAGCAGCGGGCGCTCCAGGCCGAGGGCGTCGATGAACCGGGCGATCAGCCGCGCCTGGCCGTACAGGCCGGGAAACGGGCCCGGCGCCGGGCTGGAATAGCCCGAGCCGGGACGGTCGAGCACGATCACCCGGTGCCGCTGCGCCAGTTCCCCGGCCAGGCTGTAGGTGAAGTTGCGCAACTGCCCGCAGAGCCCGTGCACCATGACGATCGCCGGCCCCCTGGCCGGTGCGTCTGCGGCCGGCCGCAGGTCGAGGTAGTGCAGGCGGGCGCCGTCGACCTCGACGAAGCCTCCGTCCACCGGTACCCGGGCTTCGGCGCGGCGCGCCCGGCCAGCGCTGTACCAGGCCAGGCCCAGGCCGGCCGCCGACAACGCCAGCAGCATTTTTCCGATCATCGCATCGCTCCTCGACAGGCCGCAGGCACCGGCGGCCGGCGTGCATCTTGCCGACCGGCCCGCGCCGGCGGCAACCCGGGGTGCATTGAAATGCCAGGGCGCCTTCGGTCCCGCCGCGGCAGTATGCGAGGGAACTGGCGACCACACCGGCAGATCGATGAAACCGGCACGCCCGCCGCGCCGCGCTGTCGGATGTTCAGCGCCACTTGCCGGAACGCCCATGCAGATCATCCTGGTACGCCACGGCCGGCCCGATCACTCGCACGCCGGCTGGTGCACGCCGCGCGAAATGAAGGACTGGATCGCCCGCTACAACGCCGCCGAGGTGGTGGTCGGCGAGGCGCCGGCGTCGCTGCGCCGCCTCGTCGAATCGGCCGACCGGCTGGTGTGCAGCTCGCTGTCGCGCTGCGTGCAGTCACAGGCGGCGCTCACCGATGACCGCCAGCAGCCCAGCGACCCGCTGTTCGCCGAGGCCCATCTGCCCTACCTCGACTGGGATTTCCCGCGCCTGCCGGTGCGCGCCTGGCGGCTGCTGTTTCGCAGCGCCTGGTTCTGCGGCCTCTCCCGCCACACCGAGTCGATCGCGGTGTCCAACCGCCGTGCGCGGGCCGCCGCCGAGCGCCTGGTCGAGCTCGCCGAGGCGCACGGCTGCGTCCTGCTGATCGGCCACGGGATCATGAACATCCTCATCGGTCGCCAGTTGCGCCGGCTCGGCTGGTCCGGCCCGCTGCACCTGATCATGCGCCGCTACTGGGCGCCGAGCATCTACCGCAAGGCCGGCTGAGCGCGCGGTACGGGGTGGACGGACGGAAGGATCGCGCCGGTCTGCGCGGCGATATTCAGCTGCCGAATACGGCTTACCACGGCGTGCGATTTGGCCAATAGTAGATGTCGTCCCATAACAACAACTCGAGGATCCTCCATGAGCAGCACGCCCGTTTCCGTCCCGCCCATCCGCCAGGTCGCCGTGATCGGTGCCGGCACCATGGGCCGTGGCATCGTCATGAGCCTGGCCAGCGCCGGCATCGAGGTGCTGTGGCTGGACAACAATCCCGAGATGATCGAACAGGGCCTGACCGTGGTGGCCGAGACCTATGCGCACAACGTTCGCCAGGGGCGCATCAGCGAAGAGCAGGCGGCCACCCGACGCGCCTGCGTGCGGGCGGTGGCCGACTACGCGGCGCTGGCCGAGGCCGACCTGGCGATCGAGGCGGTCTACGAGAACCTCGGCATCAAGCAGGAGATCTTCCGCCAGCTCGACCGCACGCTGAAGCCGGAGGCGATTCTCGCCAGCAACACCTCGGCGCTGGACATCGACGCCATCGCCGCCGTGACCGGGCGAGCCGAGCGGGTGCTGGGCCTGCACTTCTTCAGCCCGGCGCACATCATGAAACTGCTGGAAATCGTGCGCGGCGCCCGCACCGCCCCGGCGGTGCTCGACGCGGCGCTGGAGCTGGGCCGGCGCATGGGCAAGGTCGCGGTGGTCGCCGGCAACTGCCATGGCTTCATCGGCAACCGCATGCTCGCCACCTACGTGCGCGAGGCGCGGGCCATGCTGCTGGAGGGCGCCTACCCCTACCAGGTGGACGCGGCGCTGCAGGGCTTCGGCTTCGCGATGGGCCCGTTCCGCATGTATGACGTGGTCGGCATCGACCTGGAATGGCGCGCCCGCCAGCTGGCCGGCGAAGGCCAGGACCTGCCCGAGGTGCAGGTGGACAACCGCCTGTGCGAACTCGGCCGCTTCGGCCAGAAGACCCGCATGGGCTACTACCGCTACGCCGAGGGCAGCCGCCAGGCCGAGCACGATCCGCAGGTCGACGCGCTGGTACAGCAGGTCGCCGAGCAGCTGGGCTACCGGCGACGCGAGATCGGTACCGAGGAAATCGTCGAGCGCTCGTTGCTGGCGCTGGTCAACGAGGGCGCGAAGATCCTCGAGGAGGGCATCGCCGCCAGCAGCCGGGACATCGACCTGGTGTACCTCAACGGCTACGGCTTCCCGGCGGACAAGGGCGGGCCGATGGCCTGGGCTGACGCCCAGGGCGTCGCCAGCATCCGCGACCGCCTGCTGGCACTGCAGGAGCGTTTCGGCGCGCACTGGCAGCCGGCCGCGCTGATCGAGCGCCTGGCCGCCGAGGGCAAATCGTTCGCGGATTTGCAGCAAGCGCGCGCCTGAGGGGGCGCCCGCTGCGGGCGAGCCCCTCCGCCAACCGGCGCAATGCGCCTGCGGCAATGACGACCTCTCCCGCCGGGGAGAGAGCAGGGCGAGGGGCCGGCGGCAACGGCGCTCGGCGTTGTACGGAAAGACGTACTCTCCCTGCGGGGGAGCACGGGGTGAGGGCGCTTTCGATGCGACCCTTCCGTCGAACGGCCAGTCCGCAAAAACAACAAGGAGGCAACAATGAATCCGTTCAGTTTCGCCACCACCGCCCAACTGATCTGCGAACCGGGCGCGTCGCGCCGCCTGGCCGCTTTGTGCCGCGAGCGCGAGGCGCGTTCGGTGCTGATCGTCACCGACCCGGGCATCACCCGCTTCGGCCTGCTGGACGGGGTGCTGCCGGGGTTCCAGAGCGAGGGCATGGCGGTCGCCGTCTACGACCAGGTGCTGGCCGATCCGCCGGAATCGGTGGTGCTGGCCGCGGTGGAACAGGCCAGGGCGCGGCGCGCCGACCTGGTGGTCGGCTTCGGCGGCGGCAGCTCGATGGACGTCGCCAAGCTGGTGGCGCTGCTGGCGCATCCGGACGGCACTCAGTTGCTGCATGATGTCTACGGCGTAGGCAACGCCAGGGGCCGGCGCCTGCCGCTGATCCAGGTGCCGACCACCGCCGGCACCGGTTCGGAAGTGACGCCGATCGCCATCGTCACCACCGGCGAGACGACCAAGATGGGTGTGGTCTCGCCGCTGCTGCTGCCGGACCTGGCGCTGCTCGACGCCGACCTGACGCTCGGCCTGCCGGCGCCGGTGACCGCCGCCACCGGCATCGACGCCATGGTCCACGCCATCGAGGCGTACACCAGTGCGCTGAAGAAGAACCCCATGTCCGACCTGCTGGCGCGCGAGGCACTGCGCCTGCTGGCCGGCAACCTGGAGGAGGCGGTGCACAACGGCGGCAACCGCGAGGCGCGCCAGGCCATGCTGCTCGGCGCCTGCCTGGCCGGCCAGGCGTTCGCCAACGCGCCGGTGGCGGCGGTGCACGCGCTGGCCTATCCGCTCGGCGGGCACTTCCACATTCCGCACGGGCTGTCCAACGCGCTGGTGCTGCCGCACGTGTTGCGCTTCAACGTCGGCGTGGCCACCACCCACTATGGCGAGCTGGCGCCGATCGTCCTCGGCGAGCGGCTGCGCAGGGGCGACCCCGCGAGCTATGCCGAGCAGCTGATCGAGGAATTCGAGCAGCTGTCGGCGCGCGTCGGCCTGCCGACCCGGCTGCGCGACGCCGGCGTGCCGGAACACATGCTGCCGAAGCTGGCCAGCGAGGCGATGCTGCAGCAGCGCCTGTTGGTCAACAACCCGCGCGAGGTCACCGAGGCCGATGCCCTGGCCATCTATCGCGCCGCCTACTGACAGCCCCGTCCACTCACCCGGGAATTCCTGCGCATGGCCCAGCTACCCGAGCACAGACGCGCCGACTACCGGCACTTCCAGCCGATCACCACGCGCTGGCACGACAACGACATCTACGGCCACGTGAACAACGTGACCTACTACGGCTTCTTCGACAGCGCGGTGAATGCCTACCTGATCCGCGAGGGCGGGCTGGACATCCACGACGGCGAGGTGGTGGGCTTCGTGGTCAGTTCCAGCTGCGACTATTTCGCGTCCATCGCCTTCCCCGAGCCGATCGAAGTGGGGCTGCGCGTCGACCGGCTCGGCAACAGTTCGGTGCAGTACGAGCTGGCGATCTTCAGGCAGGGCGAGGAGGAAGCCTGCGCCGCCGGCCGTTTCGTACACGTGTTCGTCGAGCGCGCCAGCAACCGGCCAACGCCGATTCCGGCGCGCCTGCGCGCCGCGCTCGAGGCGCTGCTGGTGGAAACGGAGGCGCGCACATGAAGCTCAGCCAGCGGATGCTCGACACGGTGGCCGCGATGGCCCCGGAAGCCTTCGCTCGGCGCATGCTGGAAGAGGGGCGCGTCCGGGCCGGGCTGACGCGCCACAGGCTGCGCCTGGACGATGGCCTGGAATACGTCTACCTCGAGGGCGGGCGAGGCGAGCCGTTGCTGTTGCTGCACGGCTTCGGCTCGAGCAAGGACAACTTCGCCCGGGTGGCTGCCCATCTCACTTCGTACTACCGGTTGCTGATACCCGACCACATCGGTTTCGGCGAATCGTCCAAGCCCGCCGAGGGCGATTACAGCCCGCCGGCGCAGGCCGAGCGGCTCCGTCGTTTCGCCCGTGCCCTGGGCATCGAGCGGCTGCACCTGGGCGGCAGCTCCATGGGCGGCCATATCGCCATGACCTACGCCGCGCTCTACCCCGAGGCGGTGGCCAGTCTCTGGCTGCTCGACCCCGGCGGCGTGCGCAGCGCGCCGCGCCAGCCGGTGTGGGAGAGCTTCAAACGAACCGGGCGCAATCCGCTGCTGGTCGACAGCGGCGAGGACTACGCGCGGCTGTTCGCGCTGCTGATGAGCGACCCGCCCTACGTGCCGCGGCCGGTGTTCGAGGTGATGGCGCGGGCGCGCATCGCCAACCGGGAGGTCGAACAGCGTGCCTTCGAGCACTTCGGCCGCGACCCGCTGGAGGCGCGGGTCGAGGGCTTGCCGGTGCCGACGCTGATCGTCTGGGGCGAAGAGGACCGGCTGCTCGGCGTGGCCTGCGGCGAACGCCTGCAGCAGCTGATTCCCGGCGCCCGGCTGATCCGCCTGCCGGGCATCGGCCACCTGCCGATGATCGAGTGCGCCGAACGCTGCGCCGCCGACTATCGCGCGTTCCGCGCCGAACTGGCCGGCTGAGGCAACGGAACGGCACGGCCGGCGCACGGCTCCAATGCAGGGTAGCGGCCGCGACCGGCGGCCGACCCGACAGAGGAGCGTCGCCACATGATACGTCCGGCCACCCCCGCCGACATGGAACGCGTTCTGGCCATCTGGCTGAAAGCCTCCCTGCAGGCCCACGACTTCATCGAGCCGGCCTTCTGGGAAGGCAAGCTCGAAGACATGCGCACTCACTACCTGCCGAGCGCCGATGTACGGGTGTACGAACGGGACGGGACGGTGCTCGGCTTCTGCGCCCTGCAGGAGAACGTGCTGGCGGCCCTGTTCGTCGATCCCGAGGCGCAGGGCCAGGGCATCGGCACCGCGCTGCTGTGCGAGGCCAGGCGGCTGGCGGGAGGGCACCTCGAGCTGTCGGTATACCAGCGCAACCGCGACGCGGTGGCCTTCTACCAGCGCCATGGCTTCTGCCAGATCGACCTGCGCACCGACATGCGCGCGGGCCATGTCGAGCTGGTGATGCTGGACGGCGGGGAGCCGCCGCAGGGCAAGAGCGCGGCGGTCGACGAAGAAGACGCCGCGCTGCTCGGCGGGCACTAGTCTTCCGGGAAAAGACTGCATTGGTTCAAGGCGCCGAATCTCGTAGCGCCCACCATGTCGTGCGCTCCGGTGTTGGCCTGTATTGGTGGGCTGAAGTCCACCCTTGTATCTCGACTACCACGCCATCCGGGGTGATAGTTCCCGACTGATCATCGGGGGAAGGTCAGGAAGCCGTGCCCACCCTGAGGCCCTGAGCCTGTGAAGTAGATACTGCTCCGGCCTTCCACACTCACTCTTGAAGCTCGAACGGTATCCAGAGCCCGCCGCTGGCGAGAGCTCGCATCCACAAGGTTGAGCCGAGTGCAGTGATGATCGTTGGATCAATAGAAGGAGTTTCCATGCCCCGCGTCATCGGCATCGATATCGCCAAGCGCACGTTCGACATCGCCACCCTGCAAGCCAA
>NZ_AUDU01000062.1 GCF_000425625.1 Stutzerimonas azotifigens DSM 17556
TATCAAAATTCGTTAATGGCCAGGTGCTTCGACAGGCCCATAAGATGAAACCTGCCGATGCACCCCGGTCCGGCAACGCCGGACCACAGAACGACCGACAAGAACAACAACGGTGAACCGCCATGAACATCCGCCCGACCCGTGGGTTCATCCCCCGCCCTGCCATCGCTCCGCCGGTGAAACCACCGCGCCCGCATGCGCCCTGCGCGCCCGTGCGCACCCGCCCAGCCGAACCCACCTGACTGCCGCGCCCTGCACGGTCGCCGTGTAGCGCAGCATTCCCGGCTCCGGCCCCGGTCCTCACCCGATACGGCAGACAATCATGAAAAAACTCGTCAACCCCGCCTCGTTCGTCGCGCTCTGCTGGGCGGCCTTCCAGATCTACATGGTCTACGGCGCCCCGCTGGACCTGATCGTCGCGGTGCCGATCCACATCATGTTCGGCGTCGTGCTGACCTTCATCACCCACCCGCTGCGCAAGGACGACGTCGGCCGCTTCACCGTCGCGCGCCTGTCGGACTACCTGCTCGCCGCGGTGGCGGTGGCCATCGCCCTGCACTACCTGCGCAGCGGCGAGATGCTGAGCATGCGCATCGCCATGGTCGACCCGCTCACCACCCTGGACATGGTGGTGGGCGTGGCCACCGTCGTGCTGGTGATCGAGGCCGTGCGCCGCGCGCTGGGCATGGGCCTGACGGTGGTGATCCTGGTGTTCCTGGTCTACCAGTTCATCGGCCCGCAGCTGCGCGACATCCCGATGCTGGGCATCATCGGCCACGACGGCGAGCCGAGCCGGTTGTTCTTCGAGACCTTCCTCGACATGCAGACGATGCAGAACGAGGGCGTGTTCGGCATCCCCAGCATCGTGTCCTACAACCAGGTCTTCTACTTCCTGCTGTTCGGCGCCTTCCTCCAGCTGTTCGGCGGTGGCCAGCTGTTCATGGACCTCTCGGTGCTGCTGGTGGGCCGTTTCCGCGGCGGCATGGCCAAGGTCTCGATCGTCTCCTCCACGCTGTTCGGCGCGGTGAGCGGCAGCGCCACGGCCAACGCCGCGGTGATGGGCATGTTCACCATCCCGGCGATGAAGAAGTCCGGCATGAGCGCCGAGGAAGCCGCGGCGGTGGAGGCGACCTCCTCAACCGGCGGGCAGATCATGCCGCCGGTGATGGGCGCGGCGGCCTTCCTGATCGCGCAATTCATGGGCATCCCCTATGCCGAGGTGGCGATCGCCGCGCTGATCCCGGCGCTGCTGTTCTACATCGCGCTGTACTTCGTGGTCGACCTGCTGGCGCGCCGCCGCGGCCTGGCCGGGCTGACGCGCGCGGAGATCACCACCGGCTGGGCCAGCGTGCTCAAGCGCCTGTACCTGCTGATCCCGGTGTTCGTGCTGGTCTACCAGATCATGGCCGGCCGCGCGCTGAGCTCGGCGACCCTCGAGGCGATCTGGATCACCCTGGTGTTCGGCCTCTGTACCCGCGCCTGGGAAGGCTTCCGCGCCGAAGGCGGCAACGGCGTGCTGAAGGCCGCCGGTTCGGTGGTCAGCGACTCGCTGCAGGCGCTGGATTCCGGCGCCCGCGGCGCCATCGCCGTGGCCATTCCCTGCGCCGGCGCCGGCATCGTGGTCGGCATCGCCTCGGTCACCAACCTCGGCCTGACCTTCGGCAGCTTCGTCACCGCGCTGTCCGGCGGCATGCTGATCCCGGCGCTGCTGCTGGTGATGTTCATGGTCATCGTGATGGGCATGGGCATGCCGACCACCGCGGCCTACATCATGGGCGCCATCCTGGCCATCCCGGCGCTGGACAAGCTGGGCGTGCCGGCCCTCTCGGCGCACTTCTTCGTGCTCTATTTCGCGGCCCTGTCGATGGTCACCCCGCCGGTGGCGCTGGCCGCCTTCGTCGCCGGCGGCATCGCCAAGGCCAACGTGTGGAAAACCGGCTGGGTGGCGTTCCGCTACAGCCTGGCCGGCTTCCTCGTCGCCTTCGCCTTCGTCTTCAGCCCCGCGCTGCTGCTGCAGGGCGACTGGCAGGCAATCGTCCCGGCGGTGGTCACCGCGGTGATCGGTTGCTACGCCCTGGCCGGCTGCGTGGTGGGCTACCTGCGCGCCCGCAACACGCTGCTCGAATCGGCGCTGCTGTTCGTCGCCGCGGCGCTGCTGATCGCGCCGGTGCTCAAGGCCTCGCTGGGCGGCCTGGTGCTGCTCTGCGCGATCTGGGCCTGGCAGGTTCGCAAGGCCAGGACCACGCAGGCCGACTGCGTGCTGGGGAGGTCGGGCGCCTGACGGCCCTGCCCTTCCAAACTCAACCAAGGAGAACAACAAGATGATCAAAGCACTGAAGAAACACGCGGCGGTTGCGCTGCTGGGGGCCATCGGACTGTGCGGCAGCGCGCTCGCCGCCGAGCCGGTGAATGTCAAGTTCGCCGCCGGGCCGACCGGCACCACCTGGTACGCCTACGCCGGCGCCCTGCGCGGCGAGATGCTCGAGCGCCTGCCGGCCGGCTCCACGGTGGACATCCAGGGCACGCCCATGGCCATCGCCAACACCCAGCTGCTCGCCGCCCGGCGTGCCGACATCGGCCTGATCTTCCCGCCGGTGGCCGCCTGGGCGCAGCAGCCGTTCGGCCCGTTCAAGCGCAAGATCGAAAACGTCCGCGGCCTGGTCGGCGGCCTCGACCAGTACTACCAGCGCATCACCGTGCAGAACGACAGCCCCATCCAGTCGCTCGCCGACATCCGCGAGAAGAAGATGGCGGTGCGCATCGGCACCGGCCCGCAGGGCAGCCTCAACGAATACATCGCCAAGCTGATCCTCGAGGCCAATGGCCTGAGCTACGAGGCAATCGAATCCTTCGGCGGCAGCATCAGCAAGTCCAGCCTGAGCATCCTGCAGGACCAGTTCGGCGACCGGCAGATCGACATGATCATCGGCATCACCACCGCCGGCCACCCGAACACCGCGCAGCTGTCGATCACCCCCGGGCAGCGCTTCCTCGACCTCAGCGACGAGGCCATCGCCTACCTCGAGAAGTTCGGCTTCGTCCGCGCCACCATGCCCGCCGGCATGTTCGAGAAGCAGGCCGAGCCGGTCCAGGGCGTCGGCTTCGCCACCTCGCTGTACGCCAACGACCAGCTTCCCGAAGAAGAAGCCTACGCCATCACCAAGGCGGTCATGGAAGGCCGCGAGGCGCTGCAGCGCTCGTTCGGCTCGATGAAGGGCTGGACCGCCGAGGGCTCGGTCGAACCGGCCAATCTCGCCGCTCCGCTGCACCCGGGCGCCGAGAAGTACTACCGTGAAGCAGGACTGATCAAGTAATGCCCCCTTGCTGCGCGGACCATGCCCAGCCTGGTCCGCGCGGCTTTTTTCCGGATTAGCGAGGAACAGATGACAGCCGACAATCGACCCGATGGCGGCCAGGCCATCGTCGAACTGCTCAGGCGCAACGGCGTGGACCGCGTTTTCACGGTGCCCGGCGAAAGCTTCCTGCCGGTGCTCGACGCGCTGCACGACGCCCCCGACATCGCCCTGGTGGTGTGCCGCCAGGAAGGCGGGGCGTCGATGATGGCCGAGGCCTACGCCAAGACCACCGGGCGCCCCGGCGTCTGTTTCGTCACCCGCGGCCCCGGCAGCGCCAACGCGCTGGCCGGGCTGCACGTGGCGGCGCAGGATTCCACGCCGCTGCTGGTGTTCGTCGGCCAGGTGCCTCGCGCCCTGCGCGAGCGCGAGGCCTGGCAGGAAGTCAACGTCGGTGCGCTGTTCGGCTCGGTGGCCAAGTGGGCCAGCGACATCCAGGACGCCTCACGCCTGCCCGAATACCTCTCCCGCGCCTTCACCACCGCCCGCTCCGGACGCCAGGGCCCGGTGGTGCTCGGGCTGCCGGAGGACCTGCTGTACGAGCGCGTCGAGCCGGTGGAACTGGGCCCGGCGGCGATCAACCAGGGCTACCCGGCCCCTGCCGCGCTGGAACGCCTGCAGCAACTGCTGGCCGAAGCCCGGCGGCCGCTGGCGATCTTCGGCGGCTCCGGCTGGAGCCCTGAGTCCCGGCAGAAGCTGCAGGCCTTCGCCGAAGCCCAGGGGCTGCCGGTGGCTACGTCCTTCCGCCGACAGGACCGTTTCGACAACGGCCATCCGAACTATGCCGGCGATGCCGGCCTGGGCATGAACCCCGGGCTCGCCGCGATGATCCAGGACGCCGACCTGCTGATCGCGGTCGGCACCCGCCTGGGCGACATCACCACCCGCCATTACGAACTGGTCGAGGCGCCGCAGCCGCGCCAGCGGCTGGTGCACATCCACCCGGACCCGCAGGAGCCCGGCCGCGTGCACCTGCCGGACCTGGCCCTGTGCGCCTCGGTGGCGAACTTCGCGGAGGCCGCCGCCGGGCTGCCGCCGCCATCGAACCTCTCCGGAGAGCGCCAGGAATGGCTGGCGCGGGCCCGTGAGACCCGCCAGGCCTGGCAGCAGCCAACCGAACTGCCGGGCCCGCTGCAGCTCGGCGAGATCGTCGCCTGGCTCGGCCAGCGCCTGCCGGCCGATGCGGTGATCAGCAACGGCGCCGGCAACTACACGCTCTGGGTCCACCGTTTCTACCCGTACCGCGGCTGGGGCAGCCAGCTGGCGCCGACCTCCGGCTCGATGGGCTACGGCCTGCCCGCGGCGATCGCCGCCAAGCTCGCCCAGCCCGCGCGGCCGGCGGTGTGCTTCGCCGGCGACGGCTGCTTCCAGATGACCTGCCAGGAACTGGCCACCGCCGTGCAGTACGGCGCCAACGTCATCGTGGTGGTGGTCAACAACGGCTCCTACGGCTCGATCCGCATGCACCAGGACAAGCACTACCCTGGCCGCCGCTACGGCACCGACCTGGTCAACCCGGACATGGTCGCCCTGGCCCGCGCCTACGGCGCCGGCGCCGCGCGGGTCGAGCGCACCGAGCAGTTCGCCGAAGCCTTCGAGCAGGCCTTGGCGGCCGACCGCCCGTTCCTCATCGAAGTGCTGATCGACCCGGCGATCCTGCGGCCTTGAGCCGTGGCGGTTGGCTGACGAAGCGCCGCCGGCCCACCTACGGCTTGGCTCCACGCTGGGCCAGCCTCCTGGGCCGGGGGGTGAGGGCTGGCGTGCAGGGCTTTCCCTCATCCGGCCCTGCGGGCCACCTTCTCCCGGGGGGAGAAGGGAAAAGTCCGGCGTCGGCATGATCCTGTGAGGAGTCTCGACCGCGAACGGTCAGGTGTGGAACCGAGCCCACGCCGGGCCAACCTCCTTCTTGCTCCGGGAGAGGACCGGGGTGAGGGCTTGTGTGCAGGGCTTCCCTCATCCGGCCCTGCGGGCCACCATCTCCCGGAGGGAGAAGGGAAAGTCCGGCGAGCGGCATGATCCTGTGGGGTCTCGACCGCGAACAGCCCCACGCCGGTATCAGGTCCGTTCGCGACCAAGGTCGCTCCTACGCGCCAAGCCATGCGGGTACCGCGAGCCGGAGCCCTCACCCATCCGTTGCCGCGGCGCCGGCCGGGGCCCAAGGGGGCACGTGGGTGGGCGTCATGCATGAGTTGCGGCCACCTCTACCGCAGGTGCACCGTGCGCACCTCCATGCACACGATTCCACCCTACCACGCTGCCCTCTCAATGCATCACCGACCCGCCATCGACCACCACCGTCTCGCCGGTCATGAAGGCGCTGTCGTCGGAGGCGAGGAACAGCAGCGGGCCGATCAGGTCGTCCGGCATCTGGTCGCGCTTGATCGCCCGGCTGGCGATCACCGGCGCGGTCAGGCGCTCGCGCATCTCGGCATTGGCCACCACCCCTTCGCTGAGCACCAGCCCCGGCGCCAGGGTGTTCACCGCGATGCCGTGGTCGCCCAGCTCGCGCGCCAGGGCACGGGTCAGCGCCAGCACCGCGCCCTTGGAGGTGACGTAGTGCAGCAGGCCCGGGGTGCCCTTGAACGGCGTCCCCGAGGAGATGTTGATGATTCGCCCGTAGCCCTGCGCCTTCATGTAGGGCACCACCGCCCGGGCGCAGACGAAGGGGCCGCGCACGTTGACCGCCATCACCCGGTCCCACTCGCCGAGGTCGATCTCCTCGAACCCCTTCATCTTCAGCGAGGCATAGATAGCGGCGTTGTTCACCAGCACGTCGATCCGCCCGAAGCGCTCCATGGTCGCCGCGGCCATGGTCGCCGCCGAGGTTTCGTCGGACACATCGGCCTTCAGCGCCAGGGCTTCGCTGCCCATGCCGCGCAGCTCGTCGACCAGCGCCGAGCCGTCCAGCACGTCGGCGACCACCACCCGCGCGCCCTCCGCCGCCATCGCCCGGGCGTAGGTGGCGCCGATCCCCTGGGCCGCGCCGGTGATGATCACCACCTTGTCTTTCATCCGATTCATAGAGGGTCTCCATTTCGAACCCGGCCGCAAACGGCCGGGAGTAGGCGTTGCGACCTTGCGCAGGTCAGGAAATGAACGCGATCACCAGCCATGGCTGCCAGGCGATCAGCACCATCACCAGCAGGGTGATGAACAGGAACGGCAGCAGCGGCCGCATGATGTCGCCCGGCCGGCAGCCGGTGACGCGGGAGGCGACGTAGAGCGCCGCGCCCACCGGCGGGGTGAGCAGGCCGAGCGTGAGGTTGATGCACATGATCACGCCCAGGTGGTAGGGGTTGATGCCGTAGACCGTCTGCGCCACCGGCAGCACGATGGGCACCAGCAGGATCAGCGCGGCGATGCCGTCGAGAACCATGCCGACCACCAGCAGCAGTGCGATCAGCAGCAACAGGTAGACGAAGGGGTCGGCGGTCATGCCCTGCATCAGCGCGCCGAGCTGCTGCGGAATCTGCTCGTAGACGATCACCCAGCCGAACACCGCGGCCGCGGCCACCAGCGCCAGCACCACGCCGCTGTTGATGCCCACCCGCAGCAGCATGTCGCCCATCCGCTCGAACTTCATCTCGCCGTGGGCGAAGCGCCCCACCAGCACCGCCATGGCCGCGCCCACCGCGGCGGCCTCGGTCGGGGTGGCGATGCCGCCGACGATGCTGCCGATCATCACCGCCGGCACGCTCAGCGACGGCAGGCTGCCGACCACATTGCGCAGCATCTGCGCGCGACTCAGGCGCTCGTTCGGCGGGTACTGGTAGAAGAACCCGAGCAGCGCGATGACCAGGATGAAGCCGCCGGTCATCAGCAGCCCTGGGACGATCCCGGCGATGAACAGGTCGCCGATGGAGATCTGCGCCAGCACGCCGAAGATCACGAACAGCATCGACGGCGGGATCACCGGCGCCAACAGCGCGCCGGCCGCGGTGGTGGCGGTGGCGAAGTTGCGGTCGTAGCCCTTCTGCTGCATCTCCGGGACCATCACCTGCGCCATCACCGCCACCTGGGCGTTGGCCGAGCCGACGATCGAGGCCAGCATCATGTTGGCGAGGATGTTGATGTAGGCCAGCCCGCCGCGGACCGAGCCGAGGAACACCGAGGCGAAGGCCACCAGGCGGCGGGTGATGCCGCCCTCGTTCATCAGCTCGCCGACCAGCATGAACAGCGGGATGGCCAGCAGCCCGTAGTTGTCCAGGCCGCCGAAGAACTGCTGCGGATAGGAGAGGAACAGCACGCCGTTGCCGCTGGCCTGGATGTAGACCATGGCGCTGACCGCCAGCACCAGCGCGATCGGCACGCCGATGAACAGCATGACCGCGAAGAGTCCGATGACCATGGGTTACTCCCCCGAACCGGCGGTGGCCTGCGCCGCATCGGCGGACAGCGTGCGCGGCGGCGCCCGCAGGCTGTCCAGCAGATTGGCCAGGGCGTGGATGCTGCTGGTCAGCGCCACCAGCGGCAGGATCAGCCAGAACCAGAACTTGGCGACGCCGAGCGTCGCGGTCGGCTCCTGGTAGACGTAGTTGAACGACCCGGCGGCGAAGGCCTCGACGTCGAAGCCGCTGCGCCACAGCGCCAGCGGGTCGAACCAAAGCCAGCAGAGCACCAACAGCGCCACGGCAAAGCCGAGCACCACCAGGTCGGCGGCGCACCTGAGCGCCTTGCGCGCGCCCTCCGGCACCAGGTCGGTGAGCAGGGTCACGGCCACCGCCTCGCGGGTCTGCAGGGTCACCGACAGGCCCAGCATCGCCAGCCAGACCATGGTCAGCACCGCCAGCTCGTCGAGCCAGAAGATCGGCATCTTCAGCGCCCGGCCGGCGACGTTGACCAGGATCATCAGCGGCAGGACCACCACCAGCGCGCGCAGGACGGCCCGTTCGCCGCGGCCGATGGCATCACTCAACGCCCGAATCATATGCAGGTCCCCGAAGTGAACGGATCTGGGCCCCGCCGGCCTGGCGCCGGCGGGCGCACCTCACGGCTGCAGCGCCGCCGCTTCGCGGCGCAGCTCGGCGAGCACCGGGGCCTTCTTCAGCCAGGCGTCCTCCCACTGCTGCAGCTTGTCGCCGAAGAACTCGGGGCCCACCGGCGTCACCTTGACCCCGGCCTGCTCAATGCTCGCCTGGGTCTCGGCCTCGGCCTTCTCGTAGTGGGCGGTGAGGCTGTCGAGGTGCTTGCGGCTCAGCTCGCGAATCAGCGCGCGGTCCTCCTCGCCCAGCTGGGCCCAGACCCGCCCGGACATCAGGCCGATCACCGGGAACATCATGTGGTTGCTCTGCAGCACGGTCTTGGCGCGCTCGTACAGGCGCAACTTCCAGATCAGCTCAAGATCGGCGTCGACGCCGTCGACCTGGCCGTTGGCCAGCGCGTCGTACACGTCGGTGACCGGCATCGGCGTGGAGGCGGCGCCGAGCAGGCGGTAGAAGTCCTGCACCGGCGGGAAGGGGGTAATGCGGATCTTGCGGCCGTTGATGGCCTCCACCGAGTCGGTGGGAAAGGCATTGAGCATCAGGCGCATGCCGGCCACGCCGTAGCCGAGCCCGACCACCCCGGCCTTGGCCGGCAGCTGTTCGAGCAGCCCCTGGGCCGCCGGGCCGTTGAGCAGCTGGCCGGCCTGCACCACATCACGCACCAGGTAGGGGGCGAACAGCGCGCCGAAATCCGGCACCCGGTTGGCCACCTCGGCGGTGGTCATGAAGGCCATGTCCAGCGCGCCGGTCTGCAGCTGCTGCAGCATGCGCGCCTCGCTGCCGAGCTGGCCGGCGGGGAAGACCACGACGCCATACTTGCCGCCGGAGCGCTCCTTCAGCTCCTCGCCCATGGCCTGCGCCGCCTGCGACCAGGCGTGCGTGCCGGGGACGATCAGCCCCAGCCGCAGGTCCTTAGCCGAGGCCGCGGCGCCGAACAGCAGGGCGGCGGCGGAGGCCAGCGTGCACAGCAGTCTTGTGGTTTTCTTCATGGCTCACCTTTTGTTTGTTGTTTTATCGAGCGGACGGCCGGGAACCGGGCCGCCGTTGCGGCATCCGGCGACGATCGATCCCCACGCCAGGCAGACGGGCGGTCAACGGATCGGGTCGGGAAAAACGCGGATGAAAGGTTGCGAGCATGCGCAGGCGACGCCCATGGGGGAGGACCTCTTGTTGTTCTTCTGTGCTGGCCCGGCAGCGGCTCTGGGATGCGCCCCGGGCTGTCTGATGCGTGCTCACGAACCTAGCGCAGGCGGGACGCCCCGGCCATTAGGGAATAATGATGCCGAGGATCAGGGATCGTTATGGCGCAGCGCCGGGCTGCAGGCCACGATGCCGTGCCGGCGCAGGCATCGCCGGCACTGATGGCGCGCATCAGAAAACCTTAATAGGCAGCCTTTCGCGACGCTTCTAGCATGGCCAAAACAATAATCACCAGAGAGTATTCGCCATGCTGTCCCAGCATTCGCCCTCGGCCGATTCCGCGTCCCCCGCCCTGCCGCTCGGCGCCAGCCTGCGCGGCTGGCTCGACCACCTGCAGCAAACCCAGCGGCTGAGCATCGTGCGCCCGGGGACCGACCTGCGCTTCGGCGTCGCGGCCATCGCCAACCGCCTCGACGGCCACAGCGCGTCCCTCTTCCTGAAACCGGGCGGCCACGACATCCCGGTGATCTCCGGCCTGCTCTCGGACCGCCAGTGGATGGCCGAGGCCATGGGCGTCGAGCCGAGCCAGGTGCTGGCGCGCTTCGAGCAGGCCAGCCTGAACCCGCTGCCCTGGCAGGAAACCGCCGACGCGCCCTGCCAGCAGGTGGTGCACCGCGACGTCGACCTGCTCGCCCAGCTGCCCATTCCCACGCACAACGAGCACGACAGCGGCCCCTACATCACCGCCGGCCTGCTGATCACCCGCAACCCGCGCACCGGCGTGCAGAACGTCTCCATCCACCGCCTGCAGGTCAGCGGCCGCAACCGCCTCGGCGCGCTGCTGCTGCCGCGCCACGCGCTGGCCTTCTTCCAGGAGACCGAGCGCGAGAACGAGGACCTGGAAGTCGCCGTGGTGATCGGTTGCGACCCGCTGACGCTGATGGCCTCGCAGGCCATCGTGCCGATCGACCACGACGAGCTGGAGATCGCCGGCGCGCTGCACGGCCAGCCGCTCAAGGTGGCGCAGTGCGTGACCAACCGCATCCGCGTGCCGGCTGATGCCGAAATCGTGGTCGAGGGCCGCCTGCTGGCGGGTGCGCGCGAGGAGGAAGGGCCGTTCGGCGAATTCCCGCAGTACTACGGCGAGCGCGCCGAACGCCACGTGATCGAGGTGGACGCGGTCACCCACCGCCAGGCGCCGCTGTTCCACACCATCGTCGGTGGCGGTCTCGAGCACCTGCTGCTCGGCGGCATCCCGCGCGAGGCGACCATGCTCGCGCACCTGCGCCGCAGCTTCCCCAGCGTACGCGACGTGCACCTGGCCCGCGGCGGCGTGTGCCGCTACCACCTGTACGTGCAGATCGACAAGCGCTCCGAGGGCGAGGCGAAGAACGTCATCCTCGGCGCGCTCGGCGGCCACTACGACATCAAGCATGTGGTGGTGGTGGACACCGACGTCGACATCCACAACCCCACCGAAGTGGAGTGGGCGGTGGCCACCCGTTTCCAGGCCGACCGCGACCTGGTGCTGGTCCACGAGTCCCAGGGCTCCAAGCTCGATCCTTCCACCCGCGACGGGGTCGGCTCGAAGATGGGCTTCGACGCCACGGTGCCGCTGGCGGCGCCGCCGATGCGCTTCAAGCGCATCCGCGTGCCGGGCGAGACCGAGATCGACCTGGCCGCGGTCAGCCAGCCGGCCGGCGCCGACTGGCAGCAACTGTTCGGCCAGCCGCACAACGGCTGACCGGCGGCGTGCGCGCGGTGTATCGGCACCGCGCGCACGCGAACGGGTACCGACCGGCACCCGTCTTCTCTCGACGCCCAGACGTCCAGGCGGTCCCCGAGCTGGCCGGCCCACAAGGCGCCAGACCGGTCCGCCACCCGCTCAGGTCAAGAAAGGCAAAGGGCACGGCGCCCTCGCCCATGGCTGAAAAACAAGCACAAGCAGCTTTGCCGGACAGGAGAATCAGATGCAGCAGGCACGACATTTCATCGACGGGCAGTGGTGCGACGACGGTCAGTGGGCCGACAGCCTCGACCCCGCCAATGGCGAACTCATCGGCCGCTTCGCCGACGGCGGCGAAGCCCAGGCCCGCGCCGCGGTGGAGGCCGCCGCGCGCGCCTTCGAGAACCCGCAGTGGTCGCAGAATCCGCGCCTGCGCCAGCAACTGATGCTGGACTGGGCGGCCGCGCTGAAGACCCGCCAGGAGGAACTGGCGAGCCTGCTCACCCGCGAGAACGGCAAGGCGCTGGCGCAGTCGCGCGGCGAGATCGGTGGCGCCATCTCGGAAATCCTCTATTACGCCGGCCTCGCGCGGCACAACCCCGGCCATGTGCTGGAGGTCGCGCCCGGCGAGTTCTCGACCATGTTGCGCGAACCGGCCGGCGTGGCCGCGCTGATCATTCCCTGGAACGCCCCGGCGGTGCTGCTGGTGCGCGCGCTGGCGCCGGCGCTGGCCGCCGGCTGCACCTGCGTGGTCAAGCCGGCGCCGCAGACCGCGCTGTTCAACGCCGCCTTCCTCGCCCCACTGCTGGAGCTGCCGGGCCTGGCGCCGGGCGTCGTCAACCTGTTCGCCGAGACCGGCCACGCCGGCGCCGCCTACCTGGTCGCCACGCCGAAGGTCGACGTGCTCAGCTTCACCGGCTCCACTGCCACCGGCACGCGGATCATGCAGGACGCCGCGCCGACCATGAAGAAGCTGTCGCTGGAGCTCGGCGGCAAGTCCTGCTGCCTGGTGCTGGAGGATGCCGACGTCGCCGCGGTGGCGCCGAAGCTGGCCGCCGCCGCGACCATCATTTCCGGCCAGCAGTGCACCGCCGCCCGGCGCGTGCTGGTGCACGCCAGCCGCGCGGCGGAAATGAAGCAGGCGCTGGCTGCCGCACTCGGCGAAGTGCGATTGGGTCACGGGCTGGAGGCCGCCACGCAGATGGGCCCGCTGATCGACCAACAGTCCCGCGACCGGGTCGAGCAGCGCATCCGCGAGGCGCTGGACAGCTGCGACGAGGTGCTGCTGGCCGGCGGCCGGCCGGGCGGCGCGCTGGAGCGGGGCGCCTTCCTCGCACCGACGCTGATCGCCCACCGCGACAGCGGCGCCTTCTTCTGCCAGGAGGAGATCTTCGGCCCGCTGCTGGTGCTGGAAACCTTCGAGGACGATGCCGAAGCGGTGCGCCGCGCCAACCACACCGAGTTCGGCCTCTCGGCCAGCGTCTGGACCCGCGACGGCGCCCGCGCGCTGCGTCTGGCGCGGGCCCTGCGCAACGGCACGGTGTGGATCAACGACCACAACAAGCTGTTCGCCGAGGCGGAAACCGGCGGCTACCGCAAGAGCGGGCTGGGCCGCCTGCACGGCTACGACGCGCTGCTGGATTTTACAGAGCTCAAGCACGTCTACCAGAATGTCGGTTCCTTATAGGGCGGCATCGACGAGGTCGGGATGGAACTGCGCCAGCTGAAGTACTTCACCTGTCTGTACGAGGAAGGGTCGGTGACCAAGGCGGCGCAGCGGCTGAACATCGTCCAGCCGGCCCTGTCGATGCAGATCGCCAAGCTGGAAGAGGAACTCGGCCAGCCGCTGTTCGAGCGCACGCCCAAGGGCATGACGCCGACCGAGGCCGGGGTGCAGGCCTACCGGCTGTTCATGCCGATCCTCGGCGAGCTGCTGGAGGCACGGCAGACGCTGATCGACCGCAGCGGCGAGATCGGCGGGCGGATCAACGCCGGGCTGATCGCCTCGGCAGCCAACCAGGCGCTGGCCAGCACCCTGGCCTACTTCGTCGAGCATCACCCGGACGTCGAGCTGCAGGTCAGCTACGGCTACAGCCAGGACCTGATCGACCGCGTGCTGTCCGGCGCGCTGGACTTCGCGGTCATCAACCAGAGCTTCCAGCAGGAACACCTGCACCGCATGGACATCCTCGACGAGGAACTGCTGGTGGCCACTGGCGCCACCACCCGCCTGCGCATCCCGACGCCGGTGCCGCTGGCCGCGCTGGGCGAACTCAAGCTGGTGCTGCCCTCGCGCCGCCATGGCCTGCGCATGGTCATCGACCAGGCGCTGGCCGCCCAGGGCCTGGAGCTGGCGCCGCACCTGGAGCTCGACGACCTCACGGTGATCGAGAGCTTCCTGCGCCGCAGCGACTGGATCAGCGTGCTGCCGGCCACCGTGCTGCAGCGCGGCCTCGAGGAAGGCGCGCTGCGCGCCTATCCGCTGGCCGCCCCGGGCATCACCCGGCGCATGGTCTGCGTACACGACAGCCGCCGCCCGCTGACCCCGGCGGCGACCCTGTTCATCGACATCATCAGCAAGACACTGGGCACCGCGCTCAACGCCATCCACTTCTACAAGGAAGGCGCCCTCCAGGATGCAGACCATGAACTCAGCTAGTCCCCGCCCGCAGCGGCTCGTCATCGGCATTTCCGGCGCGTCCGGCGCGATCTACGGGGTGCGCCTGCTGGAGCTGCTGCGCGACACGCCGATCGAGACCCACCTGGTGGTGTCCAAGTCGGCGCTGATCACGCTGGCCCACGAGACCGGGCTGTCCTGGTCGCAGCTCAAGCCGATGGCCACCGTGTGCTATTCCAACCAGGACGTCGGCGCGGCCATCGCCAGCGGCTCGTTCAAGACCATGGGCATGATCGTCGCGCCCTGCTCGGTGCGCTCGATGTCGGAGATCGCCAGCGGCGTGACCTCGACCCTGCTGACCCGTGCCGCCGACGTGATTCTCAAGGAGCGCCGGCGCCTGGTGCTGATGGTGCGCGAGACGCCGCTGCACCGGAACCACCTGCGCACCATGACCGAACTGGCCGAACTCGGTGCCATCATCGCTCCGCCGGTGCCGGCCTTCTACGCCAGGCCGGCGTCGCTGGCGGAGATGGTCGACCATACCCTCGGCCGCGTGCTCGACCTGTTCGACATCGAGCTCGGCGTGGTCAGGCGCTGGCGCGAGACGCCGGAAGACCTGCCAACCCTCGACGAGGTCGAGGCGACGACCCGCGAGCGCTGACCCTCATGCAACCGCCCCCCGCCCACCCTCCGTGGCCGCGCCGCCCCTCAGCGGGGCAGCGTCGCCAGGAATTCCGCGATCAGCGCCAGCACGCGCGGGCGCGCCTGGTTCTGCGGGAAGTGCCGGCAGTGCTCGAGCAGCACCGTGCGGCAGGGCCCGGTGACCTCGCGGGCAATAGTCTCGAGCTGCGCCGGGGTGGCGAACTCGTCCTCCTGGCCCTGGATCGCCAGCAGCGGCACCTGGATGCGCGGCAGTTCGGGGTACAGGTTCCAGGCGGCGAAGGCCGGATTCAGCCAGGTCTCGCTCCAGCCGCGGAAGGCGCCGTCGAGGTTGTCGCCGTGGTAGGCATGCAGGCGTTCGCGCAGGTCGCCGCGGGCGTAGGCCCTGACCGTGCGGCGCACGCCCTCGACGCTGACCGGCTCGACGTCGACGTGCGGCGCCAGCACCACCACGCCGCGCACGCGCGGGTCCTGCCGGGCCGCATAGGCGAGCGCGATGGAGGCGCCGTCGCTGTGGCCGACCAGCACCACCTGCCCGAGCCCCAGGCCATCGAGCACCCGGGCGAGCTCGTCCGGGCCGTCCACGCCGAGGTAGTCCAGCGAGCGCGGCAGCGGCACCGGGCTGGAGCGGCCGTAGCCCTGCCGGCTGTAGGCCAGCACCGGCGCGGCGCAGGCCTCGGCCAGCTGCGCCGGGAAATCCTTCCACAGCTCGAGGCTGCCGAGCCCCTCGTGCAACAGGACGAGCGTCGGGCCGGTCGAATGCATCTGGCGCAGAAGCCGATATTCGAGCCTGGCGGCATCGGTCTCGAGGTAATGTCGGTGCGTCATGAAGTACGGGCCCGTCTGACTGGGGGCTCGAAGGTTAACCGATTTGCGCGGCGCCGCCGGCGACCGCATCCGTCACGGGGATTCTGACATGCGCCAACTCGACCTTCAGGTGGTGGAAACCGCCTTGCAGTGGGTCCGCGAAGGCCACGCCGTCTGGCTGTGCACCGTGCTCTCGACCTACGGCTCGGCGCCGCGCGCGCCCGGCGCGATGCTGGTGGCGCGCGCCGACGGCCGCTACGTCGGCTCGCTCTCCGGCGGCTGCGTCGAGGAGGCCTTCCTCGACAGCCTGGCGCGCGGCGAGCTGCGCGCGCCGACCCAGATCGTCCGCTACGGCGAGAGCGACGACGAGCGCCAGCGCTTGCGCCTGCCGTGTGGCGGCATCCTCCAGGTGCTGGTCGAGTACCGCGCGCCCGACGCGGCCTGGGCCGAGCACCTGCAGGGCCTGTACGACGCCCTGCTCGGCCAGCGCCGGCGGGTGCGCGAACTGGACCTGAGTTCCGGCGCCTTCGCCCTGGCCGCCGACGACCGCGGCGGCGCGGTGGCCCAGATGGAGAACGAGCACGTGCGCCTGCGCATCGGCCCGGCGCTGCGGTTGATCCTCGCCGGGCTGTCGCCGGTGGCCGAATACTGCGCCAGCTTCGCCCGCGCCATCGGCTGCGAGGTGATCGCCTGCGACCCGCGCGAGGAGATGCGCCAGCGCCCGCTCGAAGGCGTGCGCCTGCACCCGGTGCTGCCGTCGGAATTCATCGCCGCCGGCAACTGCCACGCGGCCACCGCGGTGGTCGCCCTCACCCACGACCCGCGCATCGACGACCTGGCGCTGATGGAGGCGGTGCGCACGCCGGCCTTCTACATCGGCGCCATGGGCTCGCGGCAGACCTCGGCGCGGCGGGCCGAACGCCTGGCGCGGGTCGGCGGCCTGTCGGCCGAGCAGATCGCCCGCATCCACATGCCCATCGGCCTCGACCTCGGCAGCAAGACGCCCGCCGAGATCGCCCTGTCGGTGGTCGCCGACGTGCTGCGCGTCTACCACGGCAAGGCCCGCGATGAACTCTGAAACGAAGGTGGTGGGCCTGATGCTGGCCGCCGGACGCGCCAGCCGCTTCGGCGCCGACAAGCGCCGCGCGCGCCTGGCCGACGGCCGCACGCTGCTGGAGGCGAGCCTTGAAAATGCCGCGGCCGTCTTCGACGACCTGTTGCTGGTACTGCGCGACGGCGACCGGATCGACGACCTGCGCCTGCCGCCGCAGGTCCGGGTGCTGCACACGCCGCTGGCCGAGCGCGGCCTCGGCGCCAGCCTGGCGGCCGGCGTCGCGGCGCTCTCCACGCACCCGGCGGAGGCCTTGGCGGTGCTGCTCGGCGACATGCCCTGGGTCCGCCCCGACACCTGCGCCCGGCTGATCGCCGAGGCCGACGCCGCACGCATCGTGCAACCGTGCCATGATGGCCGCCCCGGGCACCCGGTGCTGTTCGGCCGCGCCTTCTGGCCGGCCCTGTGCGAACTCGACGGCGACGAGGGCGCGCGCGGTCTGATTCGCAGCTATACCGATTGCTACCGACCGGTAGTGGTCGACGATCCGGGCATCCTGCTGGACGTCGACCGCCCCGCCGACCTCGACGGGCGCCCGGCGCCCGCCGTTCCTTCCACCCACCGACCCGCAAGGAGCTAGCGATGTCCACGGCACAACGCGTCTTTCACGGCAAATTCGGGCGGGTCGCCCTGCTCGACATGGACCGACCCCTGGTCACCCACTCGCACCATGAGTGCCACGTGCTGGTGAAGGCCTCCGGGGCGGACACCTTCTTCAACGTCAACGGCCGCCAGGTGCCGCTGACCGATCGCTGCGCGGTGCTGGTCAACGCCTGGCAGCCGCACTACTACGACTTCCAGCCCGGCGCCGAGCAGACCCAGATCCTCGCGCTCTACATCGAGCCGGCCTGGCTGGCCGAGGCGCAGCAGTCGCTGGCGCTGAGCGCGCACCCGGGGTTCTTCTCGCAGCCGTGCATCGAGCTCAACAGCAAGAACCGGGCGATGGCCGACCAGCTGATCGCCGAGGCCTGCAGCGTCGGCCTGGTGCCACGCGAACGCATCGAGTTCCTGCTGTTCGACTTCCTCATCGAGCTGATCGAGGACTACTCGCAGTGGAAGCAGCTGCGCCGCCTCGGCGCGCAGGTCCGCCAGGGCTTCCGCGACGCCCGCATCCGCCGCGCCTGCGACTACCTGCAGAATCACCTCGACGACCCGGACTGCCTCACCAATGCCGCGCAGGCCGCCGGCCTGTCGCGCGCGCACTTCTTCACCCTGTTTCGCCAGGACACCGGCATGACGCCGACACTCATGGTCAACGACGCGCGCATGCGCCGCGCCTTCCTCTGGCTGGAACGCGAACGAAGCGGCACGCTCGGCCAGCTCGCCGAGAACCTCGGTTTCTCCGAGCAGGGCCACTTCACCCGCTTCTTCCGTCAGCACATCGGCGCCTCGCCGAGCCAGTACCGCCGGGTGGTCGACAGCTACACTGCCTGAGCCGGTTGCGGCTTTGCTGCGTTCGGCCCAATTCCAGGCGCCCCGGGTATGCCGTAATGCTGTTCACCTAGGCAAGCTCGCCCCGAGGTCGGGCCTCCCACAAAAGCGACGTTGTCCACCGAACCCCGTGGGAGGCGCGCCTTCGCGGCGAGTTCAGGCTTGCACCCGCAAAAAGCCAAAGGGTTCCTGGGCCGTCCTCAGCAAAGTGAACGACTTTACGGCATATGCCGTAGGGTTAGGTTGAGGCGCCTGGCGGCGAAACCCAACGCCGGCGGCGGCAGGCCGGCTGGCTACCGGCTAGCGTCCGGCTTCCGCCGGACGGTTGCATTTCGCTAAGCAACCGGCGATTCCACATGGTCGTACCGGAAGCGACGCCTTGCGCGCCGCGCCTATCTGCACGGCCGGACGAACTCCGACGGTTTCATAAACGGACCGGTGTATCGGAAAAAGGTCGGCAAGCCGTTGCAAGCTTGGCAGACTGAGAGGGTCGCACCCCGGCACGGGTGCTGGCGTCAGTCCTTTTCCTACAGAGTGCCCCATGCCCACGACGTACAACCTCGCCCTGGTCTGCCTTTCGGTTCTGATCGCCATCACCGCCTCGTTCACCGCGCTGGACCTCGCCAGTCGCGCGCGGGCCTCGGTGGGCTGGGTCCGGCACGCCTGGCTCGGCACCGCGGCGCTGTGCATGGGTGGCGGCATCTGGTCGATGCACTTCGTCGGCATGCTGGCGTTCGGCATGCCTGGCATGGAGATCAACTACGACCTGGCGCTGACGCTCTGGTCGCTGGTGGTGCCGATCGTGGTGACCGCCGTTGCCTTCTTCGCCGTCAGCACCCAGGGGCTCAACCCGCGGACGCTCGCCGTCGGCGGGCTGTTCATGGGCCTGGGCATCGGCGCCATGCACTACATCGGCATGGCCGCCATGACAATGAACGCCGAGCTCTCCTACGACCCGCTGTGGGTCGCCTTCTCCTTCGTCATCGCGCTGGTGGCGGCGACCGTGGCGCTCTGGCTCTCCGGCCAGGGCCGTCGCCTGTCGCTGCAGTCGGTGGCCGCCGTGGTGCTCGGCTTCGCGGTGTCCGGCATGCACTACGCGGCCATGGCCGGCGCCCGCTTCACCCCGCTGGATGACGCCATGCTGGCGCCGCCGGGCAACGGCCTGGACCTGCTCACCCTGGCGCTGGCGGTGGCCGGCTCGACCTTCCTGGTGCTGTTCCTCGGCCTGACCGCCTCGATGTACGACCGCCGCCTGGCGATCATCGGCGAACGCGAGGCCGCCGCGCTGCGGCAGAGCGAGGAACGCTTCCGCGCGCTCTACAGCAAGACCCCGCTGCCGCTGCATTCGCTCGATCAGGACGGGCATCTGGAATATGTCAGCGACGCCTGGCTGGAGCTGCTCGGCTACGGCCGCGACGAGGTGATCGGCCGGCCGCTGGTAAACTTCATGACCGAGACCTCCGCGCGCCAGCTGCTCACCCAGGACTGGCCACACCTGATGCAGGCCGGCGAGCTGCACGAAGCCGAGTACCGCCTGGTGACCAAGGCCGGCGAGTTCGTCGACGTGCTGGCCTCGGCGCGCCTGGAGCAGAGCGCGCGCGGCCGCTTCGTGCTCGGCGGCCTGGCCAACGTCACCGAGCGGCGCCGCGCCGAGGCGGCGCTGCGGCAGGCGCAGAAGATGGAGGCCATCGGCAAACTCACCGGCGGCATCGCCCACGATTTCAACAACCTGCTGGCGGTGATCGTCGGCAACCTGGAGCTGATGCGCAAACGCCTGTCGGCACCCGAGCCGCGCATCGCCTCGCTGATCGAGAATGCGCTGCAGGGCGCCCAGCGCGGCGCCAGCCTCACCCAGCGCATGCTGGCCTTCGCCCGCAAGCAGGAGCTGCGCCCCGAGTCAGTGTCGCTGCCGGACGTGGTGATGAACATGAGCCAGCTGCTGCAGCGCTCGGTCGGCTCGCACATCCACATCGAAACGCGCTTCCCGCTCGGGCTGCCGCCGGCCTACGTGGACGCCAACCAGCTCGAGCTGGTGCTCATCAACCTGGTGGTCAACGCCCGCGACGCCATGCCCAACGGCGGCACCATCTGCGTCAAGGGCGAGATGCGCTCGGCCAGCCAGGGTCGCGGGCAGCCGACCCGCGACTACGTAGCGCTGGTCGTGCACGACGACGGCTGCGGCATGAGCCCGGAAACACTGGCGCGCGCCACCGAGCCCTTCTTCACCACCAAGGGGACCGGCAAGGGCACTGGCCTCGGCCTGTCCATGGCCCAGGGCCTGGCCGAGCAGTCCGGCGGCCGCCTGACCCTGGAGAGCAGCCTCGGGCAGGGCACCACCATCGAACTGTGGCTGCCGCTTGGCACCCCCGAGCCGGCCGCCGAGGAACCGCCGAAGGCAGCCACCGAGCCGGGCGAAACGGCATCGGCCCAGGGCAGCGCAGCGCTGCGGATCCTGCTGGTGGACGACGACCCGCTGGTGCTCGACAACACCGTCGCGCTGCTCGAGGACGTCGGCCACCAGGTCACCTCGGCGGCCGACGGCCAGGCCGCGCTGGCCGCGCTGCACGCCGGCAACGAGTTCGACATCCTGGTGACCGACCAGATGATGCCCGGCCTGACCGGCACCCAGCTGGCCGACATCGTCGCCAAGGAGCGCCCCGAACTGCCGGTGCTGCTGGTCAGCGGCTTCGCCGAGTTGCCCGAGGGCAGCGGCCGGCTGCAGATCCTCGCCAAGCCCTTCACCCAGGCCTCGCTGATGCAGGCGATCGCCGAGGCCGTCGGCCGTCCCGGCGCTGGGGTGGTGGTGGCGCTGCGCCCGCGGCGCTGAGTCGCACGGCCTACCGTTGCGCGGATAGCCGCGGTATCGTGGCCCGATTGTGGAACGCCGGCGGGCAATCAGCGGTCCCCACACGCATGAGAAGGTGATCCTGCCGCCCCCGGCGCCCTGAATGGGCCTCGCCGAATTCCAAGCATTCGCCACGACCGGGCAACCGGATCCTCCTTCTCACACACGCGAGACAGGTGTTCATGGCCAAGCAGGCGAAAACCAGAACCACCCCTCACCGGGCGATTCCCGCCGGGCTGATCGCGCCGGCCGGCGCCGCCGTGGCTGCGCTGATCGCGATCGGCGCCCTGGCCAACCGCTGGCGTGGCGAAACGCCGGTCGCTGGCGTCGGGCCGCCGGTCATGGTGCCGCTGGTGGCCATCGGCATCCTGCTGGCGGCGGCGGCCCTGCTGCTGGTCCGTCCGCCGCGTGGCGCCGGCGCCCGCCGCCTGGGCTGCCTGGCCGCGGCGGGGGCCATGGCGGCGGGCATCTTCACCCTCGGCGAATACCTCGCCGGCTGGGGCGACATACTGGAGAACGACCACTGGCTGCGCATGCGGCCCGGCCCGGCCAGCGGCCTGGGCCTGCTGCTCGCCGGCGCCGCGCTGATCGCACTCGGCAGCCGCTGCGAATGGGCGCGACGCTGGGCCGGCGCCGGCGCCGCGGCCACCCTGGTGGTCGCCTTCGCCGGCCTGGTCGGCCACGCCTACGGCGCCAGCGTGCTCTACGGGCTCAACCACTGGGGCGGTACCGCCGTGTCGACCGGCATCGCGCTCAGCGCGCTGGCGCTGGGCCTGCTGTTCGTCGACCCCACGCGCGGCAGCGCCGGGCTGTTCGTCAGCGACAGCGCCTCCGGGTACCTGATGCGCCGGCTGATACCGGCCGCCTTCGCCGCGCCGCTGCTGCTCGGCTGGCTGCTGCTGGCGGCGCTGGGGGCCGAGCGCATCGACCTCGAGTTCGGCACGGCGCTGCTGGTCGTCTCGCTGATCGTCCTGCTGGTCTGGCTGATCATCCACCAGGCCAGCGTGCTGCATTCCACCGAGGCCGAGCGCGAGCGGCTGCTGACCAGCGAACGGCAGGCCCGCGAACGGCTCGCCGACGTCCTGGAAAGCATTCACGACGCCTTCGCCGCGGTGGACCGGGACTGGCGCTTCACCTACGTCAACCGCGAGGCCGAGCGTCTGCTGCGGCGATCGCGCGGCGAGCTGCTCGGGCGCAACCTGTGGCAGGAGTTTCCCGATGCGGTCGGCGCGGTGTTCGACCGCGAGTACCACCGCGCCATGGAGACGAAGCAGGCGGTGCAGTTCGAGGAGTACTACGCGCCGCTGCAGACCTGGGTCGACGTGCGCGCCTTCCCGACCGCCGACGGCCTGTCCATTTACCTGCGCGACGTCACCGCGCGCAAGCTGACGGAGGAGCAGATCCGCGAAAGCGAGGCGCTCAACCGCCTGCTGGTGGAGATGATCCCGCAGCACATCTGGGCCACCGACCCGGACGGCTACCACACCTACTTCAGCCGCCGCTGGTACGAATACACCGGCACCCGGCTGCAGCAGACGCAGGGGCAAGGGTGGCTGGAATACCTGCATCCCGACGACAGGAAGCGCACCGCGACGCGCTGGCAACATTCGCTGCGAACCGGCGAGCCCTACGCCATCGAGTACCGCTTCTGCGGCCTCGACGGGCAATACCGTTGGTTCCTCGGGCAGGCCATGGCGCAGCGCAACGATGATGGCGAGATCATCCGCTGGATCGGCACGCTGACCGACATTTCCGAGCGCAAGGCGCTGGAAGAGGAGCGCGAGCGGCTGCTGGCGCGCGAGCAGGAGGCGCGCGCCGAGGCCGAGCGCCGGCGTACCGAGCTGGAACGCGTGACCGAGAGCCGCGCCCGGCTCATGCGCGGCTTCAGCCACGACATGCGCAACCCGCTGAGCGCCGCCGACGGCCACGCCTGGCTGCTGGAAAGCGGGCGCATCGGCGCGCTCACGCCGCGGCAGGCCGACAGCGTGCAGGGCATCCGCCGGGCGATCCGCACCGCCGTGCGCCTGATCGACGACCTGCTGGAGCTGGCCCGGGCCGAATCCGGGCAGTTGAACATCCGCTGCGAGATGACCGACGTCAGCCAGGCCGCGGAAGAGGTGGTGCAGGACTTCCACGCGCAGGCCACCTCCGCCGGCCTCGCCCTGCAGGTGACGGCTCCGCCCGGCCTGCTGGCCGACACCGACCCGGCGCGGCTGCGCCAGATCCTCGCCAACCTGCTGTCCAACAGCGTCAAGTACGCACCGAACAGCCAGGTGACGGTGGATGCGCAGCGGGTGCAGACCGGCGGCCCGCGGCCCGGCGCGTGGATCGCCGTCAGCGTCAGCGATACCGGGCCGGGCATCCCGGCGGACAAGCAGGAGCTGATCTTCCAGGAATACACCCGGCTGGAGCCGGAGGCGCAGCACGGCGCCGGCATCGGCCTGGCCATCAGCCGGCGGATCGCCCAGCTGCTGGGCGGCGACCTCACCGTCGAAAGCGAGGTCGGCCAGGGTTCCCGCTTCACCCTCTGGCTGCCGCCGCCGGCCGAGGAACGGGCGCTGGCCACGCGCTAGCCGCCCCCGCGCGGTCGGCCCGGCGGCGATCGGCTACAATCCCCGGCTTTTCCGCCCCAAGCAAAGGAACCGCCCATGTCCGCCCTGCCACCCTGCCCGCAATGCAGCTCCGAGTACACCTACCAGGACGGGGCCCTGCTGGTCTGCCCGGAATGCGCCCACGAATGGTCCGCTGGCGAGACCGCCGAGAGCGCCGAGACCGACAAGGTCATCCGCGATTCGGTGGGCAACCCCCTGCAGGACGGCGACACCGTCACGGTGATCAAGGACCTCAAGGTCAAGGGCTCCTCGCTGGTGGTGAAGGTCGGCACCAAGGTCAAGAACATCCGCCTGGTCGACGGCGACCATGACATCGACTGCAAGATCGACGGCATCGGCGCGATGAAGCTCAAGTCGGAGTTCGTCAAGAAGGCCTGAGCGCATGCCGCAGGCCGTCATCCCGCAGCTGCGGATCACCGGTGCCGGCGCAGCCTGCGCCTTCTACATCGGGCAGCTGGGTTTTGCGCAACCGCCTCAGATTCGCCTCGAGTCATTGCGCGCTCCGGCCTCGCCTGCCGGATTTCGCAGAAGCTGTGAACGGCGTTGAGCATCGCCCGCTGGCCGTGGTCTGCCTTAGACCGCAACCCACCAGGAGCACCCGCATGAGCAAAGTCTACACCGTCGCCGTTCTGGCCGGCAGCCTGCGCAAGGCGTCGATCAACCGCAAACTGGCCCTCGCCCTGGCCGATCTCGCGCCCGAATCGCTGAAGCTCGAGATCGTCGAGATCGGCGACCTGCCGCTCTACGACGAGGACATCGACGGCCCCTCGGCGCCGAGCCAGTACGTGCGCTTCCGCGACCAGCTCAAGGCCGCCGACGCGCTGCTGTTCGTCAGCCCCGAGTACAACCGCTCGATCCCCGCGCCGCTGAAGAACGCCATCGACGTCGGCTCGCGCCCCTATGGCCAGAGCGCCTTCAGCGGCAAGCCCGGCGCGGTGATCACCGCCTCCCCCGGCGCCATGGGCGGCTTCGGCTCCAACCACCACATCCGCCAGTGCATGGTGTTCCTCGACGTGCCGCTGATGCAGCAGCCGGAAGCCTACCTCGGCGGCGCCGCCACCCTGTTCGACGAACAGGGCAAGCCCAGCGAAGGCGTACGCCCGTTTCTGCAGAAATTCATCGACACCTACGCCGGCTGGGTCGAGCGGCACGCGGGCGGGCGCTGACCGTCCGGCCTCTGGAAACGCGGGTGGCGCACAGCCCCTCACCCCAGCCCTCTCCCGGTGGGAGAGGGGGATGGCTCTGCGCCGACATCGCATCGGTGCTGGCCCGGTCGCAGGCAGAGCCTGCTTCTACAGGTGATGCCGGGGTGGCAGGCAACGCCGTGCCTTTCCCTTCTCCCCTGGGGGGAGAGCTCTGTGCTGGCATCCGGCATGGCGCTGGGCGGTCGCAGGCAGAGCCTGCTCCTACAGGTGCTCGCCGAAGCGGCAGGCAACGCCGTGCCTTTCCCTTCTCCCCTGGGGGGAGAGCTCTGTGCTGGCATCCGGCATGGCGCTGGGCGGTCGCAGGCAGAGCCTGCTCCTACAGGTGCTCGCCGAAGCGGCAGGCAACGCCCCGCGCCTTTCCCTTCTCCCCTCGGGAGAAGGTGGCCCGCAGGGCTGGATGAGGGAATGCCATTCGCGGCCGAGGCCGCTCCCACTGAGCACCGTCTTCCTGCGCGCACCTTGTGGGAGCGGTCTCGACCACGAACGATCGCCGCGAGGGCGCGACTCCCACAGGCGCAGCCCTGGGGTCTAAGTCCCCGCTCGGCGCTTTTCAATCCATCGGTCGATGGCACAGGCGCGGCCGCTTGCCTTAACTCCGGATTCCACCACCTGGAAGGGAGCCGCAGGCATGTACGACAAGCTCACCACCGCACTGGCGCTGGCCTGTATCTGCCAGGGCGCCATCGCCGCCGAGAACAGCGCCGGGCAGGTCCAGACCGGCGAGAACCACATCTCCGAGATTTACCAGACCGGCACGGGGCTGTCGGCGAACTCGGGCCAGAGCGGAACCGGCCACTACGTGCAGGTCTACCAGACCGGCATTGACAGCGACGCCGCGATCACCCAGACGGGGCAGGACAACTGGGCCAGGGTCTATCAGGCGAGCAGCTGGGGCAATAGCCACACCAATGTCGAACAGGACGGCACCGGAAATCTGGCGAGCATCGATCAACGGGGCGACGTGCTATGGGTGGACGCCTCGCAATTGGGCGAGGCCAATACCCTGTACGTTCAGCAGTCCGGCTATCTCAATTCCCTGCATGCGGTCCAGGAGGGCGACGGCAACTTCGCCGACGTCACCCAGCTCTGGGCCAGCACCGCGTTGGTGTTGCAGCGCGGCACCGACAACTTCGCGCTCATCCATCAGCTCTCGCCGAGCGGCACCCTGTCAGGCCTGTCGGTGACTCAGGACGGCGTCGACAACCAGGCAACGATCAACCAGGGCGGCGACGACATGGGCGCTTCCATTTACCTGGACCAGATCGGTGTCAGCAACAACGCGCTTATCGAGCAGGGTGGACACAGCTTAATAACCTTCGCGCAAGTCGGGAATTCCAACCATGTGGACATAGGCCAGTCCGGCATCAGCATGGGCATAGGGGGAACGACGAAGGGGAATCTCAACGAAGTGACCGTGACCCAGGAAGGCTGGGACTCCGGGATCAGCATCGACCAGACCGGCGACGGCAACATCATCACGGCCACACAGAACGGCGGATTCGGCGCGCCGCTCAGCGCAGAGATCAACCAGTCCGGCAACCTGAACGAGGCGGCTCTTCTACAGGTATCGGCCCCTATGTCTGGAGGCCAGATGGCCTCCCTCCTCCAGTCAGGCACAGGCAACCTCGCCACGGTCACCCAGCAGTAGCCGCACGGGGCCCGGCGCGGTCAATCGCAGGCAGAGCCTGCTCCTACAGGTGCTCGCCGAAATCGCAGGCAACGCCGTGCCTTTCCCTTCTCCCCGCGGGAGAAGGTGGCCCGCAGGGCCGGATGAGGGAATGCCATTCGCGGCCGAGGGCGCTCCCACAAGAGCGCCTCGTGGGGTCTCGACCGCGAACGCCCCCTAGTCAAGCCCGGGCAAGTCGAACGACAGCTGCCCGGCCGCCGCATGGCGCCTTTCGCAGTCGAGCAGCCAGCGTTTGCGCTCGATTCCGCCGCCATAGCCGGTGAGCGAGCCATCGGCGCCGAGTACGCGGTGGCACGGCACGATGATGCCGATGGGGTTGTGGCCATTGGCGAGGCCAACCGCGCGTGACGCGCCCTGCCGGCCGATGCGCGCGGCCAGGGCACCATAGGACTCGGTCGCGCCGTAGGGGATGTCGCACAGCGCCTGCCAGACGGCCTGCTGGAACGGGGTGCCCCGCGGTGACAGCCGCACATCGAAGCGGCGCCGCTCGCCGGCGAAGTAGGCCTCCAGCTGTGCCCGCACCGGCGCGAACAGCCGGTCGTCGCGCCGGCAGCCAGCGGGCAGCGGCGGGCGGTATTTCTGATCGTGCATGTAGAGCCCGGTCAGGGCGGTGCCGTCGCCCAGCAGAAGCAGGTTGCCGACCGGCGAATTCATCTCGCTGTAGTACATGGCCCCCGCCCCCTTTGGCTCAACCTCAGCTCACCGACAGCTCGCGCGCCGGGCCGCTCACCCGCTCGCGGGCGACCCTGATCTCGCGGACCGGGGGCAGGCCGAACAGGCGGCCGTATTCGCGGGTGAACTGGGAGACGCTCTCGTAGCCCACTTCGAAGGCCGCGCGGCTGGCGCTCACGCCTTCGGACAGCATCAGCCGCCGCGCCTCGATCAGGCGCAGCCGTTTCTGGAACTGCAGCGGCGACAGCGAGGTCGCCGCCCGGAAGTGCTGGTGGAAAGCCGACGGACTCATGCCCACCACCGCCGCCAGGCGCTCGACCGGCAGCGGCCGGGCGAATTCGGCACGCAGCACGGCGACCGCGCGGGCCACCCGTTGCGCCTGAGCGTCCGGCCAGCCGAGCCGCCGCAGGGCGGCACCGTGCCGCCCGGCCAGCAGCCAGTAGTGCAGCTCGCGCATCAGTTGCGCCCGCAGCACCGGAATCGATGCCGGACGGTCGAGCATGCGCAGCAGGCGCAGCGCCGCATCCGCCACCTCGGCGTCGGTGGGTTCCACCCGCACCGGCGAGCCGTCGGCGTCGGATTGCGCGCTCATCTCCATCGCCAGGTCGGCGATCAGCGCCTGGTCCAGTTCCAGTACCAGCGACAGATAGGGCGCGCCGAGGCTGGCGCGGGTGATCTGGCTGACGATGGGCACGTCGGCGCTGATCAGCAGGGAGTCGCCGGCGCCAAAGGTGAACACCTGCGCGCCCATGGCGACCTGCTTGCTGCCCTGCAGTACCAGGCAAACGAGCGGCCGGGAAATCGTGTGCAGCAGGCCGCTGGGGGCGGTCGCGCGCACCACCGCGAGGCCGGGCAGGGGCGTGCGCGCCAGGCCTTCCTGATCGGCACAGGTGTCTGCATGGCGTCGGGCGGCGTCGAGGAGTGTGGTCATGGGGCAAGCCTAGGCGGGTGCGCGTGACGTTGCACGTACTTCTGGAGGATCAGGCAAAGGTCTTCGAGGTTCCGGCAACCCGGTCCTGCACTCCGGCGGCACCATGAAGCCGTCACCCACTCGCAGAGGAACAGCAGCATGACCAAGATCACCCTCGTCACCGGCGGCAGCCGCGGCCTCGGCCGCAACACCGCGCTCAGCATTGCGCGTCATGGCGGCGACGTCGTGCTCACCTACCATAGCCGCCGCGAGGAAGCCGAGGCGGTGGTCGCCGAGATCGCCACGCTGGGTCGCAAGGCCGTCGCCCTCAGGCTGGACACCGGCGACGTCGCCGCCTTCGCGCCCTTCGCCGAGGCGTTGCGCGGCGCACTGCGCCAGCACTGGCAGCGCGAGACCTTCGACCACCTGGTGAACAACGCCGGCCATGGCGAATACGCCGCGCTCGAACAGACGAGCGAAGCGCAGTTCGACGGGCTGGTCAACGTGCATTTCAAGGGCGTGTTCTTCCTCACCCAGACCTTGCTGCCGCTGCTCGCCGACGGCGGCCGGATCGTCAACCTGTCGTCCGGGCTGACCCACATTTGCGCACCCGGCTACTCGGTATACGCCGCGGTCAAGGGCGCGGTCGAGGTGCTGACCCGCTACATGGCCAGGGAGCTCGGCGAGCGCGGCATCGCCGTCAACACGGTCGCGCCCGGTGCCATCGAGACCGACTTCGGCGGTGGCGTGGTGCGCGACGACCCGGCGCTGAACAGGCAGTTCGCGCAGATGACCGCACTTGGCCGGGTCGGCGTGCCGGACGACATCGGGCCGATGATCGCCAGCCTGCTGTCCGAGGCCAATCGCTGGGTCAACGCCCAGCGCATCGAGGTGTCCGGCGGCCAGGGCCTCTGAGTGGCGGGTGGCGGCGCCGGTCAGGTTTTCGCGCCGGCCAGCGCCGCCACCCGCAGCGGCCGCAGCAGGTCGCGCTTCTTGCTGCGGTGCCCGCGCATGCGCCGCAGCACGTCGTCCAGGGTCGTCAGCGCCTTGAGGATGTACGGCCCCTTGTTCAGCATCACGCACTCGGCGCGCACGCCCATCGCCGCATCGGTGATCTCCGAGCGCGAGGGCGCGCCCTTCTTGGCCAGGCTCTCGAGCACCTGGGTGGCCCAGATCACCGGCACGTGTGCCGCCTCGCACAGGCACAGCATCTCTTCCTGGACCTCGGCCAAGCGCTCGAAGCCGCTCTCCACCGCCAGGTCGCCACGCGCGATCATCACCCCGAAGCGCGCCAGGCGCATGCCGGCCAGCAGCATGGCGGGCAGGTTCTCGAAGCCGGCGCGGGTCTCGATCTTCAGCACCACGCCCAGATGGTCGGCCCTGAGGTTCGCCAGGTGATCGAGCAGGACGACCACATCCTCGGCGCGGTTGGCGAAGGACATCTCGACGATGTCGGCATGCTCGGCGGCGAAGGCCAGCGTTTCCAGGTCCTCCTCGGTAGGCGCGCGCACCGGCAGGTCGCTGTCGGGGAAGTTGATGCCCTTGTCGCGAGCGAGCCTGGCGCAGCCGCTGGCGTGCGCGACCTGGGTGATACGCAGGGTCAGCGCCTCGGTGGAGGCCGCCTCCACCCGGGCGCCGATCTTGCCGTCATCGAACCACACCGGATCGCCCTCGGCGACGGCCGCCAACACCTGCGGCGGCGTGCAGCCGATGCGCGCGGCTTCGCCTTCGGACGGCGGCTCGACCGCACGGGTGTCGGCGGTCAGCACCAGCGTGTCGCCGACGCGGAGCCGCAGGTGCTGCTCGCGCGGGGGCAGCTCGCCGACGCGCAGGCGGCCGAGCGTCTTGCCCGCCCGCAGGTGCCTGAGCCGCAGGCCGCTGATGAAATAGGCGGTCTTGCACAGCTCCACCAGGCAGCCGCCCGGCTCCGCGGCGACCACCGTCATGCTCCGCTTCGAGCACCGCGCATCGCGGAATTTCAAGGTATCGCCGGGGCGGAACTTCACCGCCTCGTCGCCGGCGATGGGCAACCGCGCGTCGGCGCCGGCATCCTCTGCATCCGCCGCCTCCCAGGCCAGGCGCACCCGCGCCGGGCTGGCCACCTGCCCGTAGGCATCGCGCCGGGGCCGCACCTTGCACACGCCCGGCGCGGTGGCGATGGGACCGGTGCGCAGCTTGGGCCCGGCGAGGTCGAGGGTGACCTTGCAGGCACGCCCCACGCGTTTTTCCGCCGCGCGCACGTGCTCGATCATCGCGCGCCAGCTGGCCGGCTCGTCGTGCGCGCAGTTGATGCGCGCGCAATCCATGCCTTGCCGCACCAGCGCCTCGATCAGCCGGCCGTCGCGCGCCGCCTCGGAAGGCAGCGTCACCATGATCCGCACCGGCCGCTCGGACTGGGGCTGCCCGAACAGCGCCCGGGTGTGCGCCTCCAGCAGCCGCTCGCCCTCGCTCAAGCCCAGCGCCGGCATGACGGGGGTCTCGGCATCCGGGTGCTCGAGCCGCCGCAGGATGCCGATCACCGCCGTCACCGCGGCGAGCGTCGCCGCCTCCGAGCGCCCGAGCGACGACAGCCCCAGCTGCGCCAGTTGCGCCTGCAGGTCGCGCACCTCGTGGCGACGCAGACAGAGGTACTGCAGCAGGTTCTCGGCGCTCTGCCGGTAGGTCGGATCGAGCGGCATCCTCTCCAGCGGCGCCAGACAGGCGGTGCTGGTCATTTCCTCACGCAGCCGTTCGAGCGGCGCAAGCAGCTGTTCGGAACGCGAGCCCGCGGATGAACGGACCGGTGTCTGTTTCGGCATCGGGAATCTCCGGAGCATGCGGCCCTGGGCCGCCTACGGCTATCGACAGACTCGCCGCGCGAAGGGGCAGTTTCATGACAGGCGATGGACGGCTGCCGGAGAAAAGGCAGCCGGGACTCAGCGAGGCAACGATCGCCTGGGAGGAGAGACGCTCGCCCCATTCCCGATTACCCTGCCAGGCGCAGGCCATGATCGGTCGCTCTGCCGCGACAGCCGGATCTGCGCCGGCCCGCTGGCTGGCACAAAGGTCCGCAAGGCACGACACCACAGCGAATAAGAGAGGTCACCATGACAAACGAAACGTTCGACAAGGGTTTCGCCAACCGCAAGGCCGTGCTCGGCGCCGAGCACGTCGAACGATCCTGGGCGGCCGCGGATGAGTTCAACAGACCCATGCAGGAACTGGTCACCCAGTATTGCTGGGGAGAGATCTGGGGCGACGAGACGCTGCCGTTCAAGACCCGCAGCATGCTCAACCTCGCCATGCTCACCGCCATGAGCCAGCACCATGAACTGGGCGTTCACGTGAAGGGCGCGCTGACCAACGGGGTGACCAAGGAAGAGATACGCGCCGTGCTCATGCAGGCGGCGATCTACTGCGGCGTGCCGCTCGCGCTGGCCGGGTTCCGCGTCGCCAGCGAGGCGATCAAGGCCTGGGAAGCCGAGCGGGCCTGAGGCCTCGAACGGCCAGCCCCACACCTGAGGAAGTGCCCATGCACACGTCCGTCTCGCGTGTCCTGGGCCGCGCGCCGGGAAACGCGGCTATCCCGGCAATGACGGAGCGGCCGTCTAGTCTTGGGTGCTGACCTCGCCCGGGCGGTCCTTGAAGGTGAACAGGCGGTACAGATAGACGACGCCGATGACCGCCAGCACGATCTTCGAGCCGGGGTCGAGGTAGTCGGCGACGCGGTGATACTCGGCGTGCAGCAGGTAACCGAGCAGAGCCAGCAGGAAGGTCCACACCAGCGAACCCAGCACCGTATAGAACACGAAGGCGCCCAGGCGCATGCGCGCGATCCCGGCAGGCACGGAAATGAGGGTGCGTATGGCGGGCACCAGCCGGCCGAAGAACACCGCCTTGCGGCCGTGCGCCTGGAACCAGAGGCACGCCTCGCTGACGTCGTCCGGGGCCAGCGTCAACCAGCGCCCGAAGCGTTGCGCTAGGCGGCGCATGCGCTGTTCACCGAGCAGCGCGCCGGCGAAATACCAAGGCAGCGCACCCAGGAAAGAGCCCAGCGTGCCAGCGAGCACCACGCCGACGAGGTTGAGCTCGCCGCGCGCGGCGAGAAACCCGGCCAGCGGCATGATGACTTCCGAGGGGATGGGCGGAAACAGGTTCTCGGCGAACATCAGCAGCACGATGCCGATGTAGCCGCCCTGCTCTATCAGGCCGGTAAGCGATTCGAACACGGAAATAGTCCTGGCAAGGATTGATCGGATTTGGCGGGCACGGATCAGCTTGGTCCGCCAGGGTGCCCGGAAGGTTCACGAGGGGTGGCATGCGCCTCCGTTTCACCTGGCGATGACGCGTTGACGATCGGCCGATTGCGCGTCTTGTAGAGGGAAACGACCACCCCGCCCAGCAGCAGGGCGAGCGTGACGGTCAGCGACACCGCTGGCGGAATCTTGCCGATGATGCCGACAAGGAAGATCTTGCCGCCGATGAACACGAGCACCAGCGCCAGCGCGTATTTCAGGTAGGCGAAGCGGTGCAGCAGTGCGGCCAGCGCGAAGTAGAGCGCGCGCAGCCCTAGCACGGCGAAGATGTTGGAGGTGTAGACGATGAAGGGGTCCTGGGTGATGGCGAAGATGGCGGGCACGCTGTCCACCGCGAAGACCAGGTCCGCGCACTCGATCAGTATCAGCGCCAGGACGAGCGGCGTGCCCCAGAGGACGCGGCGCCCGCTGGCGTCGGCGAGGCGCACGAAGAACCGGTTGCCATGCAGCTGGTCGGTGATGCGCAGGTGACCGCGCACGAAGCGAATGAAGCGGTTGCTCGCCAGGTCGGGCTGCTCGTCAAGGCGGGAGAACAGCATCTTCAGCCCGGTCAGCAGCAGGAAGGCGCCGAAGACGTAGAGTATCCAGTCGAACTCGTGGACCAGCGCCGCCCCGATACCGATCAGCAGCGCCCTGAGGACGATGACCCCGAGGATGCCCCAGAACAGCACGCGATGCTGGTAACGCCGGGGCACACCGAGAAAGCCGAAGATGAGCGCGATGACGAAGACGTTGTCCATCGACAGCGACTTCTCCACGAGAAACCCCGTGAGGTACATGAGACTGGCGTCGCCGCCCTTCTGGACCCACACCCAGATGGCGAACAGCAGCGCGATGGTGATGTAGCCGGCGGACAGCAACAGGCTTTCCTTGACGTCGATCTCCCGTTCGCGACGGTGCAGGACGCCAAGATCGAAAGCCAGCAGGACGGCGACGATCGCCAGAAAGGAAAACCACAGCCAGGCGGCGGTGCCGAGGAAATCGGCGAACAGAACGTGGGCCATGCGAGCCCCTCCTACAGTCGAATTGATCAACTGTGACTCCGACATGGCGGTTCACCACCGTCAGAGGGGCCCGGCGTCACGCCAGACAAGCTATTGCACTGCGGGCGGCGTCTCAACAGCCGCTTATTACAGATTATTGCCGAGAGGCCGGCGTCTGGCGGCGCAGCTCAAGGGTGCGGGTCCCGCTGGCTCCCGGTCTGGAGGTCTGCGCCAAGGGCCATGCCGCCGCCACCGCCGGCTCCGCCCCCTCCCCCGCCTTTGCCTGTACCTTGTCTCGCCTCGTCCTTTCCGCCCTTTGCGCGCGACGAGGAGGCGGGGCGGACCGGGCCCTGTTTCGGGATCGAAACCTGGGTGGGTATCGGGTCCAGGTCGAGCACGCTGCGGATGAAGTCACGCAGGTGGATGACCAGTTCGGCGGTATGTATCGGGCGTCCGGCGGCCAGTTCGGACGCGGCCCTGGCCGCCAGCCGTACCTGTTCCTCGGTGCCCAGCAGGATGATGTCCGACAAGGCGGCTTCGACGGAGTCGCGCACCCGCCGAGATCGATCGCCGCCGGTCCATTCGCTGCCCGGCTCGGCCACTATCGCCGGGTCCAGCATGACATCGGCATTGACCATCACCGTTTCGGTAACCGTCGCGTCATCCTTCCTGCGGCGAAGATCGCGCAGGTGTGTGGGATCCACCTCGAGGTTGCCGGTAAAGGAGCCGCCCAGCGTCTTGTAGGCCGCTATGAGCGTGCGCAGACGCTCGTTGATCTGGCGGTTTTCGCGCTCGCGTCGCTGTTGCACCGTCTGCATGACGAGCAAGCGGATACCCACCCCGATCACCGTGATCACGGCCAGCCCCAACAGCGTTGTCAGCAGTCCCTCCCAGGAACTGAAATCCAGATTGCGCATCTGCAGGCTCCAACGCGGCCGGGACAGGCTTGCGGCCTGCTACCGGACCGCCCGTCCAAGGGATTCCTGTACGCGAGCAGGCACCGGCCTGTCGCGGAAGGCTGGCCGCCGGCGACCAGCCCGCGCGTATCCAGCGCGCTGCCGCCATGGCACGCGCAGGGCGGCACCTGCCTCAGCGCAATGGCGAAGGCGGCGACTGGCGCTCTATGCCCATGGTAGTGGTGTCGGGCAGCTCGACCTCGGCGCGCTCGAAGTCCGGGCTGTGCACCTCCGAATCCAGCGGCATGTGGCTGTAGCGCTGGTCCAGCGCAGCCTGCCGCGACGGTTGTGGGTGGCTTTCGCTGAGGATGCGCTTGGCCTCGCAGCGGCCGGTCATGCCGCGCACCAGCGCCATGCCGCCGAGCGCCAGCTGCAGCATGCCGCCCAGCCCGCCGCGGCGCAGGCCGCGGCCGAGCAGCATCAGGCCGCCGGCCACCGAGGCGGTGCGCTCCCAGCCGTGGACGTTCTGCGGTGTGGTCTTGTCGAACAGTCGGTTCATGAAAGGTCTCCGCTGGGGTGATCCAAGCAGATGACTGCCGCCACGGACAGCCGTTCCGGGCCGGCCGGCGACCGCTCATCGGCTGCCGCCGGGCAAGCCGAACAGCCGGCAGGTGTTCGGCTCTCAATCTTGGGCCCGGGTAGTCATCGGTCCGAGCGCCTGGCTGTGGCTTCTCGCCACCCGATCACAACAACAAGAAGGAAAGGCCATCATGAACTGCCGTGACCCCCGCTCACGCGGCGCCGCGTTCGTGCGCCCGTGGTTGCTCGTTCCGCTCGCCCTGGCCGTCGCCGAGCCAGCCCTCGCCGCATCCTGCGCAAGCCTCGCCGGCCTGTCGATTCCGGCAGACGCCATCGGCCTGCCCACCCGCGGCGCCCGCGTCACCGCGGCCGTCCCGATGCCGGCCGGCGGCACCGCGCCGCAGACCTACGGCGCCTACTGCGAGCTGTCGGCGGACATTCTGCCGGTCGATACCGCCGCGCCGCCCATCCGCATGCGCCTGGCGCTGCCCGAGGACTGGAACCGCCGGGCGTTGATGCTCGGCGGGGGCGGCTACAACGGCACCATTCCCAACGTGGCCGGCAATATCCCGGCCGGCCCGGTGGATCGGCCGGTGCCGCTCGGGCGCGGCTATGCGGTGTTCGGCAGCGATTCGGGGCACACCGCCAACCCGCTGAGCCCCGGCGACTTCGCCTGGAACGAGGAGGCGCTGGCCAACTACGCCCACGATGCGCTGAAGAAGACCCGCGACACCGCCATGTTCCTGATCGAACGGCGTTACGGCCGCGCCCCGGAGCGCAGCTACTTCGCCGGCGGCTCCACCGGCGGGCGCGAGGCCTTCGCCGTGGTGCAGAAGTGGCCGACCGACTTCCAGGGCGCGATCGCCCTCTACCCGGCCTACAACGCCGCCGCGCTGGACCTGCAGATCGGCCGCATCACCCGCGCGCTGGCCCGGCCGGATGCCTATCCGAGCCTCACGCAGCGCGCCGCCCTGCTGGAAGCGGCGATGCAGGCCTGCGACGGCCTGGACGGCGTGCAGGACCGCATCATCAGCCACCAGGCCGCCTGCAACGCACGCTTCGATCCGGCCAGGGCCACCCTCAACGGCCGCCCGCTGCGCTGCCCGGGCGGCGCCAACAGCGGCAGCGACTGCCTGTCCGATGCGCAGATCGAGTCCTTCCGGGTGCTCGACACGCCGATCCGCTTCAACTTCCGGATGGCCAGCGGCGAGCGCGGCTATCCGGGCTTCAACACCTGGGGCACCGACTGGGGCCGGCCGGGCGAGGGCGTGCAGGCGCTGGTCAACCGCCTGGGCCTGAACACCCTGCAGCCGACCTACCCGATGCCGGTGCACGGCACCGGCTTCGCCGAGGGCGCGCCCTACCATTCGGGCTTCTGGGACGAGTGGGTGCGCCACTTCGTGACACGCAACCCGACCTTCAACTCGCTGACGCTGGACCCGGCCAACCCTGGGCCCTGGGCCGCGCGGATCAGCGAGCTGTCGCTGCGGCAGGACGTGGTCGAAACCGACCTGAGCGCCTTCGCCCGCAACGGCGGCAAGCTGCTGCTGGCGCACGGTACCTCCGACCAGCTGGTGAGCACCCGCGCCTCCGCCGACTACTACGAGCGGCTGCAGCGCGACATGGGCCGCGGGCGCACCTGGCAGTTCGTCCGCTATTACGAGATCCCCGGCTACGCGCACGCGGCGAGCACCGTGTTCAACGCCGCCTGGGACTCGCTCGGCGCGCTGGAGGCCTGGGTCGAACAGGGCCGCCCGCCGCGCCGCCAGGTGGTCACCGACACCTTCGCCGTCCCCGGCCGCACCCGCCCGCTGTGCGACTACCCGGCCTGGCCGAAGTACCGCGGCAAGGGCGACGTGAACGCGGCGGAGAGCTTCGTCTGCGTCAAGGCCGGCGTGGGCGGGCGCTGATCACCCGACCTGTAGGAGCGGGCGACTGGCTTGTAGGGTGGGCTTCAGCCCACCCTCGACCACGCCGTGGGTGGCCGCTTTGCCCTGTGGACTGAAGCGGAGCGCCGCCCCGCCCACCCGACGATTGCCGAGTTCCCCCATTCGCGAGTCCGGGTCGCTTGGCCCGCAGTCGCCGCGAGGGCGCGGCCTCCCACAGGATTCGGTAGGTGCCACCCGCTTTTTATGGCCACGAACAAGCCCCCCCAAAACGCCGAGCCGGCGCGCGACCAGATTGCCTGCCTCGGCCACAACGGGCGTCACAGACATGCGCCGGCAGCGAACACAATCGTCAAACGGTGCTCTATCTTGTGCGACGAGGCGCCAGCATCCTGGCGCCCATGACAGGACGAAAGCGATGAGCGAAGACATCGGAAAACTCGTTTTGCGGGTCGGCACCGGCGTGCTGATTCTGCTGCACGGCATCTTCAAGCTGCAGAACGGCGTCGACGGGGTGGCTGGCATGCTCACGGCCCATGGGCTGCCGTCGGTGCTGGCCTATGGGGTCTACCTCGGCGAGGTGGTGGCGCCGGTGCTGGTGATCATCGGCCTGTACACCCGCATCGCCGCCGTGGTCATGGCCGGCAACATGGTGGTGGCCTTCGCCCTGGCGCACATGGCGCAGCTTTTCTCGATCGGGCCGATGGGGGGCTGGGCGCTGGAGCTGCAGGGCATGTACCTGTTCGCCTCGATCGCCATCGCGCTGCTCGGCGCCGGCCGGCTCAGCGTCGGCGGCACCGCCGGGCGTTACAACTGACGCCGGCGCGCGTCTGACCGCCCGGCATGCGCCGGGCCATCCGCTCCCCCAAGGACCGACCATGGCCGCAAAGCCCAACCCTTCCACGCAACAGAAGCACCTCGCGGTACTGATCGACGCGGACAACGCGCCCGCGGCGATCGTCGACGGGCTCTTCGAAGAAATCGCCAAGTACGGCATCGCCAGCGTCAAGCGCATCTATGGCGACTGGACCAAGCCGAACCTCGGCGGCTGGAAGAAGGTCCTGCTGGACTATTCGATCCAGCCCATGCAGCAGTTCGCCTACACCAGCGGCAAGAACGCGACCGACAGCGCGCTGATCATCGACGCGATGGACCTGCTCTACACGGGGCGCTTCGATGGCTTCTGCCTGGTCTCCAGCGACAGCGACTTCACCCGCCTGGCCAGCCGCCTGCGCGAGGCCGGCCTGGAGGTGATCGGCTTCGGCGAACAGAAGACCCCCGAACCCTTCAGGCGGGCGTGCGACCGCTTCGTCTACACCGAGATCCTGCGCGCGGACGCCGAGCCGGCCGAGGCTGAAGCGGCGCAGGCGCCTGCGGAGACACCGGCACCGACCGCACCAGCCAGGCCGGAGGCGGCCTCGCCAGCGAAACCGGTGAGGCCGCAGAAGGCACCCGTCGCCTTCCTCGCCAAGGTGATCGACGACATCTCCGACGAGGACGGCTGGAGCCAGCTGGGCACGCTCGGTCAGAGCATCAGCAAGCTGCGCTCGGACTTCGATGCCCGCCTGTACGGCTACAAGAAGCTCAGTGACCTGATCCGCGCCCACGCCGGCCAGTTCGAACTGGAGGAACGCGGCGCCACGGCATCGGGTGGCAAGTCGCTCTACGTGCGCAACCGCCGAGGCGCCCGGTAGAGAAAGGCTTCGTGGTCAAGACCGCTCCCACGGCGGGCAGCGCTTTTCCCTTCTCCCCCCGGGAGAAGGTGGCCCACAGGGCCGGATGAGGGAAGCCTGGCCAGCTCTTCCCGCCAGCCCCGGTGCGCATGGCCCTTTCTGCGAGCCGGGCGATTTCCTGTGGGAGACCCGACCTCGGGGTGAATGCTTCTGCCCTGTCGCCGCGAGGGCGCGCCTCCCACAGGAGCAGGAGGCGCCGTGCAGGCTTTTCTCCCCCCGGGAGAAGGTGGCCCGCAGGCCGGATGAGGGAAGCCTGGCCAGGTTCTTCCCGCCAGCCCCGGTGCGCATGGCGCCTTCTGCGAGCCGGGCGATTTCCTGTGGGAGGCCCGACCTCGGGGCGAATGCTTCTGCCCTGTCGCCGCGAGGGCGCGCCTCCCACAGGGAACAGGACGCGCCGTGCAGGCTTTTCTCCCCCCGGGAGAAGGTGGCCCACAGGGCCGGATGAGGGAAGCCTGGCCAAGCTCTTCCCGCCGGCCCCGGTGCGCATGGCCCTTTCTGCGAGCCGGGCGATTTCCTGTGGGAGACCCGACCTCGGGGCGAGCTCTTCTGCCCTGTCGCCGCGAGGGCGCGCCTCCCACAGGGAACAGGACGCGCCGTGCAGGCTTTTCCCTTCTCCCCCGGGAGAAGGTGGCCCGCAGGGCCGGATGAGGGCTGGACCGAATGGGCAACGGTGGAGGGCGACCTCGGGCGAGCTCAGACCCTCGCCCGCACCTGCCGCGGGCTGATGCCGAACTGGCGCTTGAAGGCCGTGGCGAAGTTGGCGGCGCTGGTGTAGCCGGCGCGCCAGGCGGCCTCGGCGACGCTGGCGCCTTCGCGCTCCAGCGCCTCGCGCGCCTGCAGCAGCTTGCGCCGGCGCTGGTACTCGAACAGCGTCATGCCCTTGAGCGCGCGGAACTGCCGCTGCAGGGTGTTGGCGTTGCTGCCAACCTCCCGGGCGATGCGGTCGAGCGCCCAGTCGTCCGCCTCACCGCTGTCGAGCAGCGCCAGCAGCCGCTGCATGCGCCGATGCTCGTGGGGGCGCAGGCCCTGCGGGCTCGGCTGGGTGCCGGCCAGCGCCGCCAGCGCCTCGCCGGCAATGTCCAGGGCCCGGCTTTCCAGATACAGGCGCTGCAGCAGCGGGTCGTAGCCCGGCGGATGGAGCAGCTGTTCGGCCAGGGTCAGCAGGCGCGCCGAGGGCGCCCAGCGGCGTGGCTGCAGGTGGCTGCGGGAGAAAGCCTGGATGACTCCGCGGTCCTGTTGGTCGTCCAGCCCGCCGGCGTCGAACCAGTCCGGCGTCAGGCTCACCACCAGCTTGCGGATATGGCTGCCGCGGCGCGCCTGGCGGCGGAACAGCACCGGCTCGGTCATCGCCACCGCCATGCCCTGCGGCATCTGCTGCGGCCCTTCCGCGCCCAGGCTTAATGAGCGCTCGCCATAGCAGACGCTGCTGCGCCCCTCGAGGAAGAGCGCGAAGCTCATCCGCGGGCCGACCTCGTTCTCGGTGACGAAATCCTGCAATTCGTTGCAATCCGAGCAGTGCAGCGACAGTCCGTCGCGCAGCCGCAGCCATTGCAGCCGGCCCTCAAACAGCCGGTCGTCGCAGCAGTTGCCTTGCGTGAGCAGCCGCAGCCCGGGCGGGCTCAGCTCGGGCAGGTCGTCGCGGTGAATGACGTGATCCGGCTCGCACATGTCCTTTCCCCCGTCTCGCACTCGAGAAGCGGCTGGCGCAAAGCAATTGTTCGCTCGGGCAAAGGTTTCGCCGCAGCCGCAGTGGCAGACTACGCGCCGACCGGAATTGTTGCAAATCATTATCATTTTGATAGGCCGCTGGCACCGGCCCGCCACAGCCTGCCGCACAGGAGCTCACGCATGGACAGAACGCACCGCACCCGCCCCCTGAGCATCGGCCGCCTCATGCTGCTCGGCCTGCTGGCGCCCTTCCCGCTGAGCGCGCTGGCGCAGAGCGTCGCCCCGCAGGACGAACCGCTCGAACTGGAGGCCATCACCGTCGAGGGCAACCGCCTGTACGACATGCCGCCTTCGGAGCAGACCGGCGGCTACACCGTGGACGCCGCGACGGTCGGCACCAAGACACCCGCCGCGCTGCGCGACATCCCGCAGTCGATCACCGTGTACACCGACAACTACATCAAGGATCGCAACTTCGTGAACCTCGATGACCTGGCCAAGTACACCGCCGGGTTGCGCACCCTGACCAACGACAGCGGGCGCTCGTCCATCTATGCGCGCGGCTACGAGTACGACGAATTCAACATCGATGGGCTACCCGGCCCGATGGCCAGCATCCACGGCACCGTGCCGTCGCTTTCGCCTTTCGACCGGGTCGAAATCATGCGTGGCCCGTCCGGGCTGTTCAACAGCACCAGCGAGATGGGCGGTATCGTCAATATGGTGCGCAAGCGCCCCACCGATGAGTTCCAAGGCAGTCTGACCGGCCGCTACGGCACCTGGGACCAGAGCTATCTTGAAGCCGATCTTAGCGGCCCTCTGGACGAAGCTGGGCGGGTCCGAGGCCGCATGGTTGCGTCACGTGCCGACACCAATGGCGAGGTGGACTACAACGAAAACACCGGCGAGAGCTTTTACGGTGCGCTGGACATGGACTTGACCGACGCCACCACACTGTCGTTCGGGCTGATCCACCAGACCAAGGACATCGCCCCGCACAACGGCTACCCCACCGACGCCGCGGGCAACCTGCTGGAATGGAGCCACTCGACCTTCCTCGGCGCCGACTGGAACGACTTCGATGGCCGCACCACCGACGCCATCGCCGAGCTGACCCATCGCTTCGATACCGGTGGCTACGGCCGCGTTGCGGTACGCGGCTCCAAGCGCGACACCAACTACCTGTACGCGTACACCGGCGGAGCGGTCAGCCCCAACGGCGACGCCCGTCTGGTCGCCACCGGGCGAGACTTCCAGCAAGACACCCTGTCCGTCGACGCCAGCTACAGTCAGCCCTTCGAACTGCTGGGGCAGGTCAGCGAATTCGTCGTCGGCAGCGATTTCAAGCGCTACGACACGGACTACCGCAACGGCACGGCCAACCTGGGTACGATCAACATCCACGACTACCGCCCGACCGATCCCAGCAAGCCGGCCCTCGTCTACTCCAGCCGGTTCGAGTCCGAAGAACAGGAAGCCGGCCTCTACGCCAAGCTGACTTTCCGCCCGATCGAGCGCTTGGCGCTGATCGGCGGTGCGCGAACCAGTTGGTACGACGGTGAGGTCACCAATACCACCTACACCAGCGGCAACGTCACGCGCCAGGACATCAAGGAAAGCGGCCATGTCACGCCTTACGGCGGCCTGGTGTTCGACCTGGACGAGCAGCATTCGCTCTATGCCAGCTACTCGCAGGTGTTCAAGCCGCAGACCGAGACCGGCGCCGACGGCCGTGTCATCGATCCGCGCGAGGGCGAGCAGTACGAGGTCGGAATCAAGGGCAGCTACTTTGGGGGCGACCTGAATGCGCGGCTGTCGGCCTTCCAGTTGACCGACGAGAACCGCGCCGCCGATGCCGACGGCCTGCCGGGTACCACTGACTACGCTGCTGCCGGTAAGGCGCGCATCCGTGGCGGCGAGGTGGAGGTCAGCGGCTACCTTACCCAGAACTGGGAAGTGCTGGCCGGCTACACCTACATGAAGACCGAGAACCTCTCCGGGGACGAGAACACCCTGTTCCAGCTGATGCCGCGCCACCAGGCCTCGCTGTGGAGCAAGTACACCCTGCCCGCCGGGCCGCTGCGCGGGCTCGGCATAGGTGCCGGAGTGACCGCCATGAGCGACTTCTACATGGAACGCGCCGGCGTGCGCATTAGTGCACCCGGCTACGCGGTGGTCGATGCCAAGCTGTCCTACCCAGTGACGGAGCAACTGACCGCGACGCTGGACGTGAACAACCTGTTCGATCGCGATTACGTATCGCGGGTCGGCAGCGTCGGCACCTTTAACTTCTACGGCCCATCACGCAACCTGATGGTCGGCGCCCGCTACGAATTCTGACCCCAGACGTCGCCGGGCCCGGAACCCGGCGGCCGCTTCGAGAGAGACACCCGATGCCCCAATTCCACGCCCAGGTTTCCACGCCGCGCGCCTCGCGCAACATGACCCGGCTGTGCAAGCACTTCCGCCACAAGGTCGCGGTCGAGGCCGATGAGCGCCAGGCGCACATCGACTTCCCCTTCGGCCTGTGCCGGATGCATGCCGAGCCCGAGCGGCTGCTGATCGACTGCCAGGCCGAGCCCGGCGAGGCGACCGAACGCCTGCGCTTCGTGATCGCCGACCACCTCCAGCGCTTCTCCGGCGAGGAGGCCCTGACGGTCGACTGGCAGGAGGGCCCGCTGCCGGGCGCCCCGGCATGAAGCGCGCGCTGCTCGCCCTGCTGGCCACGCTGCCGGCCTGCCTGGCGGCGGCCCTTGCCGCCGAGCCCGCTTGGCGTCCGGTGACCCTGCCGCAGGCCGAGCAGCGCGACATCCACTCGCGCCAGACCGGCCGCGACTACCGAATCTTCCTCTCGCAGCCCCGCGGCGAGGCACCGCCCGGCGGCTATCCGGTGCTCTATGTGCTCGACGGCAATGCGCTGTTCCCCGGGCTCGCGGTGCAGGCCGATGCGCTGGCCAGCCGCCCCGACGCCGGCCTGCGCGATTCGGTGCTGGTGGTCGGCATCGGCTACCCGGGCGACGCCCTCTACGACCTGGACGCCCGCGCCTACGACTACACCCCGGCGCTGCCGGAGGCGCAGGACGAGCGCCACGGCGGCGCCGAACGCTTCCTGGCCTTCCTCGAGACCGAGCTCAAGCCGCTGGTGGCCGCGCGCTACCCGGTCGATCCCCAGCGGCAGACGCTGTTCGGCCATTCCTACGGCGGGCTGTTCACCCTCTACACGCTGTTCCGCCACCCCGACGCCTTCCAGGGCTACGTCTCGGCCAGCCCGTCGATCTGGTGGGGCGGCGGCTATCTCCTCGGCGCGCGCGACCGCTTTCTCGCCACAGGCGGCGAACGCCCGCCTGCGGCCCGGCTGCTGCTCACCGTCGGCGGCGCCGAGGAGCCGGCTACCGTCGCGCCCGATGACCCGCGCCAGCGCCGCCTGGCCGAGCGCCGGATGGTCGGCAATGTCCGCGAACTGGCGCAGAGCCTGGCGCCGCTGCAGGCGCACGGCCTGGCCAGCGAGCTGCGCGTGCATCCGGAGGCGGACCACGGCACCAACGGCTGGCTGACCGCCATCGAGGCGCTGACCTTCGCCGCCCGGCCCTGACAGCGCGACGGACTGCGGGCACAACCGGGCGCTTTCCGCGGTCAGATGGGCAACTGCCTGCGAGCCCAAGCCCATGGATCCACAAGACAGCGCCACCTTCCCCAACGCCCCCTGGCACCTCACCGGCTCCGCCTGCCTGTCCGCCTGGCGCGTGCCGGCGCGGGTGCTGCCGCCGGTCCCGCAGGGGCTCGACTACCTGAGGCTCGGCGACACCGCCCTGCTGATCACCGCCTGGGCCCGCTACCAGCCGGGCGGCACGCTGGCCTACAACGAGCTGGCCGTGGCGGTGCCGGTGCGCGGCGGCGGCCTGCTGCTGCCGGCCTGCACGGTCACCCAGATCTGGGTCGACGACGAGCGCGCCGCGCAGGGCGGCAAGAAACTCTGGTGCCTTCCCAAGCAGCGGGGCGCGTTCGAGATCGAGAGCCTGGAGGACGAGCGAACGTTTGCCGCCCGGGCCGCGTTCGACGGCCAGGCACTGGCGTCGCTGCGCTTCGAGCCCGCCATCGCCGTGCCCGGCCGCCCGAGCGCCAGCGGCTTCGTGGTGCAGTGCAACGAGGCCGGGCCGGTGCGCACGCGCTGCCGCGGCCGTGCGCGGCTGGTCCAGGGCCGCGCGCTGTGGGACTTCGCGCCGGCCGGGCCGCTGGGTTTCCTGCACGGCCGCCAGCCGCTTTTCAGCGTCCGGCTGCGCGATCTGGAAGCCTCCTTCGGCGTCTGAACCCAGGCACCTCGGGCGGCTACAGCCGCTCGATCGGCAGCAGGCGCACCACCAGCTCGTCCTGGGCGAAGCGTTTCTCCAGCATGGCGCGGTATTGCTGCCACCAGTCGCGATCGAGCTGCCAGGCCATCACCTCATAGATCACCAGCTCGTCGTGCACCGCCTGCTCGCCCTCTTCCTTCCACAGCCCGGTCGCCGGCGCCTGGGTGAAGGCGGTCAGCCCCTCGAAGCGGGCCAGCAGCTCGTTGCGCACGTCGCGGTACAGGCGCCGCGGAAACGGCCGGCCGTGGTTGTCGTAGAGCGGCAGCAGGATCTGGATCAGGTGCATTCGAAGCGCTCTCCAGGCGGGCCCCGATTTCCCTCAGACAGGCCGCCGGCGCTGGGGTTTTGCCGGGGCCTGGCCCTATACTGCGCGCATGCCCCGCAGGACTCCGGCCATGACCGCTTCCCTCCCCGTTTCGCGCTTCTGGCGCGACGACGCCCTGCCCCACCTGGAGCTGCGCAGCGTGCGCGACGGGCGCCAGGTCTGCCATGCCCGGCATGCGCACGAAACCTTCTCCGTCGGCCTGGTCACCGGCGGCCGCAGCAGCTACCTCAACGGCACGAGCCGCCAGCACATCGGCGCCGGCACCCTGGTGCTGATGAATCCCGGCGACGTGCATGCCTGCAATCCGCTCGGCGACCGCCCCTGGGCCTACCACATGCTGTACGTGGACGCCGGCTGGCTGGGCGAGCTGCAGCAGGAACTGGACGGAGGCACGGGCTTCCGGCCATTCCGAGCCATCCGCAGCGACGATGCCGAACTGCGCACGGGCCTTTCACGGCTGGTGGCGACGCTGACCTCGGAGGACCGCGAGCCACTTGCTCGCCAGGGCGCGGCGGTGGAGTTCTTCTCGCAACTGCACCAACGCCTGCAACCGGGCCCGGCGTTCGAGAGGCCGGACAACCGGCGGCTGGCCAGGGCGGCCGAATACATCGCCGAGCAGCATGCCCGGCCGCTCCGGCTCGAGGACATCTGCCGCGAGGTCGGGCTGTCGCCGGCCTACCTCGTCCGCGCCTTCAAGGCCCGCTACGGCATGACCCCGCACGCCTACCTGATCAACCGCCGCGTGCAGGTCGCGCGGGCGCGACTGCGCCAGGGCCGGCCCATCGCCGATGCGGCGCTGGAGGCGGGCTTCGCCGACCAGGCCCACCTGCAGCGGGCCTTCAAGCAGCTGCTGGCGGCCACGCCCGGGCATTACCGCCGGGCTCAGCCCAGCAGCAGGTAGAGCGCACTGGCCGCCAGCAGCGCAGCCAGCACCCGGTTGAAGCGGCGCAGACGCGCCGGCACCCGCAGATAGCCTTGCAGAAAACTGCCGGCCCAGGCCCAGCAGGCGATCGAGGCGTAGCAGACCACGAAATACACCACGGCGAACTGGCCGATCCGGCCAATCTCGCCGTCGGCGGCATAGGCGCCCATGCCCGCCACCGAGGCCAGCCAGGCCTTGGGGTTGAGCCACTGCATCAACGCGCCGCAGGCCAGCGAAGGACGGCTCGCCGGCTTGCCATTCCCCAGCTCGCCGCGGTCGCTCGCCAGGCGCCAGGCCATGTACAGCAGGAAGGCCACGCCGGCCAGGCGGATGCCTTCGGTCAGCCCCGGCCACAAGGCCAGCAGCTCGTGCAGGCCGAGCCCGATCAGCACCAGCAGCAGGGTGAAGCCGAGCGTGGCGCCGGTGACGTGGCGCATCGCCGCCCGGGCCCCGTAATGCGCCCCGGCGCTCAGCGCCACCAGGTTCACCGGCCCGGGCGAGATGGAAGAAGCCAGCGCGAACGCGGCCATGGAAAGCGTCAGACTCATCGGTTGCCACCGTCTTGCGAATGTCGGCGGGACTCTAGGCGGCGGGATGGAAGGCGTATTGAAGGAAATTGACCTGCATGGAGAGGGCTCGCGCATGCGCCCTCATCCGGCCCTGCGGGCCACCTTCTCCCGGAGGGAGAAGGGAAAAGCACTGACCTCGACGCCGAACGCGCCTGCACGGCTCCTCCTCCTGTGGGAGGCGTGCCCTCGCGGCGACAGCAAGAGCTCGCCCCGAGGTCGGGCCTCCCACAGGTGTCCATCCGGCCCTGCGGGCCACCTTCTCCGCCAGGGAGAAGGAAAAAGCGCATGATGAGGCCTCGACTGCAAATATTTCAGAACAACCCCAGCTGATCGTCGATCAGCCGCGAAAAGTCATCCTCGACGAAGGGCAGGATGCCATCGGCCACCGGCTGCAGCTGGCGCGTCACGTAGTGCTCGTAGTCGATCGCCGCCTGGCGCGCCTCCAGCGGCTCGGGGCCGGCAGTGGTGATCAGGTAGCTGATCCAGCCGCCGCTCTGGTAGCGCCGCGGGCGGCCGAGGCGGGCGTTGTGTTCGTCGGCCAGGCGCGCGGCGCGGACCTGCGGCGGCACGTTGCGTTCGTAGTCCGAGAGCTTGCGGCGCAGGCGCTTGCGGATCACCAGTAACTCGTCCAGCTCGCCGGCGCGGGTCGCGCGCACCGTCTCGCGCACGTAGTCGCGGTATGGCTGGCCGGTGAACACCCGCCGGTAGAGCTCCTGCTGGAACTGCTGGGCCAGCGGCGACCAGTCCGAGCGCACCGTCTCCAGGCCCTTGAAGATCATCCCGTCGCTGCCGTCCGGGCGCGTGACCAGCCCGGCGTAGCGCTTCTTGCTGCCCTCCTCGGCGCCGCGGATGGTGGGCATGAGAAAGCGCCGGAAGTGCGTCTCGAACTGCAGCTCCAGCGCGCTGGCCAGGCCGAACTCGGCCTGCAACTGCCCGCGCCACCAGGCATTGATGTGCGCCACCAGCTCGCGACCGATACGCGCGGCCGTCTCGTCGTCGTGAGGGTGGCCGAGCCAGACGAAGGTGGAATCGGTGTCGCCGTAGATCACCCGGTGGCCCTGCGCCTCGATCAGCTCGCGGGTGCGGCGCATGATCTCGTGCCCGCGCAGGGTGATGGACGAGGCCAGGCGCGGGTCGAAGAAGCGGCAGCCGCTGGAGCCGAGCACGCCGTAGAAGGCATTCATGATGATCTTCAGCGCTTGCGAGAGCGGCTTGTTGCCCTCGCGCTTGGCCGCCTCGCGCCCCTCCCAGACGCGCTCGACGATCGCCGGCAGGCAGTGCCGGGTGCGCGAGAAGCGGGCGCCGCGAAAGCCCGGCACCGAGGCCTCGTCGCCGGGCTCGCGCAACCCCTCGACCAGCCCCACCGGGTCGATCAGAAAGGTGCGGATGATCGAGGGGTACAGGCTCTTGTAGTCCAGCACCAGCACCGAGTCGTAGAGGCCCGGGCGCGAGTCCATGACGAAGCCGCCGGGGCTGGCCTCGGGCATGCGCTCGCCGAGGTTCGGCGCGACGAAGCCCTGGCGGTGCATCGCCGGCAGGTAGAGGTGCTCGAAGGCGGCCACCGAACCGCCGCTGCGGTCGGCGGCCAGCCCGGTGACGGTGGCGCGCTCGAGCAGGAAGTCGAGCACGCCGGTGTGCTCGAAGATGCGCGTCACCAGCTCGCAGTCCTTGAGGTTGTAGCGGGCCAGCGCCGGCTTGTCCTCGGCGAACATGCGGTTGATCTCGTCCATGCGCTGGTAGGGGTTGTCGATCGCCTTGCCCTCGCCGAGCAGGCTCCGGGCGACGTTCTCCAGGCTGAAAGAGGGAAAGCTCCAGAACGCCGAGCGCAGCGCCTCGATGCCATCGATGATCAGCCGCCCGGCCGCCGCGGCGAAGAAATGGTTGTTGCGGCTGCCGTGCTCGCGCCAGCCCATTTCGTCGCCGCCGCGGCCCATGCGCAGCGGTACCTGCAGCCGCTGCGCATGGTCACGCAGGATGCGCAGGTCGAACTGCACCAGGTTCCAGCCGATGATGGCGTCGGGGTCGTGTTCGGCCAGCCAGGCGTTCAGCCGCTCCAGCAGCTCGCCGCGCGTGGCGCAGTAGTCGAGGGCGAAGTCCACCTCCGCCGAATCGCCGTTCGGCGGGCCGAGCATGTACACCTGGCGCTGCCCGCAGCCCTGGATGGCGATCGAGTAGAGCTCGCCGCGGGCGGTGGTCTCGATGTCCAGCGAGGCCAGCTTCAGGCGCGGGCGGTAGCCGGTCGCCGGCCGGAGGTAGCCGTCGCGCAGCCCGCCGCGGCCGTCGGGCGTGCCGCGGAACAGCACCGGTGCGGTGATGAAGCGCTCCATCAGGTAGCGCTCGGGCGGACGCACGTCGACTTCGTAGAGGTCGACGCCGGCGGCGCGCAGGGGCTTTTCCAGGTTCAGCAGCTGGCGGTACTGCGGGCAGTACAGGCCGAGCACCGGGCGATGGCGGAAATCGGCAAGCGCCAGCGGGCGCAGCTCGGCGCCGCGCTCGCGGGCGAGCACCGCCTCGGCGCGCGTGCGCTGCTCGGCCGGCACGAAGGCCACCGCCGGTTGCGGCGGCAGGCTCAGGTATTGCGGGCCATCGTCGGTGGCGAGCCAGAAGGCGACCTCGATGCCCTCGGGCATGTCGCGCCAGTGCCGGGTGAGGACGAAACCCTGCCGTAGATCCACCGTGATTGCCTTTCCAAACCGCCGAGCCGCGATTCTACCGGCGCCGGGCCGCGCCGGCTGCCTGCGGCGACCGCCGTCCATGCGCCCTCCGCCGGACGAAGCCGGTGAACCCGGGCGGCGCCGCCGACTCGTAATCCTGCATGCTACGCGAACCTGCCCGGAGGAAAGCCCCATGCCCGACACCCCGGTGAGCGTCAGACACGAACCGGCCGCCGAGCGCTACCTGCTGCTGGTCTCCGGCCAGCCGTGCGGCGAGGCGCGCTACCTCGAGCACGGCGAGCAGGTGGTCTTCACCCACACCGAGGTCGATCCGAGCCTGTCCGGCCAGGGCCTCGGCAGCGCGCTGGCGCGCGGCGCCCTGGAGGACGTGCGCCGGCGCGGCAGGCGCATCGTCGCCCGCTGCGCCTTCATCGCCGATTACCTGCAGCGCCACGACGACTGGGACGACCTGGTCGACCCGCCGTGACGGCCATCCGCAGTGCGGCATGGCGCCCCGGCGCTTACTTTTCCTTTACATCCGCTTCACCCGCAACTGACGTTATCCGCCGTAATGTCGTATACAGGCTGCGACCGTGGCCCGTGACACCGCTCGGCAACCCACCTGGCGGGCAGCGACCCGCCGCCCGGTGGCGGGCCCGTGCCGCGTCGTGCTTCGCGAAACGCAAGCCGGCGCGTTAGATTTCCAACACGACCGATTCACCTGGGGAGAGACCTGACATGCAAGTTCGCAAACCCCTTCTGGCCTTCGCCGCTGGCGTCGCGCTGCTCGGCCAGGCGCTCGTCGCCCACGCCCAGCTGCCCGACTTCACGCCGCTGGTGAAGGAAGCTTCGCCCGCCGTGGTCAACATCAGTACCCGGCAGAGCGTGCCGGCGCGCGGCCCGAGCGCCCAGATGCCGGACCTGGAGGGCCTGCCGCCGGGCTTTCGCGAGTTCTTCGAGCGCGGCTTCCCGAACATGCCGAACCGCCCGCGTCCGCAGCGCGAGGCGCAGTCGCTGGGCTCGGGCTTCATCATTTCCAAGGACGGCTACATCCTGACCAACAACCACGTGGTCGCCGACGCCGACGAGATCATGGTGCGCCTGCCCGACCGCAGCGAGCTGGAAGCCAAGCTGGTCGGCGCCGACCCGCGCACCGACGTGGCCCTGCTGAAGGTCGAGGGCGACGACCTGCCGACCGTCAAGCTCGGCAAGTCCAAGGAGCTCGACGCCGGCGAATGGGTGGTGGCGATCGGCTCGCCGTTCGGCTTCGACCACACGGTGACCGCCGGCATCGTCAGCGCCACCGGGCGCAGCCTGCCGAACGAGAGCTACGTGCCCTTCATCCAGACCGACGTGGCGATCAACCCGGGCAACTCCGGCGGCCCGCTGTTCAACCTCGACGGCGAGGTGGTGGGCATCAACTCGCAGATCTTCACCCGCTCGGGCGGCTTCATGGGCCTGTCGTTCGCCATCCCGATCGACGTGGCGATGGACGTGGCCGATCAGCTGCGCGAAACCGGCAAGGTCAGCCGCGGCTGGCTCGGCGTGGTGATCCAGGAAGTCAACCGCGACCTGGCCGAATCCTTCGGTCTCGACCGCCCGGCCGGCGCCCTGGTGGCGCAGGTGATGGACGGCAGCCCGGCGGCCAAGGGCGGCCTGCGCGTCGGCGACGTGATCCTCAGCGTCAACGGTGAGACCATCAACATGTCCGGCGACCTGCCGCACCTGGTCGGCGCGATGAAGCCGGGCAGCCAGGCGAAGATGGAGATCGTCCGCGACGGCAATCGCCAGACCCTGAACGTCGACATCGGCGCCCTGCCGGAAGACGGCCAGGCGGTGGCCGACGCCGGCGGCGCCGGTGGCGGCCAGAGCAGCACCCGCCTCGGCGTGGCGGTGGCCGAACTGAGCGATGCCCAGCGCAAGGCGCTCGACGTGCAGGGCGGCGTGGTGATCAGCGAAGTGCGCGGCGGCCCGGCGGCGGCCATCGGCCTGCGCCCCGGCGACGTCATCACCCACCTGAACAACCGCGCCATCGACTCGGTGCGCACCTTCCGCCAGGTCGCCGACAACCTGCCGAAGAACCGCTCGGTGTCGATGCGCGTGCTGCGCGACGGCCGCGCCAGCTACATCACCCTCCGGCTCGCGGACTGAACATCCCGAGCGCAGCAAAAGCAGAGGCCCGCATCATGCGGGCCTCTGTGTTCTTGCAGGCGGATTGCCGGGCAGCGAAGCAATCGTCAGCGCGGGGCCTGCGCCTTCAGCTGAACATTCGCCGGCCATAGCGCGGCCGCGAGAAACGCCGCAGGCCGATCAGCACGCCGAGGGTGATGGCGACGAAGGCCAGCAGCCCCCAGTACGCCAGCGACAGCCCGGCGATCGGCTCGTAGGCGTCGCCGCACATGCCGGTGGCCTGGAACAGCTTCGGCGCCCACTGCGCCAGCGGGATCGCATCGGTCCACATCTGCATCACGTCGATGCCGCAGCTGATCGACGGATTGGCCTGCACGTAGACCAGCCGGCCGGCGACGCCGATGCCGACCAGCCCGACCAGCACGATCAGCCAGGCCGCCAGGCGGTTGCCGCCGCGGCTGTCGAAGGCCGCGGCGAGGAACGCCAGCAGCCCGATCAGCAGGAACAGGTAACGCTGCACGATGCACAGTGGGCAGGGGTACTGCCCGAACGCTTCCTGGATGTACACCGCGCCCGCGACCAGGCCCACGCAGATCACGCCCAGTAGAACGAGCAGCGGGCGTTGCCCCGTGCCTGTCTGTCGATTCAGCTGCAGCATCCTTTCGTGTCGCCCCATGTCATGTCTCCGGTCCTCAGGCCGGCAAGCTTGCACGGTCGCGTGCGCTTTGCAACGGTCTGAGCCCGAGTAGCGTATGACATCAGCGGTTTTTGAGGATTCGCGCAAAGGCGGACCGTCCACCCCGGCACCCTCCTCGCCGGGAGGGCGCGCGGTCAGCCGTTGCCGAACTGGGGCTGGCCGACCGCCCGGGCCGAACGCCAGCGGCGCTCGCCGGCGAGGATGAACAGGCTGAGCAGCGCCTCGGCGGCGACGATCACCACCGCCGCCGCCAGCAGCCCGTACAGCGGCAGGAACAGCAGGTTCATGACCACCGCGAACAGACCGCAGGCCACGCGCATCTTCACGAACGCCGCGTAGCGCTCCTGCGCCACCCAGTACATCTCGAACACCACGTTGACCAGGCGGAAGATGAAGAAGCCGCTGAGCACCGCGAGGATGGTCACCGCGCCGGCATAGCCCTCGGGGTAGAACCAGGTGAAGAAGTTGAAGGCGAACACCTGGTAGGCGACGAACATCACCAGCGACAGTCCGGCGGCCAGGGCCAGGAAGCGGCGCTGGCCGAACACGTCCTCGCCGCGGGAGATCTTCGGCATGTACAGCGACCAGAAGGCGGTCACCGCGATCTGCCCCACGGCGATGAAGGAGTAGGCGGCGGCGTACAGCGCCAGCGGCTCGGCGCCGAGCAGCGCCTCGATCAGCACGCGATCGGCGCCGAAATAGAGGAAGAACGACAGGAACGACACGGTGAACGGCAGCCACAGCCGCCAGGCGGCGAACACCCGGCCGAGGCCGGCGAACAGCCCGCGGTCGCGGGCGAAGAAGCCGGGTACGCGAATGCACTCGCGGTAGAACCAGAAGGCGTAGGCCAGCATCGCCACCAGCGAGCCGAGCGCCACCGACAGCAGCAGGTCCCCGGTCGCCCAGAACAGCGCGATCTTCACCGCGAAGGGCGAGGACTTGTAGAAGGCGTCGCGCGAGGAGAAGCGCACCAGTTCGTTGCGCTTCTGGTAGTGGAAGAACAGGCAGCGGTTCAGCACGCCCAGGGCGAACGCCTCGGGCAGCAGCGCGACGAACAGCCAGAGCGCCTGCGGCGTGCCGGCGACGAACCCGAGGTAGGCCAGCAGCGCGCCGCACAGCAGCAGGTAGCCGAGGCAGGCCGGCAGGAACAGGTTCTCGCCGCTGGACAGCCCGCGGTCGATGCCGGTCTTGCCGAGCAGGAAGTCGCGCAGGCCGAGGTCGGAGAAGCCCACCACCATGGTCAGCATCACCATGGCCAGGGCCAGCGCGCCGTAGTCGGCGAGCGGCGCCAGCCGGGCCACCAGGATCAGGAAGCCGAAGTTGAGCAGCGGCTGCAGCACCATGGGCACGGCGACGACCGCCATCTTCCCGAGTTCACGATTGAGCTTGTTCATCGAGCGTAATCTTTCGCAGCGAGCGACGGCGACGCGCGGCCGCCGTCGCCGTCAGGGTTGGGGCACCGTCTCGGCTTCCTCTTCCAGCGGCTCGGCCGGCGGGCGGCTGGCCAAGGCCGGAAGCGGCTCGTGGACATAGGTCCCGCGGCTGGCGTTCGGATGCATGCCCAGCGCGTTGGTCGAGGCATAGAAGAAGAAAATCGGGATGCCCATGACGTAGCGGGCGAACAGCCGGCGCGGCTCCATCAGCAGGCGGAACGCCCACTCCAGCCCGGCCTTCTGCATCAGCCGCGGCGCCCGCGGGAAGCGCCCGGCGGCGAAATCGAGGATGGCGCCGCCGCAGATCAGCAGGGCCGGCGTCTCCAGCGTCTGGCGCAGGCGGATGGCCACCTCTTCCTGCTTTGGCATGCCCATGGCCAGCACCACCACGGCGGTCTTGCCGGGGATCTGGTGCTCCTTCACGAAGCGCACGTAGTCGTCGATCTCCTGGAAGCCGTCGATCCGGTGGCAGTCCTGCCCCTTGAACAGCGCCCGCGCGCCGACGCTCAGCCAGGGATCGCGGGTGCCCATGGCGAAGAACTGGTAGCGCTCGCGGTCGTTCTCCAGCAGCCAGCCGGTCAGCCGCGGGATGAAGTCCGAACCGTTGAGGTTCGCCCGCGGCGCGATGCCATTCATCCGGCACGCCATCTTCATGCCGATGCCGTCGCGCAGCAGGTAGTCGAGCTGGGCGAAATGGCGATAGGTCTGCGGCTGCCGCTGGGCAATGTTGTAGCCGTGCTGATTGAGAAACCCCAGGATGGTGGGCCGTTCCACCTGCGCGAGTTCGTGAAGCAAGGCCTCCACTTCGTCGCGTTCGAGCAACTTCATCTTTTCGACAAGCGGATCAACACCTCTAGACTTCTTCTTCATTGCTACGTCCTGGTCTGATTGGGCATACGGGTTCCCGCACTCCAACTTCGAGCGAGCGTTAACAGGGCCTAGGCAGAAAAAATGCTTCTACGTTTTCAGCTCGCAGGTGCCGCACGAGCGGACGCTAGCAAGCTTTCGTGTCCCTATTGTTAAGGCTCGGGGCTACCGCCGCTCCGTATTCATGTCCGTGGGTGGTCCGGCGGCTACTTGCCGAGAGCCGCCTTCAGTTGCTTCGTGTGCGTGTGTACGTAATGCAGGCAGTACAGCGTGACCGCGTTGACCCACGGCAGCTGCAGGAAACGCATGCGGATCTGCATGTCCTCCTTCAGCGCCTCGAAACGGCGCTTGTGCGAGATGCCGGTAGTGTCGAAGACGCACAGCGGGAAGGGCAGCTGCAGGACAGCGGTGCTGCGATCCATCCCGGTGAGAAACTCGATCAGCATGCAGTAGTCGGCCGAGAGCCTGTAGTTCTCGCGGAAATGCATCTCGCGCAGGCGCTCGTTCTCGAAGTACATGGTCTGGTGGCTGGCCGGCAGGCCCAGCGGCAGGCGCTCGATCGGCTTGGCGGCGATGCGGGTGAGCGAGCCGTTGGCGGCCTTGCGGTAGAAGTCGCCGTAGATGAACCTGGGCGGCACCGCCGCGGCCTCGATCGCCGCGACGATCCTCTCCAGCACCTGGGGGTCGGCGAAGGCGTCGCCGCTGTTGAGGAACAGCGTGTAGCCGGGGGTCTCCACGGCCTTGCGCAGGCCCTTGTTCATGGCGTCGTAGATGCCCTTGTCGCGCTCGCTGGCGATCTCCGCACGCGGCTCGTCGAGCCCCGCCAGCCACTCCTGGCTGCCGTCACTGGAGGCACCGTCGACCACGATCCAGCGGAAGTTCCGGTAGGTCTGGGCGACAACGCTCTCGTAGGTGGTCTTCAGCCCCTCGAGGTTGTTCCAGTTAATAGTGACGATACTGAAGCCTGTCATAGTGCACCCGTCCCAGAGTTCCCAAAGAATCGCTTTGCGCGGTGTCGTACCCTAGCCTGTGCTGACGCGCCAGGTACACCGAGAACGCCGCCGCCATGCCCAGTACGTCGCCCATGAAAGTGAGCCCGTTGGACAAGACAAAGTTCAAACAAATTGTTACAAACGTCAGCCGCATGGCCTGCAGCAGCGGCCCCTTGGCCGGGCAGTGGTTCAGCAGGCGGAAGAAGCCGACGTAGAAGAACAGCAGGACGAACGCGGTCAGCAGTCCGTAGCGGTAATACACGCCGAACATGCCGACGTCGGACAGGTAGAAGTGCCGGTTGTAGACGCTGGCAAAGCCGCCGTTCCACTGCAGCGACAGTGCCCCCATGCCGAGGAAGTCGTTGTGGCGGATCGCCTGGACGATGGTCTCGATGGTTTCGTCGCGCGGATTGTCGGCCATCTGCGCGTCGTTGAGCAGCATGCTCAGCCGCTCGAGCTGGTCGGTGTAGAAGTTCGGCAGCAGCAGGTAGGACACGGCGAACAGCGTGCAGCCGAGGAAGGCCATGGTCAGCACCGAGTCGATCCGGGTGCGGAAGATCCACAGCGCGGCGATGGCCCAGACCAGCATGGTCTGGCGGGTCTGGATCACCAGCCAGAGGTAGGCGGCGAAGAACAGCAGCAGGCCGATCTTGGCCAGCGAGAAGCGCTGGCGGATGCTGTACATCAGCATGAAGGCGCAGACCGAGGTATAGGCCTCGCCGATACGGAAACGGTCCGGCCGCAGTTCGTCGACGCCGATGAAGTCGTCGACCTGGAACTCGATCTCGGCGTTCGGTGGAATGACGCCGAAGTAATAGAGGAAGCCTACCACCGCGCAGAGCAGACCGGCATAGAGCACGTAGCGCGCCAGGTCGTGCTCGCCCACCTGCGCCTTGTGCAGCAGGTAGAGCGTGGGGAAGAACACCAGGTAAAGGAAGAAGCGCCGCTCCTCCAGCAGACCGTAGGTGATCGGCTGGCCGAAGTTGAGCTTGGCGAACAGCGCCGAGAGCAGCGGCAGCGCCAGCGCCATGAACAGGATCAGCAGCAGGCCGCGGGTCTCGTAGACGCGCTTCCAGGCGATGAACAGCCACAGGGTCGCGCCCATGATGATGGCCGTGTACAGCTCGCGGACGAAGGGCACCCCGGCGCGCTTGTCGTCGGAGAGCACGATGAACCCCGAGTTCATCACGACCAGCGCCAGCAGCGCGCAACGGTAGAGCGTGATCCTGCTCAGCATGCCCCTGCCCTCCCGAGGTCCTTGTCCGGTACCGCTCCGTTCATGCCAGCGCCTCCAGGTAGGCGAGCGAGTGCGGATGCACCTGCTCGTCGGCGCGCATCTGCTGCGGCGTGCTCCAGCGATAGCGGCCATGCTGCTCGTGCGGCGGCTCGAGGTCCTCGCCCCCGCCCAGTTCGATCAGGTAGCCGAGCACCACGTAGTGGGTGTCCGGCTGCTCGCCGAACACGCTGTCGCGGTAGAAATGCTCGTAGACGCCCAGCAGGCGGGCCCGGTCGCGACTGAACACACGCCCCAGTTCGCCCTCGCTGAGGCGGGCGAAGGCCAGGTCCAGCGATTCGTTCTTGCGGATGCGTCCGCCCGGCACGAACCAGTAGCCCTGCGCCGGCCGGTTGAGCCGTTCGCCGAGCAGGATCGCGCCGTCGGCGCGGCGCACGATCAGGTCGATCGACACCAACGGCGTCGCCGCCACGACCGTGCGGAAACGGTCGGCGTCAAGCAGCATGGTTCACCCCCGTGCCTCGTCGCGATGCTCGACGAACCAGCGGTAGGCATCACGCAGCCCGTCCTCCAGGCCGATGCTGGCGCGCCAGCCGAGCGCCTTCAGGCGCGAGACGTCCATCAGCTTGCGCGGCGTGCCGTCGGGCTTGCTGGCGTCGAACGTCAGCAAGCCGCGGAACTCGGTGACCCGCGCGATGGTTTCGGCCAGCTCGCGGATGCTGCAGTCCACCCCGCTGCCGACGTTGATGTGCGAGAGCATCGGCAGGGTGTGGGCCTGGTAGATCTGCGCGTTCAGTTCCATGACGTGGACGCTGGCGGCGGCCATGTCGTCGACGTGCAGGAACTCGCGCTTCGGCGTGCCGCTGCCCCAGATCACCACCTCTTCGTCGCCGTTGAGCGCCGCCTCGTGGAAGCGCCGCAGCAGCGCCGGGATGACGTGGCTGTTCTCGGGATGGAAGTTGTCGTTCGGGCCGTACAGGTTGGTCGGCATCACGCTGCGGTAGTCACGCCCGTACTGGCGGTTGTAGCTCTCGCAGAGCTTGATGCCGGCGATCTTGGCGATCGCGTAGGGCTCGTTGGTCGGCTCCAGCA
>NZ_KE384425.1:0-7634 GCF_000425625.1 Stutzerimonas azotifigens DSM 17556
ACCACATCCCTGTGGGAGGCGCGCCCTCGCGGCGATGCAGGCCGTAGGCCTGCCCGAGGCCAAGGGTCCATCACTTAAGTGAACAGCATTGCGTCATGGCCCGTCTTTTCGTAGTCAAGACCGCGGGCGCCATGCGTCGTCCCAGGCGTCAGGGTGGGCTTCAGCCCACCAAAAGGCCGGACACGCCCATCAAACCTCTCCGGCCGTCGCCGCCCGGCTCGGCAGCCCGCACAGCAGCCAGGCCAGCGGAAGCGCCGACAGCCCCAGCACCAGCGGCTCGAAACCGGCCGTCGGGGACCCGGGGAAAGGTGCCAGCGCCAGCAGCAGGGCGCCGCCGGCGAGCCCGGCGGCCAGGCGTGTGACGTCGGCGCGCTGGCGCAGGGCGACCTGCAGCACGGCGAGGGCGCTGGCGGTTGCCAGAGTCAGTGCGTAGGGCTGGCCCCAGCCGAGCTGGCGGGCGACCTCGAAGGTCACGCACAGGCCCAGCACCACCCGGCCCCAGGTCGGGCGGCTCCAGCTCCAGCCATGTCCGCGGGCGAAGATCGCCAGTGCCACCAGCGGCACGCCCAACTGGTAGGAAGCTCGCGCCAGCCAGCGGCTGGCTTCGCCGAACGGGCGGATGCCCAGGCCGTCGGCCAGCAGGGTCGCGCCCGTGGCGGCGGCCAGCACGAAGCCGAGCAGGGCGCAGGACAGCGCCGGCTGATCCGCTTCGGCCTGGCGCGGGCGGGCGCGCGCGGTCAAGGCCGCGGCGGCGATGGCCGCCAGCCCGAGGATGGCGGCCGACAGCAGTGCCGCGAGCGCGCTCACGTCAGTGCGGCGAAGGCCCGTTCGGCGGCGTCGAGCGTCTGCTGCAGCTCGGGCTCGCCGTGGGCGATGGAGGTGAAGCCGGCCTCGAAGGCGCTGGGGGCGAGGTAGACGCCGCCTTCGAGCATCAGGTGGAAGAAGCGCTTGAAGCGCTCGACGTCGCTGGCCATGACGTCCTCGAAACGGACGATGTCGTCGGTCTCGGTGAAATACAGGCCGAACATGCCCCCCGCCTGGGTGGTGGTGAAGGGGATGCCGGCGGCGTCGGCGCGCGCCTGCAGGCCGGCGAGCATGCGGCCGGTGTAGTCGGTGAGCTGCGCGTGGAAGCCCGGGCGCTGGATCAGCCGCAGGGTGGTCAGGCCCGCGGCCATCGCCAGCGGGTTGCCCGACAGCGTGCCGGCCTGGTAGACCGGGCCGAGCGGCGCGATCTTCTCCATGATCGCGCGCTTGCCGCCGAAGCAGCCGACCGGCATGCCGCCGCCGATGATCTTGCCGAAGGTGGTCAGGTCCGGCGTCACGCCGTAGTGCGCCTGGGCGCCGCCGAGGGCGACGCGGAAGCCGGTCATCACCTCGTCGAAGATCAGCACCACGCCGAAGTCGTCGCACAGCCGGCGCAGGCCCTCGAGGAAGCCGGGGGCCGGCGGCACGCAGTTCATGTTGCCGGCCACTGGCTCGACGATGATGCAGGCGACTTCGGTGCCGACGTCGGCGAGGCAGGCCTCCACCGCGACCAGGTCGTTGTACGGCAGGGTCAGCGTGTGCTTGGCGAAGGAGGCCGGCACGCCGGGCGAGCTCGGCACACCGAGGGTCAGGGCGCCGGAGCCGGCCTTGACCAGCAGGCTGTCGGAGTGGCCGTGGTAGCAGCCTTCGAACTTGATGATGCTGTCGCGTCCGGTGAATCCGCGCGCCAGGCGGATGGCGCTCATGGTCGCCTCGGTGCCGGAGCTGACCATGCGTACCATGTCCATCGACGGGACCAGCGTGCAGACCAGCTCGGCCATCTCGGTCTCCAGCGCGGTCGGCGCGCCGTAGGACAGGCCGTGGTCGAGCTGCCGGCGCACCGCGTCGAGCACCTCCGGGTGGCTGTGGCCGAGAATCATCGGGCCCCAGGAGCCGACGTAGTCGACGTAGCGCTTGTCGTCTTCGTCGATCACGTAGGCGCCTTCGGCGTGCTTGAAGAACAGCGGCGTGCCGCCGACGCTCTTGAAGGCCCGCACCGGCGAGTTCACGCCGCCGGGGATGTGGGCCTGGGCTTTGGCGAACAGTTCTTCTGAGCGGGACATGGGGCCTCCGGGAAAGTGGCGTGGCTGGGCGCAGCCGGGAAAGGGGTCAGGGGGTGGCGAACAGGGCGGCGAAGGCGCGGGCGCGGCGTTCCACCTCGGCCGGCGAGTCGGCGACGAACAGCGCGTGGATCACCGCGACCAGGTCGGCGCCGCGCGCGATCAGCCCGGGCGCGTTGTCCAGGGTCACGCCGCCGATGGCGACGATCGGCAGATCGAAGCGTTGGCGCGCCTGCTCGAGCAGTTCCACAGTGGCGGCCGGGGCGCCCGGCTTGGTGTTGGAATTGAAGAAGCGGCCGAAGGCGATGTAGTTGGCGCCCTCGGCGGCGGCGCGCTCGGCCAGGTCCAGGCGGGCGTGGCAGGTGGCGCCGATGATCGCGTGGCGGCCGAGCAGGGCGCGGGCGGCCGGCAGCGAGCCGTCCTCCTGGCCCAGGTGCAGGCCGACGTTCAGCCGCGCGGCCAGTTCGGCGTCGTCGTTGACGATCAGTGTGGCGTCGTAGCGCGCGCAGAGGTCGCGCAGCGCCTCGGCCTCGCGCAGGCGCCGGGCCTGGTCGGTGGACTTGTCGCGGTATTGCAGCAGGCGCGCGCCGCCGCGCAGGGCTGCCTCGACGTAGGGCAACAGGCGGCCGCCGGCCAGCAGCTGGCTGTCGGTGATCGCGTAGAGGCCGCGCGGCGTCGTGCTCATCGGCTCAGTCCAGGGGCAGGCGCCGCGGGATGTATTGGCCGCGGCCAGGGGCCTCGGCGTCGCGCAGGGTGCGCCAGGTGTAGTCCAGGGCGCTGCGCACGGCGCTGGTCAGCGTCTCGCCGAGCGCCAGGCGACCGGCCAGGGCGCTGGCCAGGGTGCAGCCGGAGCCGTGGTAGGCGCCCGGCAGGCGCTGGCAGGTGAAATCCTCTCGGCCGTCGCGCGAATAGAGGCGGTTGTGCACCTCGCGCTCGTCGCCGTGGCCGCCGGTGATCAGCAGGTGCTCGATGTGCGGCAGCAGGCGTTCGGCGCACTGGTCCGCGGTGCCTTCCGGCAGTTCGGCGAGGATGCGCGCTTCCGGCAGGTTCGGCGTGGCGATGGCCGACACCGGGAACAGCCGCTCGCGCAGCGCATAACCGACTTCGTCCTTGCCCAGCGCGCCGCCGCCGCCGGCGCGCAGCACCGGATCGCATACCAGCGGCACCCCCGGCAGCTCCCGCATCAGTTCCAGCACCGTCTCGACCATTTCCACCGAGCCGAGCATGCCGAGCTTGACCGCGGCCACCGGCAGGTCGGCGATCACCGTGCGGGCCTGGGCCAGCACCCATTCGCGGTCGAGGACGCGGAAGTCGGAGACGTCCACCGTGTCCTGCACGGTCAGCGCGGTGACGGTCGGAGCGGCGTGGCAGCCCTGCGCGAGCAGGGCCTCGATGTCGGCCTGCAGGCCGGCGCCGCCACTGGGATCGTGGCCGGACAGACAGAGGACGACGGGGCGGGAGGAGGGCGTTTTCATGGCGCGGGAGCTTACACCAAAATGGGCCGTATTGATCGTCGTACGCTGGCTGCGCTTTTTCGTCGCCACTGTTAGAGTCGAGACTTTCCTCACAGTGATGGCTGCCCCGCGTGGTGGCGATAGGTGTACGCATGTGGCGGCTGCTGGTGCTTTCCTTTCTGGTTCTGTCCCTGCCATCGAAGGCCCTGGCGGTAGTGTTCGACGACCGGACCGAGCGCCTGCCGCTCGGCCATGAACTCTTCGTGCTGGAAGACCCGAGCGGCTCCGCGACGCTCGAGCAGATCATTGGCAGTGAGTTGCGCGACGGTTTCCGCGCGGTGGCTGGGGAGGTCTTCAACGCCGGCATGTCGCGTTCGGCCTTCTGGCTGCGTCTGGACCTGGACTACCGCCCCGGCGACACCCTGTCCTCGGTGCCGCGGCGCTGGCTGCTGGAGCTCGCCTACCCGCCGCTGGACCACCTCGAGCTGTACCTGCCGGACGAGCATGGCAGCTACCGGCTGGCCGAGCGCACCGGTGATGCGCTGCCGTTCTCCAGCCGCTCGTACCGCCAGGGCAACTACCTGTTCGCCCTCGACCTGACGCCGGGCGACCCCCAGCGCATCTACCTGCGCCTGCAGAGCGAGGGCTCGATCCAGGCGCCGCTCACGCTGTGGACGCCCAAGGCGCACCTGGAGGCGCAGACCGGCCACACCTACATGCTCGGCATCATCTATGGCGTGCTGCTGGTGATGCTGCTGTACAACCTGCTGATCTACCTCAGCCTGCGCATCGGCAGCTACCTCTACTACATCTGCTACATCGCCTCGTTCGGGCTGTACCAGGTCTCGGTCAACGGCGCCGGCGTGCAGTACCTGTGGCCGAACAACCCCTGGTGGGCCAACGCCGCCACGCCCTTCCTGATCGGTTCGGCGATCCTCTTCGGCAGCCAGTTCGCCCGCCGCTTCCTCGACACGCCGAAGCTCGGCCGCGGCTGGGACCTGGTGCTCAAGACGCTGATGGGGGCGGGCGGGATCACCATGCTGGTGGCCCTGGCGACCGGCTACGGCACCTCGCTGCGGCTGGCCACCGGGCTGGCGCTGCTGTTCACCCTGGTCATGGCCACCGTCGGCTGGGTCGCCTGGCTGCGTGGCATGCGCACCGCGCGCTTCTACATCATCGCCTGGTCGGCCTTCCTCATCGGCGGCTTCGTCAACACGCTGATGGTGCTCGGCTACCTCCCGCACAACTTCCTCACCATGTACGCCAGCCAGATCGGCTCGGCGCTGGAGGTCGGCCTGCTGTCGCTGGCGCTGGCCGACCGGATCAACCACATGCGCGACGAGCGTGCGCGCCTGCTGGAAGAGTCCGGCCGCGAGCTGGCCGCGCTGAACGCCGAGCTGGTGCAGGCCGACCGGCTCAAGGACGCCTTCCTCGGCACCCTCAGCCACGAGTTGCGCACGCCCATGAACGGCGTGATCGGTGGCCTGCAGCTGTTGCGCCAGGCCGACGACGAGGGCGAGCGCCAGGAATACTTCGGCCTCGCCGAAGGCTCGGCGCGCGAAATGCTGCGGATGGTCGACAACCTGCTGACGCTGACCGAGCTGAGCGCCGGGCGACTGAGCGTGCAGCCGGCGCCCTTCGGCCTGCGCCAGCTGCTCGAGCGGCTGCGCGCCCGGTACGGAGCGCAGGCGGCGGCCAAGGGGCTGCGCTTCGAGGTGCAGATCGACGGCATGGTGCCCGACGCCCTGGTCGGCGATGCCGAGCGCCTGCAGCAGGCGCTGGGGCACCTGCTGGACAACGCCGTGCGCTTCACCGCGCAGGGCGAGGTGCTGCTGCGGGTCAGCCGCAAGGAAGGGGCCGGAGCGCTGACGCTGGCCTTCGAGGTCGTCGACAGCGGCGTCGGTTTCGTCAGCGACGACGGCGCGCTCTACCATCCGTTCCGCCAACTGGACGACTCGCTGACCCGTCGCCACGGTGGCCTGGGCATCGGCCTGGCGCTGTCGCGGCAGCTGGTCGAACTGCTCGGCGGCAGCATCAGCCATCGCTCCACGCCCGGGCTGGGCAGCCGCTTCACCCTCGAGCTGCCGCTTGGCCTGCAACCGCCGGTGACGCTGCCGCTCGGTCGCTCGGAGGGGCTGGCCACGGGCTGACGGCATCGGGTGCAGTTTTGGCCGATCCCCCGCTTTTGCCGGTGTCGTCGACGTGATTATCTGACCGGGTTCCGCGATCAGGAGGCCCGTCATGACGAACCATTGCGTTCCCCTCGGCGAGACCCACGAGGTCTTCAACCAAGTGCCGCCGCTCGAAGGCAGCAACCTGTACCGCATCGACCTGCCGTTGCAGGAGTGGGTACGACGCTACCAGGGCGATTGGGCCGAAGCGCGGCTGGACGCCTACGGCGCGCTGGCCGGCGGGCCGCTGATGGAGGCGGGCTTTCTCGCCAACGAGAACAGGCCGGTGCTGCGCAGCCATGACCGCTACGGCCATCGCCTCGACCAAGTGGACTTCCACCCGGCCTACCACCAGCTCATGCGTACGGCGGTGGAGCACGGCATTCCCTCGCTACCCTGGACCGACCCGCGCCCGGGCGCGCAGGTCGCCCGTGCCGGGCTGATGTACCTGCACAACCAGGCCGAGGCCGGCACCAGCTGCCCGTTGACCATGACCTTCGCCAGCGTCCCCGCGCTGCGCATGCAGCCGGAGATCGCCGAGGCCTGGCTGCCGAAGCTGCTGCACGGCGCGTACGACCCGCGCAACCTGCCGTTGGCGCAGAAGACCGGCGTCACCATCGGCATGGCGATGACCGAGAAGCAGGGCGGCACCGACGTGCGCGCCAACACCACCCGCGCCCATCCGCTCGGCCAGCCCGGACCGGGACAGGCCTACGAGCTGGTCGGGCACAAGTGGTTCTGCTCGGCGCCGATGTGCGATGCCTTCCTCACCCTGGCCTACAGCGAGAAGGGGCTGTCCTGCTTCCTGCTGCCGCGGCACCGCCCGGACGGCACACGCAACGCCTTCTATATCCAGCGCCTGAAGAACAAGCTGGGCAACTGGGCCAACGCCTCCAGCGAGGTGGAATACCGCGGCGCACTGGCCTGGATGGTCGGCGAGGAGGGGCGCGGCGTGCCGACCATCCTGTCGATGGTCTCGCTGACCCGCTTCGACTGCATGATCGGCTCCAGCTCGCTGATGCGCCAGGCGCTGACCCAGGCCCTGCATCACTGCCGCCACCGCCAGGTGGCCGGCCGGGCGCTGCTCGACCAGCCGCTGATGCAGAACGTGCTGGCCGACCTGGCGCTGGAAAGCGAGGCGGCGCTGGCCCTGACCCTGCGCATGGGCCGTGCGCTCGACCATGCCGCGGAGGCTCACGAAAGCACCTTCGCCCGGCTGGTCACCGCGGTGGGCAAGTACTGGATCTGCAAGCGCGCGCCGGCCATGATCAACGAGGCGCAGGAGTGCCTCGGCGGTGCCGGCTACGTCGAGGAGACCATCCTGCCGCGGCTGTACCGCGAGGCGCCGGTCAACTCGATCTGGGAAGGCTCGGGCAACGTGCAGTGCCTGGACGTGCTGCGCGCCCTGTCGAAGGAGCCCGGCGTGCTCGAGGCGCTGTTCGCCGAGCTCGGCGACGGCCACGGCGACGCCCGCCTGGCCGCGCATGTCGAGCGGCTCAAGCAGGCCTTCGGCGACACCGCCGACATCCAGTACCGCGCCCGCCAGCTCACCGAGGACATCGCCGTCGGCCTGCAGGCACGACTGCTACTCGAGGCCGGCAACGCGGCGGTGAGCGACGCCTTCATCGCCAGCCGCCTGGCCGGCCACGGGCGGGTCTACGGCACCCTGCCGCGCGGGCTGAAGGTCGATGCGCTGCTTGCGCGCAGCGCGCCGCATCTGGCTTGACTGAACGTGGCTCAGGTCTGCATGGCATCTGGCTAGGCTTGCTGTCGACCATCCTCGCGGGGGCGGGAGCACAACCGCATCGCCGACACGATGCAGGTCGTGGCCGGTTCATCCCCGCGGGTGCGGGGAACACGACCCGCCCGACGCCGGCAACACCTATGTCGACGGTTCATCCCCGCGGGCGCGGGGAACACGGCTG
>NZ_KE384425.1:8896-22841 GCF_000425625.1 Stutzerimonas azotifigens DSM 17556
CGGTTCATCCCCGCGGGCGCGGGGAACACACCAGCGGCGAGCCCTCGACGCGATCCATGAACGGTTCATCCCCGCGGGCGCGGGGAACACTGGGTCTTCACCGAGGACTTCGAGAAATCGAACGGTTCATCCCCGCGGGCGCGGGGAACACGCCTAGACAGGCTTGAGGCAGAGCGGACAGGCCGGTTCATCCCCGCGGGCGCGGGGAACACCTTCAGGCCCTCGGCTGCGATGTCATGCGCGGCGGTTCATCCCCGCGGGCGCGGGGAACACTCTTGGCGTAATCGATTGATCTAATAGGGAAAAATCGAATGCCAAAAATCTACCAGGTTTTCTTTGTTAAAGATCGGAGCTTGATTCCGTTCGAATGATAGTGGCAATTTGATCCCGCTAGGCATTGCTGCAGTTCATCTCACAAGCACTGGCGAGACATGGATGAAAGGATTCTCTGACCTGAGCGACCAGGCTCGCAGGCTCTGGGCCAAAAGTGGCGAGGGATTCGGCCACGGCGTCCTGGCCCATCTGCTGGATGTGGCGGCGGTGGCCGAGAGCATCCTGCGGCATGAGCCCGATAGCAGCCTCGACTGGGCGTCGAGAGGCTTGGGGTTGGAGCGCCAGCATGTGGGGCGGTGGGTTGCCTGTCTGGTCGGTCTGCATGACTTCGGCAAGGCCATTCCCGGCTTTCAGGATAAGTGGCCTGAGGGGCGGCTGCGCGATGAGGGCCTCGGGCTACTCTTCCCGGTGCGTTCGCTGGGCGTGACCGACCATGCCAGCGCCAGCGCGGCGCTGCTCTGGGAGCACCTGCCACGTCAGGGTATCGCCCACCTGCTGTGGATAAGCCATGTGTTGCAGGCGATCAGTGCTCACCATGGCTATAACCTCAACCAGTTGGAGTTCAACAGGTCCAGGCCGCCCTTCGAAGCGGCGGCTTGGGGCGAGGCGCGGCGGGAAATTTTCGAGGCCTACTGGGGCGTGCTGGTTCCGCAGGGGGCGCCGCAGCTCGAAGCCTTGACGCAGCCGGCCGTGCAATGGCTGGCCGGCTTGACCAGTGTGGCCGACTGGATCGGTTCCAATCCCGAGTGGTTCCCCTTGGGGGAGCGCCATGAGCTGCTGGCCGAGCACTACGCTGATGCGCGGGCACGTGCCGACAGGGCCCTGGCTGCAATAGGCTGGTCGCGTTATCGCACGCTGCTGAGTGAGCCGGCCGACGCCGACCGTCTGATCGGCCGTATCGTCCAGCGCCCCGGGCTCAGCGCCAGGCCGTTGCAGCGAGAGGCCGATCGCTTGCTCGAGGGTGTGCAGGGGCCCGCCTTGTTGCTGGTCGAGGCGCCCATGGGCGAGGGCAAGACCGAGCTGGCCTTTCTCGCCCACCTGCGTCTGCAGGCCGCCAACCGGCATCGCGGCCTGTACGTGGCCCTGCCGACCCAGGCCACCGGCAATGCGTTGTTCAGCCGTGCCCTGACCTTCCTGCGCAGCTTTGCCGGAGAGTCAGCGCTGGATGTGCAACTGGTGCATGGCGGCGCGACGCTCAACGAGCAGATAGTGGTGCTGCGTGGCGTTCACGGTACGCCGGGCGAGAGCGTCGCTTCGTCCGCCTGGTTCTCCCAGCGCCGTCGCCCACTGTTGTCGCCCTATGGGGTCGGTACTGTCGACCAGGCGCTGTTCGCCGCCCTCAACGTCAAGCACCATTTCGTGCGCCTCTGGGGGCTGAGCAACCGGGTGGTGGTGCTCGACGAAGTGCATGCCTACGACACTTACACCAGTGGCCTGATCGAAGCGCTGTTGCGCTGGCTGAAGGCCATGGGCAGCTCCGTGGTATTGATGAGCGCGACCCTGCCCGCGCAACGCCGAGACGCCTTGCTGCGTGCGTGGGGCGTGGATGCCGATGACATTCCCGGACTGAGTTATCCACGTCTATTGGTGGCCGATGATCGCGGCCCGCGGGGCGGCACCTGCGACTCTCGGCCACTGCCGCCGATTCGCCTGAAGGCGGTGAGCGAAGATCTCGACAGCCTCGCTGCCTGTGCACTGGAGCGCTTGCGGCAGGGTGGCTGCGGAGCCTTGATCGTCAATACCGTGGATCGTGCGCAGGCGCTCTATCTCAAGCTCAAGGGTCAGGTCGGCACCGAGGTGCACTTGCTGCTTTTCCATGCGCGCTTCCCGGCGGATCAACGCAGCCAGTTGGAGCGGGCCGTGCTGAACAGCTTCGGTCAGGACGGCGAACGACCGGCCAGGGCGCTGCTGATCGCCACTCAGGTGGCCGAGCAGAGCCTGGACATCGACTTCGACTTCATGCTTACCGACCTGGCACCGGTGGACCTGATCCTCCAGCGTGCCGGCCGCCTGCACCGTCACCCGCGTGCGCGCCCTGCCGCCCACCAGCAGGCGACTCTTCACGTGGCCGGCCTGGCTCCGCACGGGCTGCCTGATTTAAAAAGCACCGCCTGGGAGTATGTGTACGAGCCGTACATCCTCGGACGCACCTGGGCGTTGCTGTCGCGCGAAAGCGAGTTGTACCTGCCGCAGGACATCGACCGCCTGGTTCAGGCGGTGTACGGAGACGACGAGTTACCGGCCGATCTGATGGAAGAGGATCGCGCCTATATCGAAGACGAAGCCTTTGGCAGCCACCTGGGCAAGCATCAGACCGAGCGGATGATTTCGCTCAACGTCGCCGTCGACTCGGACGCCGAGCCGCAGAACGCCTACGCACAGAAGAATCGTGGTTACGAGGAAGGCGAGGAGGGGCTCGGCCTGCCCAACTACACCCGCCTGGGCGATGAGTCCGTCACCCTGATTCCCGTGCACGAGGTGCCTGGCGGCTGGAGCCTGACGCCAGGCGGCGAAGCCTTCGATCCCGAACGGCTACTGCCCGATGTGCTGGCCAAACAGCTCCATGCCCGACAACTGAAAACCTCGCGCCAGGCGCTGGTCAAGCACGTGCAGGCCGAAGAAGCGCCGCGTGCCTTCAGCGAGCATCCCTTGCTTCGCCACCTCAAGCCGCTGCGCCTGACCGATGGTTGCCTACGGATTGGCCGCCTGGTGGTGCGTCTGGATGACGAGCTGGGGCTGCTGTATCGGCAGGAGGCGAACGAGGCCTTGTCCGGATGAATGCGAGGAGCAGTATCGTTTCTACATATCTACTTTTCGGGGGCACCCTGCAAACCATACTCACCAGTCGCGAATAATCAGGACGCCAGCGGTGCCAAGCGCGCCGCCAAACAAGGTCCGGTGTTCATCACCGACCGCGGCAGGCCTGCCCATGTCTTGCTCAGCATCGAGGAGCACCAGCGACTGACGGGTGGCCCAGGCAGCATCATCGACCTGTTGGCCATGCCGGGTGTCGAGGACATCGAGTTCGAGGCGCCACGTGCGCAGGAATTGTCGCGCCCGGCGGAGCTGTCCTGATGTTCGTGCTCGATACCAATGGCATTTCCGAGTTGCGCAACGCGAAAAGCGGCAAGGCCGATCCGCATCTGGTGGCCTGGGCGCAACGTCTGCTGCCCGGGCAATTGTTCATTTCCGCGATTACCGTGCTGGAGCTAGAGACCGGCGTGCTGCTGGTGGAACGTCGCGATCCGCAGCAGGGCGCCCTGCTGCGCGCCTGGCTCGACGGGCAATGTGTTGCCTGGCTTCGCCGGCCGCATCCTGCCGGTCGACAGTGCCGTGGCGCAGCGTTGCGCCCGGTTGCCGTCCCCGACCCGCGCGCCGAACGCGACGCTCTGATCGCGGCGACGGCGCTGGTGCACGGCATGACGGTGACTACGCGCAACACTGCCGCTTTCGCCCCGATCGGTGTGACGCTGCTCGATCCCTGGGCGTTTGGAGGGTGAATTGACCTAGCTCGATTTGTAGTGGCACTTTGTCTGCCTTACTGCGCCACGGTTGCCATGCAGGGAGAGCGACATGAGTGAGCTGACCACGCCGGGGTATTTCGCATACTGGGGCAAGGCGTCCCCGGAGTCGGACAGTTCGGCCCGTTATCATCTGCTGGCGTTTCACAGCCTGGACGTGGCGGCCTGCGGGCAGGCTCTGCTGGCGTTGCCGCAGTTCTCGCTGCGTCCTCTGGCCCAGGCGCTGGATTGGCCGCTGCCGGTGGTCGAGCGTCTGTTCGTGTTCTTCCTGGCCTTGCACGACCTGGGCAAGTTCGCCCGCGCGTTTCAGGGGCTGGTACCGGATCTCTCGCCGGATCTGGTGCGCAACGATGCCGGCAAGGTTTATGGTCGCCGTCACGATACCCTTGGCTGGGTTCTGTGGCAGGAGAAGCTGGCGGAGACCTTTCCGGACGAGCGCCTGCCGCTTCCTGAAGATGAGTTCTGGGGGATCTGGATACGCACGGCAGTCGGCCATCATGGCAAGCCGCCTGAAGAAGACCAGGATGGCGGCCTGTTTGCCCTGCGGGCTGCGGAGTTCTTCGTGCGTGAAGATTTCCGCGCCGCACGGGAATTCGTCGAGTCGCTGGCGTCCTGGCTGTTGCCGGAGGGTGTTCCCGAACCGGGGCGTCGGCAGATCGAGGTGCTGCGTCGGCATGCCTGGAAACTGGCCGGGCTGGCGGTGCTGGCCGATTGGCTGGGTTCCAATCAGGCATTCTTCGCCTATGCCACTCAGCCCAGGGACATGCAGGACTACTGGCGGGATACGGCGCTGCCGCAAGCGCGCCAGGCGCTGCAGGCAGCCGGCCTGCTGGCCCAGCCGATCCGCCACTGGGCGTCACCTGTGCAACTGTTCGACTATCTACAGCCACCCACACCATTGCAGCGCTACGCCGCCGAGGTGGAACTGGAGCCAGGGCCGCAACTGTTTCTGCTGGAGGATGTGACCGGGGCCGGCAAGACCGAGGCGGCGCTGATCCTGGCCCAGCGCCTGATGCAGCAAGGCGTGGCCCACGGCCTGTATTTCGCCTTGCCGAGCATGGCCACCGCCAATCAGATGTACCAGCGGGTCGGCCAGGTCTATCGACGGCTTTACCAGGAGCAGGCCGAGCCTTCGCTGATTCTCGCCCACGGCGCCCGGCAGTTGATGGAGGGTTTTCGCCAGAGCATCGTTCAGGCCAGTGAGCAGCCGAGCGATCGCAGCTACCAGCATGGCGATGTCTCGGCCAGCGCACAGTGCAATGCCTGGCTGGCGGACAACCGCAAGAAGGCGCTGCTCGCCGAGGTGGGTGTCGGCACCCTCGACCAGGCGCTGCTGGCGGTATTGCCGGCGCGGCATCAGTCGCTGCGCCTGCTTGGGCTGGCGGGCAAGGTGTTGCTGGTCGATGAAGTACATGCCTACGACAGCTATATGCTCACCCTGCTGAAGAAACTGCTGACGGCCCACGCGCGTCAGGGCGGCAGCGTGATTCTGTTATCGGCCACCTTGCCGGCGCGGATGCGTGAGGAACTGCTGGAGGCCTATCGTTTCGGCCTGAGCGTGGTGCGCGACGAACTACCGATGGATCGCCGCTATCCGCTGGCGACCCAAGTGGGGCAGCATGTTGCCAGCCATGAGTGTGCGACTCGTGAACAACTGGTGCGCCAGGTGCAGGTCAGCTTCCTGCATGAGGAGGAGGCGGCGCTGACACTGGTCGTCGAGCAGGCCCGTGCGGGGCATTGCGTGTGCTGGATACGCAATACCGTGGAGGATGCCCGCCGGGCTTTCGGCGAGCTGGCCAAGGTTTTGCCGGCAGAGCAGTTGCTGCTGTTCCATAGCCGCTTCGCCATGGGCGACCGGCTGGACATCGAGGAAGCTGCCCTGCGCCGCTTCGGCAAGCGCTCCACGGCCGATATGCGGCGAGGGCAGGTATTGGTCGCCACCCAGGTGGTGGAGCAGTCCCTCGACCTGGATTTCGATGCCATGGTCAGTGACCTGGCCCCCATTGATCTGCTGATCCAGCGGGCCGGGCGCTTGCAGCGGCACGTGCGGCAGGCCGATGGTTCGCCTGCCGCCGATGGCGTCGAGCGTCGCCCCGCGCCAGTGCTGCATGTGTTGTGTCCCCCTGTCGATGATGAGCCTGCTGCCGACTGGTATGCCGCGCTGTTTCCCAAGGCCTGTTATGTCTACCCGAATATTGGCCAGCTCTGGCTGGGGGCCAGGGCGTTGCTGCGGGCGGGGTGTATCCATAGCCCTGGAAAGGCCGGCCAACCTGGCGCGGTACGTGAGCTGGTGGAGGCGGTTTACGGGAACGAGGCGGAGTCTGTTCCGGAGTCGTTGCAAGGCGCCACTCGTGAACAAATGGGCAAGGATCTGGCGGAGCAAAGCCAGGCCAGCTTCAACTCGCTCAACCTGGACAAGGGCTATTGCATCGATAGCAGTGGTCGCTGGTACGAGGACGCGCGCGTGCCGACGCGCCTGGGCGACGAGAGCCTGACGCTGTACCTGGTGCGTGAGCAGGGCGGAGAGCTGCGCCCGCTGCTCGATGGCGTGGCCAATGCCTGGGAGCAATCGGCGGTACGCATCGATGCGCGCAAGGCCGAGGCGCTGGCGCCCGCTTGGCTGCAGCGCTTCGATTCGGCACTGCAAGCCTTGCGTAGCCGTTATCGGTTGCTGGAGGAGCCGGCTTTCATCTTGCCGCTGCAGCAGGCTGGCGAGGTGCTGCTTGGCAAGGTGCTGGACAAGAACGGCAAGGAGCTGGAGATGCGTTATGACCCGGTGCAGGGGCTGCGGTGGTGATGAGCCTAACGACCGGGTGGCCACTGTCGGGCCGCGTGTAGTACGCGCAATACGCGTAGCAGGTCGCCGGACGTGTCGTAGATCAGGATGTAGTTCTGATGGATGACCAGCTCGCGGGTGCCGATGACTCGACCCGGCCGGCCCTGGCCTGGGTGGTCGAGCAGGCGACCGGCTTTCTCCGCGAACAGCTCGTCGAGCGCCAATGCCGCCGCTGGATTGTCCTGTGCGATGTATTCGCGGATCGCCTTGCGATCGAGGCTGGCCATCCGTGTCCAGGCCAATTTCACGGTTTGGAACTATCCATCCTGCGTCGCGTTTCAGCCCGCCATGCGGCAGCTTCGGCTTCGACTTCCTCGGCTGGGAGCAGATCGCCGGCATTGGCCGAGTCGACGCCTTGCTGTACCTGGCGGCGGAACCAGGCGTCGTGTTCGGCGGCTTCTTGTTGCTGGCGCACGAAGTCGCGCATGAAATCGCGCAGCAGCTGTGCGCCGGTACGGTCTCGTAACTTCGCGGCCTGGGCGAATTCGCTTTTCAGCGACTCATCGACCCGGAAGGTAAAGGTGGCTTCGCTCATGTCCGGATTCCTGTTTTGTGTTACATGATCAGTGCAAGATAGCACATGGTCATGTCTCGCCGCCCTGACCCGTTCTCCAATATCTGATTGTATGCAAGGGGCGTCCATGCCCTCGTTGGGACCAATGCGCCGCCCAGACCCACTCGGTTCATCCCCGCAGTGCAGGGAACGATAACTTCCGCATCCCTTATACGGTTCAGCCCTTATCCATCAATCAGGGGAGGTTTGTAATTTGACGAATAGTGGCTACTGGCTATAGGTTCATCCGCGGGGTACTCAGAGGAGCAGGCTGAATGGACTTATTGCAAAGCGCCTGGATATTTGTGAGGCAAGGTGACGGAGACCTAACCCGAATTTCACCTTTCCAGATCGGCGAGAGTGCCTGGCATGATCTGCACGCCCCACGCCCCGACTTCCGTGGTGCGCTCTACCAGTTCCTGATCGGCCTGCTGCAGACCGCCTATGCGCCGCAGGACAGTCGCGCGTGGCGCGAACGCTGGGCCAATCCCCCGTCTGCCGCCGAGCTGGAAGCCGCCTTCGCCCCCTATCGCGATGCGTTCGTGCTGGAAGGTGATGGCCCGGCCTTCATGCAGGATCTGCAATTGCCGGCGGACGCCAACCAACTGCCGGTACTCAACCTGTTGATCGACGCCGGTTCCGACAGCAACCAGTTCTTCAACAAGCCCGCCGACCATGGCCTGTGCGCCAGCTGTTTCACCCTGGCGCTGCTGACCCTGCAACTGAATGCCCCGTCGGGTGGTCGCGGCACCCGTACCTCTTTGCGCGGTGGCGGACCGCTGACCACCTTGCTGGTGCCGGCCGGCGAGCGGGTCACGCTCTGGCAGCGGCTTTGGCTCAATGTATTGCCGGTGGACGCCCTTGGTTATCCCGAGGTGAAGAACCGTGGCGACGTATTGCCCTGGTTGCAGCCGACCCGTACCAGCGATGCCGCCGGAGTCGGTGACACCACGCCGGAAACCGTACACCCCTTGCAGGCCTACTGGAGCATGCCAAGGCGTATCCGCCTGGACGACTCCACCACCGGTCATGGCGATTGCACCCTGTGCGGTGCCGGCGATGTGCGCTTGATCCGCCATTACCGCACTCGCTACGGCGGCACCAACTACACCGGCGCCTGGGTACATCCGTTGACGCCCTACAGTCTTGATGCCAAGGGGGAAAAGCCGCCGCTGTCGATCAAGGGCCAGCGCGGTGGCATCGCCTACCGTCACTGGCTGGGGCTGACACTAGGCAATGAGGACAAGCAGCCGGAGGCTGCGCAGGTGGTACGTCACTTCACTCGCAACATCAAGCGGCCGGCGGTGCGCCTGTGGTGTTTTGGCTATGACACCGACAACATGAAAGCCCGTTGCTGGTACGACAGCACCTTGCCGGTGCATGCGCTCGAGGATGACGACTTGCAGAAGTCGTTCGCCCACAGCGTCAAGCAGTTGCTGGATGTCGCCAGCGATACCGCCAAGCTGCTACATCAGCAGGTCAAGGCTGCCTGGTTCAAGCGCCCCGGCGATACCGGCAGCGAGCCGGCCATCGCGCAGAGCTTCTGGCAGCGCTCGGAGGCCGAGTTCTATGGCCTGCTGGAGCAGCTCAGTGGCTGCGATCTGGAAAGTCCGAAGGCTCTTGCGCCGCTGTACCGGCACTGGCTGCTGCGTACTCGCAGCCTGGCGCTGGAGCTGTTCGACGAATGGGCCATGGCCGCTCCCATCGAGGATTTGAATCTGGAGCGTGTGGTCAAGGCGCGCTCCGGGTTGGGCAAGGAGCTCAACAGCGCCAAGGCGATGAAGGCGTTGTGGAAGACCGTCAACTCTCAGCTCAAGGAGCGTGCATGAAAGCCCGGAATTACCTGGACGATGCGCAGCGACAGTGGGTACGCAACTGGTGGCGTGCGCTGCAGCCACGTTCAGCCGATGACAAACCTTTGCCCGCCATGCTGGCGGGCTTGGGACGGGGTGGCCGCGCCAGGCTGCGTCGTTGCAGCAGCCTCGATGATCTGCTGCTGGAATGGGCCAATCACCTGCTGGCGGATCACTTGATCGAACTGGATCGTCACAAGAGTTGGCGCTGCCTGACCGATGAGTCCGAGGCCTATGTCCACCTGGCGTTGATCGGCGGGGTGCTGGCGCAAGTCCGCGAGGAGAGCGACGACGGCCTGAGCCTGGCCGAGCACCTGGGCAAGCTGGTTGGAAACGAGCGGCGGGTCATGAGCGAGTCACGTTTCAAGCGTCTGCAGCGTGCGCGTGACTTGGATGATTTGTACCTGCAATGGCTGCGCGCGGTGAAGCAAGTCGGCGGCAAGGTCGATATCGGGCAACTGGCCGACGATCTGCTGGCCTGGCTGATCGAGCGCGAGCAGCCGCCAGGCCGTGCCAGCGATGGCATCAAGTTCCGCTGGGCCTATGACTATTACCTGAGCAAGCGGGAACAGGCGGCTGCCGAGGAGCCCGTATCCAACAAGGAGTTGAACGCATGACTCGTTTCGTCCAGTTGCACCTGCTGATTTCCTATCCGCCTGCCAACCTCAACCGCGACGATCTGGGCAACCCCAAGACCGCGCGCATGGGCGGCGTCGAGCGCCTGCGCGTATCGTCGCAGAGTCTCAAGCGCGCCTGGCGCACCTCGGAGCTGTTCCAGCAGGCGCTGGCCGGCAATATCGGCACACGCACCAAGCGCCTGGGTGTCGAGGTGTTCGAGGCATTGACCGCCGCCGGCATCGGTGAAAAGCAGGCGAAAGAGTGGGCCGGGCAGATCGCCAAGGTCTATGGCGCGGTGAAGAAGGACAACCCGCTGGAGATCGAGCAACTGGTGCATATCGCTCCCGAGGAGCGCGCTACCCTGGATGCGCTGGTCTCCACCCTGGTCCAGGAGAAACGTGCCCCGACGGATGAGGAGTTGGATACCCTGCTGCACCCGCAGGCCGCGGTCGATATCGCCATGTTCGGTCGCATGCTGGCTTCCAAGACCCGATTCAATGGCGAGGCGGCGGTGCAGGTCGCGCATGCTCTCGGCGTGCATGCCTCGGCCATCGAGGATGACTACTTCACGGCGGTCGATGACCTCAATCAGAACGAGCCGGGCGCTGCGCATATCGGCGAATCAGGCTTTGCCGCCGCGGTGTTCTACCAGTACCTGTGTATTGATCGCGACCTGCTGAAGCACAACCTCGGCGGCGACGAAGCACTCACGCAAAAGGCGCTTCGTGCCTTGGTCCAGGCCGCCCTGACCGTCGGCCCCAGCGGCAAACAGAACAGTTTCGCCAGCCGCGCTTACGCCCACTACGCCCTGGCGGAAAAGGGGCCGCAGCAACCGCGTTCGCTGTCGCTGGCCTTCGTCAAACCGGTCAGTGGCGGCGATTATGCCGGTGAGGCGGTCGAGGCCCTGGAACGTGTGCGCGACAATATGGACAAGGTCTACGGTGCCTGCGCCGACAGTCGTAAGCAGCTCAACGTGCTCACCGGCGAGGGTTCTCTGGCCGAGTTGCTCGACTTCGTCGCGCAGGAGTAGCCATGACCGACTATCTGCTGCTGCGTCTCTATGGGCCGCTGGCCAGTTGGGGCGAGATCGCGGTGGGCGAGTCGCGGCACTCGGCAGTGCATCCCTCGCGCTCGGCGCTGCTGGGCCTGCTGGGTGCCGCGCTGGGAATCGAGCGAGGCGACGAGGCCGGTCAGCGGGCGCTGACCGAGGGCTATCGCTTCGGCATCAAGCTGGAGAGCGTTGGCTCGCCCTTGCGTGATTACCACACGGTCCAGGTCGGCGTGCCGCCGCGCAAGTTCCAGTTCCGCTCGCGCCGCCAGGAACTGGTGGCGGACAAGGTGGACACCATCCTCTCCGCCCGGGAATACCGCTGCGACAGCCTGGCTCTGGTGGCCGTGGAGGCCTTGCCGAATGCGCCTGCCGAGCTGGATGAGCTGGCGCAGGCGTTGCGTCAGCCGCACTTCCCACTCTATCTCGGGCGCAAATCTTGCTCGCTAGCCTTGCCACTGCTGCCGCAACGGGTGGCGGCAGCCAACCTGCGCGAGGCTCTGGATGGCGTGCAGTGGCCTTCATTGCTGGGGCTGCTCGAAAAAACTCCGCCGCAACAGGCATGGCCCACCAGGCAGGATCGCCAGGCGTTCCACGCAAAACAGGTGCGCTACTACTGGGAGGATGGGATGCAGTCAGGCCTGCAACCGAGCTTCGAAACGGTCCGGCATGACCAGCCGCTGTCACGCAGCCGCTGGCAGTTTGCACCGCGCCGCGAGTGGGTGGCATTGGGCGAGGGAGAGCAGGGATGAGTCACTATTTTTCCCGAGTGCGCCTGCTGGCCAGCCTGAGGCAGGACGACTGGTTGCGTGGCCTGGTTCGGCATGGCGAACCCTACCGTGACCATGCGCTGATCTGGCGGCTGTTTCCCGGCGATGGCATGGCGCGGGACTTCCTGTTCCGCCGCCTGGAGGACGAGCGCAGCTTCTATGTGGTGTCCGCCCGCCCGCCACAACCGGACTCGGGGCTGTTCCAGATCCAGTGCAAACCTTATGCACCGCAACTGGAACAGGGTGAATGGCTGCGTTTCGACCTGCGCGCCAATCCTACGATCAGCCTGCGCCAGACGGATGGTCGTTCCCGGCGACACGATGTACTGATGCACGCCAAGCACGGCGTGCCTGTCGAGCAGCGCGAACGACTGCGGCAGGTACTGGATGCCGCTGGTCGCGATTGGCTGCTGTCGCGCGCCGAACGCTGGGGGATGGTGATCCAGGAAGGTAGCGTGCTGCAGGACGGCTATCGCCAGCACCGGCTCCGGCGCAAGGGCAGCAATATCGAGTATTCCAGCCTGGATTATCAGGGCATGGCCCAAGTCAGCGACCCGCAGCGTTTGCGCCAGGCGCTGCTGGAGGGGGTAGGCCACAGCAAGGGGTTCGGCTGCGGCTTGTTGATGGTCAGGCGGGTATGACGGCAAACACAGGGAAGGGGACGGCCCATGAAACCCAAGCTGCACGTGCTGGAGCAGGACATCGCCACCTACTCCGGGGAGGGCGTGGAATACATCTGCATCACCGATATTGCGCGCTACAAGCGTGCGGATCGAACCGGTGCCATCATCGGAAGCTGGTTGTGCAACCGTAACACCATCGAGTTCCTCGGTATCCGGAAGCCGCTCAACAATCCGCATTTCAAAGTCATCGAATTCGATGGTTATAAAAAACAGCCCGGCTCGATCATTCGGCAAATGCGCGCGCCGGTCGGAATGCCGCTAACCGGCAATGGAGGCTGAACATGGCTGGTACGCTGCTGCCTCCACTCAAACCGCTGCCGATGAAGGACCGGGTGTCGATGATCTTCGTCCAGTACGGGCAGATCGACGTGCTGGACGGTGCCTTCGTGGTGATCGACAAGACCGGCGTACGCATGCACATCCCGGTCGGTTCGGTGGCCTGCATCATGCTCGAACCGGGTACGCGGGTATCTCACGCCGCTGTGCACCTGGCCTCGACCGTGGGAACGCTTCTGGTATGGGTGGGCGAGTCCGGTGTGCGCCTGTACGCCAGTGGCCAGCCGGGCGGAGCGCGGGCGGATCGACTCCTCTACCAGGCCAAGCTGGCGCTGGACGACGAACTGCGCCTGAAGGTGGTACGCAAGATGTACGAATTGCGTTTCCAGGAGCCGGCGCCGGCACGCCGCAGCGTCGAACAACTACGCGGCATCGAAGGCGCGCGGGTGCGTGAAACCTACAAGCTGTTGGCCAAGCAGTACGGTGTCGACTGGCGGGCGCGCAATTACGACAGGCAACAATGGGATGTGGCGGACATACCCAATCGCTGCCTGTCGGCGGCTACCTCCTGCCTGTACGGCATCACCGAAGCGGCTGTGCTGGCGGCGGGCTATGCGCCGGCGGTGGGCTTTATCCACACCGGCAAGCCGCTGTCGTTCGTCTACGATATCGCCGACCTGTTCAAGTTCGAGACCGTGGTGCCGCTGGCTTTCCGCATCGCCGCCAAGTCGCCACCACAACCGGAGCGGGAAGTGCGCTTGGGCTGCCGCGACCTGTTCCGCTCCAGCAAAATCCTGGCAAAGATCATCCCCACCATCGAAGAAGTGCTATCGGCCGGCGGCATCTCGCCGCCCGAAGCGCCACCCGAGTCCGTACCGCCTGCCATCCCCAATCCTGAAAGCATCGGCGAAGCCGGGCACAGGACGCAGTGATGAGCTTTCTCGTCGTGGTCACCGAAAATGTACCGCCGCGCCTGCGTGGCCGCATGGCCATCTGGCTGCTGGAGGTCCGGGCCGGTGTCTATATCGGCGATGTTTCCAAGCGCACCCGCGAGATGATCTGGGAGCAACTGCGCGAAGGTCACGAGGACGGTAATGTGGTGATGGCCTGGGCCAGCAGCCATGAGTCCGGCTACGAGTTCCAGACTCTCGGCCCCAATCGCCGCCTCCCCGTGGAGTTCGACGGTCTTCATCTGGTCGCCTTCCATCCGCTGGAAAACCCCGATCTTTAACAAGGAAAAAGTTGGTAGATTTTTAGCAGCCGATTTTTCCCTTGAAGATTAATTGGTTACGCTAAGTGTGTTCCCCGCGCCCGCGGGGATGAACCGATTACTACTGGACGGCTAGTGCGCCGGCAGCGGTGTTCCCCGCGCCCGCGGGGATGAACCGGCGCCTGTTTCGAGGGTTGCGCGGTATCGACTGTGTTCCCCGCGCCCGCGGGGATGAACCGGAAGA
>NZ_KE384425.1:25217-55380 GCF_000425625.1 Stutzerimonas azotifigens DSM 17556
AGCGGTGTTCCCCGCGCCCGCGGGGATGAACCGGTAACCGTTCAGCTCGGCACCGAGGAACCCGTCGTGTTCCCCGCGCCCGCGGGGATGAACCGCAGATCCAGTCCAACGAGGGCAAGGCCGAGCTGTGTTCCCCGCACCCGCGGGGATGAACCGGCCGCATTGAACGACACGTACGCCGCGGCGAAGTGTTCCCCGCGCCCGCGGGGTGAACCGGGGTAAAGCAAATCTGCGTCCCATCCGCAAACGTGTTCCCCGCGCCCGCGGGGATGAACCGGCTGCCCAGGGAATGATCGCTAACGGAGACTGGTGTTCCCCGCGCCTGCGGGAATGAACCGCAATATTGGCCCTACGGGATACAGAAGGTACTCCCCCGCGTCCGCAGGGATGAGCCGGACGGCCACGTGCACGCCAAGATGGGCAACACGTTCAGCGAGGCGTCTGAATACGGCGAGCGCTCCCCACTCCGTCTGCTCGCCGAGGACATCGTGGCTTCCAGGCGCGGCGCTGCCCGGCTAGCGCGGCTGGCGGTCGTCGCGGGCCAGTGCTGCCAGCAGCGCCAGTGACGCCGAATAATAGTCCTCGTTGCCGTTCTCGACCGGCGCGGCAGCACCCTCCAGCAGTGCGCCGATGGCTCTCACGCCTGTCGATGCCGGGTAGGGCGACAGCTCGCCGCTGCGCAGATCGACCCAGGCATGCGGCGTCTCGCAGCAGCGCCAGAACGCCGTGAACGGCGCCAGCTTCGAGTCGCTGGCCGGCATGCCACCCCAGTAGTGGTACAGCGGAACGCGCACGGCGTCGAAGCCGAAGCGCGGCGGCCAGCCCTCCGCCGGCGCGAGCGTGCCGTCGCGGTCGACCGCCAGCCAGTCCGGCGGCAGCGCATGGGCACCGAACCTGGCGCCCGCCAGCAACCGCTCGCCGTCCTCGACCAGCCGTTGCCAGTCGCCATCCGGCTCCTGCAGGGCGAACGCCTGGAATGCCGGCACCACCAGGTACGAAAGGTTGACCACCAGTTGCTCGTCGCGCTCGAAGCCGACCAGGCCGGGCAACAGCACCCGGTAGCCCGCGTGCGTGCGCAGCAACTGCTCGGCGATGGCCTGGCGGATGGCCGCGGAGGCATCGGCGTAGGACGGCTCCTGCCAGCGCTGTGCCGCACGCAGCAGGGCCCAGGCGATGAGTACGTCGCCGTCGCTGGCGTTGTTGCGATCAGCCACCGGGTCGGTCGCCGCGGGATCGAAGCGCCAGGCGAACAGCGCCAGGTCGTCCCGCTGCAGGTGGCTGCGCGTCCAGTCCCACAGGCGGTCGAAGGCCTGGCGGTCGCCATGCGCCTCGGCGAAGAGCATGCCCCAGCCCTGGCCCTCGGAATGACTGACGCCGCGGTTGCCGGTGTCGACGATCCGGCCGCCGTCGAGGAAGCGGGCCTTGTAGGCGCTCCACTGCGGATCGAGCGTGGCGCAGGCCTGCAGCAAGGACAGCGAGAGCAGCAGGCCCAGTAGCGCGATCCGGCGCCCTCTAGCCGCCACAGTGGAACACCAGCGCGCCGCTCGGACTGGTGGCGATGCACTCGACCTGCAGCCGCACCTCTTCGTTCTGCGCCTGCAGCCACTGCTGATACATGCCTTCGAGCACCGCGGCGATGGCCTGTGCCCAGTGTTCGGCGCGCTCGTGCACGCCCGGATAGGCGCCGTGCACGATGCGGATCGACTGGCTGTCGACGCTCAGCCGCACCCAGCCCCAGTCCAGCGCCAGCAGGACCTCGTTGAGCCGCGCCTCGAGCTCGTCCAGGGTCGGCTGCTCGGCCAGCGGGTGGGCGGCGGCGATGCGGGTACCGACGTGGCGCAGGAAGTTGCAGGCATCCACCGCGCCGGCGGAGCCATACATCTCGGCGACCAGGGTCATCACCAGGGGCCGCCACTGTCGGCCGTCGTGAAGCTCGCCGTAGTAGGCGAGGTTGCGGTTCTGGATGTCGGTTTCGGAAATCAAGGCAGGTTCTCCATGGAGTGTCTGAGGTAGATCGCGCCGGACGTTTCCGAGTAGTCGCCGAAGCTGTCGTAGCCGATCGTGCCGCCGAGCCGGGTGCGCTTGCCGAGGCTGTATTCGAGGCTCGCGCCGCCGTTGAAGGCGACCCCGCTGTCGCTGCTGGAGCGGTAGTGGGTGTCGATGGTCGGGCCACTGAGCCCGGTGCCCTGGAACAGGGTGGCGCTGGCCGCCTCGAGGCCCTCGAGGGCGCTCTGCAGATCGTCGTCCTCGGGGAAGTAGGGCGCCTTGTCCTGGGTGAAGGACTGATAGCCGAGCGCGCCGCGCAGCTTCATGTTCCAGCGGTCGGCCTTGAGCGAGTACTCCACCGGGAACGACAGGCCCACGTAGTTCTCCGGGCTGAAGTAGCCGCCGTGGCCCAGGGTGTGGCCGCTCAGGTTCTTGTCGAAGCCCATCCACTCGAAGTGCACGCCTGCCTGCAATTGCCGGGTCTCGTCCTGGATGGGGCGCACGTAGGCGCCGGCGTGCAGGCCGAGCGAGTGGTTGTCGGCGACGTTCTTGCCGCGATAGAGGTAGGCGTCGTTGCCGACGTAGAAGCCGGTTTCGCCGTTGTCGTAGGCGTACTGGACGTTCACCCCGGTCCTGGTCACGCCGCCCCAGGTCTTGCCGCTGAGCGGGTCCTTGGCGCCGGCGTAGGACAGCAGGCTGTCGGTCACCGCACGCCGCTCGACGCCGAGCTTGAGGGTACCATTGGCGCCGACCTTCGGCGTCCAGGCGAAGCCGCCCACTGCGTTGGCCCGCTCGAAACCCAGCGGAGTGGTGCCGATGTCGGCCTGGACGGAATCGGATTCGAAGCCGACATTGAAGGCGACGCCCGAATCCGACTGCGAGCCCGGCTTGTAGGGGGCGAGCAGGCGCTGTGCCGAGGAGTTGAGCAGGCTGTCGTAGAGCCGGTCGGCCGCCTCGCTGCTGGCGCCTTCGGCGATCGCCTGGTCGCGTATGCTCTGCGCCACGGCCGTGCGTGACGCCTGCACCAGGTTCGCCCGTTCGCTCGGCGTCAGCGGCCGGCCGAGGTTCTGCTGGGTCTGCTGCTCGGCGATGCGCAGGCGCGACTCGGAGTCCACCCGGACCTGGCCGGCGAAGTAGGAGAACAGCGAGTTGGTCGCGCCGCTGGCCAGCGCATGGCTGCCGAAGCGGCGCGCGGCGTCGTCGCTGGCGGTGCCGGCGTCGAGGTGCACGGGCGTGGCGGTGAAGGACAGCCGTGCGTTGTCCAGCGGCACCATCGACAGCTGCATCGGTGCCTCGATCTCGGTCAGCCGCGACAGCCCGGCCTCGCCGTCGCGCACCCGCACGGCCGTGCCGCCCTGCAGGCGCGTGGCGGTCTTTTCGCGCAGGCTGTCGAGCGTGCGTTCGATTTCGCCGGCCAGCGGATCGGCCATGGCCGGCCGCGCAGGCGCACCGAAGAACGAACCGCCGCCATCGCCCGGCAATGCCTGCAGCGACGCGGCACCGGCCAGCAGCAGCGGCGCACCGGTGAGCGGCTCGCGCGCCGGCGAGCGGAAGGGGTTGGCGCGGGCCAGCAGCGGCGGCGCTTCGATCGCCTGCGCCGGGGGCGCACTCCCGGCGCCCAGCTGCTTGCGCCGGGCCATCTCCAGCAGCGCGATGGCCCGGCGGTTGTCGCCCTGGGCTTCGGCGACCCGCGCGGAGAGCACCAGCGCGGTGGCTTCGTCCAGCGAGGTGCCGGCGCGCGAGATCAGCTGCGAGGCGCGTTTCGGATCGTCATTGGCGAGCGCCGTGCGCACCGCGCCGGTCAGCGCATCGGGGTTGTTCGGCGCGCGTTCGAGCACCGCGTCGTATACCGCGCCGGCTTCCTTGTGCATCTTCCCGGAGTCGTACACCCGGCCCATGGCCAGCAGCAGGCTTTCGTCCCCGGGCGCCGCCTGCAGTCCGGCCATCAGCGTGTCGTAGGCGCCGGCGAGATCACCGGCGAGGCGCTGGTTGTCCGCCTGGGCGACGGCAAAGCCGCTGCGCAGCGATTGCAGCGCCTGCCGGTCCGCCGCGGTCATGTCGTCGCGGCGCTCCAGCTGGCGCATCAGCGCGTCGGCCTCGGCGATCTGCCCGGTGCGGGTCAGCACGGCGACATGCGCCAGATGGTCGGCGGCGGGGTGTGGCTCGTTGCGGCGCAGGTCCTCGCGGACCATGGCCAGCGCCAGGGCCGGTTCGCCGAGCTCGGCCAGCGTCTGGGCGATCTGCCCGCGGGCGGCGAAGTCCTCCGGCGCCTCGTCGTAGAGCGCCCGCAGGGCCTGGCGGGCGAGCACCGGATTGCCCGCGGCCACCGCCTGGCGGGCACGGGCGATGCGCGCCTGGTTGTCGATGCGCGCTCCGAGCGAACGGATCTCGGCCGAGCCGGCCTGCGCCGCGGGGATGCGCCGCAGGTAGGCCGCGGCCTCGTCCCAGCGCTGCTGGTCGACCGCCAGCAGGGCGGCGGCGTGCAGGGTCTCGGCGTCGACCGGGCCCTGGTCGAGTGGCTTGACCAGCAGCCGGGCCTGCTGCGGATCGTCGTGGCGGTCGAGAAAGCGCGCATAGGCCAGGCGCACCCAAGGGTCCTGCGGCGCCAATGCCAGGGCCTCGCCGAAGCTACGGACGGCGCCGTCGGTGTCGCCGCGGTCGGCCAGTTCCTCGGCGCGGTCGCGCAGGGCCAGCGCCTCGAGCCGTTGCAGATCGGTCAGGGCGTCGCCGGGCAGGTCCGGATGCCGTTGCCGCAGCGCCTGTGCCTGGGTGTGCTTGCCCTGGCGCAGCAGGCTGCCGTAGAGGCCGGCGACGACCGCGGCATCGGCCTGGCCGGCGTCGAGCATCTGTCGGTAAAGCTGTTCGGCATCGGCCGCGCGCTGCTGGCGCAGGAGGATGTCGCCGAGCAGCAGGCGGGCGGCCCGGGCCTGCACGCCGTCGCCCTCGGCGAGCGGGCGTGCGGCGGCTTCGGCGGCTTCCAGCTGCTCCGCGTCACGCAGCGCACGGGCGCGCTCGAGCTGCCCGTAGAACTCGGCGCTGGCCAGCGCGCGCGACCATTTGGCCTTCTGCCCCGGGGCCAGTTCGATGGCCTTGCGCAGGCTTTGCGCGGCCTGCGCGTGGTTCTGCGCGCGCAGCTGGGCGACGCCGAGGCCACCCCAGGCTTCGGCGTCCTTGGGGTTCTGCTGCAAGGCCTGGCGGAAGCTGGCGATGGCCGCCGCGGTGCGGCCGCGCTCGAGCGCCGCGAAGGCTTCCAGGCGCGCGCCGGTGCCGGGCTTTTCCTTCTTCTTCGCCAGCGCCGCCTCAAGCCGCGCCGGCACCTGGTCGTCGGCCGGATGGGCTTGGGCGTAGCGCTCGTAGAGCGCGGCATCCTCCTTGGTCGGATCGAGCCAGATGAGCGCCTGGCGCCAGGCCTGGTCGGCCTCGGGCAACCGCGGGGCAAGCGTCTCGAGGTGGGCGATGGCCTGCCGCCGGGTGGCCGGGCGGTAGCTCAGGGCGCGCGCGAGCGCCAGGCGTACCTGCAGGTCGTCGGGCCGTTGCTGGTGCAGCTGTTCGAGGCCGCGGCGCGCCTCTTCCCAGCTCGCGTCCTGGCCGGCGAGGGTCTGGTAGTACTCGAGGGCCAGGTCCGGCGGCGGGGCGCTGCCCAGCAGCGAGCGGTAGGCTTCGGCCGCGCGAGCGGTGTCGCCACGGCTGGCCATCAGGCGGATTTCCGCCAGGCGCGCGCGATCCACGCCCTGGCTCAGCAGGGCCTGCTCGACCGCCGCGATGCGCGGGCTGTCCGGGTGGCTCCGGCGCAGGCGCTGCAGCCAGTCGCGGGCGGCCTGCTCGTCCTCGGGCACGGCGAACAGCGCCAGCCGGTACAGCACCTCCTCGGCGTCGGGCTGTACCGCCAGCGCGCGCTGCAGGGTTTCCTGAACCAGTTGCGGGCGGTTGCGCGACTGCCAGAAGTCGGCCTGCTGCAGCAGGACCTCGATGCCGTTGGCGGGAGCGTCCGCCGCCTGGGCGTGCAAGGTGGTACCGGCGAGCGCCGCGCAGCAGATTGCCAGGGAGAGTTTCGTCAGGGCTCTGAATGCCATTGCGTCAGTTCCTTCTAGCCGAGCCGGCGCGCGGCATGTGCATGCAGAAGCGGGTAGAGCCCGGCGGCCACCAGCAGTGTCGAAATCACCAACAACGACATCAGCAGCAGCGGGCGTTCGCTGAACAGCCAGCGAACATAGATGTGCCAGGGCAGGTCGCCGTAGCCGAACAGGCCGTCGACGCGGAAGCTGTGCACCTGCCCGGGGCTTTCGAAATAGGCCAGGTCGCCGCGGATCTCTGCGTTGACCTCCGGTGCCTGCAGGCTCTGCACCAGTCGCGGCAGCCAGGCCTCGTCGCTGGCCAGCGCCATCACCACCACCCGCGAGGGATCGTAGGGCGAACGGCGGCTGAGCAGCCCCTGGAACTGGCGATCGCCGGTGAGCTGGCGATCGGCCTGGTTGCCCTGGCGGCTCCAATCGCCGAGCAGGAGCGTCCGGCTGCGCTCCAGCGCACTGCGCTCGACCACCCGCAGGCGCTCGCCTTCCAGGCGGAAGCCGGAGCCGTCGAGCAGGCCGGCGAGATCGAGGCGCTGGTCCAGCCGGCCGACCACCAGCAGGTCGCGCCCGCTAAGCCGCTCGCGGGCAGGCGTGCCGAGCAGCACCTCGACGGCGTGCGCCGGGTAGCCGGTGGCGGCACCGAAGCGGCCGAGCAGTTCGAGCATCGCCTGCACCTCGGCGGCGGCCGGCGTGCGCGGCAGCAACACCGTGGTTTCCGAGAGGTCGGCCAGGCGCGTGAAGGGGAAGCCGGCGCCGACGAAGAACGACAGGTTGGGCAACTGGGCGAAATGCTGAGTGCGGGTCAGGTCGAGCAGCGAGTCGCCGTCGATCATGCTCAGCGCCCGTTGCGGTAGCACGGCGTCCTCGCAGTCGGGGCCGACCTCGGCGGCCAGGTTGAAGTAGAAGTCCAGCTGGTTGTCGCCGTAGATCAGGTAGGACGGAATCTCGATCTGCGCCTCTTCCTGGCGCGTCTGGAAGCCGAAGCGGTTCCTGATCTTTTCCAGCACCCCCGGCTCGAGAACCGGTAACGAGGTCAGGTAGCGGCCGTTGAGGGCGATATCCAGGTGCGAGCGGGCCGGATCGAACCAGTCGCCGTCGGGAAAGCGATAGCGCAGCTGCATGGGAATGTTGTCGCCGTTCCACAGGAACATGTCCGGGGCGGCACGAAAGCCCAGGCTCATGCTCGGCGGGGTGAGGCTTTCGCTGGCCAGCGGCGAGTCGGTCAGATCGCCGAAGCGTACCGGCCGGTCGCTGGCGATCCAGCGCGGCGCGTCGTAGGGCTGCCGCGGCGCCGGCGCGAGCGGGCCCACGGCAGCCAGGGCGCCGCTCAGGCCGGTGCGCGGGAAGGCGAGGTTCAGCGCCGCGGTATGCAGTTCGGCCGGGGTGCGGCCGAGCACCAGCAGCAGCTTGGCCAGTGGATCGCGCGGGTTGTCGACGATGGCCAGGGTCGGCCCGTCGATCGGGGGCAGGGTGATGCCGGGCAGGGCGTGCGCGTCGTCGGTGATCACCAGCGCATTGCCCATCGGCAGCTCGCCGAACAGCGCCGGGAAGCTGACCTCGCGGTAGCGGGCCAGCGCGCCGAAATGCGAGGCGACCAGCGCCGCGCTGCGCAGCGTGCCTTCGTCCGGCAGGGTCGGCAGCACCACCGGCAGGCGGATGGTGCCCATCTGCGCCTCGTCGAAGAAGGGCGCCGGCAGGTTCGCCAGCTCGTTGGGCAGCGGCAGGCGCCGGGTGCCGAAGGCGAACGCCGAGTCGCCGGCCAGGGTGACCCGCAGCGGCGACTGGTCCGGGCTCTCGCAGCGCCGGGCGTCGCTGAGCAGGCGCAGGTTCAGGCGGTTGTAGGGCAGCAGCAGGAGCGGGTTGACCGCCAGGCGCGCGACCTGGTCGACCGCTTCGCCGAAGGCCAGCTCGAGCACGTCGAGCGTCTCGCCGTTGAGCGAGACCTCGAGCCGGGCCCCGCTGGGCAGCGCCTGGTCGTGCGTCAGGTGCAAGTCCAGCCGCGCCTCGGTGACGATCTGCTGCCGGCTGATGGAAAAGGCCAGCCCGGCCTCGGCACCCGGGCCGCGCAGCAACAGCGACCTGGCGCCCATCTGTTCGAAGCGCAGCAGCTCCACCGCGGTGGGGTTGGCCGGCGCCATGCCCGGGGCCTGCCCGGCGGGACGCGGCAGCGCCAGTTCCTCGGCCTGGACCAGCGACGCCAGGGCCAGGCAGGCCGCGGTGAGCAGCAGGAGCTTGAGCAGCATGCCGGGCACCGCCCTGCCGCCCTGCGGTGCGGGCTGCCCGGCGGGAGCGGGTCGTGCCTGGCGCGCGCGCTCATCAAGCGCCGCGGGGCGGCGCCGGCGGCGCAGCAGGGAGAAGGCGTTCCGCAGCACGTTCCAGAACGAGCGAAGCGGACGGTCGGTCTGTACCGGGCTGTCGTCGAGCCAGGCGTCGGCGCGGCCCATGACCAGCCCCACCAGCTCGCGCCGCTGCGGCACCTCGAGCGCGCTGAAGCGCAGCCGGATCTGCCCGTCGGACAGGCCCAGCACGTCCGCCGGGAGGATCACCGAACGGTTGTCGTGGAACAGCTCGATCTCTTCGAGATGACCGGGAAGCTGCTGGAGACTCCCGGAATGGACCAGGCGCAGGCCGCCCATGGAAATGTCCCGGGTCACGCCCTGCAGGGTGCGGCCGCTGTCGAAATGCAGCACCACCGGCAGCTTCACTTCCAGCCGCGTCGCGGCGCGCATCTGGCGGGTTTCCATCGCCACCGCGACGGCGGCGAACAGGGTGATCAGGCTGAAGCCCGCCCAGGCGATGTTCAGCGCCAGCACGTTGGGGTCCGACGGCGCCCAGTCGACCCAGAAGTGACGCACCAGGCCGATGGCGATGGCGACGAGCAGCAGGCCGATGGTGAACACGTGCGGTCGAACCATGGCGAAATCGAAGAAGCCCTTGTCCAGCAGTCCGCCCTTGTCGGTCACGTTGAACTTGCCGCGCTTGGGGTCAAGCAGGGTGATCAGGGTCGGCTTGAGGATGTGGAAGGCCAGCACCGTCTCGTAGATCTCGCCCCAGAAGGAGTGGCGGTGGCGGCCCTGGATGCGCGCGTTGGTGGTGATCGAATGCACCAGGTGCGGCAGCGCGTAGGCGAAGATCGCTGCGGCGGACGAAGCGATGATGTTCTGCCCGAGCATCAGGTAGGCGATCGGCGCGGTGAGGAAGATGATGCGCGGCAGGGCGAATTGGAAGTGCAGCATCGCGTTGAGGTAGCACAGCCGCTGCGGCAGCTTCAGCCCGCGCCCGAGCAGCGGGTTGTCGCGCCGGAAGATCTGCGTCATGCCGCGCGCCCAGCGCATGCGCTGGCCGATGTGCAGCGACAGCCGCTCGGTGGCCAGGCCCGCCGCCAGCGGCACGGCGATGAAGGCGGTGTTCCAGCCGCTGCGCTGCAGCTTGAGCGCGGTGTGCGCGTCCTCGGTCACCGTCTCCACGGCGAAGCCGTCGGTTTCCTCCAGCGCGGCCCGCCGGATCACGGCGCAGGAGCCGCAGAAGAAAGCCGCGTTCCAGTAGTCGTTGCCTTGCTGGACCGGGCCGTAGAACAGTTCGCCTTCGTTGGGGACGTCCTGGCCGGTGGCCAGGTTGCGCTCGAACGGATCGGGCGAATAGAAGTGGTGCGGGGTCTGCACCAGTGCCAGCCTGGAATCCTTGAGGAACAGCCCGACCGTGGCCTGGAGGAAGGCGCGGGTGGTGACATGGTCGCAGTCGAAGATGCAGATCAGATCGCCGTCGGTACGCTTGAGCGCGTTGTTCAGATTGCCGGCCTTGGCGTGGTTGTTGTCCGTGCGGGTGATGTAGCCGGCCCCGGCAGCGGCGGCGAAGGCGCCGAATTCCGGGCGCCGGCCGTCGTCGAGCAGGTAGACGCGCAGCTTGTCGGCCGGGTAGTCGAGGTTCAGCGCGGCGAGGACGGTGTCCTGCACCACGCTCAGGCTCTCGTTGTAGGTCGGGATATAGACGTCCACGGTCGGCCAGCTCGCGGTGTCCTCCGGGAGCGGCTCGATCGGCCGCTTCAGCGGCAGGATGCTCTGGAAATAACCGAGTACCAGAATCAGCCAGGCGTACACCTCGGCCAGGTACAGGCCGATGCCGAGGAAGGCTTCCAGGCCGTTGCCGAACACCAGCGTCTCGGTGGTCCGCCAGTACAGGTAGCGGGTCGAGACCGCCACCGACATCACCACCATCACCAGGGTGACGGCGTAGGAGCCGTGGTGGTTGAGCAGCAGCATCAGCAGGATCATCGCGCCGCCCAGCAGCAGTTGCATGGGAATGCTCAGGGGCACGATGACGAACAGCAGCAACGCGGGCAGTGCGGTCGCCAGGAGCAGACACGCCGTCAGCCTTTTCAATCCATGAAGGGCGGGACGAGGGGGCATTTTGAGGTTACCTCAGCTGGCGCTGACCGTAGGGGGGACGTTTCAGGCTTTCGATCTGCTGGGCCAGGCGCTGGGCGATGCGATCGATGTCGTAGGCCGCGGCACTGGTGGGGTCGAAGGCGAAGATCGGCAGTTGCGACGCGAGCGCCTCGGCCAGCGCTTCGTCACGGTGCACCAGGCCGAGCAGCGAGTCGCCCAGGCGCGCCTGGAGAAACTCGGTGGTATCCAGATTCAGCCGCCGGCGGCGGTCGACCTGGTTGAGGACGTAGCCGACCGGCAGGTGGCTGCGCGCCTGCTGCGCGGAGAAGAACAGGCCCTGTTCGATCTGCGGCACCAGGGCGGCCGAGGCCGCATCGGCGAGCAGCACGGCGACGCGCAGGTCGGCGATGCGGTTGAGCGCGTTGAGCGCGGGCGAGGGGCCGGGCGGCGTGTCGGCCAGCACCACCATGTGCGGAATCGCCAGCAGCGTCTGCAGGGCTTCGGTGAGAAACAGCGGGTCTTCGCCGAGGCGTGCCTCGAACGCCAGCCGCTGCGCGTCGTCGGCTACGCCATAGGGCAGCAGGCGGATGCCGCTCGCGGTGGGCACGACCAGCCGCTTCCAGTCGCGGTGCTGCTCGGCGAGCGCGACATAGCCGCGGGCGTCGCCCAGCGGCAGGCCAAAATGCAGGCGCAGCGCGTTCTGTACGTCGAAATCGATCACCGTGACCGGCAGCCCGAGGCGCTGGAAGGCGAAGGCGAGGTTGGCCGTCAGGGTGGTTTTGCCCACTCCACCCTTGGGCGAGGAAAGACAGATCAGCGACATGTACCGATGCCCTTGAGTAGCGATTTGAGGGAGCCGTGGCGGGCGCTTTCCCTGGGGGGTTCCTCGAGCACGGGCGCCGTGCGGAAGAGCGCGCCGAACGGGTTGGCGCTCCGCTCCGGGACGGCGGCCACGGCGAGCGGCTCGGCTGGCGGCTGGATCGCGGCCTCTGCCGGCGCGGGCTGGGCGAAGGGGTGGGGCCGGACGGCCGGCTGGCTGGCCGCCAGCTGTGCGAGCAGGCCGGCAGGCGGGTCTTGCGGCTCCGCCGGTGCCTGCTCGACAGCCGCGGATGGCTGGCAAGGCGCGCTCTGGCCGGCCCGCTCGACTGCCTGCAGCAGTGCCCAGCGCGGTGCCTGCGACGCTGGCTCGGCACCGGGAAATTCCTTGTATGTGCTGGCCGTGCCGCCCGAGTGCTTCATCAGGCGCACGACATCGTCCTTTGCTGTCATCGAAGAAAACCCTTCGGATTGTCGCGGGCAAGCCGCGTCCGCTCGGTGATCAGGCGAGCACCGGTCGGTGGTTTGCTGGATTGGGAGGCAGGCTGGCGCTGAATGTCGGCTTTTGACCGTCGGAATTTTGTCGCTTTTGGCGCATATTTTTTTATTGGGTCAAAATAACATCACTATGCCATCATTGCTATTGCCGTTTGTCGTACGGGAAGCAGGGAATTCCCGGGGCGCGACCAGAGCGCCCGGTCCGGGGCCCTGGACTCCATGACCTGGCCCACGCCTGTGGCATCGGCGGCGCTACCCGGGCGCCGGTCGCGCAGGCAAGATAGCCTCATCACTGCCAGACGGAAGACCTATCCCGTGAAAATCGATTCGCAAGTCTTCGTGGTTGCCGAGACCGCCGAGGAGGCGGTGGATCGGCTTGCCGCGCTGCACCAGCAGGCCACCACCGCGCTCAGCCAGGCGCTCATGCGCTACGTCAAGGACCGCGTCGAGCCGACCCCCGAACAGCGCGCGCTCTTCCGCTATCCGCAGCTGCGGCTGAACTACCACTGCCACGGCGAGGTGCCGACCACCACCCGTGCCTACGCCAAGGTACAGACGCCCGGTGTCTACAGCGTTACGGTGACCCAGCCGGCGGCCTTCCGCACCTACCTGCTCGACCAGCTGCGCCCGCTGATGAACGATTTCACCGTGCAGGTGGAGGTCGGTCCCAGCGAGCAGAACATTCCCTATCCCTATGTGGTGGAGCAGGGCGACGAACTCGCCGGCACCGGGGTGACCGCGGCGGAGCTGGCGCGGGTGTTCCCCAGCACCGACCTGTCGGCGGCCACCGACAACATCGCCGACAGCCTGTACGACTGGGAGCACGCCGATCCCTTCCCGCTGGCGCTGTTCGACGCGGCTCGGGTGGATTTCTCGCTGCGCCGGCTGGTGCACTACACCGGCAGCGACTGGCGGCACGTGCAGCCGTGGATCCTGCTGACCAACTACCACCGCTACGTCGACCAGTTCATCCAGCACGGCCTCGAGCAGCTGCACGGCGACAACCGCTTCGTGCGCCTGGTCCTGCCCGGCAACGTCAGCATCGAGCGCGGCATGGACGAGGCCACCGCCCAGAGCATCGTCAACGGCGTACTCTGGCACCGCTACCAGATGCCGGCCTACCACCTGATCGCCGAGGATGGGCACGGCGTCACCCTGGTCAACATCGGCGTCGGGCCGTCGAACGCCAAGAACATCACCGACCACCTGGCCGTGCTGCGCCCGCACTGCTGGCTGATGATCGGCCATTGCGGCGGGCTGCGGCAGTCGCAGACCATCGGCGACTACGTGCTGGCGCACGCCTACATGCGCCGCGACGGCATCCTCGACCGCGCGCTGCCGCCGCACATCCCGCTGCCGGCGCTGGCCGAGGTGCAGCAGGCGCTGCAGGAAGCGGCGGCGCAGGTCACCGGCGAGCAGGGCGATGCGCTCAAGCGGCGCCTGCGCACCGGCACCGTGCTGACCTATGACGATCGCAACTGGGAGCTGCGCTGGGCGCAGGAGCGGCCGCTGATCAACCTCTCGCGGGCGGTGGCGGTGGACATGGAAAGCGGCACCATCGCCGCCCAGGGGTACCGGCTGCGGGTGCCCTACGGCACGCTGCTGTGCGTGTCGGACAAGCCGCTGCACAGCGAGATCAAGCTGCCCGGTTCGGCCAGCGCCTTCTACCAGCGCGCGGTCAATCAGCACCTGCAGATCGGCATCACCGCGCTCGACCTGCTGCGCGGGCAGCTGAATTCGCTGCACTCGCGCAAGCTGCGCAGCTTCGACGAGCCGCCGTTCCGATAGGGCGGCCACGGCAAGTCAGCTGCAAGCCACAAGCTGCAAGAAAGACTCCGAGGCGAGAAAGCCTCTGGCTCTCGGCCCGCTTTCGCCGCGAGGGCGCGCAATCCACAGGGATGTGGTGAATGCTGCAAGCCCGTCGGGAACGGGTGCGGCCTCCCACAGAATTTGGCGGATCACACCGCTTTTGTGGGAGGCCCGACCTCGGGGCGAGCGCTTAGCCGGCCAGCAGCCAGGCGCCGGTCAGGGCCGAGGCGGCGCCGGCCACCCGTACCAGCGGCGCGGCGGCGGCCGGCAGGTGGCGGGCGACCAGGTAGCCGAAAGCGTGCAGGCCGGCGGTGGCGACGACGAAGCCCAGGGCGTAGGCCCATGCGTTGGACAGTTCTGGCAGCTCCAGGCCGTGGGCGACGCCGTGGGCGAGGGCGAACAGCGCGGTGAGACCGACCGCCACCGCCACGTTCGGGCGCACCGCCAGCGCGACCAGCAGGCCGAGTGCGAGGACCGAGCCGGCGATGCCGGTTTCCATCAGCGGCAATTCCAGACCGGCGAAGCCGAGCAGGCCGCCGGCGAGCATGCTCAGCACGAAGCTCAGTGGCACGGCCCAGCGCGCGCGGCCCTGCTGCTGCGCGGCCCAGAGGCCGACGGCGAGCATCGCCAGGAGGTGATCGAGGCCGAACAGCGGGTGCGCCAGGCCGGCCTCCAGCCCGGAATGTTCATGGCCCGGGTGGGCGAAGGCGAGGGCGGGGCTGAGCAGCAGGGCGGCGCCGAGCAGGGAATTGCGCAGGTTCATGTGGGGGCTCCTTGGGGCGATGGTGGGCGTCAGGCGGCGTCGAGCATGCCGTGGCGTTCGATGAAGGCGATGATCTCGTCCAGACCCTGGCCGACCTTCTGGTTGCTGAAGACGAAGGGGCGGTCGCCGCGCATCTTGCGCGCGTCGCGGTCCATGACTTCCAGCGAGGCGCCGACCATGGGCGCCAGGTCGACCTTGTTGATCACCAGCAGGTCGGACTTGCAGATGCCCGGGCCGCCCTTGCGCGGCAGCTTGTCGCCAGCGGAGACGTCGATCACGTAGATGGTCAGGTCGGACAGCTCCGGGCTGAAGGTGGCCGACAGGTTGTCGCCGCCGGATTCGACGAGGATCAGGTCCAGGCCGGGGAAGCGCCGGTTGAGCTGCTCAACCGCCTCGAGGTTGATCGAGGCGTCCTCGCGGATTGCCGTGTGCGGACAGCCGCCGGTCTCGACGCCGATGATGCGCTCGGGCGCCAGCGCCTCGTTGCGCACGAGGAACTGGGCGTCCTCCTGGGTGTAGATGTCATTGGTGACCACGGCGAGGTTATAGCGCTCGCGCAGGGCGCGGCACAGGGCCAGGGTCAGGGCGGTCTTGCCGGAGCCGACCGGGCCGCCGATACCGACGCGCAGGGGCTGGCTATTCATGGGGAGTCCTCCTCGGGAAGGCGGGGTGGGGCGCCTTCGGGTTCATGCGGGGTTTCATGGAATCGGGTTGGCGCTGCATCGGGTGCGCTGCAGACGTCCCCCTCTCTCTCCGGGAGAGGGCTGGGGTGAGGGCCTTGTTCACCGTCGCCCTCATCCGGCCCTGCGGGCCACCTTCTCCCGGTGGGAGAAGGGCTGGGGCGTGGCGCTGTCTCTGACCATGGCAGGGTCTACCTCGACTGTAGGCGCGAGGGGGCACTGAGCGCTTGCAGGCGAACGGTTGGCGCGGGGCTATCTGTGGGAGCGGTCCTGAGCGCGAATGGAGCCGGCGCGGCGCTGCGTACTTGCTCGCCGCGCTGTCCCCGTTCGCGAGCAAGAACTCGGCGTCCCCCTCGCTCCAACACCTACGTCCACCTGCGGCCGCGGCGGTTCGCGAACGAACGCTCATGACCTGAACAACCGACTGTATTGCCGCTCATGCGCCATGCTCGCCAGCACCAGCCCGAAGGGCGCGCTGCCCCAGTCCTCGGGTTCGAGCGAGGCGGCCAGGCGCTGGGCCTGGTCCAGCGCCGGCAGCAGCTCGGAGGTCAGCCGCTGGGCGGCCTGCTGGCCGAGCGGCAGGGTCTTCATCAGCACCGCCAACTGGTTTTCCAGCCAGCCCCAGAGCCAGGCGGCCAGCGCGTCCTCGGGAGCGATCTGCCAGGCGCGGGCGGCCAGGGCCCAGGTCAGGGCCAGGCCCGGCTGGTCGATGCCCGCCAGCCAGGCGCGGGTGTCGTCGTCGAGTTCCGGCAGGCCGTCGAGCAACTGTCCGAGGGAGTAGCCCATCTGCCGGCTTTCCAGGTGCAGCTCGCGGGTTTCGCGGCTGGCCCGGTGCTGTTCGGCGAGTTCGGCCAGGGCCGGCCAGTCGCCGCCGGCGGCGGCCTGGCAGTGGGCGAGCAGCAGCGGCGCCTCGAAGCGGGCGAGGTTCAGCAGCAACTGGTCCTGCAGCCAGCGCCGGGCCTGATCCGGGCTGGCCACCAGGCCCTGCTCGACCGCCATCTCGAGGCCCTGCGAGTAGCTGTAACCGCCGATCGGCAACTGCGGGCTGGCCAGGCGCAGCAAGGCCCAGGGGGGTATGCGGGCGCCGTCGGCCAGGACGGTCGTCACTTGCGCACTCCGAACTGATGCAATTTCGGCGCGTAGCTGAATTCGGCCTCGCCGGCGTGCGAGTGGTGATGGCCGCCGCCGTAGGCGCCGTGCTCGGGCTGGAAGGGCGCTTCGACCGCCTCCACCTGTGCGCCGAGTTGCACGAGCATGTCCTTGAGCACGTAGTCGTCGAGCAGGCGCAGCCATCCGTCGCCGATCTGCAGGGCGACATGGCGGTTGCCGAGGTGGTAGGCGGCGCGGGTCAGTTCGAAGGCGCTGGCGCAGGTGACGTGCAGCAGTTGCTCCGGGCGGGCGCAGACGCGCACCACGCGGCCGTCGTCGGCCAGCAGGCATTCTCCGTCGTGCAGCGGCGACTGGCCGCGCTCGAGGAACAGGCCGACGTCCTCGCCGCTGGCGGTAAAGCAGCGCAGGCGGCTCTTGCTGCGGGCGTCGTAGGTCAGGTGGAGTTCGGCGTCCCATTCGGGGCGCGCGGGAATCCTTTGGCGGATCACCAGCATGGGGCAGTTCCGGCTGAATCGATGCCGGAAGCAGAGCAAGGGGCTTGCCAAGAAGGCGCAGGCGCGGGGCTACGCGGCCTGCACCATGATCGCGCCTTCAAATGGGGCTTTTGTTTGCCCTAAGATGGTGCATTAAGCATAGAAATGCACCATATATATGCGTCAGTCGTGCAGCGGGCAAACCATGTACACCGCGGGAATGCGGTACGACGCCAGGTTCCTGGCCTGTGGCTGCTCCAGCGTCTCGTGCCGCCGGTAGCCCAGGCGCGACCAGAAGCCGTGGGAATCCTGCACCGACACCAGCGCGGAGAAACGCATCTTGCGGGTGCGCGCCTGACCCAGGTTGTGTTGCACCAATGCCGGGCCCACGCCGCGGCCGGCGGCACGGCGGGCGACCGCCAGGTCGTGCAGGTAGAGGCAGTCGGCCTGCGGATGCGGCTGGAATTCGCCATCGAGCGGGGTGACCTTGCCGACGCGCGAGCGGTAGGCGAACAGGTAGCCGCATACGCCCTGGGCATCCTCGGCCACCAGGGCGTGCTCGCCGGCCTCTGCCAGGCGGGCGCGGATGACCGGTTCGGTCTCGAGGAGTTCGGAGGAGTAGGCTTCCTGCTGGATCGAGAGGACGTGCGGGATGTCCCGCGCTTGCATCTTTCTGAGGGTAAACATGGAACGGCTCGAACGACGCCGGGCGGCTGGGCCGGCCGGCAAGGGCCGCGGATCATACCCGAAGCGGGGCGTTTCGTTGAAGCGGGCCGACGGGGTGCAGGGGTTGGTGCGAATGCTCGATTTCGGCGCCATGACCCCGTAGCGCCTGGTCTCGGATTCGAGTCAACCGGCCAGCCGCACGGGGCACTAGAACAGCGGGCGTTCCCACCTCACCGACCAGTAGTCCTGGCAATAGCGGTTCGGCCCGGAATAGGCCGCGCAACCGGAACCGCCCAGGCTGCTGCCGGTGTAGGACAGGTCGAACCGCGAGCCCAGCCAGGGCCGCGAGAAGTTCAGCGACCAGTCGTCGAAGCTGCTCACCCGCCGGCCGCCGGAAAGCATCACCGGGAAATTCAGGTTGTGGGTGGAGTACTTCAGGGTCATGTCCATGCGCCAGGGCACGTCGAGGCCGAGGTCGAGCAGCAGGGTGCTGTCGGTGCGCGCCGGGGCCTGGTTCACCGCCGCGCCGAGGCGGCTGCCGAGCAGGGTCATGCCGGCGTAGTACTGGTGCCGCTCGAAGTTCGTTTCGGGGACGCTGTAGCGAATCACCCCCAGTTCGTAGCCGAGGCGCTCGTCCAGCGGTCGGAAGAAGCCGACGTAGGAGTCCAGCTCCAGCAGGGTGTTGTCGCGCACGCCCATGCTCGGCGACCAGTGGCCGACGTACCAGCCGCTCTCGTGGGTGAGGTCGAAGCCGCCGTGGAGGCTCCCGTACGGCGAGGGGTTGATCAGCCCCTGGGCCATGCTGCGCGCCGGCGCGGTGCCGAGCTTGAGCGAGAAGTCGCCGAGTTCGCGCTCCAGGGTTCGCGCCTCGGCCACAGCGCTGCCGAACAGCCCCAGCAGGGCGAGCAGTGCAATCGCTTTCATGATGTTCCTCCCCCGTTCTGCTGCGCCTGTCCTCGTGCGCAGGTTTGCTCCTTCATCCGGCCCCGCGAGTGCTATGGAGGGTGACCGGGACGCTCCCCTTCGAAAGTGGGGAGAATAACGAGCGGGATCGCGACGCCACGCCCGTTCGTCGCCCGGATACGGAAATGACGCCTGTTTATTGACAAACGGTGGATGGCATTCCGCTAGCATGGCTGGCCGGGTGCCGACCGCCGAGCCGCGGGGGAGGAAACTCGCCGCGTGCAGGCGTACACTTAGGCAGCTAACAATCCCTGCTTCCGGAACCTGTCTTGATTCAGCACCGACCCCTGCTCGGCGTTTCCCTCATCCTGCTCGCCAGCGTCCTGCTGGCCGGCCATGACGGCCTGGCCAAGCACCTCACCCAGCTCTACCCGCTGGTGATGGTGGTGTGGGCCCGCTACCTGGTGCAGACCCTGCTGCTGCTGTTCGCCTTCGGCCCGCGCATGGGCACCCGCCTGGTGCGTACCCGGCGCCCCGGTGCGCAGCTGCTGCGCGGCCTGAGCCTGGTGAGCATCAGCCTGCTGTTCGTCACCGGGCTGCGCTACCTCCCGCTGGCCGAGGCCACCGCGGTGATCTTCCTGACACCGGTGCTGGTCACCCTGGCGTCGGCCTGGCTCGGCGAGGTGGTGGGGCGCGGCCAGTGGGTCGCCGTGGCGATGGGACTGCTCGGCGTGCTGATCATCGTGCGGCCGGGCAGTGCGCTGTTCACGCCGGCGATCCTGTTTCCGCTGGGGGCGGCGCTGTGCTTCACGCTCTACCAGATCCTCACGCGGCGCCTCGGCGCGACCGACCATGCGGTGGCGAGCAACTTCCTCACCAGCCTGGTCGGCAGCCTGACCATGAGTGCGCTGGTGCCGCTCCACTGGACCTGGCCGAGCCTGCACGACGGCCTGCTGATCGCCTGCCTCGGCGTGCTCGCCACCGGCGGCCACCTGCTGCTGACCAATGCCTTCCGCTTCGCCAGCGCCGCGACCCTGGCGCCCTTCACCTACGGCCAGATCGTCTTCGCCGGGCTGGTCAGCCTGACGTTCTTCGATCACGCGCCGGACGCCGGGGCGCTGCTCGGCATGGCGGTGATCGTGGTCAGCGGGCTGTGCATGGCCGAGGCGCAGCGGCGTACGCGAGCGCGCCCGGTTGGGGCCTCGTCGGCATCCGGACAGGCGCCGGGCCCGTTATAGTCCACCGATCGATTTCGTTATTAACCCTGCGTGCCGAGACCTTCCACATGAATATGCAGAGAATTTCCCACCACACCCTGCGCAAGGATTTCCGCCGCCTTCTGGCCTCCGACAGCTGCTATTTCACCGCCTCGGTGTTCGATCCGATGTCGGCGCGCATCGCCGCCGATCTCGGCTTCGAGGTCGGCATCCTCGGGGGCTCGGTCGCCTCGCTGCAGGTGCTGGCCGCGCCCGACTTCGCCCTGATCACCCTCAGCGAGTTCGTCGAGCAGGCCGCGCGGATCGGCCGGGTGTCGCGCCTGCCGGTGATCGCCGACGCCGACCACGGCTACGGCAACGCACTGAACGTGATGCGCACGGTGACCGAGCTCGAGCGCGCCGGCATCTCCGCGCTGACCATCGAGGACACGCTGCTGCCGGCCAAGTTCGGCCACAAGTCCACCGATCTGATCGAGATTCCCGAGGCGGTGGGCAAGATCCGCGCGGCGCTGGAGGCGCGGGTCGACAACGAGATGGCGATCATCGCCCGTACCCATGCCGGGGTGCTCGACGCCGACCAGCTGATCGCCCGCACGCGCGCCTACGAGAAGGCCGGGGCCGACGGCATCTGCCTGGTCGGCATCGAGGACTTCGAGCACCTGGAGCGGGTCAGCGCGCACCTGTCGGTCCCGCTGATGCTGGTCACCTACGACAACCCCAAGCTGCGCGACCGCGCGCGCCTGGCGAGCCTCGGCGTGCGCGTGGTGGTCAACGGCCACGCCGCCTACTTCGCGGCGATCAAGGCGACCTACGACTGCCTGCGCGAGCAGCGCCAGATCGACGCCTACGACCTCAACGCCTCGGAGCTGTCGGTGAAGTACTCGACCGCCGCCGAATACATGGTCTGGGCCGAAGAGTACATGCAGGTCAAGGAGTGAGCGTGACACCTCTGCCGACGCACCGCCGGGACCGGGCGGTGCGCCCGTGAGCCCGCGCCTGCTGACCCTGATGGTGGGCGTCGCGGCCTTCCTCGGGCCCTTTACCCAGACCGTCTACGCCCCCATCCTGCCCGAGCTCGGCACCGCGCTGGCGACCACGCCGCTGCTGATCAACCTGAGCATCTCGATCTTCACCTTCGTGCTGGCCTTCATGCAGATCGTCTACGGTCCGCTGGTCGACCGCACCGGGCGGCGGCCGGTGCAGCTGGCGGGACTGGCGACCTTCGTGGCGGCCTCGCTGGGCTGCTTCCTGTCCACCAGCATCGAGGCGCTGCTGGTGTTCCGCGGCCTGCAGGCGGTGGGTATCGCGGCGACCGCGGTGGTGGCGGTGACGGTGATCGGCGACCGCTTCGAGGGCGTCGCCCGCGGCCGGGCGATGGGCACTTTCCAGATGATGGTGGCGCTGGGGCCGGTGCTCGGCCCGGTGGTCGGCGGCTTCGTCGGCGAACAGCTGGACTACCACTACGTATTCCTGGTGCTGGTGGTGGCCGGCTGCGCGGCGCTGGCGGCCAACGCCTGCTGGCTGCGCGAGACGCGCCCGGCGGACGTGCAGGTGAGGCCCTTCCACCCGGGCCAGTACCTGGAGGTGCTGCGCAACCCGCAGGGGCTGGCGATCATCCTGCTGAGCTTCGTGCAGTACTACGCCTTCTACAACTATCTGGTGTTCATGCCGCGCGTGCTGGATACGGTCTACGGGCTCAGCGCCAGCGAGAAGGGGCTGGTGTTCCTGCCGCTGTCGATCGCCGTGGTGGTCGCCACCTACACCGGCGGCCGCCTGCTGGCGCACTGGCCGGCGCGGCGCCTGCTGCTGGTCACCACCACGCTGAACGCCGCCAGCCTGCTGCTGTTCCTGCTGGTGGCCGAGCACTCGCTCACCTGGCTGGTGCTGGCGGTGACCGCCTTCGGGCTGTTCCTCGGCCTGTCGCTGCCGGTACAGACCAGCCTGCTGATGGACCTGTACCCGTCGAACCGGGCGATGGCGGTGGGGGCCTACAACTTCTTCCGCTTCATGGGCATGGCCACCGGGCCGGTGCTCGGTTCCTGGCTGTTCCAGGACGGCCGTCTGGGCGTACTCTACGGATTCGCCACGGCGGCCTTCGCCGCGGTGGTGATCAATGCGGGGCTGCGCTTTCGCCAGGCGCGCTGAGCCCGGCCCCGCGCTGCCAGTCATGCGAGCGTGGGGCAACCTCAGGAGGCCGGTATGGCGAACGGGTGGGCAGGCGATGGCGCCGTGCAGGAACAGATCGACAGCACCGTGGAAGACGGCATCCGCCGGGCGCGCAGCCAGCTGCGCGAGGGCGAGGGCCTGATGCACTGCGAGGAGTGCGGCGAGGCGATCCCCGCCGCCCGGCGCGCCGCGGTCAAGGGCGTGCGCCTGTGCCTGCGCTGCCAGCAGGAGCAGGACCGGGCCGAAGCGCGCTTCAGCGGCTACAACCGCCGCGGCAGCAAGGACAGCCAGCTGCGCTAGTGCGCCGGTGCCCGCCACACATCGCGTTACAACCGCAGCGCCGCACAAAGTCTCCGTCAATCAGGCACCTGCGCCGCGGCCCCGGAAATCTTTTCCGGCAGGGTCGAACCTGCCGCCACGCCATCGGTCCGGTGCTTTGCCTGAAGTCGCAAGGCCACCCTCTTGCTCAAGGAGACCCGCCGATGACACCTGCCCGCCCCCGTCTGCGCGTCCTGCCGTTCGTGCTGCTGCTCGCCGCCGCGACCGGCCACGCCCAGACCGCCCCGAAACTCGACGTGCCCTACGTGCCCACGCCGGAGGCCGTGGTCCAGCGCATGCTGGAGCTGGCCGACGTGCAGCCGGACGACTACGTGATCGACCTCGGTTCCGGCGACGGCCGCATCGCCATCTCGGCGGTGAAGGACTTCCGCGCCCGCGAGGCGCTGGGCGTCGACATCGACCCCGATCGCGTGCGCGAGGCCGAGGCCAACGCCGAGGCGGCCGGGGTGCAGGACCGCGTGCGCTTCGAGCAGGGCGACCTGTTCGAGAAGGACATCTCCGACGCCACGGTGCTGACCATGTACCTGCTGCCGCGCATCAACCTGCAGCTGCGGCCGGTGATCCTCGACACCCTCGAGCCCGGCACCCGGGTGGTCTCGCACGCCTTCATGATGGACGACTGGGACGCCGACGAGACCGCCAACGTCGGCGGCAACTACGTGTTCCTGTGGATCGTGCCGGCCAAGGTGGACGGGCACTGGGAGCTGGAGACCGAGGGTAGGTCCGTCGACCTGGACCTGCAGCAGCGCTTCCAGCAGGTGGAAGGCACCGCGCGGATCGACGGCCAGTCGGTGCCCGTGGAGGGCCGCCTGCGCGGCGCCCAGCTGCAGCTCGACATCGGCGGCCAGCGCTACGTCGGCCAGGTCGACGACGACCGCATCCAGGCGGTCGAGGGCGAGGGGGCGGTTGCCGGCTGGAGCGCCGAGCGCAGCTGAACATGGATGCCCGAACGCGGTCCCGGCCCGGGCTGTCGGTCGTCGACGGCGTCGCCGTGCTGGTCGGCGTGGTGGTCGGGGTCGGCATCTTCGGCTTCCCGCCGCTGATCGCGCAGCATGCCGACAGCCATCTGGTGTACCTCGGCCTGTGGCTCGCCGGCGGCCTGCTGATGCTCGCCGGTGCCCTGTGCTACGCCGAGCTGGGGGCGGCCTTTCCCCACGAGGGCGGCGAATACCATTACCTGCACCGGGCCTGGGGCGCCCGCCTGGCGCTTCTGTTCGCCTGGGCCCGGGGCACCGTGATCCAGACCGGCGCGATCGCCGCGGTGGCCTTCATCTACGCCGAGTATGCGCAGCGGCTGCTGCCGCTCGGAGCGCAGGGCGCGGCGCTGCACGCGGCCTTGGCAGTGGTGCTGCTGACCGCCCTCAACATGGTCGGCACCCCCGAGTCCAAGCGCCTGCAACTGCTGCTGAGCACGGTCACCGTGCTCGGCGTGCTGGGCATGGCCGTGGCGGGGCTCGGCGCCGACGCGGCGGCCGAGGTGGCGCCGGCGGGGCAGGGGCCGGGCCTCTCGCCCGGCCTGCTGGGCATGGGCCTGGTGTTCGTGCTGCTGACCTACGGCGGCTGGAACGAGGCGGCCTACCTGTCCGGCGAGCTGCGCGAACCGTCGCGCAGCATGAGCCGGGTGCTGCTGTACGGCACGCTGCTGGTGATGGCGCTGTACCTGCTGGCCAACCTCGCCTTTCTCCACGTCTTCGGGCTGGACGGACTGCGCCAGGCCGATGCGGTCGGCGCCGAGCTGATGCGGCGGGTGGCCGGTCCGCCGGGCGAGGCGCTGCTCGGCGGGCTGATCTGCATCACCGCGCTCAGCACCCTCAACGCCACCATCCTCACCGGCGCGCGCGTGTACTACGCGCTCGGGCGCGACGTGCCGCAGCTGGCCATGCTCGGCACCTGGAACGACCGCGGCGCGACCCCGGTGCGCGCGCTGCTGGTGCAGGGTGCCATCACCCTGCTGCTGGTGCTGTTCGGCGCGGTCAGCGAAAACGCCGTGCAGAGCATGGTCGCCTACACCGCGCCGGTGTTCTGGCTGTTCATGCTGCTCACGGTGCTGGCCCTGCTGCGCCTGCGCCGGACGCTGCCGCAGCAGCCGCGGCCGTTCCGGGTGCCGCTGTACCCCTGGCTGCCGCTGCTGTTCGCGCTGGTCTGCCTCGGGCTGTTCTGGTCGAGCACGCTCTATGCCGGCGCGGGAGCGCTGGTCGGGCTGCTGGTGCTGCTGCTGGGACTGCCGCTGCTGTGGCTGCGGCGGGCACCGCTGGCGGCGCCGCGGGATTGAGGCAATCGTCAGGAAAGGGGCTTGGCGTTGGCCTGTGGCACGGTGCGGCTGCGTTCGCGAGCGAGCTCGCTCCTACAGATCCGGACCAAGGTGGGCTGGGCGGCGCTCCGCTTCAGCTCACCGAGCCATGACTCGGCAGATCAACCCGCACCCCGGCCCTCTCCCGAGGGACAGGGAGTGGTCGGGTGTTGGTTCGTGGCGACGTGCAGGTGCGGTCGCAGGCAGAGCCTGCTCCTACAGGTGCTCGCCGCAGCCACAGGCAGCGGCGGGCGCTTTGTCCCTTCTCCCGCGGGAGAAGGTGGCCGGAGGCCGGATGAGGGAACGCTTGCGCGCGCCTCGCCCGGTGGGCGAGGGGGTTGGTAGGGTGGGCTTCAGCCCACCAATGGCCGCTTGAACCGGGAAACCGGTGGGCTGAAGCGGAACGCCGCCTACGCTGCTACACCCTACGCGCTGATACCGGCCTTGTTCGCGGTCGAGCCCACACACAGGCAGGCGGCGCCTCAGAACAGGAAGTAGCGTTGCGCCATCGGCAGCACCTCGGCCGGCTCGCACCAGAGCAGCTGGCCGTCGGCCTTGACCTGGTAATTCTGCGGGTCGACGTCGATGGTCGGGGTGTAGCCGTTGAGCACCAGGTCGCTCTTCTGCACCGAGCGGCAGCCCCTGACCACGCCGATCTGCTTCTTCAGCCCGAGCTGCTGCGGCACGCCCGCGTCCATCGCCGCCTGGCTGATGAAGGTCAGGCTGCTCTTGTGCAGGCTACCGCCGTAGCTGCCGAACATCGGCCGGTAGTGCACCGGCTGCGGGGTGGGGATGGAGGCGTTGGCGTCGCCCATGAGGCTGGCGGCGATCACCCCGCCCTTGAGGATCAGCGACGGCTTGACGCCGAAGAAGGCCGGGCGCCAGAGCACCAGGTCGGCCCACTTGCCCACCTCGATGGAGCCCACCTCGTGGCTGATGCCGTGGGTGATCGCCGGGTTGATGGTGTACTTGGCGATGTAGCGGCGGGCGCGGAAGTTGTCGTTGCCCGGGGCATCCTCGGCCAGTGCGCCGCGCTGCTTCTTCATCTTGTCGGCGGTCTGCCAGGTGCGGGTGATGACTTCGCCCACGCGGCCCATGGCCTGGCTGTCCGAGCTGATCATGGAGAAGGCGCCGAGGTCGTGGAGGATGTCCTCGGCGGCGATGGTCTCGCGGCGGATGCGGCTCTCGGCGAAGGCCACGTCCTCGGCGATGCTCGGGTCGAGGTGGTGGCAGACCATGAGCATGTCCAGGTGCTCGTCGATGGTGTTGCGGGTGAACGGCCGGGTCGGGTTGGTCGAACTGGGCAGCACGTTGGCGAAGCCGCAGGCCTTGATGATGTCCGGCGCATGGCCGCCGCCGGCGCCCTCGGTGTGGTAGGTGTGGATGGTACGGCCCTTGAACGCGCCCAGCGTGGTCTCGACGAAGCCCGACTCGTTGAGCGTGTCGGTGTGGATGGCCACCTGGATGTCGTACTGGTCGGCGACCGACAGGCAGTTGTCGATCGCCGCCGGGGTGGTGCCCCAGTCCTCGTGCAGCTTGAGGCCGATGGCGCCGGCGCGGATCTGCTCGATCAGGGGGTCCGGCAGCGAGGCGTTGCCCTTGCCGGTGAAGCCGATGTTCATCGGGAAGGCGTCGGCGGCCTGGAGCATCCGCGCCATGTGCCAGGGCCCGGGCGTGACCGTGGTGGCGTTGGTGCCGGTGGCCGGGCCGGTGCCGCCGCCGATCATGGTGGTCACCCCGCTCATCAGCGCTTCCTCGATCTGCTGCGGGCAGATGAAGTGGATGTGCGAGTCGATGCCGCCGGCGGTGAGGATCATGCCCTCGCCGGCGATCACTTCGGTGGCGGCGCCGACGGCGATGGTCACGTCGGGCTGGATGTCCGGGTTGCCGGCCTTGCCGATGGCGGCGATGCGCCCGTCCTTCAGGCCGACGTCGGCCTTGACCACGCCCCAGTGGTCGAGGATCAGCGCGTTGGTGATCAGGGTGTCGACCACTTCGGCGGCCGGCAGCTGGCCCTGGCCCATACCGTCGCGGATCACCTTGCCGCCGCCGAACTTCACTTCTTCGCCGTAGGTGGTGAAATCCTTCTCGACCTCGATCCACAGGTCGCTGTCGGCCAGGCGCACCTTGTCGCCGACGGTCGGGCCGAACATGTCGGCGTAAGCGGCACGTGAAATTTTCATGCTTGTGTTCCTTTCTGAACGTCGGGCGCGAGCCCTCTTCGCTGGAGGCTGGAAGGCTGTAGGCTTGACGAAGAGGCGAGCGCGCGTTGGTACCGCTTTGCGTTCAGCCTCAAGCCCCGAGCCTCCAGCGGCTTTTTCAAAGCTTTCCCATCACCCTTCCGGCAAACCCGTACACCACGCGCTTGCCGGCCAGTTCGACCAGCTCCACGTCGCGGCTCTGGCCCGGTTCGAAGCGCACCGCGGTGCCGGCGGCGATGTTCAGGCGCATGCCACGCGCCTGTTCGCGGTCGAAGGTCAGGGCGTCGTTGGTCTCGTAGAAGTGGTAGTGCGAGCCGACCTGGATGGGCCGGTCGCCGCTGTTGGCCACCGTCAGGGTGAGGGTGCGACGGCCGGCGTTGAGCTCGATGTCGCCGTCCTGGATCTGGTATTCGCCGGGAATCATGGCGTGCTCCGCTTGGGGTTCAGGATCAGTTGCATGAAGGTCAGGTCCAGCCAGCGGCCGAACTTGCAGCCGACCTGGCGCATCTGCCCGACGTGGATGAAACCGAGTTGCTGGTGCATGTGCACCGAGGCGCGGTTGTCGCTTTCGATCGCCGCGACCATGACGTGCTTGCCGGCCTGCCGCGCATGCGCGATGAGCTCGACCATCAGCGCCCGGCCGATGCCGCCGCCGCGCTGGTCCTCGCGCACGTAGACGGAGTTCTCCACCGTGTGGCGGTAGCCGTCGTGCGGCCGCCAGGGCCCGTAGGTGGCGTAGCCGCAGACCTGGCCCTGCTCGTCGACCGCGACCAGCACGGGAAAGCCCTGCTGCTGGCGTTCCTCGAGCCAGCGGCGGCGGTTGTCGAGGTCGGCCGGCTGCTCGTTCCAGATCGCGGTGGTGCGCTCCACCGCGTCGTTGTAGATCTGCAGGATGCCCGGCAAATCGTCTGCGTGCGCGTGTCGAATCAGCATGGATCGGTTCCTGTGACGGTCACGGGATGGGTTGATGCACCGTGACCAGCTTGGTTCCGTCCGGGAAGGTGGCTTCGATCTGGATTTCCGGGATCATCTCCGGCACGCCTTCCATCACCTGCTCGCGGCTGAGCAGGGTGGTGCCGTAGTGCATCAGCTCGGCCACCGTCTGGCCGTCGCGCGCACCCTCGAGCAGCGCCGCGGAAATGTAGGCCATGGCTTCCGGGTAGTTGAGCTTCAGCCCGCGGGCGAGGCGGCGCTCGGCGACCAGGCCGGCGGTGAAGATCAGCAGCTTGTCTTTCTCTCTCGGTGTCAGGTCCATACCGGCTCCAGTCTGGGGTGGGCAACGGGAGGCTTGCCCACCGAGGTGTTCTTCGGTCCGTATCGGTGGAAAACGCTGCGCGGTTTTCCACCCTACGACCGGCGATGCGTAGGGTGGGTAACGGCGAAGCCTTACCCACCGGTTCTTCTGTTCAGGTGCTCCATATACGTGGCGGCATCGCTTCGCGGCCAAGCAGCGCCGGGCGCAGCAGGCGCCAGAGTTCGATCAGCCAGGCGCGCGCGTGCAGCGCCTCGCTCGCCAGGCAGCGCGCGACCAGCAGGCCGGGCAGCTGGGTCAGGTCGCCGCGCACCGGGGTGTCCAGCTGGCGACAGCGCTCGAGCAGGTCCGCGTCGATCTCCCCGCTGGCGATCAGCGTGGCGAACACCGGCTGCCCGGCGAGGCCGATCGGCGAGTCGAGCAGGGCGTCGCCGCCCTCGACGCGCTGGCGCTCGTGCCACAGCAGCCGGCCGTCGCGGCGGATGTCCAGGCGTGCGCGCAAGCGCCCGCTGTCGAAGCGCTCGCCGCTGGCCGGGCGGCCGAGCGCGACCATGTCCCAGTAGAACAGCCGGGCGTCGTCTTCCAGCGAAATGCGGGTGTCGAGTTCCGGCTGCGCGCCGGCGTAGACGATGGTCTCCTGCGGCAGCCACTCCAGCGTGGCGCCGGCCCCGACCCGCAGTTCCAGCGTCTGGAAGGCCGGGCCCGCGGCACGGTACCACTTGGCTGCGCCGGGGCTGGTCAGCTGGGTCCAGGCGCCATCGCCGACGGCGGCGCGGATCGCCAGGCGGTCGCCGCCGGCAATGCCGCCGGGCGGATGCACGACGATGTGCTGGCAGACTTCCGGCCCCTCGGCATACAGGTGCTTCTGCACGCGCAACGGCCCGCTGTGCCGGCGCAGCACCGGCCGGGTGGCGCCGCCGATGCGTGCGTAGCCGAGTTCCAGCTCGGCCTGCCAGTGCGGGGTGAAGACGGAGGTCAGTGCGGTCATGCGTCGCGTGGGCCGTGGCGTCGATAGGCCTGCTACGAGCAATTGTCGTGCCTTCTGCGCCATACCGGTGCGCCGTTGGCGGTCGTGCCGCGGCTGCCGGCCGCGGGCGAGGCGGGACCGGAGCGCCGTGTTGCTGTATGGTGTGCACCTTGTTTGTGCAATTTAATGCTTTATGGAGCTGCACGATCCATTTTGGTGCTATGTGCTGGCCAGGCCGGAGAGGGGTACTGGCCCTGGCTGCGCCTGACCGCCGTGGTTAAGGTCGCCCATGTCCCATGCTGGAGTGATCCATGTTCACGCTGCTGGCCTTTGCCGCCGGGCTGGTGCGCGGTTACAGCGGATTCGGCTTCTCCATGCTGCTGGCGCTCGGCCTGCTGACCCGCCTGACGCCGGCGCAGGTGGTGCCGGTGGCGCTCATGCTCGACCTGGCCTGTTCCGTCAGCCTCTGGCCGGCGGCGTTACGCAACTTCCACGTGCCCATCGGCTCCCGGCTGATCCTCGGCATGCTGGCGGCGGTGCCGCTCGGCGCGCTGCTGCTGTCGGTGGTGCCGGCCGAGTGGATGGCGCCGGTCATCGCCCTGTTCTGTCTGCTCGGAGGGCTGACCGTGCTGTGGCGGCCGCCGGCCGTATCGACCGCCGGCCCGGACGGGCGCGGCGCACTGCCGGCAGGACTCGCCTCGGGGCTGGCAATGACCATGGCCTCGGCCGGCGGCCCGCCGCTGATCCTCTACCTGCTGCGCACCGGTCTGGACGCCGCCCGCCTGCGCGCGACCGCGATCCTGTTCTTCGTCGCCAGCAGCGCCTGTTCGCTGCTCGGCCTGTGGGCGCTCGACGTACTCGGCCGGGAACACCTGGCGCTGGCGCTGAGCCTGTTGCTGCCGGCGGTGCTCGGCAACCTGGCCGGCCAGTTCCTGCACCGGCGCTGGCAGCCACTGCCGATGCAGGTGGTGGTGGGAGTGTTGCTGGTGGCGTTCTCCGCCGCGTCGCTGGTCAACGGCGTGATGCGGTTGCTGGACTAAAAGCAAGGCGCGGCCGAAGGCCGCCACCGATATCCCTCTCCCTCGGGAAAGGGTTCCCGAAGGGCGGGTGAGGGCAGGTCGGAGCCATGCGGTTGCCGGCTCCCTCACCCCTGGCCCCTCTCCCGGGGGGAGAGGGGAACAAGCCTGCAGGCCGCAAGCCTGCAAGCCCGCCGCTGATATCACTGCAACCCCTGTCCCTCGGAAGAGGGTGCCCGAAGGGCGGGTGAGGGCTGTGTGGTGGTCAAATAATTTCGGACACTGCGATAGGTTGTATGGATGGCCTGCGCTCATAGCGGGTGGGCGGCATGTAGCCCAGGCTGGAGTGCAGGCGCACGTTGTTGTAGAAACCGACGATATAGTCGGCGATGTCGGCCATGGCCTCGGCCTGGTTGGCATAGTCAGCTTGCCAGACCCGCTCCATTTTCAGGTTCAGGAAGAATCGCTCCATCACGGCATTGTCCCAGCAGTTTCCTTTGCGACTCATGCTCAGGAGCAGGCCATGTCGGCTGAGCAGCGTACGATAAGCTTCGCT
>NZ_AUDU01000066.1 GCF_000425625.1 Stutzerimonas azotifigens DSM 17556
TGAGTCGCACCATGGCCGAGCCGCGATCTCGCGCTCGCCAGATTCCGGTCTGATGACGCGACCAGGAGCGCTCGGCTGTTTCCGGTTGCGCTGGAAAGTATGGTCGGGGCTGGTTGACTGCCTGCGCACAGCATTCCGGTCAGACAGCGACACAGGGAAATTCACCACTTACTGCGCGGTTTACAGGGCGACGGGAGTCCAGCGCTCGCCCCAGTTTTGCATCCACCGGAATTTGCCGAGCGCCTTGGATCACAGGAACACCTTCGCCGAAATAGTCAAATGAACCCTCATTTCCTAATCTGGGAGCTGACGAAATTTGCGGCATCTACGTTAGCGCAGCGGAACATCGAGTTACCGTGTGTCTCGTAAGTAATCGGGAGCGCACGCTGATGAGATGGTTTTTCGTGGTGATGCTTTGCGGTGGGGCAGGTCTCTGGCTAAGCGCCCAATATCAAGTTCCTCAATGGTTGCTTTGGCTCCTGCTGGCGCTGGGAACCACGCTGTGGGGCCTGGCCAAGTGGATGGAACAACAGGAGGCCGAGACGGAGCGCGATCCTGATCGCAGGTGCTGATCAGGATTGGGCCGTATTGAATCTCCCAATGGCCGCAGCGCTGAACTATTCGCAGTGTGGTGGACGATGGTGAGCCAGCTACCCGGGGCTTTGAGTTCATGACCAGGAGATAACGAGATTGACCCTCCCTTACGAAAGAACACGCGCCATCCTCAAAACAGAGGAGTTCCTGCGTGAACTCTCCCGTCATTCGGGGTTACCGCAGGATATCCGCAGCTATGCGAAAAGCCTGCTCAGGCACTATCCATCTGCCGATCAAATTTTCTCGCTGGGGCGCCTTGAGGAATGCCTGGTAAGCGATGGGCCTGAAGATGAGTATCGACGTCGGGTAATCGCTTTCCATCAGCCGTTGCTCTGCTCGTCGCTGGAGTCGACACGATAGCAATGTCCCGCCCTCATTCTGAGCCGCCGGTGTCTCACCTCGTCACGCAGCGGGTTAAGTTTCTGCGCAAGGGGAGGCCTTTCAGCATCAGGTGTCTTGCAGGGCTTGGTTCGAGCTCGGCCATCTCCAAGGCAGTCGCCCAGCTTGTTCGCCGTGGCGAGCTTGAGCGTGTGTACCGTGGCATCTACATGCGGCCGAAATACAGTCAGTACACTGGTCGGGTTCATCGTCCTGGGCCTTGGGACTTGGTGAATCTGATTGCCAGGCAGAACCGTTGGAAGCTGCAGATCCACGGCGCTGATGCCGTGAGACGTTTCGGGCTGAGTACACAGATGCCGGTCATCCCGATCTATTACACGAGCGGCTCCAGTCGATCTCTATTCGTGGGGAAGGCCGAGATCAGGCTCGTGCATGCCGCCCCGATGGTGATGCAGTGCGCAGGAACCAAAGTGGGGATGACCATCAGCGCTCTGTTTTATCTCGGCAAAGGTGGTACTACGCCGGAGTGTGTTGCTGTAATAAAAAAAGCTCTCAGCCCTGAAGACCTGAGCAAAATAGTGGCCTGCAGAATGCCGAAATGGATGCGCGCAGCGCTGGAGACAACATGAGCCGGTAAGAAGCAGCCAGACACTCCGTTTGGCTGCCTATCCCTCTATCAGAGTCGGACCTGCATCTATTGCTGGCTGCCCTTCTCCATATTTATCCGCGCCCTGCGGATATAGCTCACCGACACGCTGAGCCGGCGGGCGATCTCGGCGTCGGAAAGGCCCCCGAACTCCGAGATAATTTCGGGTGTCATTTCGGGCAACGGTCGCTTGTACGCTTGTATTCCAAGCTCCCTACGCATTTTTTTGACCGGAAAATTACTGACGCCTAAACGGTCAGCGACTTCTGTATCCGGCATCATCCCCAGTAGAGCTATGGCTTCGCTGGTCCAAATGTCCTCCAGTGGTTTGAAACGCTCACGACTGATCTTTGACTCTGGGATCTTCAGCTCCGCTCTCGCACGCTTGATTCGGTTGATGGAAACACCAAATCTTTTTGCCAGTCGGTAATTGGTTTCCGTCGCCAGTTGCACAATCAAATCAGGTGACAGCTCGGTGTCTTCGGGGCAGAACCCAAGAATGTTATTTGATTGGCGATATCGTCGAACGGTGCTGGCGCCCAGCCCAAAGCGCCTGGCCACCTCCCGATCGCTCATTTTCCCAACGCATGCTTTCCAGTCATTCATCGTACTCTCTCCTAATACATGAGGCGACCAGGCAATTATTTGCGTGGCCTTGTATTCAGAGTGCGACTTTGAATACCCCTGGCTTACCAAGCTGCATAGCGAGGCATTGTTTGTAGCACCTGGGCCAGTGCGACCAATACCAAAATCCGCGCATGCGCGGATTTTTGAATGAGCGGGCCGCATGACTCTGATCTCAGCCGTCCAGTCAAGATTAGCTAGTAGGCCAGCAGGTCTGTCTCGTAGCGCCACTTTAGAATGGCCTTGGGCATATTGGATGTGTCGATATGACGATTTTTCCGCGCATGCGCGGAATTTCGAACAACTCAAAAATAAAATTACCTGGCGCGTAGCTCTACCCCCAAAACCAGTGGCCTTGGGAGTTTCACTATCAGTTAGTAATCCAAAAAGTGAGAGCCCATAAATGCCAGATACATCCAATCATTCGAAGAGTATGGACCAGCCACACATCAGCCCTGACTCACGGCATGCACAGCTGCTAGCGTTGGCTGCAGATGCTGGGCGTGATGTTGATGTGATAGCGGAGATGCTGAGGTTTCTGGATGTACACCCTCAGCTGATTGATTTCCCTAGAGTCATCCAGGGGCTCGTGAATACGCTTGAGGCAATGGACGTACCGCCAGTGCTCAGCCTAAGCGCGTGCGATCTCAGAATCTGGCGGGACGAGTGCCGTTGGATTATTTCAATCCGAGACAAGCCTGATTTTATTGCGGCTTTGGGCCCGATGTTTTACCAGGGGGATGAGCGGCGTACACGTAACCCGGTCATCGGTAAAGGTGTACAAGAACACGCGTTCCCATACGCGACGCTGTGGCACGAACCTGCTGATTCAGAAAGCGAGCAGGATTACTACCGTCTTATTGGGCAACTGCTCGTGGCCTATCAGCAAAGGGCTAATGGCTTGGGCCTTCGAGGTCAGAGATACACCGCGTACTTGGAACTCCGGGCACTCTGCGCACTGCAGATACTGTCCATACCAGATGATCTCAATATATGGTCCAGCCCTGCTGTATTTGCTCAGGGCTGCCGTCAATTCGACGCCGGCAATTCAACTAATTATCTAGCAGAGTACTTCGCACCGATCGTTCGTCTCGCCCGCTACCTAGGTGGTGAGGAGCCGCCTGAGCGTCACGGTGGCGGCGGCCATCGTCACCATGGCGGTTCAAACAGCGCAGGCCTAGGTGTACTAATTAGCCAAGGTTCTACCGAGTTCCCGCTTGATGATCCAGACGACCCAGATTTGCTCCCTGGATATATAAGTTTCGTGGCGTCTCAACCGCTAGACGATGATTTAGATGAAGCACTGCCGCCGGGCGAAATAACCGCAGCGCGTGAAATATGTTTGATCGATACAAGGGGTGAGGTCAGACCATATGTAGCTGAATTGCTCAGCCATGAGGGCATGCTTGCTCATATTGCTCGCAGTAGGCAGTTTTTGCCTTTTGGCTACCACCTGCTCACGCAGTATGAACTAGCAAACCTATTGTTCGGTGTCACTGATGAATTTCTGTTCTGTCGGGAACGAATTCGTAATGCTCCTGGCCAGGAGCAGATACAGATACGGAGGCGCTTGGAGGCACTGCTGGTACTTCATCTCATGCTCTGGTTCGGTCGCTCACTCGAGGACTGCAAAAAACTACGGATAGCTGAGCGCAATGCGCGCCCGAACTCGGTGCTGGAGTTGGTTCTGGCTGATGAGGCAGGGCCGGCGGAGTTCAGATTTTTTGCACCGACACCGGACTATGCAGCGGAAGAGCACTTGCCTCGAGAGGCCGTTCGAGCATCTCAGCCAACAATCTCGGTACCGGACATGGTTGGGGCAGCTGCGCTCGTTATGGCAATCCGGGACCTGTCACCGGTGAGTGGCTCTGCCGTTATCAATTGCAAGGTCAAAGACCTAGAGCGTGAAATCCGAACCCTGTTGAACGAGCTTGGGGGCGAAGATCCTCGCTACACGATGCACAAGGTTCGTTCCTATCTACATCGCCAAATCATCGCGGACACTCACGATGTGGTTGCAGCCACCATGCTATCGGGGATGCCTTGTCTATCGGCCAACACTCCACTGTATTACAGCCAGTACAGCATCAACCATCTACGACGCCTGTATTGCCAATCAGTTCAGCGGGTGTTGGCTGCGGTATATGCCACCGTGGGCCTGGAGGCTCCTAGTGCCCCGATTCCCGCTGTTTCGGAGGCGGCTGTTGGTGCCCGAAACTGCCTTCGGCTGGATGCGGTAAAAGCTAATCTTGAGGCGTTGCTGGTAGTGCTGCGTAAACGCCCTCGAAAAGGCCTTCAGCAGCTTGTTCATTGGCACAACTGCCTGTCGTTGTGGACTGTGCAGATGCTTTTTATGGCAACTGGATGTCGAGCCATTCGTAACCCGTTGAAGCAGGCAGGCGTATTTGAATCGCGCGGGGCATGCGGCGCGCTGGGTGATAAAGGCGCAGATGATGGGCATATGAGTCGCTTTGTGGTGTTGCCTGACCTGTTAAAACGGCAGTTACAGGCCTATAAGGCTCACTGCAGTGCAATTACCGCACAACTTGAGCCTCATCTACCCCAGCTGCCGGCCCCTACTAACGGTTTTTTTCTCCAGTTAGCCGACGGGGCATATCTTTCCTACGAGGAAATTCGGCCGCTCCATATCAAAGCTGTAATGCGCCAGATTGAGGGTTTCACACCTCATGCAGTAAATGGCTTCCGTAAGTTCTTGAGAACTGAGCTCGCCGAGCGCGGATGTCCGCCTGAGACACTGTCGGCTCTGATGGGCCATTGGCTGAGCGGCGAAGAACCACAAGATATTTACTCGAGCTTTTGTCCGCGTACCTATGTCCAGGGCCTTCATACCTACTTGTTGTCACTCATGCGGGAGCTCGGTTGGACGGTTCGCAACAGCCACCTGGTTGGAGAGGCTGATGCATGAATAGCTCACGACTTTCGGATGAAATGCTGTCTGTTGTCTGGAGCCCGGATAAACATGACCCAGAGTGGAAAAGCGGATATCTGATAACACTCCGGGAGCGCTGCCAAAACTCCGGCAACAGCATCGGTGAATGGCTCTGCGGACAGCGTTCGCTGCGTACCTTTCCCATCAAGGAAATGCAAAATCTCGAGAATCAGCTCGAAAGCTCGACATTGCGCAACACACTGCTAGATGTGACGCGTCGGGCACAGCGTTTTAATCCGAGCTTGCCGCTGGCTCGGATAGCGATCGAAACGCAGCGCCGCCCTAATCCGATTAACCCAGACCTGTACAACCCAGAGAATCTGTCGGCCAGTCAAGACTTGGTTGATTCGATGGGGCGCGCCATCAGGCGTGATCTAGATGAACTCACACCCCATGCGCGGATTGGGCTGCTTCTACTGAGTGCTGCCTATTATGGCGCTCTGATGGACATTCCCCAACTGAACGCGCTGACTCAGCTTGATCCTGGGCAGGTCATTTGGATATCCGGAATACCAGAGTTCCGGTTGCAACTCTCAATCCGAGGTCAACCTGAGGCTGAGAACCGGCAGTGGTTTCCAGACCCAATAACGCTCTCGCTTCTGTCGCGCTGCGCTGCAGATCTAGCCGAGAGCCGGTCTTACTTGGATCGAAAGGGCGGGAAGTTAAGGTGTATTCAAGCGGCGCTGGCCAAAGGAGAAATTTGCCCTGATAACCAGCCAGCCTCTCTAGAGCGAGTGTTTGAGTTGCTGCGTATTGAGCGTCAAACACAGTTGCCACAGTTGGCAATAAATTATGCTACAAGATCAAACTTTGTGTCGCATTCTGTTTTGTCGGACTCTTGGCAGCATTTGAACAGGAATGCACCGGTACCAAGTAGCGAAGAGAAGCAGAAACGGAAAAAGCACCGGTTTCGCAGACCCCGACAAAATGTTCCCGAATGGTTGACTGTATTGTGCCGAAAAGTTCGCAAGCGGCAAATTTCACCAGTCGAGAATATACCTCCACCTCAGACGCTTGAAGCTTTGATCAATGGCTGGGCGGCACTCCTGCTTCACGGCCGCTCGTTTTACGGCAACATGTTACAGCCCAAAACAGTTGCCAACTATGTTCGGGATGTCGGTGTAGGTTTGGACAATCTGCTATGTGCCGACTCGATCTTGGAAGTTTCACCGGATGCGCTTGAGGAGCTCTATGAGCTGATGCTAGAGGCTCAGCCCACCTCGTCTATGAGGAGGAATCTCGCTAAGGGATTGTTGGAGTTCCATGGTCACCTGCAGAAAACTTTTGCGTATCCGCCAATCAGCCCCTATAGCACGCTGGGCATTGGGAAAACACCTCAGTTCGTCGATGCTCAGATCCTCAATGAGGACCAATATCGTCTGGTCCTCCGGGACTTAGCCACAGGCCCTTTGAGCCAGCGCTCACCACGTCTCGCCATCGTTGCTCAAGCCATGATGATCTTCGGATTTCGTCTGGGATTGCGCCGCAATGAGGCGCTGAAATTGCTGCGTCGAGACCTGCAATTGCCTTCGCTGCCTGATGCGCGAGCCGCTGCAGTAAGGCGTCGACATCAGAACCTCAAGCGGCTATCGCCTGAGCGATTTACTGTTCTTGAGCGACCGATCAACTTGCTTATTCGACCACATGCTCAGCGCGCGTTAAAAACACGCAACTCGACACGGACGCTGCAACTTCACGTGTTGCTTGAGCCAGATGAGTTGCAGCTCATTGAGCGCCTGGCCCAGCTACGCGATGACGAAGAGCTGAAGAGTCCATATTCGGAATTCTTGTTCTGTATCCCGGAATTCCAGACTCGATGGGTATCTGAGTCAACACTGATGCCAGCTATTCATGACGCACTACGCCGGGTGACTGGGTGCAGCGATATGCACTATCACCACCTGAGGCATTCGGCCGCGACTTGGCTGACGTTTAAGTTAGCCGCGTCAGCATTCGGTATTAGTCAGGAGGCTGGGTTGCTGTTCGGTGAGCATCCGCAAACCATGAAATGGCTGCTGGACACAGAACGGTTCAATCGAGCCTTTCTTCACTCCCCGGAGTCCGCAACTCGACGTGTGATCCATATCACCAGCGCTGTGCTCGGGCATGCGAGTCCCAAAACATCCTTGCTCTACTACATCCATTGCATGCCATGGTTATCAGCGCTGTGCTGGCAGTGGAATCCTGAATTTTGGCCGCCTGGCCATGTCATTGCGAAAATTGCCCAGGTCAGTTTGCCAAACAAGCCGGACGACCTACCTGCACCTGGCCTGCCTGCAGAGATTCGGCACATGCGGAGAATCATCGGCCGCATGCGGGTCTATAGGCGCAGCAACCAAGGAAAAATTAAGCGTCCGCTGATTTCCCATCAGAGGAGTGACGGTGGATGGGCACTGACGAGAATGAATGAAATCTCATCCATGCTCTCCTATGAGGCATACGCGGAGGCATCGGGGCAGTCGGTCAACATGGACTGGGTTGAGTTTACCGAGGCTGATCGATCAGCCATGTTGGAACGGGCGAGGTACATTAGCCGCCTCGGCAAGCATCGCCTGCAGAGCCCAGCAATTTCTGACTCAGATAATAGAATTGAGCTTGTCCCAAGACCGCCTAAACACGGAGGTCTGGCCGGGGTGGTGGCCTATGCGGATCAGCTCTATCGCCTGCTAAGCAGCCGGCATAAAGCCAAAGCTGGTCGAGTGCTGGACGATTTCGTGGAACGCTGCTGGGCGAGCGAGACGACACTGCGCTTCTACCCCGGTAGGGATGATCAGAGTGCTCGTGAGTACCTGTGGCTGTTATCTGAGCTGGGCGTCCCTTGGGCTGATATTGAGTTCATCATTTACGATGAACGCACGCCCAGGCAAACCAAAAGTCGTTGGCGCACGGTTCTGGGAAAACCTCGTTTGAGGTTCATTGAACAAGTCCCGGAGAATCGAAGCGGTCAGAACAGCCACATAGGCATTCGAGTGATGCTGCGTTTGCCAGGTGCCAAGCCCAATGCTCAGGAGCAGAACCATCACTCCGGCGCCGCCTTGCGCTACCTGATGTTGATGGCCTCCGTCGACTGGCATTTCCGTGCCTGACCAAGTCCCGGAGGGCATTCAGCCCTCCGGATCATCCTGCAATTCCAGCAAATCCCCCACCTGGCAGTTCAGGTACTGGCAGATCGTTTCCAGGTCCTTGAGCTCCACCCTCTGCGCGGTCTCGTGATAGAGCCGCGTGAGAGTTCCGCGGTTGATCCCCGTGTCCCTGACCACGTCACTGATCTTCAGTTTCCGCTCGCCCAGTAAGCGAGACAAATGGCACTTGACCATCACAATCTCCAAAAATGATCTTCAGAAGATCATTTTGTTCTTGCAAGGCTCAAAATGAGCGTTATATTGATCTGCAGGAGGTCATTATGAGTATTCATAGGCTCATAAGAATCCGCTGTCGTTCAATTTAGCAGAGAGGGCATATCCATGTCTCACACATACCTGACTACCGAGGAACTGGCCACGCGCATGAAGTACGACGCGCGCACCATCCGTAATCGTTTGAAAGATTCAGTCCTGCTCGAAGGAATTCACTACTTCCGTCCCTTTGGCGGCCGCAAGATTCTTTTTATCTGGGAAGCTGTCGAAGAAGACATGCAGAAATTCTCGCGGGCTTCTGGGCTGGTTCCGATGGCTGGTGGAGGCATCTGCCATGGGTAAGATTCGTGCCCGTGCCGACAACGAAAAGTTGTTCTTTGACTTCACCTACCTGGATCAGCGCTGCCGCGAGCAGACCACGTTGCCTGATACGCCTGCTAACCGGAAAAAGCTGGAGAAGATCCTTGAGCGCATAGAGGCGGAAATCACCCTCGGCTGCTTCGACTACGCCACCTACTTCCCTCAAAGCAGCAAAGTGCAAGAGATCAGTCGGCTGCAGGCTGGCTGTGCATCGCTGAAAACACCACTGTTCAAGGATTTTGCCGAATTGTGGTTTGAGGAGATGAGGGTCGAGTGGCGTGATACGCACGCCAAAACCGTGCGCCTTACCCTTGATAAGCATTTGCTGCCTGAGTTCGGCAAAAAAGAGGTCAGCGCCATCACCAAAGCAGAACTTCTGTCATTCCGCTCGGCACTCGGCAAAGTCCCCGGGCAGAAAGCTCAGAGTCTGACAGCGACGCGAATCAACCACATCATGACGCCATTGCGCATGATCCTTAGTGAGGCAGCTGACCGCTTCGAGTTTACCTCGCCATATCTCAACATCAAATCACTGAAAGTCCCCAAGACAGACGTGGAACCCTTCACCTTGGATGAGGTGCTGCAGATCCTCAACACAGTGCGTGAGGACTTCCGCAACTACTACACCGTGCGCTTTTTCACAGGCATGCGGACGGCCGAAGTTGATGGCCTGCAATGGAAGTACATCGACTTTCAGCGGCGGCAGATTCTGATCCGTGAAACCTGGGTGGGCGGCAAGCTCGACTACACCAAGAACGACGGTTCACAGCGTGAGATCGACATGTCCGAGCCGGTCTACCAGGCGCTCCTCGGCCAGCGAGAGAAAACCGGCAGCGGACAGTTTGTCTTTAGCACCCGCGAAGGTACGCCGCACGCATACCGCAACATCAACGACCGGGTTTGGTATCCGTTGCTGCGTCACCTGGGTTTGCGCAGGCGGCGTCCATACCAAACCCGTCATACGGCCGCGACCCTCTGGCTGGCTGCAGGCGAAAACCCGGAGTGGATCGCCAGGCAGATGGGACACACCACCACCGAGATGCTGTTCCGCGTCTATTCGCGCTATGTCCCCAACCTGACTCGCCGCGATGGCAGCGCCTTCGACAACCTGATTAAAGCCAATCTCAAGGCCTGAGGAGCTTCCATATGAAACTGATCAAACGTGACAACGTGACCCCTCTGCATTCATCGGTGGAGGCCCGCGAGCATAAGTACCTCAAGCATCTGGCTTCCGCCATGAGTCACTACCTTGAGAACCCCCATGGCACCGAGCTTATTTGCATCCTCGGCTCCGGCTACGAGAAGGATAATCGGCATGCCCTCGAAACCTGGGTCGCCTACCACCGCAACGAAGTTTTCGAGAAGCGCCTGGAGGGTCGCAGTCCGCTGGACTATCTGATCGAGAAGCTTGAGAGCCTGCTGGGTAACTAAGTTCGAAAGGGGCCGAAAGGCCCCTTCATTGTTCTACCCTGGCAGTGGCGAGACTGTTCCATTCATTCGCCAATCTTCGTTTGGGTTGGGTTACCGCCCCCCCTGCCGGTCACAGCTCAACTTGAACATGTAGTCAGGCATGTAAGGACCCGGATCGACGGATTGGTTTACTATCCAGGGCGCGAACCAGAGCACATTTTTCTCCTGCCTGCTGATGGGCAAGAGGGGGCGGGAGTATAGGGACAGTGGTAAAGAAGCAGCTCGTATTGGCCAGCTGGGTGGGCGGGAATGATCTCAAAGCAGTTGCAGGTGCTGAGGCTGGCCCGATTCTGGCGACCCTGAATACTGTGGCTGTTGATAAAGTCGAGCTGCTTTGTTCATACCCCGCCGAGCGCGTTGAACCCTACCTAGCCTGGCTGCGCCAGCAGGTCGATGTATCAATCACCGCGCATTACGTTTCCCTGTCTTCCCCCGTTCATTTCGGGGAGATCTACCAGGCCGCAAGTCAACATTTAAAGCGCCTGTGTACTTCCGGAAATCAGCTTTCCATTCTGCTCAGTCCCGGCACACCGGCCATGCAAGCGGTGTGGATTCTGCTGGGCAAAACGCGCTATCCGGCGACCTTCTACCAGTCCTCACTTGAGCAAGGCGTTCAGCAGGTCGAAGTGCCTTTCGAGATCGCGGCCGAGTATGTGCCGGCCGCCAATACCATCAGCACCGACAAGCTGGTTCAACTCGCCGGGCTGGATGCCCCCGTGGATGCAGCCTTCGACAGCATCGTGACGCAGAGCGAGCGCATGCTGGTGCTCAAGGCGCAGGCGCAAATACTCGCGGCGAAGCAGGTGCCGGTGCTGATCTACGGTGAAACCGGCACCGGCAAAGAGTTGTTTGCCCGCGCCATTCACAACGCCGGCCTGCGTTCTGCAGCGCCCTTTGTTGCGGTGAACTGCGGTGCCATCGTGCCGGAGCTGATCGACTCCACCCTGTTTGGCCACAAGAAGGGCGCATTCACTGGCGCGATTGCCGATCGGCCTGGGGTTTTCCAACAGGCCCATGGCGGCACGCTGTTTCTGGATGAGTTCGGCGAACTCACATCGGATGTGCAGGTTCGACTCCTGCGCGTTCTTCAGGAAGGTACCTTCATTCCGGTGGGCTCCAATCAGGAGCAAAAGGTGGATGTGCGGCTGATCACCGCCACTCATCGCAACCTGATGCAGGAAGTCGCCCAGGGGCGCTTCCGTGAAGACCTGTTCTATCGCATCGCTGTGGGTGTGCTGCACCTCCCGCCGCTCAGAGAGCGCGAAGGGGATCTGCTGTTGCTGTCCGAAGCGCTGCTGGCAGGCATTGCCAGCCAGGACACCAGTCTCGGTGATAAGAAAATTTCCGCAGAAGCAAAAAATCTTATCCTTCAGCATCCCTGGCGTGGCAACGTTCGTGAGCTGCAATCCACCTTGTTGCGCGCAGCGCTCTGGTGCTCGGGTGATCTGATAACGGCTCATGATATCGAGCAAGCGATGTTCAAATTGCCACAAGCCCAGGCTGATGTGTTGGCTATGGATGTTTCGCAAGGTATTGATCTGCAACAGGTAATTGCCGAAGTGGCAGGGCATTATCTGCGTAAGGCGCTGACGCTTACCGGCAAAAACAAAACCCGGGCGGCCAGCCTGCTAGGCCTCAAAAGCCAGCAAACGCTGAGCAACTGGATGGACAAATACGGCATCGAATAAAAACTGGCACGGTCCTCGCTATAGGACTGACATGGACAGAATCGCCTTTATGAAATCAGTCAACTTCGAGTTCCTCCGCCCCGGCAACGAGCTGCTTGCTAACCTCGCCGGTCTTGCCGAGGCTGTACTGCACATCGATCCGGGCAGCGCGCTCACCCGTCTGCGCAGCTTTGCCGAAGAACTGACCAAAGCCATCTACAAGGAAGAGCTGCTGCCGCGCATGCCGCAGTCGAGCTTCTACGACCTGGTGAAAAACCCGGTGTTTGTTGATTGCGTCAGCAAGCCCCTGGTGCACCAGATCAACTTCCTGCGCATCCAGGGCAACGACACCGCCCACGGTGCCGAGGGCGATTTGCGCAATGCCCAACTGGCTCTGAAAACGGCCTACCAACTGGCCATGTACATGGCCATCAAGTATTACGGCACCGCGCAGGCTTCGATCCCCGCATTTGCCGAGGTCAAAGACCCAACGGCAATGCTGGCCAGCCTGCAGAAAACTGTCTCCAGCTATGAGAAGGAACTCAACCAGCAGCAGGAAGCGCTGCAGAGCGTGATGGACAAGCTGGAGCAGGAGCGCACCCGCCACCTCGACAAGGTCGACCCGCCCGCCAAGCCTGACCAGCAAAAGCGTCAGCAGCAGAGCCAGAAGGTGGCCGACAGCCTGCAGTGGAACGAAGCCAAAACGCGCGCATTGCTGATCGACGCCATGCTCCTGCAAGCCGGTTGGGATGTCAGCAACCCCGCGCAGGTCGGCCAGGAAGTGGAGGTCGACTTCCCCGGCAACGTCTCCGGCAAGGGCCGTGCGGACTACGTGCTATGGGGCGACAACGGCCAGCCCCTGGCCGTGATCGAGGCCAAGAAATCCGGCAATGTCAGCCTGCAAGCCGGGCGCGAACAGGCCCGCATGTACGCCGATGGCTTCGAGCGCATGGGCATGCAGCGCCCGGTGATTTTCTACAGCAACGGCTACGAAACCTTTATCTGGGACGACAAGCAGTACAACACCTACCGCCCGGTTTACGGCATCTACAGCAAGGACAGCCTGGAATACCTCGCCTACCAGCGCCAGTACCGCGTCCCCGCGCTGGAGAAACACAACCCCGAGCTGAGCATCGCCGACCGCCCCTACCAGATCGAAGCGATCAAAACCGTCGCAGCCCACTTTCAGCAGCAGCGCCGTAAAGCCTTGATCATCCAGGCCACGGGCACCGGCAAAACCCGCGTAGCTATCGCCCTAGCTGAATTGCTACTGCGCACCGGCTGGGCCAAGCGCGTGCTGTTCCTCTGCGACCGCAAAGAGCTGCGCGTGCAGGCCGATGACGCCTTCAAGCAAAACCTGCCCAGCGAGCCGCGCTGTGTGATCGGCGAAACCGGCAAGGTCGACCAGACCGCGCGCATCTACATCGCCACCTACCCGGGCATGATGAACCGCTTCGCCCAGCTTGATGTGGGCTTCTTCGACCTGATCATCGCCGACGAAAGCCACCGCAGCATCTACAACAAGTACCGCGACCTGTTCGACTACTTCGACGCGCTGCAGGTCGGCCTCACCGCCACCCCGGTGAAGTTCATCAGCCGCAACACCTTCGATATTTTCGACTGCGAAACCACCGATCCGACTTTCGAGTTCGGCCTCGATGCTGCCATCAATAATGAGCCGCCGTATCTGGTGCCATTCCGCGTGAAGGATCTCACCACGGACTTCCTACGCGACGGCATCCACTACAACGACCTCAGCGACGAGCAGAAGCGCCAGCTCGAAGAGGACCTCGGCGAGGAGGAAGCCAGGCGCACCACCATCGCCGGCAAGGACATTGGCCGCAAAATCTTCAGCGAAGACACCGACCGCATCATCCTGGAAAACCTGATCAACAACGGCATCAAGGATGAGACCGGCTCACTGGTCGGCAAAACCATCGTCTTCGCTCAGCGTCAGGACCACGCCGAGCACCTGGAAAAGCTCTTCTGCAAGCTCTATCCGCAGTACGGCACCAAGGTCTGCAAGGTCATCCACAACGCCATCCCGCATGTGGACACCCTGATCAAGGAATTCAAAAAGCCGGATAACGACTTCCGCATCGCCATTTCGGTCGACATGCTCGACACCGGCATCGACGTACCCGAAGTGGTCAATCTAGTGTTCGCCAAGCCGGTCAAATCCTGGGTCAAGTTCTGGCAGATGATCGGCCGCGGCACGCGCCTGCGCCCCAACCTGTTTGGCCCTGGTAAAGACAAAACCGAGTTTCTGATCTTCGACCACTATGGCAACTTCGATTTCTTCGAGCAGGAATATCAGGAGCCGGAAGACACCGGCAGCAAATCCCTGCTGCAAACCACCTTCGAAGCCCGCCTGGCGCTGGCCCAGGCCGCCCTGCGTCACAACCATGCCGCTGCCTTCGATGCCGCCATTGCGTTGTTGAGGGCTGACATCAACGACCTGCCCGACACCAGCGTGGCGGTAAAGCGTGAGCTGCGCGCCGTGCACCAGTTGCAACAAACCCAACAGCTGCAGCAGTTCGATGGCAAAACCCAACACCTGCTGGCCAACACCATCGCCCCGCTGATGTCGGCTCGCGTACTGCGGGATAAACACGCCACCGCGCTGGATAAGTTGATCGCTGGCATTCAGTGCTGCCTGGTCGAGCAGGCCAGTTGCTTCGAGGACGGCAAAATTGCCCTGCTGGCCGAGTTGGACAAGCTCGCCGTCAACATTCAGGCCGTCCGCCAGAAGGATGCCCTGATCGCCGAAGTACGCAGCGCCGACTTCTGGCTGCAGCCGGGCATCGACAAGCTGGAAAACGCCCGCAAGGAACTGCGCGGCATCATGAAATACCGGCAAACCGGCAGCACGGGCGGCTATGCCATGCCCAGTACCCGTACCGGCGACGATGGCGTTCAAGAGAGTGAGCGCAAGGTGGTGATTGCCGGTGCCAGCGAAGCGATGATCTACCGCCGCCGCCTCAAGGACATCCTTGCCGGCATGCTCGCCGCCAACCCGACCCTGCAGAAAATCCACAAGGGCGAACCCATTGCCGAGAGCGAGCTGAAAACCCTGACCTCGACCATCCTCACCAGCCACCCCGGCGTCAGCCTGGAGGTGCTCAACGAGTTCTACGGTCGCACAGCGGATCAACTGCACCTCACGGTGCGCGAGATCATCGGCCTGGATGCACACGCCATCGAGGAACACTTCAAGCAGTTCCTCCATGCGCACCCAAGCCTGACCGCCCAGCAGGTGCGCTTTATGAATCTGCTGAAAAACTACATCGCCCAGCACGGCAGCATCGTGATTGAAACGCTCTACGACGCGCCGTTTTCCAGCATCTCCCACGAGGGCATCGACGGCGTGTTCGCCCCCGCCGATGTCACCGAGCTGGTGGCCGTGCTCAAACCCTTTTTGAAGAACCCCGACCAGCCCGGCACCCCCGCCTGATGGCCGCACAACCTACAGATCGAGACCACTGAATGCTCACCGGCATAATCCGCAACGATATCGACAAGCTCTGGGAAAAATTCTGGACTGGCGGCATCACCAACCCGCTGACCGTGATCGAGCAGATCAGCTACTTGATGTTCGCCCGCATGCTCGACATGCAGGAAGACGTGGCCGAGCGCAAAGCCAACCGCACCGGCAAGCCCTTCGACCGTCTGTTCCCCAATACGCCGGAAGGCCAGCTACTGCGCTGGAAGAATTTCCGCAACATGAGCGGCCGGGAGCTGCACAAGCACCTCAAGCAAAACGTCTACCCCTACTTTGCGAAGCTGGGAAGAAAGTCCGATGCGGTCGATGGCCTGGGCGAGGAGGGCAGCGCTCTGGAGGGGCTGGGACACATCGGCGAATACATGCAGGACGCCGATCTGGAGATCAAGAACGAGTCCGTGCTGACCTCCGCTGTGGAAATGGTCAACGACCTGCCGCTGACCCAGAGCGACGTGAAGGGCGATATCTACGAATACCTGCTGAGCAAGCTCACCACCGCCGGCATCAACGGCCAGTTCCGCACCCCGCGCCACATCATCGACGCGATGATCGAACTGATCGCCCCGCAGCCGACCGAGGTGATCTGCGACCCGGCCTGCGGCACCGCCGGCTTCCTCGCCCGTACCATGGAGTACCTCAACCGCGTGCATTCCAGCCCGCAAGGCACCTTCACTGACGAAGACGGCAACCTGCATTACTCAGGCGATCTGCTCGAACCTTACCGCCAGCACATCAACAGCCAGATGTTCTGGGGCTTCGACTTCGACACCACCATGCTGCGCGTCTCCAGCATGAACATGATGCTCCACGGCGTGAACGGCGCGAACATCCGCTACCAGGACTCCCTGAGCAAATCCATCAAGGAGCACTACCCGCGTCAGGAGCAGGACTTCTTCGACGTGGTGCTGGCCAACCCGCCGTTCAAAGGCAGCCTGGACGAAACCAACACCAACCCCGACGTGCTCGGCCTGGTGAAAACCAAGAAGACCGAACTGCTGTTCGTCGCCCATATCCTCCGCTCGCTTAAGCTCGGTGGCCGCGCCGCCGTGATCGTGCCGGACGGCGTGTTGTTCGGCTCGTCCAAGGCGCACCAGCAGCTGCGCCAGGAGCTACTCGACAACAACCAGCTGGAAGGCATCGTCAGCTTGCCCGGCGGCGTGTTCAAACCCTACGCCGGTGTCAGCACCGCCATTCTGATCTTCACCAAGGGCGGCAGCACCGAGCGGGTGTGGTTCTACGATCTTAAGAAAGATGGTTATTCATTAGATGACCGACGGAATCCGGAAGAGGATAACGACCTGCCCGATGCCATCGCCCAGTGGCACAAATACCGGCAGATGGTGGAGGGCAATATCAGCGTCAGCACCATCAACACCCTGTTCGGCGACAAGCGCAAGAAGGCTTTTGTCGTGCCCGCCGAAGATATCGTCGCCAACAAGTACGACCTCTCCATCAACCGCTACAAGGAAGTGGAGTACCAGCAGGAGCAGTACGAAGCCCCGAAGGTGATACTGCAACGGCTTAAAGGGCTGGAGCAGGAAATTCTGGCGGATCTGGATGAGCTGGAGGAGATGCTGTGAGTTGGCCGTTGGTTAAGCTGCATGAAATATGTCGCCCGCGGCAGTGGAAAACTATCACTACTAGCAGTTTATTAGATGATGGATATCCAGTTTATGGGGCGAATGGAAAAATCGGATTTTACTCTGAGTTCACTCACGAGCATCCAACGCTGATGATCGCCTGTCGTGGGACTTGTGGAAATGTCCATATTTCAGAGCCAAGGTCTTACATTAACGGCAATGCAATGGCATTGGATGATTTGGATGGCTCGCGAGTCGATATTAAATATCTCTATTACTATCTCGGTGAGCGCGGCTTTCAGGATGTTATTTCAGGGACTGCTCAGCCTCAAATCACAGGCCAAGGGCTCACTAAGGTGGAGATCCCGCTGCCACCTCTACCCGAGCAAAAGCGCATTGCCGCTATCCTCGACAAGGCCGATGCCATCCGCCGCAAACGCCAGCAAGCTATCCAGCTCGCCGACGACTTTCTCCGCGCCGTGTTTCTGGACATGTTTGGTGATCCAAACTCTAATCCCAAGAATGCGGATGTTTTGCCGATGACTGAGGTTTTTGATATTAGGACCGGTAAACTTAATTCAAATGCGGCGACTGAAGGTGGCAAATATCCTTTCTTTACCTGTGCCAAAGAGGTTTTTGCTATTGATGAGTACGCCTTCGATCAGGAGGCGCTGTTGTTGGCGGGGAATAATGCTCAAGCTGATTATGATGTTAAGCATTACAAGGGTAGATTTAATGCATATCAACGCACGTATGTATTGACTCTAAGGGATTCGACTTGGAGCTACCCGTTTAATAAGTTTGCACTTCAATATCAGCTTTCAAATTTGAAGTATGCGTCAAAAGGATCAAGCACAAAGTACATAACCATGGAAATCATGGGTAGGACGATGCTGCCTGTGCCTGGTCAAGAAGATCAAAAGAAATTTGTAGATCACTTTGAGCGAGTGGGAAATGTTCAGGCTGCGCTTTTGGTTCAGGCTCAAAATGATGAGAGCTTGTTCTCGGCTCTAAGTAATAGAGCATTCTCCGGCCAGCTATAGATAAGGAAATCCCCATGCGCCTCAAATCCGTCAAACTCACCCATTTTCGCGGCTACCGCGCCACCACCGTCATTCCCATCGACGAAGCCATGACCGGCATCGTCGGCCGCAATGACTATGGCAAATCGACCATCCTCGAAGCCCTGGCCATCTTCTTCGAGAGCGGCGACGTCAAGGCCGACAAGAGCGATATGAACTGCTTCAGCCTGGCTGAGGGCGCCGAGCAGTTCGAGATTGCCTGTGAGTTTGACGGCCTGCCTGAAGCACTGGTGTTGGATGAGAATGCCGAGACTTCCTTGGCGCAGGAGTACCTGCTTAACGCCGAGGGCGCGCTGGAGATCGTCAAAACCTTCAAGGCCAGCACCGGCAAGCTGGAGCGAACCGCTATCCGCTGCCAGCACCCTGCGGATGAGGCGCTGGCTGGGTTGCTAAGCCTGAAAATGGCCGAACTGAAAAAGCTCGGTGAGCAGCAGGGCATTGCTGAGCAAGTGGCAGACAAGCGCGTGGCCTCACAGTGGCGGCAGGCTATCCGTGCGGCAGCACAGCCTATCGCCTGTCAGGAGATGCTGCTCGACGTCAGCAAAGGACTTTCGACTGACAGCAAATCTATCTGGGAAAAAATCGAGGCCCAGCTGCCCACCTTCGCCCTGTTCAAGGCGGATCGTGAAAGCAGCGATGGTGACGCCGAAGCCAAGAACCCCCTGCAGCAAGCGGTCAAGGAAGCCCAGGCTGCGCTGCAGAATGAAATCAGCGCACTGGAGCAGCAGATCGAAGCCAGCGTCCTCGATGTCGCCGCCCGCACCCTCGACAAGTTGCGGGAAATGGCTCCAGAGCTGGCCAACGAACTGACCCCACGCTTCAAGGAAAAGCCCAAGTGGAGTTTCAGCTTCACTCTGGATGGTGAGAATGGCATTCCGATCAACAAGCGCGGCAGCGGCGTGCGCCGCCTGATTCTGCTCAACTTCTTCCGCGCCGAGGCGGAGAAGGCGGTGGTGGGCTCCCAGCGTAATGTCATCTACGCCATCGAAGAGCCAGAAACCTCCCAGCACCCGAACTACCAGATGATGCTGATGAAGGCGCTGCTGGAACTTTCCAACCAGCCCAACCGGCAGATCATTGTCACCACCCACGTTCCCGCCCTGGCCGGCCTGATGCCCATCGACGGCATCCGCTATGTCACCAAGGACGAAAACGGCATCCCCTTCGTCAAGATGCCAGATAACGATGTGCTGAAAGAAGCGGCTGAGAGCCTTGGCGTATTGCCCGAGACGGGTATGGAGCGGGCAAAGGGCGTGGTGCTGGTTGAAGGCAAGTCAGACGTCACCTTCCTCCGCCATGCGGCCAATACCCTGAAGGCTGGCGGGCATCTCCAGTCCAGTCTTGAGGATGCCGGCATCGTTCCGATCCTGATTGGCGGCTGTGGCAGCGTGAAGCACTGGGTCACCCTCAATCTCGCCGATGACCTCGGGCTACCCTGGTGCGTGTTCCTGGACTCCGACATCGGCGGCAGCCCGGAGCAGGTCGCTTCAATCGCAAAGCGCAAACAGGAAGTCGAAGCACGCGGGCGCCCCTTCTACTCGACGCGCAAACGGGAAATCGAAAACTACCTGTGCCCTGACATGATTGATGCGAGAACCGGGGTTAGGGTGAATTTCACTGACACCTGCGACGCTAAGAAAATCATCGGCAAAGCGGTGGGTATTAAGGGTGATGATCTGATCGACAAGCTCTGGCCACACATGACCGCTGAACAAATTCTTCAGCGTTCGATGTACCAAGAGAGCGCTGAGCTGCGCTCGGAGCTGAAAGAGCTCGTTGAGAATTTGCTGGCTTTGGTTCCTTGAATCCCGAATGTTGTATGGCCCAGTCGAAAGCAGGCCTTGGTGGCTTTCATTCCCGCCAGGCAGCCGCTGCGCGAGCTCACGCATCGGCTGGGCCACTACTACCTAAAAATTACGAATAAGCCATTTGCCGGCTATAGGCCGAGCTAGAGCATAAAAGTCATGCGCATTACAGAAATAGCCCTCACCAACTTTCGCTCCTTTCAGGCCACCCAGGTTATCCCGCTTGCGCCGGTAACCTTGATGTTTGGGCCGAATAGCGTCGGCAAAAGCTCGGTGCTGCAGGCGTTGTTTTATCTGCAGCAAATCCTCGCCAAAGGCCACTGCGACCCGCAGCGAATTGATGTGCTGGGCGAAAAACACATCGGTGGCTTTGCCAGCTTGGTGAATGGTGGTGATCTGAATAAGCGCATTGCCATCAAGCTGCAGGTCGATAAGTCCGGCAGCATCGGGGCCAGCTACAACCAGCTGTACGAGCTCATCAACGAGGACCTTGGCCTCACCGTCGACAGCCCAACCGCCGATGCCGCACGCTTTGCTGTGGAGTTGCATATCGCCTGGTCTAAATCAGCCGAAACTGCCTATGTGGCCTGCTACAAGCTGTGGTTGGACGATACGCTGATCGCTGAGCTGACCAGCGATGCCGGGATGAAGCAGCCGGTGCTGGCCTGGCTCAATTATCAACATCCCGCTTTGCTGGCCGAACTTGATTTGGACGAAGCTCCGGAGCGCGAAGCCGAAGGCTTTGTAAGCGTCTTCCATGAGCTATTAAACGCTCAGCGTCCCACCCAGCAGGTTAGCCGCCGCGATTCCTGGCATTTGCCTGAAATGACCTTTGCCCATGCCGAGCTGGGTTTTAAAGGCTTTGCTGGCGCCTTACCGCTGCTGGGCAAGCGATTGGAAACAACCGTCGAACACGACGACCCGCGTATCACCACACGGCTGCATGAAATTCTCTCGGATGTGTTGGTAGCTCCGTTAGATAACCTGCTGACACTGCTTAATCAGAGTCTGTGCATCGGCCCGCTGCGCATGGTGCCCGATGCCTTGCGCCAGCCTAATCCTTACCCCGAGCAGAAAGACTGGTACAGCGGCGCGGCTGCCTGGGACGTAGTTAGTGCGCTCAGCCGCCAGCACAAAGCGCCCGCCTTGCTGGCCGAGATTAACCAGTGGATGGGGCATCTCGGCCTGGGCTACTCACTGCGTGCAAAGTCGGTGGTGAGCAAGGTGGTGTATTCCGGTGGTGACGACAGTCTGGGCGAGTTGCGCGCCATGCTCGATGCGCATGGCGATAAGCTTGAAATCAGCTTCAGCGGTGCTGATGAGGAAGGCAATCCGTCAGAGCAGAAAGCGCCTATAGACATGGAGAAGCTGAAAGCGCTTCTGCAGGAGCTAGCGCCTGATAGCGCTACCCCTAAGGGTGCCGTTATTGAGCAGGTGCGCAATCAATGGGCGTTGTGGGATGACGCGCGGCAGTGCGAGGTAGCCTTCTCCGAGGTTGGTGTGGGGATTTCACAGCTGTTTCCGCTGATTGTGGCGGCTGTGGTGGCGCGCCAGGGGCTTGTGACCTGCGAGCAGCCAGAGCTGCATGTGCATCCACGAATTCAGGTGGGCATAGGTGATTTGATCACCCAGGCCAATCGCCAATGCAGCTTCCTGATCGAGACCCATAGCGAACATCTGATCTTGCGGATTCAGCGGCGCATTCGCGAAAGCACAGAAGGCGAACTGCCTGATGGCCTGAAGCCGCTCGCACCTGAGGATGTGTCGATTATTTATCTCGATACGGCGGCAGGTGGGGTAAAGGCCAAGCGTATCGAAATTGATCGCGATGGCGAGTTCACCAGCCGTTGGCCCAATGGCTTTTTTGCTGAGCGCAGGGAGGAGCTTTTGTGATGATTTATGAGTATGCGCTTGAGCCGACTGTTCTAGCAGCCTGGGCATCAAATGATCGTGACTATGCGGAGTTTCTCCGCGAATACGGGTTGGGCACACCAAGACTAGTCAGTAGCTTTCCAAAGAAAAAGGTATCAAAACTTCGTAGCTACTTGCTTCAGCATAGTCCTCAAGATACCCAGTCACTATCTGGTCGGCGTTATATAGAAATGGTAAATAAGTTAACCGAATCCGTCGTTATTAGGGATGCGGCCGATCATAAAACTTCCGTTTGGTCGGAAGCTGTTGTCAGCGAAGACGATCGAGCCCCTTTCGGGGTGATTTTGTCTTCGTCTGCTATTTGCGCAAAAAACAACATCACTCCTGATAGCATGTACTTGCCAGGCAGCATCTGGAATCATTATAACCAATTAAATATACAGCGCACCAATGCAGGGCTTTTTTCCGTAGTTGGCAACCTGGTACGCCTATCTACAAAGTATATTGTGATTATCGATCCATTTGGCTGGTCGGATGAGGCTATAGGCTTTGTTCGATACATGATTAATTCTATCCATCCTAACCGCCTTACGGATGAAACTCCAAAGATAATTCTTTTTTATAAAGAGAAGCGTGGTGGCAAGAATTCTGGCAGTGGAAGCCCAGCAGCTGATCATGTCAAAGATCGTATTATGCAAGATTTAAACGGGGGGCTTGGAGGTCTGCAACTTGAAGTTTTTGAACTGAGGGAAGCAGCCGAAAGCGATGTTTTTCACAACCGTTGTATTCTGACGGAACATGGTGGCGTGTTAACAGGTCACGGTATTGGTGTTTCAAATAATGAAGCCCATACAGATGAAGTAATATTAATGAGGGCGGAAATTTATCAAAAAAAGCTGCTGCAGTTTATTGAGGAAAAATGCTTTGATGTTGTTTCAATGGCCTAGTGGATGGTAGATATTTGTGAGTGAGGAATTACCTGGCTGTAGCTTGGTGGCAAGCTTGAACAAGCAGTCATGATAATTATAAAAATAATTTCAGGGAAAGTCATGTATGGCGAAAGTCATTCCGGGAATTGAAAAGGCCAAGCTCTCCAAACAACCGCCAACCGAAGGAGAGCTATTTTTACTTGCTTACCTGGAAGAGTATTTCGACCCGGATGCTGAGGTTTACTTTCAGCCTTGCTTCAATGGTGAACGCCCTGATGTCGTAATCCTCAAAAAAGGGGTTGGTGCTATTATTGTGGAGGTCAAGGATTGGGATCTTTCCTACTACAGTGTTGATGCAAAAAATCAATGGCGCTTGGCGAAAAATCAGGCTCTATTGAGGTCACCTTTTGCTCAGGCGTTCTCCTACAAGCAGAACCTTTTTGAAGTGCACACAAACGGCCTGCTTGAAAAAAGTATGGCCAGCGAAACCTTTTACGGACTGATAAAGGTTTATGTGTACTTCCACAATGCTACAAAAAAAGAGATTGCAGCATTTTATCAGCCTGCAATAAGTGAGCTGCAAAGTGAACTGGACGAAGTTCAACAGGCGTTTCGTGAGAAAAAACTCGGGTATGATCAGTATGAGAAGAAGCGGCTGTATTTTGCCAACAAGATAAAACAGATTGATCGCGATGTGGGATCTTTAGCCATTGCGCGAGACTCGTTGAAAAAAATTGAATTCTCAGGTGGCAAGCAGAACCCAAGATTTGAGGAGAGCGTATATACAGAGCTCATGCGCCTGCTGCAGCCCCCATTCCATTACGCCAATGAAGGAAAGCCTATCCTCTACACAAAGCCACAAGCGCGGCTATCTGAGAGTGTTGAAGGCGCCCGGGTCAAGATATGCGGGGTGGCAGGGGCGGGCAAAACCTCAGTCTTGGCGAAGCGTGCGGTGAATGCGCACAGGCGACATGGCGAGCCTGTGTTGATACTTACATTCAACCTGACGCTTCGCATGTTCATCAGAGACAAAATTAGTGAGGTTCGCGAAGACTTCAATTGGGGGGCTTTCCATATAGTCAATTACCACAAGTTTATGAGTGCTGCTCTAAGCAGTGCTGGAGTCGATGTGAAGTTTCCAGAGGGCTTGGTGGACCCCAGTGCATACCTTGAAGAGCATTATTATTCGAATGAGACTGTTTTAGATAATTATGTTGCTGATAGGTACAAAACCATCCTTATTGACGAGGCTCAGGACTATAAGCCTGAGTGGCAACGAATCATAAGGAAGCATTTCCTGGCCGAAGGCGGTGAGATGGTTCTGTTTGCGGATGAGAAACAGAATATCTATGAGCGTGCTGTCGATGAAGAGAAAAGGGCAAGCATTATTTCCCCTTTTGGGCGCTGGCAGCACTTGTCTAAAAGCTTCAGGTATAAGCAGGATTCTCCGGTATTGCAGTTGTCTGTCGCCTTTCAGAAGCAGTTCCTTTCAGAAAAATATACTTTTGATGGGGATGAGTCTTATCAGCAAACCGCTTTTCTGCCAGGGATTGGGTTGAGTGCCGTAGGGACATGGTCAGCTGAGAGGTTGCTTGATGTTGCTGAGCTCATTATCGCTATTGCGAAGCGCGAAGGCATTCACCCGAATGACATTACCATTGTGTCGTCAAAGGAAGACGTTTTGAGGGAGGTCGATTTTGCAATCCGGACTGGGGCTCGTCATCAGGAGCGGACGATTACAAGCTTTGCTTCTAAGGAAGATGTTGAGAGGGTTCGCGGAAAAAGACTTGGGCGTGCTGAAGAAAAGAAGGAGTTGCGCAAGTTAAGCGCCAGCCGTAAGCAAGGCTTCAATCTGAATAGCGGCGTAATGAAGTTATCGACTCTTCATAGCTTTAAAGGTTTTGAATCGCCCACGGTCTTTATGATCGTTAACGATCTGGATGGGCCGGAGCTTGTTTACACTGGCTTAACTAGAGCAAAAGAGAATATTGTAGTGCTTTTGCCAAGTGGTAGTCGCTACTTTGATTTCTTTGCGCAGCATCTTGAAAACGTTAGCTCGCTTATGCAGCATTCAACTGCTGACTTGGATGGATAATATTTTTCATTTTGTACGTGGCGGTTGCTTTATTTCTTGGATTTTATATAGGTTTTTATGAAGAATTATGGAGCTCGATTTACTATTGCTGCAATGATCGCTGCAGCACCCTGCTTGGTCATGGGAGGATTCCCGCTGCTTGGTTATGCGCCGTGGGGGCGTACCAGCCTGGAGGTGGTTGTTTTCTTCGTAGTGGCTTATTCCGTCATCCATGTGCTTGTTGCGCTGCTGGTTATGCTGGTGACCCGAAAGTGGCGGGAATATTTCCCGGCCATCATGCTGGGTGTGCTTTTCGGCGGCCTTGCCGGTTTGCAGGCGGGAACAGCAATGAGAATGGAAGGCTATGAACGGGCGGGTGAGCGAGCTGCTGTTTTGGTCATTGCGATAGAGCATTACATTAAGGCAACCGGAGAGCCACCTGAGCGCTTGGTACAACTTGTACCTGATTTTGTCGAGGCGATCCCAGGCAGGCTGCCGCCACTTGAGATTGTAATGGGCGAGGCGGCTCTCAAAGGTTTCTATGGCAATCAATGGGCCCTGCTGTTCAAAGCGGGTAGTGGTTTGAACTGGGACCAACTTGTTTATTTACCAAAGCAGAATTACGACCAGGTCGAATCGAAAACCCTGCTGGGGCGCTGGGCATATCTCCACGAGTGATCATGTGTTTTTCGCTGCCGGCGCTGCCTGAGGGTGGCCGGCGGCGCTCAGCGCATCAGCAGGGACGGCTAAAGCCGGCCAGCAGTTCTCGGGCAAATGGCCGAACCATGCAACCTTGCTTAACAGAACAGAGCGTTGTGGCTGCAGCTCTTTAAGGCTAGTACTCAAAATCCCCGCTCGCAAAATAGGGGGCCAGACTTTGAGGCACGGTTTAGGCACAGAATTGGCACAGCCCGAAAATGAGTCGGAAAGGAGCGCTGCGGGCAGTACTCACCACAATCTGAGTATCCGCATGGAGATCAATTTTGAGAGATTAGCCAATCCGGGATCTGGATCGGCAGAGCCTTAGGAAAAGGCTTTTAAATCATACAGATATGGCGCACCAGGCGGGATTCGAACCCACGACCCCCGCCTTCGGAGGGCGGTACTCTATCCAGCTGAGCTACTGGTGCGTAATTGTTGCGGCGGCCTATTTGACCATTAGCTGACACCCTTCACAACTCGATGAGTATTGCCTTCGGAGGGCAGTACTCTATCCAGCTGAGCTACGGATGCACAGAGGGCGCCTATTTGACCACTTGCCGGCGCCTTTCTCAACCGGCTTCTTTCAAAGAGCGCTTTTGTTTTCAGGCACCTGCGTGCCGTCAGGTGGGCCAATGGCCGGCTTTTCGACATCAGGCCGGTCTATGAGTAGCCAACCGCCGCGCACATGCACTTGCCGCTGGCTTTTGCGCGGGCCTAGGATGAAGTGATTCGCCGATCAGGCCAGGCCGGGAACCTCTTCCGGTCGTCGCCGTTCCCACGCCTGTCGCGACTTTTCCCTGGCGGGCGCCGCCCCGCGCTTACGCAGCAAGACGCTGCGGCTTCGAGGAGACTGCCATGCAACTCAAAGACACTTCGCTGTTCCGCCAGCAGGCGTATATCGACGGCACCTGGCAGGACGCGGACAGCGGCCAGACGATCCAGGTGAACAACCCCGCCAGCAACGAGATCCTCGGCAGCGTGCCGAAGATGGGCGCGGCCGAGACCCGTCGCGCCATCGACGCCGCCGAGCGGGCGCTGCCGGCCTGGCGCGACCTGACTGCCAAGGAGCGCTCGCAGAAGCTGCGCCGCTGGTACGAGCTGATGATGGAGAACCAGGACGACCTGGGCCGCCTGATGACCCTGGAGCAGGGCAAGCCGCTGGCCGAGGCCAAGGGCGAGATCGCCTATGCCGCCTCCTTCATCGAGTGGTTCGCCGAGGAGGCCAAGCGGGTCTACGGCGACACCATCCCGGCGCACCAGAAGGACAAGCGCATCCTGGTGATCAAGCAGCCGATCGGCGTCACCGCGGCGATCACGCCCTGGAACTTCCCGGCGGCGATGATCACCCGCAAGGCCGGCCCGGCGCTGGCCGCCGGTTGCACCATGGTACTCAAGCCGGCCAGCCAGACGCCGTTCTCGGCGCTGGCGCTGGCCGAGCTGGCCGAGCGCGCCGGCATTCCCAGGGGCGTGTTCAGCGTGATAACCGGCTCGGCCGGCGAGATCGGCGACGAACTGACCCGCAACCCGACGGTGCGCAAGATTTCGTTCACCGGCTCCACCGAGGTCGGCGCCAAGCTCATGGCCCAGTGCGCGCCGGGGATCAAGAAGGTCTCGCTGGAACTGGGCGGCAACGCGCCATTCCTGGTGTTCGACGACGCCGACCTGGACGAGGCGGTCAAGGGCGCCATGCAGTCCAAGTACCGCAACGCCGGGCAGACCTGCGTGTGCGTCAACCGCCTGTACGTGCAGGATGGCGTGTACGACGCCTTCGCCGAGAAGTTCAAGGCGGCGGTGGAGAAGCTCAAGGTCGGCAACGGCCTGGAGGAAGGCGTGGACATCGGCCCGCTGATCGACGACCGCGCCGCGGCCAAGGTCAGGGAGCACATCGAGGACGCCACCGGCCGTGGCGCCCGGCTGCTCACCGGCGGCAAGGCGCACCAGCTGGGCGGCAGCTACTTCGAGCCGACGCTGATGGTGAATGTGCCGCACGACGCCAAGGTGGCCAGGGAGGAGACCTTCGGCCCGCTGGCCCCGCTGTTCCGCTTCAAGGACGAGGCCGAAGGCATCGCCCTGGCCAACGACACCGAGTTCGGTCTGGCCGCCTACTTCTACGCCCGTGACCTGGGCCGGGTGTTCCGCGTCGCCGAGGCGATCGAGTCGGGGATGATCGGCATCAACACCGGGCTGATCTCCACCGAGGTGGCGCCCTTCGGCGGGGTGAAGTCGTCCGGCCTCGGCCGCGAAGGCTCCAAGTACGGCATCGAGGATTACCTCGAGATCAAGTACCTCTGCCTGGGCCTGTAAGCGGCGTTAGACGAAACGGCATCCCGGCGGATGCCGTTTCGCATTCCGAGGCGTGCGCCATTCTTGTCGCAGGTCAGTAACGGCACGGAAGTGAATTGTTAGACTTGCGTCACACTTTTCGCTCCGAGCCCCCCGTGCATCCCTCCGCCTTGCCCCTCGTGCTGATCGCCCATCCCGACCCCGCCAGCCGTGAGCTGATCGAGGCGCAGGTGCGTGCGCTGCAGCCGGGCGCGCGCGTCCAGGCCAGCGCCGACGGGGCCTCGGTTCTCGCAGGGGAGCAGACGCAGGCGGCCGACCTGCTGATCGTCGCCGCGGCGCTGAGCGACATGCGCGGCCTCGACCTGCTGCGCGAGCTGCGCCGGCGCGCGCCGGCCCGGCGGGCGAGCTGCCTGCTGGTAGACGCCGAAGCCGACAGCGCCAGCGTGCGCGAGGCCCTGCCGCTCGGTTTGAGCGCCTACCTGACCCGGCCGCTGTCGGCCGAGCAGCTCGGCCGGCGCCTGCGCAGCGCCTTGCCGCAGGCCAGCGAGCAGGCGGCGGTTCCGCCGCTGAGCGACTACCTGCACGACAGGCGCACCGACAACCAGGGTGCCCCGCTGCTGGCCGACATTCGGGCGGCCGTGGCCCAGTGCCTGCGTGCCGACCGCTGCGACCTCGGCGAGCTGGAGGAATCGTTCGCCGGCGAGCCGCAGATCGCCGCACGCCTGATCAGCGTGGCCAACAGCGCGGCGAACTACCAGGGCGCCGCCTGCCAGAGCCTGGCACACGCGCTGCCGCGACTGGGCGTCAAGCGAGCGCTGAACCTGGTGCTGTCGCTGGCCATCCAGCGCAACGCGCGGCTGGCCGACGAACGCCTGCTGCGCCAGGCCCGGGCCGCCACCGGGCAGGCGCAGCGGGCCGCCGAGCTGGCGCTGTGGCTGGCCCAGCGGCTCGGGCTCGACGGCGAGAGCTGCTACACCGCCGGGCTGCTGCAGAACATCGGCGAACTGGCCCTGCTGCGCGTGCTGCAGGACTGGCTCGACGCCGGCGGCGAGCTGGACGAGCCGACCCTCGAACGGCTGCTGGCCGAGCACGCCGCCGGCTTCGGCTCGGCGCTGCGTGCCCAGTGGCGCCTGCCGCTCGGGCTGCGGCAGCTCATCGCCGCCTACTATGCGCTGGGCGCCGGGGTGTTCTCGCGCGAGGCGCTGCTGCTCAACCTGACCCGCCAGCTGGTCGAGCTGCCCGAGGGGCAGGCCCCGGCGAGCCTGGCGGACGAGCGCGCCGTGCGCCTGCTGCGCCTGGACCTCGCGCTGCTCGACGATGCGCCGCTGATACCCGCCCGCAGCTGACCTGGCCCTCGCTGCCGTCAAAGGTGCGCGCCCCTACGGTCTGGTGCGCGGCGCACAGCTCCTGAGCGCCGGTTTTTCCTTCCTGTCGTCCTAAGCTGTTCATTTGATCGGCGAGGCCGCCGTGCGTGTTTCGGCCCCTCGACAGATAGAAATGGCTCTATTATTCTGCTGTGCGAAACATGGTTTCGTGAAAATAAATCCAATTAATGATCCCCTAGAAGCGGAGGCTGCCATGTCCGACGTCGTTCGGCTCGAACGCCGGGGCGCGATCGCCCTCATCACGGTCAACAACCCACCGGTCAATGCGCTAGGCGTCGCGGTACGCCAGGGCCTGCTGGAGGCCTTCCGGGCCGCCGAGGCCGACGCCGAGGTGCGCGCCGTCGCGCTGGTCTGCGAGGGCAACACCTTCATCGCCGGGGCGGACATCAAGGAGTTCGGCAAGCCGCCGCAGGCGCCGAGCCTGCCGGACGTGATCGCGTTCATCGAAGGGGCGAGCAAGCCCAGCGTCGCGGTGATCCACGGCACCGCGCTCGGCGGCGGGCTGGAAGTGGCACTCGGCTGCCACTACCGGATCGCCCGGGGCGACGCCAAGGTCGGCCTGCCGGAAGTGAAGCTCGGCCTGCTGCCGGGCGCCGGCGGCACCCAGCGCCTGCCGCGCCTGGCCGGGGTGGCCAAGGCGCTGGACATGATCGTCAGCGGCCAGCCGATCGGCGCGGCCGAGGCGGTCGAGCACCACATCGTCGACGAGCTGTTCGAGGGTGATCTGGTCGAGGCCGGCCTGGCCTACGCCCACCGCATGGTCGAGGAAGGCCGCGCGCCGCGTCGCACCGGCGAGCAGACCCGCGGCCTGGAGGGCGCCGACAACGAGGCGCTGATCGCCGCCAGGCACGCCGAGGTGGCCAAGCGCATGCGCGGGCTGTTCTCGCCGCTGCGTTGTATCGCTGCCGTCGAGGCCGCAACCAGGCTGCCGCTGGCCGAGGGCCTCAGGCGCGAGCGCGAGCTGTTCGCCGAATGCCTGCAGTCGCCGCAGCGCGCGGCGCTGGTGCACAGCTTCTTTGCCGAGCGCCAGGCGAGCAAGATCGCCGACCTGCCGGCCGACGCGAAACCGCGCGAGATCAGGTCGGCCGCGGTGATCGGCGGCGGCACCATGGGCGTCGGCATCGCCCTGTGCTTCGCCAACGCCGGGCTGCCGGTCAAGCTGCTGGAAATCGACGACGCGGCGCTCGGCCGCGCCCTGCAGCGCGCCCGCGACACCTATGGCGCCAGCGTCAAGCGCGGCAGCCTGAGCGAGGAGGCCATGGAGAAGCGCCTCAAGCTGGTCGAGGGCGTGACCGACTACGCCACGCTGGCCGAGGTCGATCTGGTCATCGAGGCGGTGTTCGAGGACATGGGTGTCAAGCAGCAGGTGTTCGAGAAGCTCGACGCGGTCTGCAGGCCCGGCGCGATCCTGGCGAGCAACACCTCGTCGCTGGACGTCAACCAGATCGCCGCCTTCACCAGGCGCCCCGAGGACGTGGTCGGCCTGCACTTCTTCAGCCCGGCCAACGTCATGCGCCTGCTGGAAGTGGTGCGCGGCGAGAAGACCAGTCACGAGGTGCTGGCCACCGCCATGGCCATTGGCAAGAAGCTGAAGAAGGTCTCGGTGGTGGTCGGCGTCTGCGACGGCTTCGTCGGCAACCGGATGATCTTCCAGTACGGCCGCGAGGCGGAGTTCCTGCTGGAGGAGGGCGCCACGCCGCAGCAGGTCGACGGCGCGCTGCGCAACTTCGGCATGGCCATGGGCCCGTTCGCCATGCGCGATCTCTCCGGGCTGGACATCGGCCAGGCGATCCGCAAGCGCCAGCGCGCGACCCTGCCGCCGGACCGCGACTTCCCCACCGTCTCCGACAGGCTCTGCGAGGCCGGCATGCTCGGGCAGAAGACCGGCGCCGGCTACTACCGCTACGAACCGGGCAACCGCACGCCGCTGGAGAACCCGGACCTGGCGCCGATGCTCGAAGCCGCCTCGCGCGAGAAGGGCGTCGAGCGCCGCACGCTGGACGAGGCGTACATCATCGAGCGGACGATCTACGCGCTGGTGAACGAGGGCGCGAAGATCCTCGAGGAAGGCATCGCCCAGCGCTCGAGCGACATCGACGTGATCTACCTCAACGGCTATGGCTTCCCGGCGTTTCGCGGCGGGCCGATGTTCTACGCCGACAGCGTCGGGCTCGACACCGTGCTGGCGAAGGTCAAGGAACTGCACGCGCGTTGCGGCGACTGGTGGAAGCCGGCGCCGCTGCTGGAAAGACTCGCTGCCGAAGGGCGCAGGTTCTCGGACTGGCAGCCCGGCCAGTGAGCCGCTGCCACCACTGCTGAACGTACAGAGGATGCATTCATGAACGTCAATTACACGGCCGAAGAGCTCGCCTTCCGAGACGAGGTTCGCGCCTTCCTGTCCAGCGAACTGCCGCAGGACATCGCCGCCAAGGTCAAGCTCGGCAAGCACCTGAGCAAGGAAGATCACCAGCGCTGGCAGCAGATCCTGTCGAAGAAGGGCTGGTACGCGCCCGGTTGGCCGGTGGAGCTGGGCGGCACTACCTGGGGTCCGGTGGAAAAGCACATCTTCGACGAGGAGTGCGCCGCCTTCGGCGCGCCGCGCACCATCCCGTTCGGGGTCAACATGGTGGCCCCGGTGATCATCAAGTTCGGCACCCAGGCGCAGAAGGACCACTACCTGCCGCGCATCCTCTCGGGCGAGGACTGGTGGTGCCAGGGCTATTCCGAGCCGGGCGCCGGCTCGGATCTCGCGAGCCTCAAGACCCGCGCCGTGCGCGACGGCGACCACTACATCGTCAATGGCCAGAAGACCTGGACCACCCTCGGCCAGCACGCCAACATGATCTTCTGCCTGGTGCGCACCGACCCGGAAGCCCAGCAGCAGCGCGGCATCAGCTTCCTGCTGATCGACATGACCAGCCCCGGCATCAGCGTACGCCCGATCATCACCCTCGACGGCGACCACGAGGTCAACGAGGTGTTCTTCGACAACGTCAGGGTGCCGGTGGAGAACCTGGTCGGCGAGGAGAACAAGGGCTGGACCTGCGCCAAGTACCTGCTGACCCACGAGCGCACCGGCCTGGCCGGTATCGGCGCCTCCAAGGCGGCGCTGGCGCACCTCAAGCGCATCGCCATGAAGGAAACCGCCGGCGGCCAGCCGATGCTGGAGGACCCGCTGTTCCGCGCCCAGGTCGCGGAAGTGGAGATGCAGCTGATGGCCATCGAGATGAGCACCCTGCGCATCCTCGCCGCGGCGAAGGAAGGCGGCGTCCCCGGCGCCGAGTCGTCGATCCTCAAGGTCAAGGGCACCGAGATCCGCCAGGCGATCACGAACCTGCTGCGCAAGGTGATCGGCCCCTACGCGCTGCCGTTCCTCGAGGAGGAGCTTGAGCTCGACTACCAGGGCGAGCCGCTGCATGCCGACTACAGCCCGTCGCTGGCCGGCCACTACTTCAACATGCGCAAGCTGTCGATCTTCGGCGGCTCCAACGAAATCCAGAAGAACATCGTCTCGAAGATGATTCTCGAGCTGTAAGGAGGCACCGCCATGGACTTCAGACTGACCGAAGAACAGCAGATGCTGCAGGACACCGCGGCGCGCCTGGTGCGTGACGCCTATCCGTTCGAGCAGCGCGAGAAATACCGCGAGAGCGAGCAGGGCTTCTCCGTCGAGTTCTGGAACCAGCTCGGCGAGCTGGGCCTGACCGCCGTGCCCTTCGCCGAGGAGTTCGGCGGCTTCGGCGGCAGCGGCGTGGAAACCATGCTGGTGATGACCGAACTGGGCCGCGGCCTGACGCTCGAGCCCTACCTGCACTCGGTGGTGTTCGGCGGCGGGCTGGTCGCCCAGCTCGGCAGCGACGCGCAGAAGCAGGACCTGCTGCCGCAGGTGGCCTCGGCCGCGCTGCAGCTGGCGGTGGCCTTCGAGGAGCTGCAGAGCCACTACCAGCTCAATGACGTGCAGACCCGCGCCGAGGCGGCCGGCGACGGCTACCGGCTGTCAGGGCGCAAGGCGGTGGTCATCGGCGGGCACAGCGCCGGCAAGCTCATCGTCTCCGCACGGGTCGGCGGCCGTCGCTTCGACGAGCAGGGCATCGGCCTGTTCCTGGTCGACCCGAATGCCGAGGGCGTCAGCCGCCGGGCGTACCCGACCATCGACGGGCGCATGGGCTGCGAGCTGTTCCTCGACGGGGTAAAGGTCGCTGCCGACGCGGTACTCGGCGAGCCGGGCAGCGTCTTCGCCGCGCTGCAGTATCAGCAGGGCCGGGCCATCGCCGCGCAGTGCGCCGAGGCGCTGGGCAGCATGCAGGAGGCCTGCAAGCTGACGCTGGACTACCTGAAGACGCGCAAGCAGTTCGGCGTGCCGATCGGCAAGTTCCAGGTCCTGCAGCACCGCATGGTGGACATGCAGACCGAGCTGGAGCAGGCCACCAGCATGGCGATCCTCGCCGCGACCTTTGCCGACGGCGAGGACAACGACGACCGCCGCCGCGTGCTCGCCGCCGCCAAGTACGTCTGCGCCCGCGCCGGCCGCAAGATCGCCGAGGAAGCCATCCAGCTGCACGGTGGCATCGGCATGACCTGGGAATACAACCTGGCCCACCACGCCAAGCGCCTGGTGATGATCGGCCACGAGTTTGGCGACGAGGATCATCACGTCAAGGCATTCTCCAGGCTGCTGCAGGTGGCCTGAGGCGTTCCCAGCGTTAAGAGAAACCGGGCCCGGCGCCCGGTTTTTTCATGCCCGGACGCCGGCCTTGTTCGATCTCGGTGAGCGGAGCGTGGGCGGGCAGCAGGTAGGGTGGGCTTCAGCCCACCAGCGGCGACACTGCCACAATCCCAGACTCCCGTCGTACCGGCGCAGGCCGGTGCCCAGCGGGGCGACGCCCAAGCGTCGCGATCGTGCGTGGCTGCAGGCCAGCCCCGGTGCAGGCCACCTGGGCCCCGGCCTTCGCCGGGGCGACGTTCAGTGCAGGCCTGGCGCCAGTTGCGCATCGCCGGGCTCGGCCGCCGCCTGCCCGGCATCGCCGCGGCGCAGCTCCGGCAGCAGATAGCCGGCCCACAGGCTGTCGGCGAACGCCTGGCGGAAGAAACCGAAATGACCGATGCGCGCCACGCCCAGATCCTGCGGCGCGATGCGCCGGCTGCGCAGCGGCGCGCCGCAGTAGAAGCCGTGCAGGGACTCGGTGTTGCGCGCCGACATCATCTCGTCGTCGCTGAACGACAGCGAGGTGACCGGCGTGCGCACGCTGGCGAAGGCCTGGCGCACCGGCTCGCCTTCGGCGCCGACCAGATACTCCGGGTCCAGGCACCAGCGCCGCCACTGGCGGATGACGCCGCGCGGCAGGTCGCCGACCGCACCGATGCGGCTGCCGGGGAAGTAGCCGGCGATCGCCGTCAGCAGCGGCGCCAGGCCGTGCCAGAGCAGCCAGGCCTGGCGCCGGATCTGCGGGCTGTTCTCGCGCCAGTAGCCGCTGCCCACGGCCACGGTGACGATCCGGGCGAGGCGCTCGTGGCCGCGCACCAGCGGCACGATCTGACCGCCCAGGCTGTGGCCGATCCAGTACAGCGGGGCGTCGCCGGCGGCTTGCGCGAGGCTGGCGAGCATGGCGCTGCAGTCGTGCCGCGCCCAGTCGAAGATGTCCACCTCCAGCTGCCGCAGCGGCCCGCGCCGCGACAGGCCCATGCCGGCGTAGTCGAAGGTGACCGTCAGATAGCCCTGCCCGGCGAGCCAGCCGGCGAAACCGGCGTAGAAGCGCTGCTCCACGCCCATCGCCGGGGCGAGAAGCACGGCGCCATGCAGGCGCCCGGCGGGGTGATACCAGTGGCTGGCCAGGCTCTGGCCGTTGCCGTTGTCGATCGTGCGCGCCTGGGGCTGTATCGTCGCCATGCTGTTGTTCTCCGGCTTCATCCGCGACTGCGATCGGGGCAGTATAGGAGGACCAGAATGAAATTCTAGAAAAATATTCTAGTCTGATCAGGAGCCCGCATGGCGCGTAGTGCCCGCAAGCAGCAGATCCTCCAGGCGGCGCTCGCCTGCTTCACCGAGCAAGGCGTGGAAGCCACCACCATCGAGATGATTCGCGACCGTTCCGGCGCCAGCATCGGCAGCCTCTACCATCATTTCGGCAATCGCGAGCGGATCATCGGCGTGCTCTACCTGGAGGGCATCGGCGAATACGCGGCGCGGCTGGAAGCCGGGCTGATCGAGACGCTCGAGCCGGAGGCCTGCGTGAAGCTGTTCGTCAGCGGCTACATCGACTGGGTGGTGGCCAACCCGGACTGGGCGCGCTTCATCCTGCACAACCGCGGGCGGGTCGAGGCGGGGGAAATGGGCGAACAGCTGCGCGAGTTCAACCGCGAGCATGGCCGGCGCATCGCCGGCATCCTGCGTCGGCACCGCGACGCCGGCGCGTTCAAGCCGCTGCCGAAGGAATGTTTCGTCTCGGTGGTGATCGGACCGGCGCAGGACATGGCGCGCAACTGGCTGGCCGGCCGCAGCAAGACGGCGCTGGCCGAGTACCGCGACCTGCTGGCGCAGATCGCCTGGGACAGCGTGCGCCAGCATTGACCCTGCACCGATCGCCGGTGCGTAGCTCGGGTTGATGGTGGCGAAGCCCAACGGGCGCGGTATCAGGCGCGAACCGGTGGTGTGTTTGGCTTCGGCACGGTGTGCCTCAGCTCACCTTACGGTCTCACTGCTCCGTCACCCCGGCGCGGCGTTCAGAGGGCTAGCAGCAGGGCGTGGGCCTGGAACCGACGCCCGGGCGTTGCCCCCCTGGGTACCGGCCTGCGCCGGTACGACGGTGTTTGGGGTGCCTTGCCGATGTCCGTGCCTTGGCCCGACACGGTGGGCAACAGGATCCACCTAGGTACAAGGCTGACACCATGACCGTCGCCCCGGCTCAGGCCGGGGCCCAGGGGCTTGCACGGGGCAGGGTCTGGCAACGAACGCGAAGGCGACGCTCAGCTCGGAGGGCGATCAGACGCCGAGGCTTTCGATGTCGCGCGCGAGCATTTCCAGCTGGTGGGCCAGCGAGCCCTTGAGGGTCTCGGCGTCGAGCTGGAAGGAGGGTGCGCCGCAGGTCAGCGCCATGATGCTGCCGTCGGACAGGTGCAGCGGCACGCCGGCGGCCATCACGTTGCGGTCCCACTCGCCGAGCGAGAGGCAGAAGCCGGTGCGCTCGAATTCCTCGAAGGAGACTTCCAGCGAGGCCTTCATCGCCTCCCAGCCGTCCTCGTACTTGTCGGCGAGCAGCGCCATCAGGTGCTCGCGTTCCTTTTCCGGGGTAGCGGCCAGGTAGGCGCGGCCGGCGGCGGTGGTCGCCAGCGGCAGGCGCACGCCGGCGTCCATGCGCAGGCTGGTGAGTTCGGCGGGGCGGCAGTTCTCGACGTAGATCATCGACAGCCGGTCGCGGCAGGTCAGGCCCACGCTGGTGTTGGTGCGGCGGGCGAACTCGTCCATGTACGGCTTGGCCAGCTGGCGCACGCGCAGGTTGGAGACGTAGGCGTAGCCGAGGGCGAGCACGCCGGAGTCGAGCTGGTACTTCTCCAGCTGCTGCGAGTAGCTGAGGTAGCCGAGCTTGGTCAGCGTGTAGGTCATGCGCGAGACGGTCGGCTTGGGCAAACCGGTGATGCGGGCGATGTCCTGGTTGCCCATGACCACCGAGCCGTGGGTGAAGGCACGCAGCACGTCCAGCCCCCGGGCGAGGGCCTCGACGAACTTCCGGTCCTTGGGGTTGCTGCTGTCTTCGAGTTCGGCGCTCATGATGGATGTCGCAAGGATGGTGGTTCGGCGGCGCACCATAGCAGATCGCCGGCCTGCTGGCTGGCGGCGCCTGTGCGTTTTGTCGATTGTAGCCAGCGAATCCGCGTATTGCGATAACTGATTTCGCAATGCGGAATACGAGGGGGTGAAAGGAGCGTTCGTTCGAAGGCGAGCCGGGCGCCTGGCGCCCGGCATTCGAGGGATCAGTGCGAATCGCCGTAGCCTTGCATGATGCCGGCCATGTCGGTGTATTCGTCGTCGGGCATGTTCTTGATCGATTCCAGGACCTCCGAATCCGCGCCGTTGTTCTTGGCCTGCTGGATGAGGTCGTCCTTGGATGCCGGGAAATCGATGCCCTTCAGATGATGCGCGATGTTCGACGGGGAATGCCCGCCCATGCCACGTGCCATGATGGTTCCTCCGAGACGATCGATAAAAGGCCCGGCGAGAAAACTCCCGCCGGGCCGTTCAGGCCGAGGGCCTGCTCACGAAGCAGTCATTACTTGCCTTCGGTCTTCTTGCCCTCTTCGACCAGTTCGCGAACGCGCTGGCCGCCCTTCTGGCCGAGTTCCGAATAGCCTTCCGGGCCGAGCTGCTCTTTACGCGCTTCCCCGCCCATCTTGCCCATTTCGGAATAGCCTTCCGGACCGAGCTGCTCTTTGCGGGTCTCGCCGCCTTTCTGGCCCATTTCGGAATAGCCTTCGGTGCCGAGCTGCTCTTTGCGGGTTTCACCGCCTTTCTTGCCGATCTCGGAATAACCTTCCGGGCCGAGCTGCTCTTTACGGATTTCGCCGCCTTTCTGTCCGGCTTCGCTTACCGACATGCTGCCTTTGTCTTTATCAGCCATGGTTGTTTCTCCTGCTTCAATGGAAATAACGGAAGTCGAGGTTCGCTATGAATCAGCTATTGCCTTCGGACTTCTTGCCTTCATTGATAAGTTCGCGAGTGCGCTGGCCACCTTTCTGGCCGCCGGCTTCTCCGCCCTTTTGACCGATCTCTTGATAGAACTCGCGGTCGTGGGTGGAAGAGGTGGCTTGGCCACCTTTCTTGCCAGCTTCGCTTACACTCATCTTGCCTTTTGAATCAGCCATGTTTTCACCTCGCTTGCGGTTGGTGGACAAACTTAATAAGTTGCAAATGCCAACTTGGCTAGTTGTTCAGCGCTTCTGTTCGTTCCGGCGGCTACTGCTGGAAGTCGACCGTTCGGTCTGCTTGCCTTCTTCGACAAGCTCCTTGACGCGCTGGCCACCTTTATGGCCCGCTTCGTTAACGCTCATGCCGGATTGTTTCTTGTCTCGGTCAGCCATTACTCACCTCATTTACCTTCGGTTTTCTTGCCTTCCTCGACCAGTTCGCGAACACGCTGCCCACCTTTTTGGCCGAGTTCCTGGTAGCCTTCGTGCCCCAGTTCCTGCTTGCGAGTTTCGCCGCCTTTCTTGCCGATCTCGGAATAGCCTTCCGGCCCGAGCTGCTCTTTGCGGGTTTCACCGCCCTTCTGGCCGGCCTCGCGTACGCTCATGTCGCCTTTGTTCTGTGCCATGTTCTGTACTCCTGCTGGTTTACCAGGGCGGCAGCGCCAATCGGCGCGGTGCCGCGTGGTGGGGGCACTGTCAGGACTTGCCCTGGGTCTTCTTGCCTTCCTCGACCAGTTCGCGGACGCGTTGCCCGCCTTTCTGGCCGAGCTCCTGGTAGCCCTCGTGCCCCAGTTCCTGCTTGCGGGTTTCGCCGCCTTTCTTGCCGGCTTCGCCTACGCTCATGTTGCCTTTCTGTTTGTCAGCCATTTCGGTTCTCCCGTCGCTGTTGGTTGGGTAATTCAAGAAGTCGATTACTTGCCTTCGGACTTCTTGCCTTCGTCAACCAGTTCGCGGACGCGCTGGCCACCTTTTTCGCCACCCTTTTGCCCGATTTCTTCATAAAACTCACGGCCATGGGTTGCGGAAGTTGTTTCGCCGCCCTTTCGGCCGGCTTCGCTAACACTCATGTTGCCTTTCTGTTTGTCAGCCATTTCGTCTCTCCTCTTAATTGCCGGTCAGAACGTTCTGGCCTTCAGTAAATGCAGCGGTCGTAGGGTATGGAAGGCGGGCGTGGCTGGGAGTTCAACCTATTTCAGGGGCGGCTCGGTATCCTGACGAGTGGTATCTATCACTCTGATATGAAAGTGATTTCAGGATAAACGGCGAATTAGCGCGCAGGTCGCAGTGCGTGCGTATTTAAACGAAGCGGAAATTGTCTGGCGTCATGCTGGCCCATTAATAAATGGCGCTAAATGCAGGGCTTTACAGTCGCGGCAAAAGTCTGGCTGTCAACTACCGTTCAGGCGAGCAGGGGCAGCGCCAGCAACAGGGGCAGCGCGCAAAGCACGAAGCGGCCGTTCCAGTGGAAGGCGATGCGCCAGGGCGAGATCTGCGCATGGCGCGCCAGCAGCAGCGCCGAAGGGCCATAGGGGGACAGCAGCATGGCCAGCGAGAACCCGGTCAGCAGCGCCACGGCCGGCTGCATGATGGGGATGCCGTGCAGCGCCAGCTGAGCCAGCAGCGCCGCGCAGAGGTTCATCGAGATGATCGGCGCGACGCCCAGCAGCGCCAGGGCGACGATGCCGAGCAGGGCGGCGCTGCTGAGCAGGAACAGCGCCAGCGGCGTGCCGTCGAACTGTTCGGTCAGGCCCTGCACCGGCACCAGTTGGGCGACCAGCCCGCCGAGCATGCCGGAGGCGGCGAAGATGAAGATCTCGTTGCGCATGCCGGCCAGGGTGTCGGTGAGTTCGCCGGCCACACCGTCGAACGTCAGCCCCTGTCGCCACAGGTAGACCGCCACCACCAGCGGCACCAGGACCATTGCCGCCTGGGTCGCCGACAGCCAGGTCAGCGCGGCCGTGGCGGCGATCAGCAGGATGCCGGCGAGGCTGCCGAGCAGCAGGCCGGCGAAGCGTGGCGGCACGCCGTCGGCGTGCTCCGTGGTGCGCGCCTCTACATCGCTGCGCAGTTGCTGCAGGCGCGGGTTCTCCGCCACCCAGCCGAATACCAGGAGCACCAGCGCGGCCAGCGCGCCGTAGGGCAACAGTTCGATCCAGCCCAGATCCGGCAGCTCGCGGGTGAGGATCGCCACCGTCACGCTGGTGGGTGCCAGCAGCGGCACCAGGGCGAAGCCGCGCAGTGCCGTCACCAGCACCCCGCGCTGGCCTTCGCGACGTTGGGTGGCGGTGTAGGGTCGACGCTTGAGGTGGCTGTCGAGCGAGCCGCAGATGAGGTTGAGCATGCCGAAGCTGAGGATCGAGCTGATTGCGAAGCTGCTCAGCAGGTAGCCGGGATACAGCAGGCGTCGCGGGCCGGCCAGCAGCAGACGGTGCAGCTCGCCGAGCTGGTCGAGGCGCTTGACCAGGCACTGCATCAGCCCCAGCGCGCCGATGAAGGCGCCGTAGTAGGCCGCCGAACCGAGCATGCGCCGGGCCTCGCTCCAGGTTGCGTCGCCGCCGAGCAGCCAGGCCGCCAGTACCGCCAGGGTGACCAACCCGAGGCGCCGCGGGTAGGGCATCAGCGAGCGCCAGTGGCGCAGGAAGAAGAGGGCGAGCAGGCCGCCGCTGGCGACGCTCAGGCCCTGCACGTGGGTGACCAGCCCGAGCAGTTCGAGCACCAGCGCCAGGGGCAGCAGGGCGAGCACGTCAGGTCCGCCGCGCGGCGACAGGGGAGCCCGCGGTCGCGCAGTCCATCGGCCCGTCGAACCGGGGCGCCTCGGGGTTGCTAGCGTTGTCCGGAGCCGGTGGCCGCAGGGGGCGCGCGAGCGCCTGGCGAGCCTGCAGATCGGGCACGCAGCGGCCGGCAGCGGTCTGCACGATTCGCAGAGCAACGGGCGTGGCGGCGTGGTCGGACATTGGATTTGTTATGTAGGCGGCAGCTTGCACAGGAGACTGGCAGCCTTTAGGCTTTCGGTCAATTCTCGAAATAATGTTCCGCTATGCGGAATATAACAATGGCAGCGAGGAGGCTCTCATGTTTTCCCGGATCGGCATCATCGGCGCCGGCGCCATGGGGCGCGGCATCGCCCAGCTGTTCGCCACCGCGGGCCAGCAGGTCTGGCTCTACGACACGCGTGGCGAAGCGGTCGCCGAGGCCCTGAAGTTCAACCGCGACCTGCTCCAGCGCAGCGTCGCCAAGGGCCGGCTGACGCCCGCGGCGCTGGAGCAGACGGTGGCGCGCATGCAGCCGGCCGCCGAGCTGAAGGAGCTCGCCGACTGCGACCTGCTGATCGAGGCGGTCGTGGAGAGACTCGAGGTCAAGCAGGCGCTGTTCGTCGAGCTCGAAGGGCTGGTCGGCGAGGACACGGTGCTCGCCACCAATACCTCGTCGCTGTCGGTGACCCAGATCGCCAGCGCCTGCCGGCGCCCGGAGCGGGTGGCCGGCTTCCACTTCTTCAACCCGGTGCCGCTGATGAAGCTGGTGGAAGTGGTGCGCGGCGAACGCACCGACCCCTCGGTGATCGAACGCCTGGTGACCCTGGCCGAGCACGCCGGGCACTTCCCGGCGACCACCCCGGACACCCCCGGGTTCCTCGTCAACCATGCCGGCCGTGCCTACGGCACCGAGGCCCAGCGCATCGTCAGCGAGGGCATCGCCACGCCGGAACAGGTCGACCGCATCCTGCGCGACGGCCCCGGCTTCAAGATGGGCCCCTTCGAACTGTTCGACCTGACCGGCCTGGACATCTCCCACGCGGTGATGGAGTCGGTGCACGACCAGTTCTACTACGACCCGCGCTACACCCCCTCCTACCTCGCCGCGCAGCGTGTGGCCGCCGGCCTGCTCGGGCGCAAGAGCGGGCAGGGCTACTACCGCTACGAGAACGGCCAGCAGCTCCGCAGCCTCGAGCCGGCGGTGCCGCAGGGCACCATCGAGCGGCCGTTCTGGCTGGGCAACATCGACCCGCAATTGCGCGCACGCCTGCGCGCGGTGCTCGACCGCTGCGGGGCGGTGCTGGAGGAGGGCGACGAGCCTTCCGACCGGGCGATCTGCATCATCACGCCGTTCGGCGAGGACGCCAGCCAGGCCATCGAGCGGCTGGCGCTGCCGGCCGACCGCACGCTGGCCTACGACCTGTTCAGCGACTTCGACAAGCGCCGCGTGCTGATGCGCCAGCCGGCCCTCGAGCCGGCGCTGGAAGCCCAGGCCTGCCAGGCCTTCGCCGCCGATGGCGTGCCGGTGGAGGTGATCAACGACTCCCCGGGTTTCGTCAGTCAGCGGGTGGTGGCGAGCATCGTCAACCTCGGCTGCGAGATCCTGCAGAAGGGCATCGCCGCGCCGACCACACTCGACCGTGCCATCGAACTGGCGCTGGGCTACCCGAAGGGGCCGCTGGCCTTCGCCCAGCACTACGGGCCGCTGAACATCCTCGACATCCTCCAAGGCATGCAGGCCTGCTACGGCGGGGAACCGCGCTACCGGCCGAGCCCCTGGCTGCGCCGTCGCGTGCAGCTGGCGGTGCCGTTGGACACACCGGATGCCGGGCGGCACTGAACGCGCACCTGGCCCCGGCTGGGACTCGAGGGGCAGGGGCAGCCCCTCTGGGCCCCGGCCTTCGCCGGGGCGACGGTGGGGTGAGAGGCCGGAATTCCGCGTACCGGCGCAGACGCCCCGGTCCATGCCAGTGCCGGCAGACACCGGTCCCCCGATCCCCGTCGTACCGGCGCAGGCCGGTACCCAGTGGAGGGGGATCAGAAGATCAGGGCGAACAACCCGATCACGACCAGCAGGCCGATGAGAAAGATGATGCCGATGGTGCTGCCGAGAAATTTCAGCATGACGGTCTCCTTTATCTGTGGCTCTCACTGATTGCGACTGCACCCGACCACCGCCGTTCGGCATTTTCCCCGGTGCTTTTGGCGTCTCTGACCGGCGGACGGTCGCACGCGCCGCTCAAGCCGTGTGTCAGGCTCGCCGATAACCCCTTGGGCAATCCCGTCCTCAGGACTACGCCGAAAGGCGGCCTTGTCGGCCGTCGCGGGGGCGCCGCAGAATGCGAGCAAACAACAACAAGCGAGGCCCGCCATGCGCCCAGCCTTCACTCGCCACCGTGCCGCCTGCACCCTGCATGCGATCGGCCTCACCGGTCTGCTCCTGTTCTACGGGGAGATGGACGTGCCCTTCTGGCTCGGTGCGCTGTCGTTGATGGTGCTCGCCCTCTGGCCCTGGCTCGGGCCCTGGCGCTCCGGCGCGCAGGCTTCGCCGCCGGACGACGGCGCCGCGGCCTTCGGTGACCTGAGCCAGCGCCTGTCCCGGCACACCTGTCACAACGCGCTGGCCGCGGCGCAGGTCGCCTACGGTGTCGATCGCGTCGGCAACCGGCTGGCTTCGCAGCTGGCGGCGGTCGAGGAGATCGCCCGTGGTGCCGACGCCATCACCGGCACCGAGCGGCAGAGCGCCGAGCGCGCGGCCGCGGCGTTGCAGGCCGCCGCCGCGGTGCGGCGCTCCAGCGAAGCCGGGCAGGCCGAGCTGCAACGCGCGATCGAGCGCATGCAGCAACTCGGCGCGCAGACCGAGGCCAGCCGCGGCCTGATCGACGGCCTGGCGGCGCGCACCGAGGAAATCCGCCAGATCACCGACGTCATCCAGTCGATCGCCAGCCAGACCAACCTGCTGGCGCTCAATGCCGCCATCGAGGCCGCCCGCGCCGGCGAGGTGGGCCGCGGTTTCGCGGTGGTCGCCGACGAGGTGCGCGGGCTCGCCGGGCGCACCGCCAGCGCTACCGGCGAAGTCGCGCGGATGATCGCCGACATCCGCCAGCAGAGCGAAGCGGTGGTCGCCCATATCCTCCAGCAGGCTGGCGAACTGGACGCCGCCGTCGGGCAGATCGTTGAGACCGGCCACCAGCTGACCGGCATCGCCGGGCTGGCCGGCGACGTCGAGGCGCAGGTGGCGCAGATCGCCGCCGGCACCGAGAGCACCCACGAGCGGCTGGCCGAGCTGTTCACCGCCATCGACCAGCTGCGCGCCGACGTCAACGACAGCGGCGCGCAGACCCGCCAGGTTGGCGAGGCCGCCGAGCGGCTGGTGGAGCAGGCCGAGGTGGTCAGCGAGCAACTGGCCGAGGTGCAGCTGGACGACTATCACCAGCGCGTGTACGACCTGGCCCGTGAAGGCGCTGCCGCGATCGCCGCGCGTTTCGAGGCGGACCTCGCCGCCGGGCGCATCGCCATCGCCGACCTGTTCGACCGCGACTACCGGCCCGAGCCCGGCACCGACCCGGTGCGCTACCACACCCGCTTCGACCACTATGCCGATGAGGTCCTGCCGGCCCTCCAGGAGCCGCTGCTGGCCCGCCACGACGGCCTGGTCTACGCCATCGCCACCACCCCGGAGGGCTACGTGCCGACGCACAATCGCGCCTTCAGCGCGCCACCCACCGGCAAGCCGGAGATCGACCGGGTCAGGAGCCGCAGCAAGCGCCTGTTCAACGACCGCACCGGCGCGCGTTGCGGCAACCACGACCGCCCGCTGCTGCTACAGACCTACAGCCGCGACACCGGCGAGCTGATGCACGACCTCTCGGTACCGATCCTGGTTCAGGGCCGGCACTGGGGCGGGCTGCGCCTGGGCTACCGCCCCGAGCCGGCCGAGGGCGCGCCGGCACGGGCGGCCGGCAGCCGCTAATCTTCGAGTAGACCCGCGGGTGTCGCCCCGGTCCGCCTACAGGAGCCGCCATGAAGACCCTGATCGACCACCTGGCGCAGTACGCGGCCTACCACCGCGACCCGCGCAACCTGCTGACCCATTTCTTCGGCATCCCGCTGATCCTGCTGGCGGTGACCGTGCTGCTGTCACGCCAGGGCCTCGCGCTCGGCGACCTCTGGCTGAGCCCGGCGCTGCCCGCGGCGCTGGCGGCGGCGGTCTTCTATCTGCGCCTGGACCTGCGCTACGGCCTCTGCATGCTGGCGGTGCTGGGCGCCTGCCTGTGGCTCGGCGCGGCGCTGGCGACCGGCCCGACCGCGCCCTGGCTGGCGCTGGGCCTCGGCCTGTTCGTCGTGGGCTGGGTGATCCAGTTCGTCGGCCACTACTACGAGGGGCGCAAGCCGGCCTTCGTCGACGACCTGATCGGGCTGCTGGTGGGGCCGCTGTTCGTGCTCGCCGAGCTCGGCTTCATGCTCGGCTGGCGCGAACCGGTGCGCGAGCAGATCGAAGCGCGGGCCGGCCCGGTGCGGCGCCGCGTGAAGGCGACTCCGCACGCCTGAGGCCGGCCTGCGGAGCCCCAGGCGGCCGCTAACATCCACCTCTCCGGGAGAGGGCGGGGTGGAGGCTGGCGGGTTCGGGGCGGCGCTCCCTCATCCCGCCCTGCGGGCCACCTTCTCCCGGGGGAGAAGGGCAAAGCGGGCCGCTGCTGGCCGAGGCTGGGTCCGTGGGCTCGAGCTTCAGCGAACATCCCCCTCTGTCGTGGTCAAGTTTTGGTGGACACCGGGATAGGGGATTTCAGGCGGTGGCCTTTTCGTAGTCGGTCGGTGATTGGTAGCCGAGAAAGGAGTGCAGCCGGTGTGTGTTGTAGAAGCCGACGATGTAGTGAGTGATGTCAGCCATGGCCTCGGCCTGATTGGCATAGTGCTGCTGCCAGACCCGTTCCATCTTCAGGCTCAGGAAGAAACGCTCCATGACCGCGTTGTCCCAACAGTTGCCCTTGCGGCTCATGCTGGCGACCAGGCCGTGGCGGGCCAGTAGGTCGCGATGGGCCTGGCTGGCGTACTGGCTGCCCCGGTCGGTATGC
>NZ_AUDU01000067.1 GCF_000425625.1 Stutzerimonas azotifigens DSM 17556
GAAGTGGGCGGTTTCTACGTGTTCGGCTGGTACCTCTACCACGCGATGACTCTGTGGACGCTGCCCTTCCGCCTCACCGAGTGGGAAGTGGCCAGGGTCAAGCGCATGCACCGCCGGGACATTCCCGAAGCCATGCGCGAATGGTCGCAACCGCTACCACCCGAGCAATGGGCCAAACCCAGCGAGGAGCTGCTACGCCAGAGCCGCCAGGTGCAAGCCCTGCGCCAGCGCGACCCACAGCGTTCGATCATCGATATCTTCGCCGAAGTGCAGTGCAGCCCAGCGCCTGCACGCCTGGCTTGAGCGCCCATTCACCCCCATGCATTGGCTACAGGCATACACCTACGCCATCGCCAAGCGCCGCTGCTGCAACCGCTGGCCGCAAATCGTCACCGAGCGCCTGCACCCTGACGGCCCGACCACACGCTTGATCGATCTGGAGCGCGAACGCGGGCTGGATGTGTGAAGGGGCTTCCTGGCAAGTGACCGCTGGCGTTGGCAAGCCTTCCGAAACCGAAGGCCAAGTTGATTCCCCGTGAACGAACCGCCCCCTTGGCGACCCCCTCCTTCGCGCTCTCCCCCGCTATACTCCGCCCCCTGCCTTTCACCGACTCGGGGAGCCCCGCATGACCCAGGATCAGCTCAAGCAAGCCGTCGCACAGGCCGCGGTCGATCACATCCTTCCGCACTTGGACGAGAAGAGCATCGTCGGGGTCGGTACCGGCTCGACGGCGAACTTCTTCATCGACCTGCTGGCGCGGCACAAGACGGCCTTCGACGGCGCCGTCGCCAGTTCCGAAGGCACCGCGCAGCGGCTCAAGCAGCACGGGATTCCGGTGTACGACCTGAACACGGTGGCGGAGCTGGAGTTCTACGTCGACGGCGCGGACGAGGCCAACGAGCGGCTGGAGCTGATCAAGGGCGGCGGCGCCGCGCTGACCCGCGAGAAGATCGTCGCGGCGGTGGCCAAGCAGTTCATCTGCATCGCCGATGCGAGCAAGAAGGTCGACCTGCTCGGCCGCTTCCCGCTGCCGGTGGAGGTGATTCCCATGGCGCGCAGCCACGTCGCGCGGCAGCTGGTGAAGCTCGGCGGCGACCCGGTCTACCGCGAGGGCGTGACGACCGACAACGGCAACATCATTCTCGACGTGCACAACCTGCAGATCGACAGCCCCACCCAGCTGGAAGAGCGCATCAACAACATCGTCGGTGTGGTCACCAACGGCCTGTTCGCCGCGCGACCGGCCGACCTGCTGCTGCTCGGCACCGCGGAAGGGGTGGTCACCCTGACCCGCTGAAGCCCGCTCGCTCAGCTGCCGGGAGTGCCGTTGCCTTCGCGGCTGAACACGTAGAACAGGTTCGGCTCGCTGATCACGTAGATGTTGCCCTCGGCGTCCATGGTGACGCCTTCGGCCTGCGGAACGCTGTCGGTCAGCCCGTGCCGCCCGGCGTCGAGCGACAGGCTGCTGAGCGGCCGGCCGGCGGCGTCGAGCTCGAGCAGCATCCTCGATTCGTCGGACAGCGCCAGCAGGTGGCCGGTCCGCGGATCGAACACCAGGCTCGACAGGTCCCCGAGAAACAGCGCCGCATCGCGGTCCGGGTCGCTGCGCACGTGCAAGCCCGGCCGGGCGGCCATCGCCCCCATGTTGGTGAAGCCGTCGATTTCCAGGATGCTGAGCGGGTCGCGCTCCTTGGCGATGTACAGCCGGCCGGCCGCCGGATCGAAGGCCGAACCCTCGAAGCCCTCGTTGCTTTGCGGGTTGAGGCCCAGCGACAGCTGCACGCCCTCGCTGGCCTCGACGACGCGGGTCTGGTCGTCGATGCGAATCCGGTACAGCCGCTGGTTGCGCTCTTCGGTGACGACGAAGGTGCCGGGGCCGATGTACTCCAGCGCCTCGGGATCGCCGAATCCCCGCATCGGGATGCGCCGCAGCACGCGCCCGGCCAGATCCATCTCGATCAGGTGCGTGTTCTTGTTGGTCAGGCTCAGCAGCAGGTTGCGGTCGGGATCGTAGGTCAGCGCCGACAGGTCGCTGTCGACCCCCTCGATCACCAGCGCCTGCGTTACCACGCGGTAGCCCGGAAGCCACAGCGAATCCTCCGGTGCCCGATCGCGCAGCGACTGACCGAACTCGAACCAGTTGCGCTCGAGGAAATGATGCCGCCGCTCGGCCAGGGTACCGCCGACCAGCAGCAACAGGAGAAACGCGATCAGCAGCGGGATTTTCAGGGTGCGCGACATGAGGGATCAGCCATGACCAGAGAGATAAAAAGGGTGCCCAGCTTGCCTGAACGGCGGCTTAACAGCCTACCTCCGACGCCCGGGCCCGACGTTCGTTCAACCGGCTATCCGGGCGGTGCCCCGTCTCCCTGGGCGACCGCCTCCTTGCGGAAGACATAGAAGAGGTTGGGCTCGCTGACGATGTAGATCGTCCCCTCCTCGTCCATCGCCACGCCTTCGGCGCGCGGGATACTTTGCGCCAGGCCGTTGAAGCCGCGCAGCAGACTGATGAACGACACCGGCTCGCCCTGCTGGTCGAGTTCGAGCAGCAGGTTGGACTGCGCCGAGAGTACCAGTGCGTGACCGGTACGCGGATCGATACTGAGCGCCGAAAGGTTGCGCAGCTGCGGCTCCGGGCCATCGAGTGCCTGCATCTGCCCGAGCAGCCGCGGCGAGCCGTCGCTCGGCCAGCTGAACAGGGCCCGCGGCTCGCGCTCCTTGCCCAGCAGCAGGCGCTGCTGACGGTCGTCCCAGGCGATGCCTTCGAAGCCCTTGTTGCCGGCCTCCGGATAGCCCAGGTCGAACTCGAGGGTGTCGAGCACGCTCAGGTGCGTCATCGCCGGGTCCAGTTCGAAGAGCGACAGCGTCCGCCGACGCTCGTCGACGATCGCCATGGTGCTGCCTTCGAGCACGGCCACGCCTTCCGGGTTGGAGAAACCGAGCAGGCGAATCCGCCGCAGGATGTCGCCGGTGCGGCTGAGCTCCACCAGCTGCGGGTCGCGCCCGGTCACCGTGAACAGCGTGCCGGTCAGGCGGTTGTAGGCCAGGTCCGAGGTTTCGTCGTCCTCGAGCCCGGGCAGCGGCTTGGCTTGCACCACCGCCCGGTAGCCGGGCAACCAGATGCTCGCTTCGCGCACGTCCTGGCTCTGAAACCGCTCGGCGACAAGGTAGCCGAGCCGGTCATCGAGATGATGGTAGCGCACCAGGCCGACAGTCACGGCCAGGGCGAGCGCCGCGGCCGACCAGCGCAGCAATCGGCGTCGCGGCGCAAGCGTCACCGGGACGCGCCTGGCGGGCTTAGAGCACCCGGCTTTCGAAGCGCGACAGCCCCACCAGTTCGAGCACCACCTCGCTGCCGCTGGTCAGCGGGCCGACGCCCACCGGCGTGCCGGTCAGCACCACGTCGCCCGGCTGCAGGCTGAAGTGCGCGGCGATGTGCTGCAGCAGCGGCAGGATGGGGTTGAGCATGTCGCGGCTGTTGCCGTCCTGGCGGACTTCGCCGTCCAGCGTCAGGCGGATGCCGATGTCGGTCAGGTCCTCGACCGCATCGCCCGGCACGAACGGCGCCAGCACCAGCGCGCCGTCGAAGCTCTTGGCCAGTTCCCACGGCTGGCCCTTCTCCTTCATCCGCGCCTGCACGTCGCGAAGGGTGAGATCCAGCGCCGGGGCGAAGCCGGAGATGGCGTCGCGTACCTCTTCGGCGCTCGGCGAGCGCGACAGCGGCTTGCCGATCAACACGGCGATCTCGGCCTCGAAATGCACCGCGCCCCGGTCGGCCGGAATGGAGAAGCCGCCGGCCAGCGGAACGGCGCAACTGCCGGTCTTGATGAACAGCAGGGGCTCGGTGGGAACCGGGTTGTTCAGTTCCTTGGCGTGCTCGGCGTAGTTGCGCCCGATGCACACGGCCTTGCCCAGCGGGAAGTGGATCGGGGTGCCGTCTACGTACTGGTGCTGGTAGCTCATTGTTATATCTCCTTGGAAGAGGCGTGCCGGCTCCTTGTGGGGTCCGGACGGACACGCGACCGTCGGGCCGCGCCGGATGACTGTACCGGCACGGCCGTCGGGGTCGCTATCGAGGGTTCAGCTGAGCGGAAAGACCTTGCCCGGGTTCATGATGCCGTTGGGGTCGAACGCCGCCTTGATCGCCTTCATATAGGCGATCTCGGCTTCCGAGCGGCTGTAGGTCAGGTAGTCGCGCTTGGTCAGGCCGACGCCGTGTTCGGCGGAAATCGAGCCGTTGTACTTTTCCACCGTTTCGAACACCCACTTATTCACCGAGGCGCACTTGTCGAAGAACTGCTCCTTGGACAGGCTCTCGGGCTTGAGGATGTTCAGGTGCAGATTGCCATCACCGATGTGCCCGTACCAGAGCACCTCGAAGTCCGGGTAGTTCTGGCTGACGATGGCGTCGATGTCGGCGAGGAAGGCCGGTACCTTGCTCACGGTCACCGAGATGTCGTTCTTGTACGGAATGAAGTGCGAGATGGTCTCGGAGATGTACTCGCGCAGCTTCCAGAGGTTTTCCAGCTGCTGCTCGCTCTGGCTCATCACGCCGTCGACCACCCAGCCCTCGTTGACGCAGTGCTCGAAGGTGGCCAGCGCCTGCTCGGCACGCTCCTCGGTGGTGGCTTCGAATTCCAGCAGCGCGTAGAAGGGCGCGCGGGTCTCGAAGGGCGCCGGTACATCGCCGCGGGCCATGAGCTTGTCCAGGCACTTGTCGGAGAAGAACTCGAAGGCGGTCAGGTCCATCTTGTCCTGGAAGGCGTGCAGCACCGGCATGATGGAGTCGAAATCCGGCGTGCCGAGGACCATCGCGGTGAGGTTGGTCGGCTGCCGCTCCAGGCGCATGGTCGCCTCGACGACGAAGCCCAGCGTGCCCTCCGCGCCGATGAACAACTGGCGCAGGTCGTAGCCGGTGGCGTTCTTGATCAGGTCCTTGTTCAGCTCGAGCAGGTCGCCCTTGCCGGTCACCACCTTCAGGCCGGCGACCCAGTTGCGGGTCATGCCGTAGCGGATCACCTTGATGCCGCCGGCGTTGGTGCCGATGTTGCCGCCGATCTGGCTGGAGCCGGCGGAGGCGAAGTCGACCGGGTAGTACAGGCCCTTGTCCTCGGCGAACTGCTGCAGCTGCGCGGTGATCACGCCGGGCTGGCAGACCACCGTGCGATCGGTGGCGTTGAAGTCGAGAATCCGGTTCATGTAGTCGAAGGACACGACCACCTCGCCGTTCGGCGCGACCGCCGCGGCAGACAGGCCGGTGCGGCCGCCGGACGGCACCAGGCCGACCTTGTGACGGTTGGCCCAGTGCACGATCGCCTGCACCTGCTCGATGCTCTTGGGGAAGACGATGGCGCTCGGCGCCGGCGCGTATTGCTTGGTCCAGTCCTTGCCGTAGGCAGTCAGCGAATCGGCATCGGTCAGTACCTTGCCGGCCTCGACCAGGGTCTTCAGCTCTTCGATCAGGGCGGAGTCGGTCATGATGGAAACTCTCAGCGAATTCATGGTCACCCTGAGTACGCTTCACCTCAGGGCTGGGGTGTCCAGCGGGGACCGTATGCTAGCATACGCACCCTTTTCGACGTGCTTCGGCAGACACCACGGTGCGGCTCCTGGCGCTGCGGCTCCGCTCGTGCACATCAGTCAGACCCTTCGGCCAACAGGTTTACGCAGATGAGCAAGACCTCTCTCGACAAGAGCAAGATCAAATTCCTTCTTCTCGAAGGGGTTCACCAGAACGCGGTCGACACGCTGAAAGCCGCCGGCTACACCAACATCGAATACCTCAAGACCGCGCTCTCGGGCGACGAGCTGAAGGAAAAGATCGCCGACGCCCACTTCCTCGGCATCCGCTCGCGCACCCAGCTCACCGAAGACGTCTTCGACGCCGCCAAGAAACTGATCGCCGTCGGCTGCTTCTGCATCGGCACCAACCAGGTCGACCTCGACGCCGCCCGCGAGCGCGGCATCGCGGTGTTCAACGCACCCTACTCCAACACCCGCTCCGTGGCCGAGCTGGTGCTGGCCGAAGCCATCCTGCTGCTGCGCGGCATCCCGGAAAAGAACGCCGCCTGCCATCGCGGCGGCTGGATCAAGTCGGCGGCCAACTCCTTCGAGATCCGCGGCAAGAAGCTCGGCATCATCGGCTACGGCTCGATCGGCACCCAGCTGTCGGTGCTGGCCGAGGCGCTCGGCATGCAGGTCTACTTCTACGACGTGGTGACCAAGCTGCCGCTGGGCAACGCCACCCAGATCGGCTCGCTCTACGAGCTGCTGGGCATGTGCGACATCGTCACCCTGCACGTGCCGGAACTGCCCTCCACCCAGTGGATGATCGGCGAGAAGGAAATCCGCGCGATGAAGAAGGGCGGCATCCTGATCAATGCCGCGCGCGGCACCGTGGTCGAGCTGGAAGCCCTGGCCCAGGCGATCAAGGACGAGCACCTGATCGGCGCCGCCATCGACGTGTTCCCGGTCGAGCCGAAGTCCAACGACGAGGAATTCCAGACCCCGCTTCGCGGCCTCGACCGCGTGATCCTGACCCCGCACATCGGTGGATCCACCGCCGAAGCCCAGGCCAACATCGGCCTGGAGGTCGCCGAGAAGCTGGTCAAGTACAGCGACAACGGCACCTCGGTGTCCTCGGTCAACTTCCCCGAAGTGGCGCTGCCGTCGCACCCGGGCAAGCACCGCCTGCTGCACATCCACCAGAACATCCCGGGCGTGATGAGCGAGATCAACAAGGTGTTCGCCGACAACGGCATCAACATCTGCGGCCAGTTCCTGCAGACCAACGAGAAGGTCGGCTACGTGGTGATCGACGTCGACGCCGAATACTCCGACCTGGCGCTGGAAAAGCTGCAGCAGGTGCACGGCACCATCCGCAGCCGCGTGCTGTTCTGAGCCGATCGATGTAACGAACAAGGGAGGCTTCGGCCTCCCTTTTTGTTTGATCAGGATGCCTGCGCCCCCTCATCCGGCCCTGCGGGCCACCTTCTCCCGCAGGGAGAAGGGAAAAGCGCGCACCGTCGCTGCCAGCGAGCGCGACGCATCCCTGTAGGAGCAGGCTCTGCCTGCGACCGGAGCCCTGCGCCATGCCATGCACCAGCACTGAACCACCGCACTGAGGGCCATCTTCTCCCTCGAGGAGAGGCCACCCCTCAGGCCGCGTTCGGCGCCCTCCCCGCCGAACCCCCGGCGAGGTAGCGTTCCAGCGCCAGGCGCTCCTCCTCGGTGAAGACCAGTCCCAGCTTGGTCCGCCGCCAGAGGACGTCGTCGGCCCGCGTGGCCCACTCGTGGGTACAGAGGTAGTCCACCTCGCGCGCGTACAGGTCCGCGCCCAGGCGCTCCCCGAGTTCGTCCAGCTCGCGCGCGCCGGCGAGCAGCGTCCAGCTGCGCCCGCCGTAGCTGGTCGCCCAGCGTTCGGCCAGGCGCTCCGGCAATCCGGCCACTTCCGACCTCAGCCGGGCCGCGAGCTCGGCGGCGCTGGTCATGTTCTCCCCCCCAGGCAGGGGCGCGCTGGCGGTCCAGGCCGGGCCCATGTGCGGAAAGTACGGCTGCAGCCGCGCCAGCGCGGCCTCGGCCAGTTTGCGGTAGGTGGTCAGCTTGCCGCCGAACACCGAGAGCAGCGGCGGGCCTCCGTCCGACAGCGCCAGCGTGTAGTCGCGGGTGATCACCGAGGGTTCGTCGCACTCGTCGTCACACAGCGGCCGCACCCCGGAGAAGGTATGCAGGATCTGCTCGCGGCCCGGCGCCTGGCGGAAGTGCTCGCGCACCACGTCCAGCAGGTAGTCGATCTCGGCTTCGGTGATCCGCACCTGCGCAGGGTCGCCCTGGTACTCGCGGTCGGTGGTGCCGATCAGGGTGTAGCGCCCGAGATAGGGAATGGTGAAGACGATGCGCCGGTCCTCGTTCTGCAGGATGTAGGCGTGATCGCCCTCGTAGAGCTTCGGTACGACGATGTGGCTGCCCTGGATCAGGCGGATGCCGTAGGGCGACTTGTCCTTCAGCTGCGTACCGATGACCTGCGCCACCCAGGGCCCCGCGGCATTGACCAGGGCACGGCAGCTGACCGAGAAGCGGCTGTCGTCGGCACGGGACAGGTCCACCTCCCAGCGCTCGCCGATCCGCCGTGCCGCGGTGCAGGTGGTATGGGTGTGCAGGTGCGCGCCATGCTCATGCGCGGCGATGGCGTTGAGCACCACCAGCCGGGCGTCGTCGACCCAGCAGTCGGAGTACTCGAAGCCCCGGCGGATTTCCGCCTTGAGCGGACCGTCGGCGCCGAAGCGCAGCCCGCGCGAGCCCGGCAGGCGCTCGCGCTTGCCGAGATGGTCGTAGAGGAACAGCCCGGCGCGAATCATCCAGGCCGGACGCAGGTGCGGCCGGTGCGGCAGGACGAAGCGCAGCGGCCGGACGAGGTGCGGCGCCTTGCGCAGCAGCACTTCCCGCTCGGCCAGCGCCTCGCGCACCAGCCGGAACTCGTAATGCTCCAGGTAGCGCAACCCGCCATGGATCAGCTTGCTGCTCGCCGAGGAGGTATGGCTGGCCAGATCGTCGCGCTCGCAAAGCAGCACCGACAACCCGCGGCCGGCGGCATCCGCGGCGATGCCGACGCCGTTGATGCCACCGCCGATCACCACCAGGTCATAGACCTCGGCGAGCGGCTCGGAGGGAGAATGCGGCTGGACCATGGCGTGCCTCCTGCGCCCCGGCTGGGATCGTTCGAAACCAAACATCGAATGTTCGTTTTCGAACAAACCTACGCACAGATTGTGACATTCGCCAGCCGGCCGCCCGGCATCCGTCGATGAAAAACGCCTTTTCCGACGAAAGCGAACAGGCAGCCCCTCAGCAGCGGAACAGTTCGACCTTGTGCTGGCGCAGCAACTGCCTGAAGGGCTCGCCCGGGTCGGCGTCGGTGAAGAGCGCGTCGATCTGCGCCAGGGTGCCCAGGCGGGTCATGGCGTTGCGGCCGAACTTGCTCGAGTCGGCGGCGAGAAATACCTGGCGGGCGTTCTCGACGATCGCCTGGGAGACCTGCACCTCGCGGTAGTCGAAATCCAGCAGGGTGCCGTCCTCGTCGATGCCGCTGATGCCGACCAGCGCGTAGTCGACCCTGAACTGGCGGATGAAGTCGGCGGTCGCCTGGCCGACCACGCCGCCGTCGCTGCGCACGCTGCCGCCGGCCAGCAGCACGTCGAAGTCGGGCTTGCTGCAGAGGATGTTGGCCACGTGCAGGTTGTTGGTGATCACCTTCAGCCCCGCGTGGCCGAGCAGCGCCTGGGCGATCGCCTCGGTGGTGGTGCCGATGTTGATGAACAGCGAGGCGTGGTCCGGCACCTGTGCGGCGACGGCCTGGGCGATGCGCTTCTTTTCCTCGCGCATCTGCCCGGCACGCATGCTGTAGGCGGTGTTCTCGACGCTCGAGTCATGGGCTGCGCCGCCGTGGTAGCGGCGCAACCGGCCGGCCTCGGCGAGCTGGTTGATGTCGCGGCGGATGGTCTGCGGGGTGACGGTGAAATGGGTGGCGAGCTCTTCGATGCTCACGTAGCCACGGCTGCGGACCAGCTCGAGAATGCGCTGCTGCCGGGGGGCGAGACTCATGGGCGGGATCCTTGGCCATCCTGTCGCCCGCAGGATGCCCCAGCGACCGGCACGATGCCAGCCAGCGGCGGGGTGCCCGCCCGCGCCCGTCGCCGGCTCAGTCCTGCGCCCAGCCGCGGGTGCGCTCGACCGCCTTGCGCCAGCCGCGGTAGAGCCGCTCGCGGTGCTCGGGGCTCATCGCCGGCTCGAACACCCGCTCGATGGTGGCCTTGCTGCGCAGTTCGTCGAGGCTGCCCCAGTAGCCGGTGGCGAGACCGGCCAGGTAGGCGGCACCGAGGGCGGTGGTCTCCTTCATCGCCGGGCGCTCCACCGGGGTGCCGAGCAGGTCGGCCTGGAACTGCATGAGGAAATTGTTGGCCACCGCCCCGCCGTCCACGCGCAGGCCGCGCAGGCGCTCGCCGGCGTCCTGCTGCATGGCATCGAGCACGTCGCGGGTCTGGTAGGCGATCGACTCCAGGGTGGCGCGGATCAGGTGGTCCATCTTCACCCCGCGGGTCAGGCCGAACAGCGCGCCGCGCGCGTAGGGGTCCCAGTAGGGCGCGCCGAGCCCGGTGAACGCCGGCACCAGGTAGACGCCATTGCTGTCGGCGACCTTGGTGGCGAAGTATTCGGAATCGAACGAATCGTTGATCACCTTCAGCTCGTCGCGCAGCCACTGCACAGTCGAGCCGGCGTTGAAGATCGCCCCCTCGAGGGCGTAGTTGACCTCGCCGCACGGCCCGCAGGCCATGGTGGTGAGCAGGCCGTGGGCCGACTGCACCGCGTGCTCGCCGGTGTTCATCAGCAGGAAGCAGCCGGTGCCGTAGGTGTTCTTGGCCTGCCCCGGCTCGACGCACATCTGCCCGAACAGCGCCGCCTGCTGGTCGCCGGCGATCCCGGCGATGGGAATGCCCGGCGCCTCCACGCCCAGCGTGGCGTGGCCGTAGACCTCGGCCGAGCCGCGCACCTCGGGCAACATCTGCACGGGCACGTCCAGCGCCTCGAGCATCACCGGGTCCCAGGCCTTGCGGTGAATGTCGAACAGCAGCGTGCGCGAGGCGTTGGTGTAGTCGGTCACGTGCACCCGGCCCTGGGTCATCTTCCAGATCAGCCAGGAATCGATGGTGCCGAACAGCAGCTCACCGCGCCGCGCGCGTTCGCGGCTGCCCTCGACACGGTCGAGGATCCACTTGACCTTGGTGCCGGAGAAGTAGGGGTCGATGACCAGCCCGGTGGTGCGGCGGATGTGCTGTTCCATGCCGTCCTGCCGCAGCTGGTCGCAGATCGCCGTGCTCTGCCGGCTCTGCCAGACGATGGCGTTGTACACCGGGCGGCCGCTGGCCTTGTCCCAGACCACTGCGGTCTCGCGCTGGTTGGTGATGCCGATGGCGGCGACCTGCTCGTGGCCGATGCCGGCCTGCGCCAGGGCCTCGACGAAGGTGGCGCTCTGCGTGGCCCAGATCTCCATCGGGTCGTGCTCGACCCAGCCTGGCTGCGGATAGTGCTGGGTGAACTCGCGCTGGGCGATGCTGACGACGTTGGCGTCGCGGTCCAGGACGATGGCGCGCGAGCTGGTCGTACCCTGGTCGAGCGCCACGATGTAGTGCTTGCGGGTCATGCGGGTCTTGTCCTTGTTCGGCTGACGGGCGAGCGCCAGCGGCGGCGATCGGCTCCTTCAGCTTAGCTTCCGTACGCCGGCCGGCGTCTTCCGGTTCGAACGCCAACGGGAAGGCCCGGTTTCAGGCGACGGCGTGGCGCCGCGAGCACGCGCTCAGGTGCCGGAGGTGTCGTCCTCGCGTTCTGGCAACTCGCCGGGCATGGCATTCGGGGGCCCGGTCTTCGATGGGCCGGTCGCGCGTGGAATGGCCCTGCCGGCCGTCTTCCACGGCAGGCGCCGAAGGATCGCGCGGGCCGTTCGTATCGGGGCGCTCGATGATTTCCTGACGCGGCTCGCGCGTGTCGAGCGGATGGCTACGGGCCTTTTCCGGCTGGTCGGCGACGCCGGCAAGAGCCGGGCCGCCAGCCAGCAGGACGAGGCCGAGGCCGAGCAGGCCGAATGTGCGCATGGCGGTCTCCCGGTTGGCATGAAGTGCGGGCACCGACCGGCGCCGGTACCCGCATGGACTCGACGGAGATCAGCTGCCGCCGCCCCCGCCGGAACCGCCGCCAGAGCCGCCCGAGCCGCCGGAACCGGTGCTGGTGCTGTCGTCGTCGCCGGGTCGGTCCTCCATCTGGTCGTACTGCTTGAGTTCGACGTCGTCGTCGGCATCGCGGCCGACGCCGGTGGTGCCGTCCACCTCGACGTCGGTCGCGTCGTGCCCGTTATCGTGCTCCTTGTCGTGATCGTCGCCGGCGAAGGCCAGGCCGTTGCCGGCGAGCAGGCCGGCCAGGACGAGCGCGGTCAAACGGTGGATACGCATGGCGTTGTCCTCCAGGTAGTGAGACGGGTCAGTTGCCGCCGGAGCCGCTGGTGGCGGCGCCGCCAGACGTGCCGGTACCGGCGCCGCCACCGGTGCTCGGGCCGGCCGCGCCGGAGCCGGAGCCGGAGCCGCTGTCCATGCTGCCGCTGCCCATGCCCGTACCGCCGCCCATGCCGCCGGTTCCGCTGCCCGTACCCGTTCCGCTGTCCATGGTGCCGGCACCCGGCGTGCCGGTGCCGGTGGTGCCGCTGTCATTGCCGCGCTCGAGCGTGCTGCGATCGCGGTCGCTGTTCAGGTGATCGTCTTCACCGATTTCGTCATTGGCCTGCGCCAGGCCGGCTGCCGAGATCAGCCCGATGAAGGTGAAGGCGGCGAGTCGTTTGATGTTCATGCTGCTTCCTCCAACGTTCGCTTACCCTGATTCGGGCAGCGCCGTTCGAGCGGGGTTCCGGCCTTTGCGCTGCGCACGGGAACCGTCCGGCGGCTGGCGTCTGGCCCGCGAGCTGGCGGCCGGCCGCCGGTCGGGAGGAGGATCAGCCTAGCAATTGCCAGAACGAAATGCCGACCCCGGCGATGCTCTCCCCGGCGACCAGCCCGGCGGCGGCGACGATCACGAAGCGCTCGCCGAGGCTGCGCCAGCGGGCGACGATCAGCCAGGCGAGCAAGGCGCCGAAGACCATCGTCAGCGACACCGAGGCCGGGATGATGAAGGCCAGACCGAGGGCCGCCGGGCTCGGCAGCCAGCGCGCCAGCGGCGGGCGGGCGAAGACCTCCAGCAGCCCCAGGCCGAGCCCGGCCAGCGCGCCGCCGAGCAGCGCCAGGCGGATGTCGGCACTCAGCGCGCCGAGCCCGCCGGTCAGCGCCTCGGCCACCGCCTTCCAGGTCGCCACCGCCGGCGCCGGCCACTCCGGCGTGACCAGCATCGCCTGGGGGTCGGGAATCAGCGCGCGATAGGCCAGCACGCCGACCAGGCTGCCGATGAGGATGCCGGCGCATTGCGCCAGCGCCTGTCGCGACGGACTCGCCCCAAGCGCATGGCCGACCTTGAAATCGTTCAGCAGGTCGGTGCACTGCCCGGCCGCGCCGCCGGCGGTGTTGGCGCTCATCAGGTTGATCGCCACCTGGCCCGGCGCGATGACACCGAAGCCGAGCTGCGAGAGCTGGCCGATGGCGCCGATCGGCGGAATCCCCGTGGCGCCGACCACCCGTGCGGCCACCGTGGCCAGCAGCAGCGCGAAGGGAATGGTCAGCAGCGCCATCAGCGGGGCGATGCCGAACAGGCCGATCTGCAGCGCCACCACCAGCGCGCTGGCCAGCGCCAACCCCAGGGCCGGGCCGACGGCGGCCCCGCGCCCGGCCGAGGGCGCCGCCGCGACCCGCCCGCTGCGGCCCTCGCGCCACAGCCGCAGCGCCAGCGCGCTCAGGGTGGCGCAGACCATCAGGCTGACACCCGGCCACAGCAGCCATTCGACGAGTACCGCGAACTGCGGCCCGCTGGCATCGGCCGGCAGGCGCACCAGCCCCCGCGCGAGCAGCCAGGGTGCGAGCGCGCCCCAGGCCAGCAGCGCGCCGAGCAGCAGCGACAGCCCCACGCGCAGGCCGATGATGCCGCCGAAGCCGAGCAGCAGCAGCGATGGTTCGAAGGTGAAGGTCAGCCGCTCCAGCGCCGGCCCCGGCGCCCAGCGCGGCAGGCGCCAGAGCAGCGCGTCGGCGAGCTTGACCAGCGCCGCCAGCAGCGCGCCGCCGCCGAGTACCGCCAGCCGCTGCAGCGCCTCGCGGCCGTGGCCGTAGATCTGCTCCAGCGTCGCCAGCGTGGCGACGCCCTCGGGAAAGCGCAGCCCAGCGCGCAGGATCAGCGACGGGCGCAGGTACCAGGCGACCCAGATGCCGAGGAAGCTCACCGAGAACACCCAGGCGGTCAGCGGCAGCAGCGCCAGCTGCTGGCCGGTGATCAGGGTGAAGGCCGGGATCGGCGCCACCAGCCCGCTGGAGACGATCGAGGCGGCCGAGGACGCGGTGGTCTGGGTGATGTTGCTTTCCAGCTGGCCCCAGCCCGGCAGGCCGAAGCGGCCGGCCAGCCCCTGCCAGAGGCTGAAGCCCACCAGCAGGGCGATGATCGACATGTTGAACGACCAGCCGATCTTCAGCCCGGAGTAGATGTTCGAGGGGGTGAGCAGTGCGCCGAGCAGCACACCGGTGAGCAGTGCGCGAAGCGTCAGTTCGCGGTCGACCATAGGCAGCCTCATCATTCGCTCGGAGCACCTTAGCGCATCCGCATGCGCCGCTCCGAGTCCAGCCACCCGTCAGCCGTTCGTCACCCCGATGGATTAATGGCGGTTTTCCGGCACTACACTGGTCGGCATGCCTGAACTAAACGAAGCGGGTCGGGTCGTTTGTTAGCTTTCCACAAAACAAGACCAGCCCACTGGTAAGGGACCGACCAATGGATGCGGAACTGACTCCCCGGGAATCCACGCCTTGCACCATCACCCTGCTGACCCACAACGAACTGCTGGGTCTGTTCTTCCGCCATTTCATCGGTGACCACGCACGCCTGAACGTGGCGCTCTCGGCACCGAAAAAGGCGGTGCTCGAAGACACCCAGCTGTTTCTCGTCGACGCCGGCCAGCGCGACACCGAGGCGCTCACCACGCTGCTCGGCGAACTGCCTTCGGCGCCGGTGGCGCTGGTGAACATCAGCCCCGAGCAGGCCGAGACGCTCATCGACCAGTACCCCAACATCCGCGGGGTGTTCTACAGCCACTCGACCCGCGAGCAGCTGCTCAACGGTATCCAGGTGCTGCTGGAAGGCGGCGACTGGCTGCCGCGCCCGCTGATGGAGCGCCTGCTCGGGCAGTGGCGGCGCATGCGCCAGCTGGCCGAGACCAAGGCCGCGCTGACGCTGCGCGAGCGCGAGATCCTCAGCCTGGCCGGCAAGGGCCTGTCCAACGCGGAAATCGCCGAGCGCCTGTGCCTGAGCCCGCACACCATCAAGAGCCACATCCACAACCTGTTGCGCAAGATCGGCGCGTCCAACCGAGCGGAGGCGGCCTACATGCTGCGCGACCGGCTGGACTGGGCCGAATCGTGTCACGCCTGATCGCCACCCTGGCGCTCGGCCTCGGGCTGAGCGCCGGCGCCTGGGCAGAAGAGGCCGAGGTCTACGGGCTGGTGATCGACAACACCATCTCGCGCTTCGGCCACGACTTCCACCGCTACCTCAGCGCGCGCCTGCAGGACGTCAGCCCGATGGACTTCGACCTGGTGGTGCGCGAACGGCCGTCGGCGCGCTGGGGCAGCCTGGTGTGGGTGGAGTACGACCAGCAGATCGTCTACCGGCGCTTCCTGCAGCCGAACGCCTCGCAGCTCGAGGAAATCGCCGGGCAGGCGGCCGACCAGGTGCTCGAACAGATCAACCGCACCAAGCTGCAGAACCTGCTGCAGGACACCTTCGATCTCGACAGGGATGAACTATGAAACGCTCGCCTACGCTGCTCGGCACCGCCCCTCTGCTGCTCGCCCTGGCCGCGGGCGCCCACGCCACGGAGCTGGTCTACACACCGGTGAACCCGTCGTTCGGCGGCAGCCCGCTGAACGGCGCCTGGCTGCTCGGCAACGCGCAATCGCAGGACGACCACAAGGACCCCGACGCCCGCGCGAGCGCCTCGCTCGGCACCTCGTCGCTCGACCGTTTCACCAGCCAGCTGGAGTCGCGCCTGCTGTCGCAGCTGCTGACCGATATCGGCAACGGCAACACCGGCAGCCTGCAAACCGACGACTTCATCGTCAACATCCTCGACAACGACGGCGCGCTCACCGTGCAGATCACCGACCGCCTGACCGGCGAGGTCTCGGAAATCCTCATCAACGGACTCAATCCCAGCAACTAGGCCACGGACGCCCGCACATGAACAGACTTCTCGCGTCGGCGCTGTCGCTGACGCTGCTTGCCGGCTGCTCGCTGCGCGAGCCCATGCCTGCCAACCAGGGCGACGTGCCCACCCTCACGCCGCGCACCTCCACCTATCACGACCTGCTGGCCCTGCCGCGCCCGAGCGGCCGGCTGGTGGCGGCGGTCTATGGCTTCCGCGACCAGAGCGGGCAATACAAGCCCAACCCGGCCAGCTCGTTCTCCACCGCCGTGACCCAGGGCGCGGCGAGCATGCTGGTCGACGCCATGCAGGCCAGCGGCTGGTTCATCGTGCTCGAACGCGAATCGCTGCAGAACGTGCTGACCGAACGCAAGATCATCCGCGCCTCGCAGAACAAGCCGGAGGTGGCCGCCAACATCGCCGATGACCTACCCTCGCTGCGCGCGGCGAACATCCTGCTCGAGGGCGCCATCATCGGCTACGACACCAACGTGCGCACCGGCGGCCAGGGCGCGCGCTACCTTGGCATCGGCGCCTCCCAGGAATACCGGGTCGACCAGGTCACGGTGAACCTGCGCGCGGTGGACGTGCGCAGCAGCCAGGTGCTGGCCAACGTGATGACCTCCAAGACGATCTATTCCATCGCCCGCTCGGCCAGCGTGTTCAAGTACATCGAGTACAAGGAGCTGCTCGAAGCCGAGGCCGGCTACACCACCAACGAACCGGCCCAGCTGTGCGTGCTCTCGGCCATCGAGGCGGCGGTGGCGCACCTGGTCGCCCAGGGCGTCGAGCGCCACCTGTGGACGGTGGCCGCCGGCCAGGACCTGACGCAGACCTCGCTGCCCCGCTACCTCGACCCACCGCCGATGCCGCCCATGCCGGCGCTGGCGGCGGATTAATCCCTGCGCCCCGCCCCGCCCGCCCTTTTACACCGTTGGATGGATGGCAGGGCGTGCCGGCCGGGGCGATGATCAGGCCAATCGATACGCCAGGTGGTCACAATGGATTGCACCGTCTTTCGCCGCTTCGGCCCCGCCCTGCTCCTGTCCGCCGCGCTGTCCGCCCCGTCGCTGCAGGCCGCCGACCTGATGGACAACGCCGACCTCGCCGGCTTCTCCGGCAACGGCCTGCCCGCCCTCTCCGGCGCGGTGCTCACCAGCGGCCTGGTGGCCAGCGTGCTGCAGCAGGGCTACGACAACAACGCCGAACTCACCCAGGCCGGGCGCAGCGAGCTGGCGGCGATCGTCCAGCAGGGCAGCGACCAGGAAGCCTTCATCCTCCAGCAGGGTGCCAACCAGGTCGCCGGCATCACCCAGTACGGCATCGGCAACGTCGCCGCCATCACCCAGATGGGCACCGACAACTACGCGGCCATCCTGCAGAACGGCTCGTACAACAACGCCAGCATCGAGCAGTACGGTTCCGGCCAGAGCAGCCAGGTGATCCAGTTCGGCTCCGGGCAGACCGTGCAGGTCATCCAGTACCGCTGACGCGGCCCTCTCTCCAGGAGCAAAGCCCGTGCTGAGCCTGCCGCTGACCCTCACCCTGGCGCTCGCCCAGCCGGCGCCGCAGGCGCACCTGCTGCTCGAACCGGGCCCCGGCGGGCAGCTCAGCGTGGCGCTGTGCTTCGAGGGCCAGGGCCAGCGCATCGACTACCGCCTGAGCGTCGCCCCGCTCGGCAGCGCCCGCGGCAACCGCACCCACCAGCAGGGCGCGGTGACCACCCGCCCGGAACGCCAGTGCCCGATCCGCAGCCGCACCAGCCTGCCGGCCGACGGCCAGGTGGAGGTGCAACTGCAGTGGTCGATCGACGGTGCCCCGCAGCCGCCCATCCGCCGCCTCTACCCGGACGGCGAGGTGGCCGCACACCCCGCGGACGACGGCACCGCCGTCTGACTGCGACACCTCCAACCAAGCCCTCGGCAGGGCTCCTCGCGGGAACGGCCTTGGCCGCGAATGATGGTGGGGCCCACCGCCCACAAGAGCATCGCCCCGAGGGCGGGCCTCCCACAAAAGCAAGCGGTGCTGCGCCGGACCCTGTGGGAGGCGCGCCCCCGCGGCGACATCCGCGCGACAGGCATCGCCCCGAGGGCGGGTCTCCCACGGAGATGGCAGCGGCCGATGCCATGGCCCCGCACGACCGCCCGTCCTCGCCCCGGAACCGCCCCGCGGCAGCGCCTTCTATCTAGGACACCCATCCAGTCGCCGGCCATCGCCGGCTTGCGAGGCCCGATGAAACCTTCCCTCAAACCCCTGCGCGAGCAGGTCATCGTCATCACCGGCGCATCCAGCGGCATCGGCCTGGCCACCGCCCGCGCCGCGGCCGAAGCGGGTGCGCGCGTGGTCCTGGTGTCGCGCAACGAACCGGCCCTGGCCGAGATCGAGCAACAGCTCGGCGGCGGCGACCGCCTTCTCCACGTGGCCGCGGACGTCGGCAAGCGCGAGGACCTCGAGCGCGTCGCGCAGCAGACCATCGAACGCTTCGGCGGCTTCGACACCTGGATCAACAACGCCGGCTCCTCGGTCTGGGGCCGGCTCGACCAGGTCAGCGACGAGGACCACCACCAGGTCATGCAGACCAACTTCTGGGGCACGCTCTACGGCTCGACCATCGCCCTGGCGCACCTGCGCGACAAGGGCGGCGCCATCCTCAACGTCGGCAGCGTCGAGTCCGAGATGGCGCTGCCCTTCCACGCCAGTTACAGCGCCAGCAAGCACGCGGTGAAGGCGATGACCGACGTGCTGCGCATCGAGGTGGAACAGTCGCAGCTGCCGGTCTCGGTGACACTGATCCGCCCGTCCTCCACCGACACCCTGTTCATGGACCACTCGAAGAACTGCCTGGACAGCGCGCCGACCTTCCCGCCGCCGGTCTATGCGCCCGAGGTGGTGGCCCGCGCCATCCTCGACGCCGCCGAGCGGCCGCAGCGCGACGTCTACATCGGCAACGCCGGCTTCATGACCAAACTGGCGCAGAACTTCCCGGCACTGGCCGACCTGGCCCGGCGCACCTTCGTCTACAACACCATCCAGAGCGGCCGCCCAGACAGCAACCCCGAGGGCTCGCTGCACAACGACCGCGTCGGCGCCGGCGGCGAGGGCCAGGCGAGCGGCGGCTACCCCGGCCACACGCTCAAGCACAGCCTGTACACCACCGCGTCCCAGCACCCTGTGGCAACGACCGCCGCGCTACTGCTGGGCACTGCCACGGTGTTCTCGCTGCTCGGTCGCAAGCGCCACTAGGCGGCCGTATAGGTGGCGTAGGGTGGGCTTCAGCCCACCAGCAACGCGATTGAAGGCGATGTCAATGGTGGGCTGAAGCCCACCGGCCGACCAGTCCATCGGACTTCGTAGGAGCGAGCTTGCTCGCGAACGCCGTTCGGCCGATTCGCGAGCAAGCTCGCTCCTACGTTTTGCCCGTCGTCACACGGCCCGGGTACGCAGCTGCTCGGCGATGTAATCGGCCTGCCGGATCGCCAGGCTGACGATGGTCAGCGTCGGGTTTTCCGCCGCGCTGGTGGTGAACTGGCTGCCATCGGAGATGAACAGGTTAGGCACCTCGTGGCTCTGCCCGTAGCCGTTGCACACGCCGTCGGCGGCCTTGGCGCTCATCCGGCAGGTGCCCAGGTTGTGCGTAGAGGGATAGGGCGGCACCCGGTGCACCTTGCGCGCCCCCACTGCCTGGTACAGCGCCTCGCCCTGGCGGAACGCGTGCTCGCGCATCGCTTCGTCGTTGGGGTGGTCGTCGTAGTGGACGTGGGCCACCGGCATGCCGAAGGCGTCCTCGACCTCGTCGTCGAGGGTGATGCGGTTGCTCGCCCGCGGCATGTCCTCGCCGACGATCCACAGGCCGGCCAGGTGCGTGTAGGCGTCCATCACCTGGGTGAAATCGCGCCCCCAGGCACCGGGATTGAAGAAGGCGGCCATGAACGGCAGGCCGAGGGAGATCGTTTCCATCTCGTAGCCGCCGGCGAAGCCACGCTCGGGCCTGTGCCCGACCTCGTCGCTGACGATGCCGGCCATGATGGTGCCGCGGTAGAAGTGCACCGGCTCCTCGAACTCGGCATAGACCGAGCCGGTGGTATGGCGCATGTAGTGCCGGCCGACCATCCCCGAGCCGTTGCCCAGGCCATGCGGGAACAGGCTGGAATGACTGTTGAGCAGCAGCCGCGGCGTCTCGATGGCGTTGCCGGCGACCGCCACCAGCCGTGCCCTCTGCCGTTGCAGCCGGCCATCGGCGTCAGCGTAGACCACCGCGCTGGCGCGCCCGCGGGGGTCATGCTCGATGCGGATCACCTGGCTCTGCGCGCGCAACTCCAGCTTGCCGGTCGCCTCCGCGGCCGGAATCTCGGTATAGAGCGTCGACCACTTCGCGCCCATCTTGCAGCCCTGGAAGCAGAAGCCCAGCTGCTGACAACCCGCGCGACCGTCGCGCGGGCGGCTGTTGATCGCCATGCGCCCGGTGGAGCAGTGCTGGTAGCCGAGCTTCCGCGCACCGGCGTACATCACCTTGAAGTTGTTGTTGCCGGGCAGGCCGGGGATGTCGTTGGTGCGGGTCACGCCCATCTTGTCTTCGGCGCGGGCGTAGTAGGGTTCCAGGTCGGCCAGGGTGATCGGCCAGTCGAGCAGCTCGGCGTCGTCGATCTGCCCGTAGGTGTCGCGGGCACGGAATTCGTGCTCCTGCAGACGCAGGCTGGCACCGGCCCAGTGCGTGGTGGTGCCGCCGACGGTCTTGCAGATCCACGCCGGCAGGTTGGGAAAGTCCCGGGCGATGCGCCAGCTGCCAGAGGTGGTGCGGGTGTCGCTCCAGGCCAGCTGATTGAAGGAGGGCCACTCGTCGTTGATGAAGGTGGCCGGCGACTGCCGCGCCCCGGCCTCCAGCAGCACCACAGGCACGCCCTTCTGGCACAGCTCGTTGGCCAGGGTGCCGCCGCCGGCCCCGGAGCCGATGATCACCACCACCGAGTCGTCGTCATGCGGATAGGTCGTCATGAGCGGGCTCCTCAGGCGAAGGGGACCGGGCTGGCGTCGGCCGGTGGATTCGGCAGCCAGGTCAGGTCGTTGAAACCGCGGTGCAGGTAGCCGCCCTTGGGAAAGGACGCGCCCTCGTAGCCGAAGTGGTGGTAGGCCAGCTCGTTGCTGTAGAGCGAGGTGATGGCGGTGCTGCGCACCTGGGTGAAGAAGGGGCCGTCCTGCAGCGCCTCGAGGATCGCCTGCTGCTCGGCCTCGCCGGCCTCCAGCCAGTTTCCGCCGGCCCGCCGATCCAGCTCGGCCAGGCCCTGGTGCAGCAGGTCGGCCAGCCCCGGGTCGGTCGAGGCCTTGCTGTCCAGGTCCTTGACCGTCAGGGCGTAGACCGCATCTTCCATGCGATCGTGGGGATAGAGGCGGCGGATCATCGCCAGCAGCCGCGCGCCCTCCTCGCTGCTCAGGGTGTTGAGCTCCAGCGCCCAACTGCGGCTCGGCGCCAGCAGCGCGACCGGGCCGGAAGTGAACAGCAGGGTACCCATCAGCAGGCCGCCCGCTCCCCTGAGGAAGCGACGGCGATCGAACGCGAGATCGCCCATGGAATTTATCTCCTCTTGTTGTTCTTGTCGGCAGCCGGGACGGGCCGCCATGCCCTCATCCTAGGCAGGCGTGCGTTCGGGCGGGTAACACTGACGTACTACGTGACGGCTTGGTGAATTTCGCCTCGCCGGCTATGGTCGAACACAGGCGGCCGCCATGCGCGGCCGCGTCGGCCAGTTACAGTGCAAATAACAAGGCCACGCCGGAGAGCGCAGCCAAGACGATGGAGCCCGCCATGTGCAACCTCTACGCATCCACCGACCCGTCCCTGTACGACTCGCAAACCCGTTCGATCCGCCTGCAGGGCGCCGTGACCAGCGTGCGCCTGGAGAACGAGTTCTGGAGCATCCTCGAGGAGATCGCCGCCGGCGAAGGCTACGGCGTGCCCCAGTTCATCAACCAGCTGTACGGCGAGGTGCTGCTGCGCCGCGGCGAAGTGCACAACCTCGCCTCGCTGCTGCGGGTGGTCTGCACCGTGCACCTCACCCACGGCCGCCAGTCGGCCCAGGCGCTGGACTTCATCGGCATGGGGCGGCGCGCGCCGGCGAGCCGCGCCGCCCGGGTCGCCGAGGCCTGAACCCGTAGTACCGGGCTGCTACCCGCCCACGCGCCACCCGCGGCTACACTGCCGGCCCACGTTCACAGCCGCGGAGACACGCATGAGCTTCAACACCGAGACCCAGGCCGGCGTCTGCCAGCAGCCGGACGCCGCCACCCAGGCCTACGTGTTCAACCACACCATGCTGCGGGTGAAGGACCCGGAGCGTTCGCTGGATTTCTACACCCGCGTGCTCGGCATGCGCCTGCTGCGCCGGCTGGACTTCGAGGAAGGGAAGTTCTCGCTCTATTTCCTCGCCATGACCCGCGGCGAAAACGTCCCCGAGGACGTCGCCGAACGGCAGCGCTACACCTTCGGCCGCCAGAGCGTGCTGGAGCTGACCCACAACTGGGGTAGCGAAAGCGACGACAGCCAGTACCACAACGGCAACAGCGAACCGCGCGGCTTCGGCCACATCTGCTTCTCCGTGCCGGACGTGGTCGCCGCCTGCGAGCGCTTCGAATCGCTGGGCGTCACCTTTGTCAAGCGGCTGGACAAGGGCATGAAGAACATCGCCTTCATCAGCGATCCGGACGGCTACTGGATCGAGATCGTGCAGGCGGACCTGAACGGCGAGATGGGAAGACAGCCCTGACCGCCGCGGGCATCCGGATCACTTCGGCGGTTGGATCGTGCCTGGCCACGGCGCCGCCTTTCTCCGGAGCCCCGGATGCGGGGATCGTCGTAGGGTGGGCTTCAGCCCACCAGGACTGGCCCATTGATGACCGAAGCCGCACGCCGCACCCTACGCAAGCGCACCATATCGTCTCTCCCTTGGAGAGGGCTGGGGTGAAGGCGATCCCGCCTCCCTCATCCGGCCCTGCGGGCCACCTTCTCCCGGCGGGAGAAGGGCAAAGGGCCTGGCGCAGGCCTGAAATCCGGCGCCCTCCTGTGCAGGCCGTGTGACGTCGCGAGCGAAGGTCAGGCAAGGCGAAAACAGGTGAAAAAGCGCAGTTTACAAGTGGTAAATGAGCATTTTGATCGGACTCGCGCCCGAGCCTGTTTTTCAACGCAGCATGACCGAGCGCAGTATTTTTCACACAGCCTGTGTGGGAGCGGCCTCGACCGCAAACGTGTCCGGTGGGGTATGCATCGGCCAGCGTCACGTTGGCATTCACAGTCAGCGCTCGCTCCTTCAGAAGCCAGGCTAGCCCTCCAGCAGCGACGCCAGCAGCCGTCACCCCTGCGGCCAGTCGCCCAGGCCGCTGGCGGCGTTGATGTGGCCGGCCGCCCCGATCGACAGCAGCCGACTGCCCCAGGCCGCCGCGCAGCCTTCGGCATGCGCCGGGCTGCCGTAGGGGTCGTCTTCGCTCGCCACCACCAGGCTGGCGAATCCCAGGGGCTGGCGCGGCACCGGGGCGAAGCCGGTGGCCTCAGGCGGAAAGGCCGGTCCCTCGGGGTCCGGTACCGCCACCAGCAGCGCGCCACGGACGGGCAACCGCGTCTCGGCCGCCCAGTGCGCCACCAGCAGGCAGCCTAGGCTGTGGGCCACCAGCAGCACATCCGGCCCGGCCTCGTCGACCGCCCGCGCCAGCTGCACTTGCCAGACCCGGCGGTCGGGATGATCCCAGTCCGCCTGCTCGACCCGTCGCATCCGCGGGTCGGCGGCCTCCCAGCGGCTCTGCCAGTGTTCCGGACCGGAGCTGCCGATGCCGGGGACGATCAGGATGGACGTGGACATGGGGCCTCCTGGCGCGACGGTGAGTCCGGCGATCATCGCACCACCGGGACTTGGATGTCCGCCCCCGGCGCCAGCCTGCACGCGCCGCCCGGGTAGGCGATCGGGCACGGCTGCGGGTTGCCGGCGTCGGCCTCGACGCGCAGCCGCTCGCCTTCCAGCGCGACCCGCAGGCGGGCGCCGCGGAACTGCACGGCCAGCGTCACGTCGGGTAGCGCGGCCGGTGGCGCCGGGTCGAGCCGCAGGCCGTCCGGCGTCGGGCGAATGCCCAGGTAGTGGCGCTGCAGCACGTCGAGCGAGCCGGCCATGGCGCCCAGGTGCACGCCTTCGGTGGTGCCGCTGCCAGGCGGGGCGTCGAGGTCGACGCGCAGACAGCGGTGGAAATGGCGCCAGGATTCGTCCGGGTCGACGCGCGCCAGCGCGCCGGCGCACACCGCCAGCGACAGGCTGGATTCGTGGGTGACGTTGGCCAGGTGGTGGCGCGCCGTGCGCTGTACGTCCTCGACGCTCATGCGGTAGCCCAGCCGCGCGGCGAGCTCGCACAGCTGCTCGGGAGTGAACAGGTACAGCAGCATCAGCACGTCGGCCTGCTTGGTCAGCCGGTAGTTGTCGCTGCTGTCGTGCTGCGCCTCGAGCATCCAGTCCAGCCGCGGGCGGCCGTCGTTCAGCCAGTCCGGCGGCGGCTCGGCGAGCGCGTCGAAACCGTCGAATTGGCTGAGCACGCCGTCTTCCCTCAGCGGCAGGTAGAGGCGGCGGCTGACCGTATCCCAGTACGCCAGCTCCTCGCCGGTCACCCCCAGACGCGCACGCAGCGCCTCGGCGTCCGCCGGCGGCAGCCGCTGCAGGACTTCCAGCGCGCGGCATAGCGTCCAGGCGGCCATCAGGTTGGTGTAGGCGTTGTTGTCCAGCCCCGGCTCGGCGGCGCCCGGGTAGGCGTTGTGGTACTCGTCCGGCCCGATCACGCCGCAGATGACGAAGCGTTCGCCGGCCGCGTCGAGACGCGCCAGGCTGGCCCAGAAGCGGGCGATCTCGAGGATCAGTTCGCCCGCCTGCCCGGCCAGCAGGCCCTGGTCGCCGGTGGCCAGCCACAGCGACCAGGCGTCGAAGGCGATGGCCGCGCCGATATGCCGCTGCAACGCGGTATGGTCGGGCATCCAGCGGCCGGACAGCGGGTTGAACTGGAACGGCGGCGTCTCCTCCTGGCCGCTGGCGGCGCTGCGCCAGGGGAACATCGCCCCGCGCAGACCGGCCCCGCGTGCCAGGCGGCGTGCCGCGTCGAGGCGCCGGTGGCGATAGCCGAGCAGGCCGTGCGCCAGCTCGGGGAAGCGGCTGGCGAGAAACGGGTAGACGAAGATCTCGTCCCAGAACACCTGGCCGAAGTAGCCCTCCTGCCAGCCGCGCGGCGGGAAGCCCTGGTCGCTGGCCGGGCTGTGCGGCGACACGGTCTGCAGCAGGTGCCAGGCATGAAAGCGCAGGGTGCACTCCAGTTCGGCGTCCGGGCTGCGCAGCCCCAGCCGTGGCCACAGAGCCTGCCAGGCCGCGCAATGGGCATGCCGCAGGGCCTCGTAGCGCGCTGCCGGCAGGGCCTCGAGAAGCAGTCGGCGGGCGTCGGCGTCGGTGCCCGGCAGTTCGTCGTCGACACGCACGCGCACGCGCTTCTCCACGATCAGTTGCCCGTCGTCTCCCGGCGTGCAGTCGGTCTCCTGCACCAGCCGCTCCCCGCTGCGTTCGCTGCGCCAGTCCGCTTCCCGACCCGGCAGCCGCGTTTCCACGGCCACCACCACGCGCCTGCGGCGATCCGCGAGGTGCGCACTCAGCGCGGCGCGGCCGTCGGCCTCGATTTCGCCTCCGACGTCCAGCAGGCGCCGGCCTTCATAGGCGCGGTCGCGCTCGACCAGCGCATCGGCCACGCCGCCGTCGAGGGTCGCGCGCAGGCGCACCCGGCGCACGCCCGGCGGCAGACGCAGATGCCAGCGCAGTACCGCCAGGTCCGGCTCGGCGAGGCTGAGCAGTCGCTCCTCATCGAGGCTCACTCGCTGGCCGCACAGCTCGAAGTCGAGACTGCGGGTGAGCAGGCCGCGCTCGTGGTCCAGGCACTGGCGGTAGCGATGCAGGCGCACCCGCTCCAGGCAGAACCAGCTGGCGCCGTCGTCGAGCGACAGGCTGAGGCCGAAGGGGTCGGGCAGGTTGACCAGCGCGGCCATGCGCACCTCGCGGCCGTTCACCCGGCGCGGCGCCTCGTCGTACCAGCCGGCGCGGTACAGTCCGCCGTAGTGGCAGTGCGAGCCGCCGGCCGCCGCGGCTTCCGGGGCGCTGGCGCGCCAGCTGAGCACGCCGTTGCCGAGGGCGAACAGGGCCTCGCGGCGGCGCTCGTCGGTGCAGTCGAAACGGTCGAAGACGATGTGGCCGGTCGACGGCGGCAGGTCAGTCATCGCAGCGGCGAACCTTCGACCGCAGGTCCTCGACCCGCTTCATCAAGTCGTCGCGTTGCGGATAGGCCGGCTGCGAGCCGTAGCCGGTGACCGCCGCCTGCGCCGCGGCCACGCCCCACAGCGCGGCTTCCAGCGGCGGTGCGCCTTCCAGCAGGGCGATGGCCAGCGCGCCGGTGAAGGCATCGCCGGCGCCGGTGGCGTCCACCGGATCGACCGCGCCGCCCGGCAGGTGCCAGAGGCCCTCGCCGGTGGCGAGCACGCAGCCGCCGTCCGACAGCTTGAGGGCCACCAGCGGCACACCCTCCCGCTGCAACTGCCGTGCGGCGCGGCGGGCCGACTCCAGGTCGGAGATGTCGATGCCAGCCAGCGCACCGCCCTCGGCGGCGTTGGGCACCAGCGCGCGCAGCTTGCCGAACAGCTCGCGCTCGGCGCGGTCGGCGAACGAGGGGTCGAGCACCACCGGCATCCCGCAGCGCTCGGCGGCCAGCACCGCGGTGCGCACCGCACGGGCCGGCACCTCGTAGTCGAGCACCAGGCAGGCCGGCGGCGGCGCCTGCTCGACGGCCCGGCGCAGCGCGTCGAGGGCCGCCTCGTCCCAGCAGTCGTTGGCGTTGGTAGCGAGCACGATCTGCTTCTTCGCGTCCGGCGGCACCATGATCAGCGACACGCCGGTGGCGTGGCCGGGCACCCGGCCGACCGCCGAGACATCGACCCCAGCCTCGCGTAGCGGTGCGAGCGCCTGCTCGGCCAGGTCGTCGTCGCCGACTCGCCCGAGCAGCAGGCTGCAATGGCCGAAGCGGGCACCGAGGAAGGCGGTGTTGCTCGCCTTGCCGCCGGACAGGCGGACGAAGGCGTGGCCGAGCAGCGTCTCCGCGCTGCCCGGCGATGCGTCGACGCGTACCTGGAAATCGGCGTTGATGCTGCCCAGCGACAGCAGGGTGCGGCGTTCCATGAACAGGTCCCGTCTGTAGGTCGTGTTCATCCAGACCGGGCGGCGCCGTCCGGGTTTCGCGCAGAAGGTTTCGCTTTATTTTCCTGGCCCTCTTGCGCGACCCACGGGCTTGCCTCAGGCTCGGCGCTCGCTTCGAAAGGACACCGCCTTTTGGTGCAACGGCCCCCGTCCCGGTGCACGATCGTCGCCGCCCGCTCGCCTCGTCGCCCTGCAAGCCCCTGATCTTGCAGGCGCATTACGCCTCGCGCGGGCAAGGAACGATCCTTGCGTGACTATGGCCGCAGCCCACCACCCCGGACTGCGCGATGCCGAAGCCCTACCCGGGCGATGGCCTGTGCTTTGGAGATACACGATGTCTACCGAACCCGTCACCCTGCTGGTGGCGCGCCGCGTGCGCAATGGCCGCTACCATGATTTCCTCGCCTGGCTGCACGAGGGCGAGCAACTGGCCACCGACTTTCCCGGCTACCTCGGCTCGGGCGTACTGGCCCCGCCACCCGGCGACGACGAATACCAGATGATCTTCCGCTTCAGCGACGAGCAGACGCTCGCGGCCTGGGAGCACTCGGCCTCGCGGCGTGCCTGGCTGCAGCGCGGCCGCGGCCTGTTCGTCCAGCCGCACGAGCACCGTGCGCGCGGCATCGACGGCTGGTTCGGCAGCGGCGAACGCCGGCCGCCGCGCTGGAAGCAGAGCGTGGCGATCTGGCTGGCGTTCTTCCCGGTGTCGCTGAGCTTCAACGCCCTGTTCGGCGACGCCCTCGATCGTCTGCCGCTGGTCGCCGCGGTGCTGCTCAGCACGCTGGTGCTGACGCCGCTGATGGCCTACCTGTTCATCCCGCTGTCGACCCGCCTGCTGACACCCTGGCTGCAGCAGCCGGGCACGACCCGCTGGCGATGGCGGCGCGCTCCGGGGCAGCCGGCCGCGCACTAACGCTCCGGCGCGTGCTCAGCCCTCGCGGCCGAGCACGATCGCCTCGATGCGCGCCGCCAGGGCGTCCATCGAGAAGGGCTTGGTCATCAGGTGGCGATCCGGACCGAGGTCCTGTTCGCCGATCGCCGTGCTTTCCGCATAGCCGGTGATGTACAGCACCTTCAGCGCCGGACGCACCTGGCGCGCGGCATCGGCGAGCTGGCGCCCGTTCATCCCGCCCGGCAGGCCGACGTCGGTGATCATCAGGTCGATCGGCGCGTCGGACTGCAGGATCTCCAGCCCGCTGGCGCCATCGGCCGCTTCCAGCGTCGCGTAGCCGAGTTCGCCGAGCACCTCGAGGATGAGCAGGCGCACCAGCGGCTCGTCGTCCACCACCAGCACGGTATGCCCGCTGACGCTGGCCGCCGACGGCTCTTCCCGGGCCGGTTCCGGGTCCGCCTCGATCGGCCCCAGATGGCGCGGCAGCAGCAGGCGCACGGTGGTGCCGTGCCCGTCCACCGAATGGATCTGCGCCTTGCCGCCGGACTGCTGGGCGAAACCGTAGATCATCGACAGGCCCAGGCCGGTGCCCATGCCGGTGGGCTTGGTGGTGAAGAAGGGGTCGAATGCCCGCGCCGCCACTTCGGGGGGCATGCCGGTGCCGGTGTCGGTGACCGCCACCGCGATGTAGTCGCCCGGGCGCAGCCCTTCGCGGCGCGCCCCGGATTCGTCGAGCGGCAGGTTGGTGGCGGTGATGGTCAGCTCGCCGCCGTCGGGCATGGCGTCGCGGGCGTTGATGCACAGGTTGAGCAGCGCGCTTTCCAGCTGGTGCGGGTCGCAGCGTGCGATCCACACGTCCTCCGGCAGGCGGGTGCGCAGGGCGACCTGCGGCCCGACCGTGCGCTCGATCAGGTCGAGCATGCCTTCGATCAGCTCGTTGGCCCGGGTCGGCCGCGGATCGAGGGTCTGCCGGCGGGAGAACGCCAGCAGCCGATGGGTGAGCGAGGCGGCGCGGCTGGCGGCGGTCAGCGCGGTCTGGATGTAGCGGTCGACGTCCTCGCCGCGGCCCTGTGCCAGGCGCGTCTGCACCAGCTGCAGGCTGCCGGTGATGCCGGTCAGCAGGTTGTTGAAGTCGTGTGCCAGGCCGCCGGTGAGCTGACCGACGGCCTCCATCTTCTGGCTGTGTCGCAGCAGCTCCTCGGTCTGGCGCAGGACGTCGGACTGCTCCTTGAGCGCGGTGATGTCGCGCCCGGTGGAATACACCTTGCCGTCGCGCAGCGCGCTGTTCCAGGACAGCCAGCGGTAGCTGCCGTCGCGGTGGCGGTAGCGGTTCTCGAAGCCGAGCGCGGGGCTGTCGACGGTCAGCGAGGCGAAGCCCTCGCGGGTGCGCTCCAGATCGTCCGGGTGCACGAAGTCGGTGAAGGGGCGCCAGCGCAGGTCGGCGGTGGTCCAGCCAAGCAGCCGCTCCCAGGCCGGGTTGAGGCTGATGAAGCGGCCGTCGAGGGTGCGCGTGCAGAGCAGGTCCGGCGAGGCCTGCCAGATCTGGTCGCGCTCGCGGGTGCGCTCCTCGACGCGCTGCTCCAGCTGGCGCGCCAGCGCCTGGAACTGGTCCAGGCTCTGGCGCAGCGCGACGCAGACCGCGACGATGACAAGGTCCACCACCAGGAACAGGCCGGTGGCCACCCATTGCTCACGCGTCAGATCGAAACTGTAGGGTTCGCCGACGAAGGCAAAGGCCGAAACCAGCGTGATGATGAACGTCGCCAACACGCCCGGTCCGAAGCCAAGCATGAAACCAATGACCATCAGCGGCGGGACGAACAGCAGATAGGGCAGGCCCATCACCGGCATCATCATGCGCAGCAGGGCAGCGAACAGCACGAAGATCACTGCAAGCCCGCAACGCAGGACAATCGGCCAGCGTCGGTAATCGGGCAGGCGCCTGATGGCACGGACCAATACAGATGAATCGTGTCTCGTTGGCAAAAGCAGGAACCTGTCTACGTGGGCCTCGACGGCCGCACAGATCATAGGGTTGGTACCGGCCAGTGGCCAGCCTCGCACGCTTGTTCTTTTCTTGGGATGTCGGTGGGGCGGCCAAGTTCGCCGAATCGTCGGGATTCGGTGCGCAAAAGCGACCCGGTCACGCTTGCCGCGCAGGCTCAGCCGCGCGCCAGGCCCTGTTCGCGCAGACGCTTGTAAAGGGTGTTGCGGCTGACCCCGAGCTGGCGGGCCAGGTGCGAGAGGTTGCCGCTGCAGGCCGCCAGTTGCGCCTGCAGGTCGCCGCTCAGGCGCACCAGGTCGGTGACCGGCGCCGGCCCGGCAGCCGCCGTGCCGACCGGCCGTTCGAGATCGGAGAAGAAGTCGTCCGGCAGGTGCTCCGGGCGGATCGGGCCGTCCTCGGCGAGCGCCAGCGCCACCTGGATCACGCTGGCGAGCTGGCGCAGGTTCCCCGGCCAGGGATGGCGCTCGAACAGTGCCAGCACCTCGTCGCCGAGCCGCTCCGGCTGGTGCGGCTCGCGGTGCATGGCCAGCACGCGCTGGAACAGCGCGGCCTTGTCCTGCCGCTCGCGCAGCGGCGGCAGGCTGATCGGCAGCCCGGCGATGCGGTAGTAGAGGTCACGGCGGAAACGCCCGGCCTCGACGTCCTCGCGCAGCGGGCGGTTGGTCGCCGAGATCAGCTGGATGTCCACCGGGCTGGCGTCGCCGCCGCCCAGCGGTTGCACCTGGCGCTCCTGCAACACGCGCAGCAGCCGCGCCTGCACGCCGGGCGGCATGTCGCCGACCTCGTCGAGGAAGAGGATGCCCTGGTCGGCCTTGCGGATCAGCCCGACGCTGCCCTTGGGATTGGCGCCGGTGAAGGCGCCCTTCTCGTAGCCGAACAGCTCGGCTTCCACCAGTTCGGCCGGGATCGCCGCGCAGTTGACCGCCACCAGCGGCCCCGCGGCCCGTGGGCTGGCGCGGTGCAGCGCCTTGACCAGCACCTCCTTGCCGACCCCGGTCTCGCCCTGCACGAGGATCGGAATGTCGCGCTCGAGCATGCGCTCGGCCTGGCGCAGCGCCTTGCGTACGCGCGGGTCGCCGAGGTCGAGAGCGGCCAGCTCCAGTGCCTCCGCGGACGCCGGGCAGGCCTTGCCCACCGGCTGCCGCCGCGGCCGGGTTATCAGGCCGTGGAAGCGCAGGCGCCCGGCGGTGCGCAGGATGAATGGCCGACCCTCGGGCTGGTCCAGCAGCTGCGCCAGCGACAGGTCGAACAGCGCGGTCAGGCTGGCCCGCGCCAGGCTGACCCCGAGCAGGCTGTCGGCCCGGCGGTTGGCCGAGACCACCAGGCCGCCGTCGTCGAACACCAGCAGCCCGGCCCACTGGCTGTCGAGGCTGTCCTGGCTGGTGCTGAAGGCGAGCTGGAAGTAGCGGTCGCGGAACAGGTTGAGGATCAGCCGGTTCTCCACCGCCTGGCTCATCACCCGGACCATGCCGAGGGTGTGCGCCGGCGGCAGGTAGCTGTCGCTGGATACGTCGAGCACGCCGATCAGCCGGCGCTCGGCGTCGTACAGCGGCGAGGCGGCGCCGGCCATGAAACGGTTGGCCTGGAGGAAGTGCTCGTCGCGCTGGATGTGCACCGCCTCGCCGCAGGCCAGCACGGTGCCGATGGCGTTGGTGCCGATGCCGCGCTCGGCCCAGCTGGCGCCGGGGGCGAAGCCGCCGGCCTGGGCGGGCGCGATGAAGCGGCAGTCGCCCCAGGACTGCAGCAGCCGCCCCTGGCTGTCGGCCAGCATGATCAGGCAGTTGGAATTGGCGAGGATGTTCTCGTAGTAGGGCAGCACCTCGCGCTGGGTGGTGCCGACCAGCGCCTGCTGGCTTTCCAGCAGGATGGAGAGCTCGCCGGCGCCGGGGCGGTCGAAGCGCGGCAGGCTGCCGTGGGTCAGGCCGTAGTCGACGCAGCGGCTCCAGGAATCGCGTACCAGCGCCTCGTGCGAGGTCGCCTTGGCAGGCTCGGGCATGGCGCCCTCCTATCTTTCCTTCCAGCGTTGTTGTTCTTGTTATCGGCGTGCTGCGGGACCGCCTGCGCGCCTGAACAGCCGCTACGACGCTGTTCAGCCTGAACGTTCAGTTTTGTTCATCTTCGTTCATTTTCAACAAGGCACGGCCGCGACGGCCCGCTCGGCAATCGCCCGCGCAGGCGTTTTTCTCTTCTTCGTTCAAGGGCTTGCATCGATTCACCGGAGCCATGGCACGGAACGCGCAATGACGAACGGCATGCCAAGCGGAAGGAAGCGTCATGTCGCTCACGCTGGAACACGTCTCGCGGGTCGTCGACAGGCAGGTGCACATCGAGGACGCCTGCCTGCAGTTCGAGCCGGGCTCGTTCAACGTGCTCATCGGCCGCACGCTGTCCGGCAAGACCTCGCTGATGCGGCTGATGGCCGGGCTCGACAAGCCCAGCCGTGGGCGCCTGCTGATGAACGGGGCGGACGTCACCGGCGTGCCGGTGCGCAAGCGCAACGTGTCGATGGTCTACCAGCAGTTCATCAACTACCCGACGCTGAGCGTCTACGACAACATCGCCTCGCCGCTGCGCCAGGCCGGCACCGGCCGCGCGGAGATCGACCGCCGCGTGCGCGAGACCGCCGAGATGCTGCACATCGAGGGCTTTCTCGGGCGCTACCCGCTGGAACTCTCCGGCGGCCAGCAGCAGCGCACGGCGATGGCCCGCGCGCTGGTCAAGGACGCCGAGCTGGTGCTGTTCGACGAGCCGCTGGTCAACCTCGACTACAAGCTGCGCGAGGAACTGCGCCAGGAGATGCGCGAGCTGTTCCGCGCGCGGCGCAGCATCGCCGTGTACGCCACCACCGAGCCGAACGAGGCACTGGCGCTCGGCGGCACCGCGACCATCCTCCACGAGGGCCGGGTGATCCAGAGCGGGCCGACCGCCGATGTCTACCACCGGCCGCAGCAGGTGCTGGCCGCCGAGCTGTTCTCCGAGCCGCCGATCAACCTCATCGACGGCCGCGTGGCCGACGGCGAGGTGGCGCTCGCCGAGGACCTGCAGGTGCCGCTCAACGCCGACCTCGCGCAGCTGGCGCCCGGCGCCTACCGCTTTGGCGTGCGCCCGAGCCACATCGGCCTGGTGCCCGGCAACGACGACGACCTGGAGGTCTCGGGCGTGGTCGAGCTGGCCGAGATCAGCGGCTCGGAAACCTTCCTGCACGTGCGCAACGGCCGCTTCGCCCTGGTGCTGCACCTGCAGGGCGTGCACGACTACCCGGTGGACGCGCCGATTCGCGTCTACCTGCCCACTCACAAGCTGTTCGCCTTCGGTGCCGACGGCCAGCTGGTCCGCGCGCCGGGCCGGCGCCTCTGAGGACCCGCCATGGCCGAGATCCGCCTGCAGCAACTGGCCCACAGCTACCAGCGCCAGCCACGCGACGCCGGGGACTACGCGATCCGCGCCATGGACCACGTCTGGGAACAGGGCGGCGCCTACGCCCTGCTCGGCCCCTCGGGCTGCGGCAAGTCGACCCTGCTGAACATCATTTCCGGGCTGCTGGAGCCCTCCGAGGGCCAGGTGCTGTTCGACGGCCGCCCGGTCAACGACCTCAGCCCCGAGCAGCGCAACATCGCCCAGGTTTTCCAGTTCCCGGTCGTCTACGACACCATGACGGTGTTCGACAACCTGGCCTTCCCGCTGCGCAACCAGGGCCTGCCGGAGGAGCGGGTCGGGCGCAAGGTGCGCGAGATCGCCGAGGTGCTGGACCTCGAGCCGCTGCTGCAGCGCAAGGCGCGCAACCTGACCGCCGACGAGAAGCAGAAGGTCTCCATGGGGCGCGGGCTGGTGCGCGACGATGTCTCGGCGATCCTCTTCGACGAGCCGCTGACGGTGATCGACCCGCACCTGAAGTGGAAGCTGCGGCGCAAGCTCAAGCAGATCCACGAGCAGTTCAACCTGACCATGGTCTACGTCACCCACGACCAGCTGGAGGCCTCCACCTTCGCCGACAAGATCGCGGTGATGTATGCCGGGCAGATCGTCCAGTTCGGCACCCCGCGCGAACTGTTCGAGCGACCGCGGCACACCTTCGTCGGTTTCTTCATCGGCAGTCCGGGGATGAACCTGGCCGAGGTGCGGACCGACGGCGACGCCGTGCGCCTGGGCGACATCCGCGTGGCACTGCCGGGGCCGATCGCCGCGCGGCTGCCGGCGCTGGCCGGCAGCCGCCTGCAACTCGGCATCCGCCCGGAGTTCGTCCACCTGCGCAGCGAGCCGGGGGCCGACGCCTGGCCGGTGGAGGTGCTGCACGCTGAGGACCTGGGCACCTACAAGATCCTCGCCTTCCGCCTCGAGGGCGCCATCTTCAAGGCGCGCCTGCCGGAGGAGCAGCCGGTCCCCGAGGGGCGCGCCTACGTGACCTTCCCGGCGCCCTGGACGCTGCTCTACGCCGACGACCACCTGGTGGAGGCCGACGCATGAACAAGGTGCCGAACAACCACGCCTGGTGGCTGGTGCTGCCGGTGTTCGCGCTGGTGGCCTTCAGCGCCATCCTGCCTATGATGACGGTGGTCAACTACTCGGTGCAGGACATCTTCGACCCGAGCACGCGCTTCTTCGTCGGTGCCGACTGGTACCGCCAGGTGCTGCAGGACCCGCGCCTGCACGACTCGCTGCTGCGCCAGTTCGTCTTCTCCGCCTGCGTGCTGGCCATCGAGATCCCGCTGGGCATCGCCGTGGCGCTGTGCATGCCGACCCGCGGCCGCTGGGCCTCGCTGTGCCTGATCGTGCTGGCCATCCCGCTGCTGATCCCGTGGAACGTGGTCGGCACCATCTGGCAGATCTTCGGCCGCGCCGACATCGGCCTGCTGGGCTGGACGCTGAACGCGGCGGGCGTGAGCTACAACTATGCCTCCAACACGCTGGACGCCTGGGTCACGGTGCTGGTGATGGACGTCTGGCACTGGACCTCGCTGGTGGCGCTGCTGTGCTACTCGGGGCTGCGCGCGATCCCGGACGTCTACTACCAGGCCGCGCGCATCGACCGCGCCTCGAACTGGGCGGTGTTCCGCTACATCCAGCTGCCCAAGCTCAAGAGCGTGCTCTTGATCGCCGTGATGCTGCGCTTCATGGACAGCTTCATGATCTACACCGAGCCCTTCGTGCTCACCGGCGGCGGCCCGGGCAACGCCACCACCTTCCTCAGCCAGACGCTGACCAAGATGGCCGTCGGCCAGTTCGACCTCGGCCCGGCGGCGGCCTTCTCGCTGATCTACTTCCTGATCATCCTGCTGGTGTCCTGGCTGTTCTACACGGCCATGACGCACAACGACCAGACCCGCTGAGGCCCGCCATGCACGCTCGCAAACTCGTGGTGCTGATCGTCTTCGTCGCGTTCCTGCTGGTGCCGATCTACTGGCTGCTGAACATGTCGTTCAAGAGCAACACCGAGATCCTCGGCGGGCTGACGCTGTGGCCGCGCGATTTCACTCTCGACAACTACCGGGTGATCTTCACCGACCCCGCCTGGTACGGCGGCTACCTCAACTCGCTGTACTACGTGTGCCTGAACACCGCGATCTCGCTCAGCGTGGCGCTGCCGGCGGCCTACGCCTTCTCGCGCTACCGCTTTCTCGGCGACAGGCACCTGTTCTTCTGGCTGCTGACCAACCGCATGGCGCCGCCGGCGGTGTTCCTGCTGCCGTTCTTCCAGCTGTATTCGTCGATCGGCCTGTTCGACACCCATATCGCCGTGGCGCTGGCGCACTGCCTGTTCAACGTGCCGCTGGCGGTGTGGATCCTCGAGGGCTTCATGTCCGGGGTGCCAAAGGAAATCGACGAGACGGCCTACATCGACGGCTACAGCTTCCCCCGATTCTTCCTCGGCATCTTCCTGCCGCTGATCCGCTCGGGGATCGGCGTGACCGCCTTCTTCTGCTTCATGTTCAGCTGGGTCGAGCTGCTGCTGGCGCGCACCCTGACCTCGGTGGACGCCAAGCCGATCGTCTCGGTGATGACCCGCACCGTGTCCGCCTCGGGCATCGACTGGGGCGTGCTGGCCGCCGCCGGGGTGCTGACCATCCTGCCGGGCATGCTGGTGATCTGGTTCGTCCGCAACCACGTGGCCAAGGGCTTCGCCCTCGGCCGGGTATGAGGAGCACGCCATGAGCTGGATGGCCTGGACCACCCCGACGGCGCTGTTCTTCACCTTCATCGCCGTGCTGCTGGCAGGCATGACGGCCTGGGAGCTGCGCGCGCCGAGCGTGCCGCGCCGCGGCCTGCTGCCGATCGCCACCACCCGCGGCGACCGCCTCTTCATCGGCCTTCTGGGCAGCGCCTACTGGCACCTGATGGTGATAGGCCTGACCGACTGGAGCATCTGGACAGCGACCGCGCTGTCCGTCGTCTGGCTGTCGGCCGTGATGCGCTGGGGCTGAGCCGCGCGCCGCCCCCTCTCCCCGACCCCAATGGAGGTGTCTATGTTCGAGAACAACAACAAGAACCGACCGGGCATGGCGTTGCTCGCCCTGCTGGCGCTATCCGGTCTGTCCGGCACGGCCTGGGCCGACGCCTACGAGGACGCGGCGAAGAAGTGGATCGAGTCCGAGTTCAGCCCCTCGACCCTCACGCCCGAGCAGCAGATGGAAGAGCTGCGCTGGTTCATCAAGGCCGCCGAGCGGTTCCGCGGCATGGACATCAACGTGGTCTCCGAAACCATCACCACCCACGAGTACGAGTCCAAGGTGCTGGCCCGGGCCTTCAGCGAGATCACCGGCATCCGCCTGCGCCACGACCTGATGCAGGAAGGCGACGTGGTCGAGAAGCTGCAGACGCAGATGCAGTCGGGCAAGAACATCTACGACGGCTACGTCAACGACTCCGACCTGATCGGCACGCACTTCCGCTACGGCAAGGCGATAGCGATCAGCGACATGATCGAGAACGAGGGCAAGGACTACACCTCGCCGACCCTGGACCTGAAGGACTTCATCGGCCTGTCCTTCACCACCGGCCCGGACGGCAAGGTCTACCAGCTGCCCGACCAGCAGTTCGCCAACCTCTACTGGTTCCGCGCCGACTGGTTCGAGCGGCCGGAGCTGAAGAAGCAGTTCAAGGACATCTACGGCTACGAGCTCGGCGTGCCGGTGAACTGGTCGGCCTACGAGGACATCGCCCAGTTCTTCACCGAGCACGTCAAGGAAATCGACGGCCAGCGCGTCTACGGCCACATGGACTACGGCAAGAAGGACCCCTCGCTCGGCTGGCGCTTCACCGACGCCTGGTTCTCCATGGCCGGCGGCGGCGACAAGGGCCTGCCCAACGGCCTGCCGGTGGACGAATGGGGCATCCGCGTCGAGGACTGCCGGCCGGTCGGCTCGAGCATGGCCCGCGGCGGCGCCACCAACGCCCCGGCGGCGGTGTTCGCCACCCAGAAGTACGTCGACTGGATGCGCCAGTATGCCCCTCGCGAAGCCCAGGGCATGACCTTCTCCGAGTCCGGGCCGGTGCCGGCACAGGGCAACATCGCCCAGCAGATCTTCTGGTACACCGCCTTCACCGCCGACATGACCAAGCCCGGCCTGCCGGTGGTCAACGAGGACGGCACGCCGAAGTGGCGCATGGCGCCCTCGCCCAAGGGCCCTTACTGGGAGGAAGGCATGAAGCTCGGCTACCAGGACACCGGCGCCTGGACCTTCCTCGACTCGACCCCCGAGGACCGCCGCCTGGCCGCCTGGCTGTACGCGCAGTTCGTCACCAGCAAGACGGTTTCGCTGAAGAAGACCCTGGTCGGCCTGACGCCGATCCGCGAGTCCGACATCGAGTCCGACGCCATGACCGAGGCCGCACCCAAGCTCGGCGGGCTGGTGGAGTTCTACCGCAGCCCGGCGCGCGTGCAGTGGTCGCCGACCGGCACCAACGTCCCCGACTACCCGCGCCTGGCGCAGCTGTGGTGGCAGTACATCGCCGAGGCCGCGAGCGGCGACAAGACCCCGCAGGAAGCGCTCGACGGCCTGGCCGAGGCCCAGGACAACATGATGGCGCGTCTGGAACGGGCCATGGCCGGCGCCAAGTGCGGCCCGAAGATGAACGAGCCGCGCGACCCGCAGTACTGGCTCGACCAGCCCGGCGCACCCAAGCCGAAGCTGGAAAACGAAAAGCCGCAGGGCGAGACGGTGAGCTACGACGAGCTGATCAAGTCCTGGGAGCAGGCGCGCGAGTGATCGAGTGAGGGATGGCGTGCAAGGCCTCCCTCATCCGCCCCTGCGGGCCGCCTTCTCCCGGAGGGAGAAGGGAAAAGGCAGGGCGCGGCCTGCTCGCGCCTGCGCGCTGGCGTGACCGGAGCGGTGCATGTCGCCGGTGGACGGTGGGCTGAAGCCCACCCTTGTATCTCGACTACCACGCCATCCGGGGTGATAGTTCCCGACTGATCATCGGGGGAAGGTCAGGAAGCCGTGCCCACCCTGAGGCCCTGAGCCTGTGAAGTAGATACTGCTCCGGCCTTCCACACTCACTCTTGAAGCTCGAACGGTATCCAGAGCCCGCCGCTGGCGAGAGCTCGCATCCACAAGGTTGAGCCGAGTGCAGTGATGATCGTTGGATCAATAGAAGGAGTTTCCATGCCCCGCGTCATCGGCATCGATATCGCCAAGCGCACGTTCGACATCGCCACCCTGCAA
>NZ_AUDU01000068.1 GCF_000425625.1 Stutzerimonas azotifigens DSM 17556
ACGCCCGACAGCAGCGCCCAGAACGGCGAGCTGATGCCCAGCAGGGTGAACTGGCTCATCGCTACCGCCAGCGCCACGAAGGCGCCGATCTGGCAGGCGCCGCCCTTCTGGAAGGCCTGCTGCAGCGAGCCGAGCAGCACGCCGATCATCGCCAGCCCGGCGATCACCACGATCAGCGCCTTGGGAAACGCCAGGATGAAGGGCACCGCCAGTCCGGCGAACAGCCCGAACAGGGCGAACAGCACGCCGTTGACCAGCGCCGCGCCGTAGCGCAGCCGCGGGTCGTCGCCGGCCTGCTCGGAGGAGCAGATCGCCGTCATCGGCCCGGCGATATTGGCGTTGTGCCCGCCGAGCAGCCCGGCCAGCACGCCGCCGACGCCGCTGATGACGGTCATCGCGTTGACCGGCGGGCGATACCCCTCGGCCATCAGCACGCCGGTGGCCTGGGCGTTCTCCGCGCCGATCACCAGCGCCGTGAGCGGGATGGTGATGGCCAGGAAGGCATCGATCGAGAAGGTCGGCGCGGTGAGCGCCGGCATCACCCAGGCGATGTTCACGTCGGCCGGCTGCAGCTGCCCGAGCGCGTAGGCCAGCACCAGCCCGACCACGCCGGCGACCAGCACCGGCGGCACCGAGCGCGAGAAGCGGGTGACCAGGAAGAAGCTCAGCGCCGCGGCCCCGGCGATCAGCGGCGCGCTGACGATGGCGTCGACCGAGCCGGTGGCGAAGCGGATCAGCGCCCCGGCGATCATCGCCATCACGATCGGCATCGGCAGCCAGCGCATCAGCCGGCCGATCAGCCCGCTGACGCCGAGCACGAAGACCAGCACGCCGCTCATGATGAAGGCGCCGACCGCGTCGCTGAACGGGATGACCGTGAGCGAGGCGGCCAGGATCGCCGCGCCGGGAATGCTGTAGGCGCCGCAGATCGGCTGTCGGTAGCGCAGCGCCAGGAACAGGCTGATGAGCCCGCCCAGCACGTAGATGCCGAACAGCCAGGCCACCGTCTGCGCGTTGCTCAGGCGCCCGGCTTCGGCGGCGTTGATCACCACCAGGGCCGGGCCGGTGCAGCCGAACAGGGCGGCAACCACCCCGGCGCTGATGGACTTGGAGTTGAATGCCCGGCGCAGCGTGGGCTCGCCGGCGGCAGGCGGAATGTCGACTGCCGGATGGGACAGGTTCTGGGTCATGGCAACGCCTTCGCTTGTTGTTGTTTGCGTCCGGTCGTTCGCCGTGTGCCGCCCCGTGGTGGGCGGCACGCGTGCAGGTGGCGTTCTATCGCGCGGCATCACTCGCCGCGGAAGACCGCCGGCCGCTTGCCGTGGAACGCCTCGACCCCTTCCTTGAAGTCGGCCGAGCTGCGCAGGCGGCTGTAGCAGTGGCCTTCCATCTCGATGGCCACCTTCAGCGGCGCGTCCTCGTTGTCGTTGATCAGCTTCTTCGCGGTGCGCTGGGCCAGCGGCGAGAAGCGGCGCAGTTCGTCGACCAGCGCGTCCACCGTGCTTTCCAGCTCGGCATCCGGCACGCATTCGGTGACGAAGCCCCAGTCGTAGGCCTGCTGGCCGGTGACCCGCTTGGCGCGCATGACCATGTGCTTGGTGCGGGCGATGCCGATCATCTTCTGCAGGCGCGCCGAGCCGCCGGAGCCGGGGATCTGCCCGAGGTTCTGCTCCGGCAGCGCGTAGCGCGCGGTTTCCGAGGCGATGCGGAAGTCGCAGGCCAGCGACAGCTCGAAGCCGACGCCGAAGGTGTAGCCGCGGTTGGCGGCGATCACCGGCTTGCTGCAGCGCTCCGGTGCGGCCACGTTCCAGGCCAGCTTGGAGACGTGTTCCGGCGAGGCCTCGAGGAAGCCCTTGATGTCGCCGCCGCTGGAGAAGTGCTCGCCCTGGGCGCGCAGCACGATCACGCGCACGCCGGGGTGCGCGTCCAGCGCCTCGAACACCTGGCGCAGCGTTTCGCGCTGGCTCATGGCGATGACGTTGTACGGCGGGCGGCCGAGGATGATGTCGGCGCGCTCGCGGGCGGCGTCGACCTCGACGGTGAAGCCGTCGAATTCGTTGTCCAGAAACTGCTCGGGCGTAGTGGTGTTCATGGTCTTTCCTCTTGTTGATCGGGGGTCAGCTGGCGGCCTTGAGCTCGCCGCCGTACTGGGCCACCAGCACGCGACGGAGGATCTTGCCGACCGGGGATTTGGGAATCTGCTCGATGAATTCGTAGCGCCGCGGGCGCTTGAAGCGGGCGAGGCCCGAGGCGACGCAGTGGGCGTCGAGTTCCTCTTCGCCGACGGGGTAGCGCAGCTTGATGAAGGCGGCGATCAGCTTGCCCCACTGCTCGTCGGGCAGGCCGACCACGGCGACTTCCTCGACCGCGGGATGCAGCGACAGGGCGTTCTCGATCTCCGCCGGGCTGACGTTCTCGCCGCCGGTGATGATCAGGTCGTCGACCCGACCGGTGACGAACAGGTCGCCCTCCTCATCGAAATAGCCGGTGTCGCCGGTGAAGTACCAGCCTTCGCGCAGCGACTTGGCATCCGCGTCCGGGCGTTTCCAGTAGCCCTCGAAGGCCTCGTCGCTGGCCAGGTCGGCGATGATCTGGCCTTCCTCGTTGGGCCTGGCAATCTGCGCCGGCGACTGGGCGTCGAGCGTCACCACGCGAATCCGCTGGTTCAGCGCGCAGCGGCCGGAGGAACCGGGCTTGCGCGCGGCGCTCTGGTCGATGGTGAAGGTGTAGATCTCCGAGCTGCCGTAGTGGTTGACGAACAGTTCGGGGCGGAAGGCCGCTTCCACCCGGCGCATCAGGCCGTCGCTCATGGGCGCGCCGGCGAAGCCGATCTTGCGCACGCTGGCGACCCGCTCGGGGCTGAACGCCGGGTGCTCGATGAGCATGTGGTAGAGCGTCGGCACCAGGTAGAGGTTGCTGATCTTCTCGCGCTCGATGGCGTCCAGCGTGGCCTCGACGTCGAACTTCGGCACACAGACGAAGTGCCCGTCGATCAGCGTCATCGACAGCAGCGAGCGCACGCCCATGGTGTGGTACAGCGGCATCACGCCGAGGGTGCATTCCTCGTGGCCGTAGAGGTTCTGCGCCACGTGCGCCACCGCCGCCGCGCGCTCGGCGCGGTGCCGGCGCGGCACGCCCTTGGGCCGGCTGGTGGTGCCGGAGGTGTAGAGCATCAGCGACCAGTCCTCGGGGCCGGCGCGCAGGATGGTTTCGCCGGGTGCCTCGGCGCACAGCTGCTCGAAGCTCAGCGCGCCCTCGGCCATCGACTCGCCGACGCTGACGCAGGGTAGCTGCAGCCGGCCGCAGGCCAGCACCGCATCGGCCGAGGAATCGTCGTGCACCAGCGCGCGGGCGTTGGCGTCGGCCAGGCACCAATTCAGGTCATCCGCCGTGCAGCGCCAGTTCAGCGGGGTCATGATTATGCCGCTGAACTGGCAGGCCCAGTGCAGCGTCGCCATCTGCCAGCGGTTCTGCATCACCGCCACCAGGTGGTCGCCCTTGCCGAGGCCGAGGCGCTCGAGCCCGTGGGCGGCGCGCTGGATGTCGGCGAACCAGTCTTCGTAGGTTTTCTTCAGCGCACCGTCGCTGATCGCCACCGCCCCGGGGCGGCGTTCGACCGCGGCGAGAAAGCTGCGTCCTAAATCAAACATGGGTGTTCTCCAAGGCTTCTTGTTGTTGTGGGGCTTGCTGTTGGGCGCCGCGCTGGCGCGCCACTTCGAGGACCGCCTGGACCATGCCGGTGTACCCGGTGCAGCGGCACAGGTGGCCGGACAGCATGTCGCGCACCTGGGCCTCGTCGGGCTCGGGCACGCGCTCGAGGAATTCCACGCAGGACATCAGGATTCCACTGGTGCAGAAGCCGCACTGCAGCGCGTGGTGGCGGCTGAAGGCCTGCTGCAGATCGTTCATCACCTCGTCGCGGGCCAGCGACTCGACGGTGTCGATGCGCCGTTCGTGGGCCTGCACCGCGAGCATCAGGCACGAGCGCGAGGCGACGCCGTCCACCAGCACCGTGCAGGCACCGCACACGCCGTGCTCGCAGCCGACGTGCACGCCGGTGGCGCCGAGTTCGTGACGGAGGAAGTCGCACAGCTGCATGCGCGGCTCGGCATGCCCCTGGCGCGTGCGCCCGTTGAGTTGCAGGCGGACGGGAAAGCGTTGGTCAGCTGGCGCGCGCATGGTCCTGTTCCTCGATCAGTTGCCGGCCGAGCTCGCGCACCAGGTGACGCCGATACGCCGCGCTGGCGTGTACGTCGTCCTGCGCGCCGAGCGACCAGGCGTAAGCGTTGAGTGCCTCGGGCAGTTCCGCGCCGCGCGGCAGGCGGCGCAGGACCGGGCGGTCGGAGACGCCGCCGATGCCGAGCTCGACCGCGTCGTCGCGGATGCAGGCGGCCAGCGCCACCAGGGCGAAGTCGCCGTGGCGCATGGCCACTTCGCGGAAGCGATAGCGCACTGCCGGGTCGGCCAGCGGGAAGTGCACCGCGCTGACCAGCTCGTCCGGGCGCCGCGCGGTGGTCAGCACGCCCTGGAAGAACTCCGCCGCCGGCACCTCGCGGCGCTTGCCCTTGAGCGATTCGAGCACCACGCGCCCGCCGAGGGTGACCAGGCACAGCGGGATCTCGGCGCTGGGGTCGGCGTGCGCCACCGAGCCGCACACGGTGCCGCGGTTGCGCGTCTGGAAGTGGCCGATCCAGGGCAGCGCGCGGGCCAGCAGCGGCACCTCGTCGGCCAGGCTGGCGCGGTCCATCAGCTCGACCTGGCGCACCGCGGCGCCGACGGTCAGATGGCCGCGCTCGACCTTCAGGTCGTGCAGGTCCCCGGCGTGGTTGATGTCGACCAGCACCCTGGGCTGCGCCAGGCGCATGTTCAGCACCGCCATCAGCGACTGGCCGCCGGCGATGATGCGCGCCTGCTCGCCGTGCTCGGCGAGGAGTTCCAGCGCCTCGTGCTTGCTGGCGACGCGGACGTAATCGAATGCGGCCGGTTTCATTGCGCACCTCCCTTGCCGAACAGGCCGAGCAGGCGCTGCCACAGCCCGCTGCGCACCGGCGCGCCGGTCAGGCGCTGCGCCAGGCGGGTGAAGATCTGCCCGATGATCACCTTCGAGGCGCTCTGCAGCATGCGCCCGCCGACCGCGGCGACCTTGCCGCTGACCGCGGCGTCGTAGACGTATTCGAGGCGGGTGTGGCCGTTGTCCAGCTCGACGAAGCGCACCCGCGCGCTGCCGGTGGCCGAGCCCATCGGGCTGTTGCCGGAGCCCGACAGCTTCAGCGAGCGCGGCGGATCGAGGTCGGTCAGGCCGACCCGGGCGGCGAAGCGCGCGCGGATCATGCCGACGCCCACGGTGACGTCGGCGCGGTAGTGGTTCTCGCTCTCCAGCTCCAGCGCGTGGCAGCCGGGAATGATCGCCTTCAGCGTTTCCGGGTCGAGCAGGGCGTCGTACACCTGCTGCGGCGAGGCGGGGATCTCCACCGAGTCCTCGGCCTGCAGGCTGGAGCCGCCGGCCACCCGGGGCGCGTCCAGCACCATGCCCTCGGGCGCCGGCGGCTCGTCGATGCCGATCATCGTGCGCACCCGCGACGGCGTCAGCGGCAGGCGGATGTCCGAGCGGCCGAGGGCGTCGGCCACCGCGTTGGCGATGCACACCGGGGTGCTCATGTTGTTGCCTTCGCCGACGCCCTTGGCGCCCAGCGGGGTGAACGGGGAGGGCGTTTCCATGTGCAGGATCACCGGCTCCACCGCTTCCGGCGCGGTCGGCACCAGGTAGTCGGCGAAGGTGCCGGAAAGGAAGCTGCCGTCGTTGGCGTAGGCGAATTCCTCCATCAGCGCCACGCCCAAGGCCTGGGTGAAGCCGCCGCGGATCTGCCCGTCGACCAGCATCGGGTTGAGGATGCGCCCGGCGTCGTGGCAGGTGACGTAGCGGTCGATGTGCACCTCGCCGGTGACCCGGTCGATCTCCACCGCGCAGATGTCGAAGATGAAGCCGTAGCACAGCGAGCTGTTGATACAGTCCTCGTCGCTCGGCGCGGTCAGTTGCGGCGGGCTCCAGAAGGCGGTCTCACGCAGGCCGCCGAGCTCGCCTTCGGGCAGCAGGCCGGGCGACCAGTGGGTGGCGCCGGCGATGCGGTGGAACGGCTGGCTCGGCCCGCCTTCGACGAATACCTTGCCGCCGGCGAAGCGCACGTCCTCGGCCGGCACCTCCCACATGGCGGCGGCGATGCCGGCCATGCGCTCGCGGATGCGCATTGCGGCGTTGTAGACCGAGCCGGCGACGGCGCCGGCGAAACGGCTGGAATAGTTTCCCGAGGCGATCGACCAGGCGTCCTTGCCGGTGTCCAGCTCGACGTTGACGCTGATGCCGTCGAGCGCCACGCCGAGCACCTCGGCGACGATCTGCGCCACTACCGTCTGGTGGCCCTGGCCCTGCGGCGTGGAGGAGACGTGCACCGAGACGTCGCCGAGCGGACCGACGCTAACGGTGGCGGTGCTCACCGCGCCGTTCTTCGGCCCGGCCTTGCGCCGCTCCTCGGGCGTCATGGCGGTGGTGATGTAGCCCATGTTGGAGATCGACGGCTCCACCGCCGCGGTGTAGCCGATGCCGTAGAGCCGGCCCTCGGCGCGCGCCTGCTCGCGGCGGCGCAGCAGTTCGTCGAGCCCGCCGTCGCGCACCGCCAGTTCGATCGCCGCCGGGTAGTCGCCGGAATCGAGCAGCGCGCCGGCGGCGGCGCGGTAGGGGAAGGCGCCGGTCGGCACCAGGTTGCGGCGGATCACCTCGAGCGGGTCGAGGTCCAGCTCGACGGCGACCTGGTGCATCAGCCGCTCCAGGGCGAAGTACACCTGGCCCCCGCCGAAGCCGCGGTTCAGCCCGCTCGGCACCTTGTTGGTCAGTACCACGCGGTTGCGCACCAGCAGGTTGCGGATCGCGTAGGCGCCGGTGAGGTTGCCGTGCATGCGATAGAAGGTGGCCGGCTCGGGGGCGCGCAGGTAGCCGCCGCAGTCGTCGATCTGGTCGTATTTGAGCGCCAGCACGCGGCCGTCGGCTTCCACCGCCGCCTCGATCTCGCAGACCCGGTTGGTGGCGCTGGAGGAGGCCTGCAGGTGCTCAAGGCGGTCCTCGACCCACTTCACCGGGGCGCCGACCTTCCGCGCCGCCAGGCCCATGAGCACGATGTAGGGGAACACGCCCTGCTTGATGCCGAAGCTGCCGCCTGAATCCGGCGGGGTGCGGAGGCGCAGGCGGTTGCCGGGCACGTTAAGTGCCCGCGACATGACCGAATGCAGCGCGTAAGGCCCCTGGAAGTTGGAAAGCACCTCGTAGGTGCCGGTGGCCGGCTGGTATTGGCCGAGCACCACGTAGCACTCGATCGGGGTGCAGGAGTTGCGCGGGTAGTGGACCTTGATCGCCACCCGCCGCGCGGCCTTGGCGAAGGCCTCTTCGGGCTCGCCGTAGCGGAAGTGCCGCTCGTTGACCACGTTGCTGCCGACCGCCTCGTGCAGCACCGGCGCGTCCTCGGCGGTGGCCGCTTCCGGATCGACGATCGCTGGCAGCGGCTCGTATTCCACCTTCACCGCGTCCAGCGCGTCCTCGGCCAGGTAGCGGTCGTCGGCGATCACCACGCAGACCGGTTCGCCGACGTAGCGGACCTTGTCCACCGCCAGGCACCAGTGCTCCATCGGCGCGCGCACGCCGACCGGGAAGGGGTTGGCCCAGCGCCTGACGTCCTCGCCGGTGAGCACGCCGTGCACCCCGGGCATGGTCAGGGCGGCGGAGGCGTCGACGGAGATGACACGGGCGTGCGCATGGGGCGAACGAACGATGGCGGCATGCAGGGTACCGGGTGGCGTGGCCACGTCGTCGGCGTAGCGACCGAGCCCGCGTAGCAGGGCGGCGTCCTCGACGCGGGCCTGGGGACGCCCGATATGGCCGGCAACGACCTCGGCAGTGCTCTGAGGCATGTTCATGGAATGAACTCTTGTTTTTGTCGTGCTTGAAGCGATGCCCCGATTCTCGTCAATCGCCCGGCGCGCCGCCTTGCCCCGGGCTACGGGGTTCTGCGCGGGAGTCGGGAAATTTGCCCTGGAGTCTGATCGGGTGCGAACGGTGACAGGCGCGGGGGCGGCCGTAGGACGGGGTAGTCGTTATGTAGGGCGGGCCGGGCGGCGTTCTGCTTCGGCCCACCAATACTGGAGCCCTGTTTGGTGGGCTGAAGCCCACCCTACGCCCACCCTACGCCTGCCCTACGCCCACCCTTGTCTGATCGGGCGGCGAACGGTGGCGGTGCTGCAGGGCGGCCTGGGGCGCATGGCGCGTTTGTCGGCCGGCGGCAGGCGAGGGCCGGCCGTGGTGCGCTTCTTGCTGCCGGCCTGATGACGGCCAATCGACCGGCGCTATGAGGTCGATAACGTGATCTGTGTCGCTTTCAGTGGCTGTCCGAGTGTGATAGTGGCAAAATGCCTATTTTTTGAGCAATGCGCTGCCTGGCCCGCCACCGCGGGCCTGCCCTGGCGCTCCTGATCCCTCGCGGATTCCCGTTTTTCTCTTGCAGGTCGCCTTTCATGCTCCCCGGCAGCTACAACCTCGTTCTGGTGTTCTTCTCGTTCGTGGTGGCCGCGCTGGCGGCCTACACGGCGCTGGACATGGCCGCGCGGGTCTCCTCGACGGAGGGCCGGGCGGCGCGCCTGTGGCTGGCCGGCGGGGCGTTCTCCATGGGGCTGGGCATCTGGTCGATGCACTTCATCGGCATGCTCGCCTTCAGCCTGCCGATCCCGCTGGGCTACGACCTGGGCATCACCGCCGGCTCGCTGCTGATCGCCATCCTTTCCTCGGCCATCGCACTCTGGCTGGTCTGCCAGCCGGCCCTGCCCTGGGGGCGGCTGACGCTCGGGGCTCTGCTGATCGGCGGCGGCATCGCGGCGATGCACTACAGCGGCATGGCCGCCCTGCGCATGCAGCCGGGCATCGTCTACGACACGGGCTGGTTCGCTGCCTCGGTGCTGGTGGCGGTCGCCGCCTCGGCGGCGGCGCTGTGGCTGGCTTTCCGCCTGCGCGGCGGCACCGCCCACGTGCGCGTCTGGCGCATCGCCGCGGCGCTGGTGATGGGCCTGGCGATCGTCGGCATGCACTACACCGGCATGGCCGCGGCGAGCTTCCCCGACGGCAGCTGGTGCGGTGCCGCCGGCGTCGGGGTGGACACCCATTGGCTGGCCCTGCTGGTGATCGTGGTGACCATGGCGGTGCTCGGCATCACCCTGGTGGTGTCGGTGCTCGACGGGCGCATGCAGTCGCGCACCTCGAAGCTGGCGACCTCGCTGGAGAAGGCCAACAGCGAGCTGATCCAGCTGGCGCTGCACGACAACCTGACCAGGCTGCCCAACCGCCTGCTGCTGGAGGACCGCCTGAGCCAGGCACTGAAGGCGGCGCAGCGCGAGCAGGGCACCTTCGCCGTGATGTTCATCGACCTGGACGGCTTCAAGGCGGTGAATGACGCCTTCGGCCACCACATCGGCGACCAGTTGCTGGTGCAGGTCGCCGAACGCATCCGCAGCGACGTCCGCGCGCAGGACACGCTGGCCCGCCTGGGCGGCGACGAGTTCGTCCTGCTGGTGGACGTCACCGGCCCGGACGACGCCGCGGCCCTGGCCGACAAGCTGGTGCAGTGCATCGAACAGCCGTTCCAGGTCTCGCGCTACGAACTGCGGGTCAGCGCCAGCATCGGCATCGCCGTGTACCCCGGCGACGGCCTGGACGCGCGCGACCTGATGCTGCACGCCGACGCCGCCATGTACCACACCAAGAACGCCGGGCGGAACGGCTACAGCTTCTTCGAGGCCTCGATGAACGCCAACGCCGCCGAGCACCTGCAACTGCTGCAGGACCTGCGGATGTCGATCCAGCGTGGGGAGCTGCGCCTGCACTACCAGCCCAAGTTCCAGGCGCCCAACGGCCCGGTGCGCGGCTTCGAGGCCCTGCTGCGCTGGCAGCACCCGCAGCGCGGGCTGCTCTATCCGGACGTGTTCCTGCCGCTGGCGGAAAAGACCGGGGTGATCGTGCCGATGGGCAACTGGGTGCTGGACGAGGCCTGCCGGCAGCTGCGCGAATGGCATGACCAGGGGTTCGACAGCTGGACCATGGCGGTGAACCTGTCGGCGATCCAGTTCGAGCAGGCCGACCTGGCCGAGGTGATCACCGGGGCGATCGCCCGCCATGGCATCGCGCCGCGGATGCTGACCATCGAGATCACCGAGACGGTGGCGATGCGCAACCCGGAAACCACCATCGACACCCTGAACCGGCTCGCCGAGCTCGGCGTGCGTGCCTCGATCGACGACTTCGGCACCGGCTACTCCAGCCTGCTCTACCTCAAGCGCCTGCCGGCCAGCGAGCTGAAGGTGGACAAGGCCTTCGTCCGCGAAATGAGCCTGGGCAGCGAGGATTCGGTGATCGTCTCGGCCATCGTCGCCCTGGCCAAGGCGCTCGACCTGTCGATCGTCGCCGAGGGCGTGGAGACCGCCGAGCAGCAGCGCTTCCTCACCGAGCTCGGCTGCGACACCCTGCAGGGCTACCTGCTCGACCGGCCGATGACCGTGGAGCAGATCCGCCAGCGTCTCGACCAGGGCGGGGCAGACCGGGCGCTGTTCGTCGCTTGGGAGGCGGCCGGAATTTCACCTGTGTTGTCAGAGGCCCATGACGCTACTGAACGCTCATAGATAGGCGCGCCTGCGATTGCCCTGCCTCGGGCCAGGCGCTTCTAGGCGGCTTGTTACAGGCCCGGGTGTGCGCCGCTAGGTCTGGCGTGGAAATATCCAGGGCAGACTCTGCCGGCGCCTGCTGGCGAACTGATCGATTTCCGAGCGCCGCGCCAAGGTTTCGCCGATATCGTCCAAACCGTTGAGCAGTCGATGGCGGCTGCCGGCATCGATATCGAAGGTCTGCCGAGGCTGACCTGGATAGCCGAGGCTCATGGCTTCCAGGTCCACTTCGAGTTCGGCGTCCGGCGCTTGCCGGGCATGATTGACCAGCGCGGTGAATTGCTCCTGGGCAAGCACGATGGGCAACAACCCGTTTCGGATTGCGTTGCCCCGGAAGATGTCGGCGATCGCGGTCGAAATCACCACCTGTATGCCATAGTCGACCACTGCGTACACCCCCCCTTCGCGCGAAGAGCCGCAGCCGAAGTTGCGCCCGGCGAGCAGGATGCGACGCGCGGGCTGATCGTGCGGGATGGGTGAATCGGGACGTGGCGTACCGTCCAGTTCGAACCGCGCGTCATGCAACAGGAAGTGCTGGTAGCCGCCGGTGCGCGGTTTGCGTAGAAAACGTGCCGGAATGATCTGGTCGGTGTCGATGTTTTCATCCAACAGAAGCAACGGGCGGTCACAGACGCGGACTACGGGTTTCATTCGGCGACCTCCCGGGTCGATTGGCGGACGTCGACGATACGGCCTGCGAGTGCCGCCGCCGCCGCCATCGCAGGGCTCATCAAATGCGTACGGGCGCCGGGACCCTGGCGGCCTGGAAAGTTGCGGTTGCTGGTCGAGGCGCAGCGTAGCCCCGGGGCGACGCTGTCGCCGTTCATCGCCACGCACATCGAGCAGCCGCTTTCGCCCCAACGGGCACCGGCATCGAGGAACACGGCCGCCAGACCTTCCGCTTCCGCCTCGGTCTTGACCCGGTTGGAGCCGGCAACGACCAGAGTCGGCACCTTGACGCGCTTGCCGGCCAGGACACGGGCCGCTTCGCGAAGATCGCCGAGTCGCGAATTGGTGCAGGAGCCGATGAAGACCTGATCGACCGCCAGTCCGGTGAGGCGCTCGCACTCCTCCAGCCCCATATAGCTGCGCGCAGTCTTCAGCGACTCGTCGTGCGCTGGAGGCAGGCTTTCGTCGATGGCGACAGATTGCTCCGGGCTGGTGCCCCAGGTCACCCGCGGCTTGACCTGTGTGGCGTCCAGCGTGATCTCCCGGTCGAAAGTTGCTCCGACGTCGGTACACAGGCTCTGCCAATAGGCGACCGCGCGCTCCCAGTCGGCCCCCTGGGGCGCGCGAGGGGTGCGGCGCATCCACTCCAGCAAGGTGGCGTCGGGCGCGACCATGCCTACCCGCGCGCCCGCCTCGATGGTCATGTTGCACAGCGTCATGCGCGCTTCCATCGACAGCGCCGTCACGGCCTCGCCGGCGTATTCGACGGCGTGGCCGGTCGCACCAGCGGTGCCGATCTGGTTGATGACGTACAGAGCCAGGTCCTTGGCGGTGACGCAGTCGTCCAGCCGGCCGCTGAGGATGATGCGCATCGTGTTGGGGCGGCGTTGCCAGAGCGTCTGAGTGGCCAGCACGTGGGCCACTTCGGAGGCGCCGATGCCCATGGCGATAGCGCCGAAGGCGCCATGCGTAGAGGTGTGCGAATCTCCGCAGACGATGACCAGCCCAGGTTGCGTCAGCCCTTCCTCGGGGGCGGCGACATGAACGATGCCTCGTTCGGTGCTATCCAGGCCGAAATAGGTGAGCTGGTGCCTGAGCGCATTGTCCTCGAGCTGACGAATCATGCCGGCCGCTTCCTTGTCGTGCTCCAGACCATCGCGCGAGGAGGGCACGTAGTGGTCGGCAATGCCGAAGGTCAGTTCGGGATGGGCCACACGATGGCCGCTGACGTCCAGTTTGCCGAAAGCGTGGAAGGATCCTTCGTGAACGAAGTGGCGGTCGACCCAGATCAGGTCGAAGCCGTCTTCCGAGGCGATGCGATGTTCGTCCCAGATCTTGTCGAACAACGTACGGGGTGCGTTTGGCATGGGCTATCTCGATCAGGAGCCGGAGGCGGAAGCGTGTACATGCCGAGCCTGGCGGCGGCTTTTCAGGTAAGCGAAGAACCGTGGTGTCAGCGAGAGCAGCAGCAGGGCGATCAGCACGAGTGTGATGGGCCGGCCGGCGACAAAAGTGGGGTCGCCCCCGCTTATCTGGACGCTACGTACCAGTTCGCCCTCGGCCATGCTGCCGACCAGTAGGCCGACGACCGTAGCCGCCACCGGATAGTCGTAGCGGCGCATGAGCCAGCCTAGGATGCCGGTGACAACCACGGTGATGGGGCCGACCATGTTGCCGGTGATGGCATAGGAGCCGACGATGGAAAGCACCATGACAATCGGAATCATGTGCTTGAGCGATAGCTTGACGACGAAACCGGCGAGCAGAACGAAGCCCGTACCGAGCAGCAGGAGCATTGCCGCCTGCGCCAAGTTGCCCAGGATCAGCGCATAGACCAGGTCGGTGTTGTCGGCGATGAATCGAGGCCCGCCGGTCACGTTGTGCAACGCGAAAGCACCGAGCAGCACGGCGGTCCCGGCGCCGCCAGGCAGCCCCAGGGCCAGCAGGGTGACCATCGAGCCGCCTTCCGAGCTGCTGTTCGCTGATTCCGAGGCGATCAGTCCCGAGGTGCTGCCCTTACCGAACTCCTCCGGGTGTTTGGATCGCTGCTTGGCCACCGAGTAGGCTGCCAGGTTGGCGATGCTGGCGCCGACGCCCGGAATCGCGCCGATCACAACCCCAAGAAACCCTCCTCGACCGACCTGCAGGGGATGGCGCAGGGCCATTTGCATGCCTTCGACGATGCTGCCGAAGCGCACCACGCGTAGCTTTTCGTCCTCGAGGATGTAATTGCGGCCGACCAGGTTGAACAACTCCGAAGCCGCGAAAAAACCGATCAAGGCAGGAATTGCCGGAATGCCGTCGAGCAGGTACATGCTGCCGAAGGTGCCGCGCATCTGTCCCGCGTCGCTGTAGCCAATGGTGCTGATGAGGATGCCGAGCACGCCGGCGGAGATGCCCTTGGTCACGCTGGAGTCGTTCAGGACCGCAATCAGCGTCACGCCCCAGATGGCGACCACCAGCATCTCTGTGGGGCCTAGCTTGAGCACCCAGCGCGACACCGATTCGACCGTCAGCATCAGCAGCAGGTAGCCAATGATCGTACCCAGCACCGAGGACATCAGGCCTATGCCCAAAGCTTGGCCGTGGCGGCCCTGACGGGACATGGGATAGCCGTCGAAGGCGGTGGACACAGCCGATGAGGTGCCGGGAATGTTCAACAGTATCGCCGGCACTGCGCCCCCGAAACCGCCCCCGGTGAAAATGGCGGTCAGGAACAGGATCGCGGGCAAGAAATCCATGTACATCGTGGCAGGCAGGAACACCGCCATGGCGACGGAAATGGACAGGCCGGGAATTGCGCCGAACAGCAGGCCGATGAACAAGCCCGGCGGGACCACCCACCAGGCGCTCGGCACGGCGAGTAGGTCGGTGGCCGATTGCAGCGCTTCGAAATTGATCATCGCAGAGCTCCTTGGCTATTACAGGACAAGCGTGAACAGCTTGACGCTCAGGAGTTTGACGAACAGCAGCACTACCGGAACCGTGACCACGAGGCTGAAGAGCAGCAGTACCCACCAGCGCCGCTCTCCTTGCAGTCGCAGAGCCAAGGCCAGAAACAGAAAGGTGGCGACATCGAAACCGATGTAAGGGAGCGTGCAAGCGTATGCGAGCAACAGGGCCATGAACCCCAGCGCAGGTCGGATCGACTCGTTGCTCCGGCCTGCCTGCTCCGTTTGCTTCCTGGCCTGCCGTCGCAGCACTTGGCTCATGATGAACAGCAAGGCCAGGACGCCGACCGCTGCTGTGGGCACGATCAGCATCCAGTCGGTGACGCCTCGGGCTTTGCGATACACGTCCAGCGCATAGAAGGCAAAGCCGGCGGCCAGGGCCAGCGGTAAAAGGATCCCCCCTATATCGGAGGCTGAACGGCTCTTTTCTTCTGGCATGTTGGCCCTCTCCTGCTGTGCCGGTTCTCGTTCGAAGGGGTTACTTCAACAGGGGGGCGTACTGGCGGATGGCTGCGTAGGCGCTGTCGACGAGCGCCTGGCTTTGCTGCGGGGGTACCCAATCGGCGCCGACCCCAGCCTGGCGAGCCCAGTCCTTGAACTTGTCGCTCTGCAAGGTCTCGCGGTAGGCGTCGAGCAGTTTCTGGTATCGGTCCGGATATTCCTCGCCCAGGCGGCTGTGCACGATCAGGCCGGTGACATTGCCGCCGATCAGCGGCAACTGGTCGATACCCTGCTTGGCCAGCGCGTCGTTCAGCAGGGGGGCGTTCCATTCGTCGCTCTTCTGGTCGCTGATCACGGCGAGCGGGCGGAGCTCATCGCGAATGCCTCGAGCGGCTTCGGCGCCGATGATCTCGAAATCCACCTGGTTGCCAGCCAGCGCCGCACGGAGCGGCGCGCCGCCGCTGTAGGTAACGAAACGCACGTTGTCCTGCGCAATGCCCAGGGCATCCATGATGAGCAGCGTCTGCAGGTGGCCGCCGTTGCCGACGATGATCCCGGAACTCACTTTGCCAGGCTCTTTCAGCGCCTCGAGGAGCTGTTCCAGGGTCTGATAGGGGCTGTCACGGTGCACGGCGACGATGCCGTAGTCATTCCATTGGGCGCTCAGCAACTGGAAATCTTTCCACTTGACCGGTGCGCCGCTGACCTCGATGGCGCTGGCCAGATAGGGCGTGGCCTGCATCACCAGTAGCGTATTGCCATCGGCGGGCTGTTGCTGGAAATAGGTGGCGCCCAGGGCGCCGGCTCCACCGGGACGGTTGGTGACCTTGATCGGTACGCCCAGCTCCTCGCCCATGTGTTCGGACAGGCCACGCGCGACACGGTCCGCGCTGCCGCCGGCATTGTAAGGAACGATGATTTCGATCGGGCCTTCAGGCCACTCGGCGAAAGCCGCGGGGCTGGCGCACAGACCGCTGATGAGCGCGCCCCAGGAAAATGCAGCGGCCATAGCGGTTCGGGTCCTGCGGACGAGCGTACGCATGCGTCTGTCTCCATTGTAGTTGTTCTAATCGCTGAAGCATTCAGCCACGGTCATATTGTCATGTCAACAGTACCTTTAGTTCTTCGGCTAGCTCTGGCTGAAGGGGTGAAATCGCTTCCTGATAAATTTAAGACATTGATTTAAAAGAATTAAAAATTACATAGGCGTTTTTTTGAGGTCGCTTGGTATTGCCGGTTAAAATTCGGTGATATGTTATGCAGTCATAACCTGAACGACCGGAGCATCCGTGAGCCAGAAGTCATCGACAGGTGTCGGCAGCGATACCGACCCTTGGCCAAAGCACCACCGGGTCTATCTGGTGCTACGCCAACAGATCAAGGAGGGCCTCTACGGCGATGGTCAGGCCTTGCCCACCGAGCTGTTGCTGGCCGAGCAGTTTCAGGTGTCGCGCATCACCATCCGCAAGGCCATGGATCGGCTCGAGCGTGAGGGGTTGGTTGTGCGACTGCGTGGTAAGGGCACCTTTGCACGCAGTGTCGAGGAAGCCTCCCCAGTGCAGGCCAGCATCTGTGGAGTGATTGAAAACCTGATCGCCATGGGCCTGAAGACCGAGGTGAGGGTGCACAGCCTGCTGTATCTCAAGGCCTCGGTCGAAGTCGCCGAGGCCTTGCAGATCGAGCCCGGAGTGACGGTGCAGAAGGCCGTGCGGGTTCGGCGCCACCGGGGCCGTCCGTTTTCGTTGCTGACGACCTTCGTGCCTGAAGAGATTGGCCGCACCTACGACCGCACCGAACTGATGGCCCAGCCTCTGCTGCTGTTGCTCGAGCGCGCCGGTGTGACGGTGGACCAGGCCAAGCAGACGATCAGTGCGCGATTGGCTACACCGGAAGTCGCGCAATTACTGGAAATGGAGCCGGGGGACGCGCTGCTCTATATCCGTCGCGTGGTCTACGACGACAGGGGGCGCCCGGTGGAGTACGTCCAGGGCCTTTACCGGCCGGACACCTACGAACCCCAGATGAGCTTCGAGCGACGTAGTAACAGTCAGGCGCGACTCTGGGAATCAAAATAACAGGACGATGAAATGACCTATCCGCTTCTTTCCGAGGTGATCCGTCAGACGCAGGGGGCCCTGGTGGCACCGGGTGTCTTCGATGCCTTCACCGCCACGCTGGCTGCTCAGGCCGGGTTCGAGTGTTTGTACCTTTCCGGCGCATCCATCGCCTATACCCGCCTAGGCAGGCCTGATCTAGGTCTGGTCACCATGAGCGAGGTCGCCGATACGGTCGCGGCGATCCGCGACCGTATCGATACGCCGTTGATTGTCGATGCCGACACCGGCTATGGCAACGCGTTGAATACGCAGCGCACCGTGCGCATGTTCGAGCGCTACGGCGCTTCCGGCATCCAATTGGAAGATCAGACCTTTCCCAAGCGCTGTGGGCATCTTCAGGGCAAATCGTTGATTTCACCCGACGAGATGGTCGGCAAGCTGAAGGCAGCGGTCGATGCCAGGCAGCACGAGCACACCCTGATCGTCGCACGGACCGATGCCATCGCCGTAGAAGGCTTCGACCGTGCGTTGGAGCGCGCCGAGCGCTATCTGGAAGCGGGCGCCGATATCCTGTTTGTCGAGGCCCCCGAGTCCCGTGAGCAGCAGCTGCAACTCGGCGAGCGCTTTGCCCGCCGCGTGCCGTTGTTGGCGAACATGGTGGAAGGCGGGCGGACGCCGGTTGCCAACGCCGATGCGTTGGCTGACATGGGGTTCAAAGTGGTGATTTTCCCCGGCGGCATGGCCCGGGCGCTGTTGCGCTGTGCTCAGGACTATCTCTCCAGCCTCAAGGAGCATGGATCGACCCAGCCGTTTCGGGCGCGTATGGCCGGATTCGACGAGTTGAATACCGTTATCGGTCTGCCGGAGCTGCTTACCGTCTCGTCGAAATACAACGCGTGATCAAGGCGCTTATCAGGGCAGGCGGTGAGGCGGGCTGATTTGCCGAGAGCACATGCTTGGTGTGCCCGGATGCATGTGACGGCACAGGTCTCATTGGCCTTGCTGTCGCGTGCCTCCTGTCGCCGTCGCCATTCCTTGTTTATCACGCGTAGTTCCGAAATGCGGCGTACGCGTTAGAGAGTCACGCCAACTCTACATAAGCAGACACTTATCTAAATAAGCTAAGTTGATTTGCATTGTTCAAGATATGGGAAAGATCCTGTTCGAAGCTCTTTCCTTCCTGCTCAAGCCAGTCGCAGAAAGACTGGATCGCTTCGTCGTATCTGTCCTCTCGCCAGATCATGTAATAACCCCGACATGGCATCATCTGCCGTCCAAAGGGCATGACCAATCTTCCATTGGCAATGTCTTCAGAAACGAAAGCGGACTGACCTATTGCAATACCAAGCCCATCTAGCGCCGCCTGCAATGCGAAGTAAAGATGCTCAAGGTGCAGCGAAGCGGAGGGAGCGGTACTGGGTTGGCCTACATGCCGGAGCCATTCAGGCCACGCTGTCGGTCTTGCGGCTGAATGGATCAAGGTGTGATTGCGCAGGTCCGCAATGGAGATGATGGGAGAGGCTGTAATTACCGAGGGCGCACAGACCGGGAAATTTACTTCTGGTAGAAACTGACGCTTGGCTATCCCGCTAGCGGCATCGGGTTCGCGCCGTATAACAACGTCATAATCGTCTTGTATTGCGCTGGCTGGGCCTAGCCCCGTTGCTAGGGAAATTTCGATTCCTGGATGAAGTGTCCGGAAAGACGCCAGACGAGGGATAAGCCAACGCATTGTTAATGTCGGCAAAGCGTTGACCCGGACCATTCTCTGGCAGGTAAGTCTGCTGGATGCGTTAGATATTGCAGCTAACGCTGGGCTTACCGATGCGAGAAAGGTTCGCCCCTGCTCGGTAAGGTTGAGCTTTTTTCCCGCTCGATGAAATAGACGGACTCCAAACCAGTCTTCAAGCGCCTTGATCTGATGGCTGACAGCGCTGTGGGTTATAGACAGCTCTTCGGCCGCTTTAGAGAAGCTCTCTAGACGTCCCGTAACCTCGAATGCACGAACTGCGTTCAGTGGAGGAAGCTTATTTTTCATTGTGAATTTTTCTCACATAACGTGTCAGTTTTTATCTCTTGCCAAAATCTGCTCACACTTTATCGTAAAGATGGCACCACAAAAATAATAGTAAGGAGCGCCAGGCATGAAGAAATTTAGAGTCATCGCAACCCTCCTCTCAATGTCGATGTTCGGCGTTCTCTCGCCTACTCAGGCAGCCGAATTCCCCAGCAAACCTATTAAGGTGATAGTGCCGTGGTCCCCTGGCGGTTCCACCGACATCGTTGGCCGCAAGCTCCAACAGATAATGGCGGAACAGGGCGTGCAAACGGTAATCGAAAACCGCGACGGTGGCGGCAGTGTTATTGGCCTCGGTGCCCTCGCTGCAGAGCGGCCCGATGGTTATACCGTAGCCATCGCATCAAGCACCATCCTCTCGCTGATTGCCCAGAAAGAAGTCCCGTACACCGAGGAAAGTTTTACCAACATCGCTCTCGTTTCCGAGGATCCGCTCTTAATCGTCACCAAGAAAGGCGGGGGGATAGACACGCCTGAGCAATTCATTAGCGCGCTTCGCGAGGGCGGGCTTACCGTCGGAACTCCCGGCGCAAAAAACGTAAACCATGCCTTTCCTGCGCTCGCTGCAGAAGCCGCTGGCGGAGAAATCAAACAAACCGCCTATCCAGGCGCAGCGCGCGTCGTTTCGGACATTCTCGGAGGCCATATCAAAGCCGGGTCGCTAAAACCGAGCGAGACGATCGAAATGATCAAGGCCGATGAGCTCAAGCCGATTGCATTCTTCCGAAAAGAACGTTTGGAAATGCTGCCGGACGTTCCGACATTCAAAGAAGCAGGGCTCGACGTATTCAAATACGGTGAGCTGGCTCAGATTTCCCATGTTGTGGCTCCGGCAGGGATTAAGCCTGAGGTTCGCGAAGCGCTCATTAAAATATTTTCCGAGGCGGTTCAAAGTCCGGCCTATCAGAAGTTTGCGTTAGAACGGGGCTTTGTCGCGGAAAATATTACCGGCGAGGAGCTGGATGCTCTAACTAAAGGCATTTCCACCACTATGGCAAAGGTTTCCAAAGACCTCTTCTAGGTCGGCGGATTCGGTCTCTTTTACCATTCTAGCCGGCCGCCAGGTCCGGCTAGAAATCTGCCTTAAGGAGTGGAAATGTGGCGCGTCCTATTCGGCAAGACAACATAATTCTCATCATTCTAATAGCCGTGGCAGCGTGGCTGGCAATGGAAGGTTTGAAGCTGGACGTACAGTTCGGGGCGGGTGATTTCGGTCCCGGCGGCCTGCCTGTTTTGATGTTCGGATCAATCACCCTCTGCTGCTCGATGTTGCTGATTAGAAATCTGCTGATTTTGCGGGCGGACAAGTCCGCCCCTAGGGATGACTCGGGGAAACAAGACCATGGTGCGGGTCGATTGCCCAGATATTTGCCCTTTTTTATTATTCTTCTAACGACCCTGTATCTGGTTTCTATTGAATACGTTGGGTTTGTCGTGGTAACGCCGCTGTTCTTGCTGGCCGCTTACCTGTTGGTTGGAAGTCAGCACTATCGAATTACCCGTCGGAAGATTGCACAAGGTGTCGTGTTTGCACTGGTCGCAGTAACACTGCTAACGCTGGTGTTCGTGTCGTTGCTTAACGTCCCCCTTCCGATCCAGCCGAGGTTCTTCCAATGACTGATGCCAGTTTATTAGCCGGATTCCTATCCTTGGTAAGTGACCCAAAGGCAATGATGTACTTGGCTGGGGCGTCGATCATGGGAATCATCTTCGGCTCGGTTCCGGGGCTTACGGCCACCATGGCTGTAGCGCTTTTGATTCCCTTTACCTTTGCAATGACACCCGAAATCGGGCTCGGTGTACTGATTTGCGCCTACGTGTCAGGCATAGCGGCAGGTGCCATATCGGCCATCCTCCTCAATATCCCCGGTAGCCCAGCGTCGATGTGCACGACCATGGACGGCCATCCGATGGCTCGCCAGGGGCGGGCGGGCGAAGCGCTGGGCCTCGCTGTCATAGCTTCGCTGTTCGGCACCCTCGTCAGCTTTGTTGCTCTTGTGGTGCTGGCACCTCAGTTGGCCCGAGTCGCTTTGAATTTCGGCCCCCCAGAATATGCCATGCTGGCTGTTTTTGGCCTCTCGATTGTTTCGCGGCTATTGTCGGGAAACATCGTTCGCGGGCTCATCGCGGCAATGATTGGAATCAGCCTGTCTTTTATCGGTTTCGACCCTCTGACCGGCTCGGCGCGCTATACCTTTGGCTCTTACCAACTGCTGCAGGGAATTTCGATTTTGCCCGCTTTGATTGGCATTTTTGTTATTCCCGAAGTGTTGCAGACCCTACATGAGCGATTCATTGTCGAGAGCTCCGGAACACGCCTCCGTCAGCTTTTGCCATCGGGACGTCTGATGTTAAAAGAGTGGGCAAATTTCATCCGTTCCAGTGTGATTGGAGTGGTCGTCGGGATTCTGCCCGCCGTGGGTTCCAATGTCGCGGCGTTCCTTGCCTATGACCAATCCAAGCGATTGGCACGTGATTCAAAGTCGTACGGAAAAGGAGCGCCAGGCGGAATTATTGCTGCCGAGTCAGCAAACAATGGTGTCACCGGCGGTTCGATGATCCCATTGCTTACCCTGGGCATTCCCGGCGACAGCGTCACAGCCGTCATGTTGGGTGGGTTAATGATTCATGGTATTCAGCCTGGCCCTCGCCTGTTTACCGAGAATCCCGCGCTTGTTAATTCTCTATTTGCGTCGTTATTCATAGCCGCAATTTTGATGGCCCTGTTTCAGCTCATTGGCATGCGCTTCTTTGCTCGGGTGATCTTGGCACCTAAGGAATATATCGTGGCGCTACTATTGGTCTTGGCGGTGCTCGGTTCATATTCCATCAAGAATTCGTGGGTCGATGTCTGGGCCATGCTGGGGCTAGGAACCGCCGGTTATATCCTTTCCCGCGTGGGGTTTCCGATGATTCCAATCGTCCTCGGGCTTGTCTTGGGGCCACTTCTGGAAAGCGAACTGCGGCGCAGCCTGGTGATTAGCAGCGGTGACTGGTCGGTTTTTCTAACACGCCCGCTGGCGGCACTGTTTTTGTTCGTGTCTGTACTGTTCATGGTGGGGCCAACACTTTTGCGTAGTGTACGAAATCGTTTCGAGCTGAAGCGCCGTTTCGATCCTTTATAGGTTTGGCTAAGAGGAATTCCAATGAATCAAGCTGGTTGTTCTCTCGTAACAGTACAGCGTGAGGCGGAAGTCGCTGTTCTCACGCTCTCGCGGCCTGAAGTGTACAACGCCATCGATCAAGCGCTTCGCGATGCGTTACGTGATCGCTTGGCGGAAATGCAACAGGATGAAAGCATCAAGGCGGTTGTTTTGACTGGAGCTGGAAAGGCTTTTTCGGCCGGTCAGGACCTTAACGAACTGGCAAGTCTGGATGAACGCGGTGCGCGCGAATGGATCCGTAGTCTCGGCTCACTTTATGAGAGCGTGCGAGCTTTTCCTAAACCGCTGGTCGTTGCACTAAATGGCCTCGCTGCTGGTGGGGGATTCCAGATCGCCTTGCATGCCGATATTCGGATTGCATGCGCGGACGTCCGTATGGCTCAGACCGAAGTCAATGTCGGTCTTCCAAGCGTGCTCGGGCCCTGGATCATGAATCGTGTAATGGGTATTGGGCCGACAGTTGATATGAGTCTGACCGGTCGATTGGTGGCGGCAGACGAGTGCCTGGAACTTGGCATGGTGAATCGTATCGTGCCTCGCGAAACTTTGATGATCGCGGCCATCGATACAGCACGCACGCTAGGAAGCAAGTCGCCTTTAGCGATAGAACTCAGCAAGAAATGGATGCAACAGCTGGCTGGAAAGAGCTTCACCCAAGCTATCGACATGGCGGCTGACTCGGTCGGGGAAGCCTTTCGCTCTGGCGACCCGCAGATGCGTATTGCTCAGTTCATAGAAGAAAGACGGCGGAGAAGTGCCGATCGAGCGCACCTGAAACCCTAACAAAAAAGCTATGGAGGAGGTGATTATGCTTTCCGGCAAAACAGTATTGGATCTCAGCTGGATTTTGGGCGGTCCGTTTGGCGGGCAATTGCTGGCTCAGCTCGGCGCGGAGGTCATCAAGATCGAGCCCATCGGTGGGGATTTCGCCAGGACGGTACCCCCCGTATCGGATGACGAGGACTCGGCTTTTTTCCTTTCAGTCAACCGCGGCAAGAAAAGTATTGCCTTGGACCTCAAGCACCCGGATGGCCGAGAGGCATTCTACGATCTTGTTCGTCGTGCAGATGCCGTCATCTATGGCTTCGCCCCGGACGTTCCGGGACGTTTGAAGATCGATTATGCAAGCCTTGCGGCCATCAACCCTCGTATCAGTGTGGCCCAACTAATAGGCCTCGACGATAAGGGAAAGTATGCGAAAGCTCCGGCATTCGATCTCGTTGTGCAAGCGATGAGCGGTCTAATGAGCATAAACGGCGAAGAAAATGGACGGCCTACTCGTGTCGGCTATCAGGTCGCTGACCTTGCAGGTGGGCTTTATTTGGCGCTTGGTGCACTTGCAGCGATGCTCAAGGCCGAAACGACTGGTCAGGGAGAGCATGTGCAAGTCTCTCTGCTTGACTGTCAGATCGCAATGCTGACTTGGCAAGCGCAAGGCTACCTATCGTTCGGAACGGTACCCCGTGCCATGGGGTCGCGCCACGCAATGATCGCACCGAGTGAAGCTTATCCGGCGGGCGACGGGCGCTATATCGCCATCTCGCCGACCGGCGAATCATTTTGGCGAAAATTCTGCGAAGCAATTGGTCGACCCGACTTGCCTGATGATCAGCGCTTCGGTACCGCGACAGAACGCATGAAAAACGTCGATGCGCTGGCCGAGGAAATCACCGAGACGCTTCGCACGAAGACCGCGCGTGAGTGGGAGGCCATCCTGATGGAGGCTCGAGTGCCCGCCGCTGTCGTCAATCGTGTGGATGAGGCACTGGCGACGCCCGTCGTGCGAGAGCGGGGGATGGTCGAGGAAGTGGTTCGTCCGGCTGACGGAAAAGCAACCGCTCTCATCGGGAGTCCCTTCAAGTTTCGTGATGCGCCGATACTCGCCTACCCGCCGGCACTGGCTGCCGATACCGCAACCGTCTTGATGCAGCGGTGCGGATACAGCCACGAACGAATCGAGGCCTTGGCTTCCGTTGGCGCTATTCAGCTCGCTGCGGAATAAGACGATCAGAGCCATGCAGTGCAGAGAGTTAGCTTTGTGGTGAGGGTTTAAAGCTCGGGTAATTCCACACGGTTTACGCAGATCCGGAACCACTTGCAGGCTCGCGATACCTCTCAGTAAAGGGCACCAGCGAATGTCGGGCAGACCAATCGTATTACTGACGAACGCCATTCATGAGGAAGCAGAAGCACTATTGGCGCCTCATGCCAAGTTAGTCACCGCTCCAGACACGCAGCCTAATACGTTGCGTGCGCTGGTCGGTAACGCCCATGGAATTGTGGTTAGGGCGCAACTACCAGAGGATATTTTGGATTATGCGCCCTTGCTCAAGGGAATCGTCCGTCACGGTGTGGGGCTTGATTTCATTCCCGTGGGCGGAGCAACGGCGCGGGGCATCCCCGTCGCCAATCTTCCCGGCGTCAACGCTCAGGCCGTTGCAGAGTATTGCTTTGCCGCATTGCTGCAAGTACGCAGGCCCCTGGCCTTGATGAACCATATCTTGAAATACGAGAGCTGGAATGATGCCCGGGAGATAGCGCCGGGTACTACCGAAATCAGCGGAACGACGTTGGGTGTCGTCGGCGTCGGTAATGTTGGTCGCAAACTGGCGGAAATCGGCCGCCTTGGTTTCGGTATGACTGTCGTGGGTGCATCCAGGCAGCCGGGAAGGATGCCGAAGGGCGTTGAGGAAGTCGCGCTTGATGAAGTCTTTACGCGTAGCGACGCGATCGTCCTGGCCTGTCCGCTTACCGACGAAACACGTGGGCTCGTTAATGCGAAACGGCTGTCCCTAATGAAATCTCACGCCGTGCTGATCAATATTTCACGGGGTCCGGTGGTTGAAATAGAAGCGCTTGTTGAAGCGTTGCGCGGCAATGCGATTGGCGGTGCGGTGATGGATGTGTTCGACACTGAACCGCTCCCGCGTGAGGACGATTTACTTCGCTGTCCACGCTTAGTGCTTACACCTCACGTTGCGGCCATTACTTCGACTTCATTGCGCAAGATGAGCATTGGGGCGGCTGAAGAAATGATCCGCATCCTAAGCGGTAAGCTTCCGGATAATCTAGTTAACCCAGATTGCCTTGCGTTCAGAACAATTATCTAAGTGAGGATTTTATGCGCATCACAAGTGTTCAGGCCATGCCTGTTTCATACCGAGTGCCGGAAGGTCGCCAAGTTACGCTTGGAATCGGGCGTACTATCAAGCGCGATGCGGTTTTGGTGAAGGTTGAAACCGACGAAGGTATCGTTGGCTGGGGAGAGGCCCACCACGGTCGATGCCCCGGGGCAATTGCCAGGTTGATCGATACCACGATCCGTGAACTCATAACCGGGATGGACCCGTTGGACGTGGTTGCGGTGTGGGACCGGGTATATCGGATGCAATTGGCGAGTCATGGTATGGGGGCCGCGGCCGCTATGGCCTTGAGTGGCATCGACATCGCCCTCTGGGATATTCGCGGCAAAGCCTGCAGATGGCCGATTTATCGATTGCTGGGCGGTGGTCGGAACCATGTGCCCGCCTATGCCGGGGGTATATCGCTTGGTTGGCAGGACCCCACGGCACTGGCTGAAGAAGCGCAGGGTTACGTCGAGCAGGGTTACCGGGCGATCAAGTTACGGGTCGGCGATACACCCAAGCGAGACATTGCGCGTGTGCGAGCCGTACGCAGTGCCGTCGGCGAAGACATCGACATCCTGGTGGATGCAAACACGTCATACACCACCGATGACGTGCGCCGGGTAATGCCGGCCTACGAGGAGTTTGCGATCGGCTGGCTGGAGGAGCCATTCCCACCACATGATCACCGCTCCTATGCCAGTGCCGCTGCTCTTGGTAGCGTCCCGCTCGCGGCTGGCGAGAATCACTACACTCGGTTCGAATTCACTCGCCTTATCGAAGACGGCGCGGTTCATTTCGCACAGCCTGATATTTCCAAGGCCGGCGGCATTACCGAGACTCTTCGTATCGCCGCGCAAACCTCGGCCTGGAAGATTTCCTTGAATCCGCATACTTCGGCGACGGGGATCAACATGGCAGTAACTCTCCATGTGCTCGCTGCAATAGATAACCCTGGCTACTTCGAAGCGGATGTCGCTAATCACAATCCTTTCCGTGATGAAGTGGGTGGTAAACCCTACGAGCTAGATTCGAATGGCTGCGTACAGCCGCCATCAGGTCCGGGGCTTGGTATCGAAATCGACGAAGAGTTTATCAGGGCCCACCCGCTGATCGAAGGGCCTTGCTACGTCTAGTTTATGAAGTTCGTGGCTCCGGTCGGATGTTCTTCGGGCAATCGGTTCGGACTCTCAATCCTTTTGCGGCCACGATTCGATCATTTATCCAGGCCAGAATTTGTTAGCTATAAGAGGAGCACTCAATATGTTTCAGGGCATTCTGATCGATAAAGATGAGGCCGGCTACCAAGCAACTGTTGAGACCATTGACGAATCCCGGTTGCCTGATGGAGAGGTCACCGTGAAGGTGGCGTTCTCAACGCTCAATTACAAAGACGCCTTGGCCATTACTGGCCGCTCACCGGTGGTTCGCCGCTTCCCGATGGTACCTGGCATTGATTTCTCAGGAACGGTGGTAGACAGCCGCCATCCTGCCTGGCAGCCAGGTGATCAGGTAGTGCTCAACGGATGGGGCGTAGGCGAGACTCATTGGGGTGGTCTGGCTGAGACGGCTCGAGTCAAGGGCGACTGGTTAATTCGTCTGCCGGCAAGCCTCACTGCCCGCCAGGCTATGGCTATAGGCACTGCCGGGTACACCGCCATGCTATGTGTCATGGCTATCGAAAAGCATGGCATCAAGCCTGCCGACGGCGAAATCCTAGTGACCGGCGCCAACGGCGGGGTCGGTAGCATCGCCACTGCTTTGCTCACCAAACTAGGTTATGCCGTGGTTGCATCAACTGGCCGGGTTACCGAGTCGGCCTATCTCCACTCACTGGGCGCCAGGACGATCATCGACCGCAATGAGCTGTCCCAGCCAGGCAAACCCCTCGGCAAGGAGCGCTGGGCTGGAGTAATCGACACGGTTGGCAGTCATACCCTGGCTAACGCCTGCGCCGCTACCCGTTACGGAGGGGCTGTCGCTGCTTGCGGATTGGCGGGAGGTATGGATCTTCCCGCTACGGTGGCACCGTTCATTTTGCGGGGTGTCACGCTTTATGGAATCGATAGCGTAATGGCCCCGCTATCCTTGCGGCAACAGGCTTGGGAGCGCCTGGAACGTGATTTGGACATCGAAAAGCTCGAGGCAGTCGCTACCGAGATACCCCTCGGACAGGCGCTAACTTACGCAGAAAAGCTGTTGGAGGGGCAGGTGCGGGGACGGCTGGTGGTTCGCGTCCATTCGGAGGATTAACGGTTCGTTAAGTTCAATGTGAAGCCTGGTTCGAGTGGATCGGCTTCGCATCCATCCTTCTATCCCACCTTCTCCCAGAACGCCTCGGCGAACGGGCTGAGCGGCGCGGCCGGGCGCGTCAGGTGGATCTCCAGCGGAATATCCCAGCCCTCTTCCAGCGCCCGAACGAGCCTGCCTTCGACCACTTCCTGCTCGGTGAGGCCGCGGGGCAGCCAGGCGACGCCCTTGTTTTCCAGCGCCATGGACATCAGTACGGCGGCCAGGTGGCTGCTGAACAGCGGCTTGAGATGCAGGAAGCCCGCCTTGCCCTGCAGGCGGTGGGCGACGATGCGGCCGAGCCCGGATTCCTCGGTATAGGCCAGGTAGGGAAGCGATTCCGGAGCGGCGTCGAATCCGGCCGAGGTGCTCGCCAGCGGGATGAGGATGTCGTCGCCGATCTTCTTGCTGACGAACATGTCCGATGCCAGCCGCGGCGGAACGTCCGGGTGGTGATGGCTGAGCAGGAACTGTACCTGGCCCTGGGTCAGCATCTGCTCGCAGAGCGCCATGCTGTCGGAGTGCAGGCGCACGGCCTCGATCGGCGTGCCTTGTTCCATGTCCCTGATCCACTTGGGAAAGAAGGTGAAGGACAGCGAGTGGGTGGCGGCGAACTGCAGCGTCCGGGCGGCTTTGCCGGCGATCTCGCGGGCTTCGCTCCTGATCCGATAGAGCCGGCTGGCGGCCTCCTGGGCGCTGGGCAGGATGTGCCTTCCCGCTTCCGTCAGCGTGGCGCCCTGAGGCGTGCGGACGAACAGCTCCACGCCCATCCAGGTCTCCAGGGCGCGGATTCGCCGGCTGAACGCCGGCTGGGTGATGTGGCGGGCGTCGGCCGCCCGGACGAAGCTGCCGTACTCGGCGAGCGCCGCGAAATCTTCAAGCCAGACGAGTTCCATCAGGGCAATGCCGTTTCAGCATGGGGCTGCGCATTAATAGCATTGGGCGCGCCCGGCGACCATGATTACCGTGAGCGCCTCGACAACAGAGGAGCCCTGCCATGCGCATCGTCGAAATCCGGGAAAAGACCGTTTCCATCGCCTCGCCCATCGCCAACGCCTACATCGACTTCTCCAAGATGACCTGCTCGGTCGTGGCCGTGATCACCGACCAGGTCCGCGACGGCAAGCCGGTGATCGGCTACGGCTTCAACTCCAACGGCCGCTACGGGCAGGGCGCCCTGATGCGCGACCGCTTCCTGGCCCGCATCAGCGAAGCCGACCCGGAGTCGCTGATCGACAAGGAGCACAATAACCTCGACCCGTTCGCCATCTGGAAGACCCTGATGACCAACGAGAAGCCGGGCGGCCACGGCGAGCGCTCCGTAGCGGTCGGCACCATCGACATGGCCGTGTGGGACGCCGTCGCCAAGATCGAAGGCAAGCCGCTGTATCGCCTGCTGGCCGACCGCTATCGCAACGGCCAGGCCGACGACAAGGTCTGGGTCTACGCTGCCGGCGGCTACTACTACCCCGGCAAGGACCACTCCAAGCTGCAGGAAGAGATGCGCGGCTACCTGGAGCGCGGCTACAGCGTGGTCAAGATGAAGATCGGCGCCGCCCCGCTGGGCGAGGACATCCGCCGCATCGAGGCCGTGCTGGAAGTCGTCGGCGATGGCAGCCACCTGGCGGTGGACGCCAACGGCCGTTTCGACCAGCAGACCGCCATCGCCTATGCCGAGGCGCTGAAGCCGTACAACCTGTTCTGGTACGAAGAGGCCGGCGACCCGCTCGACTACGCCCTGCAGGCCGAGCTGGCGAACCACTACGAGCTGCCCATGGCCACCGGCGAGAACCTGTTCTCGCACCAGGACGCACGCAACCTGCTGCGCCATGGCGGCATGCGCCCCGACCGCGACTACCTGCAGTTCGACTGCGCGCTGTCCTACGGCCTGGTCGAGTACATGCGCACCCTGAAGGTCATGGAGGAGATGGGCTGGTCGTCGCGCCGCGTGGTCCCGCACGGTGGCCACCAGATGTCGCTGAACATCGCTGCCGGCCTGCACCTGGGCGGCAACGAGTCCTACCCGGACGTGTTCCAGCCCTTCGGCGGCTTCGCCGACGGCATCCGCGTGGAGAACGGCTACGTCGGCCTGCCGGACGTGCCCGGCGTCGGCTTCGAAGCCAAGTCCGCGCTCTACGCCGTCATGCGCGAGTTGGGCGAGGGCTGATGCCCACCGCCATGGCCTCGCAGAGGCCGTGGCGAGCGGGAAAACCGAAGGGCCCCAGGCGTAAGCCTGGGGCCCTTTGTCGTATCTGGCGCATCCGGCATGGTTCCTAACCCACCATCGTCTGCAAGCGAGGCGGAACGCAGCTTCGAACGAACCGTTTCTGGAAAGGCAGCTCACATGCAGGGGGCACTCACTCCAGGCCCTGCCCGGAAGTGTCCCCCATTCAAATAAAAACAAGCTGTGTATGGAGTCGCTTAATGCCTGTCTTTCCCAATGCCATTCCTTTCAACCGCCTCATCCTGGCCACTGCAATGACCCTTTCAGCCTCCCTGAGCCTGGCTGCCGAGGTGGTGAACCCGCACGCCGACGAGCCCATCGGTACCGTCCAGCAGGTCTATGACGGTGCACTCATGCCTGACGTCCAAGTGAACACCTTCCGTAACATCGACCGGCTGTTCGCCACCGCGGTGGTCAAGCACGGCAGCGAGGTGCTGCCGCTGCCCGCCGCGCCGAAGCCGCTTGAGAACTTCCGCTTCGAGTCCAATGGCAAGACCTACGACCTGTACGACTACGTGTCGCTGAACCGCGTCAGCGGGCTGCTGGTGATCAAGGACGGCAGGATCGCCCATGAGAGCTATCAGCTCGGCAACACCGAGAACACGCGCTGGATGTCCATGTCGGTGGTGAAGTCGATCACCGCCACCCTGATCGGCGCCGCCATCCAGGACGGACACATCAAGGACATCGACGATCCCATCGTCCAGTACCTGCCCGAGCTCAAGGGCAGCGCCTACGACGGCGTGAGCGTGCGCAACCTGCTGCAGATGGCCTCGGGCGTGGGGTGGAACGAAACCTATACCGATCCGAAATCGGATCGCCGCCGCATGCTCGAAGTGCAGAACGCCCAGACGCCCGGCGGCGTGCTGCAGCTGATGGCCAAGCTGCCGCGCGCGACGGAGCCCGGAACGCGCTGGAACTACAGCACGGGCGAAACCCACGTCGCCGGCGCCCTGGTTCGCGCCGCGGTCGGCAAGCCGGTCAGCCAGTACCTGTCGGAGCGGATCTGGAGCAAGGTCGGCATGGAGTCGGACGCCACCTGGTGGCTCGAGTCGCCCGACGGCCTGGAGGTGGGCGGCAGCGGTCTTTCCGCGACGCTGCGTGACTACGGCCGCTTCGGCCTGTTCCTGCTCAGCGATGGCGTCGTCGGCGGCGAGCGAATCCTGCCCGAGGGCTGGGTCGAGGTGGCCGGCTCGCCGAAGACCATCAAGGGCGAGCAGGTCGACTACGGCTATATGCTGTGGCCCATTCCCGACTCGAAAGGCACGCCGAACGAGGGGGCCTTCGAAGCCCGTGGCATCTTCGGACAGCACGTCTACATGAACCCGCGCGAGAAGGTGGTGATCGTGGTCTGGGGCGCGCTGCCCAAGCCGCAGGGCATGGCGACGGTCAAGGACACCGATTTCTTTGCCGCGGCCGTCGACGCGCTCAAGCGGTAGCCAGCCGATTCAGCACTTCGCCCGGATTGCTGGAAACCGCGCAAGTATCTGGCGCTCTGGCGACCGTGCGGCAGAACGGTCGCCAGGCCGGTCCGTCGCAGGCGATGCCGGAGCCGCCGTCAAAGAAACGGGTCCCACGTCGGGCCTTATTGGTTCTTCGGTAATTGCATCGCACTTGAACAACGCGCGCTTAATTGCCTGCACCCATGTCGTGCATGATCTTCAATGGTTGCGTCACCATAACGATGCATGAAGCAGAGTAATCCATGGGGAATCCATAAATCGTTTGTGGATGTGCCGGTGCGTTTCCAGAATCGGAATGGCGGTGACTCTGGTGGCCTTCTGACCCTGCCGAACGGAAAGCATCTTTGGCCTGTATGGAACTGGTAAGGGTCGATCTGCGCACAGAGTTACCCGTTTTGTCAGTACAACAAGACCGCTCAAACAGGCCGCTCCAGCGGGCAGTGTTTAATTCTCGCTGAAAAAAATACCCAACTTTCGAAAACTTCCCTGATGGGAGGGCGGGTTTCTATTGGCTGAAAAAAACTGCCACTAACCAAACACTGGAGATCGTTTGACATGAAAAGAACCTTGCTTGCAATCACGCTGGCCAACATGCCTGTCCTGGCATTCGCCCAGGCATCCGGCACGCCGGCTCCGGCTTCGGTATCCGCACCGCAATCGGCCCAGGCCGCCACGCCGCCGGCGGCGCCGCGCAAGCCCTTCCCGCACATTTCCCTGCGCAGCGATGACGGCACCAGTTCGCTGGACATCGGCGGTGCGTTGCGGACGAACTACCGCGACGAAGACTGGGACAGCGAGAACAGCGGACGCTTCCTGTTCGACACCTTTCGCGTCGACCTGCGGGCCAGGCATCAGGACTTCTTCGCCGAAGCGAACTACTGGTTCCAGGACGACGGCAAGCGCTCCATCGACCGCGCGTTTGTCGGCTACGACCTGAGCGAGCAATCCAACATACAACTTGGCGCACCGTTCAAACCCTTCGGCCTGGAGCCTTATCCGCAGTTTGGCTGGAGTTATCACATTCCATTCTTCCTGGGCTACGGCGTAAGTGCCGGCGCGGGTATCAAGTACAACTACAAGGACGCCGACTGGGATCTGCAGGCCGGCTACTTCCCGCGCATGTTGCCGTCGAGCATGCGTTATTCGCCGGAAGTGGGGCGTTACAAGGATCTCGATGAAAACGCGGTGCCGGCGGTGCACGGCGGCCAGGACAACGAAAAGCGCGACCAGGTGAACCTTCGCCTGGCCCGCACCTTCGCCGGCGAAGGCTGGAAGACCGAGATCGGCGGCTCGCTGGCCGGGGCCAGGCTGTACAACGCGACCACCCGCGACGATGGGGACTACTGGGCCGCCGGCCTGCATGCGGTGGTCAACAGCGGGCCCTGGACCCTGGCCACCCAGGGCATCCGCTACGCATTCGATCCGAAGAACCCCGACGGCATAGCCGACAACCAGGTCCTGATGGGGGGCAACGGCCTGACACCCGCCTTCATGATCGCCGCCAAGGGCACCGTCGCCTCGCTCAACATCGCCTACGACATCGCGACCCCGGGCCTGGGCATGCTGAAGCAGATCAAGCTGTACAACGACTACAGCCGCTTCTTCAAGGACGAGAGCGGCTGGGCCGATTCGCAGATGTACACCGCGGGCATCCAGTTCCTCGCCCTGCCGATCATCGGCTGGCTGGATCTGACCTGGGCGAAGAACGCCAACCCCTTCGGCGGCGCAGAGAACGGAACCGGCTGGACCTCCACCACTTCCTCCGGAAGCAACGACTGGTACTACCGGACCAACCTGAACATCGGTTACTACTTCTGACCGGCCACGGTGTGGTCGAGTCGAACTCGACGCACCCGAAAAACAAAAGGGCCCCAAGCGTAAGCCTGGGGCCCTTTTTCATATGGCGCATCCGGCGGGATTCGAACCCACGACCCCTCCTTCGGAGGCCAATACGGTACAGGAATTTTGGTTGGCGGCAAGCGCTCAAAAATGCCATTAAGTACCGTCCCGCAAGGCTTTGGCCTTATCTCGCTGCCTGCAGTTTATAGCTCTTAGCGGTATCTAGGGGTGGTTATCTAGGGCACAAAAAACGAAATTGGCCCCAGCGATTTTGACACCTAGCTCGTCCTGCCGCCAGAACCTGAGTTTCGACAAGCGGCTGGCGGCCTACGTGCAGCGACTTAGCCCAGCATGGTCATAGGTCGCAGTGGGTATTAGCACGATCAGTAGCACCTGCCGCTTGTTCTGTTGCCATCGGCTGCTGCTGTTCCATATAGACAACTCAGGAGTGCGCAGGCCTTAAGTTAGCGATGCTTTTCTGGTGGAAAGACTTTACCCTCGAAGGTGTCAAGGCCGTGCAAAATGCCTCGGGATTAGTGCGGCAGTTAGCTCACTCTTCCTTGGCGTCTATCTCGGCAGAGATTTTGCCAAACGACTCCCAATGGCCAACCAGTTCATCAACGCGATCGGGAATGCGCGGAGTCTTACTGAGCACCAGGCAACGGGTGGTGCCTACATATTCCTCAAGCAGGTAGAGCGTGCTTCCAACATCGACTCCCATTTCCTGCAGAACGTCGTCGGGCAGGCGAATAGCGCCATCGCCTTCCCAGTCCTCGATCACCACATGATGTTTCATCGCGACTCCAGAAGCCGGTTGGATGAGGTGTCCGCAAGGGGAGGCGGCGGCAGGCCGCTGCCAACTAAGTCCTGCGGCGCAGGCCGGCAGCATAGCAAAGAGGATAGGCTCAGAGAGTGGTAACGAACGCGCCGATCGAGCCACTGCTGCCGGCGGGCGAAAACTCGCCCAAGCAGCTCAACTGCGCGAGCACCCGGAATGGGTGCGTCAGGAATGCGCACAATCGATTCAGACCACGAACAGAGCGATACCAGATGCCAGGCACTTACCCGCTGCATGATGTGCCAAATGACGCTACAATAGTGCCATATGTCGCATCTGGAGGAATGCTCTATGGTTTCCGCCGACACTCGCACTCGCAAGGCAGCACCCGCCGCCCGTAGGCCAACGGAATACCTTTTCCAAAGTGACTCTGACCAGCTCAGTCCGGTCATGGTCTACAGGCTTACGGTCAAAGGCTTCGACCTGAAAGACGTGCAAGACATGCTTGCGATTTCTGATCTGTATTCGACGAAGAAGATCATGAGTCGCATTGTAGGCAAGTCCATCAGAACGATTCAGCGCCAGGGCAACAAGCAACCAGCACACCTCAACTCCCAACAAAGCGCCGTGGCATTTCAGTACGCGAAGGTGCTGGAGCACGCGATCAATGTATTCGGCACTCAAAAGCTGGCCGAAGAATGGCTAGGGCGCCCTTGCAAGTATCTGGACGGTGACGTGCCGCTGGACGTTATCGACAACCCAGTGGGTTTTCAGGCAGTCGAGGACTATCTGGAGCGCATCGAGTACGGGGTCTATCAGTGAACCCACTTCCCTGGTCTGGCTCATGGTACGCATGGCGCATCGACCGTGAGCTCTACAAGGACACCTGGGACAGTGGCATTGGTGCCCACAAGCTGGGTGGCCGCTGGAACGCTCCGGGGCGAAACGTTGTATACGCATCGGCAGATCCCTCAACCGCCATCCTGGAGGTGGCGGTGCATGTCGGCTTCGATGCGTTGGATACGGTTGCGCATGTGCTCACATGCTTCGAAGTGCTCGATCAAAGCCTTATCAAGGTCGTACAGCCTGAAGATGTTCCCAATCCTGTCTGGCTGACGAGTGCATCCGCTTCACCTAACCAGCAGAAGTTTGCAGACGCCCTGCTGGCCGAGCATCCTTTCGTACTGATCCCATCCGCCGTCACTCGTCACTCTTGGAACTTGCTTGTCAGTCGCGAGCTGGCCGAGGGCAGGTATCGAATGATCAGCCAAGAGCGCTTCGGCCTGGATACGCGCCTCGTCAAGGTCTGAGCTGCTTGGCACTGGCTGAGCCAGCAGTGTCTTTCAGGTGAATGCCCTCAGATTGCGTGATAGCTCTTCACGTAGCCGTAGCACCAGGACGTGTACCGGCCAGAACAACAGGCCCTACCTGTTCCCCGGATTGACAACGCCCCAGCCTACGGCACAGCAACCAAGCCAGTGAAAGCTCACTTGAGTTTTAAACCGACGCCGCTCTTTTGGAGTAGGAAACGACGGAATACCGCAGGGAAAACAAATATTTCCATGCCACATCCAGCTATTCCACAGACAGGACATCGAGACTGTGCTCTATAGCCACCATGGCTGCGCTGGATTGCCGCAGGATGCCAGTGGCAGTCCCGCAAAAACCACTGAACCACCACATCCGCTCACTGGAACCTCTTCGCCGAACTAGCCAAATACACCTAGGTTAAGACAGATCCCTCCGCCAAATCGCCGATATCCAGCGTGCGCCCAAGGAATAAATCGCGAAACCTCGACTGGGCTGGCCTTTCACTCACTCTATTCGGAATGACGCAGCCCCTGCCGGCTATTAAATGGGGCCACGCTCCAGGACAAATACGTATCATGAGGCAGCGGGTTCGCTTGGTAAGCTCGTGCTCAGAAAACCCTAGTCAATGTGGCCGTCATGGAAGAAAGCGCGCAGCAGCGCTCAGAACGCTATGTATCCGCCCGCAGCCAGCACCCAGCGTGGCTTTTGCTCGCCTCGCGGCGTGCTCCGCTCGTATTGGGCTGCCTGCGCACGCTATTCGAGCGGGCGCATGATGGGATCCCCATGGAGGATGCGCTGCAAGCGCTGTCCGAAATGCTGGCTGCTTATGCCAGCCAGGAGCTTTACGAAATCGACCCAGATGCAACGCATCTCCAAGCAGGTCGTGAACTTCGTGAATGGATCAAGCGGCGCCTCGTCGTAGAGCGAGAGGGCCGTATCTATGCAACCGACGCGCTGGAGTCAGCCATCCAGTTCGTCGATTCGCTGGATAGTCGGATCATGACTTCGACGGCATCTCGCCTTTCGGTGGTTCAGCGTGAGATCGAAAACCTGGAAACGGGTCTGAACCCCAGCCCAACTGGCCGTATTGCCAGCCTGCGCCGCCGAATCCAGGATTTGGAGCACGAGCTAGCGCAGGTAGAGGCTGGCAACGTCATCGTGCTTGATGAAGCGCAGGCGATAGAGGGCATACGCGAGGTATATAACCTGGCCACCAGCCTACGCGCGGACTTTCGACGAGTTGAAGATTCTTGGCGCGAGGCGGATCGCGCCCTTCGACACTCGATCATCAGCGAGCAGTCTCACCGTGGAGAAATCGTCGATCGGTTGTTGGATGGGCAAGATGCTCTACTCAACACACCGGAGGGGCGTGTCTTCGAAAGCTTCCAGCAGTAACTGAGGCAGTCCGCTGAGCTGGAGGCCATGCGTGAGCGCTTGCGCACCATCCTTCGTCATCCAGCGGTTCCAAAGGCACTGAATCCTCCCCAGCAACGTGAGCTACGTTGGCTGGCGTTACGCCTGGTTTGGGAGTCGCAGGCTGTGCTCCAAGCGCGCGCCCGAAGCGAGCGCGATGTTCGTGGCTTCATGAAGACGGGGCTGGCCGCCGAGCATCATCGCGTCGGACAGTTACTCAACGACTTCTTCAATCTAGCGCTCAGCGTCGACTGGCAACGCCAGTCAGAACGCCGTAAGCCTGCATGTTTACCACCGGTTGGCGTAGCCATTACCGGTATCCCGGCAATCGAGCGTCTCCGCTTCAAGACCCTGGATGACGATGATACGGGCGAGCTGGATCTGAGTTTGAAGCCAGCGGGGTTGGAGCAGATTGATGATGACTTCTGGGATGCCTTCGACGGGCTGGATCGTGAAGCGCTGATTCAGGACACCCTAGCTGTGCTGGCGGAGCAGGGGCGCCCTGTGAGCCTCGGGGAGCTTGCGTCTTTGCTTCCACCTGCTCACGACCTAGAAACCTTTGCGCTCTGGTTGGCGATGGCACGCGAGGCAGGTATTGAGGTGCTGAAAGAGGAGCGTCAGCTCGTGGAGCTAGTTGACGAGGATGAGCAACGCTGGCGCTTCAATCTGCCTTATGTCGGACTCGACCACGAGGCACTCAAGGACATCGATTGGGAGTTGTGAGCATGGCAGGGATCTTCGATCGAATAGCAGGCGCCTCTGGCACCGACGAAACGGACAGTTGAGTTGCACCATGGCCGAGCCGATCTCGCGCTCGCCAGATTCCGGTCTGATGACGCGACCA
>NZ_AUDU01000069.1:0-6985 GCF_000425625.1 Stutzerimonas azotifigens DSM 17556
ATATCGATGCCGATGACGCGGGGCATGGAAACTCCTTCTATTGATCCAACGATCATCACTGCACTCGGCTCAACCTTGTGGATGCGAGCTCTCGCCAGCGGCGGGCTCTGGATACCGTTCGAGCTTCAAGAGTGAGTGTGGAAGGCCGGAGCAGTATCTACTTCACAGGCTCAGGGCCTCAGGGTGGGCACGGCTTCCTGACCTTCCCCCGATGATCAGTCGGGAACTATCACCCCGGATGGCGTGGTAGTCGAGATACAAGGGTGGGCTTCAGCCCACCATCGGGCACAAACGATGGGCCAAAGCGGAACGCGCCCGGCCCGCCTAGGGCGCTGGTACCAAGCCGGCCCAGGCGCAGCTTCCACGGGCAAGGCCGTAGGCGCGAGCCGGCTCGCGAATGCCGGCGCGTATATCGCCATGCACTGGCAGTAGGCCACCCGGCCCCTTGCAAGCGGCGCCCACCGGCGTAGGCTATGCGTCTTGCGCGTGCTCTGCGCAGCCTCCGAGCGCAAGGGCCGTCGTCGCGGTACTCGATTCCCGGTCACTCACGCAGGCGCCTGTCGCCTCGGGTACACCTATGGAAAGAACGCCAACGCCTTGCGGCTTCTGGCCAAGCGACTGGACTGCCGCGCGGGCGGCCATGGCCAGCGCCGATTTCGCCGACCTGAAGGCCAGCCCGGCCGGGCTGTTCTGGGTGCGCTCCGATCCCGAAGACGGGCGCAGCCAGCTCTGGCGCTGGCGCGCGGGCCGGGCGCAGAGCCTGACGCCGGCGGGCCATTCGGTGTCCAGCCGGGTCTACGAGTACGGCGGCAGCGCCTTCTGCGTCACGCTCGGCGGGGTGGCCTTCGTCGATGAATCCGACCAGCAGATCTGGTGCCTCGACGGCCTGGACCCGCTGCCCGCGCCGCGCCGGCTCACCGCCGAGGCCGATTGCCGCTATGGCGATCCGTACTACGACCTGCTGACCGACTCGGTGCTGGCCATCGAGGAGCGGCACGGCCCGGACGGTGCACGCTACCGGCTGGTCAGCGTGGCCCTGTCGGACGGGCTGCGCCGGGTGGTCGCCGAGGGCGCCGACTTCTACGCCTCGCCCACCGTCAGTCCGGACGGCCGGCGTCTGGCCTGGATCGAGTGGGATCGCCCGGAGCAGCCCTGGACGGCCACGCGGCTGTGCCTGGCGCGCCGTGGCGGCAATTGCTTCGGCTGGAGCGGCATGCACTGTCTGGCCGGCGGCGCCGGCGGGGAATCGCTGCAGCAGCCGCGCTTCGCCCCGGACGGGCGCCTGCATGCCCTGAGCGATCGCCACGGCTGGTGGCAACCCTGGGCCGAGCAGGACGGCGCCTGGTCGCCGCTGCCCTGGGCGGCGGCCGAGGCCGACCACGCCGACGCGCCCTGGCAGTTCGGTGCCAGCAGCTACCTGCCGCTGGACGATGGGCTGCTGCTGTGCCGGCTGGAGCAGGGGTTCGGCCGGCTGCTGCGGGTCGAGGAAGGCGGCGAGCGGCGTCTCGCCGAAAGTTTCACCCGGTTCCGCCACCTGTGCGCCGATACCGAGCATTTCTATGCGGTCGCCTCGGCGCCGGATCGATCGCCCGCGGTGATCGCGCTCGACCGTGCGAGCGGCGAGGTCACGCTGCTGGCCGGGGGCGAGCAGCCGCTGGCGGCCGACGAGTGTTCGTTCCCCGAGCCGATCGCCTACCCGAGCGCCGGCGGCGAGCGGGCCTACGGGTTCTTCTATCCGTCGGCCAACCGCGCCTGCAGCCCGCTGCCGGGCGAGCGGCCGCCGCTGCTGGTGCGTCTGCACGGCGGGCCGACCTCGGCCTGCCATCCGGTGTTCGACGCCGGCATCCAGTTCTGGACGCAGCGCGGCTTCGCCGTCGTCGACCTCAACTACCGCGGCAGCAGCGGCTTCGGTCGCGCCTACCGGCAGCACCTGCACGAGTGCTGGGGCGTGGTGGACGTCGAGGATGCCTGCGCGGTGGTCGCCTTCCTGGCCGGGCGCATCGATGCGGGGCGCGCCTTCGTCCGTGGCGGCAGCGCCGGCGGCTTCAGCGCGCTCGGCGCGCTGGTGGCGGGCGGGCCGTTCCGCGCCGGGGCGAGCCTGTACGGGGTGAGCGATCCGCTGGCGCTGGCGCAGGTGACCCATGCCTTCGAGGGCGACTACCTGGCCTGGCTGATCGGCGATCCGCAGCGGCATCCGCAGCGCTACCGGGAACGTGCGCCGCTGCATCAGGCGGCGCGCATCCGGGTGCCGGTGATCTTCTTCCAGGGCGGGCTCGACGCGGTGGTGGTGCCGGCGCAGACCGAGGCGATGGTCGAGGCGCTGACGGCCCGCGGCGTGCCGGTGGAGTACCGGCTCTATCCGGAGGAACGGCACGGCTTCGGCCTGGCGGCGAACCTCGCCGATGTGCTGGAGCGGGAGTGGCGGTTCTACCAGCGCTGGCTGTGAGATCACCTCGTCCTGGTGACCAGCGGTACAGTTGAGCATCCGTTCCGCGCGCAACTGTTCCTGTGCCCGCACCGGGGCCGCTCCTAGAATGCTCGCCTCCCTTTCGCCCGGCCGACGGTCGGGCGCCCGTCGTCCGAGGCTTTCATGCACGTTTCTTCCGGTCGCTGGCTGCAGGGCTTTGCCCTGGCGCTGCTGACCGCCTTTCTCTGGGGCATCCTGCCGGTCAAGATCAAGCAGGTATTGCAGGCGATGGACCCTGTCACGGTCACCTGGTGCCGGCTGACGGTGGCCGGCAGCCTGCTGCTGGCGTACCTCGCGGCGAGCCGCCGGCTGCCGAGCTTCGCCAGCCTCGGCCGCAATGGCCGCTGGCTGCTGGTACTGGCGGTGGCCGGACTGGTCAGCAACTACGTGCTCTACCTGATGGGGCTGAACCTGCTTACTCCCGGCACCACCCAGCTGGTGCTGCAGGTGGCGCCGGTGCTGCTGCTGCTCGGCAGCCTGCTGGTGTTTCGCGAGTCCTTTTCGCCGGCGCAGGGACTCGGGTTGCTGGTGCTGCTGGTCGGCTTCGCACTGTTCTTCAACGAACGGCTGGCCGAGCTGTTCTCTTCGCTGACGCGCTACACCACCGGTGTGCTGACCGTGCTCGCCGCGGCGACCTGCTGGGTGTTCTACGGCCTGGCGCAGAAGCAGTTGCTCAGCCGCTGGAATTCGCTGCAGGTGATGATGGTGATCTACCTCGCCTGCGCAGCCCTGCTCACGCCCTGGGCCGAGCCGTTGCAGGTGCTGGCGCTCAGCCCGGTGCAGGGCTGGCTGCTGCTGGCCTGCTGCCTGAACACGCTGGTCGGCTACGGCGCCTTCGCCGAGGCGCTGGCGCACTGGGAGGCGTCGAAGGTCAGCGCCACGGTCGCGGTGACGCCGCTGTTCACCTTCGTCGCGGTGGCCGTGGCGGCCTGGTGCTGGCCGGACTACGTGCAGGGCGAGGAGCTCGGCTGGGTCGGCTACCTGGGCGCCTGCCTGGTGGTCGGTGGCTCGGTGCTGACCGCGCTCGGGCCGTCGCTGCTGGCCAGCTGGCGGAGGCGCCTCGGGCGCGGTGCCGTCCGTCAGTAGGGACGCGCCGAGGACTGGCGCGTTAGCGGCGACCAGGGATTGGTGGACTGAAGCGGAACGCCGCGCGGCCCACCCCTTGACCCGCAGTCGCCGCGAGGGCGCGGCCTCCCACAGGGTCCGGTGAGCACCGCTTGTTTTTTGTGGGAGGCCCGACCTCGGGGCGATATTCCGGTGAGAGCGGTCTTGACCGCGAATGGGCGCTAGCCTGCCCGGCGATGCCCGCCCGAAGCGCTAGACGCGCTCGCCGAGCCGCTGGGCCTTCTTCAACCAACCCTGCCGGTCAGCCTCCGACGCCGTGCGCACCGAGCCGAAGGTGGCCAGCCGACGGGTGCGGATGCCGCAGAAGCCGAGCACGGTGCGTACCATCTGCCGGTGCGCCGGCGCGCCGTAGACGAGGTGGAAATACCAGGGCGGGGTGTCCATGGTCACCAGCAGGTCGGCGCTGCGGCCGCCGAGCAGCTTGTCCCAGCGCAGCGAATCGCGGTAGCGGAAGGCGAAACCGGGCAGCAGCACCCGGTCGAGAAAGCCCTTGAGCAGCGCCGGCGGGCCGCCCCACCAGACCGGATAGACCAGCGCCAGGTGCTCGGCCCAGTGGATCTGCCGCTGGGCGTCGAGCAGGTCCGGCTCCAGCGCCTGGCTGCGCTCGTAGCCGTCGTGCAGGACGGGGTCGAACGCCAGCTCGGCCAGGCGCAGCAGGCGCACCGCATGGCCGCGTGCCCGGGCGCCCTGGACGTAGGCCTCCGCCAGCGCGTGGCAGAGGCTGTCCTGCTTCGGCGTGCCGAGGATCACCAGCACCCGCCGGCCGCTGCCGCCCTCCAGCGGCGTCGCCCCGCTACGGGGCGTTTCAGCCACGCTTGCCCGCCTCGATCATGTTTTCCGGGCGCACCCACTCGTCGAACTCCTCGTCGCTCAGGTAGCCCAGCTCGAGCGCCGCCTTGCGCAGCGTCTTGTTCTCCGCGTAGGCCTTCTTGGCGATCTCCGCGGCCTTGTCGTAGCCGATATGCGGGTTGAGCGCGGTCACCAGCATCAGGCCGCGCTCGAGGTGCTCGGCCATGCGCGCGGCGTCCGGCTCCAGGCCCATCACGCAGTGCTTGTTGAAGTTGCGGCAGCCGTCGGCGAGGAGGCGGATCGACTGCAGCACGTTGTGGACGATCACCGGCTTGAACACATTCAACTGCAGGTGGCCCTGGCTGGCGGCGAAGGTGATGGCGGCGTCGTTGCCCATCACCTGGCAGGCGAGCATCGACAACGCCTCGGACTGGGTCGGGTTGACCTTGCCGGGCATGATCGAGCTGCCCGGCTCGTTGGCCGGCAGCCTCACCTCGGCGAACCCGGCGCGGGGGCCGGAGCCGAGCAGGCGCAAATCGTTGGCGATCTTCATCAGCGTCACGGCCAATGTCTTCAGGCCGCCGGAGAGCGCCACCAGCGGCTCGTGGCCGGCGAGGGCGGCGAACTTGTTCGGTGCCGAGGCAAAGGGCAGCCCGGACAGCGCCGCCAGTTCCGCGGCGATGGCTTCGGCGAAACCGTGCGGGGCATTCAGCCCGGTGCCCACCGCGGTGCCACCCTGGGCCAGTTCGTAGATCGCCGGCAGGGTGTGGCGGATGGCCTGTTCGGCAATGTCGAGCTGGGCGACGAAGGCCGACAGCTCCTGGCCGAAGGTCACCGGGGTGGCGTCCATCATGTGGGTGCGGCCGGTTTTGACCAGGTCGCCGTAGCGCGCGGCCTGCTCGGCCAGCCCGCCGGACAGCTCGGCGATGGCCGGCAGCAACTGCTCGTGGACGGCCTTGGCGGCGGCGATGTGCATGGCGGTGGGGAAGCAGTCGTTGGAACTCTGCGCGCGGTTGACGTGGTCGTTCGGGTGCACCGGGCTCTTGCCGCCGCGTACGCCGCCGGCCAGTTCGTTGGCGCGGCCGGCGATCACCTCGTTGACGTTCATGTTGCTCTGGGTGCCGCTGCCGGTCTGCCAGACCACCAGCGGGAACTGGTCGTCGTGCTTGCCGTCGAGGATTTCGTCGGCGGCCTGCTCGATCAGCCGGGCGACGTCGGGCGGCAGGTCGCCGATGCGGTCGTTGACCCGCGCGGCGGCTTTCTTGATCAGTGCCAGGGCGTGCAGCACGGCCAGCGGCATGCGCTGGTCGCCGATCTCGAAGTTGGTCAGCGAGCGCTGCGTCTGGGCGCCCCAGTAGGCCTGTTCCGGGACCTCGACGGGCCCCAGGCTGTCGGTTTCGGTACGCGTCATGCCCCTTGCTCCCATGGTTGATAACTCTGATTAGGCCCGCCCCTGCCGGGGCGGTTCCGCCGTCCGGCCGGCCGGTCTCGCCTTGAGGCGGTTGAACTCCGCGCGCAGAATGGGTCCGAGTTTGCGAACCCATGCTGAACAGGATACTCCCCATGCCCCGTTTCATTTCCCTCTGCGCCGGCGCCGTGCTGCTGGCCGTCCTGGGCTCCCCCGTGCTGGCCGCCAGCGACAGCCACACCGCCGACGCCGAACGCTTCCTCAAGCTGACCAACGCCGACCGCCTGGCCGTCCCGGTGTACGCCCAGGTGCAGCAGCTGTTCGCCCAACGCTTCGCCGAGGCCAAGGCGCCGGAGAGCAAGCAGGCCACGCTCGAGCGCTACCAGGCCCAGGCCAATGCGGCGCTGGACAAGGCGGTGGGCTGGGACAAGCTGCGGCCGGAGCTGGTCGTGCTCTACACCAGCCAGTTCAGCGAGAAGGAGCTCGAGGGGCTGATCGAGTTCTATGAATCGTCGCTGGGCAAGAAGATGCTCGAGCGGCTGCCCGAGCTCAACGCCCGCTCGGCCCAGCTGGCCCAGGCACGGCTGGAGGCCGCCGCGCCGGAAGTCAACCGCCTGCTCGGCGAGATGAGCGCCGAGCTCGCCCCGAAGCAACCCTGAGGAAGCCTTTGCAATGAGTCGCCAGCAATCCATCGAACAGGCCCTGCAGGGCCTGCAGCCCGAGTACCTGCAGGTGCTCGACGAAAGCCACATGCACAGCCGCGGTCAGGAGACCCACTACAAGGCGATCATCGTCAGCCCCGTGTTCGAGGGCCTGACGGCGGTCAGGCGGCACCAGAAGGTCTACGCGGCCATGGGCGAGCAGATGGGGCTGATCCACGCGCTGGCGCTGCACACCTACACGCCGGCCGAATGGGCGGTACAGGGCGCCGCCCCCGATTCGCCGACCTGCCGGGGTGGGAGCAAGCACGACAAGGTGCATTGAGGCGGCGTAGGCCAGAGTGGCGGCAGGCCAAAAGCGGCTACAGGCGGCAGGCTACAGGCTGCAGGCGAAAAGCGCGCAAGAGCGCTTGACAGCGTTTTGGTGAGGCCCGACACACTGGAAGCCTGAAGCCTGAAGCCTGAAGCCTGAAGCCTGAAGCCTGAAGCCTGAAGCCTGAAGCCTGAAGCCTGAAGCCTGAAGCCTGAAGCCTGAAG
>NZ_AUDU01000069.1:6995-36289 GCF_000425625.1 Stutzerimonas azotifigens DSM 17556
GAAGCCTGAAGCCTGAAGCCTGAAGCCTGAAGCCTGAAGCCTGAAGCCTGAAGCCTGAAGCCTGAAGCCTGAAGCCTGAAGCCTGAAGCCTGAAGCCGCTTTTTTGCTAGAATCCCGCGCCGGCCATTGGCCGGCGTTTCTTTTTCCCGGTCCGCCCTTTACGCGGGCGACCACTGGAGGCTGTCATGACCCGACCCATCGTCGTGGCGGCGCTGTACAAGTTCGTCTCCCTGCCGGACTACGTCGCGCTGCGCGAACCCCTGCTCGATACCCTGCTGGCCAACGGCATCAAGGGCACCCTGCTGCTCGCCGAGGAGGGCATCAACGGTACCGTGTCCGGCACCCGCGAGGCGATCGACGCGCTGCTCGCCTGGCTGCAGAAGGACCCGCGCCTGGCCGACGTCGACCACAAGGAGTCCTACTGCGACGAGCAGCCCTTCTACCGCACCAAGGTCAAGCTGAAGAAGGAAATCGTCACCCTCGGCGTGCCGGGCGTGGACCCCAACCGGCGGGTCGGCACCTACGTCGAGCCGCAGGACTGGAACGCGCTGATCAGCGATCCCGAGGTGCTGCTGATCGACACCCGCAACGACTACGAGGTGGCGATCGGCACCTTCGAGGGCGCCATCGACCCGAAGACCCGGTCGTTCCGCGAATTCCCCGAATACGTGAAGGCCCACTTCGACCCGACGCGGCACAAGAAGGTGGCGATGTTCTGCACCGGCGGCATCCGTTGCGAGAAGGCCTCGAGCTTCATGCTCGGGGAGGGCTTCGAGGAGGTCTACCACCTCAAGGGCGGCATCCTGAAGTACCTGGAAGAGGTGCCGCAGGAGACTTCGAAGTGGCGCGGCGACTGCTTCGTGTTCGACAACCGGGTCACCGTGCGCCATGACCTCAGCGAAGGCGACTACGATCAATGTCATGCGTGCCGCAACCCGATCTCGGTTGAGGACCGCGCCTCCGGGCACTACGCGCCGGGCATCAGTTGCCCGCACTGCTGGGACTCGCTGCCGGAGAAGACCCGCGCCAGCGCCCGCGAGCGGCAGAAGCAGATCGAACTGGCGCGCCAGCGCAACCAGCCGCACCCCATCGGCCGTGACCCGCGACAGCCGCTGGAGTGACCCCCTGCGAGCCGCCTTCGGGCGGCCCTGCCACGGCGCGGATCGAGGAGTACCGATGACCACGCGACTGCTCTATGTGATGGACCCGATGTGCTCCTGGTGCTGGGGCTTCGCTCCGGTGATCGAGGCGCTGGCCGTGCAGGCCGCTGCCGAGGAAGTCGGCCTGCACCTGGTGGTCGGCGGCCTGCGCAGCCAGCGCGAGCCGCTGGATGCCGCCGGGCGGGTGCGCATCCTCGGCCACTGGCAGGCGGTCAACGCCGCCACCGGCCAGTTGTTCGACTACGAGGCCGGCATGCCGCCGGGCTTCGTCTACGACACCGAGCCGGCCTGCCGTGCGCTGGTCACCGCCCGCGTGCTCGATCCGGCACGGGCCTGGCCGCTGGCGCAGGCGATCCAGCGCGCCTTCTACCAGCAGGGCGTGGACGTGGTGCGCGCCGCGCAACTGGCCGAACTCGCCGAGACCGAGGGTTTCGAACGCGATGCCTTCGCCCGCCATTTCGACAGCGCCGAAGCCCGTGCGACGACCGAAGCGGATTTCACCTGGGTGCAGAACCTCGGCATCAGCGGCTTCCCCACGCTGCTCGCCGAGCACGAGGGGCGGCTGGCGCTGCTGACCAACGGCTACCAGCCGCTGGAGGTCCTGGCGCCCTTGCTCGACCGCTGGCTGCAGCGGGCGCGGCATGGCTGAGCGGCCCGCCGACCGCCTGACCTGGGCGGAGATCCGCCGGCTCGCCCTGCGCCACCGCAAGCGCCTGCTGTTCGCCAACGTCTTCGCGGTGCTGGCGACGCTCTGCTCGGTGCCGATCCCGTTGCTGCTGCCGCTGCTGGTCGACGAGGTGCTGCTTGGCCAGGGCGACGCCGCCCTGAACGTCATGGACCGCTTCCTGCCGGCCGGCTGGGAGACCGCGGTCGGCTACATCGGCCTGATGCTGGTCGCCACGCTGCTGCTGCGGGCCGCGGCGCTGGTGCTCAACGTGCTGCAGGCGCGGCTGTTCGCCGGACTGTCGAAGGACATCGTCTACCGCCTGCGCATCCGCCTGATCGAGCGGCTCAAGCGCATCGCCCTGAGCGAGTACGAGGACCTCGGCGGCGGCACCGTGGCGACCCACCTGGTCACCGATCTGGATACCCTCGACAAGTTCATCGGCGAGACGCTCAGCCGGCTGCTGGTGGCGGTGCTGTCGATCACCGGCACGGCGCTGATCCTGGTGTGGATGCACTGGCAGCTGGCGCTGCTGATCCTGCTGTTCAATCCGCTGGTGATCTACGCCACGGTGCAGCTCGGCAAGCGCGTCAAGCACCTCAAGCGGCTGGAGAACGACAGCACCGCGCGCTTCACCCAGGCGCTGACCGAGACCCTCGACGCCATCCAGGAGGTGCGCGCCGGCAACCGCCAGGGCTTCTTCCTCGGCCGCCTCGGCGCCCGCGCCCGCGAGGTGCGCGACTACGCGATCGCCTCGCAGTGGAAGACCGATGCCTCCAACCGCGCCAGCGGCCTGCTGTTCCAGTTCGGCATCGACGTGTTCCGCGCCGCGGCGATGCTCACCGTGCTGTTCTCCGACCTGTCCATTGGGCAGATGCTGGCGGTGTTCAGCTACCTGTGGTTCATGATCGGCCCGGTCGAACAGCTGCTGAACCTGCAGTACGCCTTCTACGCCGCCGGCGGCGCGCTGGCCCGGCTCAACCAGCTGCTGGCGCGCGCCGACGAGCCGAGCTACCCGACGCTGCTCGACCCCTTCGCCGGCAGGCCCACGGTCGGCATCGAGGTGCGCGACCTGTACTTCTCCTACCGCGACGAGCCGGTGCTCGAAGGCCTGGACCTGAGCATCGCGCCGGGCGAGAAGGTGGCGCTGGTGGGCGCCAGCGGCGGCGGCAAGAGCACCCTGGTACAGCTGCTGCTCGGCCTCTACCAGCCGCAGGCGGGCAGTATCCGCTTCGGCGAGGCACCGATCGAGCAGATCGGCCTGGGCACCCTGCGCGAGCAGGTGGCGGTGGTGCTGCAGCATCCGGCGCTGTTCAACGACACGGTGCGGGCCAACCTGACCATGGGCCGCGAGCGCGACGACGCGGCCTGCTGGCACGCGCTGGAGCTGGCGCAGCTGGCCGAGACCGTGCGCCAGCTGCCGCAGGGGCTCGACAGCATGGTCGGGCGCTCCGGCGTGCGCCTGTCCGGCGGGCAGCGACAGCGCCTGGCGGTGGCGCGGATGGTCCTCGCCGAGCCGAAGGTGGTGATCCTCGACGAGGCCACCTCGGCCCTGGACGCCGCCACCGAATACGCGCTGCACCAGGCGCTGGACCGTTTCCTCGAGGGGCGCACCACGCTGATCATCGCCCACCGGCTGTCGGCGGTTAAGCAGGCCGATCGCGTGCTGGTGTTCGACTGTGGGCGAATCGCCGAGCAGGGCGAGCACCAGCAACTGATCGCCGAAGGAGGGCTCTACGCGAGGCTGTACGGCCACCTGCAGCACTGAGCTGCGTTTCGAGACCTGTGCTGGCCTTTTGACGTCATGAACTTGGCCGGCGCTCGGTGGCAGGGTAAAGTCCCGCCCGTTTCCAAGCGTCCGAGTCGGACAGGGCCTGCCGCCAGGCGTCGCTTTTCCCTCCTCGACGCTCAATTTCTTCCAGCACCGGCCGATGAGCTGCTATCACGCTTCGAGGACGCTTTCCCTATGGACGCCATCATTCGTTTCTTTACCGATCTGACGGTCGGCCGCAAGTTGTTGCTCGGTTTCGGCGTGGTGCTGCTGCTCACCCTCGCGGTCGGCATCACCGGCTTCTACGTGGTCGACGACACGGTCGAGCGCACCGAGCAGATGAACCAGCTGTCACGCATCAACGCCAGTATTCTCCAGGCCCGCGCCGAGGAGCGTCGCTACGCGCTCAGCCGCGACCCGGCCTCGGCCGAGAAGCTGCGCCAGGAACTGGCGGCGCTCGGCAGCGAACTCGAGGGCCTGGCGTCCCGCGCCAGCGCCGAGGAGCGCGCCAGCCTGCAGCGCATTCGCGAAGCGGTCAGCGCCTACTCGGCGCAGTTCGAGTCCTACGTCAAGCAGCTGGCCGAAGGCGAGAAGCTGCGGGCGCAGATGGGCGAATCGGCCGAACTCAGCCGCGACGAGTTCGTCTCCGTGGAGCTGGCGATGTACGACGCGGTTCGCGTCCTGCGCCTGCAGGGCGACCACCTCAAGGGCAGCGACCCGCTGACCCTCGCCGAGGCCACGTCCGGCCTGACCAAGAACATCCTCGACCTGCGCACTTTCGAATACCGCTTCCTCGGCGACGGCTCGGCTGAAGCGCTGCAGGGCTGGCAGGACGTCTACGGCCAGATCGTCAACACCGGCGAAGGCCTGCAGCGCTGGCTCGACGACGAGCAGAAAGAGGCCATGACCGCGGCGCTCGGCGCGCTGGGCCAGTACAAGCAGGCATTCGAACAGTTCCAGCGCTACCGTGGCGAACGCATCGCCAGCGAGCAGACCATGGACGAAAAGGCCGCCGCGGCGGTGCAGATCGCCGCCGACGGGCTGCAGCGAGCCAACGAGGCGATGCAGGCCGCTCGCCAGCAGACGCTGGCGCTGCTCGGCATCATCGTGGCGGCGGCGATCGCCATCGGCCTGGTGGCATCGGTGTCGATCACCCGCATCATCGTCGGGCCGCTGCAGCGTACCGTGGCGATTGCCCAGCGGGTCGCCGGCGGCGACCTCAGCCAGAGCGAGACGGTTCGCCGGCGCGACGAGGTCGGGCAGCTGCAGGAAGCCATGCAGACCATGACCCAGAGCCTGCGCAACCTGATCGGGCGGATCGGCGGCGGCGTCAGCCAGATCGCCACCGCGGCCGACCAGCTCTCCGCGGTCACCGCGCAGACCAGCCAGGGCGTGCAGACCCAGCGCGTGGAGACCGACCAGGTGGCCACCGCCGTGCTGCAGATGAGCTCCACCGTGCAGGAGGTGGCGCGCAACGCCGAACAGGCCAGCGTCGCCGCGCGCCAGGCCGACCAGGAAGCGCGCCAGGGCGACCGCGTGGTGCAGGAGGCCGTGACCCAGGTCGGCAGCCTGGCCAGCGAGGTCGAGCAGTCTGCCCAGGCGCTCGAGGCTCTCAACCAGGAGAGCGGCCGCATCGGCACCGTGCTGGAAGTGATCCGCAGCGTCGCCGAACAGACCAACCTGCTGGCGCTCAACGCCGCCATCGAGGCGGCGCGCGCCGGCGAACAGGGCCGCGGCTTCGCCGTGGTCGCCGACGAGGTGCGGGCACTGGCCATGCGCACCCATGCCTCGACCGAGGAAATCGAAGGCCTGATCGCCAACCTGCAGCGCCAGGCGCGGCAGGCGGTCGATCAGATGGAGGCCAGCCGCACGCTGACCCACCGCACCGTGGAACTGGCCAGCGAAGCCGGCGCCGCGCTCGGCCGGATCACCGAGGCGGTGTCCACCATCGAGCAGATGAACCAGCAGATCGCCGCCGCTTCCGAAGAGCAGAGCGCCGTGGCCGAGGCCATCAGCGAAAGCATCACCCGCGTGCGCGACATCGGCGAGCAGAGCGCCACCGCCAGCCACCAGACGGCCGACGCCAGTGCCGAACTGGCGCGCCTGGGCGTCGAGCTGCAGGGCCTGGTTGGACAGTTCAGGACCTGACGCTTCTCGCTACCATCGAAGCCCCGGCCCAGGTCGCAATGCTGTTCACTTAAGTGGACCCTTGGCCTCGGGCAGGCCTACGGCCTGCATCGCCGCGAGGGCGCGCCTCCCACAGGGATGTGGTGGATGCCGCAAGCCCGTCGGGAACGAGCGCGGCCTCCCACAGGGCTCGGCGGGCAACTCCGCTTTCGTGGGAGGCCCGACCTCGGGGCGATCTTGCCTAAGTGAATCGCATTACGGCCCAGGTCGGGGCTTTTCGTTTCGGTGGGACGGGAAAGCCGGCTCGTCCGCGATTGTAGGGTGGGTCGGGCGGCGTTCCGCTTCAGCCCACCTGTTTCCTGTTCGAGCTTTCGTTGGTGGGCTGAAGCCCACCCCCACGCCCACCCGGAGCTGGTTTCGCACGCAAGCGCATGGAAACCGCTGAACTTCGCCGGTGGCGCGCGGCTCTAGGTTCAAGGACCACGCACGCCGAGGAGCCCCGATGCCTACCGTTCCCGATTTCATGCAGGTCTGTCCGTGAGCAGCCCGGCGGTCGAGACCGGCACCCGGCTGCGGCGCGCCATCGGCGGGCCGGCGCTGTTCCTGTTCATCCTCGGCGATGTGCTGGGCGCGGGCGTCTACGCCCTGGCCGGGAAGATCGCCGGCGAGGTGGGCGGGGCGGTGTGGGTGCCGCTGCTGGTGGCGCTGGGCTTCGCCATGCTCACCGCCGCATCCTATGCCGAGCTGGTCACAAAGTACCCCAGGGCTGGCGGCGCGGCGCTGTTCGCCCAGCGCGCCTTCGGTGTCCCGCTGCTGTCGTTCCTGGTCGGCTTCAGCATGCTGGCGGCCGGGGTCACCAGCGCCGCGGGCCTGTCGCTGGCATTCGCCGGCGACTACCTGGGGGCCTTCCTGCAGACACCGACGGTGCCCACCGCGCTGGTGTTCCTGACCCTGGTGGCGCTGCTCAATGCGCGCGGCATCCGCGAATCGCTGGGCGCCAATGCGCTCATGACCGTCATCGAGGTGAGCGGCCTGCTGCTGGTGATCCTGCTGGCCGCGCGCTTCGTGCTGGCGGGGCAGGGCGAGCCCGCGCGGGTGCTGACCTTCACCCCCGGGGTGTCGCCGGCGCTGGCGGTGCTGGGAGCGGCGCTGATCGCCTTCTATTCCTTCGTCGGCTTCGAGGTCTCGGCCAACGTCGCCGAGGAGGTGAAGAACGTCGAGCGCAACTACCCGCGCGCCCTGTTCGGCGCGCTCGTCGTCGCCGGCCTGGTGTACATGGGGGTGGGCACGGCGGCGACCGCGGTGCTGTCGCCCGAGGCGCTGGAGCGTAGCTCGGCGCCGCTGCTCGAGGTGGTCCGGGCGACCGGCTATGCGGTGCCGGACGGGCTGTTCGCCGTGATCGCCCTGGTGGCGGTGGCCAACGGCGCGCTGTTGACCATGATCATGGCCAGCCGCCTGGCCTACGGCATGGCCGACGACGGCCAGCTGCCAGGCGTGCTCGCCCGGGTGCTGCCGAACCGGCGCACGCCCTGGGTGGCGATCGTCGCCACCACGCTGATGGCGATGCTGCTGACCGTCACCGGCAGCCTGCAGGTGCTGGCCGAGACTGTGGTGCTGTTGCTTCTGTTCGTCTTCATCAGCACCAACGTGGCGGTGCTGGCGCTGCGCCGCGACCAGGTCGACCGGCCGCATTTCAGGGCGCCGACGGCGCTGCCGGTGCTGGCCATTCTGTCGTGCCTGGTGCTGCTGGCCCAGCAGGAGACCGGCACCTGGCTGCGCGCGGGGCTGCTGCTCGGCCTGGGCGTGCTGCTCTACGGGCTGAATCGCTGGTACGCGGGGCGCGAGGCGGGCGACCTGGGGTGAGCCCGGCGGCCTCTCGGCATCACGGGGGATTGGCACAGGCGCACCAGTAGGGCTCGCTGAGAAAAGCTTCCCTCATCCGGTCCTGCGGGCCACCTTCTCCCGCGGGGAGAAGGGGAAAAGCGCGGCACTTCGCGGTCTATCGCCCCGAGGTCGGGCCTCCCACAAAAAACGAGCGGTGCCCACCGGATCCTGCGGGAGGCCGCGCCCGTTCCCGACGGGCTTGCGGCATTCACCACATCCTTGTGGATTGCGCGCCCTCGCGGCGACTGCGGACAAGCGGCCTTGGCCGCGAATGGTGGGGGTTCGCGGTCGAGACCGCTCCCAGAAGCGCAAAGGATGCGAGGCGGCCTATAGATCAGCGCCGGCCGAGGTCGGCGGCCCAGGCTTCCAGCGGCACCCGCTCGGCGGGGTGCCAGATGCGCTCCCAGAGAGTCAGCAGCTGGCGGCTGTCGCCACGGCTGGCGGGCAGGCGTTCGACGTGCTCGATCAGCTGCCATTGCCCGTCCTGCTGCTCGGCCAGCGGGAAGCGGAACGGGTGGAAACCGGTCATCCCCAGGCGCAGGTCGGTGACCAGCAGTTGCCCGTCCACCTGGTCGTAGCGCAGGATGCCGCCGGTGAACCACTGCAGGCGCGCATGCTGGGGCGAGGCCGCGACGATGCCGGCCAGCGCGCTGCCGCGCGGCAGGCGCACCAGCTCCGGCGGGCCGTCGTCGAACCAGCCGACCAGCGCCTCGTGGTAGTCCTCGCCGTCGATCACCACCGCACGCCAAAGCAGGCTGTTGAAGGGCGTCGGGCCGCTGAACACGGCCTCGGCCTTGATGCCCGAGCTTGCCAGCGCCTCGGCGACGCGCTGCTCGGCCATCTGCTTGCCGGCCACGGTGAAGGCCAGGTAGGCGCTCGACAGGCCCAGCGCGATTGCTGGCCAGCGGCCGACCCGGCCCTTGAGCCCGGCGATGGCGCCGACCAGTACGGCGAACAGCAGCGGCAGGGTGTACAGAGGATCGATGATGAACACCGTCGACCAGGCCACCGGCGGCGTCGGCAGCGGCCAGAACAGCTGGGTGCCGTAGCTGGTGAAGGCATCGAGCAGCACGTGGGTGATCAGCACCAGCCAGAGCGTGAGGAACAGGCGCCTGCCGCTGTAGCGCGGGTCCGGCCGCAAGCGCCGGGCGAGCCAGGTGAGCAATGCGGCGAGGGCGGTGAGCACGAACAGCGAGTGGCTGAAGCCGCGGTGATAGGTCATCTCGGCGACCGCGTCGCCGTAGTCGATCACCACGTCCAGGTCCGGTACGGTGCCGAGCAGGGCGCCGTACAGCAGCGCCTTGCGCCCCTGCCAGCGGCCCAGCAGCGCGCCTTGCACGCTGGCGCCGAGAACCGCCTGGGTGATCGAATCCATTGCTGCCGCTCCATCGTTGCCAGCCGCCTACCTTAGCGAAAGCACCGGCGGAACGGCGGGAGAAATTGTCGAAAAAGGCTACGGCGCTGGCCGCCCCGGGCCCAGGCAGGCAAGATGACGCCCATGCTGACCATCACTTCCAACGTGCAGATACCCGACGACGAACTGCAATGGACCGCGATCCGCTCGCAGGGCGCCGGCGGGCAGAACGTCAACAAGGTGTCCAGCGCGGTGCACCTGCGTTTCGACGTCCGCGCCTCGTCGTTGTCGGATTTCTACAAGGAGCGCCTGCTGGCGCTGAACGACAGCCGCCTCAGCCGCGACGGCGTGCTGGTGATCAAGGCGCAGCGCTTTCGCACCCAGGAGCAGAACCTCGCCGATGCGCAGGAGCGCCTGGTCGAGCTGATCCGCGCGGCGACGCAGGTGGAGAAGAAGCGCCGGCCGACCCGCCCGACCCGCGGCTCGCAGGAGCGCCGCCTGGCCGGCAAAAGCAAGCGCGGCACGATCAAGGCCGGCCGCGGAAAAGTGGACTTCTGAAGCCCGTAGCACGGACGGGCTTCAGAGCAGCACCTTATACCGCGGCTTCTACCACCGCTGTCGGCACCTCCGTCTCCAGCGCGCCGAGGAACTCGTCGCCCCAGCGGCGGATGTCATTGTAGCCGACGATGTCGAACAGCTCGCGCAGACGCGAGCGCGCCTCGCTGCGCGGCATGTTCAGTGCGAGGTAGCAGTTCTGCACCAGGTCGGCGACGTCGTGCGGGTTGGTCAGCACCGCGCCCTTGAGCTCGGCCGCCGCGCCGGCGAACTCCGACAGCACCAGCACGCCGCTGCCGGCGAGCAGGCCCTGGGTGGCGACGAACTCCTTGGCCACCAGGTTCAGGCCGTCGCGCAGCGGGGTGATCCACATGACGTCGGCCATCGCGTACCAGGCCACCACCTCGTCGAATGGCAGGCTGCGGAAGAAGAACTGCACCGGGGTCCAGCCGATCCGCGCGAAGCGCCCGTTGATGCGCCCGACGGCCTGCTCGATCTGCGTCTGCAACTCGTCGTAGACGGTCATCTCGCGCGCCGCCGGAACGCAGATGCTGGCCAGCGTGACCTTGCCGTGCAGCTCGGGGTTCTCCGCCAGCAGCACCTCGTAGGCCTTGAGCTTTTCCAGCACGCCCTTGGTGTAGTCGAGGCGCTCGACCGCGAGGATCAGGCGCACGCCGGACAGCTCCTGGCGCAGCTGCGCCATCTGCTCCTGCACCGCCGCCCTGGCCAGGGCGTTGCGCACCCGGTCGAGGTCGAGCCCGACCGGGTGGGCGCCGAGCCGCACCGTGCGCATGCCGGTGTCGAGGGCGGTGGTCATGCGGTCGAGGCCGACCGCGCAGCCATAGGTGACGAAGCGCGGCGCGCAGTTCTGCTCGGCGAGCGTCTTCAGCGGGAAGACGCCGCGCGCAACGTCGACGAAGTTCTCCACCTGCCGCGGGATGTGGAAGCCGACGTAATCGCACTGCAGCAGGCTGCCGATGATCTGCCGGCGCCAGGGCACCACGTTGAACACGTCGGCCGAGGGGAAGTAGGTGTGGTGGAAGAAGGCGATCTTCAGGTCCGGGCGCAGCTCGCGCAGGTAGGCCGGGACCATCCACAGGTTGTAGTCGTGGATCCACACGGTGGCGCCTTCGGCCGCCTCCAGCGCGGTGCGTTCGGCGAAGGCGCGGTTGACGCGCAGGTACACCTGCCAGTCCTCCTCGTGGAAGCTGGCGCGCTCCCAGAAGCAGTGCAGGGTGGGCCAGAAGGCCTCCTTGGAGAAACGCTTGTAGAAGGTGTCGACGTCGGCCTGGCACAGCGGCACGCGCGCGGCGGTCAGGCGCGGGTAGCGCTCGGCGTCCACCGTGGTGTGGCTGTCGAAGGGTTCCTCGCCCTCGTCCACGGCCCAGGCCACCCAGGAGCCCTTGCGCCCGTCGGCGAAGAAGCTCAGCAGGGTGGGGATGATGCCGTTGGGCGAGGTCGGCCGGCGGCGCTGCAGCTTGCCGGCGACGCGGTGTTCCTCGTAGGGCAGGCGGTGGTAGACGATCACCAGCTCGGCCTGCCCCGGTTCGGTGGCGCGGCGGGTCTCGGCGGCGAAGCCGTGTTCGCCGAGGAAGCCGAAGTGCGAGAAGGCCTGGATGATGCCGCCGCAGCCCGGGCTGTCGGCATGCAGCACCCGCGCGCAGTGCTGGGTCTGCTCCAGCAGGGCCGGCTCCGACCGTCCGACGCAGACGCCCTTGAGCCCGCAGCCGAGCATGGCCAGGTCATTCAGCGTGTCGCCGGCGACCAGCACCTGTTCGGGGTCGATGCCGATCAGTTCCACCAGGCGCAGCAGGCTGCTGCCCTTGTTGACCCCGCGCGGCAGGAAGTCGAGATAGAGATCGGCCGAATACAGCAGGTCGCAATCCAGCGCTTCGGCGATTTCCTTCAGCGCCGGATCGGCCGCGCGCTCGGGCGTGCAGAAGTACGAGCAGCGGCGGGCCTGCGGAATGTCCTGGCGCACCAGTTCTGGGATGTCGGCCAGGGCGCTGGCGACCTGGGTTTCGCCGGGCCAGCGGGCGTCGATGTCCTGCTGCAGGGGCTGGATCGGCTGCAGGGTCTCGCCGTGGTACAGGCTGGCGCCGACGTCGGCGATGATGTAGTCCGGCTGCGGCAGCGTGGGGTCGGCCAGCAGCGGCAGGACCGACTCCAGGCTACGTCCGGTGACGTAGGCGAGCTGGATGTCGGGGTGAGCGGTGATGGTCTGATAGAGGCTCAGGCGATCCGCCGGATCGCCGCCGAGAAAGGTTCCATCGAGATCGGTGGCAAGTAGCATGCGCTGTCTCCCTGTCCATAGTGGTTGACGCGCCGACCTTGGCCGACGTGCACGGGTGGTGCGGCGTCCGTGCGACCGGGTGCTCGCCTGGCGCCGCTATCGCTCCTGTCCCGCGTAGGCGGGCTCGGGTTGTGCATCCGGATCGGATGCGGGTTCGTGTGGGGTTTCCGGGGTATCCGGCATCAGCTCCAGCACCGTGTGGCTGGTGCGCAGCATCGGGGTGAAGTGGCCGTGCGGCTCGCTCAGCAGGTCGCTGACGCGGCGCGCGCGGTACAGCGAGTAGAGCGCCAGCACGCCGAGGGTCACGGCGAAGAAGATCGGCAGGCCCTTCGGCCCGATCAGGGTCATCAGCCCGCCGGCGATCACCGGCCCGAAGGCCGCGCCGAAGCCGTTGGCCAGCAGCAGGCCGCTGGAGCCGGAGAGGATTTCGTCCGGGTGCAGCTGGTCGACCATCTGCGCCACCGAGATCGAGTAGATCGAGAAGGCCAGCCCGCCCCAGAGGAACATGCCGGCCAGCAGCAGCGGCCCGGCGACGAAGAAGGTCAACACGACCGACAGCACGGCCGCCAGGCTGACCACCCAGAGCAGCACCAGGCGCCGGTCGTGGGTGTCGGAGAAGCGGCCGATCGGCCACTGCAGCAGCGCGCCGCCGAGAATGGTCACGCTCATCAGCAGGCCGACACCGTGGGAATCGAAGCCGCTGCCGCTGGCGTAGACCGGGGCCAGGCCCCAGAAGCCGGCCAGCGCCAGGCCGGACAGGCCCGCGGCCATCAGCGGCAGCGGCGCGATGCGGGCCAGCTGCAGCAGGTCGGTGTGCGGCGTCTCGGGCTGCGTCGGCTGCGCCTGGCGGGTGAGGGTGATGGGCATCAGCGCGCTGCAGATGAGGATGGCGGCCAGCGCGAACAGGGTGAACACCATCGGGCTTTCCAGCGCCAGCAACTGCTGGGCCGCCGCCAGCGCCCCGAGGTTGACCACCATGTAGATGGCGAACACCTGGCCGCGCTTGTCGCCGCTGACCTGCGCATTCAGCCAGCTCTCGATGACCATGTAGAGCGTTACCAGGGCGATGCCATAGAGGACGCGCAGCGCCATCCATACCCAAGGATTGACGATCATCACGTGCAACAGCGCGGCGATCGACGCCAGGGCCGCATAGAAGGCGAAGGTGCGGATGTGCCCGACCCGGCGGATCAGCGAGGGCGCCAGCCAGGTGCCGATCAGGTAACCGAGAAAGTAGCCGGACATCATGATGCCGATGAGGCCGGTCGAGTAGCCCTCGGCGACGCCCCGCAACGTCAGCAGGGTATTCAGCAGGCCGTGGCCGAGCAGGAGCAAAGCCACGCCGCCCAGCAGCGAACCGATGGGGGCAATCAGAGAAGTCATGCGTCAAACCCTAAGCAACTGGCAAATGGATGGCAAGCTCGCGATTGCCGCCGCCCGCCGGCAGTGCATGCGCCTGCAAGTGCACCATTGGGCAGCACGAGCGGCCAAGGATTCCCTGGCAAGCCAAGCGGCGGGCACTAGCGATGGTCGTCTTGCGGTACGACAGCAGGTCAGGACGGCGCCCCGGATGAACGACGACACTTTTTCGTGCACCCGCGTGCCGTCTGCCTCAGCCGGTCTGGTCCGGTGCCAGCGTGGCGATCAGCGCCTTGACCGTGCCCGGCAGGGCATCGAACTCGCGTACCAGGATGCTGCGCTCGCGTACCGCCCAGGGCTCGTCGAGCTCGACGATCGCCAGGCGCATGGTGCGGCTGTGGCGGGTGGCCGCCGACTCGGGAATGACGCCGATGCCGACACCGGCCTCGATCATCCGGCAGACCGCTTCGAAGGAGGACACCTGGATGCGCAGCGACAGCTGCTCGCCGAGCCGTTCCACCTGATCGCGCAGGAAGCTGAGCAGGGTGCTGCCTTCGTGCAGGCCGATGTGCTGGAAGGACAGCGTCTGGCTCAGCGTCACCTGGCGCTCGGCGGCCAGCGGGTGGCCGACCGGAACCGCCAGCACCAGCCGGTCGGTGCTGAAGTGCAGCACCTGCAGGCCGCGCGCCTCCACCGGGCCGGCGATGATGCCGAGGTCGGTGGAGCCGTCCAGCACGCCGCGCACGATGTCGCGCGACAGGCGCTCCTGCAGGTCCACCGTCACGCCCGGGCGTTCGGCGAGAAAGCCGGCCAGCTTCTCCGGGAGGAATTCGGTGACCGCCGTGGTGTTGGCGAAGATGCGGATGTGCCCGGCCGAATCGGTGCCATAGGCGGTGAACTCGCTCTTGAGGTAGTCGACCTGGCGCATGATCAGCCGCGCATGCTGCAGCAGCCGCTGCCCGGCCGGGGTGAGCTCCACGCCGCGGCTGTCTCGATACAGCAGGCGGGCGTCGAGCTGCGACTCCAGCGCCTTAATGCGGACGCTGGCCGCCGCCGGCGACAGATGGCAGCGGCGCGCCGCCTGGCTCAGGCTGGGTGACTCCGAGATGTGCAGGAACAGGTGTAGATCGGCTAGATCGAAGTGCATCGGACGCGCCCTGTGCTGGTGTTAACCATAATTTAATGGTGGTGTTAGGAAATGCTAATTCACAAAACACCAATAACCCAGCAGGCTACGGCGAAAACAACACACACCACCACGATGGGATCTGTGATGACCGACACCTCTGCCTGGCTCGGACGCACCGAGGAGACTCACGAAGAGCTCAGCCGCAACCTGATCAAGCGCATCGCCGCGACCCTGGGCGAAGCCGAACCCGGCACCGGCCAGCCACTGCCGCCGCTGTGGCAATGGTGTTTCTTCCAGGATGCGGTGCCCGAGACCGGCCTCGGCGGCGACGGCCATCCGGCGCGCGGCGGCTTCCTGCCCCCGGCGGACAACCGCAACCGCATGTGGGCTGGCGGCCGGCTGGAATTCATCGAGCCGCTGCCGGTGGGCGAGGAGGCGACGCGCGTCTCCACCATCCAGGACATCCAGGAAAAGAGCGGCCGCACCGGTTCGCTGCTGTTCGTCACCGTGCGCCACGACTACTCGCAAAACGGCCGCCTGGCCATTCGCGAAGAACAGGACATCGTCTACCGCGAGCCCACCCCGCCGAAGACCAGCAGCGGCGAGCCGCTGATCGAGGGTGACTGGCGCGAGGCGGTGAACCCGACGCCGACGCTGCTGTTCCGCTATTCGGCGGTCACCTTCAACGGCCACCGCATCCACTACGACTGGCCCTACGTGACCGACACCGAGGGTTATTCCGGCCTGGTGGTGCACGGGCCGCTGATCGCCACCCTCAGCCTGCGGGCCTTTTGCCGCGCCAACCCGGAGGCGCGCCTGCGTCGCTTCGCCTTCCGCGGCCTGCGTCCGCTGATCGCGCCGCAGCCCTTCGAGGTCGGCGGGCGCATCGTCGCGCCGGGCAAGGCCGAGGTCTGGGCCGGCAATGCCAACGGCCTGGCGCAGAAGGGCGAAGTGGAATTCGAGTAAACACAAAGACTGATTTTGGGAGCCAGGGTGCCGTAGCCCCTTGTTCGTGAATCGAGGCGGCAGCCATTCGCGAGCAAGCTCGCTCCTACAAAAGAATTTTCGAGGAACCGAGATGAATCCGTACCTGAACGACGAATACAACGCCATCCGCGAAGGCGTGCGCGCCCTCTGCGCCGAATTCCCCGCCGAATACTGGCGCAAGATCGACGAGGAGAAGGGCTTTCCCGAGGAATTCGTCAAGGCCATGACCGAAGCCGGCTGGCTGTCGGCGATGATCCCGGAAGAATACGGCGGCTCGGGCCTGGGCCTGGCCGAAGCCTCTATCATCCTCGAGGAAGTGAACCGCTGCGGCGGCAACTCCGGCACCATTCACGGCCAGATGTACAACATGTTCACCCTGCTGCGAAACGGCAGCGACGAGCAGAAGGGCTACTACCTGCCCAAGCTGGCCAGCGGCGAGCTGCGCCTGCAGTCCATGGGCGTGACCGAGCCGACCACCGGCACCGACACCACCAAGATCAAGACCACGGCGGTGAAGCAGGGAGACAAGTACGTCATCAACGGCCAGAAGGTCTGGATCTCGCGCATCCAGCACTCCGACCTGATGATCCTGCTGGCCCGCACCACGCCCCTGGCCGAGGTGAAGAAGAAGGCCGACGGCATGTCCATCTTCCTGGTCAACCTGCGCGAAGCCATCGGCAACGGCCTGACCGTGCAGCCGATCGCCAACATGGTCAACCACGAGACCAACGAGCTGTTCTTCGACAACCTGGAAATCCCGGCCAGCAGCCTGATCGGCGAAGAAGGCAAGGGCTTCCGCTACATCCTCGACGGCCTCAATGCCGAGCGCACCCTGATCGCCGCCGAGTGCATCGGCGACGGCCGCTGGTTCACCGAGAAGTCGGCGCAGTACGCCCGCGACCGCGTGGTGTTCGGCCGCCCGATCGGCCAGAACCAGGGCGTGCAGTTCCCGATCGCCGAGGCGCACATCGAGATCGAGGCCGCCGACCTGATGCGCTGGCGCGCCTGTGAGGAGTACGACGCCGGCCGCAACGCCGGGGCCGCGGCCAACATGGCCAAGTACCTGGCCGCCAAGGCGTCCTGGGAAGCGGCCAACGCCTGCCTGCAGACCCACGGCGGTTTCGGCTTCGCCAACGAATACGACGTCGAGCGCAAATTCCGCGAGACCCGCCTGTACCAGGTGGCGCCGATCTCCACCAACCTGATCCTGTCGTACGTGTCCGAGCACCTGCTCGAGCTGCCGCGTTCGTTCTGACGGAGCGGCCGTAGGGTGGAAAACGACCGCAGGTCTTTTCCACCGAGACCGATGATGCAGACGCGTGGAAAAGGCTTCGCCGTTTTCCGCCCTACGAATGATGACGCCGGCGATGGGGCCGAACCCATCGAGTGGTCCAACCCAATGGAGTCAACCGAAATGAGCCAGCACACCCAGGCACTCACCGAGTTCCTCGCCGGCCTGACCTACGAGCAGATCCCCAATCAGGTACTGGCGCGCACCGAAGACCTGTTCCTCGACTGGCTGGCCTCCGCGCTGGCCAGCCAGGGCGCGCACCCGATCCCGCTGTTCGAGCGCTACGCCGAGAAGATGGGCCCGGCCGACGGCCCGGCGCACATCTTCGTCAGCGGCAAGGGCAGCTCGGCCTATTTCGCCGCGCTGGTCAACGGCGCCAGCTCGCACCTGGTCGAGCAGGACGACCTGCACAACAGCTCCGTGCTGCACCCGGCCACCGTGGTCTTCCCCGCTGCGCTGGCCGCCGCGCAGGACCTCGGCAAGTCCGGCCGCGAGCTGCTGCTGGCGTCGGTCGCCGGCTACGAGGCGGGCATCCGCATCGGCGAGTTCCTCGGTCGCTCGCACTACCGCATCTTCCATACCACCGCCACGGTCGGCACCCTGGCCGCCGCGGTGGCGGTCGGCAAGCTGCTGGATTTCGACCAGGCGCAGTTCACCAACCTGCTCGGCAGCGCCGGCACCCAGGCCGCGGGGCTGTGGGAGTTCCTCCGCGACGCCGCCGACTCCAAGCAGCTGCACACCGCCAAGGCGGCCGCCGACGGCCTGCTGGCCGCCTACCTGACCGCCGAGGGGCTGACCGGCGCGAAGAACATCCTCGAAGGCGATCAGGGCATGGCCGCCGGCATGTCCAGCGACGCCGACCCGAGCAAGCTGTCCGACCGCCTCGGCAGCCGTTGGGCGCTGGTGGAGACCTCCTTCAAGTTCCACGCGTCCTGCCGCCACACCCATCCGGCCGCCGATGCCCTGCTCGAGCTGATGCAGCGCGAAGGCCTGCGCGCCGAGGAAATCCGCAGCGTGACCGCGCGCGTGCACCAGGGCGCCATCGACGTGCTCGGCCGCGTGACCGTGCCGCAGACGGTGCACCAGGCGAAGTTCTCCATGGGTACGGTGCTCGGCCTGATCGCCGTGCACGGCAAGGCCGGCCTGCCGGAATTCCACACCCTGGCGCTCACCGACGAGGCGGTCTCGGCCTTCCGCGACAAGGTCTCGATGGTGCTCGACCCGGAGGTCGACGGCGCCTATCCGGCCCGCTGGCTCGGCCGCGTCACGCTGGAGACCACCGACGGCCGCACCCTGCAGGCCGCGGTCGACGACCCCAAGGGCGACCCGGGCAACACGCTCAGCCGCGCCGAGCTGGAGGACAAGTTCCGCCGCCTGGTGCAATTCTCCGGCGCGCGCAGCGCGGACGAGGCGGGCCAACTGATCGAAAGGGTCTGGCGCCTGCGCGACACCAACGACCTGAGCGTTCTGGCCTGACGGCTTCGAACCGGCACTCTTTCGTAGGGTGGGCTTCAGCCCACCGGACAGACGAACAGGCAGGAAAAGAACTATGAGCGATACCGCAGCCAAACCCCGTCCCCTGGACGGCATCACCGTGATCAGCCTCGAGCACGCCATCGCCGCGCCGTTCTGTACGCGCCAACTGGCCGACCTCGGCGCCCGGGTGATCAAGATCGAGCGGCCCGGCGTCGGCGACTTCGCCCGCGGCTACGACGAGCGCGTCAAGGGGCTGGCCTCCCATTTCGTCTGGACCAACCGCTCCAAGGAAAGCCTGGCCCTGGACCTCAAGGCCGCCGAGGCCGGCGAGGTGCTCGACGCGCTGCTGGCCAAGGCCGACGTGCTGGTGCAGAACCTCGCGCCCGGCGCCGCGGCGCGCATGGGCCTGTCGTTCGAGGCGCTGCACGCGCGTTTCCCGAGGCTGGTCGTCTGCGACATCTCCGGCTACGGCGAAGGCGGTCCCTACGAGCAGAAGAAGGCCTACGACCTGCTGATCCAGAGCGAAGGCGGGTTCCTCTCCGTGACCGGCGGGCCGGGCGAGGAGGAAATGGCCAAGGCCGGCTGCTCGATCGCCGACATCGCCGCCGGCATGTACGCCTACACCGGCGTGCTCTCGGCGCTGATGCTGCGCGACAAGACCGGCGAAGGCAGCCGGGTCGACGTGTCGATGCTCGAAAGCCTGGTCGAGTGGATGGGCTATCCGCTGTACTACGCCTACGACGGCGCACCGCCGCCGCCGCGTGCCGGTGCGGCGCATGCCACCATCTATCCCTACGGGCCGTTCCCGGCCGGCGATGGCGGAACCGTCATGCTGGGGCTGCAGAACGAGCGCGAATGGGGCCTCTTCTGCGAGAAGGTGCTGCTGCAGCCTGAGCTGGCCAGGGACGAGCGCTTCTCGGCGAACTTCAAGCGCTCCGAGAACCGTGCGGCGCTGCGTGCGATCATCGTCGAGAGCTTCGCCAGCCTGACCGCCGAGCAGGTGATCGAGCGGCTGGAAGCGGCCTCGATCGCCAACGCCCACGTCAACGACATGGCCGGCGTCTGGGCTCATCCGCAACTGAAGGCGCGCCAGCGCTGGAGCGAGGTGGGCAGTCCCTCCGGCACGCTGCCGGCGCTGCTGCCGCCGGGGCGCAATACCGCCTTCGAGCCGCGCATGGACCCGATTCCGGCGCTGGGCGAACACACCGATCGCGTGCTCGCCGAACTGGGCTACACGGCCGCCGACATCGAACGCATCACCGGCCGCCGAGCCGGCTGAAGGGCAAAGGACATCCCATGACCGAACAGATCATCCGTAGCGCGCTCTTCGTCCCGGCGACCCGCCCCGAGCGCATCCCCAAGGCGCTCGCCAGCGGTGCCGACGTCGTCATCGTCGACCTCGAGGACGCGGTGCAGGAGAGCCTGAAGGAGCAGGCGCGGGCCAACCTCGACGCCTCCCTCAGCGAAAACCCAGAGGCCCGCGTGCTGGTGCGGGTCAACTCGGCCGGGCACGCCGGGCATGCCGCCGACCTGGCGCTGTGCCAGCGGCACGCCAACGTCAGCGCGGTGCTGCTGCCCAAGGTCGAGAGCGCCGCCCAGGTCGAACGCGTGGCGGCCTGCGGCAAGCCGGTCTGGCCGATCGTCGAAAGCGCGCTCGGCCTGTTCGAGTTGCCAACGATCGCCAGCGCCCAGGGCATCGAACGGTTGTCGTTCGGTGCGCTGGATCTCGGACTCGATCTTGGTCTGGCTAGTGGAAGCGCAGCGGCAGAGCGTATCCTTGACCATGCTCGTTATGCGATCCTGCTGCACTCGCGCATCGCCGCGCTGGCCGCACCGCTCGACAGCGTGTTCCCCGACATCAAGAACGTGGAGGGGCTCGCCCGGGCGGCGGCCGATGCAGCCGACATGGGGTTCGGCGGATTGCTCTGCATCCACCCCAGCCAGGTGGCGGTGGTGCACGAGGCCTTGATGCCCAGCACCGACGAACTGGCCTGGGCACAGCGGGTCTTGGCTGCGGGCGCTTCCGGTGACGGGGTGTTCGTGGTCGACGGGCAGATGGTCGACGCACCGGTGATCGGTCGCGCTCGCCGTCTGCTGCAGCGGGCGGGGCGCTCGGTCGGTTGATCGACGCCACGTCTGAAACACACATACCAACTCGTCAACAATCGACAACAACAAGAGGTATCACAATGCTCAAGCAAACCGTCAAGGCGCTCGCCTGTGCTGTTTCGATCGGTCTCGCCGGCCTGGCTCACGCCGCCGACCCGATCGTCATCAAGTTTTCGCACGTGGTCGCAGACAACACGCCCAAGGGCCAAGGCGCGCAGATGTTCAAGAAGCTCGCCGAAGAACGCCTGCCCGGCAAGGTGAAGGTCGAGGTGTATCCGAACTCCTCGCTGTTCGGCGACGGCAAGGAGATGGAAGCCCTGCTGCTCGGCGACGTGCAGATGCTGGCGCCCTCGCTGGCGAAGTTCGAGCCGTACGCCAAGTCGGTGCAGATCTTCGACCTGCCGTTCCTGTTCGACGACATCAACGCGGTTGACCGCTTCCAGGCCAGCGATGCCGGCAAGCAGCTGCTCAACAGCATGCGCGACAAGAACATCACCGGCCTGGCCTACTGGCACAACGGGATGAAGCAGCTGTCGGCGAACAAGCCGATGCGCGAACCGAAGGACGCTCGCGGCCTGAAGTTCCGCGTGCAGGCTTCCAACGTGCTGGAAGAGCAGTTCAAGGCGCTGCGCGCCAACCCGCGCAAGATGAGCTTCGCCGAGGTCTACCAAGGCCTGCAGACCGGCGTGGTCAACGGCACCGAGAACACCTGGTCGAACTACTACAGCCAGAAGGTGCATGAAGTTCAGCCGTACTTCACCCACTCCGACCACGGCGTGATCGACTACATGGTGATCACCAACACCCAGTTCTGGGACGGCCTGCCGGAAGACGTACGCGGCGAGCTGGAAAAGATCATGGAAGAGGTCACCGTCGCGGTGAACAAGCAGGCCGACGATCTGAACCAGGAAGCCCGCGCAGCCATCGAGAAGGCCGGCACCAGCGAGATCATCGAACTGACCTCGGAACAGCGCGAAGAATGGCGTGAAGCCATGGCGCCGGTCTGGAAGAAGTTCGAGAACGAGATCGGTGCCGACCTGATCAAGGCCGCCCAGGACTCCAACCAGGCCAACTGAGCCGGGCTGCCCGAACGGCTCCCACTCTGCGCACAGGCGCAGGCGTTGGTGCCGAACGGGGGTTCGTCGCAGGTTGACTGCGCCTGTCGGGCGCCGGGACGTTCGGAAGCCGGATGCCGCCTTCGCGGCATCTGCAACCTGTCCCGGCGCGACGCCACGGTGCAGTGAGGCGTCCTCTAGGAGGGGCCAGGGTGAGGGGACGCGTTTCCCTCGTCCGCCCCTGCGGAAGGGGGACGCGCCGAAATCCGTAGTTGGGCCGGGCGGCGCTCCGCTTCAGCCCACCACGTGGCCTGCATTGGTGGGCTAAAGCCCACCCTACGGTGCTTGTCCGCGCGTGGCGGAAGGGCACAGACGCCCGACCTTCCCCTGTAGGAGCAGGCTCTGCCTGCGACCGGGGCCCCGCCATTAATCCTCAAACCGATCGATCCTCTCTCCGGGAGGCTGTCGCCGGTTCGGTGTGCCTGATCCTTATTTCGGGCCGTATTTCCTCTGCAAGGTCGCAAGCAGAACTTGCTCCTACAGAGTTTGGCTCCGGCTAACCTCTATCGCACCAATCCATGCGACGCGAGCGCGGCCGCACCGGCCGAGCGCTGGAGGACCCGATGAAACCCCGCATCAGCGTAATCACCCTGGCCGTGGACGACCTGTCGCGGGCGGTCCGCTTCTACCGCGACGGGCTGGGCCTGCGCACCGAGGGCATCGTCGGCGAGCAGTTCGAGCACGGCGCGGTGGCCTTCTTCGACCTGCAGGCCGGGCTGAAGCTGGCGCTGTGGCCGCGCGGCAGCCTGGCCCACGATTCGGGGCTGGCGCCCGGCCCGGCGAGCGCGACCGAGTTCAGCCTGGGGCACAACGTCGCCAGCCGGGAAGAGGTCGATGCGGTGATGGCGCAGGCGACGGACGCCGGCGCGCGGCTGGTCAAGGCCGCCGCCGACACCTTCTGGGGCGGCTACGCCGGCTACTTCCAGGACCCGGACGGACACCTCTGGGAAGTCGTCTGGAACCCGGCATTGCTGCCGGACGAGGCGGGCGGCGCCTGACGCCCGCCGTGCACGGCGCTCAGGCGGTGGCGTCCATCCATTTCGGCCGCGGATAGCGGCGGTCGGACTTGCCGGCCTTGAGAATCGCCCCGGGCACCTCGTGGCCGATCAGACCGGGCAGGCTGGCGGCGGCTTCCAGCAGCCGGTCGAGGTCGACGCCGGTGTCCAGGCCCATGCGCTGGAACATGTGCACCAGGTCCTCGGTGCAGATGTTGCCGCTGGCGCCCGGCGCGTAGGGGCAGCCGCCGAGGCCGCCGAGCGAGGCGTCGAAGCGGTCGATGCCGGCGTTCAGCGCCGCCACCGCGTTGGCCAGGCCCATGCCACGGGTGTTGTGGAAGTGTGCGGTGAACACCGTCTGCGGCCAGCGCCGGCGGGCCTCCCCGCAGATGCGCCCGACCTGCGCGGGGTCGGCCATGCCGGTGGTGTCGCACAGGGTCACGCCCTGCACGCCGATGTCCAGCAGCTTCTGCACCAGTTCGTAGACGCGCGCCTCCGGCACCTCGCCTTCGAAGGGGCAGCCGAAGGTGGTGGACAGCGAGGCGTTGACGAAGACGCCGCTGCCGCGGGTGACCTCGATGATCGCCTTGAACTGCTCCAGCGACTGCTCGGGCGTCATGCGCAGGTTGGCCAGTCCGTGGGTATCGCTGGCCGACATCACCAGGTTGATCTCGTCCACGTCGCAGGACAGCGCGCGCTCGCAGCCCTTCACGTTCGGCACCAGCACGGTGTATTCCACGCCCGGCACGCGACGGATGCCGCGCATCACCTCTTCGGCGTCGCGCAGGTTGGGGATGGCCTTGGGCGAGGTGAAGGAGGTCACCTCGATCTTCGCCAGTCCGGTTTCGGAAAGGCAGTCGATCAGCGCGATCTTGTCCTCGGTGGGGACGAAGGCCGGTTCGATCTGGAAGCCGTCGCGGGTGGCGACTTCCTGGATGTAGATTCGAGTCATTTCTGTGTTCTCCAATCAGGCAAGCCTTGGATGGCTCGTGCGTGAGCGAGTGCAATCCTGTTCGCGAGCAAGGACTCGGCGTTCCCCTCGCATCTACGAGAGCGGCGTGTGGCCTCGTTCCGCAAGGCGCAGGCGAAGGCGATACGTTCTGGCTGGATCCGCCGAAGAGGTGCGGAACACTCGTCCAGCCTCCAGCCTCCAGCCTCCAGCCTCCAGCCGTCAAACGATCCCGCGCTCGCGCAGGCCGCGGACCTGTTCGTCGGTCAGGCCCAGCCCGGCGAGCACGTCTTCGGTGTGCTCGCCGAGCCGCGGACCGCCCTCGCCGAGGCGGCCGGGCGTGCGGCTGAGCTTGGGCAGCACGCCCGGCACCTTCAGCGGGCCGGCCACGGTCTGCACGGTCTCGATCATGCGCCGCGCCAGGTAGTGCGGGTCGGCGACGATGTCGGCGGCGGTGTACGGATAGCCGGCCGGCACGCGTACCTCGTTGAGCGCGGCGAGCACCTCGTCGCGCCCGCGCCCCGAAGTCCATTCGGCGATCGCCGAATCGATCAGCTCGGCATGCTGGCTGCGCCCGTCGTTGTGCGCCAGGCGCGGGTCCTCGGCCAGGTCCTGGCGGCCGATCAACGTCATCAGGCGCTTGTAAATGCTGTCGCCGTTGCCGGCGATGAGCACGTAGGTGCCGTCCTGGCAGGGGTAGGAATTCGACGGAGTGATGCCGGGCAGGGCGCTGCCGGCCGGCTCGCGGACGTAGCCGAAGGCGTCGTATTCGGGAACCAGGCTTTCCATCATGCCGAACACCGACTCGTACAGCGCCACGTCGATCATCTGGCCCTGGCCGCTGCGCTGGCGCTCCTGCAGGGCCAGCAGGATGCCGATCACGCCGTAGAGCGAGGACAGCGAGTCGCCGATGCTGACCCCGACCCGCACCGGCGGCTGGCCCGGGTAGCCGGAGAGGTGCCTCAGGCCACCCATGGCTTCGCCGATCACCCCGAAGCCGGGGCGGTCGCGATAAGGGCCGGTCTGCCCGTAGCCGGAGATGCGCAGCATGATCAGCCGCGGGTTGAGCGCCGACAGCGCCTCCCAGCCCATGCCCCATTCCTCCAGGGTGCCGGGACGGAAGTTCTCGATCAGGATGTCCGCCTCGGCGATCAGCCGGCGGGCGACGTCCTGGCCTTCGGCCTGCTTGAGGTCGAGGGTGACCGAGCGCTTGTTGCGCGACTGCACGTGCCACCAGAGCGAGGTGCCGTCCTTGATCTTGCGCCACTTGCGCAGCGGGTCGCCGACCTGCGGCGGTTCGATCTTCACCACCTCGGCGCCGAACTCGCCGAGCAGCTTGCTGGCGAACGGGCCGGCGATCAGCTGCCCCATTTCCACCACCTTGAGGCCCTGCAAGGGCAGGCCGGCCTGTGTGGGCTCCGTCATCGCGATTCCTCCGGTATTGCTCGTGGCAGGCAGGATGGCGCAGAGCCCGGCGGGGAACAATTGTCCGATCGCCAAGCTTGCCTTCGCATTACGCGAAGTTGAGACTGTGGCGCCTGTCGCAACCGCTCGGAGGGCGCATGCGTCGCGTCGATTTCGTCACCCTCAAGCTGTTCATCTCGGTCGCCGACGCGCGCAGCCTGACCCGCGCCGCCGAGCGCGAGCACCTGGCGCTGGCGGCGGTGAGCAAGCGCATCAGCGACCTGGAGAGCCAGCTCGGCATCACCTTGCTCTATCGCCAGCCCAAGGGCGTCGAGCTGACGCCGGCCGGCCACGCGCTGCTGCATCACGCGCGCAACCTGATGGACAACCTCGGGCGCATGCAGGCCGACCTCTCGGAGTTCAGCGAGGGGGTCAAGGGCCATGTGCGCATCCACGCCAACACCTCGGCGGTGATCGAGTTCCTGCCCGAGGACCTCAGCGCCTTCTGCCGTCGGCATCCCGAAGTGAAGATCGACCTGGAGGAGCGCGTCAGCAGCGAGACCCTGCGCGCCGTGCGCGAGGGGCTGACCGACATCGGCGTGTTCGCCGGGCACATGCCGGCCGACGAACTGACCGTCTACCCGTACCGCCAGGACCAGCTGTGCCTGGTCACCCCGCGCGAGCACCCGCTGGCCGGGCACGCGGCGCTGGCGCTGAAGGACGCGGTAGGCTTCGACTTCATCGGCCTGCAGCAGGACGCCTCGCTGCACGCCCTGCTGCAGCACACCGCGCATCAGCTCGGCGCGGCGCTGCGGCTGCGCATCCAGGTGCGCAGCTTCGAGGCGATCTGCCGGATGATCCACACCGGCATGGGCCTCGGCGTGCTGCCGGAGAAGGTGGTACGCAACTATCTGCCGGCGCTCGACGTGGCGGTGATCCCGCTCACCGACCCCTGGGCGCGGCGCGAACTGAAGGTGGCGGTGCGCAGCCTGGAGGGCCTGTCGGTGACAGCGCGGCAGATGCTCGAACACCTGACCGGCTCGCCCGCGACCTGAGCTGCCTTCGTCGTTGACGAAAGCGGCGTTGGCCAAATGTCAATTTAGCCCCTGGTACCCCTGCGCTAGATTCGCTCCTGCCCAATGGCCCGAACAACTACAAGACAGGAGCTTCACCCATGGCACGATTCCCCTTTCGCCGGGCGGTCCGGCTGCTTGCCGGCAGCGCCGTGCTCGGCCTGCTTTCGGCACAGGCCTTCGCCGATCCGATTCTGATCAAGTTCTCCCACATCACCGCCGACAGCACGCCCAAGGGGCAGGGCGCGCTGATGTTCGAGAAGCTGGTGGAAGAACGCCTGCCGGGCAAGGTGGAGGTGCAGGTGTACGCCAACTCCTCGCTGTACGGCGACGGCAAGGAAATGGAGGCGCTGCTGCTCAACGAGGTGCAGATGCTCGCCCCGGCGCCGTCCAAGCTGGAGCAGTACACCAAGCAGCTGCAGCTGTTCGACATGATGTTCCTGTTCGACGACATGGCCGCCGCCCAGCGCTTCCAGCAGTCGGACAAGGGCCGGGCGATGCTGCGCTCGATGGAGGACAAGGGCATCACCGGGCTGGCCTACTGGCTCAACGGCATGCGCCAGTTCACCGCCAACAAGCCGCTGCGCGAGCCGTTCGATGCCCGCGGGCTGAAGTTCCGCGTGCAGCCCTCCGACCTGCAGGCCGAGCAGTACAGCGCACTGCGCGCGGTGCCGCGCAAGATGAGCTTCGCCGAGATCTACCAGGGTCTGCAGACCGGCGTGGTCAACGCCCAGGACAACCCCTGGTCGAACATCTATACGCAGAAGTACTTCGAAGTGCAGAAGTACATGACCGAGTCCGACCATGCCATCGGCAACTACGTGCTGATCACCAACACCCGCTTCTGGCGGAGCCTGCCGGACGACATCCGTACCGAACTCGAGGCCATCGTCGAGGAGGTCACCGCCGAGGTGAACCGCCAGGCCGCGGCGCTGAACGAGAAGGCCAAGCAGGACATCATCGCCACCGGCAAGAGCGAGCTGATCACCCTGACGCCGGAGCAGCGCGCCGCCTGGCGCGAGGCGGTCAAGCCGGCCTGGAAGAAGTTCGAAGCCGACATCGGCCCCGACCTGATCCAGGCCGCCCAGGCCGCCAACCAGCGCTGAGGCCGCAGTTGGGCTTCGCCGCCTGCGGCGAAGCCCAACGTTCATTCCAGATCGAGGCCGGCTCGAGCCTGACGCGGTGGCCCGTGGCTTCGCTGCGCCCGACCCAACCTGACCGTGGCGCGAACGAGTCTCCAACCTTATTCGCGGCCAAAGGCGCTCCCACCGTCGAAAAGTCATGCACGTGGCCCTGGCTGGCGATATCGCCGCGAGGGCGCGCCTCCCACGGGGTCCGGTGGGCACTGCTGCTTTTGTGGGAGGCCCGCCCTCGGGGCGGCGCTTCTTGTGGGCGGTCTTGACCGAACGAGTCTCCGCCATGCATTCGCGGCCAAAGTCACTCCACGCAGGCCGATCGCGGGTGCGCCGTACGCACCTCCCGGCCCATTCGCGCAGCTGCAAATCCCAACGTCATCTCCACACGCACCAAGCGCAGCGGCGCCTGTCTCAGTGGTACGGCAGCGCATCGCCCCAGCGACTATGCTGATGCAGTGCGATGCCTGTGCTACCGCCCCGCCTGACCGCCCGTTCGAACTATGGTCGTATGGTCGCGTCCGCCGCGCAGGGCTAGAACTGCTGGCAAACAAGATAATAAAGAGGTGACGAACCCATGACTGCTGCGTCCCTGTATCCCGTGCGTGCCGAAGTAGCGGCCCGGACGCTCACCGACGAGGCCACCTACAAGGCCATGTACCAGCAATCGGTGGTCAACCCCGACGGTTTCTGGCGCGAGCAGGCGCAGCGCCTGGACTGGATCAAGCCGTTCACCAAGGTCAAGCAGACCTCCTTCGACGATCACCACGTCGACATCAAGTGGTTCGCCGACGGCACCCTCAATGTCTCCTACAACTGCCTGGACCGCCACCTCGACGAGCGCGGCGACCAGGTGGCGATCATCTGGGAAGGCGACGACCCGTCCGAACACAAGGAAATCACCTACCGCGAACTGCACGAGCAGGTGAGCAAGTTCGCCAACGCGCTGCGCGGCCAGGACGTGCACCGCGGCGACGTGGTGACCATCTACATGCCCATGATTCCCGAGGCCGCCGTCGCCATGCTCGCCTGTGCGCGCATCGGCGCGATCCATTCGGTGGTGTTCGGCGGCTTCTCGCCTGAGGCGCTGGCCGGGCGCATCATCGACGGTCGCTCGAAGGTGGTGATCACCGCGGACGAAGGCCTGCGCGGCGGCAAGAAGGTCCCGCTGAAGGAGAACGTCGACGAGGCGCTGACCAACCCGCAGACCAGCTGCGTGCAGAAGATCATCGTGGTCAGGCGCACCGGCGGGAACATCAAATGGAACCAGCACCGCGACATCTGGTACGAGGACCTGATGAAGGTCGCCGGCAGCGTCTGCGCACCGAAGGAGATGGGCGCCGAGGAACCGCTGTTCATCCTCTATACGTCCGGCTCGACCGGCAAGCCCAAGGGCGTGCTGCACACCGGCGGGGGCTACCTGCTGTATGCCTCGCTGACCCACGAACGGGTCTTCGACTACCGGCCGGGCGAGATCTACTGGTGCACCGCCGACGTCGGCTGGGTCACCGGCCACAGCTACATCGTCTACGGCCCGCTGGCCAACGGCGCCACCACGCTGATGTTCGAGGGCGTGCCGAACTATCCGGACGTGACCCGGGTGGCGAAGATCATCGACAAGCACAAGGTCAACATTCTCTACACCGCACCGACCGCCATCCGCGCCATGATGGCCCAGGGCAAGGCGGCGGTGGATGGCGCCGACGGCTCCAGCCTGCGCCTGCTCGGCTCGGTGGGCGAACCGATCAACCCGGAGGCCTGGCACTGGTATTACGAGACGGTGGGGCAGGGGCGCTGCCCGATCGTCGACACCTGGTGGCAGACCGAGACCGGCGGCATCCTCATCAGCCCGCTGCCGGGCGCCACGGCGCTCAAGCCCGGCTCGGCCACGCGGCCGTTCTTCGGCGTGGTGCCGGGGCTGGTGGACAATCTGGGGAACCTGCTGGACGGAGCGGCGGAAGGCAACCTGGTGATCCTCGACTCCTGGCCGGGGCAGATGCGCACCATCTACGGCGACCACGATCGCTTCGTCGACACCTACTTCCGCACCTTCCGCGGCATGTACTTCACCGGCGACGGCGCGCGCCGCGACGAGGATGGCTACTACTGGATCACCGGCCGCGTGGACGACGTGCTCAACGTCTCCGGCCACCGCATGGGCACCGCCGAGATCGAAAGCGCCATGGTCGCTCACGCCAAGGTGGCGGAGGCCGCGGTGGTCGGCGTGCCGCATGACCTCAAGGGCCAGGGCATCTACGTCTACGTGACCTTGGTGGCCGGCGAGGAGCCGTCCGAAGAGCTGCGCCAGGAGCTCAGGCAGTGGGTACGCCGGGAGATCGGCCCGATCGCCGTGCCGGACGTGATCCAGTGGGCGCCGGGCCTGCCGAAGACCCGTTCGGGCAAGATCATGCGCCGCATCCTGCGCAAGATCGCCACCGGCGAGTACGACGCGCTCGGCGACATCTC
>NZ_AUDU01000070.1 GCF_000425625.1 Stutzerimonas azotifigens DSM 17556
GGGCGACCCTTTGCAGTTCGGAAGTGGCCGTGCGATCACCGCCTTTGCCGGATTGAACCCCAAGCTGCAGGAGTCCGGCACCTACAAGGGCCAGACGCGCATATCTCGAACGGGCTCGTCTCGCCTGAGGGCTGGGCTCTATATGCCGGCTGTTTGCTCGCTCAAGCACAACGCCGCCATCAGCGCTCTGCGGGACCGCTTGAAAGCCAGGGGCAAGACCGGCAAGCAGATCGTCTGTGCCGCCATGCGCAAGCTATTGCACATCGCCTATGGGGTACTGAAATCCGGCCAGCCTTTCGACCCTAAACTGGCCCTTGCCCACTAGGGCTCAAGACGGTATCTACGGGTATGGGTGCGTCGTAGGGTGGGCTTCAGCCCACCACAGAATGCGCCGGCAGGCCTCAGCTCCCCAACACCGACCCCACCAGTGCCCGGGCCTCCTCCTGGATGCGCGCCAGGTGCGCCTCGCCCTCGAAGCTCTCGGCGTAGATCTTGTACACATCCTCGGTGCCGGACGGCCGCGCGGCGAACCAGCCGTTCTCGGTCTCCACCTTCAGCCCGCCGATGGCCGCGCCGTTGCCCGGCGCCTCGGTGAGGATGCGGGTGATCGGCTGGCCGGCCAGCTCGCGGGCCTGCACCTGCGAGGCCGAGAGCTTGCCGAGCCGGGCCTTCTGCTCGCGGTCGGCGGGGGCGTCGATGCGCTGGTAGACCGGCGCGCCGAAGCGTTCGGTCAGGACGCGGTAGCGTTCGCCCGGGTCCTTGCCGGTCACCGCGGTGATCTCCGCGGCGAGCAGGCCGAGGATTAGCCCGTCCTTGTCGGTGGACCAGGCGCCGCCTTCCCGGCGCAGGAAGGAGGCGCCGGCCGACTCCTCGCCGCCGAAGCCCAGACTGCCGTCCAGCAGCCCGTCGACGAACCACTTGAAGCCCACCGGCACCTCCACCAGCCGGCGGCCGATGCCGGCGGCGACGCGGTCGATCATCGAGGACGATACCAGCGTCTTGCCGATGCCGGCCTCCGCGCCCCAGCCCGGGCGGTGAGTGAACAGGTACTCGATGGCCACGGCGAGATAATGGTTCGGGTTCATCAGCCCGGCCGAACGGGTGACGATGCCGTGGCGGTCGTGGTCGGTGTCGCAGGCGAAGGCCACGTCGAAGCGGTCCTTGTTCTCGATCAGCCCGGCCATGGCATGCGGCGAGCTGCAGTCCATGCGGATCTTGCCGTCCCAGTCCAGGCGCATGAAGCGGAAGGTCGGATCGACCACGCTGGACAGCACCTGCAGCGGCAGGCCGTAGCGCTCGGCAATGCGCGGCCAGTAGTGCACCCCGGCGCCGCCCAGCGGGTCGACGGCGAAGGTCAGGCCCGAGGCGCGGATCGCTTCCAGGTCGATCACCTCACCGAGCCCGCCGATGTAGGCCTCGATGAAATCGAAGCGCTGCGTGGTCGGCGCCTTCAGCGCCTGGGCGTAGCCCATGCGCCGGACGCCGTCCAGCCCGGCGGCCAGCAGCCCGTTGGCGCGCTCCTGGATCCACTTGGTCACGCCGGTGTCGGCCGGTCCGCCGTTCGTGGGGTTGTACTTGAAGCCGCCGTCGGCCGGCGGATTGTGCGAGGGGGTGATGACGATGCCGTCGGCCAGCCCGCCGGTGCGGCCCCGGTTGTAGTTCAGGATGGCGTTGGAGATCGCCGGGGTCGGCGTGTAGCCGGGTTCGCCGCCGGTCTCGTTGCAGCCCGCGTCGATGCGCGTCTCGATGCCGTTGGCCGCCAGCACTTCCAGCGCCGAGACGAAGGCCGGCTCGGACAGCGCGTGGGTGTCCATGCCCATGAACAGCGGGCCGTCGATACCTTCCTGGCGGCGGTAGTCGCAGATGGCCTGGGTGGTGGCCAGGATGTGCCACTCGTTGAAGCTGTTCTTCAGCGACGAGCCGCGGTGTCCGGACGTGCCGAACGCCACCTGCTGCGCCGGGTCGGCCGGGTCCGGCCGCCCGCTGTAGTAGCGCGACACCAGGCGCGGGAGGTTGACCAGGCTGTGCTCGTCGGGCAGGCGTCCTGCATTAGGGGCGATGGTCATCTGTCGATCCTCTGAGAAATGGAACCTGTTCGCCTGGAGTAGACCATGACTCGCAGAGGCGCCGGGGAGGAAATAGGACAGTGGTGCCAGCGGTTCATTCCCGCCTCTGTCCGGCGTTGCGCAGCAACGAAGGCGCCTCCGAACGATCCGGGCATTGAAGGAGAGCGGAAGCATAATCTGCATATGTTTTTCTTGATATAAGTGGGGCTTTGCATATTCACTAAAGGCATTGCGTGCACCGTCTCGTCAGCGGGCGGTGTCTCGCACCGCAAGCCCGATAGTCTGCTTCTCGTCGCCGCAGGCCGCGGATGCTCCGACGTGCAGTCGTGCGAACCGCAAAGCTGCTGCATGCTTACCGCTCATGGCCAGCTCCGCCCGCCTGTGCCTGGCTGCAGAGGAGAAACCATGGAACACAACATATCCCTGATCACGACCTTGGCCGGTGGCTTTGGACTGGCACTGATCTTCGGCTTCATCGCCGAGAAGGTCCGCCTGCCTGCGCTGATCGGCTATCTGGTCGCCGGCATCATCATCGGGCCGGCGACGCCGGGCTTCGTTGCCGATATGGAATTGTCGTCGCAGCTGCTGGAGATCGGCGTGATGCTGCTGATGTTCGGCGTCGGGCTGCATTTCTCGCTCGACGATCTGTTGTCGGTGAAGAAGATCGCCCTGCCCGGCGCGGTGGTCCAGATGGGGCTGGCCACCGTGCTGGGGATGGCCATCGCCATGTGGTGGGGCTGGAGCTTCGGCGCCGGCCTGGTGTTCGGCATCTCGCTGTCCTGCGCCAGCACCGTGGTGCTGCTCAAGGCGCTGGAATCGCGCGGCATCCTCGATTCGATGAACGGCCGCATAGCGGTCGGCTGGCTGGTGGTCGAGGACCTGGCCACGGTGATGGTGCTGGTGCTGCTGCCGCCGCTGGCCGGCGTGCTCGGCGGCACGGAGGTGGAGGGGGCTTCGGCGAACTCGCTGTGGTACAGCCTGGGCAAGACCCTGGTGCTGGTGGCCGGTTTCATCGCGATGATGCTGGTGGCCGGCCGGCGCATCCTGCCCTGGATGCTGATGCAGGTGGCGAAGACCGGTTCGCGCGAGCTGTTCACCCTGGCGGTGATCGCCTCCGCGATCGGCCTCGCCTATGGTGCCGCCGCGCTGTTCCAGGTGTCCTTCGCCCTGGGTGCCTTCTTCGCCGGCATGGTCATGCGCGAGTCGGACCTCAGCCACCGCGCCGCCGAGGAATCGCTGCCGCTGCGCGATGCCTTCGCGGTGCTGTTCTTCGTTTCCGTGGGCATGCTGTTCGACCCTCTCGTGTTGATCCAGGAGCCGCTGTACGTGCTGGCGGTGGTAGCGATCATCATCGTCGGCAAGTCGCTGGCCGCCGCCGCCCTGGTGCTGGCCTTCCGCTACCCGCTGAACACCGCCTTCACCGTGGCGGCGAGCCTGGCGCAGATCGGCGAGTTCTCGTTCATCCTCGCCGGCCTGGGCTTTTCCCTCGGCCTGCTGCCGCAGGAGGGCGTGAGCCTGGTGCTGGCCGGCGCGCTGATCTCCATCGCGCTGAACCCCGCGGTATTCTCCCTGATCAAGCCGTTCAAGGAACTGGCGCTGCGCCGCTCCGCCTTCGCCCGCCGCCTCGAGTTCCGCGAGGACCCGCTGGCGGTGCTGCCGACCAGCACCGAACGCAAGTACCTCGAGGGCCAGGTGGTGGTGGTCGGCTGCGGCCGCGTCGGCTGGCGCATCATCCGCACCCTGGGCCAGCGCAACATTCCCTTCGTGGTGGTCGAGCAGAACCGCGAGCGGGTGGAGAAGATCCGCAGCCAGGGGCTCGTCGCGGTGAGCGGCGATTCCGCCGATCCGGCCACGCTGATCCAGGCGCACATTGCCGATGCGGCCATGCTGGTGATCGCCACGCCCGATCCGCTCAACGTGCTGCGCATGGTCGAGATCGCCCGGACGCTGAACCCGGACATCGAGATCGTCATCCGCACTCACAGCGCCGAGGCGGTGGAAATCTTCCGCAAGCAGGAGCTGGGCCAGGTGTTCTTCGACGAAGAAGAGCTGGCGCGCGGGATGAAGGCCTACATCCTGTCGAAGTTCGCACCGGCGGCGCCGGCCGCCCACGAGCAGGGCCAGGCCGGGTAGCGCCCGGCCGCTCCGCGCGGCGAAATACGATGCAACCATCCATCCGTCCGACATGGGGTCGGAAACCCTTTCGATGTGCCACCTTTCAGAAGGACGTGCCGGTTTCGCCGCGCCGTCCTTCACCGCGACACATTGAACGAGGCCTGCCATGAACGACGAACAACGTATCCGTGAACGCGCCTACCAGCTGTGGGAAGCCGATGGTCGGCCGGAAGGCCGGGACACCGAATACTGGACGCGCGCCAGGGACGAGATCGATTCCTACACCAAGGAAGGCGACCCGCTGGCCGGCAGCATCGAGAGCAGCGTGGCGCCGCCGGCGCCGAAGCCGGGCAGCCGGGAGTAGCGCTGGCGGTCGGCCCGGGGCGGGCCGAGGCGTTGCGCTTCGGCCCGCCAACCGGGCGTATCACGCCAGGCCCCGGCCTTCGGGTGCCTGGCGGCTTTATCCAGTGGCCTGTGCGGTGAGTGGGTTGATTCGGCTTCGGATGAGCGCCGAAATCAGGCTGATCGACTCGCCAAACAGGCCACTAGCCCTCTATCACCAGCCTGCTTCGCTCGTCGGCCAGCTTGCGCAGTTCCCGTTCCACCTGGGGGCGGGCGCGGCGCAGCACCAGGCAGCGTCCTTCGCCGTCCAGGCGGCGCGCCTCGTCGTGCAGCAGGCTCGCCCCGGCGTAGTCGATGAAGTTGACGTGGTGGGCGTCCAGCACCAGGCGCCGGCCCTGGCTGCGCTGGATCAGCTGCTGCACGTAGGCGCAGGCGCCGAAGAAGATCGAACCCTCGATGCGCAGCACCTCTTCGTCGGCGTCCACGGAATGCAGCACGCGCGGAGGTCGCGCCGGCCTGCAGGTTGAGTGCGGAGCGGGTGAAGGAGCCGGCCGAGAGATAGCCGGAGAACCAGGCGCCCACCAGGTTGGACAGGCCCTGGCCGCGGGTCTCGCGATTGACGTCCAGCACCTGCTGCGACTGCGCCGCCAGGGCGCGGGCGATGGACAGGCTGGTGACCAGGCCGAGCAGCCCGCAGGCTACCGCCGCCGGCAGCAGGCGGAGGATGCCGTCGAGGTCGAAGCGCAGCGTCTCGAACGGCGGCAGGCTGCCGGAAAAGGGCGGCACCAGGGGCACATCCGCCATGCTGCCGGGTAGCGCGGCGACCAGCAGGCTGCCGGCCACCAGCCCGAGCAGCAGGGCCGGCAGGCGCGGGGCGAGGCGCCGCAGCAGCACCGCCACGGCCAGGGTGACCAGCGCCACCAGCACCGAGGGGCCGTGCACCTCGTGAAAGTGGCCGGCCAGTTCCAGGGCGCGCTGAAGTGCGGTGGAGCGGCCTTCCAGGCTGGGCAGGCCGAGCAGGCTGGGGATCTGCCCCAGGGCGATGACCAGCGCGGCGCCCAGGGTGAAACCGATCACCACCGACTGCGAGACGAAGTTCGCCAGGCTGCCGAAGCGCAGCACGCCCAGCAGCCACTGGAAGAGCCCGGCGAGGAAGGTCACCAGCAACACCAGGGCGATGTAGTCGTCGCTGCCGGGACGGGCCAGCGGGCTGACGCTGGCGAAGAGCACCACCGAGATCGCGGCCGTGGGGCCGCCGATCAGGTGCCAGGACGAGCCCCAGAGGCAGGCGACGATCACCGGCACCACCGCGGCGTAGAGCCCGTATTCCGCCGGCAGCCCGGCGATCAGCGCATAGGCGATGGACTGCGGCAGCGCGAGGATGGCGCCGGTCAGGCCGACCAGCGCGTCGCGGCCGAGGCTGCGCCCGGTGGTCCGGGGCAGCCAGTCGAGGAAGGGGAAGAGCGCGGCGAGCGTCATCGTGGCCGGAAGGACGGAGCCTCCAAGGTGGGCGCTAGGCTAGGGCTAGGGATTGGCGATCGCAGGCGGGCCCGTCGGGGCCCGTCGCGAGCCGCCGGTCAGCGCCTGGCGTTCACTGCCGCCAGGGCATTGCCGCCGTCCCGGGTGGTCACGCCCTGCAGCCAGGTTGCGACCGCCTCGGGGTTGGCTCCGAGCCAGGCCTTGACCGCCTCGTCGTTGCCGACCTTGTTGCTCAGCACCTGGTCCATGATGGCGTTCTCCATTTCCTGGGTGAAGCGCAGGTTGGCCAGCAGCTTGCCGGCATTCGGGCACTGCTCGGCGTAGCCCTTGCGCGCCAGGGTGTTGACCGTGCCGCTCTCGCCGAAATATTTCTCGCCGCCCTTCAGGTACCGGATGTCGAACTGCACGTTCATCGGGTGCGGGGTCCAGCCGAGGAAGACCACGAAGTCGTTGCGCTTCACCGCCCGGCCCACCTGCACCAGCATGGCCTGCTCGCTGGACTCCACCAGCTTCCAGTCGCCCAGGCCGAACTCGTTGCCCTTGATCATTTCCTGGATGGAGACGTTGGCCGGCGAGCCGGCGGCGATGCCGTAGAGGGTGTGCTTGAACTTGTCGGCGTGCTTGTCCAGGTCGGCGAAGGTCTTCACGCCGGCCTCGTAGGCGTAGGCGGGCACCGCCAGGGTGTACTCGGTGCCGCTGAGGTTCTGCCCCAGCTCGTCGACCTCGCCGCTGGCGACGAACTTGTCGTAGTTGCTCTGCTGGGCCGGCATCCAGTTGCCGAGGAAGGCATCGACCTGGCCCTTCTGCAGCCCGGCGAAGATGATCGGCACCGCCAGGGTCTGGATCTCGACGCGGTAGCCCAGGCCTTCCAGCAACTGGCGGGCCACGCCGTTGGTGACGGCGATGTCGCTCCAGCCCGGGTCTCCCAGCTTCACGGTGGCGCAGCTGGCGTCCTCGGCCTGGGCGTAGGTCATGGCGCTGGACAGCAGTGCGCCGGCGAACAGGGTGGTGATGGTCTTCATGACGTTTCCTTGTGGTTGAAGTGGCCGGCCGTGGGTTCGTTCCCTCTGGTCATGGCTGTGGATAACGTGCGCGGCGCTCCAGATCGTCGAGGTCGATGTGGTTGCGCATGTACTGCTGGCTGGCGTCGACCCAGGGCTGGTGGTCCCAGCTGGTGAGCCGGCCCTTTTCCAGGGCGCCGGCGACGAAGCGGCGCCGCCGCTGGCTGGCCAGGGTCGCCTGGTGGATGGCAGGGATGTCCCAGCGCGCGCGGACCTGTGCCAGGAAGGCCTCGACCACCTCGCGGTGGAGCGCGGACTCGGCCAGGTTCTCCAGCTCGCGGGGGTCGTTCTGCAGATCGTAGAGCAGCAGCGGGTCCTGCTCGGAGTAGATGAATTTCCAGGGACCGCGGCGGATCATCATCAGCGGGCTGGTGGTGCCTTCGGCCATGTATTCGCCGATCACCTCGTCGTGCCCGCCACGGCCTTCGAGGTGCGCCAGCAGCGAGCGGCCGTCCAGCGGCAGCTGCGGCTCGAGGGTGCCGCCGGCCAGTTCCACCAGGGTCGGCAGCAGGTCCACGGTGGACACCGAGGCCTTCACCCGGCCGGGCGCGAAACGCTTCGGCGCATGCACCAGCAGCGGCACCCGCGCGGCCATCTCGAACCAGTGCATCTTGTACCAGAGACCGCGCTCGCCCAGCATGTCGCCGTGGTCGCCGGAGAACACCACGATGGTGTCCTCGGCCAGGCCGCAGTCCGCCAGGGTCTCGAGCAGCGTGCCGATCTGCGTGTCGACGTAGCTGCAGGCGCCGAAGTAGGCGCGGCGGGCGTCGATGATCTTCTGCTCGGGCAGCGGCTTGTCCCACAGGTCGATGACCTTGAGCAGGCGCTGCGAGTGCGGGTCCTGCTCGTGCTGCTGCAGCCGCACTTCCGGCAGCGGGATGTCCTGCTCGCGATACAGGTCCCAGTACTCGCGGGGGATGGTGTAGGGGTCGTGCGGATGGGTCATGGAGACCGTCAGGCAGAAGGGCTGCCCGCCAGCTTGACGCACGTGGTCGTAGAGGTACTGGCGCGCCTTGAACACCACTTCCTCGTCGAAATCCAGTTGGTTGGTGCGCACGCAGGGCCCGGCCTGCAGCACCGAGGACATGTTGTGGTACCAGCTCGGGCGCACCTCGGGTTCGTCCCAGTTCACCGCCCAGCCGTAGTCGGCGGGGTAGATGTCGCTGGTCAGGCGCTCCTCGTAGCCGTGCAGCTGGTCCGGCCCGCAGAAGTGCATCTTGCCGGACAGCGCCGTGCGGTAGCCGAGGCGGCGCAGGTAATGGGCATAGGTGGGCACGTCCGCGGGGAAGTCGGCGGCGTTGTCGTAGGCGCCGATCTTCGACGGCAGCTGGCCACTCACCAGGGTGAAGCGCGAGGGCGCGCAGAGCGGGCTGTTGCAGTAGGCGGAATCGAACACCACGCCTTCGGCGGCCAGGCGGGTGAGGTGCGGCATGCGTACCGGCGAGGGGCCATGCCAGGGCATCAGGGGAGCGGCCATCTGGTCGGCCATGATGAAGAGGATGTTGGGGCGTTTCATGGGGGCCGCTGATCCATAGTGACAGATTATGCGAAGCGCTGGCCCTGATGATGAAATCGGCGGAGTATTCGGTAAACCACACGAAATCACATGTCTCGGATAAGCATTGCTAATGGCAAACGCACACGCTGAGCTCTCCCTTGATCTGCTCCGCGTCTTCGAAGCCGCCGCGCGCCATCTCAGCTTCACGGCGGCGGCGGCGGAGCTGGGTACCACCCAGCCGGCAGTCAGCCAGCAGATCCAGCGTCTGGAAAGGCAGCTGGCGACCCGCCTGTTCGATCGCGTCTATCGCGGCATCGAGCTGACCGACAGCGGCCGGCTGCTGTTCGCCCACGTGCAGGACGGCCTGCGCGCCATCAGCCTCGGGCTGGAGGCCGTCGGCGCGCGCCAACAGCACGAGGTGCTGCAGGTGGCCACCGACTTCGCCGTCGCCTCCTACTGGCTGATGCCGCGCCTGCACCGTTTCCATGAGGCCCATCCGGAGATCGACGTCAGCCTGGTGACCAGCGAGCGCACCCTGAACATGCTGAGTTCGGAGATCGACGTCGCCATCGCCTTCGGCGACGGCCGCTTCAAGCACGGCGAGGCGCTGCTGCTGTTTCGCGAGGAAGTCTTTCCGGTCTGCAGCCCGCGTCTGCTGGAAGGGCGCGCGTCGCCCCTGACGGTCGGCGCGCTGCGGGAGCTGCCGCTGCTGCACCTGAAGCCGGAAGCGCGCACCCGCTGGTTCGACTGGACCTCGCTGCTCCGCGAGCTGGGCATTGCCGAGCCCCCGGCTTCGGGCTCCTTGCGCTTCGACAACTACACCCTGCTGATCCAGGCCGCCATCGCCGGCCAGGGGGTGGCCATCGGCTGGCGCTACCTGGTCGACGACCTCATCGAGCAGGGCCTGCTGGCACGGCTGCTCGAGGCTGGCGCCACCTCGGATTTCGGCTATTACGTGGTGCAGCCCGAGCGCAAGCGGCGGGCGCGGCTGGTGCAGTGCTTCGTGCAGTGGCTGCAGCGCGAGTTGGGTGATGATGACCTGCAGCCGCGCGTCCGGAACCGGCAGGGGATCGCGGTGTGACGATGCGGGGAACCGCGCCCGCGCCGAAGTAGGGGGGATAACTCGCGAAGCGATTATCCACCGTGGCTGGATACGCAACCGCTGGGGCAACCGGTGGAAAGGCTGCGCCGTTTTCCACCCTACGGTCGCTTACCTGCGCAACTGATCAATCCACCACGAACAGCCGGGCGCCTACCGGGGTAAACGACCGGTGCGGCTCCGCGCCGTCCGCTACCTGGTAGCTCATGCCAGGCGTGAGGGTGAAGCGGCGGCCATCGGGAAGTTCAGTGTGCAGTTCGCCTTCCAGGCACAGCAGGATGTGGCCCTTGTTGCACCAGTGATCGGCCAGGTAGCCGGGGGTGTACTCGACCATGCGCACGCGGAGCGGGCCGAACTGACGGGTGCGCCAGTAGGCAGTGCCGGTTTCGCCGGCGTATTCGCTAGGCTCGATGGTCGACCAGTCGGTGGTGCCGAAGGGAATGTCCCTGATGTCCATGACGCTCCTCGGAGCCAGGGTGGGCTTCAGCCCACCGGTGAGGTGGTGGTGAGCCCAGCGGAACGCCGCCCGGCCCACCCTGCGACTGGCGGGCTTGAACGAAAAGCCGCTGCCGAGGTGACCGGACAGCGGCCTCCGGGAGCCGGTCGGCGATTACTGCCGAGCGCCGCGCACGCCGGCGCTCAGTTCGCGGCACAGGTCGAGCACGCCTTCGACGGCCTCGTCGGTGCTCCCGGCACTGGCGATCCTGTCCACCAGCGCGGAGCCGACCACCACGCCGTCGGCCAGCCTGGCGACGGTGGCGGCGTGTTCCGGGGTGCGGATGCCGAAGCCGATGCAGACGGGCAGGGCGGTGTGGCGCTTGAGCCGCGCCACGGCCTGCTCGATATGCTCCAGCGTCGCCGAGCCGGCACCGGTCACGCCGGCCACCGAGACGTAGTAGACGAAGCCGGAGCTGCCTTCGAGCACGGTGGGCAGGCGCTTGTCGTCGCTGGTCGGGGTGGTCAGGCGGATGAAGTCGATGCCCGCCGCCTGCGCCGGATGGCAGAGGTCGGGGTTATGTTCCGGCGGCAGATCGACCACGATCAGGCCGTCCACGCCGGCGTCCCTGGCATCGGCGACGAAGCGCTCCACGCCGTACTTGTGGATCGGATTGAAGTAGCCCATCAGCACCAGCGGGGTGGTCTGGTTGCCTTCGCGGAATTCGCGAACCATCTGCAATGTCTTGGTCAGGTTCTGCCGGGCGGCCAGCGCGCGGATGTTGGCGAGCTGGATTGCCGGGCCGTCGGCCATCGGGTCGGTGAAGGGCATGCCCAGCTCGATCACGTCGGCGCCGGCCTCCGGCAGGCCCTTGAGGATGGCCAGCGAGGTGGCGTAGTCCGGGTCGCCGGCGGTCACGAAGGTCACCAGCGCGGCGCGGTTCTGTTGGTTCAGCTCGTCGAAGCGCGTCTGCAGGCGGCTCATAGGTGTTCTTCCTGTTCGTCGAAGTGGTGCATGACGGTCTGCATGTCCTTGTCGCCGCGGCCGGAGAGGTTGACCACCATCAGGTGATCCCTGGACAGGGTCGGCGCGCGCTTGAAGACTTCGGCCAGCGCATGGGAGGACTCCAGCGCGGGGATGATGCCTTCCAGGCGGCAGCAGGTGTGGAAGGCCTTGAGCGCTTCCTGGTCGGTGATGGAGGTGTACTCCACGCGGCCGATGTCGTGCAGCCAGGCGTGTTCCGGGCCGATTCCGGGGTAATCCAGGCCGGCGGAGATCGAGTGCGCATCGATGATCTGGCCGTCTTCGTCCTGCAGCAGGAAGGTGCGGTTGCCATGCAGCACGCCGGGCACGCCGCCGTTGAGGCTGGCCGCATGCTGGCCGGTCTCGATACCGTGACCGGCGGCTTCGACGCCGATGATCTTCACGCTCGCTTCATCGAGGAAGGGGTGGAACAGGCCCATGGCGTTGGAGCCGCCGCCGATGCAGGCGACCAGCGAGTCGGGCAGGCGGCCTTCCTGGGCCATCATCTGGTCGCGGGTCTCCGTGCCGATCACGGCCTGGAAGTCGCGCACCATGGCCGGGTAGGGGTGCGGGCCGGCGACGGTGCCGATCAGGTAGAAGGTGGTCTCGACGTTGGTCACCCAGTCGCGCAGGGCTTCGTTCATCGCGTCCTTCAGAGTGCCGGTGCCGGCGGTGACCGGGATCACCTCGGCGCCGAGCAGCTTCATGCGAAAGACGTTGGCCTGCTGGCGGTCGATGTCGGTGGTGCCCATGAAGATCACGCACTGCATGCCGAAGCGCGCGGCCACGGTGGCGGTGGCCACACCGTGCATGCCGGCGCCGGTCTCGGCGATGATGCGCCGCTTGCCCATGCGTTTGGCCAGCAGGATCTGGCCGATGCAGTTGTTGATCTTGTGCGCGCCGGTGTGATTGAGCTCCTCGCGCTTCAAATAGATCTTCGCGCCGCCGCAGTGCTCGGTCAGGCGTTCGGCGAAGTAGAGCGGGGAGGGGCGGCCGACGTAGTCGCGCTGGAAGTAGGCCAGCTCCTTGGCGAACGCGGGGTCGGTCTTGGCCTTCTCGTATTCGGCGGCCAGTTCATGGATCAGCGGCATCAGGGTTTCGGCGACGTATTGACCGCCGAAGTGGCCGAACAGCCCGGTGGCGTCCGGACCGGTGCGTAACGAAGTCATGCTGGGCTCCTCTATGGGGTGCGATGGCGACAGGTTACGGCTGCGCACGCCAGAGCAAAAGCGATAAGATCGCCGCAACCTGTCAGTAAAACTCACGGATCATGGCTCGCGACCTGCCCCCGCTCAATGCCCTGCGCGCCTTCGAGGCGGCGGCCCGCCTGGGCAGCTTCAGCGAAGCGGCCGCTGCGCTGCACGTCACTCATGGTGCCGTCAGCCGGCAGATCAAGGCGCTCGAGGCGGACCTGGGCGTGCGTCTATTCCGCAAGGAAGGGCGCGGCGTAAAACTCACCGATGCCGGCCAGCGCCTGCGCGAGGCGACGAGCGAGGCCTTCGACCGGCTGCGTGTGGTCCGCGACGAACTGCAGCGGCGCAACGCCGAGACACCCTTCGTGCTCGGCTGCCCCGGCAGCCTGCTGGCGCGCTGGTTCATCCCCCGGCTCGATAGGCTGCACCGCGAACTGCCCGAACTGCGCCTGCAGCTGTCGGCCAGCGAGGGCGAGCTCGACCCCCGGCGCCCGGGGCTGGATGCCACCCTGTGGTTCGCCGAGCCGCCCTGGCCGGCGGACATGCAGGTGCACGAGCTGGCGGTCGAGCGCATCGGCCCGGTGATCAGCCCGCATCACCCGCGCTGCGCGGCGCGGGTGAAGGCCGGCCCCGAGGCGTTACTGAGCGAAGCGCTGTTGCACACGACCTCGCGCCCGCAGGCCTGGCCGACCTGGGCGGCGGGGCAGGGGCTGGAGGTCGCCGCGCTGCGCTACGGGCAGGGCTTCGAACATTTGTATTTCCTGCTCGAAGCGGCGCTGGCCGGCCTCGGCATCGCCATCGCCCCGCACCTGCTGGTCGCCGACGACCTCGCCGCCGGCCGGCTGCTGGCACCCTGGGGTTTCAGCGAGACCTCCGCGCGACTGGCGCTGTGGGTCCCCGGCCGGCAGCGGGACGAGCGCGCCGAGCGGCTGGCCCGGTGGCTGGAAGAAGCGCTGGGCTGACGGTTTGGTGCGCGAGCGCGCTTCCCTCATCCGGCCCGGCGGGCCACCTTCTCCCGGAGGGAGAAGGGAAAAGCGCCGGCGCGCCTGGGGTTGTGGTGAGCACCTGTAGGAGCAGGCTCTGCCTGCGACCATAGAGCACGAACTGCCGGCTCATGCCCGACCAACGCCCTCTCCCCCTTGGGGAGAGGGCCAGGGTGAGGGGCCCCCACACCGCGCCACCAATCAGCGCACCCCGTTACGCTCCAGCCGATAGGTGCTGATCGCCTCGTACACCGCCTTGCGCAGCCGGTTGATGCCGCCGATCGGCCGGTGCTCCGGCAGTGCGTGCCAAGGGTTGAACGAGAGGTTGTCGCAGGCGAGGTTCTGCTCGGGGCTGTCGAAGTCCTGTGCCGGCAGGCGGATGTCCGCCACCGTTTCGAACGGCGAGATCGATTCGTCCCATTCGATGCTGGTGTCCTCGATCGGCATGTAGTACTGCGGGTTCTGCCGCTGCACCTGCAGCGCGAAGCAGGCCGGCATGCGGTCCAGCGACAGCTGCTGGTAGAGCGCGCTGCGCAGGAAGTTCGGCAGGTCGCGGTTCTGCTCGGGCAACTGGTAGTCCGGGCATTGCTCCGGCGCCGGGATGACTCGGTACTTGATGTTGTGCGGGCCGAGTTTGTAGGGCGCCACCGAGCTGTAGGTGGTGGCGACCGGGCTTTCTGGCGCCGGCGACAGCGTCCGCAGGGCGATGAACAGGTGGCGCAGCTCCCAGGTGCGCGGGTCACCGCTGGGGAAGAAGGCCAGCACCTTCTTGCCTTCGGCCTGGGCGGCGAAATTGCTGCGGTATTCGGCCACGTCACGCACGAAGAACACCGGGTGGTTGAACATCACGAAGTCCTGCTCGCCGGCGTGGCGCGGGTCGGCGGTGAGCTTGGCGCCAGGCACGTCGAGCAGCTTGATGGCCATGCCGCGGGCATCGCGGATGCGGTCGAACTGCGGATAGGCGTTGCCGTTGGACAGCCGGACCCAGGCCTGCCACTCCTTGCTGGGCTCGGCGAACACGCCATGGCGCAGCGCCGGCGCCAGGTCGTCGCGGACTCTGACCTCGGCCCTCACGCAGCCGTGCGCCTTGGCGTGGGCGTCGCGCAACACCCGGGTGTTGTCGCGGTGCTGTTCGACCACGCCGATGGCGTCCTCGATGATTGCCTGGGTGTCCGCCGCCTCGGTCGGCGCCACCACCTCCTCGGTGGACACCGGCCCGCGGTACTTGAAGTGATAGACCAGCGCGCCGATCCCCCAGCCGGCCAGGCCGAGGACGAGCAGTGCCAGCAGCAGGCGGCCGAGCAGCCGGCCGAGCCAGAGCCAGAATCTCTTGAGCATGTGCGATTCCTCGTGCGGGTCAGCGGCAGGCCGGGCCGGGGTTGTAGGGGCGCGGCGGAATGTCCGTCAGGCGCGCTTCGAACCGCGGGTCGCCGAGCACCTTCAGGTATTCCACCAGCGCCCAGCGTTCGTGCGGTTCCAGCGCCCGGCCGATCACCCCGTTGCCGCGGCAGCCGGCGCGGAATTCGTGCCCGCGGTTGCTGTTGCCGGTGATCGCGGTATCCAGCAGGAAGCCGCCGGGGAAGGGCTCGGTACGCAGGCCGAGGTGCTTGGGGTCGTACTCGCGGCTGCCGACCCAGAAGCGCGTCTGCCGCTCGGCCAGCGGCGAGAGCAGCTGGAACAGGTTCGGCACCGAGCCGTTGTGCAGGAAGGGCGGCGTGGCCCAGATGCCGTCGAGTGGGCGCGCCTTGTAGCCGCGCAGCTCCTGCACGCCGATCGGCAGGCCGAAGCCGTCGAACTCGGCGCGCTCGGCCGGATGGATGCCGGCCTCGCGATAGGCGCGTTCCTCGACGTAGGCGGTGACGTAGGCCAGCCCCTTGGCGCTGGACAGCTTCTGCAGGTCGACGGGGCCGGACGATGCGCCATACAGCCGCACGTCCAGCCGGTCGAGCTCATCCTGCGTCCAGCCCAGGCGGCTGAGGTCGAAGCGGTGGTCGGCGATGTTGTCGGCAGCGGTCGGGTCGGTGCCGACCACCGAGGTGGGGATCACTCGCATGCGCCATTCGGGGTCGCGCTCCGGGGCGAAGCGGCGGTCGGCCGGCTTGGGCAGCGGCGCGTGGCAGTGCGCGCAGTTCTCCCGGTAGAGCGCACGGCCGAGGCTGGCCTGCTCCAGGTCGATTGCGCCGAGCAGGGGCTCCGGCCAGCGCGGCGGGGCCAGGCGCATCAGGGTGGTCTCGAGCTGGTGCAGGTCGCGCACGCGCACGCCCGAGGCATAGCGCTCGGCCTCGGGCACCGGCTGGCCGTTCTCCTGCAGCAGCCGTAGCGGCGCGCCAACGCCCAGCGCCTCGCCGATGTTGCGCGCCATCGGCTGCATCGCCGAGCCGTTCCACTGCACCCAGTCGAATTTCCAGATGTCCCACAGCTGCGGGTAGCTCACCGGGGCGTTGGCGATGCGGTAGTTGGCCGGGTCAATGGCATCGCCGAACACCGTGTTGGCGATGCGGCCGAAGGCGTCGGTCCGGCCGAAGCCTTCCTCGGTGGGGTAGAGGCCGCGGTGCCAGTCGTTGTAGGCGGTGCCGAGCAGGCGGTCGAGCACCTGCTTGAAGTCGCGGCGCAGCTGGTCGCGGTCGCGCTCGTAGTTGCCGCCGAGCACCTCGTGGGCGAAGCGGCGAAATTTGAAGGGATCGTAGTAGGTGAAGGCCATGCTCATGCCGAGCGCCTGGCCGAAGGCCCCGCCGCGCAGGGTCGGCACCGTGGACGCCAGCGAGTGCATGGCGGCGCCGCCGTCGATGCGGATCGCCTGTCCGTCGTAGCGCAGCTCCCCGGTGTGGCAGGCCGCGCAGCTCACGTCCAGGTAGGCGCGCCCGCTCTCGTCATCCTCGTGGCGGGCGAAGCCGACCGGCAGGTTGCCGGGGTTCTGCTCGCTGGGCCGCTGGCGCGGATCGACCAGGAAGCCGAAGCGCGCCAGGTACTCCGGCGCCGCCAGCTTCTCCCGGCTGAATGGCCGCTCCAGCGCGCTGAACCAGTCGTACTCCAGGCCTTTTACCTGGGTGCCCTGCGGCGTGTAGTAGTAGCGCTGCCGATCGGCGTCGCTCCACTGATCCAGGTAATGCAGCGCCTCCGGCGCCTGGTATTCCGGCAGGTTCGGATAGGCCACGAAATAAAGCCCAACGCCGGCCGCCACCACGGCCAGCAACAGCAACCCGAGCAGGGCACGGCGCAGCAATCGCATGGGTACATCCTTGTAGCTCTAGGGCGAATGCGGCTTTATGGCAGGGTCTTGGGGTGATGGCAATATGATGCCCGGCCGGTCGTCGAACTGCAGCGCTCGATCAGGGGGCTGGATTGGTGAGGGCGTTAACCGACGCGTAGCTATCTGTTCGCTTACATTTGACAGACCTGCAGATCGTCGCAGTTTAACCAGGCGATAATTATTTTGCCTTTGGTATTAATGTATTTAATTTTGTACCAGAAGCCACTGTTTTCAGTCTCGGTATATTCAATTAGATTTACTTTGTCTCCTTTCACTAAGTACATCTTTGTGGGAGATTTTACGCTTGGCTCTTCATACAGTATGGCTTTGCGGGATGTAACGGTTGTAGACAGTGGTGCGCGAAGCTTATAGTCAACGTTGTCCGTGACCAGCAGATGCTCCGTTCTGCCTCCAGATAGATAAATCGTTCTTTCTATATGATCGCACCCAACGCAGCTATCGCTGGCTTCAAGGACAAAGTCGTCGCCTTTTATCGAGTATATATCCTCGTGCCACTTTGCTCCGCTTCGGTAGCTGCTGATGATCTGGCCGTCTTTTTCATAGTAATTGCAGAGCTGTTTTGGTCCTGCTTTCAGTCTAGTGAAAGAATTGCTGTGAAAATCATATCGGAAAATTTCCGAGCAAACATTAACATTACTTCCAGCCCTATGCGTTAAAACTACCTCTGGATTGCCATCCAGCGTCATATCTTCCAAGGAAATTTCGGAGTAGCCACTTTCGATTGATTTCAGCATGTCCTGCGAAGGGGCAATGGTTTTGCACTCGCCCGACAAGCAAGCTTTTACTGGTAAAGAGGTGGGGCTTGGAACGACGAATTTAATATGGTTCGCAGCCCGATGGGCTTTTTCAGCCTCGTCTGCGGCCATGGTATGGAGGCTTGCAAGAGCGATAAGCGTTTTTAAGACGCCAAGGCAAGCGATACGCGTACGGCTTCTCTTACATAGGGTTTTATGCATCATGGAAGCTTCCATTCTCTCTTTATGGCCTCAAATATTCCTTTCCGCTCAGCCAAGCCATTACTTCCGCCATTCACAGCTAATGTGACCAATTCGACATTGTTATTTTCATTGTCAATAAGTATGTTGATATCTCCCTTCGCATTATGTTTTGTATGTACGCCACCATTGTTTCGCCAGTACCAGCAAGATACGTCTATAGCGTTGTACATGTCCGCTGCAATTAGGTCTGGCGAAGACGTGAAGTCGATCCCTCTGTAGGTCGAGTATTTTAAGTAGTTATTTTTTCATGTGAGTTGAATCAAACCTTTTCCTTTGTATTTTGGTCCATCACCCTGCGTTGTATTTCCGTTAGCCTCCGCGTTCTTGTGTCGCCCAGGGTTATATCCTTCTCCTGAGGCGAACTCGATGGTGGTTTCGAAATGTGCTGATTCATGGAAGCACTGGGAAAGGAAGTGAGCCTTTTGATAGCCTGTGGTGATGTCATGCCTTATCAATGCGGCGTTTAACATATCCACGAATTTGTTTTTATCAAAATCGTAAATAGCTGGGTAGTTTTCTCGAAATGTTGCAGTAAAGTTTCTTGATCCACCGCGCCCGGTAAACCAAGCGCCAGGCTTACCGAGAATTTTTTCCAGGAACGGAACGGTAATTTCCTCGGCTGCCGTCACAGAGAAGCAGCCCATAATTCCCAAGGGATGAAAATGCCAAGCCTTCCCATCCCCACTAATGTCATGCTTGCCCGCTAGATCGTTCCACCAACCCAGCTTTTCGATCCGCTGCTTCTCCACTTCCCAGGCCGGATTTGGCTTGCCGGGTTGTTCGGCCAACAGCGGATCGAGCTCATCCCATTTGGTTTTGTTCCAGAACCACTCGCTTTCGTATCTGGCAATCAGCCGGCCGATCACCTGAGCGTGCCAAGGCTTGGCCAGGGCTGCGCGGATTTCGCTGCTGGTCAGCACACCGTCCCGATCGGAGTCGACGATGTCGTAGAGGCGGGCCAGCGTCAGGATGGGGCCGCCGTCGGCCCTGTTGATCTGCGCGCGGTAGTTGTGCTGTTCCTCGGTATTCAGCATGCCTTTGACGTTGAAGGCGTAGGCCAGCTTGTCGAGAGGGCTTCCGGTGTCTTCCACGCATTGGAAGTCCGGCCATTCCCAGGGGCTGTGGCGGGTGGTGATCAGTTCCTGTTCGGCTAACCAGCCATCGATGGGGTTGCCGTTCATGTCAGCGAACAAGCCGTCCAGTCGCCACCATTAGGTTGTACTGCCTTCAATGGCGGTCTTGACCTGAATCCTGTTCGCCGCCGGCAGGCCATCTAGATGCGTCTGGGGAATGATCAGGTCGACGCCGATCTGGCTGCCGCTGTCGCTGAGCCTGGGTGGGTTGTCGGCGTTGATATCGTCGTAACTGTCGCTCTGCAAGGTCTGAGTAGATTTGGTTAACGATCAGTCAGCTCGATTTTTAAGCAAGAGGCTCAGTGAGCCGCTTATGCGTAGTAGCTGTCTGGTTAAGGTGCTGTTCAATCTACATCATACAAACTTCCATAATGACCAGATTTTTAGTGTTTCAGAGACAATGATCAGCGCTAGAAATATCAGGCCATAGCCAGGTAGTAACTGCGCGGCAAACAATAATACCGAGAGTGAGGGCATAAGAAAAAAAATACGAAAAGGAGTCTGTATGTAAGCAAGGTATTTCACCCAGCCTTTTTGTAACAGGAATATCAGGCATGAAAGAATGATCGAAAACTGTAACAGCCATGATAGCAGGGCCGTGACTAGATTAACTCCACCCTGTTGCTCCAGTAGAGTGATGCTCGCACTGAGATCGCTGAAATAAGGTATACGCTCACCCAGCCAGCTATTGACGCAATACCAAATGATGTAAAAGGCGTCCAATATTCCCCAAAAGAGAAAGACTGCGTTTCGTTTACCGATTGTTGCTTCTGCCTTCATGGTTAGGGTGCCTTTCGTTCATAAACGGTATTAGCGATTACTGGCTGCCAGTGCCAGGATTTGCCCGATATCTGCCAATTATCAGCTCCTTCAAGAAAATGCTGAGTAATAGTTCGCCGCTTGCCATAAGTATGAATAGCCGATCCTTCCGCGAAGTGCTGTTCATTTTCATCCAGAGCTTGCCAAACTTGGACAATATTGCGAGTGGTGTTCTGGTAATCCTTGCCATCTGAGCCAAAGACCCGCCCTTCGTCACCAAGCGAGCCCAAGCGGTTCATGAGCATTTTTAATGAGTTACTTACACCGTCGTAGTCAAATTCTTGCGTGACCCATTTGCCAGGGCCGTTTTGGATATGTGTTGTCGTGGCAGTGATATCAGATAATCTCGAGGCAATAGAAGTTGGAGAGTTATTAGAGGGCGTGGTCGATTTATGTGATTGGAGCAGGCTATTATCTTTCTCGAAAGCTGAAGAATCCTGATTGCCACTTGCGCTAATATGGAGTGCTTTAGGAGTAATTTGCGGCCGAGAACTGGTTGATGTGAGTTGAGTTTTCTTACCTGAGCTATCTGCGTCTGCCATTCCAGGTAATACTGGCGACTTGGCCGAGCTCCCGGAGCCCGTGCCCGGCGAGCCGCCGGCATTGATCCGCGCCAGCGGGCCGCCGAGGGTGATGCCGCCGGCATCGAGTTTGATGAAGCTGCCGCCCGCCGCGAGGGTGACTTCGTTGCCGGCCTCGATGACCATCTTCTGTCCGGCCTTGAGGTGGATTTCGCGGCCGGCTTCGAGCGCCTGGGTGTCGCCGAGCCTGATGTGTTGTGCCTGGCCGATGATGAGGTGGTCGTCGGGCCGTATTTCCACCTTGCGATCGGCGATGGCGGTCAGGTGCTCCTCGGCCCTGAACTCGCTGTAGCTGTTCGCTTCCACGGTGTCGTGGCGTTCGTGGCCGACGCGGATCTTCTGGTCGTGCTCGATGTTCTGGTCCCAGTCGCGCTGGGCGTGGAGGTAGATCTGTTCGGCGCCAGCCCTGTCCTCGATGCGCAGTTCGTTGTAGCCCTCGCCACCGGGGCTGCTCAGGGTCTTGAACACCGATTTGGTCTTGTTCGCCGGCAGCTCGTAGGGCACCGGGTGCTCGGCGTGATACAGGCAGCCGGTGACCAGGGGCTGGTCGGGGTCGCCCTCGAGGAAGGTGACCAGCACTTCCATGCCAACCCGCGGGATGGCCACGCCGCCATAGGCGTTGCCGGCCCAACTGCTGGAGACGCGCAGCCAGCAGCTGCTCTTGTCGTCGCCCTCGCCCTCGCGGTCCCAGTGGAACTGCACCTTGACCCGGCCGTATTCATCGCAGTGGATCTCTTCGCCGGCCGGGCCGGTGACCACGGCGGTCTGGCTGCCGAGGAGCCTGGGCTTGGGGTGGCGCAGGGCGGGGCGGAAGGGGATGTCCCAGGGGGTGGCGGTGAAGTGGTTGCGGTAGCCTTGGGTAAAAATGCCCTCACCCCAGCCCTCTCCCGGAGGGAGAGGGAGTTTTCCGGCGTGAGAGGAGGGCACGGTGGTGGACTCTTCCAGCACCTGCGGCTGTTTGCCTTCGTGGACGACTTCGTTGAGCAGCCAGAGCTGGTTCCATTCTCCTCGCGGGTGCTCGGTGAGTTCGAGCAGGTGGCCGCTGAGCAGCGTGGGCTGGTCGCCGGCGCCTTCGGCGAGCCGGTAGTCAGCGCGGTGCCGTTCGAGATGACGCTGGCTCAGGTGCCTGCCCCGGGTACGGTCGCGATAGCGGCCGGGGTAGTCGTAGTCTTCGAGGTCGGGGCCGGCACTGCGGTTTTCCGCATCCGGCCTGCTGCAAAGGCTCTCCAGCAGTAGCCTCGGTCGCTCGAAGTCGTAGTCCCGCCGGGTCACGCGCCCGGTCCGGATGTCCAGGCGTACGGCAAAGCGTTTGATCACCGGCTCGTCCGCCACCAGGCCGGTGTCGGCCACGTAGGCGATCGGGCGGCCCAGGCGCGGGAAGGTCGTCTGGTCGTCGCCAAACACCAGCACATGTCCGCTCGTGTCGTGGCGGAAGTGGTAGTGGATGCCTTCCTCCTCGCACAGGCGCTGGACGAAGTGCAGGTCGCTCTCGTCGTACTGCACGCAGTACTCACGCTCCGGATAAACCGTCGGGCCGAGCTCGAAGCGATGGCCGCTCTCGGCGAGGATGCCGTGCTCGGCCAGTACCTGGGCAATGATCTGCGGCACCGTCAGTTGCTGAAAGATGCGCTGGTTGCTGCGATGGGCCAGGTAGGCCAGCCGCGGTACGACAGTCAGGCGGTAGCGCGTCAGGCGCCGCCCCGATTCACCCTGCTCGGCGCCGTGAACGAGGCCGTGCACGCCATGCCCGCCGGGGTCGAAAGCGAGGAAGGCGGGGCGGTGGAGCAGGGCCTGGAGGTCCAGGTCCGGACGCTCGCTGACCAGCGTCAGTTCGAAGCGATAGGGTCGGCTGATGGCCTCGCGGCCTTCGAATGCCAGGACGCGCAGATCGTGTTCGACACCTTCGAGCGTCAGGCTGAATTGGATTTCGTTGGCCGGGTTGAACATGCGGGGTTCCTTGTCCGGGGATCATCCATGTGAAAAGGCGAACCAGCGCCACGGAAACCTCCGCGGCGTACGACGGAAATCATCCAGCAGCGCGTCGAGCGTGGCGGTCCGCGCTTCCGGCTCCAGGGCCAGGGCCCGGCGCAGTGTCGGCCAGCAGTGGGCGGGCAGCCGGGCGGGCTTGGCCAGGGTTCGCTCCAGGGCCATCGAGCGGGCCTGGCGGGCGTTCAGGCGGCGGTAGGGGTGCTCGCCGGCGCTGAGTTCGTAGAGCACGCAGGCGAGGGCGAACAGGTCGGCCGCGGGGGTGAGGGCGGCGCCGTCCAGCAGTTCCAGCGCGGCATAGCGGGGCGTCCAGGCGGCGATACGGTGGCGGGCCAGGCGCGGCAGGCCGGCCAGTGGGCCATCCGGCGAATGCCCGAGCCCGTAGTCGAACAGGCGCAGGCCGTCGGCGGCGAGCATGACGTTGCTGGGCTTGATGTCGCCATGCAGCACGCCGAGTTCGTGGGAGTGCTTCAACGCCTCCAGCAGGGGCAGTGCGATGGCCTGCAGCGCGGGCCAGGCCAGGCCCTGGGGATGCTCGGCGAGCAGTTGGTCGAGGGTCGGACCCTTGAGTAATTCCAGGGTGAAGAAGGCGCGCTGGCTGGCGGCATCCACCTCGAAGGCGAACGGCCGGACCACATGCCGGTGGCGCAGACGCGTGGTCAGGGCGAACTCGCTGTAGAGCAGCGCATGGGCGTCGGGGTACTCGCTGAATTCGTCACTGAGCGTCTTCAGGGCCACCCAGGGCTGCGGGTCACCGAACTGCTCGCGCAGCAGGTCCCGTGCGCGGTACACCGCGCCCATGCCACCGACGCCGAGCAGCCGCTCGATCCGGTAGCGACCACAGAGGGTATCCGGCAACGGGCCTGGCACCTCCCGGGGTGCAGCCGAGGGCTCGGGCGCCGGTGCGAAGGCGAAATAGGTGAGATCGCTGGCCGGCGCGGCAAGGGCGTCGTTCATCGGCGGATCACCACGGCGCTGAGGTTGTCTCGCGCCGGGCCTTCCAGCGCCTCGTCGAACAGCTGGCGCAGCGCGAACTCGGGAGAAGGGCGATCGAGCGCGGCGCCCAGCGCATCCGGCGACAGGCTCTGGTACAGCCCGTCGCTGCACAGCAGCAGCGTGTCGCCGGGGTGCACGTCGAACTCCAGCACGTCCAGCCGCAGGCTCTCGCCGGCGCCGACGGCGCGCGTCAGGGCGTGGGCCGCCGGATGCGCGGCGACCTGCCGCGGGCTCAGGCGCTGCTCGTCGAGCAACTGCTGGGCCAGCGAATGATCGCGCGACAGCTGGTACAGCCGGCCGCGCCGCCACAGATAGCAGCGGCTGTCGCCGGCCCAGACGCAGGCGGCGCGCCGCTCGTCCATCAGCAACGCCACCACGGTGCTGCCCATGACCGGCTCGGGGCATTCGGCGGTCACCGTGAGCGCATGGCCGAGGCGGCGATTGACCCGATGCAGACCCCGGCGCAGCGCGACCAGGCGTTCGGCCAGGCCGCCCTCGGCCGGCAGCTCGGCCAACTGTTCAACCACCAGGCGGCTGGCCAGCGCGCCGTTGCGGTGGCCGCCCATGCCGTCGGCCACGGCCCAGAGGCCACGCTCGGGCAGGTCGAGGAAGGCGTCCTCGTTGCCTTTGCGCACCTTGCCGGTGTCGGTGCGCGCTGCGCTGCGCCAGGGCGTGGCGAGGACGGTCATCAGAGGCTCGCCGGCAGCCGGAAGTCGCGCAGCAGGCCGACGTCGAACGGGTTCGGCGAGCGCTGGCTGTGCAGCAGATAGTTGGCCCGCAGCCCGCCGAGGTCGGCCTTGAGCATGAGCACGTCGCGGCCGCTGTGGTAGCCAACCTCCATCAGGTCGAACAGGCGGAACAGCGACCAGGGCCCGGTGTTCTTCTCGATCCCTACCTTGCGCCCGGCCAGCGCCTCTACCACCAGGCTGGTGCGGTCTTGGTTCTCGGCCGCCGGCCAGACGAAGGCGGTGGGGACGATCGGGCCGTGACGGTACTCCAGCTGCTGGCCGCCGAAGCGGAAATCGGCGCGGCCCAGGCTGGAATCGAGCGAGTAGGGCTCGAGCTTGAAGCGCACCAACGGCTCGTTGGGGTTCTCGGCGAAGAAGCTCCGACGGATCGTCTGCGCGCGCTCCATCTGCGCCAGGAAGGTCTGCGACAACGGCAGCTCGCGGCCATCCAGGCGGCGTGGACGGAAGGTCCCGGCGGTCTGGCTGACGAAGGGGCGCAGGTAGCGTTCGAAGAAGGCCTCCGCCGTGCCCTGGGCCCTGAAGAACTCGCGGAAGTCGGCGATCGCCACCTCGCTCTCGCTGTAGGCGTCGAAGGGGTAGCGCTTGCGGAAGGAGCTGCGGTAGGTGGCGTACAGCTCGTTGCGATAGCGTCCGTTGAGGTAGCGGTGCGCGTCGTCGAGCACCAGGGCCCAGCTGTCCTCGGCGAGCAGCGTCAGCCAGGTGCCCAGCGGCTGCGGCAGGCGCGAGGCGGCCGTGCGCAATTCGTTGATGGCGTCGCGCTGGCCGCCCATGCGCGCCTTGGCCAGCTCGAAGGCGGCCTGCTCGGGCGCGCTGGCATGGGCCAGGCCGGACAGCTGCAGCTGCAAGGCGTCGAGCGCCTGCATGGCCGGCAGCAGTTCGGTGCTGGCGCCGCCGTTGTCGTCGAGCAGGCGATGGAAGGCGGCAAAGCGCCGCTCCAGCGCCTTGCGCGCGGTGTCCGGCAGGTTCCGGGCGAGGGCCGCCTGCGTCTGTTCGGCGGCGGCCGCGGCGAGCCTGGCGGCCTTGCCGAGCTTGCCGCTGGCATCCTTGTGATCCTCGGCGGCCTGTGTCGCCCCGTCGACCGCTTCGGCCAGGCCGGCGAAACGGGTGTTCTCGCGCAACTCGACGAGCAGTTGCAGCAGCGGGGAATTGGCCCCGGCCAACCCGGCCAGGCGCAGCGCCCCCTGGCGCGCGCTGCCCAGGGGTTCGAGCCCCAGCTGGGCGATCGCCTCGCCCCAGTGGTGCCCGTAGTCGCGGAAATACAGCTGCTCCATGTCCACCATCAGGCGTCCGAGGTCGCCGCCGCTCAGGGTCGCGCCTTCGCCGAGCACCCAGTTGTCGCGCAGGATCTCGCGGACCAGGTCGGCGCCCTGGGTCAGGTAGTACTTCTGGTAGCCCTGCTGGGTGTAGAACCCCGGAATCGCCAGCTGGCTGCCGACGATCAGCGTGCCCTGCGGCCCCAGGCGCTGGCCGAGGCGGTAGTCCGGCAGGCTGCGGGCCTGCTCGCGCAGCATGCGGTAGACGACCTCGGCCAGCGACTCGCTGCGCAGCACCTGGCGGGCCTGGGCGACCAGCCGCCCGTCGAGCGGATAGGCCCGGAAGGGCTCTTCCAGCAGGCGGGCGAAATGGGCATTCAGGCCCTCCTGCGCCACTGCATTGCCGGAGTGGCGCAGCGACCAGTCGGCCGCCAGCCAGCGCCTGAGGAAGTCGGCATCGCGGCGCTCCTCGAGGTTCAGCATCAGGTAGGCGCGCAGGCTGTTGAGCAGTGCTTCGCGGTCCTCGAGGTTGGCGCGGATCTGCGCTTCGAGCTGGCGCGCGACCCGTGGCAACAGCAGGTTTTCCAGGTCGCGGCGGTAGGCCTGGTGCAGCGTGGGCTCGACGGCCTGGCCCTGGTACAGGCCGCCGCGTTCGACCAGGCGGGCATCGGCGGGCGCAGGGAACACCCGGGTGGCCGCGTAGCTGCGGTCGAGCGTGGCCAGCGTGCGCAAGGCCTCGTCGGCCGGCGCGATGGCCTGGCGCTGCGTATCGATGTGTCGGGCCAGCTCGCGCAGCTGCTCCAGACGGTCGTGGTTGGCGGAAAAGCCGAAAGCCCAGGCCGCGCCGAAGGCCGCCAGGCAGGCGAAGGCGCCGGCATAGAGCGCGCGCTGGCCCCAGTCGATGCGGCGGACTTCCTTCTGGTCGAGCCCGGCGAGTTCGGCCTCGGGGAAGATCACCCGGCTGAGCAGGTGGTGGATGAAGCGTGCGCGGCCCTGGCGGAAAGTCGGCAGGGCGCTGCTGGGCAGGCCGAGCTGGCGGCCGATGTCGCTGGTCAGCGGATCGAGGCCGTCCTGCAGCTGCGGCGCGCTGGTCAGGTAGAAGCCGCGCAGGCGGCTGGAGCGCTGGTAGCGGTTGCCGGCGAACGCCAGCTCGACGAACAGGCACAGGCGCTCGCCGATCTGCCCGAGCTGATGCGGGAAATCCAGGATGCGCCCGCGCCGCTGGGTGTCGCGCTCCTGGTGCATGCGCAGGATCACCTGGCTGTTCAGGCGGCGCAGCAGCTCCTCGAACTCGTCGCGGACCACCTGCGCCTCGGTGCCGTCCTGCTCCCTGCGGAAGGTCGTGCCCAGCACCTGGTCGCTTTCCTCGCGCGACAGCTGGTCGAAGAATTCCTCGAAGCCGAGCACCTTGTCGGCCTTGCTCAGCACCAGGTAGACCGGTACGTCCGCGGCCAGGCGCTGGTGCAGTTCATGCAGCCGTTGGCGGGTCTGGCGGGCGAGGGTCTCCAGTTCCAGTTCGCCGGCCTGCAGCAGCCGGTCGACCGGCAGGTTCACCAGCACGCCGTTGAGCGGACGCACGCGGCGCCGGCGCAGCAGGGCGAGCAGGGTGGTCCAGCCGCTGGCGTCCACCGTGGCGTCCGGCTGCGCCAGGTAGCGGCCGGCGGTGTCGATCAGCACCGCGTGATCGGTGAAGTACCAGTCGGCATAGCGGGTGCCCGAGACGTCCTTGGTCAGGCGCTGCGGGTCCTTCCGGTTCAGGGGGAATTCCAGCCCGGAGAAGTCCAGCAGGCTGGTCTTGCCGCTGCCCTGCGGGCCGAGCAGCAGGTACCAGGGCAGCTCGTTGCGCCATTTCTCGCTGCGCCCGCGATACAGGCTCGAACTTTTCAGGGTGCGCAGCGCCTGCTTGAAGCGCTGGCGCAGTTCGGCCTGTTCCTCGCCCATCAGCCCCTGGCGGCGCAGGCGCTCCTGCAACTGCTCGTCGCTGGCCTCGGCCTGCGCCCGGCGCCCGGCGCGCCAGCTGCTGAAGACGATGAACAGGCCCCAGGCCAGGCACAGGCCGGCGATGGTCAGCAGGCGGCTGCTGGAGGATTCCCAGAACTTGCGGTCGGCGATCGCCAGCAGCGGGCCGGCGAACCAGACCAGCAGGGCCAGCACCAGCAGCAGGCACAGGCTCCAGACCCAGGTCTTGCGGAAAAAGATGGCAAGCTTGCCGAAAAAGTCCTTCATGGCGTCACGTCCTTGTTACGGCGGGTCACTCGAGCGGCTGCGTCGGGTCGGTGCTGTGGTAAGGCAGCAGCACGGTCTCGCGCTGCTGGTCGAGGACCCAGGCGAAGCCGGCGTACATCACGCCGAGGCTGACCAGGGTGAACAGCGCCACCATCCACCAGGGCACGATGCGCACCAGGCGCCGGCGAGTGTCGTGCAGCCCCTGCCAGTGCGGCGACAGCTCGCGCGGCACGTCGCCGCGCAACTGGCGGATCTGCCGGTAGAGGCTGTCGCGCACCGCCTCGAGTTCGAGCATGCCGCGCGGCAGCACCCGGTACTTGCCCTCGAAGCCGAGCGACAGGCACAGGTACATCAGTTCGAGCATCGGCAGGTGCTTGACCGGATTGCGCGCCAGGCGCTCGAGCAGCTGGAAGAACTTCTCGCCGCCGAAGGTCTCGTTGTGGAAGCTCGACAGCAGGCTCATCTGCGACCACTCGCTTTCGTTGCCCCAGGGCGTGGTGACCACCGCCTCGTCGAGCACCGTGCAGAGCACGTAGCGCGCGGCCATCACCTGGCTGCTCTCGGCGCCGTCGTGCAGCGCCCGGTGCTCGAACAGCTTGAGCGCCGCGCAGAGGCGAGCGTTGAGCGCATCGAGATCCTCGCCTTCCAGGCTGCGCTTGAGCTGCACGACCTCGGAAAACAGCGGCGAAGCGGCCGCCACCAGCGGGTTGAGGCTGATGTTGAAGCTTTCCGCCGGGCGCAGCCGCGCCGCATAGATCATCCGCTCTTCCAGCTGTTCGTATTTCGGCGGCGCGCTGAAATCGGTCAGCGGGCTCTGCGCCGGGGCCTCGCCCTGGCGGTCGAGAATGACCGTCTTGTCGTCCTGACCGTAATCCATGTCCTTGATGGTCATTGCTAGTTCCTGATCGCCCAGAATTTCAGCTCAAGCCCGGAAAACTCTCCGGACACGTGGAAAGCGAAGCCGCCGGAGCGCTCCAGCTGCGCCAGTTCCTCGGAGCTGAGCTCCAGCGCGAAGTAGGTCTTGCCGGCGTGGAAGGGGATCTGCCGCGGCGCGACCGGCAGCGGCTTGACCTTGATGCCCGGCAGGTGAAGGTTGACCAGTTGTCGGATGCATTCCACCGGCCCGACCTTGAGGTGCGCCGGCAGGCGCTGGCGCAATTCTTCCGAATCGCACTGGGCGCTGGCGGCGAGCACGAAGGAGGCGCTGGCGAGCAGCTTGTGGTCGTGCAGGGGCGAGACCTGGATGCCGTACTGACGCTGCTGCAGCAGCAGCTCGATGGCGTGCTGCTCGAGCACCATCGACAGCACCTGGCGGATCGCGTCCATCAGCCGACGGAACGACAACCCCTGGTCGCCGTGCTGGTAGCGCCCTTCCAGGCGCGGGCGCTTGGTTTCGCTGGAGAAGGTCGCCAGTTCGCCGAGCAGGCCGAGCAGCTCGCGGTAGATCTGCTCGGGATGGACGCGGTCGATGCCCAGGTAGTGGCGCAGCACTGGCTCGTAGCGGTTGATCAGCTGCAGCATCATGAAGTCGCCGACTTCGGCGCCGCCGACCCGCCCGGTGGCACGGATGCGCTCGGCCAGGATGTCGCCGCGGTGGGCGAGCATGCTGATCACTTCCTTGAGGCAGGACTGCAGGTAGCCCGAGGCCTGGAAGTCGATGAAGGTCGGGATGTAGTCGCCGTCGAGCGCGATCACGCCGTCGGGGGTGGTATCGAGGATGTCGCAGAGTTTGAGCTTCACGTACGCCTGGTCGCTCTGCTGCTCGCCGAGCTGCAGGCGGAAATCCGGCCGTGCTGTGCTGACCTGGGCGATGGTGCTGTCACCGGCGTTGGAGTCGGCGACCTCCTCGTCGACCGCGCTGAAGCGGGCCAGCACGTCCTTCTGGTCCGGCCGGCGGCTCTCGATGTGGTTGCCGGTGACCAGTGGCAGCGCGAGATACACCGGCGTGTTGCTGGTGTTCGGCGGCACGTCCAGGGCCAGGGGCTCACGGTCGGCGCCGAGCTCGAACAGGCTGCCGTCGGGCAGGATGCCGCTGGCCTGGCTGACCACCAGCTTGCCCATGTTGAGGAACTGGCGGTCGATCTCCAGGGTGAAGAAGCCCCAGGCGTACTGGCCGAGCTGCTGAGTGCGGGCCTTGAGCTGGTGATCGTAGTAACGGTCGTTCTGCTGGAAGTGCTGCGGGCGCAGCAGCATGCCTTCCTGCCAGACCACCTTGTTCTGGCTCATGGGCGGTCCTCGTCAGGGATGGCGGCGAAGTCGCGGATGCCGTGTTCGTCCAGGCCCAGCCGGCTCTGGTTGCGTGCCCGATGAACCAGCGGAATGACCAGGCGCCAGTTGGTTTCCGGCAGGTCGCGGTAGGCGGCCAGGACGCCCACGTAGCGGCTGCCCTCCTGCACGTGGAGCTTGAGCGTGCGCTGCTCGCCCGGGCGCAGTTCGAGCTCCTCCTGGATCACCATGTCCGGGGACAGCGCCTGCTTTGGGCGCTGGTACAGGGAAAAGAAATCGGCGTTCTGGAAGGCCACCGGGTGCTTGAGCTCGATCAGCCGCACCACGATGGGCGAGGGGCGGCCATTGAGGTCGGGGTTCAGGCGGTCGCTGCCCGCGAGCGTCAGGTCGAGCTTGGTCAGCTCGGAGTTCGGCGACAGCGCCGAGCAGCCGGCGAGCAGCGACAGCCCGGCCGCCAGGGCCAGGATAGAAAGGCGGGGCATGGACATCATCCTTGAAGGTCGGCGTTGAGGGTGGCGATCAGGCGTACCTGTTCCTCGTAGACATGGGCGAAATCGCGGCTGAACAGGTGCTCGCTCCAGTCGTCGCGCCTGAGGCTCTCGTGCAGGCGACGGTAGGCCCGCCAGCGGCTGCCGGCGGTGGCGATCAGCGGCTTGCCGTCACGCTCGAAGCGCAGCACCAGCTGTTCCGGCGCCAATTGCTCGAGCATGCCCTTGACCGCCGCGCGGCTGGCCGCCAGCAGCGCGACCTGATGGGCCTGAAGGTCCCGGTAGGCACGGCTGACGGCCTGCTCGGCGGGCAACTGGCCCGGCCGCTGCGGCCGCAGCAGCGCGCGCATGGCTTCTTCCGTGTCGCTGCCGTGCTTGAGCGGGTTGTTGCTCGCGCTCTGCACGGTGGTCAGGGACAGCCGCAACTCGTTCTTCAGCTCGCTGCGGGTGCGCAGCGCCTGCTGCAGGCTGCCCACGCTCTGGCGCAGTAACCGGGCGGCCTGCAGAGCCAGCGCTTCGCGCGCCTCATCGTCGAGACCGTCGAGTTCCACGCCGAGCGCCTCGCCGAAGCGCTCCCAGAAGCTCGCCGGCAGGCGTTCCGGTTCGGCGCGCGTACGCGGCGCTGCGGCTGGAGTGCGGGCCACCAGTTCGGGAATCTGCAGGTTTTCCTCGTCGATCTGGGCGTAGTCGCGTTGCTGGGCGTGCGACTGGGCGGGGGCGATCACTGCCGTCAGCTCGTCGACCTCCGCATAGACCCGCTCCTGCTGATCGAGCGCGGTCAGTGGGTCGAGGTCGAGGAAGGCGTCGTCCGGAATGATGCTGCCGGCGGGCTGTGGCCGGCCGAGGTCGCCTTCGAACAGCGCCGGATCGCGAATCAGCCGCGCCCGGATCTCGAAGTCGCCCAGGCAGTAGATATCGCCGTGCTCGATACGCTGCGCCTTGCCGCGGTTGAGGGCGGCGCCGGTGTCCTTCACGCGGATGCCGTTGCTGCTGGTGTCGGTGAGGTAGAAGGCGCCGTCGCGGTAGCTCACCTCGGCGTGCCGGCTCGAAACCACGCGCTTGCGATCAGGTATGACCCAGTCGCAGTCCTCGGCCCGGCCGATCAGGCCGCCGGCCTGCTTGAAGGTTTTCGTCGTGAGCAATCCGGGGACGAACTGCTGCGCCCCGACCATATCGAAGACCAATTCCATGGCGTTACCACTCCTCGCGGTCAGTTGCCGCGGTTTACCGCTTGCGGGTCGCCCAGGGGGCGATAGTCGTCGTCGTCGAACTTGTAATTGCCGGAACAGCCGGCCAGCAGGGCGGCGGCAACGAGCGTAACGAGGGCGTAATAGCGGGCTGGCACGCGATTTCCTCCTTGAAGTCGTGTGTGCTTGGGCGGCCCCATCCATGATGCTGCGGGGGCTGAGGTTGCGCATTGAAGTTCAGTTTCGGGTCTCGCCAGGTGACCGGGTTCACGAAAACGGGCCGGGCAACCGCAGAAACGAGAGCCAGCGTCGATTGGCCTGGCCGTCAGTCGAAGGGCTTGCGAGCCGGGGCCTTGGCATAGCAGCCATTCAACGCCTCCGCGATCAGACAGTCGGAACCGACCCGCAGCCACAGTTCGTCGAACAGGCCTCCGAGCCCCATGTCCGAACGGACCAGGCGGGCGTTGGACGGCTCGCGATGAAGGACGAGCAGATCGCCGGCCTGGCGCCAGGTCCCCTGTGCGTAAGCATCGAGCGCCCCATAGGCGACCACGGCTTCGAAACTGCCGTCGTCGTTCAGCAGCAGCTCCGAGCCCATTTCCATGGCGCCCTGCAGGTAATAGTGCCCGGCCAGCGATCGGGCGCCGGCATCACCGGTGCTGGCGCAGGCGGCCAGCAACAGGCTTGATATCAGTGTGACGAGTCCTTTCATGGGTAAGGCTTCCTGAATCTCGATGGTTCAAGCCAACTTGCCAGGCACAAAAGCTGACGAGCTCATGCGAACTTCCATAGCGTCCAACCCTTCAATGCTTCGGAGGTCAGAATCAAGACCAGCCATAGGACGCCTAGCCCTGGTAATAGCTGTGCAGCGAACAACACAGAGAGAGTGACGGCAGCACGAAATACAGGCGGAAGGGAATCTGCGCATAGGCTAGTGCCCTGATTGACGTATCTGCGATTTCTAACATGCAAATCTCGCGAACATTTTTTTCTAGATCTCGTTTGGGGATTTAATTCAAGATAGAACATTGATGTTGAGTTCATGCTTCAGAAATCCGATGAACATACCTATCCAGTAGGCTGTTAGACTGATGCAAGTAAAGTAAAGCCAGGCAGCGAGAGCAGGATTGATTTTCGGGCGGTTTACGCCAAAAACATATTGGAAGCTATATCGGTGCATTCGGCAGAAGCTATCAAAGGGACTATAAGACTCCCATTCAAAATTTGGCAGCTTGGAAAAGTAAGGGTCGAGCCGGCGAATACCATGGAAGCAGATGTAGATTCCATTAAAGCCTCCTGTTACGAACAGGAACAGCAATCCAGAAAAAAAGATTCGTTCCAGTATCGAGACGTCGCTCATGTCAGTTCATCCCTTGATAAATGATATCGCCTACGTTTTCGCCAAAACTGCCGCCACTAGAGCCTCCGTAATAGGCGCCGGCAGCAGCGCCAGCGATTGCGATCACTGCGAGGACGGGAGCGCCAACTGTGACGCCAAACGCAATTGCAATACCTCCTGCAGCGGCGGTAGCTATTTTGGCACCAGCGATACCACCTACTGCGCCGCCACCTGCACTGCCCATGAATCCAGTTACCTGCTTGAAGCTCGTTTTTGTACAGACTTGGTTATTCCCCACCGTGCAGGCTTCATGAACTCTGTCCAGCCGTATGCCGCCATCGATGGCGATGCCCAAGTACCCCAGTCTGCTTGAACCCTTGGCCCAGTTCGAAACTGTATTGATGCGTTGTCCGAGTTGCGGGACCTCACCTCTATCTGTAATTGCAGATGCGTTATGCAGGATCGATTTGGTTGAAAGGCCGAGGGTGGTCTTGATGCTGTCGTAGTGGCGGATATTCACGGTAGAGAGGGTCATGCGACCGAGAGAGTGGTCTAGCTGGCTGAATAGCTGCTGACGCTTCGCATAGAACTCCGGTGAAAATCGGTTGGCGTTTCCGGTCCGGCGCAGCTCTTCCACATAGGCCACGTTTATTTTTTCCAGCGCGCCTTTGACATCACCCAGCTGTCGTCCTACCGCTGCGCTCAGTACACCCAGCGCGGTGCTCTGGTGGGATGCAATAGTTTCCAGGCAGATGTAATCCAGGACCTCCAGGTGCCGCTTGACTGTCAAGGCTTCATAAGGTGTCAGCTGTTGAATGCCCTCACTTGCAAGCTTCGCCTGTTCCCTTACCTTTTCCAGGCGCTGTCGGTCGTCGTCGGTACGCGGCATGCTGGAGACGATGACGATCTCTCCGGGTAGCACCGTCTCCTTGAGATGTTCGTTATTGCGCTGAAACAGCGAGCGATGAAGGAAGTGCGTTTCACCGCCATAGATCTCCTCATAGATCGCCTGGCGGCTCTGAACCTTGTTGTTCCAGTAGAACGCCACGTCGAATGCAGAGCCATCGCACTGACTGTCCTGAATGACTTGTCCGATTGTGCAGCCGGGTCGGGCAGCGCTGTTCGTCTCAGGCACGCGTAGTATCTGTCCGGTCTGGATTCGGTTCGGATTTTCGATCTCTGGGTTCAGGCGCAGCAGTTTGCTGGTGGTAGTACCGTGACCGCTGGCGATCCGGGTCAGACTGTCGCCCCGCTGTATTGTGTATTCCATTTGCTTATCCATGCAGGCCAAGCAGGCCGGCTTCGATTCTAGCCAGCCGGTGCTCGGCAGGTTCTTCCATGTTGGCCAGTTGCGTACGCACGCGTGGACTATCGATAGCGTCGGGAAACTGGAGCGCCAGCTCAACGTAAGTGAGCAGGTGGTGTTCGGAGTTGATGCCGAACCTTTCAGCTTCTGCCGTGCGCTGATGAATGAAGTCTTTCAGCTCTACATTTGACTGCCCGTGAAAGTCGTCAACGCAAAAGTGCGATACCAGGCGCTGAATGAATAGCTGTCGTTCTTGTTTCTGCCAATGAGCAAGGTGCTCCGGCCGAATCGAAAACCAGCCTTCGTCGTCGGCAGACCTGGCGGCAGAGACATAGGGTGTACCGAAAGCCAGCCATTTGTTTTCTTCGGCAGGCAACCAGATCGTACTGATCGGGCCAAGCCAGGCGCGGAGCTCGTCTTGCGTGAGGCTGTCGAAGAAACGCTTGGTCAAGTACGGGTCATAAAACCGGCAGAAAGCCAATTCTCCTGAGGGCAGCCTGACGCTCAGCAGACTGCGCAAGTGGCCCACAAGATCGTCAATGTTAACGGGGCTTTCGAAAAGCAGACCTGCCGACTGCCAATGCTCCCGATTTGCCCACATGCGATGTCGTATGGAGAAGCGGTACAGTACGGGGCTGACTTCCAGCATGGACTCATGGCGCGTGCCCCGGTACAAAGGCTCTGCCTTTGGTGCATCATCGTGCTGATAGATGACCCGCAAGGCGGGTAACGCGGCGCCATCAAGCAACAGGTAGAGATTGTCGCGCTCGACGTCGATTCCTTCGTCCGCGTGCATCAAGCCATGCTCGTCTTCTTGCCGCATGGGCAGACCTCCAGTTGGCAGGAACCATCGGGTTGCACGCCGCACTGCTTGACCAGCAGCAGCTTGGCCGTCGCAGCATGCTTGAGTTGCGGCGACATATTGATCAGGGCCGGCAAGGTGAGGCCGCCGGCAGCGTCGCTAGCCGCCAACCATGGAATCGCCGGCGCCAAAATCCCCAATCCTGTCCCCTTACCTGGCGCTCCGCCCGAGTTCATCCTCATGGTCGCGCCGCTCAGCGTCACGCCACTCGGGTCGAGCTTAAGGAAGCTGCCACCGCCGCTGGCGGTCAGTTCCATGCCGGCGTCGATGACGACTTTGCTGCCGGCGTAGTAGTGAATCTCGTCGCCCGCCTCGACGAACTGCCCGCTGCCGATCTGCACGTGCTGGCTGTCGCCCACGGTGAGGTGGTCGCTGGCTTTCACTTCGGTCCTGCGGTCGCCGTGGGTGGTGCGGTGCTCCTCGGCGCGGAATTCGCTGTAGCTGTTCGCTTCCACGGTGTCGTGGCGTTCGTTGCCGACGCGGATCTTCTGATCGTGCTCGATGTTTTGGTCCCAGTCGCGCTGGGCGTGGAGGTAGATCTGTTCGGCGCCAGCCCTGTCCTCGATGCGCAGTTCGTTGTAGCCCTCGCCACCGGGGCTGCT
>NZ_KE384426.1:0-6038 GCF_000425625.1 Stutzerimonas azotifigens DSM 17556
CCTCGGGGCGATGGTTTCGGCCCATGGCGGTCCTTCGGCCCGCAGTCGCCGCGAGGGCGCGCCTCCCACGACGGCACGCGCTGGCCGGACCCACGCGTGGATGAGGCTGCGCCGTCATCCACCCTACAACTTTCGATACCTTGGCTTGCCGCCGGCGGCACGAACCCGACTGGCGAGGGGCTGTCACATCCTGAGTTCAGGCACCCCGGCAGGCGATGAATGACTGGCCGCGGGCAGGATGGAGACCGCGATGCCCTTGCTCAAACTGCTGCACTTCGCCAGCCTGCTGTGCTGGTGCGGCACCCTCCTCTATCTCCCGGCGCTGATCGCCGCTGGCACCCGCCGCAGCGACCGATTGTTCTACCGCGACCACGCGCACCTGACCCGCATGGTGTTCACCCTCATCGGCACGCCGGCGGCGCTGCTGGCCATCGGCTCCGGCACCGCGCTGTTCCTGCGTGACGGCACCCTCGGCGGCTGGCTGATCATGAAGCTCACGGCGGTGACCGGGATGGCCCTGTGTCATGCCCTCTGCGGCGTGCTCGTGCTGCATATCGAACGCGACCCCGAACGCAGCGTCACACGCCAGTGCATGGCGTTGGGCGTGGCCATTCCCGTACTCATCGCCGTCACCCTCTGGCTCGTACTGGCCAAGCCCTTCTGACCGCAAGGAGCGTCCACCGCCCATGACCGACAGCCGCCCCTGCCGACCCCGCCTAGCGATCCAGGTCGACCCCCACGGCATGCTCGTAGACCAGGCGCCCGCCGAGAAAGGCCGCCAGCGAGATCAGCACAGCAGTCAGCACCGACAGGTACAGGCCCCAGAGCGCATCGGCATCCGCATCGCCAAGGCCGAGCAGGCGCAGCAGCCAATTGAGCGAGGCCAGCGACAGCATCATCACGGCGAGAATCGCATGGCACCAGGCGGTCACCTTCTGGCGGATTTTCTGCACCGTGATGATATCGATCAGGCCGAACAGGCTGGCGATCCAGCCGCCCACCGCGCCGACGCCGGACAGCCAGAGCGCGCCACGCTGCCAGAACGGGTCGAGCGTCCAGAGGTAGGCCAGGTCGGCCGGCACCAGCATTACCAGCGCCGCCACCGGCAGGTGGATGAGCATCGGGTGCAAGGGGTGGTTGCCGATGGCGGCGTTGCTGTGGATCGAGTCGCGCTCGGTGGCCATCCGGCCCTCCCTGTGGTTTTCCAGCCCCTGCGGGCACTAGTCAAATGGACCATTCTGGCGCTGGCAGTTCCTTTGCTGGCGGCCTGCGAAGGGGCGCAGTCGACCCTCGACCCGGCCGGGCCCCAGGCGCGTCAGGTGGCGCTGATCTGGTGGTGGATGTTCGGCGTGGCCGGCGTCGTACTGGTCGGCGTGAGCGGCCTGTGGATCTACGCCTCGGCGCGCAAGCCGCGCGACGTCGGCAGCGAGGAGGCGATCAGGATCAACCGCCGCTGGGTGATCGGCGGCGGCATCCTGCTGCCGACCATCGCCATCGTGCTGCTGCTGATCTTCGGCCTGCCGGCCGGCCGCAGCATGCTGCCCCTGCCGTTGCCCGGCGAGCAGGTGCTGCGCATCGAGGTCACCGGCCATCAGTGGTGGTGGGAGATCCGCTATCCGGACGGCCAGGTGGTCACCGCCAACCAGCTGGTGCTGCCGGTGGGGCGCCCGATCGACTTCCACGTCACCAGCGCCGACGTCATCCACTCCTTCTGGGTGCCGCGCCTGGGCGGGAAGGTGGACATGATTCCGGGGCGGACCAACGTCATTCGCCTGGAGGCCGCCCAGCCCGGGCGCTTCCGCGGCCAGTGCTCGGAATTCTGCGGCCGGCAGCACGCGCGCATGATCCTGCCGGTGGAAGCGGTGGACGCGGCCGAATTCGACGCCTGGATCGCCGCGCGCCGGCAGTTGGTCTTCGCTCGCCTGCCAGACGGCGAAGCGGGCGACCTGTTCCGCGACCGCTGCGGGCAGTGCCATCGCGTCGCCGGCCTCACCGACGGCGATCGCGCCCCCGACCTCACCGACCTCGCCAGCCGCCCCACGCTCGGCGCCGGGCTGCTGCCGAACGACGGCGAGCACCTGCGCCGCTGGCTGCGCGAACACCAGGAACTGAAGAGCGGAAACGCCATGCCGCTGCATGACGACATTCCCGACGCGACCCTCGAACGGATCGCCGCCTGGCTGGAGACGCTCGAGCCATGACACAACCCTCGACCGACCCCGACCAGCTGCACGACCAGTTCAACGAAGTCTGGGGCAACCCCCGCGGCTGGCGCGCGCTGACCATCGTCAACCACACCAGCATCGGCCTGCGCTTTCTCATCACCGGCGGGGCGTTCTTCCTCATCGGCGGGCTGCTGGCGATGCTCATCCGCACCCAGTTGGCCCTGCCCGGCTACGAACTGATGGAGCCGGACGCCTACAACCAGGCGTTCACCATGCACGGCACGGTGATGATGTTCCTCTTCGCCGTGCCGATGATGGAGGGCCTGGCGGTCTACCTGATTCCGAAGATGCTGGGCGCGCGCGACCTGGTGTTCCCGCGGCTCTCCGCGCTCGGCTACTACTGCTACCTGTTCGGCGGCATCATCCTGGTCTCCAGCCTGCTGCTGGACCTGGCGCCCAAGGCCGGCTGGTTCATGTACACGCCGCTGTCCAGCGCCGGGCACATGCCGGGCATGAACAACGATTTCTGGCTGCTGGGCATCACCTTCGTGGAGATCTCCGCGGTGAGCGCCGGCGTCGAGCTGGTGGTGTCGATCCTGCGCACCCGCACCAACGGCATGGCGCTGCACCAGATGCCGCTCTACGCCTGGTACATCCTGGTGATGGCGATGATGATCGTGGTCGGCTTCCCGCCGCTGATCCTCGGCTCGATCCTGCTGGAGCTGGAGCGCGCCGGCGGGCTGCCGTTCTTCGACGTGGCCCGCGGCGGCGACCCGATCCTCTGGCAGCACCTGTTCTGGCTGTTCGGCCACCCGGAGGTGTACATCATCTTCCTGCCCGGTGCCGGCATCGTCTCGACGCTGATCCCGGTGTTCTGCCAGCGGCCGATCATCGGTTATCGCTGGATCGTGCTGGGCGTGCTGACGATCGGCTTCCTCAGCTTCGGGCTCTGGGTGCACCACATGTTCACCGTCGGCATCCCGCAGTTGGCGCAGTCGTTCTTCTCCGGTGCCAGCATGCTGGTGGCGATCCCCACCGGCGTGCAGATCTTCGCCTGGCTGGCCACCCTGTGGCTGGGCCGGCCGGTGTTCCACGTGCCGATGCTGTGGCTGGTGGGCTTCCTGATCGTGTTCGTCGCCGGCGGCCTGACCGGCGTGATGGTGGCGCTGGTGCCCTTCGACTGGCAGGTGCACGACACCCATTTCGTGGTGGCGCACATGCACTACGTGCTGGTCGGCGGCATGTTCTTCCCGCTCATGGCCGGCCTGTACTACTGGCTGCCGCACTTCTCCGGGCGGATGCCGTCGGTGCGCCTCGGGCGCTGGGGTTTCTGGCTGGTGTTCGCCGGCTTCAACATCACCTTCCTGGTGATGCACTGGACCGGCCTGATCGGCATGCCGCGGCGCGTCTATACCTACGACACGGGGCTCGGCTGGGACATTCCCAACCTGATCTCGTCGATCGGCAGCTTCATCATGGCCATCGGCGTGGCCACCATCCTGCTCGACATCGTCCTGCATTTCCGCTTCGGCCTGCCGGCGACGAAGAACCCGTGGAACGCCGACACCCTCGAATGGGCCACCAGCCTGCCGCCGTCGGCCTACAACTTCGTCAGCCTGCCGGACGTCAGCGACCGCCACCCGCTGTGGAAGGACCCCGACCTGCCCGACAGCATCGCCCGCGGCGAGCACCGGCTGACCACCATCGACCACGGCCGCCGCGAGACCTGGGGCACGGACCCGCTGACCGGCAAGGTGCGCGAGATCATCCACCTGCCCGGCAACAGCTGGCTGCCCTTCATCGCCTCGGTGCTGCTGGCCGGGTTGTGCCTGAGCCTGCTGACCAAGTTCTACCTGGTCGCCCTCGGCTTCACCGTGCTGACGCTGATCGTGCTGCTGCGCTGGTCCTGGGAGAACGGCGCGCACCCGGCCGCAGCGCCGGACGCCAAGACCCAGCCCGGCGAGCCGCCGCTGCACTCGCGCACGCTGGACGGCCCCGGGCTCTGGGGCATGGGCGTGACGCTGATCGCCAACAGCTCGCTGTTCCTGTCGCTGCTGTTCGGCTGGTTCTACCTGTGGACGGTGGCGCCGCATTGGCAGGTGCCGGCGAGCACCGACCTCGACGGCTCGCTGCTGCTGGCCAGCGCGGTAGTGCTAAGCCTCGGCACGCTGTGGATGCGCCTGCTGGTGGCGCGCCTGCGCCGCGGCAGCCACGAGGGGCTGTTCGGCGGCCTGTCGCTGGCGGCGCTGCTGTCGCTGGCGCAGTGGGCGCTGCTGCTGTGGGTGCTGCTCGGCGCCGGGCTGAAGCCGCGCGAAACGACCCACGACGCGGTGATCTTCGTCATGCTGATGTACGCGCTGATCCACTGCGGGCTGGCGACCGTTCTCACGGTGCTGCAGGTGCTGCGCGTGCGCATCGGCTACGTCGGCGCCAAGGCGCCCTACGAGCCGGTGGTGGTCGAGCAGCTGTGGTACTACAACCTGGCCGTGCTCTGGGCAATCTACCTGGTGCTCGTCCCGTTCCCGTCCACCTGGGGAGGCGCCTGATGGAACACTCGCGTCTGTCGGCCTTCCATCCGATCCAGATCCCGCTGGGGCTGGTGCTCTGGAGCCTGTGGTTCGTGGTGATGTACGGCGGGCTGTCGGTGGTCTGCGCCGTCGCCCCGCCGGACCCGGCGCTGGGAGCCTGGACCTGGACGAACCTCGCGCTCGGCGCGCTGACGCTGGTCACCCTGGCCCTGCTGCTGTGGCTGGCCGTGCGCTTCTGGCGCCTGTCGCGGCCACCGCACGAGCTGAACGAGCGGCAGGTGTTCGTCACCAAGCTCGCCGCCGGGATCCACCTGGTCGCGGCGCTGGCCACGCTGTACGTGGGCACTCCGCTGCTGTTCCTGCCGCCATGCGTCTAGTGCCCTGGCTGCTGGCGGCGGCGCTGCTGCCCGGCAGCGCGTACGCCCACGGGCTGGTCGGCCACGACCTGGGCGAACGGCTGCCGCTGATCCTCAGCGCCTGCCTGCTGGCCGCGGCCTGGATGCTCTACCTCATAGGCGGACGCCGTGTGCCGCCCCGGCGCGGCCAGGCGGCCTGCTTCCACATGGCCATGCTGCTCGCCGTGCTGGCGGTGTTCGGCCCGCTGGACGAGTGGGCCGAGACCAGCACCGCCTGGCACATGACGCAGCACATGCTGTTCATGATCGTCATCGCGCCGCTCTGGGTGCTCGGCCGGCCGTTGCCGCAATGGCGCGCGGTGACCGGACGCCTGGCCGAATCGCTGTGGACCTTTCTGCTGCGGCTGACCCGCTACCCCACCGCCATGGCGCTGCTGCACGGCGCGGCGATCTGGGCCTGGCACACGCCGTCGCTCTACCTGCTGGCACTGGACGACCTGGGCTGGCACGCGGTCGAACACGCCTGCTTCCTGCTGACCGGCTGGCTGTTCTGGTGGTCGACCCTGCGCGCCAGCCCCCGCCGCGTGCCGGAAGCGCTGATGGCGGTGCTGCTGACGATGATGCACACCGGGCTCCTGGGCGCGCTCCTGACCTTTGGCAACACGTCCTTCTACGGCCCCGAGCGCGACGTGCAGGACCAGCAACTCGCCGGCCTGCTCATGTGGGTCCCCGGCGGCCTGGTCTACCTCGCCGCCGGCGCCTGGATCTGCTGGCGCTGGCTGTCCCGCATCTGGCGCCGCCAGCCGCGGAGCATCGGCGGCGAGAGCCGCTGAGCCTTACGGCCTCCCTCATCCGGCCCTGCCCAGCCCAACCCCAAAGCTCGCCCCGCGGTCGGGCCTCCCACAGCCAAGCCAAGCCCCGCCGCCGCCGTATCTGTGGGAGGCGCGCCCTCGCGGCGATCAGGCAGGCGCAGCCTGCCCAATCCAACC
>NZ_KE384426.1:6283-32406 GCF_000425625.1 Stutzerimonas azotifigens DSM 17556
CCCACAGCCAAGCCCCGCCCCGCCGCACCTTCTCCCGAGGGGAGAAGGGAAAAGCACGCCCTCTCCCTCGGCGCCCACCCCACCGGCACGAGCCTGTACCATTACCGCCCTGAATATCTGAACCGGCACCGCAAACGACGTGTCGGAAAGCCAGTAAAGAAGAAGGGAAATCCACCATGCCTGAAGCTTCGATGTCCCGTGGAGCTGTCATCGCCGCCTGGATCGGCCTCTTTCTCGGTCCGTTGCTGTTGCTCGTCTGCCTGCTCACCGACCCACCCGGCGGCCTGTCCGAGACCGCCTGGCGTACCGTCGGGCTGGCCGCCCTGATGGCCGTCTGGTGGGCGACCGAGGCGATCCCGATTCCCGCCACCTCGCTGTTGCCGATCCTGCTGGTACCGCTGCTGGGCATCGACACCCTGGCGAAGGCCACCTCGCCGTACGCCAACCCGACCATCTTCCTCTTCCTCGGCGGCTTCCTGCTGGGGCTGGCCATGCAGCGCTGGAACCTGCACAAGCGGATCGCGCTGGCCACGCTGCTCGCGGTCGGCAGCCAGCCCAGCCGGCAGATCGCCGGCTTCATGATCGCCACCGCCTTCATCAGCATGTGGGTGAGCAATACAGCCACCAGCATCATGATGCTGCCGATCGGCATGTCGGTCATCACGCTGCTGATTGCGGACAGCGATGCGCACGAGGGCAGCCGCTTCGCCACCGCGCTGCTGCTAGGCATCGCCTACGCGGCCAGCATCGGTGGCATCGCCACGCTCATCGGCACGCCGCCCAACGCCCTGCTCGCCGCGTTCCTGCGCGAGAACCACGGGGTCGAGATCGGCTTTGGCCAGTGGATGCTGCTCGGCATCCCGGTCAGCGTGGGCATGCTGCTGTTCACCTGGTGGTGGCTGACCCGCGGCGGCTTCCGCCTGTCGGGCGGCGACAGCCGCGCCCTGCTGCAGGAGGAAATGGACGCGCTCGGACCGATCTCGCACGCCGAGAAGCTGGTCGCTGCCGTGTTCCTGCTGGCCGCGCTGCTGTGGATCTTCCAGCCGGTGCTGTCGGATTACATCGACGGCCTGAACGACACCAGCATCGCCATTGGCGCCGCATTGCTGCTGTTCCTCATCCCGGTCAACCTGCGCGAGCGCGTGTTCCTGATGGACTGGGACCAGGCCAACAAGGTGCCCTGGGGCGTGCTGCTGCTGTTCGGCGGCGGCCTGTCGCTGGCCGGCGTGATCGGCGCCTCCGGCCTGGCCGAGTGGATCGCGCAGAACCTCAGTGCCTTCGGCGCCCTGCCGCTGATCGCGATGATCGGCCTGGTGGCGCTGGTGATCACCTTCCTTACCGAGATCACCTCCAATACGGCCACCGCCGCGGCCTTCCTGCCGCTGCTCGGCGCGCTGGCCGTGAGCCAGGGCCTGCCGGCCGAGATGCTGGCCATCCCCGCCGCCATCGCCGCGAGTTGCGCCTTCATGATGCCGGTGGCCACGCCGCCGAATGCCATCGTGTTCGGCACCGGGATGATGCAGATCCAGTCCATGATCAAGGCGGGATTCGCCCTCAACCTGTTCGGCGTGGTGCTGGTCACACTGCTGTGCTACGGGCTGATCGGCATGATCTGGAGCTGAGCCCTGGCGAGGCTTCGGCGTTGTCGCTCAAAAGCATCGCCCCGAGGGCGGGCCTCCCACAGAGAAAGAGCCTGCATCAGGCCTCCCACTGAAGCATGAAGCCTGCACCATGCCAGCCTTGTGGGAGGCGCGACCTCGCGGCGACAGCTGGCGCGGCTTCGGTGCTGTTGCCCAAAAGCATCGCCCCGAGGGCGGGCCTCCCACGGAAGAAAGAGCCTGCATCAGGCCTTCCACAGAAGCAGGAAGCCTGCACCCAGGCCAGCCTGTGGGAGGCGCGCCCTCGCGGCGACAGTCTGCGGAAACGAAGAAGCCCGGCACTAGGCCGGGCTTCTTCATGCGTCTCGAGGCGGATCAGGCCTTGATGCGCGACTTGTACTCGCCGGTGCGGGTGTCGATCTCGATCGAGTCGCCGATCTCGCAGAAGGCGGATACCTGCAGCTCGGAGCCGTTCTTCAGGCGGGCGGTCTTCATGACCTTGCCGGAAGTGTCGCCACGGACGGACGGCTCGGTGTAGGCGATTTCGCGGACGATGGTGGTCGGCAGTTCGACCGAGATCACGCGGTCGTTGTAGAACACCGCCTCGCAGACATCGGGCATGCCGTCTTCGATGAAGGGCATCACGCCTTCCAGGTCGCCCTTCTCAATCTCGTACTGGTTGAACTCGTTGTCCATGAACACGTAGAGCGGGTCGGCGAAGTAGGAATAGGTCACTTCCTTGCGCTCAAGAATCACCGGCTCCAGCTTGTCGTCGGCCTTGTAGACGGTCTCGGTCGCCGAACCGTTGAGCAGGTTCTTCAGCTTCATCTTGACCACGGCACTGTTGCGGCCGGACTTGTTGAATTCGGCCTTCTGGATGACCCAGGGTTCGCCGTTGATGATGGCCACCTGGCCGGCACGGAACTCTTGTGCGGTTTTCATACGAATATCCGGTTGGGATGAATGACAAAAAACAGGCCGCGTATCATAGCCAATCCTGGTGAAAGGACACCAGCTTTCCGGCCAGGTCGCCATTGGCCACCTGCCGGTCGGCCCAGCGTTCGGCGTTCGCCAGCAATTCCGGGGCTTCGCCGAGCAGCGCGCCCCAGGCCTCGCCGGCACCCTCGCCGGCGTTCCAGGCCGTCCAGAACCCCCGCAGCGCCTGCTCGGCCTGCGGCGTCAGGTCCTCGGTATAGAGCGCCAGGAAGGCCTCAAGCTTGTCCCAGTGGGCATCGTCTTCCTGCGGATAGATGTGCCAGACCAACGGCCGCCCCGCCCACTGCGCGCGAATGAAGGACTCCTCGCCGCGCACCGCATTGAAGTCGCAACACCAGAGCAGGCGGTCATAGGCATCCTGGGTCACGAAGGGCACGACCGTGATATCCAGCGTTCCACGGCGGAAGCGATCGCCCGGCCTCAGCGCCTCGACGCCCAGCCAGCCGGCGACGTCGCCGAGCACCCGCCCTTCCGGGACCAGCAGTTGGTTGGTCCGCTGCGGGTCCGCCGCCAGTGCGTCCAGCCAGCCCGGCACCGCGCGGTTTTCGTAGGCGAACAGCGACAGTAGCCGCGCACCGGGCACGGGCTCGACACCGAGCTCGCGCAGGAAGTCCGCCCTCGCCTGGCCGTCGTGCTGAAAGGCGTGGCGTTGCGTCATCAGCTCCCGCTCGCGCAGCAGCCCGCCGGTACCGGGCACGAAGCCGGGAAAGAAGAAGTATTTCTGCAGGCCGCGCGGCTGCAGCGACGGCAGCGCATGGCAATCGACTACCCAGCGTTCGGCGCTGAGGTACTCCAGGTTGAGCCAGAGGATGCGCCGCCCCGAATCCGCCATGGCCTCGATATAGGCCGTGGGCAGGTGGCAGGCGAAGGCCTCGATGACCACGTCCGCCGACTCGGCACCGGGCCATTGCGCCGGCCAGTGGCGCACTTCCACCCCGGCCTGCACCTGGCATTCGGCCTGCGGATCGGCGCCGGGGCACAGGCGGGCGAAGGTGTCGAGATCGTCGCACCACAGCCGGACCCGCTGGCCGTGCTCGGCGACCAGCAGCCGGGCGAGACGCCAGGTCACGCCGATGTCGCCGTAGTTGTCGACGACCTTGCAGAAAATGTCCCAGGACGCTTCAGCCACCCTTGCCTCCATCTTCAAAAGCTATCGCCCCGAGGGCGGGCCTCCCACAAAAGCCATGTGCCATATGCCAATCCTCTGTGGGAGGCCCTCGCGGCGATCTCGCAGAGCCTCGCCGCAAAAGGCAGGCCGCCCCCGCCCTCATCCGGCCCTGCGGGCCACCTTCTCCCAGCGGGAGAAGGGAACGCCCGTAGCACCGGCAAGCACCTGTAGGAGCAGGCTCTGCCTGCGACCAGGCACCCGCCCCCAAGCATCGCCCCGAGGGCGGGCCTCCCACAAAAGCCATGTGCCACATGCCAATCCTCTGTGGGAAGCGCGCCCTCGCGGCGATCTCGCAGAGCCTCGCCGCAAGAGGCAGGCCGCACCCGCCCTCATCCGGCCCTGCGGGCCACCTTCTCCCAGCGGGAGAAGGGAACGCCCGTAGCACCGGCAAGCACCTGTAGGAGCAGGCACCCACCCCCAACCAGCGCCCCCACCCCGGCCCTCCCACAAAACCAGCAGCGCCATCTGCCCTTCTGTGGGAGGCGCGCCCTCGCGGCGACTGCCTCCATCCCCTTTCGTAGGGTGGGAAACGGCGAAGCCTTTCCCACACGGGAGACGATGCACATAGTGCGATCCAATTCGGAAGGACGACGCGTGGATAAGCCGCTGCGCGGCGTTATCCACCCTACTCCCAATGCGCCTTACCTGTGGACGCGTCCCCAAGGCAACACAAAAAGCCCCGACCCGGTTTACCAGGGGAGCAGACGTATGAGCGATCTGGGGTAAAGCGAAGAGGGACCGTCATGGAGGTGGACCCTACCAGCCACACCCCGGCACACGATGTCACCGCTACGGCTGCTTCCTTCCGGACCTGACCGGGTTCACGGTTGATCGTTGCGGGGGGACCGGCAGCCCTCGTAAATCCTGGCTTCCAGCGATTCTTGCTCATCACACTGCTTTCAAGTTGGACGCCATTCTATAGAGCTGACGTATGCCGTTGCGAGCACTTTGGATCACCGTTTCGGATCACTTCTGGATCCCTTTTGGATCACCTGGCCACACCCCACCGGCCATTTTTTGCAAAAAATGCGAGCCCCTATCCATCGAGCCGTCCCACTCGATTCCCCCCGGTACCCACCCCTCCTCGCCTGAAAAAACAGGGCACCCCCTCCCCGATCAAACACGATGCTCAGGCTTCCCTGTCGACAGCGAGGGTGAGCCGGGGCACGACGACCCCACCCACGGGCCTCGATCTCACTTCATGTGAACGAGCACCGCGCTCTGGCCAGAGGCCTCTATGGAAGGACAGATCAGCCCGCATGACCGCGAGATGGATTCCCGTGCGCACTCAGGGGGTGGATCAGAAGGTGTACCTTCCGAGCCAACCTGAGCGCAGCTTGAGCCAAACGAAGCGCTGCGGCCTTCGACTGGATCAGATCTGTTGATTTTCAATGATCCATCCAATAGCATCTTGAGCCAGCTTTGTGATCCACCTAGCGTTCAAGGAGCTATCAGCCATGACCGCCACCATTGCCTACGTCCGAGTCAGCACCGACGGCCAAACCACCGAGGCCCAGCGACACGCCATCAGCCAACGCTTCAATGTGAACGAGTGGTTCTCCGATGAGGCCACCAGCGGGGCCACCAAAGCGCTGCAGCGGGAGGGCTTCAAGGCACTCCATGCCTATGCCAGGAAGGGAGACACGGTTGTCGTAGCAGCCATCGACCGCCTGGGCAGGGACACCATCGACGTGCTGGAGACAGTCGAAGCCCTGAAAGCCAAGGGCGTGACGGTGGTCTCGATGCGCGAAGGCTTCGACCTATCCAGCCCAGTCGGCAAAGCCATGCTCACCATGCTGGCTGCGGTGGCTGAGCTGGAGCGAGCCAATATCAAGGCACGTCAGATGGCCGGGATCGAGCGAGCCAGGGCACAGGGCAAGAAGCTGGGCGCACCCAAAGTGATCGACGATCAGGCCGTTGCAGTCTGGAGAAAGGAGAACGAGGCCAGCATTGCGGATACGGCCAAGCACTGGGGGATCTCAACGGCTGCCGTGAAGCGGGCTTGCAGGGTGCTGCGAGTGCCACAAGCGGCAGCCGTGTAGACGAGGTTGTGGGTTTGGGGGTGCATTATTTTTTGCTCCCCCCAAAGCACCGTTACCGCATGGCCGAGTACACGCTCTCACCAGCCCCGTAGTAGCTCGTGAAGATGTGGTGGAAGGCCAGCTCGCACTTCTCGTTGTAGATCCCCTCGTCGTAGCTCTCAGGCAAGCCCCGGTCGAAGACGATCTCCAGAGTGCGCCGCACATCACTCCTGGCTCTGTCTTTCTTGCGCCAGTCGAGCACCAGCTTCTCGGCCTTCAGTGTCTCCAGAAGCTCCTTGCAGACCTTCTTCACCTGCGCCTTTTCCTTCTCCGCAAGTTCAGGCACTGGCTTGGTCAGGATGTCGAACAGAGCCAGCTCTTCCTCGGAGAGGTTCTCGCGGATAGCTCGTTGATCCTCGACCTGCAGATCAGCAGTCAGATCCACCAGCTCCTTGAAGAACACCTCGATGTTCAGGCTGCCAGAGTTGTAGGCGTCGATCAGCTTCTGGAACTTCTCCATGAAGTCCTTGCGAGTGGGATTCTCGGTCAGCATGGTTTCCAGTTTCATGCTCAGCAAGGCCCGGAGCTTCTCGGCCTCGGTGCGTTTGCGCCCCTGATTGAACTTCTCCTTGAGCTTCTCGAAGTCGATCTGGCTGAGGTCATGCAGTGGCTGATCGTCGTCTTCCTTGATGATGTAAGGCACCGGAGCGATGGAGCGATCCAGCAATTCCTCGACCTGCTGCATTACCTCGGAGATGTCGACAGGAGGGGCCAGTGCCTTGATCTTCTGGGCAATCACGGAGATCAGCACAGCGTCAGGAGCAAGCTCATTGGCATCAGGATCGGGAAGAATCGCTCTGTAGACCCGAGACACAATCCGAGCCTGACTCATGAAGCTGTTCTTGGTTTCCTCATTGGCAATCAGTTGCTCAACAGCATCATCCAGCTTGGCCACCTTCTCGAAGCCTTGAGCATCCTTGATGGCCTGGGCATTCACACCATGCTCGGACAAGAACGTGATACCCCTGGCAAGCAGGTGCTTCAAGTACTCGACCAGCTCGGCCTTGTTCTTGATTGGCTCACCCTCACCACCTTCACCAGAAGATGCCCCACCATAGATCGCCAAGGCTTCCTGTAGCTTACGGAAGACACCCACATAGTCGACGATCAGCCCTGCTTCTTTGCCTGGATACTTCCGGTTGGCCCGAGCAATAGTCTGCATCAGGGTGTGGTTCTTCATCGGCTTGTCGAGGTAGATGGTCGAGCAAGACGGCACATCAAAGCCGGTGATCCACATGGCACACACGAAGACCAACCGCAGCGGATCCTTGGAGTCCTTGAACTTCTCGCCCAGGTTCTCTTCATTCATGCGCTTACGGTGCGGGATGATGTCCAGCCCTTTGTCGGCTAGCTCCTTCACCTCGTTCTGACCTTGGGAGACGACCACCGCCATGTCGGTCGATGTCATCACCTGGATCTTGTGCTGCAACTCCTCTTGCTGCTCCTTGGGAGCCTTTGCGAGCTGAGCTTTCAGGTCAGTCAGATACGTCTTCCAGTGATCCTGAACCTTGTTGTACATGCGGACAGCGGTGGCCTTGTCGATGCACACCAGCATGGCCTTGCCCTGGTAACCACGACCAACGAAGTGGTTCACCAGATCCTTGGCGATGGCCTCAAGACGATCCTCTCGGGTAATCAGGTGGTACTCACGGGCGAAGACCTGCTCGACTTTGCGCTCCTGCTCCTCGTCCAGCTCGGCCTCTTCGAGTAGCGCCGCCATGTCCTCGTTGAGGTTGTCATTGATGAGCTGCATCTCGGGAATGCGGTTCTCGTAGTACAGCGGAACCGTGGCACCGTCTGCGATGGACTGCCCGAAGTCATAGACGGAGATGTAGTCACCGAAGACCTCTTTGGTCTTCTCCTCGCCAGCCATCAGTGGCGTCCCGGTGAAGCCCAGGAAGGCGGCATTGGGGAGTGCCGTCCTCATGTTCATGGCCAGCGTGTCGTACTGGGAACGGTGAGCTTCGTCGGTGATGACGATGATGTCCTGGCGATCCGAGAGCTGCGGGTAGACCTCGCCTTTCTTGGTGCCGAACTTCTGGATCAAGGTGAAGACATAGCGGTGATCTTCACTGAGCAACTGCTTGAGGTGAGCCCCACTGGTGGCATGTGCCTCGACCTCACCCACAGCACCTGTAGCGGCGAAGGTCTTGTAGATCTGCTCGTCCAGTTCGTTGCGGTCGGTGACGATCACGAACGTCCAGTTGCCGGGGATCTTGCGCAGGATCTTCTGAGCGAAGAAGACCATCGAAAGAGACTTGCCTGAGCCTTGGGTGTGCCAGAAGACGCCAAGCCGCCCAGCCTGATCCTTGGGCCGATCCTTGGTACGCCAGACTTCAGCGATGGCCTTATTGACCCCCAGGTACTGGTGATTCTTGGCGATCTTCTTGATCACACCACCAGCCACGTCCTCAAAAACGGTGAAGTTCTCGACGATGTCCAGCAGCCTGGAAGGCTCACCGATGCCCCTGATGGCTGTTTCCAGGGACACAACGCCCTTCTCACCTTCATCGTTGATTCGCTTCCACTCGAACAAATGCTCCCACGGCGAGAAGGTACTACCCACCACCGTCTGAGAACCGTTCGACAGCATCAGTGCGCCGTTGTAAGTGAAGAGCTGAGGGATGACCGTACGGTAGTCGGTAAGGTTGTCATCGTAGGCGGCCTTGAGTGTCTTATGGGTCGCCTTCAGCTCAACGAACAACAGCGGGATACCGTTCACGAAGCCCAGCAGGTCAGTGCGCCGGGTGTGGTAGTCCCCCTTCACCCAGAACTGGGAGGCGAGGAAGAAGTCGTTCTCCTCGACATTGCCCCAGTCGATGACCTTGGCCACCTTGAGCGTGTTATGCCCGTGCTCATCGGTGACCGAGACGGGCACTCCATCCTTCAGCAGCCGATAGACCTCCTGATTAGCGTTGACCGGCAGTAGCTTGGAGCGGTCACGGGCCAGTTCTTCGACCACCAGATCGATGGCCTCGTTAGGCAGGTCAGGATTGAGCTTGCTGAGTGCAGCCCGCAGACGCCCCTCCAGCACCACGTCCTGCTGGGTCTGGCGACCTTCGCTGGAGGAACTTCCTGTCCACTCTGCGTAGAGGTTCCCAGTTTCCCAGCCGAGAGACTCGAACAGCGCGATGGCTGGCTGCTCGACCAACGTGTCCTCGGAATAGTCGTGCGAATGCGGTGCTGCTGGACTCATGCGCCTGAACTCCTTTTAGGTCGGCATGGGGATATCGGATACGTCGATCTCACCGGAGATTAGCTTGGGGAGGAGCAGGTCTCTCTGCTGGCGAAGGTTCGCGTTCTTATTTGCAAGCACCCTGATTTCCTTGAAGCAAGGCTGAGCAAAAGCATGATACTTGGCAACAAGCTCGTTTTCAGGCTGCGCTATGGGATAACCCACAAGGCTCTCTACTCGGACACGTTGGCGACCAGTAGCTCCCGACATGCTCTTCATTGCCACTTCGCGAAACCTATCACTTCGAGAAAGACAATAAACCATCTCCGGACACAGTGAGCGAGAGCGTAGGACTATGAACTCCGTTGATCCGCAAGCAGTAGGCTGGTTGGCGGGCAAGAAATCAACAAAGCCAGTTTTCCCATTCTCGAGGCAGGGAGAGATACGGGCAACCAAGGTGTCCCCATTTTGGAACTTGGCACCGCTATTTCCCGATTTAATTTCCCAGCCAGAAATTACCATCCCCGATTCAGATAACGCCCCCATAGGGACGAAGACTTTCTCGCCATCACGCTCTACTTTGGTCTTTGGATTTATTTCAACGGCCTTTTCTAGAGCAACCACTTCCCAGCCCTCAGGAATCAGCCCAAGTTCACTCTCCTTGAACTCCACCCCCTCATGCCCCGGAAAGTGGTACTGAACGAACCATTCCTCGTACAACCGCCGCGCCATTTCTTCGAGGATCTCGATGCGGCGCGTGTTGTTTTCTATGAGATCGTCGTAGGCGGCGAGGGTCGTTGCGATCCAGCGCTGTTTTTTTCTGTCGGGCAGAGCAGGAATTGATAATCCCCGAATGTCACTCATGTTCAAATGAGGGACTGTTGCACCCGTGGCGGCGGACAAGAAACTATTCTGAGCATAATCCCCAAGAAGGAAGTAACAAAGGAACTCAGGGTCTACTTTGTTAGGGTCTGGACGAACAAGCACTGTCCTCTGCCCAAGGCAGACCTTTTGCCCCTTGCGAACTATTGCCACGTTACCGACTGGTGCTTCACGAGCTATGATTAAATCATTCTCCGCTGGAGTCGCTCGGCGTGTCCACTTTATATAAGTGTCTTCATCTACACGATTAACTCCATCAAGAATCAATCTCCCTCGACCTACGTTGGGAGTTCTTATGGACGGGTAACCATCCGAACTCTTAGGGGCGGTTTTGTGTTCACAGTCAACTATTAGCTCGCAGAGATCGAGCAACTTTGTCACGAAGCGATCTCCAGAACACTGGCAATACGACTTGCGATACTCTCCTCAAGCTCTTTGGCTTCGGCGTTAAGTATCTCCAACTCTTCAGCAAGCTGTTCGAAGCGCTCGGCGAATTCAACATCCTCCGCCTCCCTTGCAGCAGCGCCTACGTACCGCCCAGGGTTCAGCGACCAGCCCTGAGACTCGATCAGCTCGCGAGAAGCAACCTTGCATAGCCCCGGCACATCCACGTAGCCATCGCCCAGCCCTCTCTCGGCCAGCAACTCAGCACTTCCCTGCTCCAACTCAGGCGCTTGCCCACGGTACAGCCGCACGATATTGGCAAGGAACTCGATCTGCTCTGGTAACCAGTCGCGGTGAGCCCTGTCGATCTGCCGGTAGATGTGGCGAACGTCGATAAACAGAACCTTGTCTGCTCGCTCCGCATCACGTTCTTTCGCTCGGTCGAAGAACCACAGCGTGCAAGGCAGGGTCACGGTGTAGAAGAAGTTCGAGCCAACCGACACGATCACATCGACCGCGCCACTCTCAATCAGCTTCTGCCGGATCACCTGCTCGCTGCCTCGGGCATCACCTGCGGAGTTCGCCATCACGAAACCAGCACGACCGTTCTTGTTCAGCGATGCGTAAAAGAGCTGGATCCAGAGGTAGTTGGCGTTGTCGGTCTTCGGTACGCCGAAGGGGAAGCGCAGGTCGCCTTCAAGACGCTCCTTATCGACACCCGATACGTTGAACGGCGGATTGGCCATAACGAAGTCGAAGCGCCCGCCATCACGGGTAACGGCCTCATGCGGGTCTTCGTAATAGGTGTTGGCGATACGCACATCACCCGACAGGCCGTGCACAGCCAGGTTCATCTTGTTGAGATTGACTGTGACCTGCTCTTTCTCGGTGCCGAAGATGGAGATTTCTTCCATCGCCGTCTTGTGGTGGCGCTTAACGAAGTCAGCCGACTGGGCGAACATGCCCCCTGAACCACAAGCCGGGTCGAAGATCCGCCCATGGAACGGCTCGATGATCTCGACGATCAACTTCACGATGGACTCGGGGGTGTAGAAGACCCCGCCTTTTTGGCCTTCCTTCAGCGCGAAGTTGCCCAGGAAGTACTCGTAGACCTTGCCGAAAGCGTCCCCGCTGAGATCCACAGGCCCGAGCAGCTTGATCAGCTCCAGCAGCACCTTATTGCCAAGCTGGACGTAGTTGCGAGGCAGAGCGCCTTTGAGGTCGACGTTCTCTTCTTCAACGGCCTTCATGGCTTCGTTGACCGCCAGACCGATGACATCGCCCTCGGTGAGGGTCTGCAGATAGGAGAAGCGGGCCTTCTCTGGAAGGAAGATCACACCCTCGGCCAGATAGTCATCTTTGCTGACCTTACGGCGACCACCAGAGCCAATCGGCCCCAGCTTCTCTTCGGCAGCGGCGTACATCTTCTCGGCATATCGCAGGAAGATCAGCCCTAGGACAGGCACCGAGAACTCTCCCGGCCTCAGCCCCGTGTTGGCCCATAGTTGGTCAGCTACAGCCCACAAACGCTTCTCTACATCTCCAGTGACCAACGCACATCTCCACGCAGCAATACAGAAATGCCGAGAGCTTACTACAGACGTGAACCGATCAAACGCGTGGCTATAACCGGAGCAGACCAGAGTGCCATCACGCGCTCTGCTACCAAAGAGGAGCAGCCAACTTGCCAAACGCGCTGTTAGCAAGATCGCAGCACGTTCGACGAAGATCGATTATCACACAGTTATGGAGAGGAGAGCGCGCAATCTCGCACGTTCGATCCTCAACCATGACGCTCGATCTTCACCGCCGCAAACCGCCGGAGGGGCTGATCGAGCCAGGGAAAGGCCAGCCCAGAGAGGCGACCGCCGAGTACCTACTGCTACTTTGAGCTTCAGGCGTACAGCCCCTCTCACTGCCCCGACCAACCGGCCAGCAGTCACGGGTGATGACGAACCTGACATAGCTGGCTGAGAGGTGATGGCACTCAGTCGAGGCTGGCTACCTGCGATGACTCGCGGGGTGTAGCGGTGGATGGCGAAGCCACTCTAAGAGTGTCTTTGAGCTGTCCTTCATCCATGGTCATTACCATCAATCCATCAATGAAGAACGAAGCAATGAGACAGCATCAAGCCTGTCTTGCGGAGGACACTGGCAGGTGATCTTCAAGCTGCACCGCAAGTTGCTCTTGATGCCTCCCCAACTCTGCTGACACAGGATCGATGATCACCGATGACGATGTTGTCAGTGACCATCCCCGTCAGTGGCTGTCAGGAAGCCCAAGCCTCTCTGTCAGACCACCTCCTGCTCATCTTCATGTACCTCCAGATGACTCCGCCCAGGGGCTTCCCCATTTGCCTCTGTCATCCATCAGCCCTGGCCTCAGCACAGTAGCGACCTAGGCAACCACTTCTGCTCAGGCTTTGGCCCATGGATGGCATCCAGGCACCGGGGAACTCCTGGGCCAGTCACCAGCATCAACCCTGCATCCCTTGCAGATTCCCCTCAAACCCAGCCCGTTTTGTCCAGCCGTCCGAGCCGTCCGTGTTTCCCTTGTAGATGGGAGCTGGTGGCATGGATGGAAGGGACTCTGACGGCTGAACAAAAAGGATGATCTACTCAATGCAAATCGCCCCCAACCGCACCACTCACAACGCGATCAACACCCTGCCAACCATCGTCTACGCATTTGATGGCAATGAGATCCGCACCGTCCTGATCAATGATGATCCTTGGTTCATAGCCAAGGATGTAGCCGAAGCACTGGGCTATTCGGATACCGATGCAGCGATCCGCAAGCACTGCAGAAACGCAATGACCTGCCCCGACGAATCGACGGGTCAGGTTCGCCATATGAAGATAATCCCTGAACGCGACGTCTACCGCCTGATCTTCAGTTCACGGCTACCTTCTGCCGAACGATTCGAGGACTGGGTTGTGACGGAAGTACTGCCCTCGATCCGCAAACGCGGCATGTACATCATGGGCCAGCAGAAAATCCGAACCGAGCTTCTGGATGCGCTGGCAGAGAACATCCGTGAGAAGGCTCTCCCGGCACTACGAGAGTTCGACCGCCTCACCGAACATGACCACTGGCTGGCACACAAGAATCCAGAGAAGTACAGGCGTCTCTGCCAACTCGCAATCGACAGGATTGCCCTCGACTTCGACCTCCCTCGATCCGTTATGGAGGCTATTGCCCTGACGGGACTGGGAGCGATTACCGAGCTGTACTTGGAGGTAGCCTGATGCGTCTGCCTGAACTGATCTTCCTGGGCGCTCTGTTGCTCTGGCCTTTGGTTCCCCTGGTGTACCTGCTCTGCATCGTCTGGCAGACCGACTTCAAGCTGGTAGCTCGATCCAAGCAAAGATCGTCAGAAGGGGCTCGCTCATGAAGAGCATCGCCAGCGAAGTAAGGAAGGCCAGGAAACGGAGTGCTTCGGGCATGGCTGCCACAACAGAAGGCACCGTCCAGCATCCACTGCTGAGCGAGATCCTGGCAGCAGACAAACGCAGATGGAAAGCAGCCCAGCAGATGAACCTCCCGGTGCTCCGGCTGGCGCCAACGAGCAGCGACTAACAGAACCCCCATCACCCTTCGCCTGGACAGCCAGGAGGCCGACCTATCGGCTTGGTGCTGGGGGTTATTTTTTACCGTGCCGCCTTCGAGAACGACGACAGTCGAACCGGGTTCATCACTGCCTCGGTCAGGGATAAAGCTAGCTTTTCCCCCTTCTCGGTCAACTGCACGATCTTCCTGCGGCGCTCCATCGGATCTGGCGATGCCACTATCAGTCCGAGTCCTGGTTTTTCGTGACGATGCCATTCCGACAAGGCCGAGACATTCCTTGAGCAGGACGCTTGGCTCATCCCGAGATTAGTTTGCAGATCCGTCATGGTGCAGCCTGGGTAGATCGCCGAATAGAGAAACAATGCAGCACTTTGTGATGGCATCTCTGGGTCAACGCCACGGAACTCCTCAATCGCTTTGAATAGCTGGACAAGGGCATACCGATCATAAGCCAGAGCGTGTTTGCTGAATGTGGTTTCCATGTGCGTCACGCTCCGTCCTTACCGAGATAGAAACCAGAGCTATTCCAGGCCAACTCAAAGCACCTCGGCACTCGGACATACACGTCACCGATGAATAAGCAAAAGCGTGCTTTGCCAACAGACACACTGAAGCCAAATTGATTGCCGCTCATTGGCTGAAACCTCCGATTCATTTGTCGTGTTCGCTACAGATAGCAAACAGTATCGGGGCGCTTCAACGTTCCCACTTTCGCGTTATTTACAGTGCCGAATCAAATGCACAACCCAATAGTTGGTAGCGCCAGTCCGTATAAGGGCTGCAGCGGCATCGAGCCCCAACCGACCAGTCCAACTAACCGCACACGCATAGTTCAACTATCGGTCTTGCCTCCCGACGAGAGGCCACATGATCCAGCTCAACAAGATCCTCAAACCCTTCAAGAAGTGCATCGACCAGCTCGAACAACTGACCGCCAGCAACAACATTGAGGTCAGCCGGATAAGGACAAGGGTGCATTGATCCACGATGACCGCCTGGATGCGCTTGCAGGGGCCGTTGCCTACTGGGTAGAGCAGATGGGTAGGGATACCGAGAAAGCCGCTCAGAGCCACCGGGAGAGGCTCCTAGACGCTGAACTGCAGAAGTTCGTAAGTGGCGTCTTGGGTTACGATGCGACAAGATCGACATGGTTTTCGATCTGAAGAACGGGCCGGTCATTTCCTGCCCTGCATTCTACCCACGAGAGACACAAGGATATGGAAATGCCTGGACTGTCCGATGTACCAATCAACCTAGTGGTGCGTGGCTACACCTTCATTAGAGATAAAAGACTAGATGCAGCGCTCGATAGGCTTCGAGCAGAAGGCATCACCATCGAAGACTTGGAAAAAAGCGATCACCGCTTTGCTGCATTCAAGCGAATGCTGGACGCGCTTGAGACGTGCTCCTCGAATGCGATGATGGAGAAGTTGGTGGACTACCTGATGGCTGGAGTAGCTACTGCTGTAATCGATGACAAGCCAGACGTGTTTCAACAGGTCTTATCTAATTTGGCTAAGTTGAGCGAGGGGCAGGTTGAGATACTGGCAGAGATGAGAAAACGGGAGATGCGAGATGGAGAAAGCGCAGAGGCATTTCAGAAAGGAGCTGAGCTTGAAAAATGGGTGGCAGGGAGATACGGAGTTGACGAGGACACTGCTCAACAGCTTATCGTCGCGCTTAGTCAGAGCGGTTTCACCCAAAGCCGCCACCCGACGTTCTCTGATCTGAATGGTAGAACATCAATGTCCCATCGACTTACCGGCTTGGCAGACTTGCTTTTGGACATGGTCTATTACCGTTGCCGCCTTTGATTGTCACACAGCCTGTAGGTGACCATCTCTAGCTCATCTTCATGTACTTCCCTATGACTCTGCTCAGGTGCAATCGCATTCGCCTCTGTCATCCATCAGCCCTGGCCTCGGCACAGTAGCGGCCTAGGCAACTACTGCTGCCCAGGCTTTGGCCCATGGATGGCATCCAGGCACTGGGAACTCCTGGGTAAGTCACCCGCACCCAGCCTGTATCCATTGCAGATACCCTTCAAATCCAGTTCGCTGACTCGATGGCGATGAAGGTGCCCCAGTCGTTCCCCGAAGTGCCGCACTGACTGCCGAACTGGCAGAGAAGAGCGAACAGTTCGCCCTGGAGAACAAGGAGATGGCACAGAAGGCTATCGCTGCGTTAGGAATCCCTGAACACCTTCGTGCGTACCCTGGAAGGCGTCAACACGATGGCCATCATCACCAATCACCGCATCCAATCCACAGCATTAAACTCTATTGCCTCAACCACCGGAGCCAGCACCTCCGGCCTAAAGTCCTTCCCGTAACGACTGAAGGTGATCCCACCGCTCTGATGGCCAAGAATGCCACCTACCAGCGACTCGACTATTCCCTTCTGCTTCAGATGATCAGCAAGCGTGTGGCGGAAGCTGTGGAAGTCCTTGCGCTCTACCCCATCACGGAAGCCCAACTGATTACGAACCCGAGTGAACCACTTGGAGGGAGCGGCAGCGTAGCCATGCGCCTTGTGCAAGGTCAGCTCCGCGAAGAGACGTTGATGGCCAGCCTCCCGCTGCGCTTGGACAAACTCAAGGAACCCCAGCGCTTTCAATTTCGAGTGGATCGGCACGAGCCTTTCCGAGGTGACGGTTTTCAGCTTCTGATCGGGTCTTGTAGCCCGGATGTGTAGGCAGTCGATGCCATTGATGCTGACCACATCATCCAGATAGAGCTGGCATAGCTCATTGAGTCTCGCCCCGGTGTAAAGACCGAGCAGTGGCAGCCAGTACTTGTGCGGCTGAGCTGAGTTGGCTGATGCGTAAACCTGCTTCGAGAACAGACGGCGCAGATCGTCCTCGGTGAAGACGCTGCGCTCCTCGCTGACCTTGCCTCGCTGCCTGACTCGAAGCCCGTCGAACGGGTTGCGCTCGCAGTAGCCCTCACGGATGGCATAGGAGAAAAAGGTCGTCAGGTTCTTCACGTAGTTGTTGAACGTGGTGAGGCTGATCGTGGTGGTGGCAGTCTCGATGATCTGCTCCAGCGATTGTCCCTCGGGAAGCTGATTCATCCTCGGCGGCAGCTTGAGTGCCACCTCACGGAACTTGCGGGCATCCTGGCGAGTGATGAGATCGACAGGCAGATCACCCACGATCCGAGTCATCAGCTCAGCCACGGAACGCTTGTCGGATAGCGTCTTCGCAGCCACGCCTTCATGCGACTGTTGTTCAAGGCATTCCTGAACCACTTTGGAGAAGCGTGGAGCGTTGCTTGGCGCATCCGCTACCAGCCTAGCTGGCTGCTCTTGTTTCGCTCTTGAAGGGGCACTGCCGGGCTTCTGTGGCCCTCTAACCTTGCCTCCCTCCCCTTGCTCCAAAGGCTTCTGCGCAAGCGCAACCAACTGCTGCTGACGGAGCCACGCAGCCCAACTAGCAACTCGCTTACCGCCCGCCTCCCAGGCGCCGCGCAGGGAGTCGAGGGAAGGCCGAATGCCCTGAAATGCCTGGGTGTATAGCTGCTGAACCTGCAGGAGCAATTCGCGGCCACGGATCAGCGCTTCGCGCTTGCAGCGTGTCTGCAGCGAACGGCGGATCTCGGAACAAGGGAAAAGCGGACGGAGAACTCCAGGCACCACGATTCTGAAATAGAAGATCGAGTGTCGGGATAACCAGAGGTAAGAAGGGACGGAAGACACGGTGGATCACCCTATGGATCACTGGCGTGATCAGAGCGAAAAACCGTTAGAAATCAAGGAGATACGTTATGGAGGTGGACCCTACCAGCCACACCCCGGCACACGATGTCACCGCTACGGCTGCTTCCTTCCGGACCTGACCGGGTTCACGGTTGATCGTTGCGGGGGGACCGGCAGGGCCACCATAACGATGCCCGCCAAGTGGCGGGCCGCGCCATTGTACTGGCTTGTCAGTAACTTACAACCGCCACGTGCTCGCTGCCCCGGCAGAATGCACTCAGCGCTCGAGCAGCGCCGAGCCCCAGGACAGCCCCACGCCGAAGCCGCTGATGGCGACCCGGTGCCAATCCTCGCGAAAGGCGTACTTCTGCAGGATCAGCGGGATGGACGACGATACCGTGTTGCCGGTCTCCTCGATATCGAGGACGAACTTGGACGCCAGATCGCCGAAGCGCTTGGAGATGGCATCGACGATGGCCGCGCTGCCTTGGTGCAGGCAATAGGCGTCGACGTCCTCCGGCGTGAGCGAGGCATTCTCGAGCAGCTCGTGCAGATGCGGCGTCACCACCTGGGCGGCGAAGTTGTACACCTGGCGCCCATTCATCTTCAGCTTGCCGTCGGCCACGTGCAGGTGCACCGCACCCGAACCGTCGGTACCGAACCTGGCCGGCCCGAGGCGCCAGAACGGGTCGTCGCCGATCCAGGTCGCGGTGGCCGCGTCGCCGAACAGCAGCGAGGTCACGCGGTCGCTGCGGTTGACGATCTTCGAATAGGGATCGGAGGTGACCAGCAGGCCGTTCTTCAGGCCCAGGCTCTCCATGAAGCCCCTGATCACGTACAGCCCGTAAACGTAGCCCGAGCAGGCCAGCGACAGGTCGAAGGCCGCCACGTGCTTCGGCAGGCCGAGCTTGTTCTGCAGGATGGAAGAGGTCTGCGGCAGCCCTTCGCGATCACCGTTCTGGGTGACCACCACCAGCGCGTCCACCTTCTGCAGGTCGAACGTCGGATTCTGCGCCGCCAGCGCGGCGACAGCCTTCACACAGAGGTCGGAGGTGTCTTCGTCCTCGCCCATGATCGGCAGGAAGGTCGCGCCAATCTTGCTGCGGATGAACGCTTCGTCGTTTCCAAAGCTGGCGCCTTGCTGGACGTTATCGATACCGCCCTTCGGTACATAACTGGAAATCGCTTTGATGCCGATCATTCAGAGCCTCCGGCGCGTGCGCTACAGCCCTCACGCACCGTAAAAAATGCCAGTAACGCCCATGCCCAGGGCGACCCTGCCACACGCCTTCGTCGACGAGCTGGCACACACCCGACAACCCGACGAACTGGCCGGAAGTTGACTTGCCGGTCACTTATAGAGGCACCGGCCCCATCAGGGCAACGATGCAGCGATTGCCGGGCGCGAAAATAACCTGGGGCCGGGCGATGAGTGCAGCACCTTTGCTCGCGACGAGCCGGCCTGGTCGAATCCGACCCCATGATGGGCTTTGAAGCTCGCCGGCCCGGCCGTGTCACATCGAAAACGAACAACCGGTTACAAATAGACGACAACCCCGGCCGTGAGGTCCCCGCAAGCAGAAAAAACAGGCGAAAGCGTAGCTTAGCGCTTGATGAGCACCGGACCAACAAAGGGGATCACGCTCAGGATTCGGGCAGGCTGCCGCCTGCATTCGCCGCGAGGGCGCGCCTCCCACAGAAGAGCAGCATGGCACCATGGCGCTGCCAGCTTTTTTTGTGGGAGGCCCGCCCTCGGGGCGACGCTTTTAGAGCAAATGCCTTGCACCCGTAGGGTGGAAAACGGCGAAGCCTTTTCCACCGGCTGCAGAGCGCTCATCGATGAAAATCGCTGCGCGCGTTTTCCACCCTACCCCGAGGGACAAGCAAAGCTCCGTGTATGCCGACCTACGGCCTGCATCGCCGCGGGGGCGCCCCTCCCACAGGCTCCGTGGGCAACGCTGCTTTTGTGGGAGGCCCGACCTCGGGGCGACGCTTTTTAGAGCAAAGGCCTTGCACCCGTAAGGGTGGAAAACGGCGAAGCCTTTTCCACCAGGTTGCAGAGCGCTCATCGGTGGAAAATCGCTGCGCGAGCTTTCCACCCTACGTCGGATCCGAGCGAAGCTGCTTTTTCCCCTCTCCCTCCGGGAGAGGGGCCAGGGGTGAGGGAGCGCCCTCGCGCGAACTTGCGCCTCTACGACCCCAGATCCAGCGGCTGAATCCGACGTTGCTGATACACCCAATCGACGATCTCCCCCTCCGGCACATAGCCGCTGACCGCCTCGCGCAGCAGCAGGCGCACCTGCGGGTAATCGTCGCTCTCCACTGCTGCGAGCAGCTTGGCGAGAAGCCCCTTGAGCACCTCCCAGGAGAAGGACTCCTCGCTGGCGCGCATGATCATCGGATGCTCGGTTGGGCTGACGTCGTCGCCGATCAGCAGCTCCTCGTAGAGCTTCTCGCCCGGGCGCAGGCCGGTGTACTCGATGGCGATGTCGCCGGTGGGGTTCTTTTCCGAACAGACGCTCAGGCCCGACAGCCGAATCAGCTTCTCCGCCAGGTCGGCGATCTTCACCGGCTTGCCCATGTCCAGCACGAACACATCACCGCCCTGCCCCATCGAGCCCGCCTGGATGACGAGCTGGGCCGCCTCCGGAATGGTCATGAAATAGCGGGTGATATTGGGATGGGTGACGGTCACCGGCCCGCCGTTGCGAATCTGTTCGTAGAAGCGCGGGATCACCGAGCCGGACGACCCCAGCACGTTGCCGAAGCGCACCATCGTGAACCGGGTCTTGTTGACGTGGTGCAACCCGTCCGTCGAGCCAAACAGCACCGGCGCGGCCTCCTGGCTGAGGGCCTGCAGGACCAGCTCGGCGAGACGCTTGGTGCTGCCCATCACGTTGGTCGGCCTCACGGCCTTGTCGGTCGAGATAAGCACGAAGTTGGCGATCCCGGCCTGCACCGCCGCCTGCGCCGTGTTCAGCGTGCCCAGCACGTTGTTGAGCACCCCTTCGGCCACGTTGTGCTCGACCATCGGCACGTGCTTGTAGGCTGCGGCATGGTAGACCGTCTCCACGTGCCAGGTGCGGAGCACGTCGAGCAGCCGCTCGCCATTGCGGATCGACCCCAGGATCGGAACCAGCCGCGTGCGCAACGCCTCCCGCGCGATACGCGTCTCGAGCTCCATATGAATGCAGTACAGGTTGTATTCGCTGTGCTCGAACAGCAGCAGCGTGCGCGGCTCAGTCGAAAGGATCTGCCGGCACAACTCGGAACCGATCGAGCCCCCCGCGCCGGTCACCATCACCACCTTGTCCTTGATGCAGCGCTGGAACAGCTCCTGCTGCGGCGCCACCGCGTCGCGCCCCAGGAGGTCGGCGATGTCGACCTCTTGGATGTCCTCCACCTTGACCCGGCCACTGGCCAGGTCCATGAAGCCGGGCACGCTGCGTACGTGGAGCGGATACTTCTCGAGCTCTTCCAGTATTTCCTTGCGACGAGCCCGCGAGGCGGAAGGAATTGCCAGCAGCACCTCCTCCGCTCCCGTCTCGTTGATCATCTGCTTGATGTGCTTAGGCGTGTATACCCGCAAACCCGAAATCATACGGTTGGCAATGTTCGGTTCATCGTCGATAAAAGCCACCGGCCGCATGGCACGGCCCAGGCGCAGTGCAGCAACCAGTTGATTCCCCGCGGAGCCAGCGCCATAGACGGCGACCTTGGGCAGGCCCTTGTCGCTGCCCCGGTACTTGAAGAACCCTTCGGGCACGAACCAGTCGCCGAGGAAATACTGGCGCATCAGCAGCCGCAGCCCGCCGATCAGCATCAGGCTGAGCCACCAGTAGTTGAAGACCATCGAGCGCGGAATCAGCTTGGGCTCGTTGCTGCGCCAATAGACGGCGAGCGCCAGCACCAGCGCCGAAAGCGTAACGGCCTTGGCAATGGCCATCAGCGCGTCGTTGCCGAAATAGCGCATCACGGCTCGGTACATGCCGAAGCGGATGAAAAACGGAATGGCAGTGAGCGGAGCGACGATGAATAACCAGGCGTGGCCACCAAGGGGCTCGACGAAATTCGCATCGCCGAGGCGAATAAAAAAAGCCAACCAGAGGGCCAACCAGACCAGAACCACATCGGCAGCGACCTGAACCAGCCGCTTCTGCTGCCTCGGCAAGCGCACTAGACGCGCGCGTAGTTTTTCAGCCAACCTCAACACAAACACCTTCCCTCTTTAAAGCCAGCAGGCTCGCGCGTCTCGCAAGCATGTCCTCACTCTAGCCGGTTAAGCAGATGAAAGCCGCTGGACTGACGGCATGCAGAAAAAGCAAGCGCATGACCGCGGCGCCCCAACGCAGACAACGGTAAACGCCAAGCCAAGGCACCGATCATGTCTTTCTGACGATCCGATCCCCTGCCCCTTTCCCCGCCACCGTCATGAAGATGTATTTGAAATAACTGGCCAAAGTGAGGCTCCGGATCATTTTCTGATCCGTCTCCGCGAGCAGTGCCGGGGTGGACATGTCGATCTCACTGACCTGTGCCAACCCGGTAATTCCGGGACGAACCTCAAACACGCCACGCTTGGCTCGTTCCTCGGTCAGCTCCTCCTGATTGAACAGCCCCGGTCGCGGCCCCACCAGGCTCATCTCGCCCTTGAGCACGTTCCACAGCTGAGGCAGCTCATCCAGCTTTGTCTTGCGCAGAAAATGGCCGAAACGCGTGATGGACGCGCTGCTGGCCAAGTGGGTGGCGACCGACGCGGTATTCACCTTCATGGTGCGAAACTTGACCAGCGTGAAAGGCTTCTGATACCGCCCGACACGAACCTGCCGGAAAATCGGTGAACCCGTATCGAACAAGCCAATGAGCGTTAGCGCGATCAACAGCGGAAAGCCCAGCACCAAGCCCAATAGAGAAAAAACGACATCAAAGATTCGAATCACGGTTCACCTAAAATCAGTTGGAACGCTCGAAGCAACGCCTGAGACCTTCTTCCACCGTATAAGGCGGTTTCCAATCGAGCAGCTCGCAGGTCTTGCTTATGTCCACTTGCAACGAGCCGAGCAACCGCTGAGCCATGGCCTTCTTGCCCAACAGGGTAGCACCCAGCTCTAACAGACCAGCCGGGATAGGAGTAAGCCGCGCGGGTTTCCCCATTGCCTTGGCCACGCCGCGCAGTAGCTCGGTGGTGGAAAGGTCCTCACCATCGCCGGCGAGAAATACCTGATTGGCTGCGGCGGGATGATCGATGCAGCGGATGAGAAGATCGACCAGATTATCGATGCCAACGAGAGAGCGCTTGTTACGAACGGTGCCTAATGGAAGAGGAAGCCCTTTCTCAACGAGCTTGATCATGCTGGCGAAATTGCCCTTCACTCCTGGCCCGTAAACCAATGGTGGGCGAACGATTACCACCTCCATGCCGGTATCTTTCGCCAATGCGAACAGCCCTCGCTCAGCCTCCAGCTTGGAGACGCCATAGGGATCCTGCGGCATGGGAATATCATCAGGGCGGTAAGGACTCCTTAAAGACGTGCCCTCACCGTTCACCTTGATTGAGCTCACGAAAACGAACCGGCGCACGCCAGCTTCGAGGGCCTTCCTTGCGAGCGAGAGAGTCCCCTCGACATTGCTTTTCCGATATTCGGCGAGAGGATCAGTTGTCTTGTCATGCATCACATGCACCCGCGCTGCACAGTGAACGACTGCCGAGCAAGTACTGAGCTGCTCGACGCGTAGGCCGTTCAGGTCATCTATCCGGATAGCCGTGCTCCCTGCTGGGCCGGAATGAGGGTTCCGAAACACAGGCACGGGGCAAAAATGCCTCGCTTCGAGCAGCCTGGCCAGCACCGCTGAGCCAACGAACCCGGACGCTCCTGTAATAAGGACGCTATCCATGCGCCCCCCCATCAGGCCGCTTGAGCAGTTCCAAAAGCTTGAACGGCAATTTCGAAAGCACCATAAGTATGTTCGTGTAAATACCGTTCTGGCGGCAGGCTCGGACTATCTCGCGATTCAAGCGAATGCTGTTACGCAGCCCGGAGGTACTTATACCTCCAGCCCTCATTCTGACCAGCACCGAATCGATTCGATACCATTGCAGTTTCTGAACCAAGAGCAAACGAACAAACATTTCATAGTCGGACGAAATTTTGAACTGTGTCGAATAACCGCCAACTTCGTCATAAGCTTTTTTCTTTATAAAAGTCGCGGGGTGCGGTGGCATCCAGCCGAAGCGCAGTTTCCAAGGTCTGAAATGGGCAGATCCGTAATACCTCACTACTTGATCAAGGCGATTCGGAGCCACAAATACGATGTCACCGAAAACCACATCCGCCAGCGAGTTTTCTATGAAAGCATTCATGACTCGCTCAATCACGCCATGGTCTTCGTAAAAATCGTCGGAATTCAATATTCCGATGACTTCACCGCTTGCCGCCCGGATCCCCTTGTTCATCGCGTCATAGATCCCATTGTCCGGCTCGCTGATGATTCTGGCGATCCGCCCCGCATACTCATTGACGATGCTCAGCGTCGTATCTTTCGACGCTCCATCGACAATAATGTACTCAATATTGGGGTGGGTCTGACTCAATACTGACTCGATAGTATCCCTGATCGTCTCTGCACTGTTGTAGCAGACCGTGACTATGGAGACTTTCAACTTAACAACCTCAGGCCCTACCATAGATGTCTTCAAAGCGAACGATATCATCCTCGCCCAAATAGGAGCCCGACTGCACTTCAATCAGTTCGAGTGGAATTTTTCCGGGATTTTCCAAGCAATGAACCTGACCAATTGGGATATAGGTCGATTGATTTTCCGTGACCAAGGTTGTCTTGTCGCCAATCGTGACCTGTGCCGCTCCGCTCACGACAATCCAATGCTCGGCGCGATGGTGATGCATTTGCAGGGAAAGTTTAGCTCCAGGCTTGACGGTGATTCGCTTCACTTGGTAGCGCTCGCCATTATCTATCGAGTCGTACACCCCCCATGGGCGATAAACTTCCCGATGATTCAAGTGCTCATGCCGGCCATCCGCCTTTATTTGATCGATTATCTTCTTTAATTCCTGCGCACTGCCCTTGTTAGCTACCAGCACTGCATCCTTGGTTTCAACGATCACTAGGTCCGATACCCCAAGCGTCGCAACGAGACGACTGTCAGAGTGCACATAACAGTTTTGAGTCGACTGGGTGAGTACATCACCATGCAGTGCATTGCCCAAATCGTCTTTCGGGCTGATATCCCACAAGGCAGACCAGGAGCCGATATCGCTCCACCCCGCATCGAGCGGCACCATGGCAGCAGCGGATGTACGCTCCATCACGGCATAGTCGATAGAGTCGTCCGGGCAGTCAGCGAATGCGGCAGCGCCTATGCGAATGAAATCAAGATCACGCTGTCCCTCATCGAGGGCTCGGCGACAACAGGCAAGGATCTCGGGCTGGAGCAATTCCAGCTCCTCCAGATAGCGAGCGGCCCGGAACATGAACATTCCGCTATTCCACACATAGCGCCCAGTCGCCAGATAAGCCTCGGCCGTTCCGGCATCAGGTTTTTCCACGAAGCGTTGTACCTGGAACCCGTTCGCGCCTAATTCCTCTCCTCGCTCGATATAGCCATATCCGGTTTCCGCATGAGTAGGCACGATACCGAAGGTCACCAACCTGCCATCCGCAGCCAGGGACTCGGCACGAGCGATGGCGGCGTGGAAAGCTGCCACATTCTCGATCACATGATCCGCTGCCAGTACCAGCAGTAAGCCGGAAGGATCTTCCTCGATCACATTAAGCGCTGCCAAAGCGATCGCCGGTGCGGTATTCCTGCCGAACGGTTCGAGCAGTATGGAAGCGTTCTCAATATGAATATTCCGCAGTTGTTCGGCTGCCAGAAAACGATGCTGCTCGTTGCAGATCAGACGAGGGGCCGCCAATTCCAACCCCTGCAAGCGCTGGAGCGTCGACTGCAGCAAGGTCGATGTGCCACCGGCCAGAGCGAGAAACTGCTTGGGGTTCAGCTGACGGGACAGCGGCCACAGGCGCGAGCCGTTACCACCAGCCATGATCACGGGATAAAGCATGGTCTCTTCCTGAAACGTTGAACGGGCCGTTTTAGCCTCTAGCACTTTCGAAGTTTTCGACGAACCAGCGGTAGGCATCACGCAGCCCGTCCTCCAGGCCGATGCTGGCGCGCCAGCCGAGCGCCTTCAGGCGCGAGACGTCCATCAGCTTGCGCGGCGTGCCGTCCGGCTTGCTGGCGTCGAATCGCAGCCGGCCGCGGAACTCGGTGACCCGCGCGATGGTTTCGGCCAGCTCGCGGATGCTGCAGTCCACCCCGCTGCCGACGTTGATGTGCGAGAGCATCGGCAGGGTGTGGGCCTGGTAGATCTGCGCGTTCAGTTCCATGACGTGGACGCTGGCGGCGGCCATGTCGTCGACGTGCAGGAACTCGCGCTTCGGCGTGCCGCTGCCCCAGATCACCACCTCTTCGTCGCCGTTGAGCGCCGCCTCGTGGAAGCGCCGCAGCAGCGCCGGGATGACGTGGCTGTTCTCGGGATGGAAGTTGTCGTTC
>NZ_KE384427.1:0-23862 GCF_000425625.1 Stutzerimonas azotifigens DSM 17556
TTTTTGTGGGAGGCCCGACCTCGGGGCGAACTTGCCTAAGCGGACAGCATGAAGAAGAGGAAGCGGGTGCTGCCCCTTCGTCCAGCCTCCGGCCCTCCAGCCTTCCAGCGGCTTTTCCGCTCTCAGGCCTGCATTCGCCGCGAGGTCGCCGCCCTTGCCGAGCGAACCGTCAGGCCGACATTTCCACCAGCAGCTTGTTCAGACGCTGCACGTAGGCGGCCGGGTCCTTCAGGCTGTCGCCCGCGGCCAGCGCCGCCTGGTCGAACAGGATGTGGCTGAGGTCGCCGAAGCGGTCCTCGTCCTGCTCGGCGTCGAGCTTCTCGATCAGCGGATGCTGCGGGTTGATTTCGAAGATCGGCTTGGATTCCGGCACTTTCTGGCCGCTGGCCTCGAGGATCTGGCGCATCTGCAAGCCGAGGTCCTGCTCGCCGATGGCGAGAATCGCCGGCGAATCGGTCAGGCGATGCGACACGCGCACCTCGGCGACCTGCTCGCCAAGCACGGCCTTGAGGCGCTCGACCAGCCCTTCCTTGGCCTTGGCGATTTCCTCCTGGGCCTTCTTGTCCTCCTCGGTATCGAGCTTGCCCAGGTCCAGGTCGCCACGCGCGACGTCGACGAACTGCTTGCCGTCGAATTCGGTGAGGTAGCTCATCAGCCACTCGTCGATGCGGTCGGTCAGCAGCAGCACCTCGATGCCCTTCTTGCGGAAGACCTCCAGGTGCGGGCTGTTGCGCACCTGTGCGTAGGACTCGCCGGTCAGGTAGTAGAGCTTGTCCTGGCCTTCCTTCATGCGCCCGACGTAGTCGGCCAGCGACACCGACTGCTCGCCGCCGGCGTCCGAGGTGGAGGCGAAGCGCAGCAGCCCGGCGATCTTCTCGCGGTTGGTGAAGTCTTCCGCCGGCCCCTCCTTGAGCACCTGGCCGAAGGCCTTCCAGAAGGTCTTGTAGTCCTCGGGCTTGTCCTTGGCCAGCTTCTCCAGCATGTCCAGCACGCGCTTGGTCAGCGCCGACTTCATCGAGTCGATCACCGGGTCCTTCTGCAGGATCTCGCGCGAGACGTTCAGCGACAGGTCGTTGGAATCGATCACGCCCTTGACGAAGCGCAGGTACAACGGCAGGAACTCGTCCGCCTGGTCCATGATGAATACGCGCTGCACGTAGAGCTTCAGGCCCCTGGGCGCCTCGCGGTGGTAGAGATCGAAGGGCGCGCGGCCGGGCACGTAGAGCAGCGAGGTGTACTCGAGCTTGCCCTCGACCTTGTTGTGGCTCCAGCTCAGCGGGTTGTCGAAGTCGTGCGAGACGTGCTTGTAGAACTCCTGGTATTCCTCGTCCTTGATCTCGCTGCGCGGACGGGTCCAGAGCGCGCTGGCGCGGTTGACCGTCTCCCACTCGGGCTCGGCCGGCTTGTCCTTCTCCTCGCCGAGGTGCTCCTTCGGCAGCTCGATCGGCAGCGCGATATGGTCGGAGTATTTCTTGATGACGTTGCGCAGACGCCAGCCGTCGGCGAATTCCTCTTCGCCGCTCTTCAGGTGCAGGACGATACGGGTGCCGCGTTCGGGCTTGTCGATGTTGGCGACCTCGAACTCGCCCTCGCCCTTGCTCGACCAGTGCACGCCCTCGCTGGCCGGCAGCCCGGCGCGACGGGTATACACGTCGACCTGGTCGGCGACGATGAAGGCCGAATAGAAGCCCACCCCGAACTGGCCGATCAGGTGCGAATCTTTCTTCTGGTCGCCGCTGAGGTTCTTGAGGAAATCCGCGGTACCGGACTTGGCGATGGTGCCCAGGTGCGTGATCACCTCGTCACGGCTCATGCCGATGCCGTTGTCTTCGAGGGTGACGGTGCGGGCGTCCTTGTCGAAGCTGACGCGGATCTTCAGCTCCGCGCCGCCTTCGAGCAGCTCCGGCTTGGCCAGCGCTTCGAAGCGGAGCTTATCGGCAGCGTCCGAGGCGTTGGAAATCAGCTCGCGGAGAAAGATTTCCTTGTTGGAATATAGCGAATGGATCATCAGGTGAAGCAGCTGCTTCACCTCGGTCTGGAAGCCCAGGGTTTGTTTTTGAGTTTCCACACTCATCGTCATAGAACTCCACGTGGTCGAGGGCACTGCCGCAGTGCGGCGATGACACGCAGATGGGGCCGGCGATGGGGATTTCAAGGCTTCGAAGGTTTTCGGAGCCGGTAATGGGGAACTGTGGTTTCGGGCAGGTCAGCGGCCTGCATCGCCGCGGGGGCGCGCCTCCCACAGGATGGGTGTGACAGGCCGCTTTTGTGGGAGGCCCGACCTCGGGGCGATTTCTTCGGGAGCCATGTGCCTCAAGGGGCCAAAGGTGCGTGCCCGTGTCAGCCACGCCGGAGAGAGGGGAGTCAAGGCACGTAGCGGCCTGACCCCGGATGTCGGTGTGGCCTTCTTCTTGGTCACTTTTTCTGGCCCGGGCGGCTATCCGCAGACAAGAAACAGTGACGCGCCGTGCAAGGCGCAACCTGTCGTTCGTGCCGCGCAAAGCGTTATGCCCGCTCATAGAAGGACGGGCCGCCCCTTCCAATCAGGGCTCGATCAACTCGAGCAACACGATCTCCCCCGGCGCCAGCTGATACACCGCCGCCCCCGGCCCCTTGAGCAAGCGCAGGATGCTCAACCGCCCTTCGGCATCGAGCCCCTCGAAACGCCCCTCGGCCACGCCGCCGCGCTCGGTGTGGGCGCGCACGCGCTTGTAGCGATACTGCGCGGGCTGGGCGAGCAGGCGTTCGAGCGAGAAATCCTGCACCAGGTCGGCCACGGCGGGCGCCGGCGCCTTCGGCGGCGCGACCGGCGCGGCGACCTTCGCGACCGGCCCGGGCGCCACCTCGGGCAGGGCCGCGTAATGGTCGCCGACCACCTCCCAGCCCTGCTCCCCCTTGGCCAGGCCGAGGTCTAAGGTTTGCTCCTTGCCGGCGACGCGTGCCGTCACCGACAGCTGCACCCGGCTCGTCGGCCAGGCCACCGGGGGCAAGGGCTCCAGCCGTACGTCGCGGGTGCTGAAGCGGCGCTGCAGGTAATCGCCGAGCACGTAGGCGAGCGTGTCGCGCGAATCGTGGTGCCGGTCGATCTGTCCGTCGCGATAGCGCAGGCGGTCGGTGAAGGCTTCCAGCCGGCCGCTCACCAGGGTGTCGAAATCCGGCGGCAGCACCAGGTGCAGGTCACCCACCAGGCGATTGGGCGGCACCCGCTCCAGCGCCAGGTGCAGGGTGTAGCCATGCCCGAGACGGCGCGCCTCGGGTTGCTCGCTGCCCTCCTCCAGCCAGCCGATGTGTACCTGCGGCAGGGCGCCCCGGTCCTGCGGCAGGATGTCGAGCGCCAGCGAACCGTCCGGCTGGGCCCCCAGGTCGATGGCGATTTCCCGTCGGGGGAACACCCCCTCGCCCTCGCGCAGACGCAGCGTGCCGCCGATCAGCTCGGCGCTCTGCGGGCGGAACGGCTGCCCCTGCAGGCGCCCGCTCGGCATCGGGTTCGCGTCAGCCGCGGGCTGCTCGGGCCTGTCCAGCCACCTGAGGGAAACCAGTTGGGCGAAGCGCTCGCTGTCCTGATTCGCCAGCAGCGAGAGGCCGACCACCAGCGGGACGAAGCCGAGCCCGACCACCACCAGCGCCTTGCGCGCCACGCGCCAGTGGCCGATGACGAACAGCAGGGTCAGCGGCGGCAGCAGACTCGCCAGGCCCCACAGCGGGCTCCTATCGAACGCCAGGCATACCAGCCACACGAGCCCCGCCAGGATCAGCAGCAGCCCGCCCAGAATCAGCAACGCATCCATTCTCTATTCTCGTGCAATGGATCGGCACGGCGTTGCCTGCCCGGGTTCAGGGCTCGTCGACCTTGAAGTGGCAGCGCGCCGTGGCGATGGGTTCCGCCTGGTGGGTCTGCCAGGCGGTGATGGCGACATTGGCCACCCGCCGCCCCTGGCGCCAGACCTGGCAGGCAGCGAAGGTGTCACGATAGTGACCGGCGCGCAGGTAATCTATCGAGAAGTCGATGATTTTGGGCAAATGTGGCGAGCCCATGAACATCAGCAGGTGGAGCATCGCCGCGTGCTCCATGAAGCCGGCGATCACGCCTCCGTGCAGCGCCGGAAGCACCGGATTGCCGATGTTGTCGGCGTTCTGCGGCAGGCGGAACACCATCTCGTCGCCCAGGCGCAGGCATTCGATGCCGATCAGCTTGGCGTAGGGGATGAGGTTGATCAGCGCATCGTAGTCGTTGCGCTCGTGCGCCTGGCGCACCAGTTCGTCGAGCTTTCTCTCGCTCATGCGCCCTGCCCTCCGTCGCGCGTGCCCGCGTCCATGACCCGCCCGGCCTTGCCCATGCGCATGAAGGCGCCGACCACGTGCGCGATCGGCTCGTCCCGGCTGGTCTGGTAGGCCACCCCGCGGGTGAAGATCACGGTTGGCGTGACGCGATAGCATTCGGCGAAGCCGAACACGTCCTTGTGCGGCTCGGCCGGGTGCATGTAGTCGATGCGCAGGTCCAGGGTCGGGCAGATTTCGAATTCTGGCAGCACGCAGGCGGTGGAGATGCCGCAGGTGGTATCCATGAGCGTGGTGATGGCGCCGCCGTGGATCACGCCGGTGTCCGGATTGCCCACCAGTTGATCGCTGTACGGCAGGCGCAGGGTCAGTCCCTGGCGATCGGCATGCTCGACGCGCAGGCCGAGGACCTGGCAGTGGCGCAGCATCGAGAGGAATCGCTCGCTGCGTGCGTGGATGGAAGTGTCGCTGTCGCTCATCGTGGCTCCGCGCGGAGAAGAAAACAGCCGCGCATGATAGCCGAACCCCTGCTGCCAGGCCCCTCGGGCGGACGACGGAGCGGGCGCGACCTCAGGGCTCGCTCCTGGCCGGCTCGGCCGCCGGGCTGGGTGCCGGCGGCGGCGCGGGCGCCGGAGTGGGCGTGTAGACCATCACCTCGAGCACGTCGGAATGGAATTCGCGCCGGTAGAGGATGACCACCACGCCGGCGGTGACTGCCATGAACACCCAGGCGTTGATGAACCAGCCGAGCGTGGCCATGCCGAAATAGTAGGCGCGCAGGCCGAAGTTGAACTGGTTCGCCGCCATCGACACCACCCGCGCCAGCCGCTCGGCGAAGGCCTTGCGCTCCAGGTCGCTGACATTGCGTTCGCCGACCATGGGGGCCGAGCCGAGCAGCACTGCGGCGAAGTTGTACTGGCGCATGCACCAGCTGAAGGTGAAGAAGGCGTAGACGAAGACGCAGGCCAGCCCCAGCAGCTTGACCTCCGACCAGCCGCGGCTCAGCTCCTCGGCGAACGGCAGATCCGCCAGCAGCGACACCGCCCGCTCGGAGGCGCCGAGCACGGTCAGCACGCCGGCCAGGATGATCAGGGTGCTGGAGGCGAAAAACGACGCGTTGCGCTCCAGGTTGCCGATCACGTTGGCATCGGCGATGCGGTTGTCGCGCAGCAGCATCCGCCGCGTCCAGTCCTCTCGATAGAGGTGCAGCACGCTCGCCAGGCACGCGGTGGTCCGGGCCTTGTAGTTGGCGTAGCGGCTATAGCCGGCCCAGCAGGCGATGAACCAGAGCACCGCGACGATGTGGATCAGGGCCTGGGTGTGGTCGAACATGACAAATCCTTCCTCGGACCTGTGCCGATTATGGTCAGCCTGGGCGGAGCGATCCAGTTCAGGCGGACCGCTTGCGCACGCTCGCGCGGTCGACGGCCACCGCCAGGCCGAGGACGACCAGGGCGGGGACGACCCAGCCGAGCCCCTGGTCGGCCAGCGGCAGGCGCTTGAAGACCTCCGGCACCCGATCGCTCCAGCCCGCCGCGGTCAGCGCGTCGGCGATGCCGAAGATCAGGGTGACCGCCATCACCGGGACGAACACGTAGCGTGGACGCAGCCACAGGCGATCCATCAGGCTCAGCGCCACCAGCGCGATGGCCAGCGGATAGAGCCCGACCAGCACCGGCACGGAAACGCTGATGAGCTGGCTCAGCCCCTGATTGGCGACCACCAGGCTGAACAGCGCGAAGGCGATGACCACCGTCCGGTAGGAAACCGGCAGCAGGCGGCTGAAGTACTCGCCGCAGGCGGTCAGCAGCCCCACCGCCGTGGTCAGGCAGGCGAGCGTGATCACCAGGCTCAGCAGCAGGCTGCCGACGGTGCCGAAGCGGTGCTGGACGAAGCCGGTGAGCACCTGCACGCCATCGGCCTCGGTGCCGACCAGCGACTGGCTGCCGGCGCCTAGATGGAACAGCGACAGGTACACCAGCGACAGACCGACCGCTGCGATCACCCCGGCGATCACCGAGTAACGCGTCAGCAGGCCCGGATCGGTCACGCCACGGTCCTGAATCGCCGTCGCGATGACGATGCCGAACACCAGCGCGCCCAGCGTATCCATGGTCAGGTAGCCCTGCAGGAAGCCCTGGACGAAGGGCGCCGAGCGATAGGCGGCCGCGGCCGTGCCGACCTCTCCCGGCGGTGCGATCAGCGCCCCGCCGGCGAGCACCAGCAGGCCGGCCAGCAGCAGCGGCGTGATGAACTTGCCGACGCGGTCGACCAGCGCCCCGGGGTTTAGCGTGAGGAACAGCACCGCGGCGAAATAGAGCACGCTGTAGACCGGCAGTGCATAGGCGCTCGCGGTAAAGGGCGCGACGCCCATCTCGAAGGACACCACGGCCGTGCGCGGCGTGGCGAACAGCGGGCCGATGGCCAGGTAGACCGCCACCGCGAAGGTGGCGCCGGCCCACTTGCCGATGGGCGCGCAGAGCCGCTCCATGCCTCCCCCGACCCGGCCCATGGCGACCACCGTCAGCAGCGGCAGGCCGACGCCGGTGATGAGGAAACCGGCAGCGGCGCGCCACAGGGTGTCACCGGCCTGCAGCCCGGCACCGGGCGGAAAGATGATGTTGCCCGCGCCGAGAAAGAGCGCGAAGGTCATGAACCCCAGTGCCAGCAGGTCCAGCGGTTTCAAGCGAGTCATGAACGTTCCGTACAGCCGGAAGGCGCGCCAGGCGGGCCGCCTCCCTGAAGAAATCGGTGCGGCCCGGGGCCGCAAAACGAAAAGGCCACCCGAGGGTGGCCTTTAACGCGAAGGCTGGCGATCAGGCCTTCTTCATTTCCCAGCCGGTCAGCTCGGCCAGTGCCTTGCCGATGTCGGCCAGCGAACGCACGGTCTTCACACCGGCGTCCTGCAGCGCAGCGAACTTCTCGTCGGCAGTGCCCTTGCCGCCGGAGATGATGGCGCCGGCATGGCCCATGCGCTTTCCGGGCGGTGCGGTGACACCGGCGATGTAGGACACGACGGGCTTGGTGACGTTGGCCTTGATGTAGGCCGCGGCCTCTTCCTCGGCCGAACCGCCGATCTCGCCGATCATCACGATGGCTTCGGTCTGCGGGTCTTCCTGGAACAGCTTCAGGATGTCGATGAAGTTCGAACCCGGAATCGGGTCGCCGCCGATGCCCACGCAGGTGGACTGGCCGAAGCCGGCGTCGGTGGTCTGCTTCACGGCTTCGTAGGTCAGGGTGCCGGAACGCGACACGATGCCGACCTTGCCCGGCAGGTGGATGTGACCGGGCATGATGCCGATCTTGCACTCACCGGGGGTGATCACGCCCGGGCAGTTCGGGCCGATCAGGCGTACGCCCAGTTCGTCGCACTTGACCTTGGCGTCCAGCATGTCGAGGGTCGGGATGCCTTCGGTGATGCAGACGATCAGCTTGATGCCGCCGAAGGCCGCTTCGAGGATGGAATCCTTGCAGAACGGAGCCGGAACGTAGATCACCGAGGCGTCGGCGCCGGTGGCTTCGACCGCCTCCTTGACGGTGTTGAACACCGGCAGGCCGAGGTGGGTGGTGCCGCCCTTGCCGGGGGTCACGCCGCCGACCATCTGGGTGCCGTAGGCGATGGCCTGTTCGCTATGGAAGGTGCCCTGGCTTCCGGTGAAACCCTGGCAGATGACTTTGGTGTCTTTGTTGATCAGGACGCTCATTACTTACCCTCCGCGGCCTTGACGACTTGCTGGGCAGCGTCGGTCAGGCTGGTTGCCGCGATGATGTTCAGACCGCTTTCGGCCAGGACCTTGGCGCCCAGCTCCGCGTTGTTGCCTTCTAGGCGGACGACCACCGGCACTTTCACGCCGACTTCCTTCACCGCGCCGATGATGCCTTCGGCGATCATGTCGCAACGGACGATGCCGCCGAAGATGTTCACCAGAACGGCCTTCACGTTGCTGTCGGACAGGATGATCTTGAACGCTTCGGTCACCCGCTCCTTGGTCGCGCCGCCACCGACGTCCAGGAAGTTGGCCGGCTTGCCGCCGTGCAGGTTGACGATGTCCATGGTGCCCATGGCCAGGCCGGCACCGTTGACCATGCAGCCGATGTTGCCTTCCAGCGCGACGTAGTTCAGTTCGAACTTCTGCGCGTGGGCTTCACGGGCGTCGTCCTGCGACGGGTCGTGCATCGCGCGCAGCTTCGGCTGGCGGTACATGGCGTTGCCGTCGATGTTGATCTTGGCGTCCAGGCAGTGCAGGTTGCCGTCCTTCTTGATCACCAGCGGGTTGATTTCCAGCAGGGCCAGGTCGTAGTCCTGGAACAGCTTGGCGAGGCCGGTGAAGATGTGCACGAACTGCTTGATCTGGTCGCCCTGCAGGCCCAGCTTGAACGCCAGTTCACGGCCCTGGAATGGCTGCGCGCCGACCAGTGGGTCGATGGTGGCCTTGAGGATCTTCTCGGGAGTCTCGTGGGCGACCTTCTCGATCTCCACGCCACCCTCGGTCGAAGCCATGAAGACGATGCGACGGCTGGAACGATCGACCACGGCGCCGAGGTACAGCTCCTTGTCGATGTCGGTGCAGGATTCGACCAGGATCTTGCTGACCGGCTGGCCGTTGGCGTCCGTCTGGTAGGTCACCAGGCGCTTGCCAAGCCACTGAGCGGCGAAGGCCTTGGCCTCGTCCTTGCTCTTGACCAGCTTCACGCCGCCCGCCTTGCCCCGGCCACCGGCGTGGACCTGAGCCTTGACCACCCACATGTCACCGCCGATCTTGTCGCAGGCTTCTGCGGCTTCCTCGGGGGTGTCCACTGCGTAACCCTTGGATACGGGCAGGCCGTATTCAGCGAACAGCTGCTTACCCTGATATTCGTGGAGATTCATGCTTTTCTACCGTCTTCGTTGGTATTGCGCATTTCGGCGCTGCGTGTACGCCGCGCCACCTTAGGACCCGGAAAGAGCCAACAGCAGGCGGTTCCGCTGCCGGCGGGGCGATACCCGGCCGGTCGCGTCCCTGTTCCTGATGCCGCCTGATCCTTCAGCGCCCCGTGATGACTGCCGGACCGACAGTCGAACGGCCTACCGCTACTCCCCGGCAGGCCGCCGATGCTCTTACAGTTTTAGCGTTTCTTGCGGTTGGCCACATGGATCGCATGACCGTTGACCGCCAGCGCCGCCTCGTGCAGCGCCTCGGACAGCGTCGGGTGCGAGAAGACCATCATGCCGAGGTCCTCGGCACTGGTGCCGAATTCCATGCCGATGGCGCCCTGCTGCACCAGTTCCGCGGCGCTCGGGCCGATCACGTGGACACCGAGCACGCGGTCGGTCTTGGCGTCGGCGATGACCTTGACCAGACCGGCGGTGTCGTTGGCCGCCATCGCGCGACCGCTGGCCGCGAACGGGAAGGTGCCGACGTTGATTTCCACGCCTTCGGCCTTCAGCGCCTGCTCGGACTTGCCGACCCATGCGATTTCCGGATGGGTGTAGATGACCGACGGAATCAGGTCGTAGTTCATCTGCGCCTTGTGGCCGGCGATGCGCTCGGCGACCATCACGCCCTCTTCCGAGGCCTTGTGCGCCAGCATCGCGCCACGCACCACGTCACCGATGGCGTACACGCCCGGCACGCTGGTCGCGCAGTAGTCGTCGACGAAGATGAAGCCGCGCTCGTCGAGATCCACGCCGCTGTCGGCGGCCAGCAGATCGGTGGTGACCGGGCGACGACCGACCGCGACGATCAGCTTGTCGAAAGTCTGCTTCTGCTCGCCGTTGGCGTCGGTGAAGCTGACGGTCACTTCGCTGCCCTTCACCTCGGTGCCAGTGACGCGGGCACCCATGAGGATCTTCAGGCCCTGCTTGGTGAGAACCTTCAGACCTTCTTTGGCGATCTGCTCGTCGGCAGCCGGCAGGAACTTGTCCATCGCCTCGATGACGGTCACCTCGGAACCCAGGCGGGACCAGACCGAACCCAGTTCCAGGCCGATCACGCCCGCGCCGATCACGCCCAGGCGAGCCGGTACGCTCTGGATGTCCAGCGCGCCGGTGGAATCGAGGATGACCTGCTGGTCGATCGGGGCCGGCGGAATCTCGACCGGCTTGGAGCCGGAAGCCAGGATCACGTTCTCTGCCGCCAGGGTCTGGGTGTTGCCGTCAAGGCCGGTCACTTCGACCTGCTTGCCGGCCAGCAGCTTGCCGTGGCCCTCGAACAGGGTCACGCCGTTGGCCTTGAGCAGCGCGGCGACACCGCCGGTGAGGTTTTTGACGATCTGGTCCTTGCGCGCGACCATGGTCGGGACGTCCATCTTGACGTCGCCGGTGCTGATGCCATGGACCTTGAAGCTCTCGTGGGCCTCGTGGAACTTGTAGGAGCTGTCCAGCAGCGCCTTGGAGGGAATGCAGCCGACGTTCAGGCAGGTGCCGCCCAGCGCGGTCTTGCCTTCCTTGCCCTGGTACTTCTCGATGCAGGCGGTCTTCAGGCCCAGCTGGGCCGCGCGGATGGCCGCCACATAGCCGCCGGGGCCGGCGCCGATGACGATCACGTCGAATTTGTCGCTCATAGGGAATCCTCTGATAAAGGCGGCTTCAGGCTGCAGGCCCCAGGCTGCAGGCTGGAGCGGCGAACGCCCTGCAGCCTGCAGCCTGCCGCCTGCAGCGGCTTACTTAGATATCCAGCAGCAGACGTGCCGGATCTTCCAGCAGGTCCTTCATGGTGACCAGGAAGGTGACCGCTTCCTTGCCATCGATCAGACGGTGGTCGTAGGACAGCGCCAGGTACATCATCGGCAGGATCACGACCTGGCCGTTGACGGCCATCGGGCGCTCCTGAATCTTGTGCATGCCGAGGATGGCGGTCTGCGGCGGGTTGACGATCGGCGTCGACAGCAGCGAACCGAACACACCACCGTTGGAGATGGTGAAGGTGCCGCCGGTCATGTCCTCGATGGTCAGCTTGCCGGCCTTGGCCTTCTTGCCGAAGTCGGAAATGGTGCCCTCGATCTCGGCCAGGCTCATGTGCTCGGCGTTACGCAGCACCGGTACCACAAGGCCGCGGTCGCTGGAAACGGCCACGCCGATGTCCTGGTAGCCGTGGTAGACGACGTCGGTGCCATCGATCGAGGCGTTCACGCCCGGCTGGCGCTTGAGCGCTTCGGTCGCGGCCTTGACGAAGAAGGACATGAAGCCCAGGCGCACGCCGTTGTGGGTCTTCTCGAACAGGTCCTTGTACTTCGAACGAAGCTCCATGATCGGCTTCATGTTCACTTCGTTGAAGGTGGTCAGCATCGCCATGGACTGCTGAGCCTCGACCAGACGCTGGGCCACCTTGGCGCGCAGGCGGGTCATCGGTACGCGCTTCTCGGTGCGGTCGCCGGCGGCGAACATCGGGGCTGCGGCAGCCGGAGCGGCCGGCTTGGCGGCCGGCGCCGCGGCGCCGCTCTTCTTGGCTTCGACGGCGGCGACCACGTCTTCCTTGGTCACGCGGCCGCCCTTGCCGGTGCCGCGGAGGCTGTTCGGATCGATGCCGTTCTCTTCGGCGAGCTTGCGCGCGGCCGGCGCGAGGATCGGCTCTTCACCGGAGTCGGCCGCAGCCGGGGCGGCAGCGGGTGCTTCGGCCTGTGCCGGAGCGGCAGCCTGGGCCGGCGCCTGGGCGGCGGTGGCGCCGGCCTCCAGCTTGCCGAGCAGCTCGCCGCTGAGCACGGTGTCGCCTTCGTTCTTGACGATTTCGGACAGCACGCCGTCCGCTTCGGCCAGCACTTCCATCACTACCTTGTCGGTCTCGATGTCGACGATCAGTTCGTCACGCTTGACGGCTTCGCCGGGCTTCTTGTGCCAGGTGGCTACGGTGCCGTCGGCGACCGATTCGGGGAAGGTAGGAGCTTTGATCTCGATGGCCATTATCAGGGGTCCTTTTGACTCTGTTTCTATGCCGGGGCCGCACAGGCGCGGCCACCGGACATGAATGGATTAAACGGTGAACGCGTCCTGCAGGAGCTTTTCCTGTTGCTCGGCATGCATGGAGGCATAACCGACCGCCGGTGCGGCGGAAGCGTCGCGGCCGGCATACTCGAGGAACAGGCCCTTCTTGTGAGCGCTGGCGACACGCCGCATGTGATGCTGGCTCGGATACCAGGCGCCCTGGTTCATCGGCTCTTCCTGACACCAGACGATGTGCTGCAGGTTCTGATACGGCGCGAGGGCCTCGGCCAGATCGTCTTCCGGGAACGGGTACAGCTGCTCGATGCGGATGATCGCCGTGTCGTCCCGCCCTTCGTTGCGGCGCTTGTCCAGCAGATCGTAGTAGACCTTGCCGCTGCACAGGACTACCCGGTCGACCTTGGCCGGATCGAGCTGATCCACTTCGCCGATGACCGTCTGGAACGAACCCTGGGTCAGGTCCTCGAGCGTCGAGATCGCCTGCTTGTGACGCAGCAGCGACTTGGGCGTCAGCGCCACCAGCGGCTTGCGCAGCGGGCGGATCACCTGGCGGCGCAGCATGTGGTAGACCTGAGCCGGCGTGGTCGGCACGCAGACCTGGATGTTGTGCTCGGCGCACAGCTGCAGGTAGCGCTCCAGGCGCGCGGAGGAATGCTCCGGGCCCTGCCCTTCGTAGCCGTGCGGCAGCAGCATGGTCAGGCCGCAGAGACGGCCCCACTTGTGCTCGCCGCTGGTGATGAACTGGTCGATCACCACCTGGGCGCCGTTGGCGAAGTCACCGAACTGCGCTTCCCAGACCACCAGTGCATTCGGCGTGGTGGTCGCGTAGCCGTACTCGAAGGCCAGCACCGCCTCCTCGGAGAGGAAGGAATCGTACAGATCGAAGCGCGGCTGCCTCTCGAACAGGTGCTGCAGCGGCAGATAGGTGCTGCCGTCCTTCTGGTTGTGCAGCGCCGCATGGCGGTGCGAGAAGGTGCCGCGGCCGACGTCCTGACCGGTGATGCGGATCGGATGCCCCTCGAACAGCAGAGTGGCGTAGGCCATGGTCTCGGCATAGCCCCAGTTGATCGGCAGCGCGCCGACGCCCATCTTCTGGCGGTCTTCGAGGATCTTGGTGACCTGCCGCTGCACCACGAAGCCTTCCGGGATCTCCAGCAGCTTGGCGGACAGTTCCTGCAGCGTCTTCAGGTCGAAGCGGGTGTCGTGACGTGCGGTCCAGGCGTGGCCGAGGTACGGGCGCCAGTCGACGAACAACTCCTTGTTCGGCTCCTTCACCAGGCTCTTGACCACGTGCAGGCCGTTGTCCAGCGCATCGCGGTACTCGTCGACCCGTGCCTGCACCTGATCGGTCGACAGCACGCCGCCCTTGATCAGGTTGTCCGCGTACTGCTCGCGGGTGGTCGGGTGCTTGGCGATCTTCTGGTACATCAGCGGCTGGGTGCCGCTCGGCTCGTCCGCTTCGTTGTGACCGCGGCGGCGGTAGCACACCAGGTCGATCACCACGTCGCGCTTGAACTGCATGCGGTAGTCGACCGCCAGCTGGGTGACGAACAGCACCGCTTCCGGGTCGTCGCCGTTCACGTGGAAGATCGGCGCCTGGATCATCTTGGCCACGTCGGTGGCGTATTCGGTCGAGCGCGCATCTTCCTGGCGGCTGGTGGTGAAGCCGACCTGGTTGTTGATCACGATGCGGATGGTGCCGCCCGTGCGATAGCCGCGCGTCTGCGACATCTGGAAGGTTTCCATCACCACGCCCTGGCCGGCGAAGGCCGCGTCGCCGTGGATGGTCACCGGCAGCACCTTGTCGCCGACCGGATCGGCACGACGGTCCTGGCGCGCGCGCACCGAACCCTCGACCACCGGGGAGACGATTTCCAGGTGCGACGGGTTGAACGCCAGCGCGAGGTGCACTTCCCCGCCGCGGGTCATCACGTTCGAGGAGAACCCCTGGTGGTACTTCACGTCGCCGGAGCTCAGGCCTTCGACCTTCTTGCCCTCGAACTCGTCGAAGAGGTCGCGCGGGTTCTTGCCGAAGGTGTTGACCAGCACGTTGAGGCGGCCGCGGTGGGCCATGCCGATCACCACTTCCTTGGTGCCGTAGGAACCGGTGCGCTGGATCACCTCGTCCAGCAGCGGGATCAGGCTCTCGCCGCCTTCCAGGCCGAAACGCTTGGTGCCCGGGTACTTGGTGCCGAGGTACTTTTCCAGGCCCTCGGCCGCGGTCAGGCGCTCGAGCAGGTGGCTCTTGACCTCCGCCGAGTAGGTCGGACGGCCACGCACGCTTTCCAGGCGCTGCTGGAACCAGCTGCGCTGCTCGGAATCGACGATGTGCGTGTATTCAGCGCCGATGGTGCGGCAATATGTCTCTTGCAGCGCCTGATGGATCTCGCGCAAGGTAGCCTCGTCCTTGCCGAAGGCCAGGTCGCCCGTGCGGAATACGGTATCGAAATCGGCGTCGGTCAGCCCGTAGTGGTTGATCGAGAGATCAGCCGGCACCGGACGCTGCTGCAGCCCGAGGGGGTCGAGCTGAGCAGCCTGATGACCACGCATGCGGTAGGCCTGGATCAGGCGCAGAACTTCGACCTGCTTCTTCTCGTGCTCACTGCTGACGCTACCGGCCGAAACCGGCTGCGCGCGGCGCTGGTTCTTGGCGAGCAGGACGAAGTGATCGCGAATGGTCGAATGCGACACGTCGGTCGCCGTGCTGCCGTCGGCAGGCAGCTTCTGGAAGTAGGTGCGCCACTCCTCTGGCACAGCGTTCGGGTCGTGCAGGTAAAGCTCGTAGAGCTCTTCCACATAGGCAGCGTTACCACCGGACAGGTGTGCGCTGTTCCACATGCGCTGCATTACGCTTTCTTGCATGCTCGGTCACCCTCGATAAGGGGACACCACCGGCAACGTTTGCAGGTGCCTTCCTAAGTTCTGGCAGCGACTCAGGTAAAGCCACTCCAACCGCACTGGTAGCCCGGGTAATGACCCGGGTGCCCCTGCTGGTCATCAATTTCGATGCGCAGCCCCGCTTTTTGGGCGAAGGCTGCGGCTAAAACTACGGCGCCTGGAATGCTCCGGCGCCGCAGGTGTCACGGTGCAGCAGTTACGGTGTCAAGCCAAGCTGGCGCATGGTCTGACACGTCCATCAGGTACCACTCTGCAGCAGCATGTTCCGGACATGACCGATGGCCTTGGTCGGGTTCAATCCCTTCGGGCACACGCTCACGCAGTTCATGATGCCCCGGCAGCGGAACACGCTGAACGGATCGTCCATCGACGCCAGACGCTCTTCGGTCTTGGTGTCGCGGCTGTCGGCCAGGAAGCGGTAGGCCTGCAGCAGCGCAGCGGGGCCGAGGAACTTGTCCGGGTTCCACCAGAACGACGGGCAGCTGGTCGAGCAGCATGCGCAGAGGATGCACTCGTACAGACCGTCGAGCTTTTCCCGGTCCTCCGGCGTCTGAAGACGTTCGATAGCCGGCGGCGGTGTATCGTTCAGCAGGTACGGGCGAACTTTCTCGTACTGCTTGTAGAAGATGCCCATATCGACCACCAGGTCACGAATGACCGGCAGGCCGGGCAGCGGGCGAATCACCAGCTTGTTGTTCTTCACCACGGACGACAGCGCCGTGATGCAGGCCAGGCCGTTCTTGCCGTTGATGTTCATGCCGTCGGAGCCACAGACCCCCTCACGGCAGGAGCGACGATAGGAGAACCCCTGATCCTGCTCCTTGATCAGCGCCAGCACGTCAAGAACCATCAGGTCTTTACCGTCGGTATCGACCTGGAACTCCTGCATGAACGGCTTTTCGTCCTGTTCGGGGTTATAGCGATAAACACTGACTTGCAACATATCGGTGACCCTTAATAAGTCCGAACCTTGGGCTCGAATGCCGGAACCGTCTTCGGAGCGAAGTTCACGGCACGCTTGGCTACGCGCTTCTCACCCGGGAAGTAGAGGGTGTGGCACAGCCAGTTCTCGTCGTCACGCTCTTCGAAGTCTTCGCGAGCGTGCGCGCCACGGGATTCCTTGCGGGTCTCGGCGGCGATGGCGGTGGCCTCGGCCACCTCGAGCAGGTTCTGCAGTTCGAGCGCTTCGATGCGCGCGGTGTTGAATGCCTGGCTCTTGTCGGCGATCTTCACGTTGGCGATGCGCTCACGCAGCGAGGCCAGCTGAGCGATGCCCTTCTGCATGTACTCGCCGGTGCGGAACACGCCGAAGTAGTTCTGCATGCAGCTCTGCAGTTCCTTGCGCAGCGGTGCGACGTCTTCGCCATCGGTACGGCCGTTGAGGCCGGCCAGGCGGCCGAGCGCCACGTCCAGGTCGGTTTCGCTGGCGTTGCGATACTCGATGCCTTCCTTGAGCGCCTTCTCCAGGTGCAAGCCGGCGGCACGGCCGAACACCACCAGGTCGAGCAGCGAGTTGCCGCCCAGGCGGTTGGCGCCGTGAACGGAAACGCAGGCGACTTCGCCGACCGCGAACAGGCCTTCGATGATCTGGTCGTTGCCGCTGGCGTCCTGGGTGATCGCCTGGCCATGGATGTTGGTGGCGATGCCACCCATCATGTAATGGCAGGTCGGGATGACCGGGATCGGCGCCACGACCGGGTCGACGTGGGCGAAGGTCTTGGACAGTTCGCAGATGCCCGGCAGGCGGCTGTGCAGCACTTCCTCGCCGAGGTGGTCGAGCTTGAGCAGCACGTGATCCTTGTCGGGACCCACGCCGTTGCCGGCGATCACTTCCTTGACCATGGAACGCGCAACCACGTCGCGACCGGCGAGATCCTTGGCGTTCGGCGCGTAGCGCTCCATGAAACGCTCGCCGTGGGCGTTGATCAGGTAGCCACCCTCGCCGCGGCAACCTTCGGTCACCAGCACGCCGGCGCCGGCGATGCCGGTCGGGTGGAACTGCCACATCTCGATGTCCTGGACCGGCACGCCAGCACGCAGCGCCATGCCGACACCGTCACCGGTGTTGATCAGCGCGTTGGTGGTGGAGGCGTAGATCCGTCCGGCGCCGCCGGTGGCCAGCACCGTGGCCTTGGAGCGGATGTAGACGGTCTCGCCGTTCTCGATGCAGATGGCGATGATGCCGACGATGGCGCCATCCTGGTTCTTCACCAGGTCCACCGCGTACCACTCGTTGAGGAACACGGTGTTGTTCTTCATGTTGCCCTGGTAGAGCGTGTGCAGCAGCGCGTGACCGGTCCGGTCGGCCGCCGCGCAGGTGCGCGCCGCCTGGCCGCCCTTGCCGAAGTCCTTCGACTGGCCGCCGAACGGGCGCTGGTAGATGCGGCCCTGCTCGGTACGGGAGAACGGCAGGCCCATGTGCTCGAGCTCGAAGACCGCTTCCGGGCCGACCGAGCACATGTATTCGATGGCGTCCTGGTCGCCGATGTAGTCCGACCCCTTCACGGTGTCGTACATGTGCCAGCGCCAGTCGTCGTTCGGGTCCGCCGAAGCGATGGCGCAGGTGATGCCGCCCTGGGCCGATACGGTGTGCGAGCGGGTCGGGAACACCTTGGTGACGACCGCCGTCTTGTGGCCGGACTGGGCCAGTTGGAGGGCAGCGCGCATGCCGGCGCCACCGCCACCGACGATGATGGCGTCGAAGGAAAGCGTACGGATATTAGCCATTACTCAGAAACCCCAAAGAATCTGCACACCCCAGACGAAGAACGCGAACATCGCGATGCCGCAGATTGCCTGGAAGAGAAAACGTACGGCGGTGGCCCATTTGCCGATCGCCATGTTGGTCAGATAGTCGGTCGAGATGGTCCACATGCCGACCCAGGCGTGCACCGCGAGTGCGACGAGGGCGAGCAGGCTGAAGATCCGCATCCAGCTGCTGGAGAACAGGCCGTGCCACTGTGCGTAGTCGAGCCCCGGATTGACGACCAGGTAACCAAGCAGAAAAAGGAAGTAGACCGCCAGCACCACGGCGGAAACGCGCTGCGCCATCCAGTCGTAGAGACCCGAGCGCGAGAAATTCGTGACGTTGGTTACCATACCCAGACTCCAGCCAGAACAATCAGGACCGCCGAAACGACGAGGACGATCTTCGAACCCAGCTTGCCGCCTTGCAGCGTCTCGCCATGGCCGGTGTCCATGATCAGGTGGCGGATGCCGGCCACCAGGTGATACAGCAGTGCGGACAGCAGCGCCCAGATCACCAGCTTGACCAGCGGACTGCCCAGATAGGCCTGGACCGTCGCGAACCCTTCTTCGGAAGAGAGCGAGGTATCCAGCGCCAGCAGGAGCAAGGCAATACCGAGGAAAAGGATGACCCCCGACACACGGTGAAGGATCGATGTGTAGGCAGTGATGGGGAGCTTGATGGTCCTAAGGTCTAGGTTTACAGGTCGTTGGCTTTTCACGGCTTTTTTCACACTTGAGAGCCCCGAGACGCTGGGCAAAGTTGTTGGGAAGAGCACCTTGCGGCACCCGCTACCCACGAGTGACAGCCTTTTGATTATCGGCGCTAGAGGCCCCTGGCGGTCGGTCGCCGAGTATAGACAGTTAGGTGGCTAATGACAATGTGGTGAAGTGCCACCAAAGGTTGATTGCAGCCACTGTTTATATAGCTGGAATATCCGCCCTTGCGCCCCTTGCAGACGCTCTGCGAAGGCCCTGGCGGCACCCCCTGTGGCAAATTGACTTTGAGATTTATGTCTCTATAGTGATGCGGGCCCTGCGTGGGGGGCTGTTGATGATTCCAAGCATAAACAGGAGGCCGTACATGGCTGACAAGAAAGCGCAGTTGATCATCGAGGGCGCAGCCCCCGTCGAACTGCCTGTTTTAACCGGCACCGTAGGGCCTGATGTAATCGACGTGAGAGGGCTGACCGCCACGGGTCACTTCACTTTCGATCCTGGATTCATGTCGACCGCCTCCTGCGAGTCGAAGATCACCTACATCGATGGGGACAAGGGCGTGCTGCTGCACCGCGGCTATCCCATCGAGCAGCTCGCCGAGAAATCCGACTACCTCGAGACCTGTTACCTGCTGCTCAACGGTGAACTGCCGGATGCCCAGCAGAAAGAAGCCTTCGTCAGCTCGATCAAGAACCACACCATGGTTCACGAGCAGCTCAAGACCTTCCTCAACGGTTTCCGCCGCGACGCCCACCCGATGGCGATCATGTGCGGCGTGGTCGGCGCCCTCTCCGCCTTCTATCACGACTCGCTCGACATCAATGACCCCCACCATCGCGACATCTCCGCGATGCGCCTGGTCGCCAAGATGCCGACCATGGCCGCGATGGTCTACAAGTACTCCATGGGCCAGCCCATGATGTACCCGCGCAACGACCTCGATTACGCGGAAAACTTCCTGCACATGATGTTCAACACCCCGTGCGAGATCAAACCGATCAGCCCGGTGCTGGCCAAGGCGATGGACCGTATCTTCATCCTCCACGCCGACCACGAGCAGAACGCTTCCACCTCGACCGTCCGCCTGGCCGGTTCCTCCGGCGCCAACCCGTTCGCCTGCATCGCCGCCGGCATCGCCGCGCTCTGGGGCCCCGCTCACGGCGGCGCCAACGAAGCGGTGCTGAACATGCTGGACGAGATCGGCGATGTCTCGAACATCGAGAAATTCGTCGCCAAGGCCAAAGACAAGGACGACCCGTTCAAGCTGATGGGCTTCGGTCACCGCGTCTACAAGAACTTCGATCCGCGCGCCAAGGTCATGAAGCAGACCTGCGACGAGGTGCTCGCCGAGCTGGGTATCAACGACCCGCAGCTCGAACTGGCGATGAAGCTCGAGGAGATCGCGCGCAACGACCCGTACTTCGTCGAGCGCAACCTGTACCCGAACGTCGACTTCTACTCCGGCATCATCCTGAAGGCGATCGGCATTCCGACCAGCATGTTCACCGTGATCTTCGCCCTCGCCCGTACCGTCGGCTGGATCTCGCACTGGAAGGAAATGCTCTCCGGCCCCTACAAGATCGGCCGCCCGCGCCAGCTGTACACCGGCCCGACCCAGCGCGACCTGCCGCGCTGAAACCCGGGCAACGAAAAAAGGCTACCGATGGGTAGCCTTTTTTATTGGACCATTGACAGCCGCCATTCGCCTGCATGCAAGCCGGCCCCTCACCCCAGCCCTCTCCCCAAGGAAAAGGCGAAACCCTGTACCGGAGCCATCCCCTCTCCCTCCGGGAGAGGGTCAGGGTGAGGGAAAACAGCCCTGCTCCCTAACCTCACCGCCAACCCGGTATATAAAAGGAACAGGTCGCTCCAGCTGTATCAGCAGGCAACCGCCGGCTCGCCCGAGGTCGCCTCCTCCAGCCAGCCCAGCAGCCGGATCGCCGCATCGGCGCTGTCGCCACAGACCTCCGGGTCCGCCCGGAACGCGCTACAGACCGCCGGCCGCTCCGGCAGCCCGAACAGGGCGCAAAGCTGATGCGCCGTCAGGTGAATGCAGCGCACCCCGGCTGGCTTGCCTCCGGGCATGCCGGGAATGGGCGTGGAAATGGACGGCGCGATGCAGCAGGCACCACAACCAGGGCGACACTTCATGGGTAATCGAAGCCTCAGCGTACGGTTGGCGCGCATGATAATGGGACGGCGACGATGCTGCACCGGTGCGTCGTCGAAGATGTCGGACGGCATGATGCCGCCAGCCCGCCGAGCCACTCCTCTCCACGCGGATGACGCCTCCGCGCGGCTTCGGCATACTTGTCGCCCCCTTTTTCAAAGTCTTGGAACCCGCGCATGTTCAAGGTCAACGAATACTTCGACGGCACCGTGAAATCCATCGCTTTCGACATGGAAGCCGGCCCGGCGACCATCGGCGTCATGGCGCCCGGTGAATACGAGTTCGGCACCAGCCAGAAGGAAATCATGCACGTCGTCAGCGGCCGTCTCGATGTACTGCTGCCTGGCAGCGACACCTGGGAAACCTTCGAGACCGGCAGCGAGTTCACCGTCGCGGCGAACAGCAAGTTCAAGCTGAAGGTAGCGCGCGACACCGCCTACCTCTGCGAATATCGCTGATACGCCCGGGCTGGGGGACGACGATGGTTTCGCCCCCGGCCGGATCACCCGCCGAACGTTTGCAGGGCGCTCAGAAAGGCGTCCTCGTCCATCACCCTGACACCCAGTTCCGAGGCCTTCGCCAGCTTCGAGCCCGCCCCCGGCCCGGCCACCACGCAGCTGGTCTTCGCCGACACCGAGCCGGACACCTTCGCGCCCAGCGCTTCCAGGCGTGCCTTCGCCTCGTCGCGCGTCATGGTCTCCAGGGTGCCGGTCAGCACCCAGGTCTGACCGCTCAACGGCAGGCCCGCCGCCACCTTGCGCTCGCTTTCCCAGTGCATGCCGAACGCGCGCAGCTGCGCTTCCACGGCGCGCGCGTAGGCCGCCTGTTCGGGGTTGTCGAAGTAGTCCCGCAGCGCCCGGGCGGCCTTCTCGTTGAGTCGCTCGACCTGGCGCAGATCCAGCCAGTCCGCCGCGATGATCGCCTCCAGCGAACCGAAGCGCGCCGCCAGGCGCTGGGCGCCGGTGCTGGCGATGAAGGGAATGTTCAGCTTGGCGAGCAGGTCCGCCAGCGTGGCGGTGGCGGCGAATTCCGGGTGCAGCTCGGTCTCGCCCTGCAACTCGATGCCTCGCTCGAGCAGCTGGCGGATGACTTGCCGGTTGTGGTCGTCCTGGAAGAAGCTGTGGATCTCGTGCGCCACTTCCAGGCCGACGTCGGGCAGGTAGGTCAGCACCTCCGGCAGCGCCTCCTGGATACGCGCCAGCGCCCCCAGCGCGCGGGCGAGCAGCTTGGCGGTTTCCTCGCCGACGTCGGGAATGCCCAGTGCATAGATGAAGCGCGCCAGCGTCGGGCGTTTGCTCGCCCCGATGGCGCCCAGCAGATTGCGGGTGGAAATCTCGGCGAAGCCTTCCAGGCCGAGCACCTGCTCGTGGGTCAGCGCGTAGAGGTCGGCCGGCGAGTTCACCAGCCCTCGATCGACCAGCTGTTCGACGATCTTGTCGCCGAGTCCGTCGATGTCCATCGCCCGGCGAGAGACGAAATGGATGATCGCCTGCTTGAGCTGCGCCTGGCAGGCCAGGCGCCCGACGCAGCGGTAGATCGAGCCTTCGCTGATCGTCTCGCGGCCCTTGCCACGCTTGACCAGTTGCGTGCGCTCGACGTCGGAGCCGCACACCGGGCACTGCTCCGGCACGTGCACCGGCCGGGCATCGGCCGGCCGGCGTTCGGCGACCACGCCGAGGATCTGCGGAATCACGTCGCCGGCGCGGCGGACGATGACGGTATCGCCGATCATCACGCCGAGCCGCGCCACCTCGTCCATGTTGTGCAGGGTGGCGTTGGACACGGTCACGCCAGCTACCTGCACCGGCCGGAGCCGCGCCACCGGGGTGATGGCGCCGGTGCGGCCGACCTGGAACTCGACGCCGAGCAGCTCGGTGATCTCCTCGCGCGCGGGAAACTTGTGGGCGATCGCCCAGCGCGGCTCGCGGGCACGGAAGCCGAGCTCACGCTGCTGGGCGGTGGCGTTGACCTTGAACACCACGCCGTCGATCTCGTAGGGCAGACTGTCGCGCTTCTCGCCGATCGCCCGGTAATAATCAAGGCACTCGCCCACGCCACGCGCCAGCCTCAACTCACGGCTGATGGGCAGGCCCCAGCCTCTCAGGGCGTTGAGAATGCCGATGTGGGTGTCCGGCAACCCACCGTCGCTGCGCCCGACGCCGTAGGCGCAGAGCTCGAGCGGGCGCGACGCGGTAATGCGCGGATCGAGCTGGCGCAGGCTGCCGGCCGCGGCGTTGCGCGGGTTGGCGAAGGGCTTGCCGCCGGCCTCGAGCTGCCGGGCGTTGAGCGCCTCGAACCCGGCCTTGGTCATGTAGATCTCGCCGCGCACCTCCAGCACCGGCGGCCAGCCCTCGCCCTGCAGCCTGAGCGGGATGTTGCGCACCGTGCGCACGTTGGCGGTGATGTCCTCGCCGACACTGCCGTCGCCGCGCGTCGCGCCGCGCACCAGGTGGCCGTTCTCATACAGCAGGCTGACCGCCAGGCCGTCGAGCTTGGGCTCGCAGCTGTACTCGATGGACACGCCCTCGGCGAACAGATCGCCGGCGGGCAGGTCCAGGCCTTCGCGCACCCGCCGGTCGAAGTCGAGCAGTTCCTGCTCCTCGAAGGCGTTGCCCAGGCTGAGCATGGGCACTTCGTGCCGTACCTGGCCGAAGGCCGCGAGCGCCTCGCCGCCGACCCGCTGGGTCGGGGATTCGGGCGTGACCAGCTCGGGATGCTCCGCCTCGAGCGCCCTCAGCTCCTGGAACAGGCGATCGTATTCCGCATCCGGCACGCTGGGTTCGTCCAGCACGTAGTAGCGGTAGTTGTGTGCATCGATCTCGCTGCGAAGTGCCGCGATGCGTTCGGCGGCGGTCTGGGCAGAAGGCATGGTGGGGCGCCAATACAAGGACCGGGCAGGCTTCGCGGCGCCCGGTCGGTGGGGGGACGGTTACAGCCGCGAATTGTAGCCTGACGCGCCAGGGGTTTGGCGGTTTGCCCACCGGGTGAATGGCGCTGACTTCGCTGTGTGGAGGTTCCCGACTGTTCCGAGTTCGTTCCGGGCAGGCGGGCCTGCCCGGTCGCCGCGGGGGCGCGCCTCCCACAGGGAAGGTGGCATTGCTTCGCTTTTCGGGAGGCCCCGACCTCGGGGCGA
>NZ_KE384427.1:24136-31890 GCF_000425625.1 Stutzerimonas azotifigens DSM 17556
GGGCAGGCGGGCCTGCCGGGCGCCGCGGGGGCGCGCCTCCCGCGGAGGATGCCGCAGGCCGCGCCATGCCCGCTCCCTTCTCCCTGCGGGAGAAGGTGGCCCGGAGGGCCGGATGAGGGAGGCCGATGGATCAGCGCTTGAGCGTCATCTGCCGGCGCTCGAATTCCACGATGCGCTGGCGGTAATGCTCGATGGTCTGCGCCGTGAGCACGCTGCGCTGGTCGTCCTTGAGCTCGCCGTTGAGCTCGGAGGCCAGCTTGCGCGCCGCCGCGACCATGACGTCGAAGGCCTGCTTCGGATGGCGCGGGCCCGGCAGGCCGAGGAAGAAGCTCACCGCCGGCGTGGTGAAATGATCGATGTCGTCCAGATCGAAGGTGCCGGGCTTGACCGCGTTGGCCATGGAGAACAGCACCTCGCCGTTGCCGGCCATGCTCTCGTGACGATGGAAGATGTCCATCTCGCCGAAGCGCAATCCGCTCTCGAGGATGTTCTGCAGCAGCGCCGGTCCGCGGAAACCGTTCGGGTCGCGGGAAATCACGTTGATCACCAGCACCTCTTCCACCGGCGGCAGCTCGCGCGGGGCGCCGGGTTCGGCTTCCTCTTCGTCGAGCACTTCCGCGGCGACGGGCTCGTCGACGCTCAGGTTGAGGTCGCCCTGGCGAGGCTCGACGCCACGGCGCTTGGCCGGCTCCTTGGCAGAAAGCGACGGCAGCTCTTCTTCGTCCAGCGAGGGTTCCTGTGGGGAACGAGCGATCACGCGGGCCGGGCCGAGGATCTCGGTGGGGCCTCCTTCTTCATCCGGGGTTTCGGCAAAACTGCGGTCGAGCTTGAACTTGAGCTTGCCCTTGCTGCCGCGCATGCGCCGCCAGCCGTCGAACAGAATGCCGGCGATGACCAGGATGCCGATGACGATCAGCCATTCGCGCAGACCGATATCCATTAATGCCTTGACCTCTCGATCCGTTGATTGATGTGGCCAACCGCTCCGCCAGGCGAGCCGGTCGCGCCCAAAAAATTGCGCCTAAGCTAGCATGCCGGGCGACAGGTTTGTACCGCCCCCGCAGGCGTGCCTACGGTGGGCTGAAGCCCACCCTACAGGACTGAAGCCCACCCTACATACAGGACGGGCAATCCGTAGGGTGGGCTTCAGCCCACCGAACGAGCACCCTCGGCCGGGCGAGCGAACTCAGGCTTCGGCCAGCGCCACCGCCTGCTCCACGTCCACCGCCACCAGGCGCGAGCAGCCGGGCTCGTGCATGGTCACGCCCATCAGCTGATCGGCCATTTCCATGGCGATCTTGTTGTGGGTGATATAGATGAATTGGACCTTCTCCGACATTTCCTTGACCAGCCGGGCATAGCGCCCGACGTTGGCGTCATCCAGCGGTGCATCGACTTCGTCGAGCATGCAGAACGGGGCGGGATTGAGCTGGAAGATGGCGAACACCAGCGCCAGCGCGGTGAGCGCCTTCTCGCCGCCGGACAGCAGGTGGATGGTGCTGTTCTTCTTGCCCGGCGGCCGCGCCATGATCGCCACCCCGGTATCGAGTAGATCTTCGCCGGTAAGTTCCAGGTAGGCGCTGCCGCCGCCGAACACCTTGGGAAACAGGGCCTGCAGCCCGGCGTTGATCTGGTCGAAGGTGTCCTTGAAACGGTTGCGCGTCTCCCGGTCGATCTTGCGAATGACGTTTTCCAGGGTTTCCAGCGCTTCGACCAGATCGTCGTTCTGCGCGTCCAGGTAGCGCTTGCGCTCGGACTGCTGCTGGTACTCGTCGATCGCCGCCAGGTTGATCGGCCCGAGCCGCTGGATGCGTGCGGCGAGCTGCTCCAGGCGCTCCTCCCACTCGCGCTCGCCGGCCTCGGCCGGCAGGCTGGCGATCACCCCGTGCAGGTCGTAGCCGTCCTCGTGCAACTGGTCCTGCAGGGCCTTGCGGCGCACGCTGAGCGCCTGCCAGTCCATGCGCTGCTGCTCGAGCTGGCCGCGCAGCAGCTGCGCCTGCTGTTCGGCCTGGGTTCGGCGCTTTTCCGCGTCGCGCAGCGCGCGATCGGCATCTTCCAAGGCCAGCCGCGCCAGGCGCAGCTCCTCTTCCACGCCCATACGCCGTTCGAGCAGTTCCTCGAGCTTGAGGCGCAGTTCCTCGAGCGGCGCCTCGCCCTCCTCCAGGTTGAGCGACAGCTGTTCGCGGCGCTCCACGGCACGCTCGAACTGCAGCTCGAGCCGCTCCAGCGCCTGGCGGGTGGAATCGTGCTGAGCGCGCAAGGAGCCGACCCGCAGCGCCAGCTGGTGGGCGCGGTCCTTGTGCTGGCGGGCGTCCTGACGAATGCCGTCGAGGCGCTCGCGAATCCGCTCGCGCTCGCCGAGCAGCGCCTCGCGTCGCTCGGTGGCTTGCTCCATGGCGTCCAGCGCATCCTGCAGCTGCAGCCGCGACTCGCCGAGCTGCTCGACCTCGATCGCCCGTTGTTCGCCGAGCTCCGCGAGCTCCTCGTCGAGCCGTCGACGCCGCAGCGTCAGCTGCTCCACCTTGGCCTGCCGCGCCGACAGCTGTGCCTTCAGCTCGCCCTGGCGCCGCGACTCGTCCTGCACCTGCCGACGCAGCCTCTCGCGCTGCTCTTCCAGCGACCGCTGGCGTTCGCGCAGGGCGACCACGTCTGCCTCAAGCGCCTGCAGCCTCGTGCTCTTTTCCTCCTGCTCGACGAGCAGCGCCTCGAGCGCCTGGCCACGGGCGAGCACGCCGGCCTCCGCCTCGGCCGCCCTGCGCACGCGCAGGAAGTGGCGGCCGACCCAGTAGCCGTCCCGGCTGACCAGCGATTCGCCTTCGCCGAGGACGCCGCGACCGGCCAGCGCCTCGTCGAGCGACTCGACCGGACGCACCCGGCCGAGCCAGGCCGACAGGTCGTGGGCGCAGGTCACCTTGTCCAACAGGCTGCCAGCCACCCGCGCACAGGCCATCGAAGGGCTCACCAGGCGCAGTTCGCCGTTTTCCAGCGAATCGAAGGCAGGACCGGCGAAATCGTCGAGCAGAGGCGCCTGCAGGTCCGCGCCGAGCACCGTCTCCACCGCCAGCTCCCAGCCGGACTCCACCCGGAGCGTTTCGGCCAGACGCGGCAGCTGCTCGAGGTGCTGCTCGCGCAGCCAGCCGGAGACGCCGGTGCCGGGGTCCAGCGCCGCCTGCTGAAGGGCTTCCAGCGAAGCGATGCGGCCCTGCAGCCGCTGCAGTTCGCCCTGCACGGCCTGCTGCTCGCCGGTCGCCTGCTGCAACTGCTGCCGTACCTCCTCGATACGTTCGGCGGCGGCCGCCTCCTCCACGCCCTGTTCTTCGAGCGCCAGCTCGCTCGCCGCCAGCGCTTCGCTCAGTTCGGCGATGGCATCGTCTTCCGGGCTTTCCGCCAGCAGCGTGCGCTCGTCTTCCAGGCGCCGCTGACGCTCGCTCAGGCGCTCCAGGCTCTGCTCCAGCTGCTGGATGCGCGACTGCTGCACCTCGGCCAGGCGGCGCGGCTCGGCGCTGGCCTGGTTGAAGGCGTCCCACTGTTCCTGCCAGGCGTGCATCGCCGCCTCGGCCTCTTCCAGCGTCGCTGCCGCTTCCTCGGCGGCAGCACCGGCTTCGGCCTGCTCGGGCTCGAGCATCGCCAGCTCCTCGCCGAGCGTGGCGAGCAGCGTGCGGTCATGACCCAGGTGCGATTCAGTTTCCAGCCGCGCCCGCTCCGCCTCGCGCAGGTCGTCCTGCAGCTGGCGCAGGCGCTGCTGGCCGTGCTGGATGCTCTGCTCGACGCGGGCGATGTCGCCGCCCACGGAGTAAAAGCGCCCCTGCACCTGGTTGAAGGTCTCGGAAAGCTCGTGGTGACCGTCGCGCAGGCGCTCGATGCTGGCATCGGCATTGCGCTGTTCGGCGACCAGGGCCTCGAAGGCCACTTCCTGGTCGCCGATCACCTGCTCGCGCTGGCCCACCTGGGCGTTCAGCTGCTGCCAGCGCAGGGCGGTCAGTTGGGCCTTCAGCTGACGCTCCTCGGCCTTGAATTCCTGGTATTTCTCGGCGGCCTGTGCCTGGCGCTGCAGGCGTTCGAGCTGGCGCTCCAGCTCCTCGCGCAGGTCGGTCAGGCGGGCGAGGTTCTCCTGGGTGCGGCGAATCCGGTTCTCGGTCTCGCGGCGACGCTCCTTGTATTTGGAGATCCCGGCCGCCTCTTCGATGAAGTGCCGCAGGTCTTCCGGCTTGGCCTCGATCAGCCGCGAGATCATGCCCTGCTCGATGATCGAGTAGCTGCGCGGCCCCAGGCCGGTGCCGAGGAAGATGTCGGTAATGTCGCGGCGTCGGCACTTCACGCCATTGAGGAAGTAGGTGTTCTGCCCCTCGCGGGTGACCCGGCGGCGGATGGAGATCTCCGCGTAGGCCGCGTACTCGCCGGTCAGCGAGCCGTCGCTGTTGTCGAAGACCAGCTCGATGCTGGCCTGGGTGACGGGCTTGCGGGTGTTCGAGCCGTTGAAGATGACGTCGGTCATCGACTCGCCGCGCAGGTTCTTCGCCGAGCTTTCGCCCATGACCCAGCGCACGGCGTCGATGATGTTCGACTTGCCGCAGCCGTTGGGGCCGACCACCGCCGCCATGTTGCTCGGGAAGCTCACGGTGGTCGGGTCGACGAAGGACTTGAAGCCTGCAAGCTTGATGCTTTTGAGTCGCATGAGTGCCGTCCTGGCTGTCAGCGTTCGGCGTGAAGGTTGAGAGCCGGATGCATCTGTCACATGTCATATCGGGCGTGCGGGCGCGGAGTTTACCACGCCGCGCGGGCGGGAGCCCTGGCTGGGGTCCGCGTGTGTGGATTCCAACCCCCTCTCCCTCCGGGAGAGGGCTGGGGTGAGGGCCTGTGTACCAGCCCCTCATCCGGCCTGCGGCCACCTTCTCCCGCGGGGAGAAGGGAAAAGCCCGGTGCCTGGAGCTTCGGCGAGCACTTGTAGGAGCAGGCTCTGCCTGCGACCGGCGGCATCGTTCGCGGTCAAGACCGCGGGCCTCGCGTGGCACCCGCTTTCACAGGAGCGACCCTGGTCGCGAACCGGGCCTGCACGCGGCCGAGGGCCAACGCCATGACGGACACCCGTAGGAGCAGGCTCTGCCTGCGACCCTCAGGCCATTCGCGCCTCGACCCCGACCTACGGCTTGTTCGCACACCAGGGGCCGCAAGGAGAGCGGTCGCAAGCAGAGCTTGCTCCTACGACGAGCGCCGATCCTCAGCCGCCAGTCATGCTCATGAAGCGCACCACCTGGACCTGCTCGTCGGTGCGGAAGTGGTGACGTTCCGGCTTGAGCTGCAGGGCGTCGACCAGTGCCTGGCGCAGCCGCTCGGTGTCGCCCGGGTAGCGGCGCATCAGGCTCTTGAGATCGAGCGCGCCTTCATGGCCGAGGCAGAGCACCAGCTTGCCCTCGGCGGTGACGCGCACGCGGTTGCAGCTGCCGCAGAAGTTGTTGCTGTGCGGCGAGATGAAGCCGATGCGGGTATCGGTCCCGGCGACCTGCCAGTAGCGCGAGGGCCCGCCGGTGACGTGATTGCTGCGAACCAGTTCGTGGCGCTGCTCGATGCGCTGGCGCACTTCCTCGCTGGAGCAGAAGGTCACCTCGCGCTGGTGGCTGGAGACGCTGCCGAGCGGCATCTCCTCGATGAAGCTGATGTCCAGCCCCTTGTCGACGGCGAATTCGACCAGATCGAGCACCTCGTCGTCGTTGCGCCCCTTCTGCACCACGCTGTTGAGCTTGATGCCCTTGAAGCCGGCCCGCCGCGCGGCCTCGATGCCGTCCAGTACCTGGTCGAGGCGGTCACGCCGGGTCAGTTCGGCGAAGCGCTCGCGGCGCAGCGAATCCAGGCTCACGTTCAGACGCTTCACGCCCGCCTGGCGCAGGTCCCCGGCCATCGTCGGCAGTTGCGAGCCGTTGGTGGTGATCGCCAGGTCCTCGAGCTCCGGCCGCGCGCCGAGCCTGGCCAGCAGGCCGAGCACGCCCTTGCGCACCAGCGGCTCGCCGCCGGTCACGCGGATGCGCCTGACGCCCAGGCCGATGAAGGCGTCGGCCACCGCGTACAGTTCCTCGAGCGTGAGGATCTGCGCGCGCGGGGCGAACACCATGTCTTCGCTCATGCAGTAGGTGCAGCGAAAATCACAGCGGTCGGTCACCGAGAGACGCAGATAGGTGATGCGCCGGCCGAACGGATCGACCAGGCTGGAATCGGACATGTTGCTCTCCAACGACGGGCTCACGCTCATCAGACCGTGCCATGAGGCTCAGGCTCCGCGCCGGCCGGTCTTGTTTCTTGGGTCAAGACTACGCCGGCCGCCGCCAACAGGCAAAGCGCGCATAGGTGGAGTACGGCGGGCGAACTGTGTTACGTGTTTGTCCCCGCAGGCGGCGGGATGGAAGCAGGTACGAGGACCGATGGACAGCAAACTGCAGGGTATGGGCTGGCGTGAACGCCTGTACGTGATCATCTTTTTCACCAACACCCGCGAAGGAAAGCGCTTCGATACCTGGCTGCTGCTGATCATCTTCGCCAGCCTGGTGGTGGTGATGCTCGACAGCGTGGCCAACGTGAACGAGCAGTACGGCTCGCTGCTGACCGGCTTGGAGTGGGCCTTCACCGCCATCTTCGCCGTCGAGTACGGCCTGCGCATCTACACGCACCCGGAGCCGCGCAAGTACATCTTCAGCTTCTACGGCGCGGTGGACCTGCTGTCGATCCTGCCGGCCTTCCTCGCCCTGCTGGTGCCGGAGAGCCAGTACCTGATGGTGGTGCGCGTGGTCCGTATGCTGCGCATCTTCCGCGTGCTCAAGCTCACCCCCTACCTCAGCCAGGCCAACTTCCTGCTCGTCGCCCTGCGCGGCAGCAAGCAGAAGATCATCGTCTTCCTGCTCAGCGTCACCACGCTGATCGTCGTCTACGGGACGCTGATGTACGTGATCGAAGGCCCGCCGAACGGCTTCACCAGCATCCCCATGAGCATCTACTGGGCGGTGGTCACCCTGACCACCGTCGGCTTCGGCGACATCGTCCCGCACACGCCGCTCGGCAAGGCCCTGGCCACGGTGGTGATGATCACCGGTTATTCCATCATCGCGGTGCCGACCGGCATCTTCACCGCGGAGCTGGCCAACGCCATGCGCAGCGACACGCTGCAGCACCCCTGCCCGACCTGCGAGAAGCTGCTGCACGAGCCGAACGCCGCGTTCTGCAGCCGCTGCGGCACCCAGCTGTTCCCGCACGACAACCCCGAACCGCCGGCCTCGCCGAGGGAAACTTCGTAGGGTGGAAAACCGCGAAGCGTTTTCCACGCGGGGCGGCGGGCATGGCAGCGGACCGGCTGGCCAGGCGTTGCCGGCCCCCACGCGTGGATGAGGCTACGCCGTCATCCACCCTACGCGGCTGCGGCGCGGGCTAGGCTGTGTAGTGGTCTACTTCTCGTGGACACCTCGATAGGGGATGATCATCCCCAACGAGGACTTAGCAAGACATGGCATCACGCGCACGTAGAAAATTCGACAGCAGCTTCAAGCTTGAAGTCGTCAAGATGATCCGAGAGCAAGGCCTGAGCATCGGCCAAGTGTGCCGCGACCAGGATCTGGTCAATAGTGCGGTACGCCGCTGGCTGGCCCAGTACGATGCCGAGCAGGCCGGCCAACCCGGGCAAGGCAAGCCGCTGACACCGGAGCAGCAACGCATCCGCGAGTTGGAGCGGGAGAACCAGCGACTGCGCGAGGACGTGTCGCTGTTAAAAAAAG
>NZ_KE384428.1:0-10798 GCF_000425625.1 Stutzerimonas azotifigens DSM 17556
CGACATGGCCTGCTCCTGAGCATGAGTCGCAAAGGAAACTGCTGGGACAATGCCGTGATGGAGCGATTCTTCCTGAACCTGAAAATGGAGCGGGTCTGGCAAGCTGACTATGCCAACCAGGCCGAGGCCATGGCCGACATCGCCGACTATATCGTCGGTTTCTACAACAACGTGCGCCTGCACTCCAGCCTGGGCTACATGCCGCCCACCCGCTATGAGCGCAGGCCACCCATACAACCTATCGCAGTGTCCGAAATTATTTGACCACCACACCCCTTTCGGGTTTTGTATTAGCCCACTCCCGACGTCGCAGAGGTGTTTTTCTTGCGCGCACGGGCGGGCCGCAGGCGCAAAAAAGCCGCAATGTCGGAAGCGGGCAGGCCGCTGTGTGAGGCGTTTCTTAGGCGCCAGGAGCGGAGGGTAGGGGCTTACGGGGAAGGGGTCAAGGCGCGGGGCGGCGGGTGGTTGGGCGGCTGACGGTAGGGTGGAAAACGGCGAAGCCTTTTCCATGCGGCGAATCGCCAGGCTATCTCGCCGCTACATATTCATCGGCGTAGCCTGTCCGTAAATACGTGGGCGGCGGTAACGGGGTGTGACGCTCATTATCAAGTGCAGTGTTGGCAATGAGCGCGTCACGGTGGACAAGCAGAGCGTTGTCCACCCTACGCCATCACATCCCCTCGCTTCGCCGAGGCATCGGCATTGCCAGACGTAGGGGGGAAAAACGGCGCCTTCCACGGCAATTGCAGGCTACCTCGTTAAAGTAGTTCACGGCCGCATTCCTGGCATATTGGCGGATTGTTTTCTGGGTAAAGATCTATATTGACAAGGTTATCTTTTTGACAATGTGCACAGGGGAGCCATCTGTTTTGTAAAAATTTTTTAAGCGATTCAGTCCTGTGTATCATTCGCACGCCAACCGGGTCGGCCACACAATAGAAATTTACAGGGCGATTTGATCCCGTGACGTTGATGGTTCCAACCTGCTTTACGGCGCCGGACTTCATCCAGCCTGTTATTTTGTTTCTTGCTCCCTGTCCTGATATTTTTAGCACGTCGTTTGCGATATGGTTAGTTGTGAATAATTCTCTGCCGACGCGCTGTATGTCTCTTAGTAGCTCTTCGCCATAGTTTTCTTTAAAAAGCATTTCTGAGAAATGCAGCAGGCCAATGTCAACTGCGGCAAACTCTATTTTTGTATCGATTGATCTCTCAGCTTGAGCGGCTAAGATTTGCTCGCAGAGGCGGATTAGGTTGCGCGGTGAAGAGTTGGAAAATAAACATAGAGTCTCATCTATGTTTATTTCCCGTGTATCTTGGGATGCCTCTGTAATGCTTTGAATGGTGGATATTTTTCCACCGCTGAAAGCAATTAGGCGTCTGGATAGCACGTTCATTAGGCTTGCTCTGGTCCAGCGCAGTTGATATTGTGCTATCCGGTCCGGGCGCGCGTCTTTTCGGTAATAAGGCTCAATTTGGTCCCACAGGAAAAACTTGAATCCGTAACCGTTCAAACCTAAAAGTTCAAGATCCTTTATTAGTGGCTGTATTAGGCGGTAGGTGGACTCTGCATCGTTTCCCGTCTGCTCGGTTTCATCAGGCTTGTCAACTAGTATATAAATGGACTTAAAGTTAATTTTCTGTACTAACTTGAGTAGGATTTCGAGCTGGTATTTGTATGTTTCGGTTAGCCTTTTTTCTTCTTGTTTAAGTTTTGGTAGCTCGATCCCCTCTAGCTCGTAGCTTTTTAAAAGGAAATTAACTATCGATTCCATGAAGCCAACGTTTTTAGACCAAAACTGTTTGAATTTTTCGGGTAGGCTTTTTAATTCGTTTATGAGCTCTTGGACTTTGTCTCCTGTAATGTCTCCCAAGTAGCTTTGGATGAATAGGCTCAGCTGATATTTCTCTTCTTTAGATAACTTCTTGGCTACGTCTTGATAGTCTGATAGGTAGGATAGGTAGGATACCAAGATCCTTATTATTATATTTTTTAGGTGGTACTGAAGAGTGATTTCGCTGACTTTCTCTTTTGAACCAAATTCAAACCTGTCATAAGTTACCGCAAGAAATCCCGCTTCATACGCATGGCTTTCTACCATTCTTCTAAGTGCGGTTTTGCCGGATCCTCTTGGTGCTAATACCACGCTTGCGCTTGGATGGCTGGCATCGCCCACCACGGCGTCAAAATAAGGAGGAGGGACGAAATATTGAGAAAGATTAGGCTCTTCGTCAGCATTGGTCTTTGAGAAGGGGTGGTTGGTAAATCCTAGGGTTTCATAAAGAGGCATATATAAACCATTAAAAAGCCCCGCTGTTGCGGGGCTAGGATGTGAGTCTACTAGCCCAAATGCTCATTAGGCGAGGCTTCTGTATCTGTGGCCTTGAAAGATCAATCCCAACTCAACGCCCCACCCGTCTGATACTCAATCACCCGCGTCTCGAAGAAGTTCTTCTCCTTCTTGAGGTCCATGATCTCGCTCATCCACGGGAACGGGTTGGTGGTGCCCGGGTACTCTTCCTTCAGCCCGATCTGCGTCAGACGCCGGTTGGCAATGAACTTGAGGTAGTCCTCCATCATCGCGGCGTTCATGCCGAGGACGCCGCGGGGCATGGTGTCGCGGGCGTATTCGATTTCCAGCTGGGTGCCCTGGAGGATCATCTGGGTCGCTTCGTCCTTCATGTCGGCGTCCCACAGGTGCGGGTTCTCGATCTTGATCTGGTTGATCATGTCGATGCCGAAGTTCAGGTGCATGGATTCGTCGCGCAGGATGTACTGGAACTGCTCGGCGGTGCCGGTCATCTTGTTGCGGCGGCCCATGGAGAGGATCTGGGTGAAGCCGCAGTAGAAGAAGATGCCTTCGAGCACGCAGTAGTAGGCGATCAGGTTCTTGAGGAACTGCTTGTCGGTCTCGACCGTGCCGGTGTTGAAGGTGGGGTCGGAGATGGAGCGGGTGTACTTGAGCCCCCAGCTGGCCTTTTTCGCGACGCTGGGGATCTCGTGGTACATGTTGAAGATCTCGCCTTCGTCCATGCCCAGCGATTCGATGCAGTACTGGTAGGCGTGGGTATGGATCGCCTCTTCGAAGGCCTGGCGCAGGATGTACTGGCGGCATTCGGGGTTGGTGATCAGGCGGTAGGTGGCCAGCACCAGGTTGTTGGCGACCAGGCTGTCGGCGGTGGAGAAGAAGCCGAGGTTGCGTTTGACGATGCGGCGCTCGTCCTCGGAGAGGCCGTCCTGGCTCTTCCACAGGGCAATGTCGGCGTTCATGTTCACTTCCTGCGGCATCCAGTGGTTGGCGCAACCATCCAGATACTTCTGCCAGGCCCAGTCGTACTTGAAGGGCACGAGCTGGTTGAGGTCGGCGCGGGCGTTGATCATGCGCTTTTCGTCCACGCGTACGCGGGCGCTGGCGCCTTCGAGGTCGTCGAGGCCTTCCTGGATGTCGAGGTCGTTCAGCGCGGCCTTGGCGCGGGCCACGGCGGCGGAGTCGTTGGCGTCGACGGCGCGGGCTTCATGGGCGGCGGCGTCGCCGACGCTGTCGAGCTTTTCCAGGCTCATGGCCGGCGATTCTTCGGCGGTGGCGGGCTTGTTGGCGGCGACGGCGTCTTCGGGTTTGTCGAATTCTTCCCAGCTCAGCATGTCGGGTTTCCTCCTGCGTGACCGGGCGGGCCCGGTCGGAAATTGGGTTGTGCGGCGGTGCACGCGGTTGGCGTTCGAGGTTCGCAGGTAGAACCTGCTCCTACAGGCACCAGTGGCCGCTGGCGTTCTTCTTGTGCCGAACCTAGCGCGGTGGGGCGCGGTTCGGTCAATGGTTCGTTGGGTGGGGAGGGGATGAGGTCGCAGGCAGAGCCTGCTCCTACAGGTGGGTGTTTCTTCCCCTCACCCTAGCCCTCTCCCCGGAGGGGAGAGGGGATGAATGCGGTGTTCCCCTTACCCTCTCCTCTCCCCGGAGGGGAGAGGGGATGGATTTGTGCTTGTCGGCAACTGTGGCGTGGGCGTGAAGATGAGCGAGTGGCTGTTAGGCGGCTTGCTCGGCTTTCGCGTTCGCCCTTGCCCTCACCCCTGGTCCCTCTCCCGAGGGAGAGAGGGAGGTTCAGCGTTGCGCGACAGCCCCACTCACTGGCAGGCCTCGCAGTCCGGGTTGTCGATGGAGCACGCCAGCGGTACCGGGGCCGGCTTCGGCTCGGCGGCTTCGGCGGCGGCCGGGGCGGCGCTGAGGCTTTCGTCGATCACCGAGGACACGGCGTTGAGCTTGCCGGTGTTGATGGTCGACTTCTCGGTGCTGGTGGCGGCCAGGGCACGGAGGTAGTAGGTGGTCTTCAGGCCACGGAACCACGCCATGCGGTAGGTCACGTCGAGCTTCTTGCCCGAGGCGCCGGCGATGTAGAGGTTCAGCGACTGGGCCTGGTCGATCCACTTCTGCCGGCGGCTGGCGGCTTCGACGATCCAGCGGGTTTCCACTTCGAACGCGGTGGCGTACAGGTCCTTGAGGTCCTGCGGGATGCGCTCGATCTGCTGCACGGAGCCGTCGTAGTACTTGAGGTCGTTGACCATGACCGGGTCCCACAGGCCGCGGGCCTTGAGGTCGCGCACCAGGTAGGGGTTGATCACGGTGAATTCGCCCGAGAGGTTCGATTTCACGTACAGGTTCTGGTAGGTCGGCTCGATCGACTGGGACACGCCGGTGATGTTGGCGATGGTCGCGGTCGGCGCGATGGCCATGATGTTGGAGTTGCGGATGCCTTTCTTCACGCGCTCGCGCACCGGGGCCCAGTCCAGGCTCTCGCTGCGGTCGACTTCGATGTACTTGCTGCCGCGCGCCTCGGTGAGGATGTTCAGCGAGTCCAGCGGCAGGACGCCCTGGCTCCACAGCGAGCCTTCGAAGCTGGAGTAGGCGCCGCGCTCGTCGGCCAGGTCGCAGGAGGCCTGGATGGCGAAGTAGCTGATCGCTTCCATCGACTTGTCGGCGAATTCCACCGCGGCGTCGGAGCCGTAGGGGATGTGCTGCAGGTACAGGGCGTCCTGGAAGCCCATCAGGCCGAGGCCGACCGGACGGTGCTTGAAGTTGGAGTTCTGCGCCTGCGGGACCGAGTAGTAGTTGATGTCGATGACGTTGTCGAGCATGCGCACGGCGGTCTTGACGGTCTTCTCGAGCTTGGCGATGTCCAGCTTGCCGTCATTGATGTGGTTGACCAGGTTCACCGAACCCAGGTTGCACACGGCGATCTCGTCCTTGTTGGTGTTCAGGGTGATCTCGGTGCAGAGGTTGGAGCTGTGCACCACACCCACGTGCTGCTGCGGGCTGCGCAGGTTGCACGGGTCCTTGAAGGTCAGCCACGGGTGGCCGGTCTCGAACAGCATCGAGAGCATCTTGCGCCACAGGTCCTTGGCCGGCAGGGTCTTGAACAGCTTGATCTTGCCGTACTTGGTCAGCTCCTCGTAGTACTCGTAGCGCTCCTCGAAGGCGCGGCCGGTGAGGTCGTGCAGGTCGGGTACGTCGGAGGGGGAGAAGAGGGTCCACTGGCCGTCGTCGAACACGCGCTTCATGAACAGGTCCGGAATCCAGTTCGCGGTGTTCATGTCGTGGGTGCGGCGGCGGTCGTCGCCGGTGTTCTTGCGCAGCTCGAGGAATTCCTCGATGTCCAGGTGCCAGGTTTCGAGATACGCGCAGACCGCGCCCTTGCGCTTGCCGCCCTGGTTGACGGCCACGGCGGTGTCGTTGACCACCTTGAGGAAGGGCACGACGCCCTGGCTCTTGCCGTTGGTGCCCTTGATGTAGGAGCCGAGCGCGCGCACCGGGGTCCAGTCGTTGCCCAGACCGCCGGCGAATTTGGACAGCATGGCGTTGTCGTGGATGGCGCTGTAGATGCCCGACAGGTCGTCCGGCACGGTGGTCAGGTAGCAGGAGGACAGCTGCGGGCGCAGGGTGCCGGCGTTGAACAGGGTCGGGGTCGACGCCATGTAGTCGAACGAGGACAGCAGGTTGTAGAACTCGATGGCGCGCTCTTCACGGTTCTGCTTCTCCTCGATGGCCAGGCCCATGGCCACGCGCATGAAGAAGATCTGCGGCAGTTCGAAGCGTATGCCGTCCTTGTGGATGAAGTAGCGGTCGTACAGGGTCTGCAGGCCGAGGTAGGTGAACTGCTGGTCGCGCTCGTGCTCGATGGCCGCGCCCAGCTTGGCCAGGTCGTAGCCCTTGAGCTTGCTGTCGATCAGTTCGAACTCGGAGCCCTTTTCCACGTAGGCCGGCAGGGCCTTGGCGTAGAGCTCGGCCATCTCGTGGTGGGTGGCGCTTTCGGCGACGCCGAGGAAGCCCAGCGCTTCGGCGCGCAGGGTGTCCATCAGCAGGCGGGCGGTGACGTAGGAGTAGTTCGGCTCGCGCTCGACCAGGGTGCGGGCGGTCATCACCAGGGCGGTGTTGACGTCCTTCTCGGCCACGCCGTCGTAGAGGTTCTTCAGGGTCTCGCGCTCGATCAGCGCGCCGTCGACCTCGGCCAGGCCTTCGCAGGCCTCGCGGATGATGGTCTGCAGGCGGCCCATGTCCAGCGGCTGCAGGCTGCCGTCGGCCTTGGTGACGCGGATGCTCGGGTGCGGCTGGGCGATCTCGCTGGTCTCGCCGCTGCGCTTGCGCTCCTGGGCGCGGGCCTCGCGGTAGATCACGTAGTCGCGGGCGACCTTGTGCTCGCCGGCGCGCATCAGCGCCAGTTCGACCTGGTCCTGGATCTCTTCGATGTGGATGGTGCCGCCGGACGGCATGCGGCGCTTGAAGGTGGTGCTGACCTGCTCGGTCAGGCGGCGCACGGTGTCGTGGATGCGCGAGGAGGCGGCGGCGTTGCCGCCTTCCACTGCGAGGAAGGCCTTGGTGATGGCAACGGTGATCTTGTCGTCGGTGTAGGGCACGACCGTACCGTTGCGCTTGATCACTCTCAGTTGGCCCGGAGCCGTGGCGGCCAGATCCTGGTTGCTGTCGGTCGCCTGGGGGGCGGCCGCCTGCGGCTTCTCTCGAGTGGCTTCGGTTTGCATCGACGTCTCCGATTATCTGTTCTGGGCTGGGCCCGGGCACTCATGAATTGAACGACCATGCGCCGGCCGTGCCAGTGCATGGGTACTGCAAAAAAATCTTGGGAGGATTCAAAGCGCCTCCCTGGCCTGAACTCGCGCGCGTGGCTTGATACCACTACATCTAGTAGGCTCGCCCGTCCGCGCGCGACCAGCCGTTCAAAACGATTCGCAAGCCGCCGTTCGGCGCCTGGATGGGCGACAGCCGTCCGGTGGTCTGGCCGGAAGGGTGCGCCGCGGCCTTGCGGAAACGCGCATTTCGTGCATGCGGCCTCCGCCGAGGCTAGTGTCTGTTGTCCGTGCAAACCCCAACATGTAGGGGCTGTCGGCCATGGGGCAACACAATAGTCCCGCTTCCGGGCTAATGCAACCTGGCGGGAGCGATGCAGGCTGTGGATAAGCTGTGAGTCCTCTGTGGAGGGCTTCTGGGTAACTGCGTGCAGGCCGCTACAGGGCTCGCTCAGGCCGCTCGTCGAAGCCGGGTGGCCTGCGAACCGGTGTCGCAGCGGCCAGTGGCCAACACTATATGTTGTGTTTATTGCAAGGTCTTTTCGGTGCATCGGCCAGTCCGGCGCACTGTTAGAATGCGCGCGCGGCTACCGGCGTTGTGGCCAAGGGGAGAGACGGCATGGCGGAGCAGGATTCCTGGCAGATTCTCATCGTCGAGGACGATCGACGGCTCGCGGAGCTGACCCGCGAGTACCTGGAGGCCAACGGCTTCGGCGTGGTGATAGAGGCCGATGGCGCCCGCGCGGTCGGCCGCATCGTCGCCGAGCAGCCGGACCTGGTGGTGCTCGACCTGATGCTTCCGGGCCTCGACGGCCTGGCCGTGTGCCGCGAGGTGCGCGGCCGCTACGACGGCCCGATCCTGATGCTCACCGCGCGCGCCGACGACATGGACCAGGTGCTCGGCCTGGAGATGGGCGCCGACGACTACGTGTGCAAGCCGGTGCGTCCGCGGCTGCTGCTGGCGCGGGTGAGGGCGCTGCTGCGCCGCCGTGAGAGCAGCGAGGCGCCGCCCGCCGCCCCCGACAGCAAGCGCCTGCAGTACGGCCCGCTGCGGATCGACAGCGCGCTGCGCGAGGCCTGGTTGCGCGACAGGAGCATCGAGCTGACCAGCGCCGAATTCGACCTGCTCTGGCTGCTGGTGAGCAACCCCGGGCGCACGTTGTCGCGCGAGGAAATCTTCGGCCAGCTGCGCGGCATCGAGTACGACGGTCAGGACCGCTCGATCGACGTGCGCATCTCGCGCATCCGCCCGAAGATCGGCGACGACCCCGAGCATCCCCGACTGATCAAGACCATCCGCGGCAAGGGTTATCTGTTCGTCGCCGAGGCGGCGCAGGCCATGGCCTGACTTAATGAAATCCATCTTCCTGCGCATCTACGGCGGCATGCTCGCCGTGCTGGTGCTGGTCGCCGGGCTGGGCGTGGGCGGTCTGCACCTGCTCAACGAGGTGCGCTCGGACCAGTACCGCGAACGTCTGGCCGGCGGCACCTTCCGCCTGATGGCCTACAACATGAGTGGCATGACGCCCATCGAGCGGCGTCAGGCGGCCAATCTGTGGGGGCGCCTGCTGGGCATCCCGCTGCGGGTGCGCACGCTTGCCGACGTGCGCCTGGAAAACCGCCTGGAGGCGCGCCTGCTGCGCGGCCAGGTGCTGGTCGAGCAGACCCGCCCGCAGGCGGTGACCATCTACAGCCTGGTCAGCGCCGGCGACCGCCTGGTGCTCACCGGCGAGGTCGAGCAGGTCAGCGAGCAGCTGGCGCGGGCCACCATCTACCTGCTGATCGACGAGCTGATCCGCTATCCGGCCGACGAGCAGGCGGGGCAACTGGCGCGGCTCAAGCGCGAGCACCAGTTCGGTTTCGAGCTGGCGCTGGTCACCCGCGACAGCGCCAACCTCGACGACGACCAGCGCCGCCGGCTCGACGAGGGCGACACGGTGATGGCGCTGGACCGCGGCGGCGATGCCATCCGCGTGTTCGCCGCGGTGGCCGGCACGCCCTGGATCGTGCAGCTCGGGCCGATCCACCAGATGAACCCCTATCCGCCGCAGCTGCTGGTGCTGATCGGCCTGCTCGGGCTGTCGCTGATCGGCGTGGCGGTGTACCTGCTGGTGCGCCAGCTCGAGCAGCGCCTGAGCGAGGTGGAGCGCGCCGCCACCCGCCTCGCCGGCGGCGACCTGCAGGTACGTGTGCCGGACGGCGGGGCGGATTCGGTGGCCAGGCTGGCCAAGGCCTTCAACGCCATGGCCGCGCACCTGCAGCGCCTGCTGAACATCCAGCGCGAGATGGTGCGGGCGGTGGCCCACGAATTCCGCACGCCGGTGGCGCGTCTGCGCTTCGGCCTGGAGATGGTGGGCGATGCGCAGACACCGGAGGCGCGGCGCAAGTACCTCGAAGGCATGGACAACGACATCGAGGACCTGGACCGGCTGGTGGACGAGATGCTGATCTATTCGCGCCTGGAGCAGGGCGCGCCGGCATTGCGCTTCGAGCCGGTGGACCTGCCGGCGCTGATCGACCAGGTGATCGGCGAGCTGGCGCCGCTGCGCCCGGAAATCCGGGTCGAGCGTGCCGTCGCCGCGCTGCCCGAGGCCCCGATGACCGCCGAGGGCGAGCCGCGTTACCTGCGCCGCGCGCTGACCAACCTGGTGACCAACGCCATGCGCCACGCCGAATCGCGCGTGCGGGTCGGTTGCAGCCTGGACGCGGACCAGGCGCTGCTGACGGTGGAAGACGACGGCCCGGGGGTGCCGGAAGAAGCCTGGGAACGCATCTTCACCCCCTTCTTGCGGCTCGACGACAGCCGTACGCGGGCCTCCGGCGGCCATGGGCTGGGGCTTTCGATCGTGCGGCGGATCATCTACTGGCACGGCGGGCGTTCGCTGATCGGCCGCAGCGAGGCACTGGGCGGCGCCCGCTTCGGCCTGCGCTGGCCGCGCCGGCAGGGCTGATCAGGCGGGGATCGAGACCAGCGTCAGCAGACGGCCGTCGACTTCGGCGTACTGGCCGCGCAGTTCGACGCCGGTGCGCCACTCGGGCGTGAGGTCCGCCAGCAGGCGCAGGCGGGCGTGGCCCTCGGCCAGTTCGGTGACCTGTGCCGCCTCGAAATAGAAGCGCTGCCGCACCATTGGGTAGAGCGCCTTGAACAGGCTCTCCTTGAAGGAGAAAGCCAGGGTGATTCGCTCAGCGCGGCTGGCTTCGTCCAGCCCGTTCAATTGGGCGAGCTCGTCCGGGACCAGGATTTCCCCGGCCAGGCGCTCGGCCCGGGTGGCTGCCAGCAGCCGTTCCACGTCGAGGCCGATGCCGCGGCAGGCGGTATTCGACGCCACCACCGCCGCGGCCCAGCCGGCGCCATGGGTGATCGAGCCGACCACCCCGGCGGGCCAGACCGGCGAGCGATCCTCGGCGGTGGCCGGAACGCCGGGCCGGCCCGTCACGCAGCGCAGCGCCTGGTGCGCGCACAGGCGCCCGGCGAGGTATTCGGCCTGTCGCTTGCTCACCCCCCGGGGTTGCGGGATGCCCCAGCGGGCGAAATCTTCCGGGTCGAGGCGCGCGGGATCGAACCCGGTGCTCAGCAGACGCGCCCCGGCGACCGCCTCGGGAAACGGCCAGTGGTCGAGCAGCGGTGTGCAGCAGGCGGGGAGTGGAGGCGTGGGCGTCATGCGGCGATTCTGCATGAAAAGGCCACCCATTTGTGGGAGGCCCGCCCTCGGGGCGATCGCTTTT
>NZ_KE384428.1:11718-29206 GCF_000425625.1 Stutzerimonas azotifigens DSM 17556
GCCAGGGGGCGCCTCCCACAGGAGCGGCAGCGGTGCTGCGTCCTGCTTTTGTGGGAGGCCCGCCCTCGGGGCGATCGCTTTTCGGCAGGCTGCGCTGCTTCCGTCGTTCAGGGCGCGGGAACACCGGACTCCGTCCGCTCAGCCGCCACCCTTTGCAGTTCGACGATGGCCGCGTCCAGCTCGTCCAGCGCGGCGTCGGCTCCGGTGTCGTTCTGCTTGAGCAGGGTTTCGCTGCGCTGGCAGGCGGCGCGCAGCTGGGGGACGCCGCAGTAGCGGGTGGCGCCGTGCAGGCGGTGGACGCGTTCGATCAGGCCGTCCAGGTCGCCCCGGGCGCGGGCTTCGCCGATCACCAGGCGGTCGCTGTCGAGCGAGGCGATGAGCATGCCAAGCATGTCCGCCGCCAGGTCGGCCTTGCCGGCGGCCAGGCGCAGGCCTTCTTCGGGGTCGAGCACGCGCAGGTTCTGTTCCGGCGGCGGGGCGAGGTCGGCGGCGGCCGCCTGGTTGCGCAGCGCCAGGCCGGTCCATTTGAGTACCACCTGCGCCAGCTGGCGCTCGCTGATGGGCTTGGTCAGGTAGTCGTCCATGCCGCCCTGCAGCAGCGCGCGTTTCTCGTTGGCCAGCGCGTGGGCGGTCAGCGCCACGATCGGCAGCGGCCGGCGGTTGTCGGCCGCTTCCCAGTCGCGGATCGCCTGGGTCGCCTGGCGGCCGTCCATGCCGGGCATCTGCACGTCCATGAAGACCATGTCGAAGGTCTGCCGCTGCACCGCGGCGATCGCCGCCGGGCCGTTGTCGACGGCGGCGACCTGGGCGCCGAGGTCGCTGAGCAGGGTCTTGACCAGCAGCAGGTTGGCCGGGTTGTCGTCGACGCAGAGGATGCGCGGCGCATGCGCGATGGGCGCGCCGCGCGGTTCGGTCGGGCGCTGCTGGCCGATCAGGTCGAGCAGGGCGCGCTGCAGCTTGCGGGTGCAGGCGGGCTTGGCCTGGATCTGCGCGTGCAGCTCGGGATGCGCCTCGTGATAGGCCGGCAGCTCGGTGGTCGGGCAGAGCGCCACGGCCTTGCAGCCGAGCCGGTCGAGCGCCTGCAGGCGTTCGCCCAGGCCGAACGGGTCGATGTCCTCGAAGGTGATGCCGAGCACCGCCAGTTCGATCGGCCGGGGGCCCACGCGGTCGAGCGACACGGCGCCCTGCAGGTCTTCCAGGTTGGCGAACGGCGTGACTTCCAGGCCGCAATCCTCGAGCTGGTGCTCCAGCGCCTGGCGGGCCAGCGGGTGGTGTTCCAGCAGGCCGATGCGCCGGCCCACCAGCGGCGCGCGCGGCAGGTCCTCGATGTCGTCGCGGGCCTTGGGCAGGGTCAGGCTGATCCAGAATTCCGAACCTTCCTCGGGAATGCTGTCGACGCCGATCTCGCCGCCCATCTGTTCGATCAGGCGCTTGGAGATGACCAGCCCCAGGCCGGTGCCGCCGGGCTGGCGGGAGAGCGAGTTGTCGGCCTGGCTGAAGGCCTGGAAGAGGGCGCGCAGGTCGAGGTCGGTCAGGCCGATGCCGGTGTCCTGCACGCTGATGCGCAGCTGCGCGCGGTCGGGGTTGTCGTCCTCGACCATGGCGCGCACGGCGATCGAGCCCTCGTGGGTGAACTTGATGGCGTTGCTCACCAGGTTGGTCAGCACCTGCTTGAGGCGCAGCGGGTCGCCGATCAGCGAGACCGGGGTGTCGCGGTAGACCAGGCTGACCAGCTCCAGGCCCTTTTCGTGGGCCGAGGGGGCGAGGATGGTGAGGGTGTCCTCGATCAGGTCGCGCAGGTTGAAGGGGATGTTGTCGAGCACCAGCTTGCCGGCCTCGATCTTCGAGAAGTCGAGGATCTCGTTGATGATCGACAGCAGGCTGTCGGCCGATTTCTCGATGGTCGCCAGGTAGTCCTGCTGGCGCGGGGTGAGGTCGCTCTTCTGCAGCAGGTGGGTGAAGCCGAGGATGCCGTTGAGCGGCGTGCGGATCTCGTGGCTCATGTTGGCGAGGAATTCGGACTTGATGCGGCTGGCCTCCAGCGCCTCCTTGCGCGCGAGGTCGAGCTCGATGTTCTGGATCTCGATGGTCTCGAGGTTCTGGCGCACGTCGTCGGTGGCCTGGTCGATGCTCTGCTGCAGTTCCTCGCGGGCGCTGAGCAGGGCCTCGGCCATGCGGTTGATGCCGGAGGCGAGCTCGTCCATCTCGTGGCTGCCGAGCGGCGGCAGGCGGGTTTCCAGGTTACCGTCCTTGAGCTGGGCGACGGCGAGCTTGACGCGATGCAGCGGCTTGCTGATGGTGCCGCCCATGCGGATCGCCAGCAGCGCGGTGACGATCAGCCCGGCGCCGATCAGCAGCAGGCTGGCCAGCAGGCTGCGGTAGCCGCGCAGCAGCGTGCCCTGGTGCGACATCTCCAGTTCGAGCCAGCCGAGCAACTGGTTGTCGGCGCTGGAGGCGCCGTCGGCCAGGTGCAGGTGGCGAGCCAGTACCGGCATCAGGATGCGCGTGGTGTGTTCGCCGCTGACCAGGGTCAGGTCCTCGGGGTCGGCCGGCGGCGAGGGCGTGAGCATGTTCGGCCCGGCATGGGCGCGCAGGCCGCGCTGCGGATCGAGGATGGTGACGGCGCGTACGTCCGGCTGGTCCAGCACCTGGTTGAGGATGCGCTGCAGGCGCTTATCGTAGCCCTGCGCCATGGCCGGGGCGGCCAGCGGGGCGAGCTGGCTGGCCACGATGCGACCGCGCTCGTGCAACTGCAGGTTCATGTCGGCCAGGCGCGTCCAGGTGAAATAGCCGCCCAGCACGATGGCCAGCAGGGTGCTCGGCAACAGTGTCAGCAGCAGTATGCGGCCCTTGATTCCCAGATCTCTCAGCACATCGGCTCTCCATCCCGCGAAGGCGAGCTAGTTTATCGGCTTGTCGGGCCGGCGGCTCGTGATCGATCTCGACACCGGTCGTTCCGCCGGACGTGCGGGCACGACCGGGCGTCCTTCATGGTCCGATGAGGGCCGATCCTTGCGTGGGGGAACCCATGGCCGAGTCCTCGTCGCCGCTTTTCCACCTGCTGACGCGCATTCGCAACAGCATCGCCTACTATCCGACCCTGATCTGCGCAGGGTACGTGGCGCTGGCCGGGCTGGTGCTGGTGTTCGAGAGCCTGCCGGTCGCCAGCGCGCTGAAGGCGCTCCTGCCGACGGGCCTGACCGACGCGGACAACGTGCGGGAGATCCTCGGCACCCTGATCACCAGCATCATCTCGCTGGTGGTGTTCAGCTTTTCCATGGTGATGGTGGTGCTCAACGGCGCCGCCGCGCGGTTGTCCCCGCGCGTGCTGCCAGGGCTGATCAGCGATACCCGCAACCGGATCATCCTCGGCGTGAACCTGGGCAGCGTGCTGTTCTTCCTCACGCAGATCATCCTGGTGGACAAGAGCGATCCGCAGAGCACGCCGACGCTTGGCGTTCTGCTCTCGCTGGCCACCGCGGTGCTGTGCCTGACCCTGTTCGTGGAATTCATCCGCTCGGTGTCGCAGTCGATACGCGTGGATTGGGTGATGAACCAGCTGTTCGAAGGCGCCTGCAGCGAGCTAAAAAAGCGCAAGCAACTGCTCGAGGGCTGCGCGCCCCCGCCCGACGACAGCCACTGGTGGTGCCTGCGCATGCGCAGCGACGGCTACCTGCAGGACGTGGACGAGCACCGGCTGTGCAAGCTGCTGGTCGGTCGCGACCTGGTCGCGCGGGTGCAGGTCGAGCCGGGGTTCTTCCTGGTCGAAGGGCATCCGCTGATTCGCTTCAGCGCGCCCCTGTCCGACGAGGAGGCCGACGAGGCGCATGAGTGCTTCGGCTTCAGCAACGACGAATACGCCAGCTCGAACGCGGCCTATGGCATGCGCCAACTGAGCGAGATCGCGGTCAAGGCGATCAGTCCGGCGATCAACGATCCGGGCACCGCGATCCGCGGCATCAACCTGATCGGCGTGCTGCTCGCCCGGCACATGGGGGGTCCAGCCTACAGTCCCGGGTGTTTCGACGGCATGCGGCCGCGCCTGTACTACCGCGAGCTGTCGACCGCCGCCCTGCTGTTCGCCACCGTCGGCCCGGTCCGCATCTACGGCGCCAGCGACCCGCAGGTGATGATCGCGGTGTTCCAGTGCCTGAAGAACGCCCTGCATCATCCGGGCGACGCCGCGCAGCTGGCGGCCTATGGCGAAACCCTGCGGGCGCTGCGCGAAGCGATCGACGAGCAGATCACCAATGCCTGGGACCGCGCGGCGTTGAACATCCTCATCGAGCAGATCAACGAACTGGGCATGGCCGGCCTCGGCCATCTGGAACCGCTGGCCGGCGCGGCGACACCCGCTGGCGGATAAGGGCGAGGCCGCTTGGCGCATCCGGTATGGCGGGCGGGCGTTTGCCGGTATCATGTGCGCCTTTTTCGCTGCGAGACACGATCCATGACCGTCGCGTATCCGACCATTGCCGATTGCGTCGGCAACACTCCGCTGGTTCGCCTGCAGCGCCTGCCCGGCGAGACCAGCAACACCCTGCTGCTCAAGCTGGAAGGCAACAACCCGGCCGGCTCGGTGAAGGACCGGCCGGCGCTGTCGATGATCGCCCGTGCCGAAGCGCGCGGCGACATCCGTCCCGGCGACACGCTGATCGAGGCGACTTCCGGCAACACCGGGATCGCCCTGGCGATGGCCGCGGCGATCAAGGGCTACCGCATGGTGCTGATCATGCCGGACAACTCCAGCGCCGAGCGCAAGGCGGCGATGACCGCCTACGGCGCCGAGCTGATCCTGGTCAGCAAGGAAGCGGGCATGGAAGGCGCCCGCGACCTGGCGCTGAAGATGCAGGCCGAGGGCCGCGGCAAGGTGCTCGACCAGTTCGCCAACGGCGACAACCCGGAAGCGCACTACAGCAGCACCGGCCCGGAGATCTGGCGCCAGACCGGCGGGACCATCACCCACTTCGTCAGCTCCATGGGCACCACCGGCACCATCATGGGCGTGTCGCGCTACCTCAAGGAGCAGAACCCGCAGGTGCAGATCGTCGGCCTGCAGCCGATGGAAGGCGCGGCCATCCCGGGCATCCGCCGCTGGCCGCAGGAATACCTGCCGAAGATCTACCAGCAGGAGCGCGTGGACCGCATCGTAGACATGTCGCAGGAGGAAGCCGAGCAGGTGATGCGCCGGCTGGCGCGCGAGGAAGGCATCTTCTGCGGCGTGTCCTCCGGCGGCGCCGTGGCGGCGGCGCTGCGCCTGTCGCGCGAGGTGGAGAACGCGGTGATCGTGGCGATCATCTGCGATCGCGGCGATCGCTACCTCTCCACCGGCGTGTACGACGAGCCGAACTGACCGACCGGACGCAGCCCGTCCTCCCGCAGTACCCAGCAGGTTTTCATCATGGCCCGACGCAGCCCCAGCCTGCGCTTTCAACCCAGCGGCGGCAGCCGCAAGCCCGCCGTGCCCGTGGGCAAGAAGCAGCGCCTGAGCATCGAGCGCCTGGCCCATGACGGGCGCGGCATCGCCTTCGTCGATGGGCGCACCTGGTTCGTCGACGGCGCCTTGCCCGGCGAGCAGGTCGAGGGGCGGGCGCTCGGCATGCACAGCCAGGTGGTGGATGCGCGCGCCGAGCGGCTGATCGAGACCAGCCCCGAGCGCCGCGCCGAAGCCTGCCCGCACGCACGCCTGTGCGGCGGCTGCACCCTGCAGCATGCCTCCGAGGCGGACCAGCTGGCGCTGAAGCAGAACACCCTCGCCGAACAGCTGCAGCGCTTCGCCGGCCTGCAGCCCGAGCAGTGGGCCGAGCCGCTGACCGGGCCGGCCTATGGCTACCGGCGGCGCGCGCGCCTGGCGGTGCGCTGGGACGAGGCGGCGCAGCGCCTGGAGGTCGGCTTCCGCGCCGGCGCCAGCCGGCAGATCGTTTCCATCGAACAGTGCCCGGTGCTGGTACAGCCCTTGCAACCGCTGGCCGTGGCCTTGCCGGGCGTGTTGCGCGAACTGGCGAAGCCGCAGGCGATCGGGCACGTCGAGCTCTTCAGCGGCACCGCCGAGGCCTTGCTGGTACGCCATACGGCACCACTGGCGCAGGCCGACCGGCAGCGCCTGGAGGCCTTCTGCCAGGCCCGGGGCGCGCAGCTCTGGCTGCAGGGCGCGGGCGAGCCGGAGCCGGTCGGGCCGGCACGGCCGCTGGGCTACCGGCTCGAGCCCTGGGACCTGACGCTGGCCTGGCGGCCTGGCGACTTCGTCCAGGTCAACGCCGCGGTGAACGACGCCATGGTCGCCCAGGCGCTGGCCTGGCTGGCGCCGGAGCGGGGCCAGCGGGTGCTGGACCTGTTCTGCGGGCTCGGCAACTTCGCCCTGCCGCTGGCGCGCGAAGGCGCCGAGGTGGTGGGCGTGGAAGGCGTCGAGGCGATGGTCGAGCGGGCGCGCACCAACGCGGCGCAGAACGGCCTGGATGGGGTGCACTTTCATCGGGCGGATCTGTCGAAGCCGCTGGCTGACGCCCCCTGGGCAGGCGAGGGCTTCGCTGCGGTGCTGCTCGACCCACCGCGCGAGGGTGCGCTGGAAGTGGTCAGGCAGATGCACGCACTGGGCGCGCGCCGCGTAGTCTATGTTTCATGCAACCCGGCGACCCTCGCACGGGATGCACAGGAGTTGGGCAGGCAGGGTTACCGCCTGCGACGGGCCGGTGTGCTGGACATGTTCCCGCAGACCGCGCACGTGGAAGCGATGGCGTTGTTCGAACGGCCGCAGCGGTGAAGTGACGTAGTGGCAGGCAGCAGGCCTGCGGTTCAACCGACCGGCACAGAGAATGCCGGCGTATTTGCGCAGTGGCTGCGCAGAGGGAAGGGTACGAATGGTACAGGTGAGAGCGGTCCAGCCGATCAATACCGACGGCAGCATCAACCTCGAAAGCTGGCTCGACCACGTGTTGGGCATGGATCCGGCGCTCAACCGCGAGGCACTGCGCGAGGCCTGCCTCTACGCGCGCGACGCCGAGCAGCAGGCCAACGCCGCGCAGAATCTCTGGGGCGAGGGCACTTCGAGCTACCGCACCGGGCTGGAAATCGCCGAGATCCTCGCCGACCTCAAGCTCGACCAGGACAGCCTGGTCGCCGCCGTGCTCTACCGCGGCGTGCGCGAAGGCAAGGTCAAGCTCGCCGACATCCACCAGCGCTTCGGCCCGGTGGTGGCCAAGCTGATCGAGGGCGTGCTGCGCATGGCGGCGATCAGCGCCAGCCTCAACCCGCGCGACTCGCTGGTGCTCGGCTCGCAGGCGCAGGTGGAGAACCTGCGCAAGATGCTGGTGGCCATGGTCGACGACGTGCGCGTCGCGCTGATCAAGCTGGCCGAACGCACCTGCGCCATCCGCGCGGTGAAGAACGCCGACGACGAGAAGCGCCACCGCGTGGCCCGCGAGGTCTTCGACATCTACGCGCCGCTGGCCCACCGCCTGGGCATCGGCCACATCAAGTGGGAGCTGGAGGACCTGTCCTTCCGCTACCTCGAGCCCGAGCAGTACAAGCAGATCGCCCAGCTGCTGCACGAGCGGCGGGTGGACCGCGAGCTGTACATCGCCAACGTCGTCCAGCAGTTGAAGGACGAACTCTGCGCCACCGGCATCCAGGCCGAGATCGACGGCCGCGCCAAGCACATCTATTCCATCTGGCGGAAGATGCAGCGCAAGGGCCTGCAGTTCAGCCAGATCTATGACGTGCGCGCGGTGCGCGTGCTGGTGCCGGAGATGCGCGACTGCTACACCGCGCTCGGCATCGTGCACACGCTGTGGCGGCACATCCCCAAGGAATTCGACGACTACATCGCCAACCCCAAGGAAAACGGCTACCGCTCGCTGCACACCGCGGTGATCGGCCCCGAAGGCAAGGTGCTGGAGGTGCAGATCCGCACCCACGCCATGCACGAGGAGGCCGAACTCGGCGTCTGCGCGCACTGGCGCTACAAGGGCACCGACGTCAAATCCACCTCCAGCCACTACGAGGAGAAGATTTCCTGGCTGCGCCAGGTGCTCGAGTGGCACGAGGAACTGGGCGACATCGGCGGCCTGGCCGACCAGTTGCGCGTCGACATCGAGCCCGACCGGGTCTACGTGTTCACCCCCGACGGCCACGCCATCGACCTGCCCAAGGGCGCCACGCCGCTGGACTTCGCCTATCGCGTGCACACCGAGATCGGCCACAACTGCCGCGGCGCCAAGATCAACGGCCGCATCGTGCCGCTGAACTACAGCCTGCAGACCGGCGAGCAGGTGGAGATCATCACCAGCAAGCAGGGCTCGCCGAGCCGCGACTGGCTGAACCCGAACCTCGGCTACATCACCACCTCGCGGGCCCGGGCGAAGATCGTCCACTGGTTCAAGCTGCAGGCGCGCGACCAGAACGTCGCCGCCGGCAAGGCGCTGCTCGAGCGCGAGCTGGCGCGCCTCGACCTGCCGCCGGTGGATTATGATCGGCTGGCCGAGAAGGCCAATCACAAGCTCGCCGAGGACATGTTCGCCGCCCTCGGCGCCGGCGACCTGCGCCTGGCGCACCTGGTCAACCTGGCCCAGCAGCTGGTCGAGCCCGAGCGCGACCACGGCCTCGACCAGCTCGAACTCATTCCGCGCAAGGCGCCGACCCGCCAGGGCAAGCGCGGCGACATCCAGATCCAGGGCGTCGGCAACCTGCTGACCTCCATGGCCGGCTGCTGCCAGCCGCTGCCGGGCGACCCCATCGTCGGCTACATCACCCAGGGCCGCGGGGTCAGCATCCACCGCCAGGACTGCGCCTCGGTGCTGCAGCTGGCCGGCCGCGAGCCGGAGCGGATCATCCAGGTCAGCTGGGGCCCGATCCCGGAGAAGACCTACCCGGTGGACATCGTCATCAAGGCCTACGACCGCTCCGGCCTGCTGCGCGACGTCTCGCAGGTGCTGGTCAACGAGCGCATCAACGTGCTCTCGGTCAACACCCGCTCGAACAAGGAAGACAGCACCGCGAAGATGTCCCTGACCATCGAGATCCCCGGGCTGGACGCGCTGGGCCGGCTGCTCAGCCGTATTTCGCAGCTGCCGAACATCATCGAGGCGAGGCGGCATAGGGCTTCGTAATGAAGCCGATCAAGAGCGCTGGAGGCTTGAAGGCTGGACGGTAAAAGCGCGATCTTTCCAGCCTTCCAGCCTTCCAGCCTTCCAGCCTTCCAGCCTAGGACTCCCATGTATCAGCTTTCCGACCTCCTGCACCTGATGGCCCGGCTGCGCGATCCGCAGTACGGCTGCCCATGGGATCTGCAGCAGGACTACGCCAGCATCGTGCCGCACACGATCGAGGAGGCCTACGAGGTCGCCGATGCCATCGAGCAGGGCGATTTCGAGCACCTGCCCGGCGAGCTGGGCGACCTGCTGTTCCAGGTCGTGTACTACAGCCAGCTGGGCCAGGAGGAGGGGCGCTTCGACTTCGCCGTCGTGGTCGATGCGATCACCCGCAAGCTGGTCCGGCGCCACCCGCACGTGTTCCCCGACGGCGACCTCTACGGTCCGCCGGACCAGCCGCGGCTGAGCGAACCCGAGATCAAGCGGCGCTGGGAAGCGATCAAGGCCGAGGAGCGCGCCGAGAAGGCCGCGGCGCCGGAGCAGCTGTCGCTGCTTGACGACGTGCCCGCGGCGCTGCCGGCGCTCAGCCGGGCGGCCAAGCTGCAGAAGCGCGCGGCCGGCGTCGGCTTCGACTGGCCGGACGCGCTGCCGGTGGTCGACAAGGTGCGCGAGGAGCTCGACGAAGTGCTGGAAGCGATGAGCGACGCCGACCCGGCGGCCATCGCCGAGGAACTCGGCGACCTGCTGTTCGTGGTGGTCAACCTGGCGCGGCACCTGAAGGTCGATCCCGAGCATGCGCTGCGCCAGGCCAACGACAAGTTCGAACGGCGCTTCCGCTTCATCGAGCAGGCCTTGCGGGAAGCCGGGCGGCCCATCGAGAATTGCGACCTGGAAGAGCTGGATGCGCTTTGGGGTGAAGCCAAAAAGCAGCTATAGGCTGGAAGCCAGAGGCAGGAAGGTACTTGGCGTTTTTGCCCTGGCACCCTGAATCGCTTCAAGCTTCAAGCTTCAAGCGTCGCGAGCCAACCTACGTGCAATTCGAATTCACAACGAGACGAGCCGAACCATGAGTCTTTCCCTCCGTGACCAGCTCCTGAAGGCCGGGCTGGTCAACGAGAAGCAGGCCAAGCAGGCCACCAAGCAGAAGCAGAAACAGCAACGCCTGGAGAACAAGGGGCAGGCCGAGAAGGACGATGCCCAGCGCCAGGCGGCCCTGCAGGCCCAGGCGGAGAAGGCCGAGCGCGATCGCGAACTCAACCGCCAGCAGCAGGAAAAGGCCGAGCAGAAGGCCCGCGCCGCGCAGATCAAGCAGTTGATCGAAAGCAGCCGCCTGCCGAAGCTGACCACCGAGGACTACTACAACTTCGTCGACGAGAAGAAGGTCAAGCGCCTGTCGGTCAACGCCATGATGCGCGACAAGCTCTCGCGCGGCTCGCTCGGCATCGTCCGCCATGGCGGCGGCTACGAGGTGATCCCGCGCGAGGCGGCGCTGAAGATCCAGGAGCGCGACCCGCGCCGCGTGGTGCTGCTCAACACCCAGACCGAAGAGCCGGACGCCGATGATCCGTACGCCGCCTACAAGGTGCCGGACGATCTGATGTGGTGACAGGTGGTGGAAAACGCTGCGCGGTTTTCCACCCTGCGGCCGCTCCGGCCTTCTGTGTGAGCGGTCTCGATTGCGGGCGGTTTGCGCCGCGTTCGTGGTCAAGACCGCGGCTTGTCCTGAGCCGCGACTGCTTCATGTAGGAGCATGCTCTGCATGCGACCGCTTTTGCGGCAGCGCTGCCTCGGTCGCGGGCAGAGCCCGCTCCTACAGCGGGGATGATGCGCCGTGCCTTCCCTTCTCCTTGCGGTGGCCTGCAGGGTCGGTGTCTGATCAGGTGGCAGCGCCAGCGCCGTAGGGTGGGCTTTAGCCCACCAGGGGGCCATGCCTTTGGTGAGTTGGTGGGCTGAAGTGAAGCGTTGCCCGGCCCACCCTACGAGATCGATACCGGTTTTCCCTCTCCCCCGGGAAGTAAGGTGGCCGGGCGGAAGGAAGGCATGCACGCAAGCCCTCATCCCGGCCCTCTCCCAAGGGGATGACGCGGCGGTAGCCCGCGCCCTGTGCAGGCCGGTTCACGGTCAAGACCGCTCCCACGGGGAGCCTGACCGCAGCGTGGCATGGCCGGCCTGTATCAGGCGCTCTGCGCCAATGCCAGGTCCAGCCGCTGCGCCGCCACTTCGCCGATCACCAGGATCGCCGGGCTCTTCAGCGCGAAGGCCCGCGCCGCCTCGACCATCTCGCCCAGCCGGGCTCGGCATTCGCGCTGCTGCGGCAGCGAGGCGTTCTCGATCATCGCCACCGGCGTGCTCGCCGGCAGGCCGCCGTCCAGCAGCCCGCTCTGCACCTGTTCCAGCTTGCTCACGCCCATGTACACCACCAGCGTGGTGCCGCTGCGGGCGAGGGCATGCCACTCGACGCTGCTCTCGTCCAGCGTGTGCGCGGTCACCAGGGTGACGCCGCGGGCGATGCCGCGCTGGGTCAGCGAGATGCCGCAGCGGGTCGCGCCGGCCAGCCCTGCGGTGATGCCGTTGACCAGTTCCACCTCGATGCCGCGCGCGGACAGCCATTCGGCTTCCTCGCCGCCGCGCCCGAAGATGCAGGGATCGCCGCCCTTGAGGCGCACCACGCACTTGCCCTGGCGGGCGTAACGCAGCATCAGCCGGTGGATGAACGCCTGCGGCGTCGAGCGGCAGCCGCCGCGCTTGCCGACCGGGATCACCCGCGCTTGCGGGCAGTGTTCTAGGGTCTGTCGACGTTTCGTCGCGAGCCGCGTTGCCGCGTCAAATGGCGCCAGGCCAGGCGCGGGACGCAGGCAATGGTGATCCCTTGCCAAGTCCCGCAACGCCGCATGGCGCCATTTGACGCGCAACCCTGCGGGACGGGCCTGTTTTTGCGCGATGCGGCGTTTCTCGTCGCTTATTTGGAATGACCAAACTGCGCTCCTCGTGCCTTGCCTCGCGCAAAAACAGGCTCCGGCGCGGCCGCGCACGAAACGTCAACAGACCCTGGCACCTGGGGATTGACCAGATCGTCGATCAGCACCACCTCGGCCTCGCGCAGTGCGCGCACCGCCTTGAGGGTCAGCAGTTCCGGGTCGCCGGGGCCGGCGCCCACCAGCCAGACTTTCGCGCTCATGCTTGCCTCCTGTCGCGGCGGTCTCTGCCCGCCGTGGATGACTTGATTGCTCGGCTGGTCACGCCGGGACCGTCCGGGTCGCGAGCAGCCGCCTGATTTCCGGGACGCAGGAGCCGCAATTGGTGCCGCAGCCCAGCTCCCGCTTGAGTCCGTCCAGGTCGAGCCCGCGGGCGATGCCCTGGCAGACCGCGTCCTGGCTCACGTCGAGGCAGTTGCACAGGGTCTTGCCGGCGGCCGCCGCGCTGGCGTTCGGCGGGCTGGCCAGCGGCGCCAGCAGCCAGCGGCGCAGCTCCGGGTCCAGCGTGCCGTCCTGCCAGAGCTGCCGGAGCCAGCGGCGCGCGGCCGTCTCGCCGGCCAGGCGCAGCCCGACGATCCGTTCGCCCTCCAGGCGCACGCGCTTGCCGATCGCGCGGCGCGGGTCGTCGTAGGCCAGCAGCGGGCCCTCGGCGAGGCCGAGCAGGCGGTCGATCATCTCCAGCCACTCGCTGCCCGGCGCCTCGCGGCGGGCAGCGCGGATCACCAGTGCGCTGCGCTCGCGCCCGGCCAGGCCGAAGCTGGCGTACTCGAAGCCCTCGAACATGGGCCGCAGTGCCTCGAAACGGACCTGCACGTCGCCTTCGATCAGGGCGAAGAAGGGCCAGGCCAGCTCGGCCGGCTCGACGTTGACCAGCGCGTGCTTGAGTTCGGGCTGGCGCGACAGCGGATCGAAGGCCGGCAGGGTCAGCACGTTGGTGCCCAGCCCCTTGAGGAAGCGGTCGCCCCAATGCATCGGCAGGAACGCCTGGCCGGGGCGCAGGCTGGCGTCTTCCTGCACTGGCAGGACCAGGCTGCCGCGCCGGCTGGACAGCTTCACCAGCTGGCCGTCGGCGAGGCCACGCTGGCGCAGGTCGTCGGGGTGCAGGCCGAGCAGCGCCTCCTCGACGTGGCCGAACAGTCGGGCCGCGGTGCCGGTGCGGCTCATCCCGTGCCACTGGTCGCGCAGCCGGCCGGTGTTGAGCACCAGCGGGTAGCGCTCGTCGGCCTGCTCGTGCGGCGCCCGCCAGGGCTCGGTGACGAAGCGCGCGCGGCCGGACGCGGTGGGGAAGCGGCCGTCGCCGTACAGGCGCGCGGTGCCACCCTGGGCGCCGGCGGGGAAGGGCCACTGCTGCGGCCCCTCGCGGTCGATCAGCGCGTAGTCCAGGCCGCTGTAGTCGAGGTCGCGGCCGCGGGTCAGGCCCTTGTATTCGTCGAACAGCTGCGCCGGATGTTCGAAGGCGAACCGGCCGGGTCGCCCGGGGTACAGCCGGCGTTCCAGGCGGCGGGCGAAGTCGCAGACGATGGCCCAGTCGGGGCGAGCCTCGCCGGGTGCCGGCACGGCCGGGCGCACGTGGCTGATGCGCCGTTCGGAGTTGGTCACGCTGCCTTCCTTCTCGCCCCAGCTGGCGGCCGGCAGCAGCAGGTCGGCGTAGTGACAGGTCTCGGTGGTGAAGAAGGCCTCCTGCAGCACCACGAAGGGGCAGGCGGCCAGCGCCTCGTGCACGCGGGCCTGGTCCGGCAGCGACTGCGCGGGGTTGGTGCAGGCGATCCACAGCGCCTTGACCTGGCCGCTGCGCACTGCCTCGAACAGCTCGATGGCCGGCAGCCCGGGCGCTTCCGGCAGGCGCTCGACGCCCCAGTAAGCGGCGACCTCGGCGCGGTGCTCGGCGTTGCCGGCCTCGCGGTGGCCGGGCAGCAGGTTCGACAGGCTGCCGGTCTCGCGGCCGCCCATGGCGTTGGGCTGGCCGGTGAGCGAGAAGGGGCCGGCGCCGGGGCGGCCGATCTGCCCGGTGGCCAGGTGCAGGTTGATCAGCGCGCTGTTCTTCGCGCTGCCGGCGGTGGACTGGTTGAGCCCCATGCACCAGAGCGAGAGGAAACTCGGCGCCGCGCCGATCAACCGTGCGGCCTGGCGCAGCGCGTCTTCGTCGATACCGCACAGGGCGCTGACCTGCGCCGGCGTGTGTTCCCGCACCAGCTGCTCGAGGGCGTCGAAGCCTTCGGTGTGCGCCTCGATGAAGGCGCGGTCGATTCGCTCCTCGGCGATCAGCAGGTGCAGCAGGCCGTGGAACAGGGCGACATCGGTGCCCGGGCGGATCGCCAGGTGCAGGTCGGCCAGCTCGGCGGTGTCGGTGCGCCGCGGATCGATGACGATCAGCTTCATCTCCGGCCGGCGCGCCCTGGCTTCCTCCAGCCGGCGGAACAGCACCGGGTGCGCGTAGGCCATGTTGCTGCCGGCAATCAGCAGGCAGTCGCTCTGTTCGATGTCCTCATAGGAGCAGGGCGGGGCGTCGGCGCCGAGGCTGCGCTTGTAGCCGACCACCGCCGAGGACATGCACAGCCGCGAGTTGGAGTCGATGTTGTTGGTGCCGACCAGCGCGCGGGCAAGCTTGTTGAAGGCGTAGTAGTCCTCGGTCAGCAACTGGCCGGAGATGTAGAAGGCGACGCTGTCCGGGCCGTGCTCGCGGATGGTCTCGGCGAAGCGGTTCGCCGCGTGCTCCAGGGCGCTGTCCCAGTCGCTGCGCGTGCGCGCCAGCGTCTTGCCCAGGCGCAGCTGCGGGTGATGCCCGCGGGCGTCGCGGTCGCCGGTCAGGTGCAGGGTCGAGCCCTTGCTGCAGAGGCGGCCGAAGTTGGCCGGATGCTGCGGGTCGCCGCTGACGCCGAGGATGCGTTCGGCGTCGTGCTCGATCAGCACGCCGCAGCCGACGCCGCAGTAGCAGCAGGTGGAGGGTGTGATTCGCGTCGTCGCGCTCATGCTGGGGCTCCCGGCGTCAGGCGCACTGGCGGATGGACAGGTCGGGCTCGACGACCGGGCACGGCGCGGGCAGCTCGGCTTCGGCGTCGGCGGGGTCGAACATCAGCCGGTCGCGAAGCGCGGCGAGGTCGCGGCGCTCGCGAATCTGGCGGAGGTACCAGGCGCTGTCGCGGGTGTCGCCGTACAGGCAGGCGCCGACCAGCCGGTCGTCGCGGATCACCAGCTTCCTGTAGATGCCGGCGACGGGGTCGCGGAGGGTCAGCGTCTCGCTGCCTTCGCCGCCCATGAAGTCGCCGGCGGAGAACAGGTCGATGCCGGTGACCTTGAGCTTGGTCGAGGTCACCGAGCCGGGATAGCGGCTGAAGCCGAGCATCGCCAGGTGGTTGGCGCAGACCCGCGCCTGCTCGAACAGCGGCGCGACCAGGCCGTAGGCGATGCCGCGGTGGCTGGCGCATTCGCCCACTGCGTAGATGCGCGGGTCGAAGGTCTGCAGGGTGTCGTCGACCAGGATGCCGCGCCCACAGGGCAGGCCGGCATCGGCCGCGAGCCGCACGTTGGGACGGATGCCGGCGGCCATCACCACCAGGTCCGCGGGAATCTCTCTGCCGTCCGCGAAGCGCAGGGCACCTACCCGGCCGGCGCCGTCGTCGAGCAGGGCGGCGGTCTGGCTGCGCAGGCGGAAGCGGATGCCGCGCGCCTCCAGGGCGCCGCGCAGCAGTTCGCCGGCGGTGCGGTCGAGCTGGCGGTCGAGCAGCCAGTCGCCGATGTGCACCACGGTCACGTCCATGCCGCGCCGGGTCAGGCCGTTGGCCGCTTCCAGGCCGAGCAGCCCGCCGCCGATCACCACCGCATGACGATGGGCGCGTGCGGCTTCCATCATCGCGCGGGTGTCGGCGATGTCGCGGTAGCCGAGCACGCCCTGCAGGTCGTTGCCCGGCACCGGCAGGACGAAGGGGCTCGAGCCGGTGGCGATCAGCAGGCGGTCGTAGGCGGCTTCGCTGCCGTCGTCGGCGATCACCCGGCGGCGGGGCCGGTCGATGGCGACCACGGTGCGGCCGAGGCGCAGCTCGATGCCATGGGCCGCGTACCAGTCCAGGTCGTTGAGCACGATGTCGTCGAAGTCCTGCTCGCCGGCGAGCACCGGCGAGAGCAGGATGCGGTTGTAGTTCGGGTGCGGCTCCGCGCCGAACAGGGTGATGTCGTAGAGGTCGGGGGCGAGCCTGAGGAGCTCTTCCAGCGTGCGGACCCCGGCCATGCCGTTGCCGATCACCACCAGCCTGAGTTTCTTCATGCCGTCTCTCCGTGCCTGCGGGCGTGGCCCGGCGGGCCGTGAAATGAAAACGAAAAAAAGGCGTCCCACCGGTTACCCGGTGAAGACGCCTTTGTCCTGTTCCCGATCTTCGGGGAGCAGTCCCTCGCCATTGAGGAACTGCCCGATGTCATTGCCTGCGGTGATGAATGCAGCCTGCGTGCCAGGTGCCCGAAGGGCTCTGCCGCGGCGCTTTCGGGCTGGAAAGGGGACGCCGGGTTGGCGATTGGTGCACCAAGTTCGGGCCTCGCCGTGCCGCACTGGTGCATGACTTCAGCAGCCGGTTGACGACTGCCGGAACGGCGAGTAGGGTTTGCTCCATGCGCCGATTTACACAGCTACTTGCGGGGCGCCTGGAATCCGAGGATTCCGAAATACCGCTAAAGCGCTGGAACGGTGACGCCTCCCACCGCTGCCCAGCGGAACCCGAGAGGCGAGATCGACACCGATGACTGCATCCACCGCATCCTCCCTGCACCCGCTGCCTCCCCAGGGCTCGCCGGGACGCACACCCAAGATCCTCCTGGCCGGCCAGCATCAGCCTTCACTGCTCAAGCGCATGGAAGGCTGGTCGCGCCGTGCGGGCCGGCCCAGCGCCTTCCTGATCCAGTTCCTTCCCGCCGGCGGCGCGCTGACGCACTTCGCCCGCGACAGCTTCGACCTCGCCATCGTCGAGGCGCCGAGCGCCGAGCATCTGGCCGAGCAGGTCCAGCAGCTGGTCCGGGTGGCGCGCCAGGGGCTGATCGTCCGGCGCTGATTCCGGCCCCCTGTGAGAGGCGCCCCTGGCGGCGATGGCAGGCGCAGCCTGCCCGTTCAAGAGCAATCGCCCCGAGGGCTGTCGTGGTCAAGTTTTGGTGGACACCGGGATAGGGGATTTCAGGCGGTGGCCTTTTCGTAGTCGGTCGGTGATTGGTAGCCGAGAAAGGAGTGCAGCCGGTGTGTGTTGTAGAAGCCGACGATGTAGTGAGTGATGTCAGCCATGGCCTCGGCCTGATTGGCATAGTGCTGCTGCCAGACCCGTTCCATCTTCAGGCTCAGGAAGAAACGCTCCATGACCGCGTTGTCCCAACAGTTGCCCTTGCGGCTCATGCTGGCGACCAGGCCGTGGCGGGCCAGTAGGTCGCGATGGGCCTGGCTGGCGTACTGGC
>NZ_AUDU01000077.1 GCF_000425625.1 Stutzerimonas azotifigens DSM 17556
ACGGCAGCCGCCTGCCGGCCTGGTGGTGCATTCGGATCGCGGCAGTCAGTACGCCAGCGAAGCTTATCGTACGCTGCTCAGCCGACATGGCCTGCTCCTGAGCATGAGTCGCAAAGGAAACTGCTGGGACAATGCCGTGATGGAGCGATTCTTCCTGAACCTGAAAATGGAGCGGGTCTGGCAAGCTGACTATGCCAACCAGGCCGAGGCCATGGCCGACATCGCCGACTATATCGTCGGTTTCTACAACAACGTGCGCCTGCACTCCAGCCTGGGCTACATGCCGCCCACCCGCTATGAGCGCAGGCCACCCATACAACCTATCGCAGTGTCCGAAATTATTTGACCACCACAGCCAGCGTGGCCTGCATGAAACGACGGCGGGTTTTGCGCATGATCATCCCTCTGTGCAGAAACGAAAAAAGGCGTCAGCGGCACCTACGCCATTGCTAGCGCGGTACCGTTGACGCCTTTGTCAATTCGTCCCGATCACCGCCGTTGGCGATCCGAAGACGTGGTGCATGGGCTTTTGCAAGGGGCTTGCCAAGTTGGCTGGCGGGTCTGCGTAAGAGGCGTGCAGCCGCGAAATCAGGCGGTTGTGGGCAACGCAGTGGCCGGAAGCGGGAAGCGTCGTGGGCGGCGGATGTTCGGTTGGTGGAGCAAGTTCGTGCAGGCGAAGGACGTTGGGCGCGGTTTTGGTTCACGTGGCGCTGGTTTTTCCTTCTTCCTCGGAAGGAGGTGGCCCACAGGCCCGGATGAGGGCGCGCCCACGGGCCGTGAAGTCGTACGTATGGTCGGGCGACGTTCGCTTCGGCCCGCCGCTCGGTGTGTCCGATGGTGGGCTGAAGCCCACGGTGGCGCGGCGCTTTTTGCGGTGATTCAGGCGCGGCGCTTTTCCCTTCCCTTCTCCCTCCGGGAGAAGGTGGCCCGCAGGGCCGGATGAGGGCGCGCCTACGGGCCGTGACCCCAGTGTTGTAGGGTGGGCCGGGCGGCGCTCCGCTTCAGCCCACCGTTTGTGTTGATGGTGGGCTGAAGCCCACCCTACGAATCGGTTCGCAGTGCACGTGGGGCCGTGGTCGCAGGCAGAGCCTGCTCCTACAGCGCACGGGTTTTTCCTTCTCCCCAGCTTATTGGCCGAGCAGGTCGTTCATGGCGATGATCTGCTCGGCGACCTGAACGAGTTTCTGCTGGCGGCTCATCGCCTGGCGGCGCATGAGGGTGTAGGCCTCTTCCTCGTTGCAGCCCTTCATCTTCATCAGCATGCCCTTGGCCATTTCGATGCGCTTGCGTTCGGCCAACTGCTGGTCGCGCGCCTGCAGCTGGGCGCGCAGGGCCTGGTCGCTCTCGAAGCGTGCCATGGCGACGTCGAGGATCGGCTTCAGGCGCTGGGCCTGGATGCCTTCGACGATGTAGGCGCTGACGCCGGCCTTGATCGCCTGGCGCATGGCGGCGGGGTTGTCGTCGTCGGTGAACATGACGATGGGCCGCGGCTGGTCGCGGCTGACCAGCACCACCTGTTCCATGACGTCGCGCCCGGGCGAGTCGGTGTCGATCAGCACCACGTCGGGGCGCAGCGCCTCGACCCGGTCGGGCAAGTCGATGTCCAGCCCGGATTCGCCGATGACCTCGAAACCGGCCTCGACCAGCGCGCTCCGCAAGCGCCCGAGCTTCTTCGGCGTGTCGTCGATGAGCAGGATACGCAGCATGGCGGGCTCCAGTCAGAGAGGCGCGTCGGCCAGGGCATGCAGGCGGAAACCGCGTGCGTAGCCCGCCGGATCGCTGCCGTCCCAGACGCTGCCGTCGCCGAGCGTCGCGCGGCGGTAGTACGAGCCCGGCAGCAGGATGCCGAGCGCGCCGGCCGCCTCGGCGTAGAGCGCGCTCTGCTGGACGTGGGCGGCCACGGCGAGGTAGTCCGGGTCCTCGCGTAGCAGTCCCCAGCGCCGCAGTTGGGTCATGAACCAGAGCGCGTCGGAGTGGTAGGGCGGATTGACCTGGCCCTCGCCGAAGAAGCGCAGCGGGTGGGCGTCGAGCCAGGCGTGCCCGAGGCCGTCCTCGTAGCGGCCGAGAAAGCGCGGCTCGATCGCCGACAGCGGCGCGCCGACGTACTCGGGCGAGGCGATCAGGCGGGCGGTGCCCTGGCGATTCTCCGCGTTGGCGTCGATGAAGCGGCTGGCCTCCAGCACCGCCATCACCAGCGCCCGCGCGGTGTTGGGGTAGCGCTCGACGAAGGCATGGGTGCAGCCGAGCACCTTTTCCGGATGGTCCGGCCAGATCGACTGGGTGGTGGCCAGGGTGAAGCCAGCGCCTTCGGCCACCGCCAGCGCGCCCCAGGGCTCGCCGGCGCAGAAGCCGTCGATGCGCCCGGCCTGCAGGTGCTCAACCATCTGCGCTGGCGGAATGACGAGGGTGCGCACGTCCTGGAGCGGATGGATGTCGTGGCTGGCCAGCCAGTAGTTGAGCCAGAGCGCGTGGGTGCCGGTGGGGAAGGTCTGGGCCAGGGTCAGGCGTGCACCTTCGCGGCGCACATGCTCGCGCAATGCCTCGGGAGTGGTCACGCCGGCGGCCCGCAGCCGGGCGGAGAGGGTGATGCCCTGGCCGTTCTGCGACAGCCCCATGAGCACCGCCATGCCCACCGACTGCGCGCCGACTCCGAGCTCGGTAGCGAACATCTGGCCGTACAGGCACTGCGCGGCGTCCAGCTGGCCTTCGATCAGCCTGTCGCGCAGGCCCGACCAGGAGTGCTGGCGGTGCAGGCTGAGCGTCAGGCCGTAGGGTTGGGCGAAGCCCTGGGTGGCGGCGACGATCAGCGAGGCGGCATCGGTGAGCGCCATGAAGCCGATGTCCAGGGTCGGCTTCTCCGGTGCGTCGCTGCCGGAGACCCAGGCGAGCGGGTCGGCGTGTGGCTGTCGGGGGGATTCGGACATGCGGGGGCAACCTGGATCGATGCGCAGTCGCCTGTACCACAAGCGGGCATGGGCCGTGCTGCTGCGCTGAATTGGACCACCAGCGAAGCAAGCGATGTGCCAGGGCAGGGCGTCGCCAACAGCCGCCAAGCTGCTAAGCTCAGGCCACCTTATCGAGGACGAGGCGTGGCATGCACGAGGATTTCTGGCAGGAACGTTGGGCGAACGATCAGATCGGCTTCCATCAGAAGGCGGTCAATCCCTATCTGGCGAACCACTGGCCGGCGCTGGGCCTGGCCGCTCCGAGCCGGGTCCTGGTGCCGCTGTGCGGCAAGAGCCTGGATCTGGCCTGGCTGGCTGGCCAGGGGCATCGCGTGCTGGGCGTGGAACTGGCGGAGAAGGCCGTGCAGGCGTTCTTCGCGGAGCAGGGCATGGCGCCGCAGGTCGAGCAGGCCGGCGCCTTCAGCCGCTATCGCGCCGGCGCGCTTGAGCTGTGGTGCGGCGACTTCTTCGCGCTGACCGCCGAGGATGTTGCCGACTGCGAGGGCCTGTTCGACCGGGCCGCGCTCATCGCGTTGCCGCCGGAACTGCGCCGGTGCTACGCCGAGCACCTGTCGCGCATCCTGCCGCGCGGCTGCCGCGGGCTGCTGGTCACGCTCGACTACGAGCAGGAGAAGATGGACGGACCGCCGTTCAGCGTTCCCGCGGAGGAGGTGCAGGCCCTGTTCACATCGGACTGGGAGGTCGTCGAAATCGAACGCTGCGACGTGCTGGGCAAGAACTGGCGGTTCGAACCCTATGGCCTGACGCGTACCGACGAGAACGTGTACCGGCTGGACAAGCGCGACTGATCGTATCTGCCGCGCACGAAACGGCACCCATGAAAAAAGGCGACCCGAGGGTCGCCTTTTTCGTCTCCGCTATCGATCAGCCGCGACGACGCAGCGCTTCGATGCGCTCTTCCAGCGGCGGGTGGCTCATGAACAGCGCACCGATGGAGGACTTCTTGCTCGGGTTGATGCCGAAGGCGGTCAGGCTGTCCGGCATGCCGCCCGGCACGTTCTGCTCGGCGCGCAGGCGCTGCAGCGCGGCGATCATGGCATTGGTGCCGGCCAGGCGGGCGCCCGCGTCGTCGGCACGGAATTCCCGGAAGCGCGAGAACCACATGACAATCGTGGTCGCCAGAATGCCGAAGATGATCTCCGCCACGAAGGTCGCGATATAGAAGCCGATGCCGTGGCCTTCCTCGTTCTTCAGCAGCACGCGGTCGACGAAGTGGCCGACGATGCGGGCGAAGAACATCACGAAGGTGTTCACCACGCCCTGGATCAGCGCCAGGGTGACCATGTCGCCATTGGCGGCGTGGCCGATCTCGTGCGCCAGCACCGCGCGCACCTCGTCCGGGGAGAAACGCTCCAGCAGCCCCTGGCTCACCGCGACCAGGGCGTCGTTCCTGTTCCAGCCGGTGGCGAAGGCGTTCGCCTCGTAGGCCGGGAAGATGCCGACCTCCGGCATCTTGATGCCGGCTTCGCGCGACAGCTCCTCGACCGTCTGCAGCAGCCACTGTTCGTGGCGGGTGCGCGGCTGGCTGATGATTTCCGTGCGCGTGGCCATCTTCGCCATCCACTTGGAAAGGAACAGCGAAATGAAGGAGCCGGCGAAGCCGAACACCGCGCAGAAGATCAGCAGTTGCTGCAGGTCCAGCCCGGTGCGATCAGGAGTGAGGAACCCGGAGAACCCGAGCAGGCTTAGGGTGATGCTCGCGATCAACAAGATGGCCAGGTTGGTGGCCAGGAACAGCACGATGCGCATCATGGGTAAAACGGTCTCCTGAAGAGGCGGATTGCTATGCCGGCTATATAAGGGACGCCCCTGGGCTATTCAACCTGGCAACCATTTCAAGCTATGTCGCTTGACGCCAAAGGTTCGCCAATCAGGCGCCATCGGGTTGCAGCAGGATGCCGACCAGGCGGGCGAGCCGCTCGCTGTCGCCCTGACGCAGCGCCTGGCGCAGCTGCTGCGCCAGCACCGCGCGGGCGCGCAGCAGGCTGGGCGGCAGGCCCTCGTCGTCGACGCATTCGGAAACGCTCCGGCTCAGTCGCAGGAAGCCCTTTTCGCTCAGCACCGCCTGGTCGAGGGCCTGGTACTGGATGGTGTTCTCGTAGCGCAGGTAGCCTTCGTCGGCGAGCCACAGCAGGGCGCCGAGACAGGCCTGGTGGCGCTTGCTCGGCAGCCCGAACTCGTCGGGCTCCTCGCGTCCGATGAGATCCTCGACGTAGAGCGCGACCTTGCGCGGGAAGCTCTGGTACAGCGCCAGCAGCGCTCCGGCCACGTCGTGGTGGAAGTCGTCGATCTGCAGATCCATCACGCTTACTGGCGGTAGCCGCGCAGGAAGTTGCCGATGCGCCCGATGGCCTGCTCGAGGTCGTCGACGCGGGGCAGGGTGACCACCCGGAAATGGTCGGGCCAGGGCCAGTTGAAGGCGGTGCCCTGGACGATCAGCAGCTTTTCCGAGAGCAGCAGGTCGAGGACGAATTTCTCGTCGTTGTGGATCGGGCAGACCTTCGGGTCGATCTTCGGGAAGGCGTAGAGCGCGCCCATGGGCTTGACGCAGCTGACGCCGGGGATGTCGTTGAGCAGCTCCCAGGCGCGGTTGCGCTGCTCGAGCAGGCGGCCGGGCGGCAGCACCAGGTCGTTGATGCTCTGGTAGCCGCCGAGGGCGGTCTGGATCGCGTGCTGGCTCGGGACGTTGGCGCACAGGCGCATGTTGGCGAGGATGTCGAGGCCTTCTATATAGCTCTGCGCCCTCGCCTTCGGCCCGGAGATGGCCACCCAGCCGGAGCGGAAGCCGGCCACGCGGTAGGACTTCGACAGGCCGTTGAAGGTCAGGCAGAGCACGTCCGGCGCCAGCGCGGCGGTGCTGTGGTGCACGGCGCCGTCGTAGAGGATCTTGTCGTAGATCTCGTCGGAGAAGACCACCAGGTTGTGCTGGCGGGCCAGCTCCAACATGCCCAGCAGCACTTCTTTGGAGTAGACGGCGCCGGTCGGGTTGTTCGGGTTGATGATCACCATCGCCTTGGTGTTCGGCGTGATGCGGGCCTTGATGTCGTCCAGGTCCGGCCACCAGTTGGCCTGCTCGTCGCACAGGTAGTGCACCGGCTTGCCGCCGGCGAGGCTGACGGCGGCGGTCCACAGCGGGTAGTCGGGGGCGGGGATGAGCACTTCGTCGCCGTTGTTCAGCAGCGCCTGCATGCTCATCACGATCAGTTCGGAGACGCCGTTGCCGAGGTAGATGTCCTCGATGCCGACGCCCTCGACCTGCTTCTGCTGGTAGTACTGCATGACCGCCTTGCGGGCGCTGAACAGGCCTTTGGAGTCGCTGTAGCCCTGCGCGGTCGGCAGGTTGCGGATCACGTCCTGGAGAATTTCCTCGGGGGCTTCGAAACCGAACGGCGCCGGGTTGCCGATGTTCAGCTTGAGGATGCGGTGGCCTTCCTCTTCCAGGCGTTTGGCGTGCTTGAGCACCGGCCCGCGAATGTCGTAGCAGACGTTGGCGAGCTTGTTCGATTTGCTGACCTGCATGATCCCGATGTCCCGAAGTGAGGGGCGCCGATCCGCTGGCGGCGGAGACCGGCTGTCGCCCTTGGCAGGTCGATGGCCTGCTGCCAGACTTGGCGCCCGAGAGGCACGCATCATACGTGCGCCGCTGCGGCGCGGGAAAGGTACAGATCGGCCTTTTTCGGCCCGCTGCGCTGTATCGCTCGCGACTGCCGCCACGCTCGCCGGTTTCCATTCGCCGTCAGGGTTTTCTCATGAGCGACCCGCTGCTGGACATTGCCTGCACCACCCTCGACGGGCGTACCGTCACGCTCGGCCAATACGGCGCCCGCGCGCTGCTGGTGGTCAACACTGCCAGCCGCTGCGGCTTCACCCCGCAGTACCAGGGGCTGGAGGCACTCTGGCAGCAGTACCGCGAGCGGGGGCTGATGGTGCTCGGCTTTCCCTGCAACCAGTTCGGCCACCAGGAGCCGGAGGGCGAGGCAGCGATCGCTGCGTTCTGCGAGCGCAACTATGGGGTGAGCTTCCCGCTGTTCGCCAAGGTGGAGGTCAACGGGCCGGGCGCCCATCCGTTGTTCGCCGCGCTCAAGCAGCTCGCCCCGGGTGTGCTCGGCAGCCGCGCGATCAAGTGGAATTTCACCAAGTTCCTGCTGGATGGCGAAGGTTGCCGGGTCCGGCGCTTTTCCCCGCGCACCGAGCCCGCGGCGTTGCGTCCCGCTATCGAATCGCTGCTCGGCTGAGGCCGGCGGCCGCTACCGGCACCCGCGACGAGGCGGGTGCGCTGCTTATGGAGTACCGATGGAAGCACAGTTGAAGGCCTTTCTCGAACGCGCCGAAAGCGTTCTCGACCGTCTCGATCCCTGGCTGCCCGCAACGCGCGCGCCGATCGACTGGAGCGCGACCCTGGCCGCGCGCTGGCAGCGCGAGGGACAGGGCGGCTACCTGCAGCCACTGAAGGTCGATCTCGGCCTGTCGCTCGACGACCTGATCGGCATCGACCGGCAGCGCCAGCTGCTGGCAGCCAACACGCGCCAGTTCGTCGAGGGGCTGCCGGCCAACCACGTGCTGCTCTGGGGCGCGCGCGGCACCGGCAAGTCCTCGCTGATCCGCGCGCTGCTCGCCGCCCACGCCGGCGCCGGGTTGCGCCTGATCGAGATCGAGCGCGACCACCTGGCCGACCTGCCGCGGGTGGTGGAGCGGCTGAGCGGCAACCGCCAGCGCTTCATCCTGTTCTGCGACGACCTCTCGTTCGAGGCCGGCGAGGGCGACTACCGGGTGCTCAAGAGCGTGCTCGACGGTTCGCTGGAGCGCGCCCCGGACAACGTGCTGCTGTACGCGACCTCGAACCGCCGCCACCTGGTGCCGGAGCGCCAGAGCGACAACGAGAACTGGCAGATGGTCGACGGCGAACTGCACCCGAACGAGGCGGTGGAGGACAAGATCGCGCTGTCCGACCGCTTCGGCCTGTGGCTGTCGTTCTATCCCTTCAGCCAGGAGCATTACCTCGACGTGGTGCGCCACTGGGTCGGCGTGCTGGCGGCGCAGGCCGGCCTGGAATGGCACTGGGACGAGGCCCTGGAAAAGGAAGCGGTGCGCTGGGCGCTGGGGCGCGGCAACCGCAATGGGCGGTGCGCCTACCAGTTCGCCCGGCAATGGGTGGGGCAACAGCTGCTCGCCTGTTAGCGGTGCGGCGGGCGTCAGGTGCCGGACACCGACGTCCGCAGCTTCTCCACCATGCGCTGCTCGGCCGGCAGCAGGCTCTGCACCGACTGCCGGGCCTTCATCCGCTCGAAATGCGCCGCCAGCCGCGGCCAGCGCGCCGGATCGAGCGTCTCGCCGCCGTGCTCCAGGTTGATGAGCTGGCAGGTGATTGCGAAGTCCGCCAGCGTCGCTTCCTCGCCGACGAAATAGGAGCGTTCGCCGAGCTGCCTGTCGAGGTAGTCGAAGTGCTTCGGCAGCACCTCTTCCAGCGCCTGGCGCACCGCCTCTTCGTCGCACCGTTGGCCGGCGCTCGGCTTGACGATACGGTTGCGGAACACGCCGAAGGTGGCATACGGGGCGATCTCGTAGTCGGCGTATTTTTCCAGCCAGCGCACCCGCGCGCGTTCCTCCGGGGGGTGGCCGAGCAGGGCGATGCCGTGCGGATGGCAGTCGTCGAGGTACTGGCAGATGACGCTGGAGTCGGCGAGGACGAGGTCACCGTCCTTCAGGGTGGGAATCCGGCCGAGCGGATTGAGTTCGAAATACCAGGCGGGCGGGGCGAAGGGCATGACGAATTCGAGCTGGTAGTCGAGGCCCTTTTCCAGCAAGGCCAGTCGGACCTTACGCACGAAGGGGGACAACGGAACGCCATACAGGACGAGGCTCATTCGATTCCTCCGCTGGCGCGGTCAGCCCGCGCTCATTCGTAGATGTTCTTCTTCTTCCAGATATCTTCGTCGTCGAATTCCTTCAGGCCGTCGGTCAGTGCGCTCGGTTCGTCGGCCTGGGGCGCGCCCTGTTCCAGCACGAGCGCGTTGGTGTGCGCCAGCTGCGCTTCGAGGCGCTTGAGCTGCGCCTGGAAGGGGGCCGGGTCGGGCTGCTTGCGAATGAACTGCACGGCCCGCTCGAAGGCCAGTCGTGCCTGGCGCGGCTGACCCTGTTCCAGGGCGGCCTTGCCGACGTTGCCGAACAGCTCGATGTGGAGCATGACCGACAGCCGTTGGCATTCGCGCATCCAGCGCTTGGCTTCGTTCTGGTCCATCAGCCCCTGCTTGGCGGCGTGGGTGATCTGGGCGCTCAGGTCCTCGAGCATGAAGCGGACTTCCTTGGCCCTGGCTTCGCTCATGATCGGCTGCGGTGGATTGCGCATCTCAGCGCCGTCGCCCTTGGCCAGTTCGGCCTGCAGGTCGGCGATGCGCTGGCGGAGCTTGGCGTCCTGCCGGTCGAGCGACTGCAGGCGTTCGGCCAGTTGCAGTTCCAGGCGGGTCAGTGCCTGCTTCAGCGGCGGGCTCATCATCTGGCCAGGCAGCGAGCCGGACAGGTTGGCGCAGCGGCGGATGCGGTCGTTGAGGTCGGCGCGCAGGCGAGCCTTCTCCAGCCGGTTACGTTCGACGATGTGATTGATGTAGCCGATGGCGACCAGCAGGAAAAGGCCGCCCAGGACGAGGCCTGTTATCAGTATCGGGGACACTCCGTGTACCTCTTTGCGCCAACAGGGTGTGCTCGGAGTTTAGTGAGTTGGGTAGCAGGTTGATAGCTCCGCGGAAAGGCCGAAGTCATTGATATGAAAAATTTTTGCAGAAGGGTTGACGACCTCCCAGGGCGTCCATAGAATGCGCGCCACTTCCAGCGTGAAGCCAACGGCAGAGCGAGGGGAGCCGGAAAAGCTGTTGTAAGTTCCGGGCCGCGTCCCCTTCGTCTAGTGGCCTAGGACACCGCCCTTTCACGGCGGTAACAGGGGTTCGAGTCCCCTAGGGGACGCCATATTGCGGGAATAGCTCAGTTGGTAGAGCACGACCTTGCCAAGGTCGGGGTCGCGAGTTCGAGTCTCGTTTCCCGCTCCAAATTATGATCTATAGACGTCTATTGAAGTCTGTAAGTCATTGAAAAAGGGCCTTAGGGCCCTTTTTTCGTTCCAGCGAAATCTACTGGAATCCGTCCCCAGCCAGGGCTTTTAAGTCCATTTTTAAGTCCATCTTTGCGGGGTGCGTGGTTTCCGGATTGTTGCTGGAGGAGCGTGGCCTGCGAGACAAGCATCTAGCCCTGACCTATGTTCAGGAGCTATACCATGGCGCTCACAGACGTCACTGTCCGGCAGGCTCGGGCGACTGGCAAAGACTATACCCTCACAGACTTCGACGGCCTTTCTCTGGCGGTATCTGCCGCTGGCGGTAAGTCTTGGCACTTCAGATATTACTGGGCTACCAAACAGAAACGAATGTCGCTGGGCACCTATCCGAAGGTCAGCCTTCGGGAAGCGCGTGCGTTACGCGATGAGGCCCGCGCTCTAGTAGCGAAAGGCGTCAATCCCAAGATTGATCGTAAGCAAAAACTTCGAGCTGTCCGTTTCGCGACGGAGAACAGCTTCAAGGTGGTTTATCTGCAGTGGCTTGGGCACCGCAAGCTGGAACTCAAGGAGGGCAGGCAAAGTACCCTCTCGCAGATCCAGCGTATCTTCGATAAGGACGTGTTGCCCGCGTTAGGCGCCGTATCCATCTTCGACATTTGCCGTCCCGACCTGTTGGACGTGCTTGCTAGTATCGAGCAGCGCAGGGCATTTACCACCGCCGAGAAAGTGCGCACCTGGCTCAGGCAGTTGTTCCGCTTTGCGATGGTGAAAGTCGCGGGGCTGCAAAGCAATCCCGCATCGGATCTGGATGTCGTGGCTGTCCCCAAACCACCGGTGGTCAATAATCCCTTCCTGCGGCTGCCTGAACTGCCCAGTCTGCTGAACAAGCTACGCAGTTATAGAGGCAGGATCACCACACAACTTGGTATTCGCCTGCTGTTGCTGACGGGTGTGCGTACTGGTGAGCTGCGACTGGCGACCCCTGATCAATTCGATCTTGAGCGCGGCTTGTGGATCATTCCTCCCGAGGTAGTCAAGCAACTGCAGAATGGCATGCGCAAGCGGGGGCAGCGGCCGCAGGATATTCCGCCCTATGTCGTGCCGTTATCGGTCCAGGCCATCGAGATCGTTCGCTATCTGCTGGAGCAGACCAAGCCAGCCCAGCGCTATCTGCTTGCACACCGAAGCGAGCTGAGAATGCGCATTAGCGAGAACACGCTGAACGGCGCGATCAAGCGTATGGGCTATAAGGATTTGCTCACCGGTCACGGCATCCGTGCCACGCTCTCCACGGCCCTCAACGAGTTCGGTTACCCCAAGAATTGGGTGGATGCCCAACTCTCGCACGCTGATCCCAACAAGGTCAGCGCCACTTACAATCACGCATTGTATGTGGAGCCCCGCCGGAAAATGATGCAAGACTGGGCCGATCGGCTCGATTTGTTAGAGCAGAACAAGGTAGAAACGGCCAGTACGCACCTTACTATCCGCTTCGATGGTATGCGGCTGCTGGACCAAGGTGCGGAAATGTCCGTCGAGCCTGTTGATGATGGTAAGTCGCTAGTTCTGGTGTCGTCAGTTGGTGGGCCTATTGAGCGCCTGTCGATGGTGGCTAGAGCTTAGATTTCAGTTGTTGCGGTGTGGAATGTTGGGCCGGCACCGCCGGCTGCTCTGATGACAGTAGGCTGTAGCGGCGATTGCATTTCCGTTAGCCTGCTGGCCAGCCAGGGGTAGAACACGCCCCTCCAGAAGTGGAGGGGCTAATCTAGATTCGGCCGTTGGCTTGGTGCAGGCGTTTGACGAAACTCTCAGCGTCGGTTTCGCCAACAGTACGGAGATCTTGCCATTCTTCGCCATTGGGAGCGAATAACTGCAGTGCCGGTGGGCCGAACAGCTGGTAGCGGTCGAGCAGGGCGCGTTGCTCGGCATCGCTACGAGTTATGTCGAAGCGCACCAGTCGGTAACCGGTCAGTTGCTCACGCACGGCGGGTGCTGCCAGCACTTCTCGTTCAATTACTTTGCAACTGATGCACCAGTCGGCGTACCAATCCAATAGCAGTGGTTGGTCGGCATTTTTTGCTGACAGCAGAGCGGCATCCAGAGCAGCTGGTGTATCCACGGTCTGCCAGCCGGCGTTAGCGCCGCTCGGAAGTACGGCTTTGGCGTCCAGCTGACCCAGCGGTCGCAGCGGATCGGATTGACCTTGCAAAGCGCCGAGCCAGGCGCTGACACCGTAGACCAGTAGTGCCACACCGAGTAGTTGGGCGAGCCTTTGCCGGCCGGACTTGAGGGTGAACTCCAAGGCACCGAGCCAAATCGCGCTGCCAACTGCCAAAAGGCCCCACAAGGCCAAAGTCACTGGAGCGGGTAGCACGCGTTCTAGCAGCCATACAGAGACAGCCAGCAGCATCACGCCGAAAGCTTTGCGCACACCGACCATCCAGGTGCCAGACTTGGGTAGCAATGCTCCGCCGCCGATGGCGAACAATACCAACGGCGCGCCCATGCCCAACCCGAGGGCAAACAGCTTAAGGCCGCCACCCAGTGCGTCGCCGGTGGTGCTTATGTAGAGCAGTGCGCCGACCAGAGGGGCAGTCACACAGGGCGAAACCAGCAGGCTCGACAGTACGCCGAGCGTGGCGGCGCCCAACATTGAACCCCCGCGGGCCTGGCCGGCTAGGAGATCTAGTCGTTCGGTGATAAAGCGCGGCATGCGCAACTCGAATACGCCGAACATGGCCAGAGCGAAAACAGTGAAGAACATCGCAAAGGGCACCAACAGCCACGGTGACTGCAGGCGCGCTTGTAGGTTGAGGCCAGCGCCGAACATGCCCATTAGCGCACCAAGCAGGGCGAAGCTGGCAGCCATGGGGAGTACGTAGGCAAGCGATAGGCGTAATCCACGCGTTCCGCCGAGTTGTCCGCGTAATACCACGCCAGACAGAATTGGCAGCATCGGTAGCACGCAGGGTGTGAAAGTCAGGCCCAAGCCCGCCAGGAAGAACAGCGCCAGACTACGCCAGTCAATGGCGACCCCTTGTTGCAGGGCTGCAATGAGGGGGGGATCACCTACCTCGAAGCTGCGAATCTCTGGCGGATAGCACAGCCCCAGATCAGCGCAGCCCTGATAGCTCACCTGTAAGGTGAACGGTGTGTTCTGAGGGTTATTAACGGGTAGCAGCAAGTCGGTAACGCCGTAGAACACCTCGACATCGCCAAAAAATTCATCGGTTTTCGGTTCGGCCGCGGGCCATTGCGGGGTGCCGATTGACACTTGCGGGTGGTCGCTGGTGAATGCGAAGCGATGTTTATAGAGGTAATAACCCTCGGCATTTATGAAGCGCAGGCGGACGCTGTCCTTACCGGCTTCCAACAGGTCGAGGCGGAAGGCCCTGTCTACCGGAAGGAAATCCTGGCTGTTATTCAGCGGAGTGCCGAACAGAGCCGACTGAGGACGCGAAGAATCAAATATCTCGGCGTTGGCTGGCAAGGTAAGCAGTAGCAGCAGCAGACACAGCAGGAGGCGGGACATGACCATCTCGCGGGCTAATAACGAAAAGGAGGTGAATTTCAGCTTGTTAACGGAGCCGGGCTTTTTGAAGTGCGGGCTGGGGATGGTCTCCGCTGCGATTCAGTGCATCGCAGGATGCCAGCCAGTACCAGCCCGCCCGGCGAGCTGCTATTAATTCGGGGCTTGTTCCAGCGGATAATTGGCAATGACCTTTTCTCGGCCAGTGCGAGTTATCCCGATCACCTGGTAGGGATGTTTGACGTCGCCATACTCCATGCCTGGTGAGCCAGCCGGCATGCCTGGCACGGCGATGCCCAGCAGGTCAGGGCGCTTGCGAAGCTCCAAAATCTGCGCAACGGGCACGTGGCCTTCAACGAACTTTCCATCGATCACGCCTGTATGGCAGGAAGCCAGACGCGGTTTCACGCCGAGGTCTTGCTTGACCGTGTTCATGTTGCGTTCGACGTGATCGCGGACTTCGAAGCCGTTGTTCTCCAGGTAGGTAATCCAGTCCTTGCAGCACCCACAGTTGGCGTCGCGGTGCACATCAATGATCAGGGGTTGCGCGGCCTGGGCGGCGCCACTTAGCAGCAGGGCGGCGAGCGCCGCGGTAGTCAGTGTTCTGGACATAAAAAACCTGTTTCCAATGGTTTGCTCACTTGCAACAGCAGCCACCGCTGCCACCGCATCCGGTTTTCCTGGCGGGGCTCGATGAGGCCGCCGGACTGCTCAGTTGGGCGGGGTATCCAGCATCACCTAGGGCGGCGACAAGCACATCGCTGTCGCACTCAGCGCTGACCCGCACACTGGCCGCTTGCAGATCGACGTCGACCTCGGTGACGCCTTCAACTGCGTTGAGCGCCTCGGTGACATGCAGGACGCATGAGCCGCAGCTCATGCCTTTGACACTCAATTCAACGGTGCTCATGACAATCTCCTTGCGAGGTTGCTGCTGGGGTTGAGGCAATTCTCAACCTTGCCAAGGTGGCAAGGTCAAGAGTTTCAGTCGATTGATACCTTGCGCAGTCTCAAGGCGTTGAACACCACCGAAGCGGAGCTCATGCTCATCGCCAGCGCTGCGATTATTGGTGACAGCAGGAGGCCGGTCAGCGGGTAGAGCAGGCCGGCTGCCAAAGGAATGCCCAGAGCGTTGTAAAGAAAGGCGAAGGTCAGGTTCTGGTGCATGTTGCGCACGGTGGCCACCGACAGGCTGCGCGCGCGCAGGATGCCGAGCAGGTCGCCCTTGACCAGCGTGACCTGGGCGCTGTTCATCGCCACATCGGTGCCGGTGCCCATGGCAATGCCGATATCGGCGCGCGCCAGGGCCGGGGCGTCGTTGATGCCGTCGCCGGCCATGGCCACGCGGTGCCCTTGCTGTTGCAGCGAGGCGGTCAGGCGTTCCTTGTCCTGCGGCTTGACCTCGCCGTGCACCTCCTCGATACCCAGTTCGCGGGCTACGGCACGGGCAGTCGTCAGGCCATCGCCGGTGGCCATGATCACCCGTATGCCGTCTGCCTGCAGGCGCTGGATCGCCAGTTTTGAGGTCGGTTTGATCGGGTCGGAAACCGCCAGCAGACCGGCCAGTACGTTGTCCACGGCCAGGAACATGATGCTCACGCCTTCGCCGCGCAGCTGTTCGGCATGCCCCTTGAGCGGGCTGGCATCCACGCCGGCATCATTCATCAGCGCGGTGTTGCCCAACTGCAAGTCGCGGCCGTCAACCTTGCCACGCACGCCGATGCCGGAGGCCGATTCGAAGGTTTCAGGCGTGCTCAGCGCAAGGCCCTGGGCACGGGCATGATCGACGATGGCGTGTGCCAGGGGATGTTCGCTGCCCTGATCCAGGCTGGCGGCCAGTCGCAGCACCTCGTCCCGCGTGAAGCCGGGCGCCGCCTCGACGCTGTGGAAAGCAGGGCGGCCTTCAGTGAGCGTGCCGGTCTTGTCGACGATCAGCGTGTCGATCTTGCGCAGGTTTTCTATCGCGGCAGCATCGCGGAACAGCACGCCGCTGCCGGCCGCCTTGCCGGTGGCGACCATCACCGACATCGGCGTGGCCAGGCCCAGGGCGCAGGGGCAGGCAATGATCAGTACCGCGACTGCGTTGATCAGACCGAACACCCAGCTCGGCTCCGGACCCCACAGGCCCCATACCACGAAGGTCAGGATAGCAATGGCGATGACCGCCAGCACGAAACGCCCGGCAATGACGTCGGCCAGCCGCTGCATTGGCGCCTTGGAGCGCTGCGCCTGGGCCACCATCTGGACGATCTGCGCAAGCATGGTCGAGCTGCCGACCTTTTGTGCCTGCATCACCAGGCTGCCGTGGCTGTTGAGGGTAGCGCCGATCAGGCTGTCACCGGCGCGTTTCATGATCGGCACCGGCTCGCCGGTCAACATCGACTCGTCCACCGCGCTTTCGCCTTCCACCACCAAGCCATCAACCGGCACTTTTTCGCCTGGGCGCACCCGAAGCTTGTCGCCGCTGTGCACATGGGTGAGGGGAATGTCCTCTTCGCTGCCATCGGCATTGATCCGTCGCGCGGTCTTGGGCGCCAGGCCGAGCAGCGACCTGATCGCCGCTGAGGTCTGCGAGCGCGCCTTGAGTTCGAGTAGCTGGCCGAGCAGGGTCAGCGAGATGATCACCGCTGCCGCCTCGAAGTACACGCCGATGCGTTCACCCTGCATGAAGTAGTCGGGGAATACGCCGGGCGCCAGGGTGGCGATCAGGCTGTACAGGTAGGCGGCGGAAGTTCCGAAGCCGATCAGCGTCCACATGTTCGGGCTGCGGTTGATGAACGATTGCACGCAGCGCACGTAGAAGGGCCAGCCGGCCCAGAGCGCCACCGGGGTGGCCAGTGCCAGTTCGACCCAGTTCTGCGTGGCGCCGTGGAACGGACTGAGGGCATGCCCGCCCATGGCCAGCACGGTGACAATCACGGTGAACGGCAACGTCCACCAGAAGCGTCGAGAAAAGTCCCTGAGCTCCGGGTTGTCCTCTTCTTCCAGTTCGGGCATGACCGGCTCCAGGGCCATGCCGCACTTGGGGCACGTGCCTGGGCCGATCTGCAGTATTTCGGGGTGCATCGGGCAGGTGTATTCGGCGCCGTGATCGACGGTCGGCGTCTCGCCATGAGCATGCCCGGCATCCAGATATCTGCTTGGCTCGGCATTGAATTTTTCCAGACAGCGCTGGCTGCAGAAAAGCAGTTGCTGACCGGCATGGCTGGTCTGATGCGGGCTGTCGGGTTTGACCGTCATGCCACAAACAGGGTCACGATCCGATGGGGTCTGAAGTGTGGGATGTGGCTGATTGGCGTGAGTCATTACCGCTCCTGTTAAACCCTGCGCGCACTCGGAGATATTTTATATAGAGTACCCGCGAGCGGCTGACAGTGGCCTGACCTAAACATTACATTTATGTAAGCTATAGCGGGTTTTCGCTCTCGGATATCCGTGCATGCCGCCAGCACATGGCCCTATATAAATAAGTAATTAGTTGAATTACGAAGTTGTAATAATCGAATCATCATGCCGTAAGGGTGGTGCCTTTAAGCTACAGGTATCAACTACCTAGAGGTATTAATCATGCAAGGCCTGCAAAAAACACTCACTGTTCTCGCTCTAACTATGGCTGCCTCTTTGGCGATGGCGACTGAAGGTGGCCATGAATCGCAGATGCGACATGATTATTCGGCGGCTGATGGCAAGCAGGTTCTAAAGCAACTTCTTAAGGATGGTAAGGTTTTAAGCGTGGATTATAAGGGCAAGAGAGTTATGGGTCGCTCTGATGGTCGTGTACGGCCATATGAAATAAAGATTCGCACCCCCGATGGCGTCATTCATACTGTAGAATACCGAGGCGTGCCGGTTGGCATCAATAACGGCTGATCTTTTAAGGGCTAATTGCTGTCTTTGCCAAAGCCTGAGATTGCCCTGGCAAAGGCAGCAAGTTCGACTACGCAGCCATGCGTTCACATTCCTCAGCACACTCCATGCAAGCCTTTGCGCATTCCTGGCAATGATCCATCTGATGCTTGGCGCACTCTTCGCCGCAGGCCCGGCAGATCTTTGCACACAGTGCGCATAATTCTTTGGATAGCTGGCTCTGGCGACTCATAAGTCTGGCTGCCAGAGCGCACACGTCAGCACAATCCCTGTCGAGTTCAATGCAACGAGCCATCGCCTGGACGTTTTCTTCACGTAGGCAGGCAGATGCGCATTTTTCGCACACGAGGGCGCAGTTAGAGCAAGCTTGAATACAGTTATCGAATATTTTGTTGTCCATATGTCCTCCTGAAGTTCATGGTTAGCTTTGAACCTTACGCCAGTCGCGGCAAGCATCAGCTAGGTCCATTCAATACGACAGGCTTAGAGTCCTTCTGTTTCGGTGACTTACATTACAATATTGTAAGGTTGTTGGTTCGCTGTAGCTGCTTGATATCAAAGGTGATTGCCTTTGCTGCTATGCGGCTTACGGGGGAATTCCATATAAAAGGCCGTTACGCCACCTGCAGAGGTACACCAGATTCTCCCGTTATGGGCTTCAACGATGGATCTAGTGATTGCCAAACCGAGGCCAGCGTTACTTGGGTTGCCCTCACGCCGTGCTGGATCGACCCGATAGAAACGATGGAAAAGTTTGTCCAGATGCTCTGGTTTGATCGTCCCGCCGGGATTCTCGACGCTAAGAATGACCGTCTCTTCCGTCTCACGAATCGTTACAGAGATGTTTTCCCCGGTCGGGGTATAGCGCAGCGCATTGGATAACAAGTTGGAGAGCGCTCTATTGAGCATCAACTTATCTCCCAATACCTCGCCTCTACCTGAAGCTGAGAGGTGTATACCGCGCTCTTCGGCCAATAGGTGGTAATACTCAAGGAGATTGGAAACTAACCTCGAAAGTTCGATAGTGCCTTTTTCTGGAATTATCAATCCGTTGTCAGATTTTGCTAGAAAAAGCATGTCATCAATCATGCGTGACATTCGCTTAAATTCTTCCAGATTGGAGTAGAGGTTATCCTCGTAAGCATCGAGGTCCCGCTTTCGGGTGAGCACTACCTCGGTGTGGGTCATTAGATTGCTGACTGGGGTTCGCAGTTCATGAGCAATGTCAGCTGAGAAATTGGACAGCCGGACGAAGGCATCTTCCAGGCGGCCCAGCATTGCATTGAAGGATAGAACGAGCTGCTGCAGCTCTAGTGGTACTGGCTCTAGCGGAATTCGCTCCTGTAACGACCGGGCTGACATTGATGTTGCGAGGTGAGTCACTTGCCGAAGAGGCCTCAACCCGCTTCGAACAACGACCCAGCCTAGAGCGGCACTGATCAGGGCGCTGATTACTAGCCCGGCAATGAACCATCGCTGCAAGGTCTCGAAGAAGTGCGCATGGCTCGTGACATCGAGAATCAACAGAACTGTGAGGGGTTCGGACTTGTCTGCCACGGAAATTTGCGCAGTCATCCCTCGGTACAGGTGTCCTGCATTCTGCCATTCCCACATGCTTTGCTCTTCCGCATGCCTGAAGCTTTCCGGGACATCGGCAGCCTTGGGGTCGGAAAAAAGTACCCTGCCATCACCGCTCAGGATGGTGGCCGCCAGATCATGATGGGCACCGAGCAGGGCTCGTAACTGCGGCAGTTCTTCGGTGAGGCTTGCATCGCTGCGTGCGTTATTGAGGATGTGCCGGGTCGATTCGAGCTTCTCGACCAGGGCCTGTCGATCCAGCACTTCGAAGTGATGCTGGCTGAGCACGTTAAAACTCAGACCGGCCAGCGTCAGAACCACCACCACCGCAGACATGAACATCAGACTCATGCGGGCGGTCAGCGAAAGGTGGCGCACGCTCATTCCGGCGCATCCATCATATAACCCATGCCGCGCACGGTCTGAACCAGCTTGGGCTCGAAGTCGTCGTCTATTTTTGCGCGCAGACGGCGTACCGCGACCTCGATGACATTGGTGTCGCTGTCGAAGTTCATATCCCATACTTGAGAGGCAATCAGGGATTTCGGCAGTACTTCGCCGCGCCGGCGCATCAATAATTCCAGCAGCGCAAATTCCTTTGCGGTCAGATCGATACGCTTTCCGGCACGGATGGCACGGCGCTTCAGCAGGTCCACTTCGAGATCCGAAATCTTTAGGGTGGTCTGGGTAGGGGAGCCACTGCCCCTGCGAAGCAAGGTCCTTACTCTTGCCAGAAGCTCGGAGAAGGCAAACGGCTTGATCAAGTAGTCGTCCGCGCCGAGCTCAAGACCCTTGACGCGGTCTTCCACACCATCACGTGCTGTCAGGAACAATACCGGTACGTCTTTCCCTGCTGCTCTGACCATACGCAGCACCTCCCACCCATCCAGCCCGGGCATCATCACGTCCAGGATCAGAAGGTCGTAGGTTTCACTCAGCGCGTACTGAAGCGCATCTGTACCCGTCATGACCCGGTCAACGTTGAATCCGGCTTCAGTCAGGCCTTGTTGCAGATACGCCCCGGTTTTGGGTTCGTCTTCAGCTACCAGTAATTTCATGCGTACAGACTCCGAAACTCGACAGCCCGAGTGTGCAGGCAATTAGGGCCCTCAACCAGAAGCTTACAAAAATGTAACGTCCGCTTCAGGTTGCTGACAGAACAGGGTGTCTAGAGTTTGCAGGGTATCTGTGGGGCTCAGATGCAGTGGGGCTACGAACGGCGTTATGGCGAGTAGATTTCTCCAGGCCTCCACATTGCTCCCTGGCCTATTGGCGCCTTCGGGCGCCTTTTTTCTGCCTGCGGCTTTTGGCGATGAGGCAGGCCGAAGGTTACACAAATGTAATTTCAGGGTAAGCCAGCCGGCAGGTCAGCCGTCCTACTCTTGGGTACTCCTCAATAACTTGAAAGAGCTCCAGCCAATGAAAATTTATTCTCTTTCCCTTTATTCCGCACTTGGTTTGGTCTTCAGCGCTACTGCTGCAATGGCCGCCCCCGGCCATAGTCATGCGCTCGACTTTGGACAGCCGGGAGACGCGCAGGCGGTAGATCGCACCATTGAGGTACGAATGAGCGATAACGTCTTTGCGCTTGAGACGATCGAAGTCAAGGCAGGTGAGACTGTCCGTTTTGTGTTGCATAACGATGGAGCCCTGCTTCATGAGTTCAACCTCGGCTACTCGGCCACCCATGCCGCGCATGAGCAAGAAATGATTGCGATGTTTCGCAGCGGCATGCTTACCCCGACTGGTGCTCATGATATGAGCCATATGGAAGGTGAAATGGATGGCGGGATGGCACACGATGATCCGAACAGCGTTCTGATCGAACCCGGCGCCCGCGAAGAGTTGATCTGGACGTTCTCGAAAACCAAGAATCTGGAGTTTGCTTGCAATATTCCGGGACACTATCAGGCGGGAATGGTCGGCAAGGTAGAGATACGTTAAGCGCCTAACGTAAATGTACTGACCTGCTTAATGAGTGGGACATGGTTGCTGTCTTGTAAGTTCGCTTATCAGGACTGGTCAGCAAGTTGTTTGAGTTACTGCGTGCTTTAAATGTTCATCAGGGCGCTACAAGCCCGAGGCTGGATTATGAACTGCCAGCTCATCTAATAATTGGATGAAGAAATATGCATAGAAAACCCACAAGGCGAACTTTCATCAAAGGGTTAGCCGCAACTGGAATACTTGGTGGCCTGGGCATGTGGCGCGTGCCGGTTTGGGCGGTCACCAGCCCAGGACAAGCTAACGTGCTGACCGGTAACGACTTTGATCTGTTCATTGGTGAGATTCCAGTAAACATAACGGGCGCGGCCCGCACCGCAATGACTATCAATGGTTCACTTCCAGGGCCGATCCTGCGCTGGCGGGAAGGAGACACAGTCACTCTTCGGGTTCGCAATCGTTTGCAGGAGGATACGTCCATTCACTGGCACGGCATTATCCTGCCGGCCAACATGGACGGTGTCCCTGGCTTGAGCTTCCATGGCATCGCTTCGGACGGCATGTACGAGTACAAATTTGATGTCAACCAGAATGGTACCTATTGGTACCACAGCCATTCGGGCCTCCAAGAGCAGGCCGGAGTCTATGGTGCCTTGGTGATCGATGCGAAAGATCCCGAACCTTTCAGCTACGATCGTGACTACGTGGTGCTGTTGAGCGACTGGACCGACGAGAATCCGGATCGGGTCCTGGCAAAGTTGAAGAAGCAATCGGACTATTACAACTATCACAAACGCACCGTCGGTGACTTCATTGATGACGTGAGCGAGATGGGATGGTCCGCTGCTATTGCCGACCGCAAGATGTGGGCCGAGATGAAGATGAGCCCTACGGATCTTGCCGACGTCAGTGGCTACACATACACCTACCTCATGAACGGCCAGGCGCCGGACGGCAACTGGACGGGCATCTTCAAGCCGGGCGAAAAAATTCGACTGCGTTTCATTAATGCTGCAGCCATGACCTACTTCGATGTCCGTATTCCTGGTCTGAAGATGACGGTGGTTGCGGCTGATGGGCAGTACGTCAAACCGGTCAGTGTCGATGAATTCCGTATCGCCGTGGCCGAAACCTACGACGTCATCGTCGAACCCGAAGACGAGCAGGCTTACACCATCTTCGCCCAATCCATGGATCGTACCGGCTATTCCAGAGGCACCTTGGCGGTTCGCGAAGGGCTGAGCGCGCCTGTCCCAGAGGTCGACCCTCGTCCGCTGATCTCAATGGCCGACATGGGCATGGATCACGGCAGCATGGATGGCATGGAGCATGGCTCTATGCAGAGCGGGATGGCCTCTATGGCCGGTATGGATCACAGCAAGATGGCAGGCATGGACCACAGCCAAATGGCAGGCATGAGCCATGGCAGCATGTCCGGTATGGATCACAGCCAAATGGCGGGGATGGACCATGGCACGATGCAGTCGCACCCTGCTTCCGAAACCAATAACCCTTTAGTTGACATGCAGACCATGACGCCGGCGCCAAATCTGAGCGACCCGGGAATCGGCCTGCGTGACAACGGGCGTCAAGTCCTCACTTACTCTGATCTTCGCAGCACCTTCCTCGATCCGGACGGCCGCGATCCGAGCCGCACCATTGAACTGCATCTCACTGGGCACATGGAGAAGTTTTCTTGGTCGTTCGACGGTATCAAGTTCTCTGATGCCGAACCGCTGCGACTCAAGTATGGCGAGCGTGTTCGTATCACTTTGGTCAACGACACGATGATGACCCACCCAATTCACCTGCATGGCATGTGGAGCGATCTTGAAGACGAGAACGGCAACTTTCTGGTGCGCAAACACACCATCGACATCCCGCCGGGTTCGAAACGTAGTTATCGCGTGACGGCCGATGCATTGGGGCGTTGGGCTTACCACTGCCACCTGTTGCTTCACATGGAAATGGGCATGTTCCGTGAAGTTCGTGTGGACGAGTAGAGGAGAGATTCAATGAGCAATTTGCTGAAACGAAAAGCGCTGTTTGGTGGTATCGCCGTGCTGAGCCTGGTAACCACCTTGTACGTCCCTGCCTCGATGGCAAATCAAGATCACAACGAGCATGCCCAGCACTCGGCTGAAACGCACAAGGGTGCTGGTGGCAAAGCGGCTCCTGCGTCGCAAGAAAAGACTTCCCAGATGAAGCAAATGGACCATGGCGCTATGGATCACGGTTCGATGAATCATGATGGGATGGATCATAAAAAAATGATGGGTGGGCATGGCGGCAAAGCCGAGGCAGGTTCGAACCATGATCACTAGGATCACGCGTCCTTCGTTCATAGCGCTGGCTGTATCGCTGAGCGCCCTCAGCGGTGGTTTCACCGCAGCTGCCGAAATGGACCATTCCGCGATGGGCCACGGCTCCATGCCCATGGACCATAGCCAGATGAATCATGGCTCTGCACCGAGCGCAATGGGAGGCATGGATCATAGCCAGCCAACCAGGGAGCGAACGTCGCAGAACCAGACTCCTGCGGCTGATCACAGCAAGATGGGTTCTACCCCGTTTCCACGGACGGTTTGAAAAGGGCTGAAAACTTCAGATCTTGCCTGGCGACTCTACGACGCATTCGTGGGTTATGAAACCGCTCGATGTAGTCGAATAAATCCGCCCGTGCTTCATCACGAGTTCGATACGACTGATGGACAACGCGCTCCCGTTTGAGCTGACCGAAGAAGCCTTCACAGGCTGCGTTGTCGCCGCAATGCCCGACGGCACTCATGCTGCAGACCAGCGTGTTGCGATTCAGAAAGCGCTGGTAGTCGGTGCTGGTGAATTGGCTACCGCGATCCGAATGCAGGATTACTGACCAGTCACCCTGGCGCTGCCAAATCGCCATCTCCACTGCTCGAATCACCATCTGCCGATCCTGGCGGTGATGCATCGACCAACCGATCACCAGCTTGCTGTACAAGTCGAGCACCACACATAGGAAAAGCTTGCCTTCCAGTGTGGCTATTTCCGTGATGTCCGTGACCCACTTGCGCTCCGGCTCCTGCGCGGTGAAATCGCGCTCCAGCAGGTTTTTCACGCCTGCTGGACGGCCACTGGCGACTCTTCCAAAACCACGTCTCTTACGGCGTGGCCAGCCTTGAATTCGCTCAGCCGCCATCAGGCGAGCAACGCGGTTCAAGCTGACGATTTCGCCCTCGTCGAGCAAATCCTCATGCATGCGCGGTGCGCCGATCACGCCACGGCTGTCCTCATGAATCTCACGAATGCGCCTGACCAGACGTGCATTCTCTTGAGTTCGCGGGCTTGGATCACGATCCTGCCAGGCGTAATAGCCACTGGCAGAAACCTTCAGGCAACGGCACATCAGACGTACCGGGTACTCGTTGCGGCAGCGCTGGATCACCGTGTACCGCTCGATGACTCCCTGGCAAAGTACGCTGCCGCGTCTCTTAAAAAATCACGTTCCTTGGTCACCCGGGCCAACTCACGCTTGAGGCGGGCCAGCTCCTCATCTCGCGGACTACCTGTTCCGGGAAAGGCCTTTTCTGCGCCTGGCTGTGCCTCTCGAACCCAGCGTGTGAGCAGGTTCGGAGCCACACCAATCTCCAGGGCCACCTGTCGACAGCTCGCCCCTGAACGACGAACCAACTCGATGGCTTCCCGCTTGAACTCGGGGCTGTATTTCTTGCGCTTCATGAACACTCCTTCAGCTCGGCATGAGCTTACTCGAAAGTGTCCGTGCTAATGGGGTAGAACCC
>NZ_AUDU01000078.1 GCF_000425625.1 Stutzerimonas azotifigens DSM 17556
GCAGTTCGGAAGTTGCCGTGCGATCACCGCCTTTGCCGGATTGAACCCCAAGCTGCAGGAGTCCGGCACCTACAAGGGCCAGACGCGCATATCTCGAACGGGCTCGTCTCGCCTGAGGGCTGGGCTCTATATGCCGGCTGTTTGCTCGCTCAAGCACAACGCCGCCATCAGCGCTCTGCGGGACCGCTTGAAAGCCAGGGGCAAGACCGGCAAGCAGATCGTCTGTGCCGCCATGCGCAAGCTATTGCACATCGCCTATGGGGTACTGAAATCCGGCCAGCCTTTCGACCCTAAACTGGCCCTTGCCCACTAGGGCTCAAGACGGTATCTACGCCCACCCTACGGCGTTCGCCCGGCCTGCCTGGGCCCTCCATCCTGCCTGCGGGCCACCTTCTCCCGGAGGGAGAAGGCAAGGAGCGGGGCATCCCGACGCCGGGTCGCGGGCGGTGCCGGCCATTCGCGGCCAAGGCCGCTCCCGCGAGGGGCAGCGTGCACTCGTGGCAGCGGTCTCGACCGCGGACAACCGCGTGCCGCAGGAGGAAGGAGGGAACGGCGCCCGGTGCTGCCCGGGCGCGAAGGGATCAGTGGCGGTACTTCTTGTGCCACTTGTGCTTGTAGTGGCCCTTGCCGGGATGGCCGTGGTAGTGGCGATCCTGATCGCGCCCGCGGTAGCGGCGGTCGTCATCGTCGTCGCCGTAGCTGTTGCCCAGCGCACCACCCGCCGCGCCGCCAAGTGCAGCGCCGATCAGGCCGCCGCTGGAGCCGCTGACGCGCTGGCCGACCACGTTGCCGCCGGCGGCACCCAGGCCGCCACCGATGGCCGCCTCGGTGCGGCTGCGCTTGTCGGCGCCGGCCACGCTGCCGGCCGCGCCGCCAACGCCCGCGCCAATCGCCGCACCGGTGGAACCGCCAAGGTGCTCGCCGACCACCGAACCGAGAACGCCGCCGAGCGCGCCACCCACGGCGGCTTCGGTGGTGCCGCCGGCGAAGGCGGCACCGCTGGAAAGGCTGACGGACAACAAGGCTGCGGAAAGGTACTTCATAGGGTCATTCCAGTGGGGGAAGTGGGCGCGGATGCTTATGCCGCTTCGCTTGTTTGACAAGCGCCCCCCTGCCCGGTTCGTGACCCAGGCCCCGTAGTGCAAAAAAATTGCCGGCGCCCGCCATACAGGGGGCGCCGGCGTCGGTCCGAAGCCTTCAGCCCGCCCGGGCGGCGACCTTCAGCCCCTCGCGGGCCGCTTGCAGCTGGATGGCGACGAACTTGGAGGTCGGCGTGAAGCTGCCTTCGCCGAAACTGGCCAGCGGCACCAGCGGGTTGGTCTCGGGATAGTAGGCGGCCGCCTGCCCGCGCGGGATGTCGTAGGCCAGCAGGGTGAAGCCTTCGACCCGGCGCTCGATGCCGTCGTCCCAGAGCGAGCGGACGTCGACCTGCTGCCCGGGCTCGAGGCCGAGCCGGCGGATGTCCTCGGCGTTGGCGAAGATCACCCGGCGCTGGCCCCTGACGCCGCGGTAGCGGTCGTCGAGCCCGTAGACGGTGGTGTTGTACTGGTCGTGCGAACGCAGCGTCTGCAGGATCAGGTGCGGCTGTTCGCCGGAGGCGCGCACCGCCTCGGGCAGCAGCTCGTCCGGCAAGGCATGGGCCTGGAACTGCGCGCGGCCGGACGCGGTGTTCCAGCGCCGCTCGCCCGCCGCGTTGCCGAGGTGGAAGCCGCCGGGGTGGCGCGCCCTGGCGTTGAAGTCGGCGAAGCCCGGGATGGTCTCGGCGATCAGTTCGCGGATGCGGTCGTAGTCCGCCACCAGGGCGTCCCAGTCCACCGGGTGGTTGCCCAGCGTGGCCTTGGCGATCCCGGCGACGATGGCCGGCTCCGAGCGCATCTGCTTCGACAGCGGCGGCAGCTGGCCATAGGAGGCGTGCACCATGCTGAAGGAATCTTCCACGGTGACCGCCTGCGGGCCGCCGGCCTGGCGGTCGACGTCGGTGCGGCCGAGGCACGGCAGGATGAGCGCGTCGCGGCCGGTGGTCAGGTGGCTGCGGTTGAGCTTGGTGCTGATCTGCACGGTGAGTTCGCAGCGGCGCAGCGCGGCGTGGGTGCGTTCGCTGTCCGGGGTGGCCTGGGCGAAGTTTCCGCCGAGGCCGATGAACACCCTGGCGCGGCCATCGAGCATGGCGCCGATCGCCTCTACGGTGTTGTGCCCCGGCGCGCGCGGCACGGCGAAGCCGAAGCGGCGTTCCAGGGCGTCGAGCAGCGCCGCCGGAGGACGCTCGTTGATGCCCATGGTGCGGTCGCCCTGCACGTTGCTGTGGCCGCGCACCGGGCACAGGCCGGCGCCGGGGCGGCCGAGGTTGCCGCGCAGCAGCTGCAGGTTGACGATCTCCTGGATGGTGGGCACCGAATGGCGGTGCTGGGTAATGCCCATGGCCCAGCAGACGATCACCCGCTCGGCGTGGCGGTAGATCCGCGCGGCCCGTACGATTTCGTCGCGGCCGAGCCCCGACTGCGCCTCGATCTGCGCCCAGGGCGTGGCGTCGACGGCCGCCAGGTAGGCGTCCACGCCCGTGGTGTGTTCGGCGATGAAGGCGTGGTCGAACACCGCCGGCGCGCCGCTGGCCTGCGCCTCGCGCTCCCACTGCAGCAGGCACTTGGCGATGCCGCGCAGGGCGGCCATGTCGCCGCCCAGGGCCGGGCGGAAGAACGCCGTGTTCAGCGGTGCCGAGCCGTTGCCGAGCATCTCCAGCAGGTGCTGCGGGTGCTGGAAGCGCTCCAGACCGCGCTCCTTCAGCGGGTTGAAGCAGACCACCTGGGCGCCACGGCGCACCGCCTCGCGCAACGGTTCGAGCATGCGCGGATGGTTGGTGCCGGGGTTCTGCCCGAGCACGAAGATGGCGTCGGCCTCGGCGAAGTCGTCGAAGGTCACGGTGCCCTTGCCGACCCCGACGCTGGCGCTCAGCGCCACGCCGCTGGCCTCGTGGCACATGTTCGAGCAGTCCGGGAAGTTGTTGGTGCCGAAGGCGCGGGCGAACAGCTGGTAGAGGTAGGCGGCCTCGTTGCTGGCCCGCCCGGAGGTGTAGAACTCGGCCCGGTCGGGGCTTTCCAGCCCTCGCAGGTGCCCGGCGATCAGGGCGAAGGCGGCGTCCCAGTCGATCGGCACGTAGCGGTCGCTGGCGGCGTCGTAGCGCATCGGTTCGGTCAGCCGGCCCTGGTATTCGAGCCAGTAGTCGCTCTGCTCGCGCAACTGGCTGACGCTGTAGCGGGCGAAGAAGGCCGCGTCGACCCGGCGCCGGGTGGCCTCCCAGTTCACCGCCTTGGCGCCGTTCTCGCAGAATTTCACCCGGCCATCCTCGGGCGAGTCGCCCCAGGCGCAGCCGGGGCAGTCGAAGCCGCCGTTCTGGTTGGTCTTGAGCATCGCCCGCAGGTTCTTGAACGGCTGGCGGCTGTCGAGCCAGGCGCGGGTGACGCTGCGCAGCGCGCCCCAGCCGGCGGCGGGACCGGTGTAGGGGCGGTAGCGCGGCAGGGAAGAGGGCAGGGTCATGGCAGGGACTCCGTATCGGGCACCGGGCTGAACAGGCGCGGGCCGCTGCGATGGGGAAGGTGGATGAGATTGAGACGATGCCGGCGGGCCCAGTCGACCGCCAGCCCGGTCGGTGCCGAGAGGCTGACCAGGGTGCCGATGCCGGCGCGCAGCACCTTGTGGATCAGTTCCAGGCTGCAACGGCTGGTCACCACCGCGACGCCGTCGCGGGTGTCGAGGCGGGTGCGGGCGAGCGCGCCGATCAGCTTGTCCAGCGCGTTGTGCCGGCCAATGTCCTCGCGCCCCAGGCGCAGCTCGCCGCGGGCGTCCATGAACACTGCCGCGTGCACTGCGCCGCAGTGCCGGCCGAGCGGCTGGAACACGGCGATGCGCTCGCGCAGGCCGTCAAGCCATGCGGCCGGCGGCAGGGGCGCCGGGGCCAGGGTCGGCAGCTCGGGCAGCGCCTGGTGCAGGGCCTCGACGCCGCACAGGCCGCAGCCACTGGTGCCGGCCAGCTGGCGGCGCTGCTGCTTGAGCGACCAGAACGCGCGGTTGGCGATTTCCACCTGGGCCTCGCGGCTGTCGCCGGTGCCGGCCAGGCGCAAGTCGAAGATCTCGTCGAGCGACTGCACCGTGCCGCTGGTCAGGCTGAAACCGACGACGAAATCCTCGAGGTCGGCCGGGGTGACCATCATCACCGCCTGGCTGAGGCCGTTGTAGGCGATGGCCAGCGCGCACTCGTCGGCCAGCGCGACGCCCGCGGCATCGCCTTCGAGCGAACGGTAGGCATAGCGGTGGCTGGCCTCGGGCGGCGGCGCGGCTTCGGCTTCGCGCTGGCCGAGAGGAGGAAGCGGACGGCTCATGAGGGGCTCTGCTGTTTTGCCCAAGACTAGACCGCCGAGCGTCCCGCGTCCACGGCGCCCGGCCGTGCGGGCCCGCCGCCGCGGCCGTCAGGCCATCAGCAGGTTGTGGATCTGGTTGATCAGCAGGTCGATGTTGAACGGCTTGCCGATCAGGTCCATGCCCGGTTCGAGGAAGCCGGCGCTGGCCGCCTGTTCGGCGTAGCCGGTCATGAACAGCACGCGCAGGCGCGGGCGCTGCTCGCGGGCGACGTCCGCCAGCTGGCGGCCGTTCATGCCCGGCAGGCCGACGTCGGTGATCATCAGGTCGACCCGTTCGCCCGAATTCAATAGCGCCAGCGCGGCGTTGCCGTCCGCGGCCTCGAACGTCTGGTAGCCGAGCTCGTCGAGCACCTCCATGACCAGCATGCGCACCGCCGGGTCGTCCTCGACCACCAGCACCGTCTGCCCTTCCGGCGCCGGCAGCGTGCGCGCGGGTGCCGGCTGGGCCTGCGGCTCGACCGCCGATGCGGCATGCACCGGCAGGTAGAGGCTGACCTCGGTGCCGACCCCTTCCTCGCTGGTCAGCTTCACGTGGCCGCCGGTCTGGCGGGCGAAGCCGTAGATCATCGACAGGCCCAGGCCGGTGCCCTGGCCGATCGGCTTGGTGGTGAAGAAGGGCTCGAAGGCGTTGGCCAGCACCTTCGGCGACATGCCGCAGCCGGTGTCGCTCACCGACAGCACCACATAGGGACCGGGCGGCAGGTCGCCCACCGGTTCGTCGTCGCTCAGTTCCACCTGGCGCGTGGCGATGCGCAGCGTGCCGCCGTCGGGCATGGCGTCGCGGGCGTTGATCACCAGGTTGAGCAGGGCGCTCTCGAGCTGATTGTCGTCGCTGTCGGCGGCCGGCAGGCCGTCCTGCAGGTCGGTGACCACCTGGATGTGTTCGCCGAGCGTGCGGGTCAGCAGGTCGCGCATCGAGTCGATCAGCCCGTTGACTTCCACCGCCTTGAGGTTGAGCGGCTGCCGGCGGGAAAAGGCCAGCAGCCGGTGGGTCAGGGATGCGGCTCGGTTGGCCGAGGTGATCGCCGCCTCGATGAAACGCCGGGTCTCGCTGGCCCGGCCGGACTGGATGTAGTGCTGGATCAGGTCCAGGCCGCCGATGATGCCGGTCAGCATGTTGTTGAAGTCGTGGGCGATGCCGCCGGTGAGCTGGCCGACCGCCTCCATCTTCTGCGCCTGGCGCAGGGCCTCCTGGGCCTGCTCGCGCTTGGCCATCTCGGCCAGCAGCCGCTCGTAGACCTCGGCCAGCGCGCGGGTGCGGTCCTGGATGCGGCTTTCCAGGGTTTCGTTGAGTTCGCGCAGGCCCTGCTCGGCGATGCGCCGCTCGTGCACGTTCTCGCTGGTGCCGTGCCAGCGCAGCACGGCGCCGTCGGCGTCGAACACCGGCAGCGCGCGGATGCGCATCCAGCGCCGCTCGCCGTCGCTCAGGCGCAGGCACTGCTCGATGTCGAACGGCTGGCCGAAGCGCTGGGCCTTGGCCCAGATGCTTTCCAGCGCGGCGGTGGCCTCGTCGTCGAGCACCTCCAGCCAGTAGCGCCCGAGCGCCTGCTCCTCGCGCATGCCCAGGTGCTGCAACCAGCGGTCGGAGACGAAGGTCAGCCTGCCCTGGGCGTCGGTGCTCCAGTGCATGGCCGGCGACAGGTCGATGATCGCCCGCAGGTGCTGCTCGCTCTCGCGCAGCGCCTGCTCGACCTTCCAGCGTTCGGTGACGTCCAGCGCCATCACGTGGAAGCCCAGGACCCGGCCGCCAGCCTCGTGATGTGGCAGGTACTGGACCAGCGCCTGGCGGGGCTTGCCGTCGCGGTGCGGGCTGTAGGCCTCGAACGAGACGGGCTCGCCGCGCAGGGCGCGCTGGATGTGCTCGCGGCGCAGGGCGTAGGCGCGCTCGCCGAGCACCTCGCGCACGGTGCGGCCCTTCATCCACTCGGGGGTGAGCCCGAACCAGTCGATGTAGGCGCGGTTGCTGAAGCGATAGCGCTCTTCGCTGTCGACGTAGCCGATCAGCACCGGCAGCGAGTCGGTGATCAGCTTGAGTTCGGCCTCGCTGTTGCGCAGCGCCTGCTCGCTGGCCTGCAGCCGGGTGATGTCCATCACCGCGCCGGGGAAGCGCACCGGATGGCCTTCGGCGTCGTAATGGCAGCGCCCGCGGGCGAAGGCCCAGCGGGTTTCGCCGTGCTCGCCGCGCAGGCGGTAGCGCTCGGAGAAGACACCGCTGTGGCGGATGCACTCGCCGAGGGCGGCCTGCACGCGCGCGCGGTCTTGCGGGTGGACGTGATCGAGGAAGGCCTCCAGCGGCCTCTCGCGGGTGGCGCCGGCGGGCTCGAGCTTGAAGAAGCGGGAGAAGCCGCTTTCGCCGACCTCGCCGTCCTGCAGGTCCCAGTCCCAGATGCCGATCAGGTCGCTGGCCTCGAGCGCCAGCTGCAGGCGTTCCTCGCTCAGCCGGTGGGCCTCGGCCCTGAGCTTGTACTGGAAGGCGGCTTCCGACAGGTGCGCCTCGGTGCGCATGCGTTCGGTGGTTTCGGTCAGGCACAGCAGGATGCCGACTACCGCGTCCCGGTCGTCGCGGATGGGGCTGAGCGACAGGTCGAACCAGGCCTCCTCGACCTGCCCGTCGCGCTCGATGGGCAGGTGCTCGCCGGCGAGCACGCGCGGTTCGCCGCGCCGGGCCTGGTCGCAGGCCGGCGCCAGCAGCGCCCAGGTTTCCCCCCAGCCCTGGCAGGCGGCGCGCCCCAGTTCGTGCGGATGACGGCTGCCGATGAGGCGGGCGTGCGCGTCGTTGTACAGCTGCCAGCCTTCGCTGCCCCAGAGGATGCACATCGGGCGTGGCACGTCGAGGATGGTCTGCAGCAGGATGCGCAGAGTGGCCGGCCATTGCGAGGGCGGCCCCAGCGGGGTGGCGGCCCAGTCGTGACGGCGAATCCGTTCGCCCATTTCGCTGTCGCTGCGAGGCCAGCGAGAAGCCGTTTCGGCTGTCATAGAGTGTTGTCCATTCCCTTGCATCACGGCGGGTCTTTTCGCCTGTCAGCAGTGTGGTCCGTCACCGGAGAGGAGTAAAGCGCCTGCCGTCATCCGTCCACGGGGCTCAGTCCGGCGGGCCCTCCAGGCTGCGGGCCACGTCCAGCCAGTCGTCCACCGCGGCGAATTCCCCGGTGTCCTTGCGGCCCTTGCGGCTGTCCGGCTGCAGCACCGCGAGCAGGTGGGCGATGCCGTGGCGGGCGGCGCTGCGCAGCACCGGCAGGCTGTCGTCGATGAACAGGCAGCGACCCGGATCGAACGGGAAGTCCTGCTCCAGCGCGTGCCAGAACTGGGCGTCTTCCTTGGGGAAACCGTAGTCGTGCGAGCTGATCAGACGGTCGAACCAGGGCGCGAGTTCGACCCGCTCGAGCTTCAGCGACAACGAGTCGCGGTGGGCGTTGGTGATCAGCGCGACGCGCTTGCCGGCCTGGCGCAGGGCACCGAGGAAGAGGTCGGCCGAGGGACGCAGGCCGATCAGGTGGGCGATTTCGCGCTTCATCTCGCGGATCGGCAGGTCGAGCTCGCGGGTCCAGAAATCCAGGCAGTACCAGGTCAGCTTGCCCTGGTGCTCGTTGAACAGCGGTGCCAGCTCCAGCTCCGCCATCGCCGGGCTGATGCCGTGGCGCTCGGCGTAGCGCCGCGGCAGGTGCTCGAGCCAGAAGTGGTTGTCGAAATGCAGGTCGAGCAGGGTGCCGTCCATGTCAAGCAGGACGGTATCGATGTTGGACCAAGGCAGGGCAGGGATCATGGGCGGCGGTCGTGGCAGGCAGTGGGAAGGGGCGCGAGGCTCGGCACCCATACTATACGGACCGCGGCCGACCGCTCGAATGCCGCGACGATTTGGATTCGCCGGCGGCCTGCCCTCATCCAGCCCCGCGGGCCACCTTCTCCCAGCGAGAGAAGGGAAAGGCACGGCGCTGCCCGTGGCCCCGCCAATCCCCCTGTAGGAGCAGGCTCTGCCTGTGGGAGGCGCGCCCTCGCGGCGACAAGGCGAGGCCTGCACCCGCCCCCAAAGGCTCGCCCCGGGGGCGCAATGCTGTGCACTTAAGTGATGGACCCTTGGCCTCGGGCAGGCCTACGGCCTGCATCGCCGCGAGGGCGCGCCTCCCACAGGGATGTGGATGCCGCAAGCCCGTCGGGAACGGGCGCGGCCTCCCACAGGGCTCGGCGGGCAACTCCGCTTTTCCCTCAGCCCAGGCACCGCTGGATGCGCTGCAGCAGGCGCATGCCGGGGAGGATCGAATGGATGTCGCTTTCCGGCGTGCGCCCGGTGCGCACGGCCTCGACGAATTCGGCATCCTGGCTGGCGAACGCGGCGCCTTCCAGCGGCACCGGCTGCCCCTCGCCGTCGCTGAGCTCGTCGCGGAAGGCGCGGTAGGTGTCCTGCTCGCCGATGTAGCGGTAGAAGCCGCCGAACGGCCCCTTGTTGTTGAACGACAGCGCCAGCGTCAGCAACTGGCCGGTGCGGCGCTCGCGCAGGCCGATGCTCATGTCCATGGGAATGCCCATGACCGGGTGGACCGGCCCCTGCTGCGCCTGGACGTCGAAGTCCTCGGACTCCAGCAGCCAGGCGAACAGGTCCACCGAATGGCAGGCGTGGTGCCAGAGCAGGTTGTCCGTCCAGGTGCGCGGCTGGCCGAACATGTTGAGGTTGCTGCGGCGCAGGAAGTAGGTCTCGGCGACCAAGTGGTGCAGCTGGAAGGTGCCGACCTGGATGCGCGACTTCAGCCAGCGGTGCGCCGGCGAGAAGCGCCGGCTGTGCGCGACCATCATGACCTGCCCGCTACGACGCTGCGCCTGGCCGAGCGCCTCGGCGCCGGCCAGGTCCAGTGCTGCGGGAATCTCGATCAGGCATGGCAGGCCGGCTTGCGCCGCCATCAGGCCGTGCTCCACGTGCAGTGCGGAGGGCGAGGCGATGACCACGGCGTCCACCTCGCCGGAGGCCAGGCAGGCGGCGTAGTCGTCGCTGCAATGGGGGATCGACCATTTCTGCGCCAGCGCCCGGCCGGCGTCCAGGTCGCGCGCCACCAGCGCCTGGAGCGCCGCGCCGGGCAGCGAGGCGAGCACCTCGGCATGGGTGTGGCCCATGGCGCCTTCCCCGACCAGGGCGATGCGCAGCGGCGGTGACTCAACGGGCACCGGTGATTCCTCTCTGTTCCAGCCAGGCTTCCACCTCGCGGTTGAACGCCTCCGGCGTCTCGAAATAGGCCGAATGTCCCGAACGTGCGATGCAGACGTAGTCGGCTCCGGCCACCTGGCGGCTGGCTTCGGCCACTTCTTCCGGCGGGAACAGCACGTCCTCATCGCCGACCAGGAACAGCACCGGAACGCCGGCCGCCGCCAACTCCGCGGGCGCGTGGGAGGCCTGGGTTCCGGTGAGCGTGCGCACGTTCGCCTGGTTGAAGCTGGCGATGGCGGTGTAGAGCAGCGCGCGGTCGGGGTGGTTGTCGATGCAGGTCGGCCCGAGCACCCGTTGCACCTGGCCGAGGCCGGCGTTGCGCTCGGTCAGCGCGGCCATCCGCCGCTGCTGCTGCGGCTCGAGCTGCAGGCCGAACAGGGTGTCGGCCAGCACCAGGCCGGCGACCTGCTGCGGATGCCGGCAGGCGTAGCTGAGCGCGGTACCGCCGCCCATCGACTGGCCGACCAGCACCGCCGAAGGGGTGTCCGAGTCGACCAGCAGCAGCGCCAGGTCCTCGACGAAGCGATCGCGCCCAAGCCGCTGCGGATCGCTCGAATTGCCGAAGCCGCGGGCGTCCGGCACCAGCAGGCGGAAGCGCGAACGCCAGGCGACGATCTGCTGGTACCAGCTGGCATGGTTGCCGCCGACACCGTGCAGCAGCACCAGCGTCGGGGCGTCGGCGCCGGCCTCGTCATAGAGTTCGTAATAGAGCGTGGCGCCGTCGGCGGCTACGGTGGGCATGGCGGGCTCCCGGGCGCGGCGCGTCAGCGCCAGACCACGAAGGCCATCCCGCAACCGGTGCCGGCCGGGCTGCGGTAGCAGGGCACGTAGTCGATAAGCTCCATCTCCATCGGCTGCACCGCGCCGGCCAGCGCCGACCAGCAGCGGAACTCGGAATTGCCCGACTGCAGCTTTTCCAGCGGCAGCTTGGCGTGGGCCTCTGCCGTGCCGTGGGCCATGATGTCGAGGAAGCCCCGGTCGAAGTCCTCGTCGACCACGAAGTGGCTGAGCCCGCCGGTGGCGACCACCGCGACGCGCAGGTCCTCCGGCCAGCTCTCGACGATCTCGCGCAGGGTTTCGCCCAGCTTGAAGGCGCGGGCGGGGGCGATCTGGTTCGGCGGATAGTAGGTGTTGATGCTCACCGGAATGATCGGCGTCGGCGTCTCGCCCATCACCTTGTAGTACACGTAGCCGAACGAATGGCTCATGCCCTGCTCGGGCTTGTAGTAGCGCGAATGCGCCACGTCGAAGTCGCGCGCCATCAGCTCGCCGATCAGGCGCTCGGCATAGGGCCGGGCCACCGGGTAGTCCTTTTCCTCCTGCGGATACCAGTCGTCGGCCTTGAGGTCGGCGGCGTACTTCCACTTCATCATGCCCTGCGGCTTGTAGGGAATGGTGTCGCCCCAGTAGACCGAGATCGCCGGCATGTTGTCCTCGTGGAAGACCTCCTTGTGGTCGTCGCCGATGACCAGCACCACGTCCGGCTTGGCCTCGGCGAAGATCGCCTTCACCCGGGCCACGGCCTGCTGGTTGGCCCGGTGGCGCTCCCACAGTTTCTCCATCTCGATCTCGTCGAGGATCGCCGGATCGGCCTTGGCCAGCAGTTCCTCGTAGGTGACCCGCTGCCCGTCGTGATCGAACAGGGCATGGATGTGGACGTCGTCGTGCCCTGCGCGGGCCAGCCAGGCGCCGGGCTCCATCAACAGGGTCGGGCTGTGGGAGGAACCGATACCCAGGATAATCTTTGCCATCGCCGCTAGCTCCTTGGTGCGCAGGGTTGGATCGAAAGGCGACCGGAAGATCACCGTTGCCGCATTCTGGAAAACGCGCCGGGGTGCCACAAACGATTTATGTCGTGTTCATGGATGACTCAGCGTCATGCATGGCCTAAGGTGGCGGGGAGTCCACCGGAGCGAACGCAATGCCTTCCCGCCATCCGCCGCTGCTGTCCCTTCGCGCATTCGAGGCCGCCGCTCGCCACCTCTCCTTCACTGCCGCCGCCGACGAGCTGTTCCTCACCCAGGGCGCCGTCAGCCGCCATGTGCGCGGGCTGGAGGACTTCCTCGGGCAGAAGCTGTTCGACCGCTTCACCCGCCGGGTCGAGCTCACCGCCACCGGGCTCGAGTACTACCGGGCGATCCAGGCGGCCCTGGGCGACATCGAGAAGGCTACGCAGCAGGCGATGCAGCCCGAGCAGAAGGCTTCGATCACCATCAACGTCATGCCGACGCTCGGCGCCACCTGGCTGATGCCCAAGCTGGCCAGCTTCAGCGAAACCTACCCGCACATCGACGTGCGCATGATCTCCTCCATTTCCCCAGTCAATTTCCAGGCCAACGAGGTCGACGTCGCCATTCGCTGCGGCCGCCTGCCCGGCAGCCCGCGCCAGCCGGGGCGGCCGCGCATCGACGCGGACATGGTGACCAACTGGAAGGGGATCAACGCCGAATACCTGCTGCCGGACATCCTGGTTCCGGTGGTCTCGCGCAAGCTGCTGTCGCAGGGCGCGGCGATCGACAGCGCGCGCGACCTGCTCAAGTACCGGCTGATCCACAACACCAGCCGCCAGTACGCCTGGCCGGACTGGCTGGCGGCGCAGGGCGTGCGCCTGACCTCGCGCACCGAGTCGATCAACTACGGGCACTTCTTCATGGCGCTGCGGGCGGCGATCAACTGCAAGGGCGTGGCGCTGCTGCCGGCGATTCTCATCGAACACGCCTTCGAGGCGATGGATCTGGTGCGGCCGTTGCCGGTGGCCATCGAGAGCGACGGCGCCTACTACCTGCTGACCCGCGAGGACGCGCACACCAACCGCTCGGTGCACACCTTCTGCAACTGGCTGCTGAGCGAGGCCCGCAACGAGGGCGGGCCGGAGTCGGTGGAAGGCGAGGCTCAGCCGTAGCGCCGGGTGACCAGCCGCTCGAGCAGCACCACGACGCCGTAGAGCGTCAGGCCGATCATGCACAGCAGCAGGATGGCGGCGAGAATCAGCGCCGTATCGGCCTGCGACGAGGCGAACACGATCAGGTAGCCCAGGCCCTTGGGCGCGCTGATGAACTCGGCGACGATGACGCCGATCATCGCCAGGGTCACGGCGATCTTCATGCCGCTGAAGATATGCGGCACCGCGTACGGCAGCCGCACCAGGGTGAAGACCTGCCAGGAATTGGCGGTCAGCCCCTTGCACAGGCGCAGCATGTCCGTCGGTGTCGCGCGCAGACCGGTCATGGTCGAGACCACGATCGGGAAGAACGCCATGAAGGTGGCGAATTCGATGCGCGACTGAGCACCGATCCCGACCCAGACGACGAACAGCGGCGCCAGGGCGATCTTCGGGATCAGTTGGAAGAACACGATGATCGGATAGAACGCCGAGTTCAGCAGGCGCGAATAGGTCAGCAGCGTGGCCAGGACGATGCCCAGGATGGACGCGGCAACGAAGCTGGCGATGGTCTCCAGCGTGGTCGGCACCGCCTGGTCCAGCAGCACCGGCCAGACCTCGGTCAGCCGTGTGTAGATGTAGCTCGGCGGCGGCAGCAGGCTGAGCGGGACCTGGAAGTGCTTGACCAGCACCTCCCAGACCAGCAGGAACAGGCCCACCACCATGATCGGCAGGAAGATCCGCTCGGCCAGCTGCCGGTAGCCGGCCAGGGCGGGACGGGAACGACGCTTGCGCACCGCAATGGGGCCCGGCTCGGCGGGCGGGCGCGCTTGTGGGGCGACTGGCGCAAGACGCGGCTTGCTCTCGGCTTCCTGGCTCTCGGCTTCACGGACATTCATGGGCTGGACCTGCTGCATGGGCGCGGTGACTCGCTTCATTCGGTGGTGGCGACAGCTGCGGCTGCCGAGCGGTAGCGGTTGTTCTGGTCGGCGGCGTAGCCGGATTCGATGTAGCCGCGCAACTGGTTGCACAGGCGGTTGAACTCGGCGCTTTCGACGATGCGCGGATCGCGCGGACGCTCGAAGGGAATGCTGATGTCGCAGACCACCGTGGAGGGGCGCCGCGTCATCACCAGCACGCGGTCGGACAGCAGCACCGCCTCGCGGATGCTGTGGGTGATGAGCACGCCGGTCTTCGGGTGGCGCTGCCAGATGTCCAGCAGGGCGACGTTCATCTCGTCGCGGGTGATGGCGTCCAGCGCGCTGAATGGCTCGTCCATCATCAGCAGCGGCGGATCAAGGATCAGCGCCCGGCAGATCGCCACGCGCTGGCGCATGCCGCCGGACAGCTGCGCCGGCCGGTGCTGGTGGAAGTCCTTGAGGCCGACCATCTCCAGCAGTTCGTGGGCGCGCGCCTCGTAGTCGCGGCGCGGCCGCTTGAGGATGCGCACCGGAAACAGCACGTTGTCGATCACCGAGACCCAGGGCAGCAAGGTCGCTTCCTGGAAAATCAGGCCGACGTCCGGGCGCGGGCCGGTCACCTCCTTGTCCCGTTCGATGATCACGCCTTCGCTGACGTCCTCCAGCCCGGCCATCATCATCATCAGCGTCGACTTGCCGCAGCCGCTCGGGCCGAGGATGGAGACGAACTCGCCCTCGCGGATGGAAAAGCTCGCTTCGCTGACCGCCTCCACCGGGCCAGACGGCGTCTCGTAGATCTTCGAAACCTTCCAGACGTCCAGATGCTTGCTCATGCCGCGCCACCCTTGAGCAGTTCCGGGAACTCCCGGGTGCCGCTCTGCAGGGCCTGCCATTCGGCCTCGGTCAGCTGGACGCCGCCGATGAAGCGGTTGGTGAACAGGGTTTCCACGTCCGGCCGCGTGGCGGAGGCCGGCGCGGCGTACTGCATGATCAGGTCGGTCATCTCGCCGACCCGCCCCAGGTCGCTGTAGCCCAGGCCGTTCTGCATGGATTCCGGGCGCGGCACCGAGGCCAGCATGAAGCCCTGGCTGAGGCGCACGTTCTCCTTGCCGCCGGCGCTCAGTGCCAGTTCCGGCACCTTCTTCAGCAGGATGCCCATGGAGGCTTCCGGGTCGCGGCAGGAGAACGCCAGCGCCTCGAGGATCACCTCGGTGACGTCCTGGCACAGCTGCGGGTCGCGCTCGAGCATCTCGGGGCGGGTGACGATGTTGTTGGAGTAGAACGGCATGCCGTAGTCCGCCAGCAGCATCGCGCGGGTGTCGACGTTCATGCCCTTGGCCACCGCATAGGAGCTGCTGGTCACGCACCAGGCGGCGTCGATCTGCTGCTCCACCAGCGTGCGTTCCAGCACCCGCGGGTCGGACTGGACGATCTCCACGCTGTTCGGGTCGATCTCCGATTCCAGCGCGAAGGCCTTCCACAGGGGGAATTCCACCGAGGCGGGCACGCCCCCCATCTTCTTCCCCGCCACGTCGGCGGGTGCCTTGATCGGCGAGTCGGTACGCACCAGCAGGCCCAGGTAGGCCTCGTAGTTGGTGGTGCCCAGCGCCACCAGCGGCAGCCCGTTGGCCGCGCAGAGGATGGTCGAGCTGGCCGAGACCAGGCCGAAATCGAACTGCTTGTTGGCGATCGCCTGCCCGGCGGCGAGCGAGCCGTAGCCGCGACTGATCTCGATGTCGATGCCGCGCTTCTTGAACATGCCCTGGTCCTGCGCCACGTACATGTAGGCCGTGGCGCCCTGGGCCAGCCAGGGCAGGGTGAATTTCACGGTGCGCGAACCCTGGGCGAATACCGCCGGCGCCATCGAAGCCACCCCGACGACGCCCGCGGCCTTGAGAAGGTCGCGGCGCGAGATGCTTGCCTTGTCGAACAGACCCATATCCTTGCTCCCGATCAGGTGGACGAATGCCGGCTACCGCCTTCACCAGCGGTACTGCCACGGTCCATGCAAGTTATGAGCACAGCCGAAGCCCGAACAAATGATTTATGTGGGGCTCATGCATGAGTTTCAGTAAAGCGTCGCTCCGGCCCCATGAATGAATCTAAGTAATGCATGGGGTGCCTAAAAATCGTTTGTTGGCTATCGAGTGGCTTCTCCATGATCTGCCGCAGGGATCAGGAGACAGGTCATGAGTACCAACGACAGCAACGTCACGCGGGTCGGCATCGCCGGCCTGGGCACCGTGGGCAAGACCATCGCCCGGACACTCGCGGCCGGGATACCGGGCGTGCGCCTCACGGCGGTTTCGGCACGCGACGTGGAAAAGGCCCAGGCCTGGCTCGACGGGCAGGGCATCGACGTTCCGGTGGTCGCCATCGGAGAACTGGAGCCCCACTGCGACGTGGTCGTCGAGTGCGCACCCTCGGCCCTGATGCGGGAACTGGCCGAGCCGGTGCTCAAGGCCGGCAAGAAACTGGTGGTGCTGAGTTCCGGCGCGCTGCTCGACCGGCTCGACCTGATCGAGCTGGCGCGGCTGCATTCGGCGCAGATTCTCGTACCCACCGGCGCGCTGCTCGGGCTGGATGCGGTCAAGGCCGCGGCCGAAGGCAGGATCGAAAAGGTCACCATGGTCTCGCGCAAGCCGGTGGAGGGCTTCCGTGGCGCTCCCTTCCTGGTCAAGCACGGGATCGACATCGAGGGTATCGTCGAGCCCAAGCGGATCTTCTCCGGCAAGGCGCGCGAGGCGGCGACCGGCTTCCCGGCCAACCTCAACGTGGCCATCTCGCTGTCGCTGGCGGGCATCGGCCCCGACCTCACCGACCTGGAGATCTGGGCCGACCCCACCATCGAGCGCAACACGCACACCATCATCGTGGATTCCGACAGCGCCCGCTTCTCGATGACCATCGAGAACATCCCCACGGAAAACCCGAAGACCGGGCGCATCACCGCGCAGAGCGTCATCGCGCTGCTGCGCGGGCTGAGCGCGCCGCTGAAGGTCGGCACCTGACCGATCCGATGACTTAACGAGACACGGATACCTACTGGAGCATTGCCTGATGAGCACCAAGAAGCATGCAGAAATCGCCGGCGCCGGCTTTTCCGGAATCGCCAGCGCCATCGCCCTGACCCAGCGCGGCTGGAGCGTCCGTGTCCACGAGGCCAGCCCGCACCTGCGGGCCTTCGGCGCGGGCATCTTCATCTGGGACAACGGCCTGCACGTGCTGGACGCGCTGGGCGCCTACCAGGACGTGCTGAACGGCGCCTTCGCCGCGCCAGCCTACGAGACCCGCACCAACGGCGAGTGCACCTCCTACCAGGCGATCAACAGCCCCGGCAACCTGCGCCTGCTGACCATGACCCGCCAGCACCTGTACCAGTCGATGCTGTCGGCCGCGCAGCGCCTGGGCATCGAGTTCGTCACCAGCTCCGAAGCGGTCGGCGCCTCGCCGGAGGGCGAACTGTGGCTGGCCGACGGCTCGCGGCTGAAGGCCGACCTGGTGATCGGCGCCGACGGGGTGAAGTCGAAGGTGCGCGATGCGCTGGACATCCCGATGGAGCGCGAGCGCTATCGCGACGGCCTGACCCGCGTGCTGACGCCGCGGCTGTCGCTCAAGGGCGGCAAGTGGGACAACGTCATCGACTTCTGGAGCATCCGCCCGGAGCGCACCCTGCGCATCCTCTACACGCCGTCCGGCGAGGACGTGCTGTACATGGCGATGATGGCCGCCCTGGACGACGGCGAGGCGTCGTCGATCCCGGTGCGGCCGGCGGTCTGGGTCGAGGCCTTTCCCGAGCTGCGCCCGGTGCTCGAGGCGATCGGCGACACCGGTCGCTACGACGTCTACGAGAAGACGGTGCTGCAGCGCTGGTCCAGCGGCAAGGTGGCGATCGTCGGCGATTCGGCCCACGCCATGCCGCCGACCCTGGCGCAGGGTGCCGGCTGCGCCATCACCAACGCGCTGGGCCTGGCCGTGGCGCTGGAGGAAGCCGGTTCGCTGGAAGAGGGCCTGCAGCTCTGGGAGCGCCGCGAGCGGCCGCTGACCGACCACACCCAGGGCCGCGCCTCGGCGCTGGCCGCCTCCCGCGACCTGTCCGCGGGCATGGACTGGGACGACATCGGCCTGAAGGCGGCGCGGCACATCCCCACCGGCACCAGCGCGACCTTCAGCCTCTGAGCGGATGCTGCCGATGCCCGTCTGCCTGATCGCCGAACCCATCCACCCGGCGGGCGTCGCCCTGCTCGAGGCCGCCGGCGTCACCGTGCGGCACGCCTCCACGCCGCGCCTCGAACGGATTCCGGACGAGCTGCGGGAGATCGATGCCATCATCGTTCGCACCGCGCTGCCGGCCGAGGCCATCGATGCCGCCCCGCGGCTGGCGGTCATCGCCAACCACGGCACCGGAACCGACGGCGTGGCGGTGGCGCATGCCCATGCGCTCGGCATTCCGGTGGCCTTCACCCCGACCGCCAACGTCCGGGCGGTCGCCGAGCATGCGCTGATGCTGATGCTGGCCGTCGCCCGCCAGGCGGTGCAGGCTGACCAGGCCACCCGCGCCGGCGACGCGGGCTTCCGCTTCACCCAGCGCTCCATGTCGCTCTATGGCAAGACGCTGGGCATTGTCGGCTTCGGCCACACCGGCCGGCTGCTGGCGGAGATGGCGCAGGGGCTCGGCCTGCGGATCCTGGTCTGCTCGCCCAACGCGCCGGCCGAACGGCTGGCCACGGTGGAGGTCGCCAGCGATCTCGAGCAGCTGCTGCAGGAAAGCGACGTGATCAGCCTGCATCGGCCGCTGCGCGCGGACAGCCGGCACCTGATCAACGCTCGCACGCTGGCGCTGATGAAACCCGGCGCCATCCTCGTCAACACCTCGCGCGGCGGGCTGGTCGACGAGGACGCCCTGGCCGAGGCGCTGCGCGAAGGGCGGTTGTTCGGCGCCGGGCTGGACGTGCTCGCGCACGAGCCGATGCGGGCCGACTCGCCGCTGCGTCAGTTGCCCAACCTGGTGCTCTCGCCGCACACCGCCGGCTCGACCCGGGAGGCGCTGCTGGAGACCGCCAGCCAGTGCGCGCGCAATGTCATCGATGCGCTGAACGGGGTCGAGCCGGCGCACCTGGTCGACCCGACCGTCTGGCCGGGAAGGCGCATCCACGGCCTCTGATCCCGTCGCCCGAAGGGCGATCGGGCGACTCAGGCCCGTGCCGGCAAGATCCGCTCGGCGGAGGGCTCGCGCCCGCCGCCGAGCGTTGCCATCAGACCGAAAACGACGGCCACACCCGCGGGAACAGCTCGCCGCCCACCGGATCGCCGTGGCGCAGGCCGGGGTCGCGGATCGGGCGGGTGACGTTCGGCGCCTCGCGATAGCGCACGCCATCGCCCATCCAGCGTACCGACAGGGCACGGCGGCGCCGGTCGGGACGGCTGTTGCCCGGCGCGCCGTGCACCGCCATGGCGTGGAAAGCCAGGCAGTCGCCCGGCTCCAGGGCATCCCAGGTGAGGAATTCGTAGCGATCCCGCTCGGCGTCGATGTCCGGCATCGGCTCGAGGTCGTCGGCGTAGTCCTGGCGATAGCGGAAGTCCGGCGCGCTGAAGCGCCGGTTCCAGCGGTGCGAGCCCTTGACGAACTGCAGCAGCCCGCTGTCCCGCTCGACCGGGTCGAGCACGATCCACAGCGAACAGATCTGCTCGCCTTCCACGCACCAGTAGGGAAGGTCCTGGTGCCAGGGCGTCGGCGCCTCCGCGCCCGGCTCCTTCACCAGCAGGTGGTCGTAGAACAGCCTTGCCTGGCTGGCGCCCATGAGCTCGGCCGAGAGCTGCGCGCCCGGACCCTCGAACAGGAAACGACGAAAGTCGTCATCGAAGGTCCACATGTAGCGGTCGCCACGGAAGCTGCCCTGGTGGCTGTCCTTGCCATAGCGCGTGCCGAGCGGGCCGGGCTTGGCCAGCACCCGTTCGGTGGCCTGGCGCAGCGGTTCGACCCAGGGGGCGAAGTGGCCGCGCAGCAATACCGCGCCGTCCTCTGCGTAACGGGTCCGTTGTTCTTCGGTGACGAGCGTCGACATGGCGGCTCCTTTTCGTGCAGGCCATTGCGGTTTCTGCTGCCCACGCTAGGAGCGGCGGCCGAGAGCGACAAACGATTTTTGCAACGCGGATGCATGACCGATACGCATGCGTTTGGCTGTCGTCGGTTGTCGTCCTTCGGGATGTCGGCGCCCGGTATACTAGCGGTTCGCGTTTCCAGGAGTGTTGCCATGCGCCAGAAGCCCACCGTGCTCGCCCGCGAAATCGTCGCGTCCAGTCGCCTGTTCCGCGTCGAGGAGGTGCAGCTGCGTTTCTCCAACGGCACCGAGCGGACCTACGAACGGCTGGTCGGTCGCGGCAGCGGCTACGGCGCGGTGATGATCGTCGCGCTGGAGGATGCCGAGCACGCGCTGCTGGTGGAGGAGTACTGCGGCGGCACCGACGCCTACGAGCTGTCGCTGCCCAAGGGGCTGATCGAGCCGGGCGAGGACGTGCTCGACGCCGCCGACCGCGAGCTCAAGGAGGAGGCCGGCTTCGGCGCTCGGCGCCTGGAACACCTCACCGAACTGTCGCTGTCGCCCGGCTACATGAGCCAGAAGATCCAGGTGGTGCTGGCGCGCGACCTCTACCCCGAGCGCCTGCCCGGCGACGAACCGGAACCGATGCGGGTCGACCGGGTCAACCTGCGCGAGCTGGCGAGCCTGGCCCAGCATCCGCAGTTCAGCGAGGGGCGCGCGCTGGCGGCCCTGTACCTGGCCCGCGACCTGCTGATCCAGCGAGGAGAATTCGGCGCATGAGCCATGCCTACCTGACCCGCGTGATCGACCTGGTGCGTGCCGCCGGCGACGTCATCCTGCCGTACTGGCGCGGCGAGCTGACGGTCACCGAGAAGGCCGACGCCTCGCCGGTGACCGCCGCCGACCTGGCCGCGCACCGCCTGCTCGCCGAGGGCCTGGCGGCGCTGGATTGCTCGATCCCGGTGCTCTCCGAGGAGGATTGCGAGGTGCCGCTGGCCGAGCGCCGGCAGTGGACCTCCTGGTGGCTGGTCGACCCGCTGGACGGCACCAAGGAGTTCATCGCCGGCAGCGAGGAGTTCACCGTCAACGTGGCGCTGATCGAAGGCGGCCGGGTGGTGTTCGGCGTGGTCGGCATTCCTGCCAGCGGCCGCTGCTACTACGGCGGCGCGGCGTTCGGCGCCTGGTGCGCCGACCGCGACGGCCAGACCCATCCGCTGCGGGTGCGCGACGAGCCGGCCGGGCCCTTCACCCTGGTCGCCAGCCGCCGGCATTCGAGCCCGGCGCAGGAGCGTCTGGTCGAGGGGCTGCGTCAGCAGCAGGGCGACCTGGCGCTGGCCAACGTCGGCAGCTCGCTGAAGTTCTGTCTGCTGGCCGAGGCCAGGGCCGACTGCTACCCGCGGCTGGCGCCGACCTCGCAGTGGGACACCGCCGCGGCCCAGGGCGTGCTGGAAGGCGCCGGCGGCGAGGTGCTGGACGTCGACGGCCGGCCGCTCGAATACCCGCCGCGCGAGGACTTCCTCAACCCGCACTTCCTCGCCCTGCCGCAGGGCGTGGGCTGGCGTGCGGCGCTGATCGAGCTGGCGCAGCGCGCCGAACGCGAGGCCTGACGCCGCTCAGCGGTGTACGACGAACTGGCCGCTGAAGCGCACCGCGTCGCGGCCGCTTGCGTCCGGGATGCGGCTGTCCAGCGTCAGGCGGGCACGGCCGCGGCGTCGGTAGATCGTCAGGAAACGCTCCCAGGCCCGCTCGTCCGGGGCGCTGCAGATCGCCTCGGCGTCGCTGCGCACCGGCAGCGGATAGTCGATCGCACTCTGCTGGATCACGATGTGCCCGTCGCTCACGCCGGCCTCGCGCAGGCGCAGGTGCAGCCAGCCCCAGCCGGCCAGCACCGCGGCGCAGTACAGGCTGCCGCCGAACTGGGTGCTCATGTGGTTGACGTTGGGCGCCAGCGGCAGGCTCAGGCACAGCGTGCGGCCGTCCCAGTGGGTCACGCCGAGGTGCATGGCGCGGGTCAGCGGGATGTCCTGGTGCAACAGCGCTTCGAGGTGGCGGCAGTCGGGGTTCATGCCGGTGTCCTGTTCACGGGAAAGGCCCAGCATGCCGCCTGTGCCCGTGCGATGCCAGCGCGCCTGCGTTGGGAGGCCCGCCCCCGGGGCGATGCTCTTGTGGGAGCGGGCTCGATCGCGAATGAACCTGCACGTTGCCACGCACCAGCGCCGAGTCAATCCCCCTCTCCCT
>NZ_AUDU01000079.1:0-1522 GCF_000425625.1 Stutzerimonas azotifigens DSM 17556
GGCTGGAGGCTGGAGGCTGGAGGCTGGAGGCTGGACAGGGTTTGGGTTGGCGCTCACGCCTGTCAAGCCTTTTCGGTCGCTGCGCCGGAAAATGGCGCGCTTGCACCCGCTCGACGTCTGACACGGCTCCTCTCGTCCCGCCTTCCAGCCTTCCAGCCTCCAGCGCTTTTTCCCCGCGCCACATTCGCGAGCAAGCTCGCTCCTACAAGGGGACCGGGCCAGAACGACCGCGCGCTTTGCGTCCAGCCTTCCAGCCTCCAGCGCCCTTATCGTCTTTTTATGGGCCCAGGTAGCGCCGCGGCACCCGCTTGGTCACCTTGGTCAGCAGCTCGTAGCCGATGGTGCCGCAGGCGCGGGCGACCTCGTCGATGCCGACCTGGCGACCCCAAAGCTCGACCTCGTCCCCCAGCCCGGCGGCCGGCAGGTCGGTGATGTCCACCGCCAGCATGTCCATCGACACGCGCCCGGCCAGCGGTACGCGCAGGCCGCGGATCGCCACCGGCGTGCCGGACGGCGCGGTACGTGGGTAGCCGTCGGCATAGCCGCAGCTGACGGTGGCGATCCGCGACGGCCGCTGGGCGACCCAGCCGCCGCCGTAGCCGACGCTCTCGCCCGCCGACACCTCGCGCACGGCGATGATCCGCGCGGTCAGGGTCATGGCGGGCTCGATGCCGAGGGTCTTCGGCTCCAGGTCAGCGAAGGGGCTGGCCCCGTAGAGCATGATGCCGGGGCGCAGCCAGTCCATGTGCGCCTGCGGCAGGCCGAGGATCGTCGCCGAGTTGGCCAGCGAGCGGTGCTCGAACGGCAGGTCGAGCAGGCCGACGAAATTCTCCAGTTGGGTTTCGGTGAGCGGATGGCCGCGCTCGTCGGCGCAGGCGAAGTGGCTCATCAGGTTCAGCTCGGCGACCTGCTCGGCGTCCTTCAGCCGCGCATGCCAGTCGCGCAGGCCGGCCGGCGACATGCCCAGGCGATGCATGCCGGAATCGAGCTTGAGCCAGACGTTCAGCGGACGCGACAGCCGGGCGTCGAGCAGGCCCTGCGCCTGGGCGTCGCCCTGCACCGCGACATCCAGCGCCAGCTGCGCCGCCATGCCGTATTCGTCGGCCTCGAAGCAGCCCTCCAGCAGCAGGAGTCGTGCCTCGGGCGCCATCGCGCGGACCTCGGCCGCCTCCTCCAGGCTGGCGACCGCGAAGCCGTCGGCCAGGTCGCGCAGCGCCGTCACCACCTCGCGCGCGCCATGCCCGTAGGCATCGGCCTTGACTACGGCGAAGGCCTTGCGCCCGGGGCCGCACTGCTTGGCGCGGCTGTAGTTGTGGCGAACGGCGGCCAGATCGACCGTGGCGACGAGGGGGCGCATGAGAGGGAATCCTTCGCGGGGCAGGAGCGGCACATTTTCAAGCTGCAGGCTGCAAGCTGCAAGCGCCAAAGCTGGAGGCTGGAGGCTGGAGGCTGGAGGCTGGAGGCTGGAGGCTGGAGGCTGGAGGCTGGAGGCTGGAGGCTGGAGGCTGGAGGCTGGAGGCTG
>NZ_AUDU01000079.1:1532-20914 GCF_000425625.1 Stutzerimonas azotifigens DSM 17556
GAGGCTGGAGGCTGGAGGCTGGAGGCTGGACAGGGTTTGGGTTGGCGCTCACGCCTGTCAAGCCTTTTCGGTGGCTGTGCCGGAAAATGGCGCGCCTGCACCCGTTCGACGTCCGACACGGCGCCTCTCGTCCAGCCTTCCAGCCTTCCAGCCTTCCAGCCTTCCAGCCCAAAGCATCGCCCCGAGGGCGGGCCTCCCACAACAAGCGGCTGCGCCCGCTCCCGACAGGCTTGCGGCATTCACCACATCCCCGTGGGAGGCGCGCCCTCGCGGCGATGCAGGCCCAGGCCTGCCCGAAACGACAGGATTCCTTGCCACTCCTGGAGTGAAAGCCACGACCTCCAACAGCCTGCTAGAATGCCGGCATCCCTGTAGAGGTGACCATGCCCAGCCGCCTGACCCCCGAGGACCAGAAGCGCGTCGACCTGTACCTGAGTGCCCCGCAGCACCAGGTGGAGCGCCGTCCTTTCCGCCCCCTGTTGCTACTGCTGCTGGTCGTAGCCGTGGTGATCGGTCTCGGCCTGCTGAGCCGCCTCCTGAGTCGCCTGGTGCTCTGAGCGATGCTCGCACCGGCGCCTGCCGCGAATCCGCAATCCCTATGAGACCATTCCATGCAACATCGTATCGTTGTCGTCGGCGGCGGCGCCGGCGGGCTGGAGCTCGCCACTCGCCTGGGTAGAACGCTGGGCAAGCGTGGCCGGGCGAAGATCACCCTGGTCGACGCCAACCTGACCCACATCTGGAAGCCCCTGCTGCACGAAGTGGCCGCCGGCTCGCTGAACAGCTCCGAGGACGAGCTGAACTATGTCGCCCAGGCCAAGTGGAACCATTTCGAGTTCCAGCTCGGCCGCATGAGCGGGCTGGATCGCGCGGGCAAGCGCGTCTTCCTGGCGCCGACGCACGACGAGTACGGCATCGAGATGGTCCCCGAGCGCGAACTGGGGTACGACACCCTGGTGATCGCGGTCGGCAGCACCACCAACGACTTCGGCACCAAGGGCGCGGCCGAGCACTGCATCTTCCTCGACACCCGCCAGCAGGCCGAGCGCTTCCATCGCAAGCTGCTCAGCCACTACATGCACGCGCATGCCAATGGCAGCGACGGCCAGCCCGGCACCATCGACATGGCCATCGTCGGCGCCGGCGCCACCGGCGTGGAGCTGGCCGCCGAGCTGCTGCACGCGGCGCGCGAACTGGCCGCCTACGGGTTGAATCAAATCCAGCCGGAAAACGTCCACATCACCCTGATCGAGGCCGGGCCGCGGGTGCTGCCCGGCCTGCCCGAGCGCATCGGCGCACCGGTGGCGCAGACCCTCGCCAAGCTGGGCGTCACCGTGCTCACCGATGCCGCGGTCAGCGAAGTCACCGAGCAGGGCCTGCATACCAAGTCCGGGCAGTTCGTGCCGGCCAGCCTGAAGGTCTGGGCCGCCGGCATCCGCGCGCCCGGCTTCCTCGCCGAACTCGACGGCCTGGAAAGCAACCGGATCAACCAGCTGGTGGTGCGCCCGACCCTGCAGACCACCCGGGACGACGACATCTTCGCCTTCGGCGACTGCGCCGCCTGCCCGCAGCCGGACAGCGAGCGCAACGTGCCGCCACGGGCGCAGGCCGCGCACCAGCAGGCCTCGCTGCTGGCCAAGTCGCTGCGCCTGCGGCTGGAAGGCAAGGCGCTGCCGACCTATCGGTACCGGGACTACGGCTCGCTCATCTCGCTGTCGAGCTTCTCGGCGGTGGGCAACCTGATGGGCAACCTGACCGGCAACGTCATGCTCGAGGGCTGGCTGGCGCGGATGTTCTACATATCCCTGTACCGCATGCACCAGATTGCCCTCTACGGCATTGTGCGCACCAGCCTGATGATGCTCGGCGACCGCATCGCCAAGGGCACGGTGCCGCGCCTGAAGCTGCACTGACCCACCGACGAAGGGAAAGGCATGGCGCAGCCTGTAATCTCGACGCAGGAGCTACTTTGCCTGCGACCTGGCGGGCGTCGTTCGCGGCCAAGGCCGCTCCCATGAAGCCCGTGCTCGGGACCTTGGCGTCCATGTCGCCACCGTCATGCGGGCCTCGAGTGTCTGGAGGACGAGCCGCCGATCCGGAATCGCACGGAAGCGGCCGATACGCTTGACACTGAAATCTGCATCCGTAAAATGGCGCGCCTCTGACGCGGGATTGCATGCAAGCCCGAGCAGAGTTGGAAGTACCGAACGTTCCGCGATAGCTCAGTCGGTAGAGCAAATGACTGTTAATCATTGGGTCCCTGGTTCGAGTCCAGGTCGCGGAGCCAACTTCCAGCCGGGGTATAGCGCAGTCCGGTAGCGCGCCTGCTTTGGGAGCAGGATGTCGGGAGTTCGAATCTCTCTACCCCGACCAGTTTCTTCCCGGGTCGTTAGCTCAGTCGGTAGAGCAGTTGGCTTTTAACCAATTGGTCGTAGGTTCGAATCCTACACGACCCACCATCTCCCCCGAAGATTCGCCGACGAGCTCTCAGGCTCTCTGCCCGCGCATGCTTCCTGCATGTCGCCCCTCCTCCGTATTAAAACGTCAGCCCGACACTCGAATCGCTCTGCGTCGTGAAGCCCTGTGCCTGTCTCCCCCCCGTGGCGATGACATCGACGTACGCGCGGCGCACCGCTGCCATGACGCAAAAGCCCCCGACCGGTAACCGGCCAGGGGCCTGGAGCAAGGCAACGGATAACGCAGCGACTCAGGCGAAGACGAACTCGTCGCCCTCCACGCGGACCTCGACCTTCGCCCCCGGCGCGAAGCTGCCGGAGAGGATCTGCTGCGCCAATGGGTTCTCGATCCAGCGCTGGATCGCCCGCTTGAGCGGCCGCGCGCCGTAGACCGGGTCATAGCCGACCGCCACCAGCTTGTCCATCGCCTCGTCCGACAGTTCCAGCGACAATTCGCGCTCGGCCAGACGCTGGCGCAGCCGGCCGAGCTGGATCGCGGCGATACCGGCGATCTGGTCCTTGCCCAGTGGCTCGAACACCACCACTTCGTCGATCCGGTTGATGAATTCCGGGCGGAAGTGGTTGCCGACCGCATCCATCACCGCCGCGCGCTGCGCCTCGCGGTCGCCGGCCAGCTCCTGGATCTGCGCCGAGCCGAGGTTCGAGGTCATCACCACCACGGCGTTGCGGAAGTCCACGGTACGCCCGTGGCTGTCGGTCAGCCGGCCGTCCTCGAGCACCTGCAGGAGGATGTTGAAGACGTCCGGATGGGCCTTCTCCACCTCGTCGAGCAGGATCACCGAGTAGGGCTTGCGGCGCACCGCTTCGGTCAGGTACCCGCCCTCCTCGTAGCCAACGTAGCCCGGCGGCGCGCCGATGAGGCGGGCGACCGAGTGCTTTTCCATGAACTCGGACATGTCGATGCGCACCATCGCCTCTTCGGTGTCGAAGAGGAATTCGGCCAGCGCCTTGCACAGCTCGGTCTTGCCCACCCCGGTCGGGCCGAGGAACAGGAAGGAGCCGCTCGGCCGGTTCGGGTCGGCCAGGCCCGCGCGCGAGCGGCGCACCGCGTTGGCCACCGCCACTACCGCCTCGTGCTGGCCGATCACCCGCTTGTGCAGCTCGTCCTCCATGCGCAGCAGCTTGTCGCGCTCGCCCTCGAGCATCTTCGCCACCGGGATGCCGGTCCACTTGGAGACCACCTCGGCGATTTCCTCGTCGGTCACCTTGTTGCGCAGCAGCTGGTTCTCCGGTTTGCCGTGCTGGTCGACCATCTGCAGGCTGCGCTCCAGGTCCGGGATCACGCCGTACTGCAGCTCGGCCATGCGGTTGAGGTCGCCCTTGCGCCGCGCGGCCTCGAGCTCGGTCTTGGCCTGCTCGATCTTCTGCTGCAGCTGGGCCGAACCCTGCACCTCGGCCTTCTCGGATTTCCAGATGTCCTCGAGGTCGGCATATTCCTTCTGGAGCTTGGCGATGTCTTCCTCGAGCTTGGCCAGGCGCTTCTTCGCCGCCTCGTCCTCCTCCTTCTTCAGCGCCTCGCGCTCGACCTTCAGCTGGATCAGCCGGCGGTCGAGGCGGTCCAGCGCCTCGGGCTTGGAGTCGATCTCCATGCGGATGCGGCTGGCCGCCTCGTCGATCAGGTCGATGGCCTTGTCCGGCAGTTGGCGGTCGGTGATGTAGCGGTGGCTGAGCTTGGCGGCGGCGATGATGGCGCCGTCGGTGATGGTCACCTTGTGGTGCACCTCGTAGCGTTCCTTCAGCCCGCGCAGGATGGCGATGGTGTCCTCCTCGCTCGGCTCGTCCACCAGCACCTTCTGGAAGCGCCGCTCCAGCGCCGCGTCCTTCTCGATGTACTGGCGGTATTCGTCCAGCGTGGTGGCGCCGACGCAGTGCAGCTCGCCGCGCGCCAGCGCCGGTTTGAGCATGTTGCCGGCGTCCATGGCGCCCTCGGCCTTGCCGGCGCCGACCATGGTGTGCAGTTCGTCGATGAACAGGATCACCCGCCCTTCCTGCTTGGACAGCTCGTTGAGCACCGCCTTGAGTCGCTCCTCGAACTCGCCGCGGAACTTGGCACCGGCGATCAGCGCGCCCATGTCCAGGGCCAGCAGGCGCTTGTCCTTCAGCCCGTCGGGCACCTCGCCGTTGATGATGCGCTGGGCCAGGCCCTCGACGATGGCGGTCTTGCCCACGCCCGGCTCGCCGATCAGCACCGGGTTGTTCTTGGTGCGCCGCTGCAGCACCTGGATGGTCCGGCGGATCTCGTCGTCACGGCCGATCACCGGGTCGAGCTTGCCGTCCTCGGCCCGCTTGGTCATGTCGACGGTGTACTTGTCCAGCGCCTGGCGCGATTCCTCGGCATTGGGGTCGTTCACCGCCTCGCCGCCGCGCAGGTTGGCCACCGCGTTCTCCAGCGCCTTGCGGCTGACCCCCTGGGACAGCAGCAGCTTGCCAAGCCGGGTGTTTTCGTCCATGGCGGCGAGCAGCACCAGCTCGCTGGAGATGAACTGGTCGCCCTTCTGCTGCGCCAGCCGGTCGGCCTGGTTGAGCAGGCGCGCCAGGTCCTGCGACAGGTTCACGTCGCCGGTCGGGTTCTGGATCTTCGGCAGTTGGTCGAGCGCCTCCGACAGCGACTTGCGCAGGGCGTTGACGTCGAAGCCGACCTGCATCAGCAGCGGGCGGATGGAGCCGCCCTGCTGCTCGAGCAGCGCCTGCATGAGGTGCAGCGGCTCGATGGCCGGATGGTCGAGGCCCACCGCGATGGACTGGGCGTCGGAGAGCGCAAGCTGGAGCTTGCTGGTCAAACGATCGATACGCATTGGAAAACCTACCTACTGGTTGAAGCAGGCCGGCGCGGTGGATTGCGCCTCGAATCGAAGCCTGCGAGATGCAGCTTAGATAGGGATGATTGTGCGAGATTCAAGCAGGACCGGCTTGACGGCGGTCAATCGGCAGGCACCGTCCGCTCAGGCTGCAGCCATACCAGCGAAGCGAAACGGCCGGTGGTCGACTGCTGGCGGTAGGAATAGAAGCGCGGGTCGCCGAGGGTGCATTCGCCGCCGCCGAACACCGCCCGCACGCCCCGGACGGCGAGGCGCACGCGGGCCAGCGCGTAGAGATCGGCCATCAGCCGCCCGGGGTTTAGGCTCGGACCGAAGGTGGCCTCCGCCTCCGGCCGGCCGGCGACGAAGGCCTCGCGCACTTCCGGCCCAACCTCGAATGCCGCCGGACCGATGGCCGGCCCCAGCCAGACCAGCACCTCCTCGGGCGGCCGCGCCAGGGCGTCCAGGGTGCGCTCCAGCACGCCGCCGGCGAGCCCGCGCCAGCCGGCATGGGCGGCGGCGACACGCGTGCCGGCGCGATCGCAGAACAGCACCGGCAGGCAGTCGGCGGTGAGCACGGCGCAGGCGACCCCCGGCTTCTCGCTCCAGCTGGCATCGGCCACCATGCAGCGCCCGGCATCGGCCTGCACCGCCTCGGTGCCGTGCACCTGCGACAGCCAGGCCGGCCGGCAGCCAAGCCAGGCCGACAGACGCGCGCGATTGGCGGCCACCGCGGCCGGGTCATCGCCGACGTGGTCACCGAGGTTGAAGCTGTCGAACGGCGCCCGGCTGACACCGCCGGCGCGGGTGGTGACGCAGGCGCGCACCGTCGCCGGAGCCGGCCAGTCGGGCACGAGCCAGTCCGCCGGCCAGCCGCTCACCCGATGAAGGCCTCGCGGTCCTGACGCAGCAGCGTCAGCAGCCAGACCAGGTCGTCGGGCAGCGCCGACTCCCATTTCATGCGCTGACCGGTGGCCGGATGGTCCAGCTCGAGAAAGCGCGCGTGCAGGGCCTGCCGCGGGAACTCGCGCAGCTCCTGGACGAGCGTCGGGCTGGCCGCCGGCGGGATGCGGAAGCGCCCGCCGTAGACCGGGTCGCCCACCAGCGGGTAGCCGACGTGCGCCATGTGCACGCGAATCTGGTGGGTCCGCCCGGTTTCCAGCTTGACCCGCACGTGGGTGTGCGAGCGAAAGCGCTCGAGCACCCGGTAATGACTGATCGCCGGCTTGCCGCCCTCGGTCACCGCCATGCGCTGGCGCTGCTGGCCGTGCCGGCCGATGGGCGCGTCGACGGTGGCGCCGGAGGTGATCACGCCGAGCACGATGGCTTCGTAGATGCGGCTGACGCTGCGCTGCTGCAGCTGCTCGACCAGCCGGGTCTGCGCCTGCAGGGTCTTGGCCACCACCATCAGGCCGGTAGTGTCCTTGTCCAGCCGGTGCACGATGCCGGCACGCGGCACGTTCACCAGTTCCGGCACATGGTGCAGCAGGGCGTTGAGCAGCGTCCCGTCGGCGTGCCCGGCGGCCGGGTGCACGACCAGCCCGGCCGGCTTGTCCAGCACCAGGATGTGCTCGTCCTCGTAGACCACCTCCAGCGCGATGTCCTGCGCCTGCCATTCGCCCTGGGCCTGCTGCTCGGCCTCCAGTTCGAGCACGGCCCCGGCATGGACGATGTCGCGCGGGCGCAGCACGGCGCCGTCGACGGTGAGCCGGCCATCCTTGATCCAGCCGGCCAGGCGGGAACGGGAATGCTCGGAAAACAGCTGGGCGGCGATCTGATCCAGGCGCTGGCCACCGAGATCGAAGGGCACCTCGGCGCGCATCTGGATGGCCTGTGGGGAGTTTGCGGACATGGCGGGCTGCGGGCGGGAGAGCCTTTTGGTTCGGCTCTGAGCTTGTGTTTAAATACGGCGTCTTTGTCCCGGCGCACCGGGGCGCCCATCATAACAGGACGGCTATGCGCGAGACAGCCAGCCGTCACAGGGACGCAAGCCGCCATGCAAGTGAAACACCTGCTGCTGATCGCCATCCTCGCCCTCACCGCTGCCTGTTCCTCGAACGAGCCGGTGGACGAGAACCTGGGCGAGGTCGAACTCTACCAGCAGGCACAGGCCGATCTGGACAACAAGGGCTACACCAATGCCATCGCCAAGCTCAAGGCGCTGGAGTCGCGCTATCCGTTCGGCCGCTTCGCCGAGCAGGCGCAGCTGGAGCTGATCTACGCCTACTACCGCAACGTCGAGCCGGAAGCCGCGCGCGCCGCCGCCGACCGCTTCATCCGCCTGCACCCGCAGCATCCGAACGTCGACTACGCCTACTACCTCAAGGGGCTCGCCTCCTTCGACCAGGACCGTGGTCTGGTGGCGCGCTTCCTGCCGCTGGACATGACCAAGCGTGACCCCGGCGCGGCGCGCGACTCCTTCAACGAGTTCGCCCAGCTGACCACGCGCTTCCCGAACAGCCGCTACGCCCCCGACGCCAAGGCGCGCATGGTGTACCTGCGCAATCTGCTGGCGGCCAACGAGATCCACGTGGCCCACTACTACCTGAGCCGCGACGCCTTCGTCGCCGCCGCCAACCGTGGCCGCTACGTGGTGGAGAACTTCCAGGGCACCCCCTCGGTGGGCGACGGCCTGGCGGTGATGACCGAGGCCTACCAGCGCATGGGGCTGACGGACCTATCGCAGACCACCCTGCAGACGCTGAAGCTGAACTACCCGGACCATCCCAGCCTGAGCGACGGCGAGTTCGTCCCGCGCGAGCGCGAGGCGGACAGCCGTTCCTGGCTCGCCCGCGCCACGCTGGGCATGATCGAGACCGAGGTGCCGGCGCCGGATCGCAGCCAGGCCAACGAGGACGTCTACCGCCAGTACCAGCGGGCCCAGCAGGAGCTGCCGAGGGAAATCGACGCCGGAACCGCGCCGAACGCCGGGAACGGCGAACGCCAGGGGCGCTCCTGGTGGAGCCGCCTGACCTTCGGCCTGTTCGACTGAGCAGCGGCCCTTCAGGAAGAACCGAAAATGGGCCTGTTCCGCCTGCTGATCCTGATCGCACTGGTCTTCGCCGCCGTATGGCTGTGGCGGCGCCTCACGCGCAAGCCGCGGCCCGCCAGCCGCTCGGCGGCGCCGGCGATGGTGCGTTGCGCCCAGTGCGGCGTGCACATTCCCAAGGACCGCGCCCTGCATGGAAACGACCGCTGGTACTGCAGCCAGGCACACCTCGAACAGGACCGTTCGCACGGTGGACGCTGACGCGGCGGTCCTCGGCGGCCAGCAGGGCCGCCGGATCCTGCGCCTGTATCACTTCTACCGCCTGACCATCGGCCTGGCGCTGGTGCTGCTGATCTCCAGCGACCTGCACAGCGACCTGCTGGAAATGGCCAATCCGGCCCTGTTCCGCAACGTCGCCTGGCTGTACCTGATCGTCAACATCATCGTCGCGGTGCTGATCCAGCGCCCTCAGCATCCCCTGCAGGTGTCCGCGCTGGCGATCACCGACGTGCTGCTGCTGTCGGCGCTGTTCTACCTCGGCGGCGGCACGCCGAGCGGGATCGGCAACCTGCTGATCGTCGCGGTGGCGATCGCCAACATCCTGCTGCGCGGCCGGATCGGCCTGCTGATCGCCGCCATGGCCGCGATCGGCCTGATCTACCTGACCTTCTACCTCAGCCTCGACCGGCCCGCCGCCAGCAGCCAGTTCGTCCAGGCCGGCGCCCTGGGAACGCTGTGCTTCCTCGCCGCGCTCTTCGTCCAGAGCCTGTCCCGCCGCCTGCAGGCCAGCGAGAGCCTGGCACGGCAGCGCGCCGAGGACGTCGCCAACCTGGAGGCGCTCAATGCCCTGATCCTGCAGCGCATGCGCACCGGAATCCTGGTGCTCGACCCGCAGCAGCGGGTGCTGCTGGCCAACCGTGGCGCACTGTCGCTGCTGGGCCAGGACGCGCTGGTCGGCGCGAAACTCGACGCGCAATGCCCGGAACTGTCCAGGCGCCTGGCGCTCTGGCGCAGCAACCCGACCCTGCGCCCGCAGAACCTGCGCGCGGTCTCCGGCGGACCGACGGTACAGCCGAGCTTCGCCACCCTGCAGCACGGCGAGCAGCGCGACACCCTGGTGTTCCTCGAGGACGTCTCGCAGATCACCCAGCAGGCCCAGCAGCTCAAGCTCGCCTCGCTCGGGCGCCTCACCGCCGGCATCGCCCACGAAATCCGCAACCCGCTGGGCGCCATCAGCCACGCGGCGCAGCTGCTGCAGGAGTCCGAAGCGCTGGACGGCCCGGACCGGCGCCTGACGCAGATCATCCAGGACCACTCGCGGCGGATGAACCTGATCATCGAGAACGTCCTGCAGCTGTCGCGCCGCCGCCAGGCCGAGCCGCAACTGCTCGATCTCAAGTACTGGGTGCACCGCTTCGCCGGCGAATTCCGTTCGGGGCTCAAGGCCAACCAGTCGCTGCACGTCCAGGTCGACGGCAGCTCACTGCAGACCCGCATGGATCCGAACCAGCTGATCCAGGTGCTCACCAACCTGGTGCAGAACGGCCTGCGCTACAGCGGTCAGCAACACCCGCAGGCGCAGGTCTGGCTGTGGCTGTACCGCGACAGGCAGAGCGACCTGCCGGTGCTCGAGGTGCTCGACGACGGGCCCGGCGTGCCGGCCGAGCAGGTGCCGAACGTGTTCGAGCCCTTCTTCACCACGGAAAACAAGGGTACCGGCCTCGGCCTGTACATTTCCCGGGAGCTCTGCGAAAGCAACCAGGCACGCCTGGACTACCGCCCGCGCGACGCCGGAGGCAGCTGCTTCCGCATCGTCTTCGCGCACCCGCGCAAGCTCGGCTGACGAACGACCGGGAGCCGGTCACAGCATGGCAAACGGAAACGCCACCGGCGCCACTCACGGGAGTACCATAGGCCCCGCTCAACATCCCCCTGCGACCCAATCATGACCGCCCGCCAGAAAGCGCTCATCATCGACGACGAACCGGACATCCGCGAACTGCTGGAGATCACCCTCGGGCGCATGAAGCTCGACACCCGCAGCGCGCGCAACGTCAAGGAAGCACGCGAGTGGCTGGCGCGCGAGCCCTACGATCTCTGCCTGACGGACATGCGCCTGCCCGACGGCACCGGGCTCGAGCTGGTCCAGTACATCCAGCAGAACCACCCGCAGATGCCGGTGGCCATGATCACCGCCTACGGCAGCATGGAAACGGCCATCACCGCGCTGAAGGCCGGCGCGTTCGACTACCTGACCAAGCCGGTCGACCTCGGCCGCCTGCGCGAGCTGGTCAACTCCGCCCTGCGCCTGCGCAGCCCGGCCGGCGAAGAGGTGCCGGTGGACAACCGCCTGCTCGGCCAGTCGCCACCGATGAAGGCGCTGCGCCGGCAGATCGCCAAGCTCGCGCGCAGCCAGGCACCGGTGTACATCAGCGGCGAGTCGGGCAGCGGCAAGGAACTGGTGGCGCGGCTGATCCACGAACAGGGTTCGCGCGGCGAACGCCCCTTCGTGCCGGTGAACTGCGGCGCCATCCCCTCGGAGCTGATGGAAAGCGAGTTCTTCGGCCACAAGAAAGGCAGCTTCACCGGCGCCATCGAGGACAAGCAGGGCCTGTTCCAGGCCGCCCACGGCGGCACCCTGTTCCTTGACGAGGTGGCCGACCTGCCGCTGCCGATGCAGGTCAAGCTGCTGCGCGCGATCCAGGAAAAGGCCGTGCGTGCCGTCGGCGGCCAGCAGGAACTCATGGTCGACGTGCGCATCCTCTCGGCCACGCACAAGGACCTGGCCGCGGAGGTCGCCGCCGGGCGCTTCCGCCAGGACCTCTACTACCGCCTCAACGTCATCGAGCTGCGCGTCCCGCCGCTGCGCGAGCGCCGCGAGGACATCGCCGAGCTGGCGACCGTCATGCTCAGGCGTCTGGCCCAGGAATGCGAGGCGCCGCCGGCGACGCTGCATCCGGAAGCGCTGGAGAAGCTCAAGAGCTATCGCTTCCCGGGCAACGTGCGCGAGCTGGAGAACATGCTCGAACGCGCCTACACCCTCTGCGAAGCGGACGAGATCCGCCCGGCCGACCTGCGCCTGGCCGAGGCCACCGGCGCCTCCGACGGCGCCGGTGCCAGCCTGGCGCAGATCGACAACCTCGAGGACCACCTGGAGGAAATCGAACGCGCGCTGATCATGCAGGCCCTGGAGGAAACCCGCTGGAACCGCACCGCCGCCGCCCAGCGCCTGGGACTGACCTTCCGCTCGATGCGCTATCGGTTGAAGAAGTTGGGGTTGGACTGAATGGAAGGCTGGAAGGCTGGAAGGCTGGAAGGCTGGAAGGCTGGAAGGCTGGAAGGCTGGAAGGCTGGAAGGCTGGAAGATGATGGCCCAGCGGCGGGGACGTCAAGGTCTTCGTAGGAGCCAGCTTGCTGGCGAATCGCCGTGATTACCGCTCTCGCCATTCGCGAGCAAGCTCGCTCCTACCACGGGACCGCTCGAGGCCGGAGAACGACCGCGTCTTTCGTCCAGCCTTCCAGCCTTCCAGCCTCCAGCGCTTTTAGCGTCTTACCGCTCCTAACCCTGCGACAACAAATTACGCAGATCGATGATCGCCGCGTTGGCGCGCGAGATGTAGTTGGCCATCACCAGCGAGTGGTTGGCGAGCATGCCGTAGCCGCTGCCGTTGAGCACCATGGGGCTCCACAGCGGTTCCTGCGCGGCTTCCAGTTCGCGGATGATCTGGCGCACGCTGATGGCCGCATTCTTCTTCGCCAGCACGTCGGCGAAGTCCACCTCGATCGCCCGCAGCAGGTGCGAGAGCGCCCAGGCCTGGCCGCGGGCCTCGTAGAACACGTTGTCGATCTGCAGCCAGGGCGTCTCCACCACTTCTTCCTTGACCGGCGGGATCACCCCGGGCTGCGCCGGGGCTTCCTCGGACACGCCCTCGATATCCAGGCGCACGCGCCCGACGCTGGCCGACAGCCGCTGGGACAGCGAGCCGAGCCGGGTGGCGACGTCGCCCAGCCAGTTGTTCAGGTTGTCGGCACGGGTGTAGAAAAGCGCCTTGGGCGCCGGGTCGCTCAGGCGCGCCAGGTAGCGATCGAGCGCGAGGATGCCCTGCCGGTACTCGGACTCGGTTGCCGGCAGCGCCCAGCTGCGATTGTCGAAATGGAACAGCGGCTCGCCGCGTGCCAGGTCCGGGTCCTCGGTGGACTGCGACTGGGAGCGGGCGAAATCCTTGCGCAGCGCGCGGGTCAGGTCGCGCACCTGCACCAGTACGCCGTATTCCCAGCTGGGCATGTTGTCCAGCCACAGCCCGGGCGGCGCGATGTCGTTGGTCAGGTAGCCGCCCGGCTTGTCCAGCAGCGTCTCGGCGACCTGCTTGAGGGTCTCGACCGTGGTGTAGCCATTGACCAGTTGCCGCCCGGAGGCCTCGGCGGCTTCGCGGGCGGTGCGCTGGACAGCGAAGCGATCCGGCTCGCGGCTCCAGTACCAGCCGAGCACGATGGTCGCCAGCAGGTAGACCACGACCACCGCCGCGACGACCTGCAGCAGGCGCCAACGGCCCATGGTCGGCCCGTCGAGCGCCGGGTCCGCCGTGCCGCCGCCGAGCCGACCGCCACGATTCTTCCAGTCGAGCATGTGCTGCCCCTCATTCGTCTGACCTAGTTTCCGACCGCCGACCCGTGTCCGGGTTGCGGCATGCGTCGCGCATCATAACCCAGGGTGGCGATATCCTCTGCGGCATTCACGGGCCGAGCGCGTGTGTCGGCGAGGCCGATGCATCGTGCTAGCATTCAGCCAGCACGCGCCATTTCGAGGCGTCAGGAAGACGCGATGTCGGAACAAGAAAATCTCAAGCAGCACTTCGCCCAGCGCGTGATCCACCACGCGCGCGAGGTGCTGGAAGTCTGGCAGCGGCTGCAGCGCAGCGAATGGGACCCCACCGGGATGACCGCGCTGGCCGATGCCAACGCCCGTCTGCGCCGATCCTCGGAACGCTTCGAACAGACCGAGCACTGCCTGCTCGCCGGAGAGATCGACGGCTGCCTGGCCGATATCCGCGACAACCGCGGGCGCCTGTCCAGCGACAGCATCCTCGCGCTCAACCAGGTCATGCACCGCCTCGGGCGCACCGGCCTGCGCCACGGCGACCCGCTGGACCAGATCTTCATGCCGCCGCTGCGCAAGCCGGTCTACCTGGCGCTGCACGACGGCGAGCGGGCCGAGCGGCTGGCCCAGCAGCTGGAATTCTTCGGCGTGGTCGCCCGCGTGCTCACCGACACCCGAGGCTTCCTCGAGGCCATGCAGGAGCGGCACCCGGCGGCGATCCTCATGGAAGTGGACTTCGACGGCCCCGCGCAGGGCCTGCGCCTGACCGAGCGAATCCAGCAGGGCCTGGAGCAGAAGCTGCCGATCCTGTTCTTCAGCCGCGACGAGACCGATACCCCGACGCGCCTGGCCGCGGTGCGCACCGGCGGGCTGGAATTCTTCACCGGCGCGCTGGACGCCTCCACGGTGCTGGAGAAGATCGAGCACCTGACCCGCAGCGCCCACGCCGAGCCCTACCGGGTGCTGATCGTCGACGATTCTCGGGCCCAGGCCACGCACACCGAGCGCGTGCTCAACAGTGCGGGCATCGTCACCCGCACGCTCACCGAGCCGTTCGAGGCCATGCCGGCGCTTTCGGAATTCCAGCCGGACCTCATCATCCTCGACATGTACATGCCGGACTGCCTGGGCACCGAGCTGGCGAAGGTCATCCGCCAGCACGAGCGCTATGTCAGCGTGCCGATCATCTACCTGTCGGCCGAGGACGACATCGACAAGCAGATCGACGCCATGAGCGAGGGCGGCGACGACTTCCTCACCAAGCCGATCAAGACCCGCCACCTGATCGCCACCGTGCGCACCCGCGCCGCTCGCGCGCGCAACCTCAAGGCACGGATCGTGCGCGACAGCCTCACCGGGCTGTACAACCACACCCACACCCTGCAGCTGCTCGAGGACGCCAGTTTCCGCGCGCGCCGGGAGCAGCGCCCGCTGAGCTTCGCCATGCTCGACATCGACCACTTCAAGCGGGTCAACGACGAGTTCGGCCACCCGATGGGCGACCGGGTGATCAAGAGTCTCGCCCTGTTCCTCAAGCAGCGCCTGCGCAAGACCGACCAGATCGGCCGCTACGGCGGCGAGGAATTCGCCGTGGTGCTGCCGGACACCGATGCCCGCTCCGCCGCCCAGGTGCTCGACAAGATCCGCGGGCGTTTCGCCGAGATCGCCTACCCGGCGCAGCCGCACGACCTGGCCTGCACCTTCAGCTGCGGCATCGCCGAGCTGGTCCCGGGCGCCAGCATCAAGACACTGACCCAGCAGGCCGACGAAGCCCTCTACCGCGCCAAGCGCGGCGGACGCAACCGCGTGGAGCTGTTCGAAGGCTGACGTCCGAGCGGTGCTGACCTGCCAGCCGCGGCTGGAGAGATCGCCCCGAGGGCGGGCCTCCCACAGGGAGCCTGCCTGCGGCGTGCCCCCTTATCCCAGTTGACACCTGTGGGAGGCGCGCCCTCGCGGCGACAATTGGCGTAACCCCGGCAGCACGCCGACTGCTCATCCCGAGGGCGGACCTCCCGACGGCTCAAGCACGCGCCGTCCAGCCGAGCGGCCGGGCGCTGTCACGGTTTTGACATCAAAACGCCATATCGTCTGAGCTCACTCGCCGTAGGAGCTCTCAGCATGCGCCTGAAGACCGTGACCACGCTCAACACCCTGCTGCTGTTCGGCATCTGCGCAGCGCTGGGGGCGACGCTGTGGTGGTCGGAGCACGCCCTGTCGCGGCCCTACCGGCTGATGGGCGACTTCCTCGGTCTGTCGCAACAGTTCCACAATCGTCTCGCCGTGAACGTGCAGGCCTACCTGTCCACCGGCGATGCGCTGCGCCATCGCGAAGCGGTCCAGACCCTGGAAGAGCTCGACGGCGGTGTGCAGGCACTCGACCCCGCGCTGGCCGAGCGCCTGCGCCCAGCGCTTTCGGCGCTGCATGCCTTCGCCACCGGCGAGCTGCTGGCCGCGGGCAAGCTGGCCGGCGACCCGCAGGCGCTGCTGCTGCAGGCCGAGCGCGAGATCGCCGGCGCCCTCGATCGCTTCGAGCACTACGCCACCGAGGCAGGAACCGCGGGCAATGCCTACGACCGCCCGCTGTTCGAGGCCTCCCGCCAGCTGCAGCGGCTCGGCCACGCGCGCGGCCGCCTGGTCGCCAGCGGCCGGGCGGCGATGGCGGCGGACGTCGAACAGGCACTCGCCGCACTGGCCGAGGCCGCGCGTCGCCTCGAGGCCCTGCCCCTGCTCGGCGTGAAGGACAAGAGCGGCTCGGCTTCCGACGACTTCGCCGCGCTCATGGGGCTGGCGCAGGACAGTTCGGACGACGCCAGCGAAGACCAGGCCGTCGCCCTGCGCCGCGAGCTGGCCGGGCTGATCAAGCGCTACCCCACCGAACTGGCGCGCACCCTGGAACTCATCCGCCAGCGCGCCGAACTCGCGCAGGCGAGCACTCAGCGCGTGCAGGACCTGCAGGCGGCGCTGAGCGAGCTGGAACCGGTGGTCCGCGCCGAGCACGGGCGCATCCAGGGCGAGGTGCGCATGATGCAGGGCGGCATCATCGGCCTGATCCTGCTGGTGGCGCTGGTGATCGACCGTCTGCAGCGCACCCTCACCCGCAGCCTGACCGAGCTGATGCCGGCGCTGTCGACCTGGGCCGGCGGCGACTTCCGTCAGCCCATCGCGATCGCCGCGCGCATGCCCGAACTGCAGGCCATCGCCGGCTCGCTGAACCGCCTGCGCGACTACCTCACCGAGCTCACCGGCGCCCTGGCCGAACACGCCGGCAGCGTCGCCGCCAGCAGTCGTTCGCTCGCCTCGGTCAGCGGCGAACTGGAACAGGGAGCGCAGCGGCAGGCCCGGGACACCACGCGGATCCGCGACTCGCTCGGCGAACTGGAGGCGACCATCGAACAGGTCGCCACCAGCGCCGGGCAGACCGCCGACGCCGGACGCGAGGCCAATGCCGCGGTCACCGCCGGGCAACAGGTGATCGCCCACAGCCTCGGCGGGCTGCATGCCCTGGTGAACGACGTGCAGAGCAACGCCCGGGCGATCGAGCGGCTGGCGGCAGAGACCGATACCATCGGTTCGGTGCTGACGGTGATCCGCTCGATCGCCGAACAGACCAACCTGCTGGCGCTCAACGCCGCCATCGAGGCGGCCCGCGCCGGCAACCACGGCCGTGGCTTCGCGGTGGTCGCCGACGAGGTGCGCACGCTGGCCCGGCGCTCGAGCGAAGCGACCGACGAGATCAACGGGGTGATCGCACGACTGCAGCAGGCGGCGCGGGATTCGGTGCAGATGATGCAGGCACAGGTCGGCCAGGCGCAGACCACCGCCGGCCAGGCCGAAGCGGCCGACGGCGCGCTGAAGACCATCGTCGAGGCGATCGCCACCGTCGACCAGCGGGCGGCGCAGATCGCCGATGCCACCGCTCAGCAGCACCACGCCGTGGGCGAGATCCGCCGGCGTGGCGAGCGCATCCACCAGCTCGCCGAGACCAATCTGGCGCAGATCGCCGAGGCGCGCGCGCAGGGCGAACGGTTGCTGGAACTGGGCGAACGCCTCGGCGGCGCCACCGGGGCGTTCAAGCTCTAGGGTCTAGCCGGCCGAACCAGCCGAACTCAGCGTGGCGCGACCGGACGGCGGTTCTTCGAGCCCTTGCCGGCGCCCTTGCCGCCGGCCGACTGGCGCCGCGCCTCGGCAGCGGCCTTGGCCTGCTCGCGCTTTTCCCAGCCCTTGCCGTCGTGGCTGCGCGGCGGCAGGCCGGTGTGCTGGGTCAGCAGCGGCTTGCCGGCCTTCTTGCTGCCGGCCGGCGTGGAGTTCTTGCGCCGCGCACTCTGGTATTCGTTCGCCTGCGGCTGGTAGGTCGGGATCAGCTGGTGCCTGCCGTTGCCGATCAGGTCGGCACGGCCCATGTCCTTCAGCGCCTCGCGCAGAAGCGGCCAGTTCTTCGGATCGTGGTAGCGCAGGAAGGCCTTGTGCAGGCGGCGCTGCTGCTCGCTCTTGACGATGTTCACCCCGTCGCTCTTGTAGGTGATCTTGCGCAGCGGGTTCTTGCCCGAGTGGTACATGGCCGTGGCGGTGGCCATCGGCGATGGATAGAAGGCCTGCACCTGGTCGGCGCGGAAACCGTTGCGCTTGAGCCACAGGGCGAGGTTCATCATGTCCTCGTCGGTGGTGCCCGGGTGCGCCGCGATGAAGTACGGAATCAGGTACTGCTCCTTGCCCGCCTCCTTCGAGAACTTCTCGAACATCTGTTTGAAGCGGTCGTAGCTGCCGATGCCCGGCTTCATCATCTTCGACAGCGGGCCCTCCTCGGTATGCTCCGGGGCGATTTTCAGGTAGCCGCCGACGTGGTGGGTGACCAGTTCGCGGACGTACTCCGGCGACTCGACTGCCAGGTCGTAGCGCAGCCCGGAGGCGATGAGGATCTTCTTCACCCCCGGCAGTTCACGCGCCGAGCGATACAGCTGAATGAGCGCCGAGTGGTCGGTATTCAGGTTGTCACAGATGCCCGGGTAGACGCACGACGGCTTGCGGCAGTGCTTCTCGATCTCCTGGTCCTTGCAGGCGATGCGGTACATGTTGGCGGTCGGCCCGCCGAGATCGGAGATGACCCCGGTGAAGCCCGGCACCTTGTCGCGGATCTCCTCGATCTCGCGGATGATCGAGTCCTGCGAACGGTTCTGGATGATCCTTCCTTCGTGCTCGGTGATCGAGCAGAAGGTGCAGCCGCCGAAACAGCCGCGCATGATGTTCACCGAGAAGCGGATCATCTCGTAGGCCGGAATCTTCGCGTCGCCGTAGGCCGGGTGCGGCACCCGCGCGAACGGTTGGCCGAAGACGTAATCCATCTCCTCGGTGCTCATCGGGATCGGTGGCGGGTTCAGCCAGATGTCCAGCTCGCCGTGCATCTGCACCAGCGCGCGGGCGTTGCCCGGGTTGGTCTCCAGGTGCAGCACACGGTTGGCGTGGGCGTAGAGCACCGGATCGTTGCGCACCTTCTCGAACGACGGCAGGCGGATCACCGTGCGCTCGCGGGTGAGCCTCGGGCTCGGCAGCAACTGCACGACCCTGGCCGCGTTCGGGTCCTCGTCCGGCCCCTTGGCCTGCTCGATGGCGCAGGCGTCCATGTCCTGGGTGTTGACGTAGGGGTTGATGATCTTGTCGACCTTGCCGGGCCGGTCGATCCGCGTCGAATCGATTTCGAACCAGCCCTCGGGCGTGTCGTGGCGGACGAAGGCGGTGCCGCGGATGTCGGTGATCGCGGCGACCGGCTCGCCGGCGGCCAGGCGCTGGGCGATCTCCACCACCGCGCGCTCGGCGTTGCCGTAGAGCAGGATGTCGGCGGTGGCGTCCATCAGGATCGAGCGACGCACCTTGTCCTGCCAGTAGTCGTAGTGCGCGATGCGGCGCAGCGACGCCTCGATGCCGCCGAGCACCACCGGCACGTGGCTGTAGGCCTCCTTGCAGCGCTGGCTGTAGACCAGGCTGGCGCGATCCGGCCGCTTGCCGGCCACGCCACCGGGCGTGTAGGCGTCGTCGGAGCGGCTTTTGCGGTCCGCGGTGTAGCGGTTGATCATCGAGTCCATGTTGCCGGCGGCGACGCCGAAGAACAGGTTCGGCTCGCCGAGCCGCATGAAGTCGTCCTTCGAGCGCCAGTCCGGCTGCGCGATGATGCCCACGCGAAAGCCCTGGGCCTCGAGCAGCCGGCCGATGATCGCCATGCCGAACGAAGGATGATCGACGTAGGCATCGCCGGTGACGATGATGATGTCGCACGAATCCCAGCCGAGCGCCTCCATCTCCTCCCGGCTCATCGGCAGGAAGGGTGCCGGGCCGAAGCATTCGGCCCAGTACTTCGGATAGTCGAACAACGGCTTCACGGCTTGCATGGCGAGACCCGATGGCTGTCTTGTGAAAGGGCGCGGAGAATAGCACAAAAAATGAGCAATTAACCCACCGGAAAGCTCAACCACTTGGCCGGTTCGACAAAGGGCTGGCTGGAGGCTGGAGGCTGGAGGCTGGAGGCTGGA
>NZ_AUDU01000080.1 GCF_000425625.1 Stutzerimonas azotifigens DSM 17556
TCATACAACCGCCAGATATTGCTCACATCGTTGGCATAGCTGCTGTCCGGGGCGAGATGGTGCGCTTCGCAGCGTTGGGCCATGGCCAGGGCCTCCTGCTCGCCGAGGCCGAGCGCCGGCGCGCGGCACTGGGCGCCGATGGCGCTGTTGGCGGCATTGTTGCCGGTGCCGTCGAAGAACACGCCGATGCGCAGGGTGACGGCCTGGCGGCTGGCCAGCTCTTCCTCCTCGTCTTCCTCTTCCAGCCCGTACGGCGTGGGGTCGCCGGGTTCCTGCTGCCAGGCGTGGGCACTGGGCGCCGCTGGCCGTTGCGGCAGTGCCGGCGCAGCGGGCGCCCGAGCCACGGGAGCGCCGCCGAGGTTCAGCGGTTCGGGCGGAACGAAGGGCGCCGGGGTGTGCGTGGTGCCGATGATGATGGTGCCGGAGCCGCCGATGACCAGATTGCCATGGTCGCCGAGGCTGCCCTGGACGACGGCGGGCCTGCCGTTGATCAGCACGTTGGGGATGAGGTTGCCCGTCAGGGTGCTGCCGCATGCGGTGGCATCGCCGGCGCGGGCGGCGGGCAGGCCGTCGAAGAAGACGTCGGGCGAGCCGCTGACGATGGGGTTGTCGCCATGCCCCTTCTTCGGGCAGGCCGTTGGGTCGCCCAGCCGGGCGGCGGGTTTGCCGGTCATGACCAATATCCTTATCGGTATGCGAGCCGGTACCTTGCCGCACGGGCAGCGGCGAGGGCAAACGATGCGCCGTTATTTATGGACTGGTTCGCGGGCTGCGCGCCGGTTGCGCCAGAACTTGCACAATGGCGAATGCAAAAAGCCCCGCACGGTCTTTACCGGCGGGGCTTTTCTTGCAGCCTGACGCCTGCAAACGCAGCGGTGAGCTTCAAGCCACAAGCTGCAAGTAAAGGCAGAAAAGCATGGCCAGCAGCCACACTGATTCGCTTGCAGCTGTAGGGTCGGGTCCCGGCTTCACCGACCCGGCGAGCGGAGCCGCGGTGGATGTAAAAAGCGACATCCACCCTACGCTTGCTTGCAGCTTGCAGCAGCCTTACAGGCCGGCCGCCTGGCGCAGCGCCTCGGCCTTGTCGGTGCGCTCCCAGGTGAAGGCGGTGAAGCTGTCTTCGCCGACCGTCATCTCGTAGGGGGGGCGGCCGAAGTGGCCGTAGGCCGCGGTGGCGCGGTACATCGGGTGCAACAGGTCGAGCATGCGGGTGATGGCGTACGGGCGAAGGTCGAAGTGCTCGCGTACCAGCTCGATGATCTTGGCATCGGCGATCTTGCCGGTGCCGAAGGTGTTCACCGAGATCGAGGTGGGCTGGGCCACGCCGATGGCGTAGGAGACCTGGATCTCGCAGCGCTCGGCCAGGCCGGCGGCGACGATGTTCTTCGCCACGTAGCGGCCGGCATAGGCGGCCGAACGGTCGACCTTGGACGGATCCTTGCCGGAGAAGGCGCCGCCGCCGTGACGGGCCATGCCGCCGTAGGTGTCGACGATGATCTTGCGCCCGGTCAGGCCGCAGTCGCCCACCGGACCACCGATGATGAACTGGCCGGTCGGGTTGATATGGAACTGGGTGCCCTTGTGCAGCAGCTCGGCCGGGATCACGTGCTTGACGATCAGCTCCATCACCGCTTCCTTGAGGTCGGCGTGCTTGACCTCGGGATTGTGCTGGGTGGAGAGCACGATGGCGTCGATGCCGACCACCTTGCCGTTCTCGTAGCGGCAGGTGACCTGGCTCTTGGCATCCGGCCGCAGCCAGGGCAGCAGGCCGGACTTGCGTGCTTCGGCCTGGCGCTCGACCAGACGGTGCGAGAAGCAGATCGGCGCCGGCATCAGCACGTCGGTCTCGTTGCTGGCGTAGCCGAACATCAGGCCCTGGTCGCCGGCGCCCTGGTCTTCCGGCTTGGAGCGGTCGACGCCCTGGGCGATGTCCACCGACTGCTTGCCGATGATGTTGACGATGCCGCAGGTGGCGCCGTCGAAACCGACGTCCGAGCTGTCGTAGCCGATGTCGATGATGACGTCGCGCACCAGCTGTTCCAGGTCGACCCAGGCCGAGGTGGTCACTTCGCCGGCGACGATGGCCACGCCGGTCTTGACCAGGGTCTCGCAGGCCACGCGGGCGTGCTTGTCCTCGGCGATGATGGCGTCGAGCACCGCATCGGAAATCTGGTCGGCGATCTTGTCCGGATGCCCTTCGGATACGGACTCGGAGGTGAAAATCGAATATTCGCTCATCTATCGGTTTTCCTGTTACCGGTGGGTGAGTCGGTCGTCGTCAGCGGGTTTGGCGAACTGCCGCACCTGGATCTGAAAACCGTTCTTCAAGCCAATGTAGAGGCTCTCGCCGGGCGTGAGCCCCGCGGCATCGGCCCAACGGGCCAGATCGTCCTGTTCGAAGCCGAGCCAGAGATCGCCGCAGGCCTCCCTGGCCCAACTCTGGTTGTGGCTGCACAGCTCGGTGATCAGCAGGCTGCCGCCCGCGTTCACCAGCCGCGCCAGTTGCCGCAGCGCTTCGCCGGGCGCGGCCAGGTGGTGCAACACCATGTTCACCACCACGCAGTCGGCCGAGGGGCACGCGTCGTTCAGTGCGTCGGCCAGCCGCAGCTCGACGTTGCCGAGCCCTTCCTGCTGGCAGCGCGCCCGGGTCAGCTCGAGCATCGCCGGGCTGTTATCCACCGCCAGCACCTGGCGGAAGCGTGCCGCCAGCTCCGGCAGGAAGCCGCCGTCGCCCGGGCCGACTTCCAGCGCCGTGGCTTCGGCCGGCAGCTGCAGCGCCTCGAGCAGCGCCAGCACGCTGTCGCGGTACTGCGGCAGGCCGGCGATCAGGTCCTGACGGGCCTGGAAGCTGGTCGCCATGCGCGCGAAGAAATCCTCGCTCGCCGCGCTGCGCCGCGCATGCACCGTCTCGATCCGGACGGTTACTTCGGACGGCAATTCAAGCCGGTCGACCTCTTCCAGCAGCGCCGCATGCAGCCCACGACCGATGCTCTCGGCCTGCGGCAGCGCACGCCGGTAGAAGATCGCGTTGCCCTCGCGCCGCGTCGCCACCAGCCCGGCCTGGGCCAGCACCTTGAGGTGATGGCTCATGCCCGACTGGCCGATGGCGAAAATCTGCGCCAGCTCCAGCACGCCGAACGAATCGCTGGCCAGCGCCCGCAGCACGTTCAGCCGCAGCGGATCGCCGGCGGCCTTGCACAGGGCGGCGAGCTGGTCGCTGGCTTCGAAACGCAACTGGGGGACACGCAGGCTCATGGCGGCGAAGTCTAGTCGCGCGAAGGGGGAGGGGCAAGGCTGTATCAAAAAAGTTTGATATAGGCCGGCGAAGCCGGCCCGATTAAAGAAGGCTTGACGGCTTGACGAGGATGACGCTCAGCTTCCCCGGCTTGGGTGAAAGTTTTTCGTTCTTTCTGCAGAAAAAGCTTGCATCGGCATCAGGCGGCCCCAACGCTCTTCCAGCCTTCCAGCCTTCCAGCCTTCCAGCCTTCCAGCCTTCCAGCCTTCCAGCCTTCCAGCCTTCCAGCCTTCGCTTTAATCGTTTGCCCCCCGAGGGGCCGCTGGGCGAAAATGTGCGCCCTTTCGTTCCAGCCGTACCCCCGCAGGAGATTCAGCGATGCCCAGCCGTCGTGAGCGAGCCAATGCCATCCGCGCACTGAGCATGGATGCCGTGCAGAAAGCCAACAGCGGCCACCCCGGCGCCCCCATGGGCATGGCCGACATCGCCGAAGTGCTGTGGCGCGACTACATGAAGCACAACCCGGCGAACCCCAAGTGGGCCGACCGCGACCGCTTCGTGCTGTCCAACGGCCACGGTTCGATGCTCATCTATTCGCTGCTGCACCTGACCGGCTACGACCTGTCGATCGACGACCTGAAGAGCTTCCGCCAGCTGCACAGCCGGACGCCGGGGCATCCGGAATTCGGCTACACCCCGGGTGTGGAGACCACCACCGGCCCGCTCGGCCAGGGCATCGCCAACGCGGTCGGCTTCGCGCTGGCGGAGAAGGTCATGGCGGCGCAGTTCAACCGCCCCGGCCACACCGTCGTCGACCACTTCACCTACGTGTTCATGGGTGACGGCTGCATGATGGAGGGCATCAGCCACGAGGTCTGCTCGCTGGCCGGCACGCTCGGTCTGAACAAGCTGATCGCTTTCTACGACGACAACGGCATCTCCATCGACGGCGAGGTGCATGGCTGGTTCACCGACGACACGCCCAAGCGCTTCGAGGCCTACGGCTGGCAGGTGATCCGCAACGTCGATGGGCATGACGCCGACGAGATCGAGCTGGCCCTGCAGACCGCGCGCAAGAGCGACCAGCCGACGCTGATCTGCTGCAAGACCATCATCGGCTTCGGCGCGCCGAACAAGCAGGGCAAGGAAGAATCCCACGGCTCGGCGCTCGGCGAGGCGGAAGTGGCCGCCACCCGCGAGGCCCTGGGCTGGACCCACGGCCCGTTCGAGATTCCGGCCGACATCTACGCCGAGTGGGATGCCAAGGACGCCGGCGCCCAGGCCGAGGCCGAGTGGAACCAGCGTTTCGCCGCCTACCAGGCCGAGTTCCCCGAACTGGCCGCCGAGTTCACCCGGCGCATGGCTGGCGAGCTGCCCGCCGACTTCGCCGAGAAGGCCTCGGCCTTCATCCGCGAAGTGGCGCAGAAGGGCGAGACCATCGCCAGCCGCAAGGCCAGCCAGAACTGCCTGAACGCCTTCGGCCCGCTGCTGCCGGAACTGCTCGGCGGCTCGGCCGACCTGGCCGGCTCCAACCTGACGCTGTGGAAGGGCGTCAAACCGGTGGTCGAGGAAGACGCCTCCGGCAACTACATCTACTACGGTGTGCGCGAATTCGGCATGAGCGCGATCATGAACGGCGTGGCGCTGCATGGCGGGCTGATCCCCTACGGCGCCACCTTCCTGATGTTCATGGAGTACGCGCGTAACGCCGTGCGCATGTCGGCGCTGATGAAGCAGCGGGTGATCTACGTGTTCACCCACGACTCCATCGGCCTCGGCGAGGACGGCCCGACCCACCAGCCGGTCGAGCAACTGGTCGCCCTGCGCACCACGCCGAACCTGGACACCTGGCGTCCGGCCGACACCGTCGAATCGGCGGTGGCCTGGAAGTACGCGCTCGAGCGCCGCGACGGCCCCAGTGCGCTGATCTTTTCGCGGCAGAACCTGCCGTTCCACGTGCGCGACCACGAGACCGAGGGGGCCATCGCCCGCGGCGGCTACATCCTGAAGAACTGCGTCGGCGAGCCCGAGCTGATCCTCATCGCCACCGGTTCCGAGATCTGCCTGGCCATGCAGGCGGCGACGCAGCTGACCGAACAGGGCCGCAAGGTGCGTGTGGTCTCCATGCCCTGCACCAGCGTGTTCGACGCCCAGGACGCAGCCTACAAGCAGCAGGTGCTGCCGGTCGAAGTGGGCGCACGCATCGCCATCGAGGCGGCGCACGCCGACTACTGGTACAAGTACGTGGGCCTGGACGGCCGGGTCATCGGCATGACCACCTACGGCGAATCCGCCCCGGCCGGCCAGCTGTTCGAGCATTTCGGCTTTACCGTCGGGCACATTCTCGAAGTGGCTGAAGAGCTTCTGGAAGACTAAAAAGGCGCTGGAGGCTGGAGGCTGGAGGCTGGACGACAGGCGGCACCGAGCTGCTTTTTCGTCCAGCCTCCAGCCTTCAGCGCTCAAGCGGCTTGAAAACAGGCCGAATCTCGATGTCGCAAAATCGCTCCCGCCCCTACCGCATCGCCCTCAACGGCTACGGCCGTATCGGCCGTTGCGTGCTGCGTGCCTTCTACGAGCGCGGCGCGGCATTCGACTTCCGGTTCGTCGCGCTCAACGACCTGGCCGACATGGCCAGCCTGGAATACCTCACCCGTTTCGATTCAACCCACGGCCGTTTTCCCGGCGAGGTCAGCGTCGACGGTGACTGCCTTCACCTGAACGGACACTGCGTCAAGGTACTGCGCGAATCCACGCCGGAGGCCATCGACTGGCGCGAGCTGGGGGTCGACCTGGTGCTGGAATGCTCCGGGGCCTACCACACCCGCGCCGACGGCCAGCGCTTTCTCGACGCCGGGGTGCCGCGGGTGCTGTTCTCGCAGCCGATGGCGAGCGAGGCTGACGTCGACGCGACCCTGGTGCTCGGCGTCAATCACCAGCGCCTGACCGGGCGCGAACGGCTGGTGTCGAACGCCTCCTGCACCACCAATTGCGGCGTGCCGCTGCTCAAGCTGCTCGACGAGGTAGTCGGTATCGAGTTCGCCTCCATCACTACCATCCACTCGGCGATGAACGACCAGCCGGTGATCGACGCCTACCACCACGACGACCTGCGCCGCACGCGCTCGGCCTTCCAGTCGGTGATCCCGGTTTCCACCGGGCTGGCGCGCGGCATCGAGCGGCTGCTGCCGGAACTCTCCGGGCGGATTCAGGCCAAAGCCGTGCGGGTGCCGACGGTGAACGTCTCCTGTCTCGACATCACCATCCAGACGGCCCGCGACACCGATGCGCAGACGGTCAACCGGGTCCTGCGCGAAGCCGCCGAGGCGGGGCCGCTGGCCGGGCTGATCGCCTATACCGAGTTGCCCCACGCCAGCTGCGACTTCAACCACGACCCGCACTCGGCCATCGTCGACGGCAGCCTGACCCGCGTGTCCGGCCCGCGGCTGGTCAACCTGCTGGCCTGGTTCGACAACGAATGGGGCTTCGCCAACCGCATGCTGGATGTCGCCGACCACTACCTGCGCACCGCGCACAGGGCTTGATCCGGGGCCGGACCCGGCAGGACTCAGCGTTTTCGACAAGGAATACAAGGAACTCGCCATGACCGTTTTGAAGATGACCGACCTCGACCTCCAGGGTAAGCGGGTCCTGATTCGCGAAGACCTCAACGTGCCGGTGAAGGACGGCCAGGTGAAGAGCGACGCGCGCATCGTCGCCTCGCTGCCGACCATCAGGCTGGCGCTGGAGAAGGGCGCGGCGGTGCTGGTCTGCTCGCACCTCGGGCGTCCGGAGGAGGGCGTGTACAGCGAGGCCGACAGCCTCAAGCCGGTGGCCGACTACCTGTCCAGGGCGCTGGGCCGCGAGGTGCCGCTGGTCAAGGACTACCTGGACGGCGTCCAGGTACAGCCCGGCGAGCTGGTGCTGCTGGAGAACGTGCGCTTCAATAAGGGCGAGAAGAAGAACACCGACGAACTGGCCAGGCAGTACGCGGCGCTGTGCGACGTGTTCGTGATGGATGCGTTCGGCACCGCGCACCGCGCCCAGGGTTCGACCCACGGCGTGGCCAGGTTCGCCCAGGTGGCCTGCGCCGGGCCGCTGCTGGCCGCCGAGCTGGACGCGCTGGGCAAGGCGCTGAAGAGCCCGGCCAAGCCGATGGCCGCCATCGTCGCCGGCTCCAAGGTGTCCACCAAGCTCGATGTGCTCAACTCGCTGGCCACAGTCTGCGACCAGCTGATCGTCGGCGGCGGCATCGCCAACACCTTCCTCGCCGCGGCCGGGCACAAGGTCGGCAAGTCGCTGTACGAGCCGGATCTGGTGGACACCGCCAAGGCCATCGCGGCCAAGGTCAGCGTGCCGCTGCCGGTGGACGTGGTGGTGGCCAAGGAATTCGCCGAAAGCGCCGCGGCCACGGTCAAGTCGGTCGACGAGGTCGCCGACGACGACATGATCCTCGACATCGGCCCGAAGACCGCCGCGCAGTTCGCCGAGCTGCTCAAGTCCTCGAAGACCATCCTCTGGAACGGCCCGGTGGGCGTGTTCGAGTTCGACCAGTTCGGCGAGGGCACCCGCACCCTGGCCAAGGCCATCGCCGAGAGCCCGGCCTTTTCCATCGCCGGCGGCGGCGACACCCTGGCGGCGATCGACAAGTACGGCGTGGGCGGGCAGATCTCCTACATCTCCACCGGTGGCGGCGCCTTCCTCGAATTCGTCGAGGGCAAGGTGCTGCCGGCGGTCGAGATCCTCGAGCAGCGTGCCGGCTGACTCCGGAGACGAAGCGCTCCGCCCGGTAATGGGCGGAGCGAAACAAGCGGAGCGGCGGGCACCCCTGGGGCGCGCCGTGGTCTGTTTCCTACAAGGACACGGAAAGGGAAACGACCATGCGTAACCTCATCCTGGCAGTGAGCCTCGGGCTGGCCGGCTGTGCCGGCGGCGGCGCACCGGAGTCGGCCTGCGAAGTCTTCACGCCGCCGCCGGCCGAGAGTCCGACGGCGCAGAACGATCAGCGCGTCGAGGTCCAGGCGACCGCCGATCCGACCACCATCAACTCACCGGACCAGCAGGAATGCCCCTGAACGGCTGAAGGAGCGTGGATGAAAGGATTGTGGCTCATGGCGCCGCTGGTGCTGCTCGCCGGCTGTGGCCATTGGCAGACCGGCGAGGACGCGCCCTTCGTGCGCTGGAAGTGCGCCAGCGACAACGACATCGCCTGGCGCTACGCCAACGCGGCGAAGACCGAAGTCGATCTCAAGGTGGGTAGCAGCGAGCGGGCCTACCGTTTGCGCAGGGAACCCTCGACCTACGGAACTTTCTACAGCGATGGCGTTCTGGCCTTCCATGACAAAGGCGCCGAGGCGCTGGTCTACCGGGTCGCCGACGACGAGCTGCTGGCCTATGGCTGCAGCGCCTCGCTGATCAACCTTTAAGGCAACAACAGCTGCCTCGCAGCCGGGCACAGCCTACAATGCCGCGCCAATGCAGCGTGGCGCTTGAAACGTCGCCGGCCCCTGCGGCAGGCTTTATCGACATCACGGAACCCTAACCGGGAGACAGGAAAACCATGGCACTCATCAGCATGCGCCAGTTGCTCGACCACGCCGCGGAGTTCGGCTACGGCGTGCCGGCCTTCAACGTCAACAACCTCGAGCAGATGCGCGCCATCATGGAAGCGGCCGACAGGACCGATTCCCCGGTAATCGTTCAGGCCTCGGCCGGTGCGCGCAAGTACGCCGGCGCCCCCTTCCTGCGCCACCTGATCCTCGCCGCAGTGGAAGAATTCCCGCATATTCCGGTCGTCATGCACCAGGACCACGGCACCAGCCCGGCGGTGTGCCAGCGCTCCATCCAGCTCGGCTTTTCCTCGGTGATGATGGACGGCTCGCTGAAGGAAGACGGCAAGACCCCGGCCGACTATGAGTACAACGTCGAGGTGACCCGCCGCGTGGTCGAGATGGCCCATGCCTGCGGCGTCTCGGTCGAGGGCGAGCTGGGCTGCCTGGGCAGCCTGGAGACCGGCATGGCCGGCGAGGAAGACGGCATCGGCGCCGAGGGCACGCTGGACCACAGCCAACTGCTGACCGACCCGGAAGAAGCGGCCGACTTCGTCAAGAAGACCGGCGTGGACGCCCTGGCGATCGCCATCGGCACTAGCCACGGCGCCTACAAGTTCACCAAGCCGCCGACCGGCGACACCCTGTCGATCCAGCGCATCAAGGAAATCCACCAGCGCATCCCGGACACCCACCTGGTGATGCACGGGTCGTCCTCGGTGCCGCAGGAGTGGCTGGTGGTGATCAACGAGTTCGGCGGCGACATCAAGGAAACCTACGGCGTGCCGGTCGAGGAGATCGTCGAAGGCATCAAGCACGGCGTGCGCAAGGTGAACATCGACACCGACCTGCGCCTGGCCTCCACCGGCGCGATCCGCCAGTTCATGGCCAGGAACCCCAGCGAGTTCGACCCGCGCAAGTACCTGGCCAAGACCGTCGAGGCCATGCGCGAGATCTGCATCGCGCGCTACGAGGCCTTCGGCACCGCCGGCAACGCCTCGAAGCTCAAGCCGGTGTCGCTGGACGTCATGTTCGACCGTTACGCCAAGGGCGAGCTGGACCCGAAGGTCCGCTGACGCGCCGGCCGCGCCGAAGGCGCGGCTGGCAGGCTGGAAGGTTGGAGGCTGGAAGGCTGGAAGGCTGGAAGGCTGGACGAAAAGGCCTTCCGGCCTGGCCTGATGCTGTTTACTTGGCTTTCGCAGGGCCTGCAAGCCTGAGTTCGCCGCGAGGGCGCGCAAGCCACAAAGATGTGGTGAATGCCGTAAGCCCGTCGGGAACGGGCGCGGCCTCCCACGGGGTTGTGGGCAACGTCGCTTCTGTGGGGAGGCCCGACCTCGCGGCGAGCTTGCCTAAGTGAACAGCATCACCTGCCTAGCCGACTTTTCGGATCTACCTTCCGGCCTGACCCAGCCGGGGAGCCGGTCGCTTTTTACACAAGCAGATCCTTTTTTCCTGCCGGGTAGATCGGCCTTGCTGCCGCGCCCATGACCCGCACACTCAAGCCTCAAGCCTCAAGCCTCAAGCCTCAAGCCTCAAGCCTCAAGCCTCAAGCCTCAAGCTCTTGCCTGCCGCCTGCCGCCTGCCGCCTGCCGCCTGCCGCTCTCGCCTGCGGCCTGCGGCCTACAACCGGCCTATCCCCTCCCCAACCTGTCCACCACCCCCGGCAACTCGTCCATCCGCTCGATCACCGCGCTGACGCCCAGGGTCAGCAGGCGTTCGCCGTGCCCGGGCGGGATATGGCTGGCACCGGTGAAGCCGATCACCTGCATGCCGGCGGCGAGAGCCGCCTGGACGCCGGTGGGACTGTCCTCGGCCACCAGGCAGCGGGCCGGATCGGCGCCCATGCGCTCGGCCGCCAGCAGGTAGACGTCCGGGGCGGGCTTGGGGTTGGCGACCATGTCCGAGCTGAACACGTTGCCGGCTACCCGGTCGGTCAGTCCGGCGCGTTCGAGGCTGGATTCGACGTTGTGCCGACGGCTGTTGGAGGCCACCGCCAGCGGCAGCTCGATGGTCAGCAGCGCCTCGCGCACCCCCGGGATCGGCTTGACCTCGCGCGCCACCGTGGCTTCGCTGACGCGGCGCAGGTCGCTGTCGAAGCTGTCCGGGATCGCCAGGCCCAGCTCGCGCTCGATGCGCTCGAGGATCATCGGCACGGTGAGGCCGAAGGTGCCCTCCAGCAGCGATTCCAGCGTTTCGCTCGGGACGTAGCGGGCGAGTGCCTCGAACAGCACCCGGTGGCTGATGATTTCGCTGTCGACGATGACGCCGTCGCAGTCGCAGATGAGCAGGTCGATGGCGGCCATCGGGGCTCCGGATGAATGGCTGGCTGCCCGGTCACTCGAGCATGCGTCTGATCTGGGTGCGCAGGCTGTCCAGCGAGAACGGCTTGGCCAGCACCGGCGCGGTGCGGGCGATGGGGCTGCCCGACTCGTAGATCTCGATCGGGTAGCCGCTGATGAAGATCACCTTGAGGTCCGGCCGCAGCTTCAGCGCCGGCTCGGCGATGGCCACGCCGGAGACCTCGCCCGGCAGGCGGAAGTCGCTCACCAGCAGATCGAGGCGCGGCTTGGTGGCGAGGATATCGAACGCTTCGGTGGCGTCCCGCGCCTTGAGCACCTCGTAGCCCTCGCCGGCGAGGTAGTCCGCGAGGAGGTCGAGGATGTGGGGCTCGTCCTCTACCAGCAGAACGATCTTGCAGGGGGGCGATGGCGTCATCGGAAATCTCGGCGTTTCTTCGAACGCTGTGAAGTAGGCAGATATGGCGGTTGGCGTCAACCTTTGAGCCGCTGGGCGGCGGCAAGTTCAGGCGCAACGGTAGGCGCGGCCCGCTGGGCCCCGGGCTGCGGGATGTGGCGCCCCGGCGTTATGTGACCGGTCTCGCAGAATGCACGCTCCGTCGGCAGCCGTCTTGCATTCTGCACGGCCCCGCGAGCAGGTGGTTTTATATAATTTCTTGTTTTTAAAGGGATTTATTTTGTCCGTGCGGTTGGCACGAACGCTGCTCCTAGGTAGCCGGCTGGACTAACTGGAGTACAGAACAATGACCGCTGCACAACATACCCTTACTGCCGCCTTCCCCGAGTTCGAAGTCGTTACCGAACCCCGCCCGGACGGAGGCCTGCTGCTGACGCTGCGCAACGCCGACCGCGTCATCCTCAAGCGTGCGATTTCCCGTGGGCAGACGCAGACGGCGGTGCAACTCGAATGGGTGATCTGTTCGATCCGCCGCGATCTGGCCCTGGAAGCCGGCATGTCGCCGTCCATCGTTCACCTGCAGAGCCACAGTCGCGCCGGGCTGCCGACCTACGAGTACGCCTGAGCCCGGCACGCCTGGGCAAGGCCGCCACCACCTGCCGGGTGGCGGCAGACGAACAGACGGGCCCGAGCCCGCGTCGATTAGCCGATGAGAGACGAACATGAACGCGATCGAATTGCTGAAGCAGGATCATGTGCGCATCAAGGACCTGCTGGGTCGTCTGACCGAGTCGACCGAGCGTGCCGTCAAGCTGCGCACCGAGCTGCTGGAGAAGATCGAGCAGGAGCTCACCGCCCACACCCGGATCGAGGAAGAGGTCCTCTACCCGGCCTTGCGCAAGGAAGGCGACAAGGAAGAGGCCAAGATGGCCTATGAGGCCAAGGAAGAGCACCGTGCGGTGGATTCGCTGGTGCTGCCCGACCTGAAGAAGACCGAGGTCGGCAGCCTGGAATTCTCCGGGCGGGCGAAGGTGCTCAAGGAACTGCTCGAACATCACATCGAGGAAGAAGAGAGCGACATGTTCCCGACCTGCGAGAAGCTGTTCGACCAGGCTCGCCTGGACGAGATGGGCCAGCAGATGGCCGACATCAGGAAAGGCATGAAGAAAGAGCTGAAAAAGGCCAGCTGAAGCCTTGGCCTGCGCCGCGCCGCGGCCCTTCCGAGGGGCCTGCGTCGCGGCCGTGCGCCCGTGCCCCGCGCGACCGGCCGTCGGCCGGCCGCGGCACTCCCTGCGCGGGTCGTGGTCGCATCAGGTGCATAGACCTCGGCCGACGACCGGCCGCTGCAAACGGAGGCATTCGATGCGCCTGACTTACCTACTGCCACCCCTGGCCGCCCTGCTGCTGATCGGCTGTGGCCCGGACGAACCCGACGAGCCGCAGACGCCGCCGCCGGCCCAGAGCGAGATGAATGCACCTGCACCGGGCACCGACGCAGGCCCGACCGGCACCGCCAGCCCCGGTGCTCCGCGCATCGGCAGCGGCGATGCGGGCACCACCGGCACGGAGGGCGGCTCCGCGCCTTCGGCACCGGCGGACAACGGCAGCGGCCTGGGCACCTCGTCCGGCAGCGGCCCCGGCACGGGCAGCGAAGGGGCCGCCAGCGGCAACGACACCCCGTCCGCCACGCCGAAGCCCTGATTCACCCTCGCGGGCGCCCGTGCGCCCGCGCCCACGGAGAACCCGATGAGAGCAACCGCCGTCATCCCTGCGCTGTTCGCCGCCCTGCTGCTGGCCGGCTGTTCGCCGGACGCCGAAGAGTCGGCCATGGACAACAACGCCCGGAACCAGCAGGAGCATCAGAACACCGCCACCGACCCGGCCGGCCCGCGCGAGCTGTCGCCGCCGTCGAACATGTCCAACGAGTGATCAGACGTACTGGGCGGCCGCATAGCCGGACGCCCAGGCCCACTGGAAATTGAAACCGCCCAGGTGCCCGGTGACGTCCAGCACCTCGCCGATGAAGTAGAGCCCCGGGGCCAGGCGCGACTCCATCGTCTTCGACGACACCTCGCGGGTGTCGACCCCGCCCAGCGTGACCTCCGCCGTGCGATAGCCCTCGGTCCCGGCCGGTTGCACCTGCCAGGCGCCGAGCCGTTCACCGAGCGCGCGCAGTTCGCCCGGCGTGTACTGCCGCAGCGGGCGCGAGGCCAGGCCCTGCTCGACCAGCAGGCCGGCGAGCTTGCGGGTGAAGACCTCGCCGAGCAGCGTCTTCAGTTCGATGTTGGGCCGTGCCGCCTGCTGCTCGGCGAGCCAGGCGAGCGCGTCGTGGTCCGGCAGCAGGTCGATCTCCAGCAGGTCGCCGGGCTGCCAGTAGGAGGAAATCTGCAGCATCGCCGGGCCGCTCAGGCCGCGGTGGGTGAACAGCAGGTTCTCGCGGAAGCTCTCGCCGTTGCAGGACACCCGGCACTCCACCGAGGTGCCCGACAGCTCGTTGCACATGGCCTTGAGCCCCGGTTCGGTGACGGTGAAGGGCACCAGCCCCGCGCGGGTGGGCAGCACCTGGTGGCCGAACTGGCGCGCGACCTGGTAGCCGAAGCCGCTGGCGCCGAGTGTAGGGATCGACAGCCCGCCGGTGGCGATCACCAGCGACTGGCAGGCGACCGCGCCGAGCCCGGTCTGCAGCCTGTAGCCGGGCTCGAGCCGCTGGATGTCCTGCACCGGCGTCTGCAGGCGGATATCGACGCCGTAGCGGTCGCACTCGGCGAGCAGCAGCGCGAGGATGTCACTGGACTTGTGGTCGCAGAACAGCTGGCCGAGCTTCTTCTCGTGATAGGGCACGCCGTGGCGCGCGACCAGTTCGATGAAATCCCACTGGGTGTAGCGCGCCAAGGCCGACTTGCAGAAGTGCGGGTTGGCGGACAGGAAGTTGGCGGGCTCGGTGTAGAGATTGGTGAAGTTGCAGCGCCCGCCGCCGGACATGAGGATCTTCTTGCCGGCCTTGTTGGCGTGATCCAGCACCAGCACGCGCCGGCCCCGGGCCGCCGCGTTGAAGGCGCACATCAGGCCGGCCGCACCGGCGCCCACGATCACCACGTCCGCTTGCAGCACCGCACACCCCTCGCGCCGAAAACCGCGCATCTTACCGGTTTCGCCGGGCGCGGGCGGAGCGCCGCGATCACCGGCGCATGGAGCCGAGCCGGCTTTTTTATGGTTTGATTGCCGGCCCATCCTGACGAGGACGCCCTGCATGCTTCGCCCCTGGCTCGCCGCGCTGCTGATCCTGTCCGCTGCCGGCCTGGTCCGGGCGGAGCCGGTACTGCGCCTGGTCGGCGATCCCTGGCCGCCCTATACCGACCAGGGGCTTCCCGGCGGCGGGCTGGCGGTCGAGCTGGTGCGGACCGCCCTGGCGCGCGCCGGGTACCGGGTCGAGTACACCGAGATGCCCTGGACCCGCGCCACCCGCGGCCTGCGCCAGGGCCGCTTCGACCTGTACAGCGCCTGGTACGTGCGCGAGCGGGAGCCCTATGCGCTCCACTCGGCGCCCTACCTGTTCAACCGCCTGCGCTGGATCACGCGGCGCGACGAGCCGATCGTCTACGACGGCCTCGACAGCCTGCGCGGCCTGCGGGTCGCGCTGGTCCGCGGCTACAGCTACTCCGACCGCCTGACCCACGACACCACGCTGACCAGGGTGCTGGTCAACAACTTCACCAGCGCCGCGCGCATGCTGACGGCGGGGCGCGTCGACCTCACCCTGGAGGACGAGCGCACGGCGCTGTATCACTTCGATCACGAACTGAGCCTGGTGCGCGAGGCCTACGAATTCCTGCCCGGCGAATTCCAGTACAAGGGCCTGAGGCTGGTGGTGCGGCGCAGCCATCCGCAGCACCGGGCGATCGTCGCGGCGTTCGAGCGGGAGATCGCCGCGATGCGCGAGGACGGCACCCTCCAGCGGATTCTCGACCGTCACAGCTTCGGTGAAACCCCGGTCGATCACCGGCGAGCCCGGCATCGGCCCGGCCAGGCGCGTGGATGAGGCTTCGCCGTCATCCACCCTGCGGGCGCTGACGCCGAAAATGTCGATCAGGCCGGCTGGCCCGGAGCGCGGCGGATCAGGTGGCTGGCCATGCTGCGCAGGGGGCCGAGCTGGCGGCAGATCAGTCCGAGCTGGGTCTGCACCAGCCGGTGGCCGTCGTCCATCTCCTCGGGCGCATCCTCCAGGCGTCGTGCCAGCGTCTCCTCGTCGTCCCGGTTGAGGTCCACCGGCCGCTGCAGGCGCAGGGCCTCGGCCAGCTCGTCGAGGGCCGCAGCCAGGCGTGCGGCGGCCTCGTCGAGCAGGCTGTCGCTGGCATCGTCCTGCAGGCTCTCGCGGTGCGCGCCGAGCGCCGAGAGGTAGCCGAGCAGGGTGTGCGACAGGGTCAGGAAGCGGAAGCCGGTTTCCGCTTCCTTCCGGAAGTGCCCGGGCTCGAGCAGCATGTTGGCCAGCGTGGCCGACAACGCGGCATCGGCATTGTGCGCGTTGCGTCGCGCCAGCCGGTAGGCCAGGTCGTCGCGCTTGCCGGTCTCGTACTGCTGCATGATCTGCCGCAGGTAGGCGGCGTTGCTGCTGAGGGTGTTGGCGAACACCTGGTTCAGGCGCCGGCCCTGCCAGTCCGGCAGGATCAGGAACACCGCGGCGGCGGCGATCAGGCTGCCCAGCAGGGTATCGAACAGGCGCGGCCAGAACAGCCCGTAGCCATCGCCGACCTGGTTGAAGCAGAACAGCACCAGCAGGGTGATCGCTGCGGTGGCCAGGGTGTAGCGGGTGGCGCGCGTGGCGAAGAACACCACCCCGGCGACCACCGCGAACAGCGCCTGCACCTGCGGATGGGGGAACAGGTCGAACAGTGCCCAGCCGGCGAGCAGGCCGAGGGCCGTGCCGCTGATGCGCTGCACCAGTTTGATGCGCGTGGCGCCGTAGTTCGGCTGGCAGACGAACACCGTGGTGAGCAGCACCCAGTAGCCCTGGTCGGGGTGGATCGCATGCAGCACCGCGTAGCCGCACAGCAGCGCCAGCGACATGCGCAGGGCGTGGCGGAAGATCAGCGAGGTGGGCGTCAGCTGCTGGCGGATGCGCTCGACGGCATCGCGCAGCGACTGCGGCTGGCGGTCGAACAGCGCGCTGTCCTGCTCGCCGGCGAGCGTTTCCAGGTTGCCGGCGCTGGCCAGCTGGCGCTGGACGTTGGCAAGATTGCCGGACAGCGCCCGTAGCGAGCGCAGCAGGTCGCGCCAGGCCGGGTTCTGCTGCGCACGCAGGTGCTCGAGCGAGGCGTCGAGGTCGGCCAGCGCCATGCCGTTCTCCTCGCTGTAGCGGAACGGCTGGTCGAGCTGGATCGCTTCGGCCAGCTCGCCGCAGGCGCTGGCCTGCAGGCGAAGCAGGCGCTGGCAGCGGAACAGCACGTCGCTGTGGAAGAAGGCCTCGGCGAGCGCCTGATAGGGGTAGTGCGACGAGCTGACCCGTTCGTGCAGGTCCTGGGCGAGGAAGTAGAGCTTGAGGTAGGCGTTGATGGTCGCGCCCGGGCGGCCGTGGCCCAGGCGGCTGAGCAGGGTTTCCTTGGCGATGTTCAGCGCACCGACCACGCGGCCGTTCTGCCGGGCCAGCTCGAGCCGGCGGGCCTCCACGTCTAGCTGCCGGACCGGTTCGAGCAGCGCCGACTTGAGGCGGAAGTACTGGCCGAGCTCGCGGTACACCCGGGCCAGGCTCTGTTGCACCGGCTGATGGCTGAACAACGCGTTCCACAGCACCGAGAGCAGGCCGTACCAGGCGGCGCCGGCGAGCAGCAGCAGGGTGTCGAGCCAGGTCTGGCTGTCGGTGCCGCGCTGGTCGGCGGCGATCATCCCGTAGATCGACAGGATCACCGTGGCCGAGGCGATGGTGCCGTAGCGCTCGCCCAGCGCGCCGAGCATCACCAGGGCGAAGGTGGACAGCGCAAGGCCGATGGCGAACAGCCAGGGGTAGGGGAACAGCGCCTGCACCGCGGCGGCAGCCACCGCGAAGCACACCAGGGTGACCGCCAGCGCGCCGAGGCGGCCAAGCCAGCTGTCGTCGGTCTCGGCCAGGGCGCTGGCGATGACGCCGAGAAACAGCGGGATCACCATCGTCTGCCGGCCGAAATACCAGCACAGGCCCATGGCGCCGGCGAGGGCGATGAACACCCGCAGGCTGTAGCCGAATTTTTCCAGGGCCCAGAGGCGACGCAGGGAACGGCGAAGGGAGGGGCGCATAGAAAAGTCCTGGTTTCGCTGTGTTACGGGAGAGGGAAATGACGCCGGAACAATGGCACAAGCCACACGACAGCTTGAGGACATGCAAGGCGGAGACCGTTCGGCCGGCATCATCCCACTGCCATCCCAGCGTAACGGCACTGCCGCAAAGCGACCGTAGAAACCTCTTCAGTCCACACAAAAGCCTGAAGAGGAAAAAACAAGATGGAACACTCGCACGATTCCAGCCGTCGCCGCCTGCTCAAGGGCGGCATGCTCGCTGCCGCAGCCGCCACCACGCCGTTCCTCGGCACGCTCGAGGCCTTCGCTGCCCGCCAGGCTCAGGGCCGTGGCACGCTGGCCGGGACAAGCCCCTACGGGCCGCTGCGCCCGACGCGCGATATGGCCACCGGCCTGCCGCTGCTGCAGTTGCCGGCGGGCTTCCACTACCGCAGCTTCTCCTGGACTGGCGACCTGATGGAGAACGGGCAGCCGGTGCCGACCTCCCACGACGGCATGGGCGTGGTGGCGGTGCGCAACGGCCCGCACGGCTCCGAAATCGTGCTGGTGCGCAACCACGAGGCCGGCACCGGCAGCCTGATCGAGGCCACCGGCGTGTACGACGGCGTCACCCTGGCCAACGGGCAGCGTCCGGCCGGCGGCACCACCAACCTGTACGTGCCGCGCGGCATCGACCAGCCGGTGCGCACCCTGCCGAGCCTCGGCGGCACCCGCACCAACTGCGCCGGCGGCGTCACCCCCTGGGGCACCTGGCTGTCCTGCGAGGAAACCACGGCGGACTACAGCAGCGTCGGCGGCCGCCGGCACGGCTACGTGTTCGAGGTCACCGCCGACCCGGTGCTGACCACCGGCCAGCCGATCATCGCCATGGGCCGCCTCTCCCACGAGGCGGTGGCGGTCAACCCGCAGAACAGCTACGTGTACCTGACCGAGGACAACCGCAACAGCGCCGGCTACTACCGCTACATTCCCACCGACGCCAGCCAGCAGCCGGGTTCCCTGGCGGCGGGCGGCATCCTGCAGGGTGCGCGGGTGCGCAACGTCGCGCAGGCGGACCTGCTGGCACCGAGCAAGGGCGACAGCTACCAGCTCGAATGGGTCGAAATCGCCAATCCGGACATGGACCCGCAGGGCAGCGACAGCGGCCCCTTCGTCCAGGCCCGCGCCGCCGGCGGTCTGCGCATGAGCCGTGGCGAAGGCATCTGGTACAGCGACGGCAAGCTGTTCATCGTCGACACCAGCGCCGGGCTGGACGACCAGGGGCGCCCGGGCTACGGCCGCGGCGCGGTGTGGATGCACGACCTGGCGACGGACCGCCTGACCTGCCTGTTCGCCTCGGACAACGCGCTGATCGCCAACAACCCGGACAACATCACCGTCAGCCCGCGCGGCGGCGTGCTGCTGTGCGAGGACGGCGGCGGCGTCGACGACCAGTTCGGCTTCGGCGAGCGCCTGCTCGGCCTGACCCGCGACGGCGAGGCGTTCATCTTCGCCAAGAACAACGTGGTCTTCGACGACGTCCAGGCCGCGGCGGCGGGCAAGAATGTCTCCGGCGACGACTACCGTGGCCGGGAATTCTGCGGCGCCTGCTTCGATCCGAGCGGCCACTTCCTGTTCGTCAACATCCAGACTCCCGGCATCACCTTCGCGATCTGGGGGCCTTGGGCGCGGGGGACGCTCTAAACGGTAAAAGCCGAGAAAAGCGCTGAGGGCTGGAAGGCTGGAGGGCTGGACGGGGAAGGCTGCGGGGCGCAGGAAAGGGCTCGACTGGGGGGAAGCCTCGCAAAAAAGGCTTGACAGGCGTGAGCGCCAACCCAAACCC
>NZ_AUDU01000081.1 GCF_000425625.1 Stutzerimonas azotifigens DSM 17556
GAACGACCCGGCGTCGAGGCCGAAGCCTGTCAATCGATCTCCAGCCTGACCCAGGTCGGCGCGTGGTCGCTGGCATGCGGCTGGTCGCGCACCCAGCGGTCCACGCCGGCGTCGACCATGCGCGGCGCCAGGTCGCGGCTGAGCAGCAGGTGGTCGATGCGCAGGCCGGAGTTCTTCTGCCAGTGCTGGCGGAAGTAGTCCCAGAAGGTGTAGATGCGCTCGTCCGGGTAGCGCGCGCGCAGGGCGTCGGTCCAGCCCTGCGCCAGCAGGCGCCGGTAGCATTCGCGGCTTTCCGGCTGCAGCAGGGCGTCCTTGGTCCAGGAGCGCGGGTTGTAGATGTCCTCGTCGGTCGGCACCACGTTGTAGTCGCCGGCCAGCACCACCGGATGGCCGCTGTCCCACAGCCGCGCGGCGTGGACGATCAGGCGCTCGAACCAGGCCAGCTTGTAGTCGAACTTCGGGCCCGGCTGCGGGTTGCCGTTGGGCAGGTACAGGCAGCCGACGACGATGCCGTGCGCCGCCGCCTCGATGTAGCGGCTGTGGCTGTCCGACTCGTCGCCGGGCAGGCCGCGGCGACTCTCGATCGGCTCCATGCCTTTGGCGAGGATGGCCACGCCGTTCCAGGACTTCTGCCCGTGCCAGATGCAGCCGTAGCCGGCCGAGCGGATCTCCTGCGCCGGGAACGCGTCATCCTGTGCCTTGAGCTCCTGCAGGCAGACGATGTCCGGCGCTTCCCGGTCCAGCCACTGCATCAGCGCCGGCAGGCGCGAGCGGATGCCGTTGATGTTGAAGGTGGCGATCTTCAGCGTGTTCACGAATGGCCTCTCAGCGCGCCACGGCGAGGGCGCCGTCCTTCCATCAGAGCCTGTCGTGGACGGTGCGTTCCGGCTGGAGCGGGTGGATCGCCCTGAAGGGCGCGCAATCCACAGGGATGTGTTGAATGCCGCAGCCCGTCGGGAACGGACGCGGCCTCCCACAGTCAGTCGCGGCGCCGCTCCGGCGTGCGCTTCTGCTCGAGGCGGTAGAGCGGCTGTGTGCAGCGCAGGTCGCGATAGGGCGTGCCCTCGTGCAGCTCCCAGCCGGGGCCGGGCGAGGACTGCGCACAGGCGATCTGCCCGTCGACCTTGCTCTGCCACTTGAACCAGGGCGCCGGCGCGGCCAGGGCCGGCAGCGAAGCGGTGAAGGCGATGACGAACAGGACGACGCGCATGGGAAAGACTCGGTTGGGGCTGCGCCCACTCTACCGCCCCGCGCCCGGCCTGCAAGCGCCGTTCAGTGCCACGGTGTCGTTCACTCAGGCAAGCTCGCCCCGAGGTCGGGCCTCCCACGAACAGCGGCGTGCCCACCGAATCCCGTGGGAGGCGCGCCCTCGCGGCGAATGCAGGCCGCAGGCCTGCCTGAAAGCCGAAGGCTTCCTGAACGATCGCGTCAACGCCAGACCTTCTCCGCCTCGCGCATGAAGATTTCCACCGTCTTCGGGCCGATGCCCTCGAAGGCCTGCAGGCGCTTTTCCAGATCCTTGCGGTCCTTGGCCAGCTCGTGGATGCGGCTCACCCGGCCGTCGTACTCGTCGATCAGCTTGCCGCTCAGCTTAAGCAGCCGGTCGGCGGTGGATTCGTCGTAGCGCACGTAATGGCCCTCGCCGAGCATGTCGACGATCTGCTGCCAGCTGCGCGCGTGGAGCTTCTTCGGCGTGTCGCAGCCGTGCTTCTCGACGATCGCCCGGTACGCCTCGGCGGCGATGTCCTGCTGGATGCGCTTGCCGAACAGGAAGCTGGCCAGCAGCCACTTGAACAGTTCGCCCTCGCCCTTGTGGACGTCGATGCCCAGATCCGCCGCATTGATGTCGCCAGCCACCGCTCGCCCTCCGGGATGTGTTGGTCCTTCTTCCGAACACGCCGACGGCCAGCGGTTCGCGGCCCGATGCCCAGGCCACCGATCGGCGGACGTTTGCCAAGCGCCGCCGACGCTGTATAAATAGCCAGCTTCCAGCCGGGCAGCCGTTCGCCCGGCCCCGACCGAACCGGACGTTCGATGCGCCAGCCCCTGGAAAACCCGTTCTATTACCTCGACAACTTCCAGCAGGTGCTGCGCTGGGTCGGGGAGCACCACGGCGACCTGCTGCTGGCGCCCGAACAGCGCTTTCTCGAAGACTTCCCCGTCCTGCCCCAGGCGTCGCGCGCGCTGCTGGTGCGCATGGTGATGCGCAAGGGCGAGCTGTTTCGCACCGGCAAGCTGCGCTACGCCGAGATCGGCTGTCCACGGCGCGCCGCCGCACCGCTGGCCGAACTCGGCTGGATCGACCCGGCTCCGCCGCTGTCTTTCGACGAACTGTTCGTCCTGCTGAAGAAGGACGAGCTGCTGCACAGCCTCGGCGCCCTGGCCCTGCGGCACCTGCGCAAGGCCGAGCTGTACGCCGCGCTGTGCGCCGAACACGCCGAGGCGCGGCCGTTCGCCGACTGGTGCGGGCAGCTCGAGGAGCAGGTCCTGCGGGTGCGCATCGGCGAGTTCTGCGAACGCCTGCGGCTGATGTTCTTCGGCAACCTGCGGCAGGACTGGACCGAGTTCGTGCTCGCCGACCTCGGCATCTTCCGCTACGAGCAGGTGCCCTTCTCCGCCAGTTCGCGGGCCTTCCGCAGCCGGCGGGACATCGACGACTACCTGCACCTGCAGCGCTGCCGCGAGCGCTTCGAGGCGGGCGACACGGTGGCCGCGATACTGGCCGAGGTGCCACAGGCGGCGTTCGACAACGACTGGCTGGAGAGCCGCCGCGGCAAGCTGCTGCTGCGCCTGGGGCAGCAGCTCGAACGCGAAGGCGAACTGGCCGAGGCGCTGCGCATCCATGCCGGCAACCGCTACCCCGGCGCGCGCGAGCGTGCCATCCGCGTGCTCGAACGGCTGGACCAGCCCGAAGCGGCGCTGGCCCTCGCCAGCCAGGCGGCCGAGCGCCCGGAGAGCGAGGCCGAGGCCCAGCAGCTCGCACGCATCCTGCCGCGCCTGCGGCGCACGCTCGGCGGCCGCCCGGTGCCGCGCGCCCGCCCGCTCGGCGAAACCCGCCTGGACCTGGTGCTGCCCTTCACCGGCGTCTCGGTAGAGCATGCGGTGCGCGATCACCTTGGCACGCCGGACAAACCGGTGCACTACGTCGAGAACACCCTGATCAATTCGCTGCTCGGCCTGCTCTGCTGGGAAGCGGTGTTCGCGCCGCTGCCCGGCGCCTTCTTCCACCCCTTCCACAGCGGCCCGGCGGACCTCGCCAGCCCGGACTTCTTCAGCCGCCGCGCCGAGCTGTTCGAGCATTGCCTTTCCCGGCTCGACAGCGGCGACTACCACGACTGCATCCGCCGCACCTTCGCCGCCAAGTTCGGCCTGCAGTCGCCCTTTGTCGCCTGGGGGCTGCTGGACGAAGCGCTGCTGGAACAGGCCCTGGCCTGCCTGCCGGCGGCGCACCTGAAGGCCTTCTTCCGGCGCATCCTCGCCGACGTGCCGGCCAACCGCTCCGGCCTGCCGGACCTGATCCAGTTCGACCTGGCCGAACGCAGCTACCGGCTGATCGAGGTGAAGGGGCCCGGCGACCGCCTGCAGGACAACCAGAAGCGCTGGCTGGCCTACGCCGCGCAGCACGGCATCCCGGTGACCGTCTGCTACGTGCAGTGGGCCGAGGCGTGAGCTACCGCGTCGCGGTACGCGCGCTGTGCGAGTTCACCGCCAAGTGCGGCGACCTCGACCTGCGTTTCACCCCCTCGCCCACGGCCCAGGAAGGCATCTCCGGGCACCAGTTGGTCACCGGCCGGCGCGGCGCCGGCTACGAGCGGGAAGTCGCGCTCGACGGCGAATACGGCCTGCTGCGCGTGCGCGGCCGGGCCGACGGCTACGACTCGGCGAACAACCGCCTGGAGGAGATCAAGACCTACCGCGGCGACCTCGCCCGCCAGCCGGCCAACCATCGCCAGCTGCACTGGGCGCAGGCGCGGGTGTACGGCTGGCTGCTGTGCCAGGCGCGCGGGCTCGACACCCTCGAGCTGGCGCTGGTGTATTTCGACGTGGTCAGCCAGAAGGAAACCCTGCTGCTGGAACGGCACAGCGCCGAACAGCTGCGCCTGTTCTTCGAGGACCAGTGCGCGCGCTTCCTGGCCTGGGCCGAGCAGGAACTGGCGCACCGCGGCGCGCGCGACGCGGCGCTGCGCGAACTGCGCTTCCCGCACGGCGAGTTCCGCAGCGGCCAGCGCACGCTCGCCGAGGCGGTGTACAAGGCCGCCTGCACCGGCACCCACCTGCTGGCGCAGGCGCCGACCGGCATCGGCAAGACGCTCGGCACGCTCTTCCCGCAGCTCAAGGCCATGCCCGGCCAGGGGCTGGACAAGCTGTTCTTCCTCGCCGCCAAGACCTCCGGGCGCGCCCTGGCGCTCGACGCTCTGCATACCCTCCAGCGCCCCGGCCTGCCACTGCGCACGCTGGAACTGATCGCCCGCGAGAAGAGCTGCGAGCACCCCGACAAGGCCTGCCACGGCGAATCCTGTCCGCTGGCCGCCGGCTTCTACGACCGCCTGCCTGCCGCCCGCGCCGCCGCCGTCGGACAGGCCCGGCTCGACCGGCCGGCCGTGCGCGAGATCGCCCTCGCCCACCAGGTCTGCCCCTACTACCTGGCCCAGGAACTGGCGCGCTGGGCCGACGTGGTGGTCGGCGACTACAACTACTACTTCGACGCCAGCGCCCTGCTGCACGGCCTCACCCAGGCCAACGACTGGCGCGTCGGCCTGCTGGTGGACGAGGCGCACAACCTGTTGGACCGGGGACGAGGCATGTACAGCGCCGAACTCGACCAGCGCCGTTTCAAGGCGCTCAAGGCCGAAGCACCGGCGCCGCTGAAGAAGCCGCTGGAACGCGCCCTGCGCGCCTGGGCGGAGGTGCACCACGAGCAGGTGGCCGCCTACGCGGTGCTGCCCGATCTGCCGGTCAAGCTGATCGGCGCCCTGCAGCAACTGGTTGGCGCGATCACCGAATACCTCTCCGAGCAGCCCACCGGGCTCGACGGCGACTGGCAGCTCGCCTACTTCGACGCCCTGCACTTCTGTCACCTGGCCGAATGCTTCGGCGCGCATTCGCTGGTCGACTGCAGTCTGATGCCGGGGCGTGCGGGCAAGCGGCCGACCTCGCGCCTTTGCCTGCGCAACGTGGTCCCGGCGCCCTTCCTCGCCCCGCGCTTCGCCAGCGCGCGTTCGGCGGTGCTGTTCTCCGCCACCCTCGGCCCGCGGCGCTTCTACGCCGACACGCTGGGCCTGCCCGACGGGCGCTGGCTGGAGGTGGAATCGCCGTTCTCCGCCGAGCAGTTGGAGGTGCACCTGGTCCGCCAGGTCTCGACCCGCTACGCCGACCGCGAAGCCTCGATCCAGCCGATCGCGGCGCTGATCGCCAGCCAGTACCGCCAGCGCCCCGGCAACTACCTGGCCTTTTTCAGCAGCTTCGACTACCTGGAACGGGTGGTCGCCCGCCTGGCCGAGCAGCACCCCGAGGTGCCGCACTGGGTACAGACCCGCGGCATGGAAGAAGCGGAGCGCACGGCCTTCCTCCAGCGCTTCACGCCGGGCGGCCGCGGGGTCGGCTTCGCCGTGCTCGGCGGTGCCTTCGCCGAAGGCATCGACCTGCCGGGCGAGCGCCTGATCGGCGCCTTCGTCGCCACCCTCGGCCTGCCGCAGGTCAACCCGGTCAACGAGGAATTCCGCAAGCGCCTGGATGCCCTGTTCGGCGCCGGCTACGACTACGCCTACCTCTACCCCGGCCTGCAGAAGGTGGTACAGGCCGCCGGCCGGGTGATCCGCACGGTGGACGACCGCGGCGTGGTGCACCTGATCGACGACCGCTTCGCCCAGCCGCGGGTGCGCCGGCTGCTGCCGGGGTGGTGGCGGTTGTCCGTCGCGGCGCCGGCGCGTCAGCCGGCCTGACGCCGTCGCGACGAGGGCGTCGCCCGCCTCAGAGCACCTTGCCCGGATTCATCAGCCCCCTGGGGTCCAGGGTGTGCTTGAGCGCGCGCATCAGCGCCTGCTCCACCGGGTCCTTGTAGTGCCGCACCGCGTCGCGCTTGGCCTGGCCGAGCCCGTGCTCGGCGCTGATGCTGCCGTGCATGGCGCTGGTGGCATCGAACACCAGGGTGGTCAGCTGCGGTTGCCGGCTCTTGAAGGCTGCATCCTCCATGCCCGGCGGCTTGCTCAGGTTGTAGTGCAGGTTGCCGTCGCCGACGTGTCCGTAACAGACAATCCGCACGCCAGGCAGGGCCTGTTCCAGCCGCGCGCCGGTGCTGGCGATGAACTCGGGGATGAGGCTGATCGGCACCGTGATGTCGTGCTTGAGGCTCGGCCCCTCGTGGTTCTGCGCTTCGGAAATGCCTTCGCGCAGCGCCCAGAGCGCGGCGACCTGGGCCTCGCTGGTGGCGATCACCGCGTCTCGTACCAGGCCGCTTTCGAAACCCTCCCCCAGCGAAGCTTCCAGCCACTCCCCGAGCGCGGCCTCGGCCGAGGGATCGCTCAGCTCGATCAGCACGTACCAGGGATGCGGCTCGGCGAAGGGGTCGCTGCACCCGGGCAGGTGGCGCAGCACGAACTCGAGGCTCTGCCGGGACATCAGTTCGAAGCCGGTCAGGCGATCGCCGCAACGCGCGCGCAGCGCACCGATCAGGGCCACCGCGGCCTCGGCGCTCGGCAAGGCGGTCCAGGCGGTGGCGCGGCTGCGAATGGCCGGATAGAGCTTGAGCACCGCGGCGGTGATGACGCCGAGCGTGCCCTCGGCGCCGATGAACAGCTGCTTGAGGTCGTAGCCGGTGTTGTCCTTGCGCAGGCCGCGCAGCCCGTTCCAGACCTGCCCGTCGGGCAGCACCACCTCCAGCCCCAGGGTCAGCTCACGCATGTTGCCGTAGCGCAGCACGGCGGTGCCCCCGGCGTTGGTCGCCAGGTTGCCGCCAACCGTGCAGCTGCCTTCGGCGCCCAGCGACAGCGGGAACAGGCGTCCGGCCTCGGCGGCGGCCGCCTGTAGCTGCGCGAGTATCACCCCGGCCTCGACGGTCACCGTATCGTTCTGCACGTCCAGCGCGCGGATACGGTTCATGCGTGACAGCGAGAGCACCACCTGCTCGCCCGAGTCGTCCGGAATCGAGCCGCCGCACAGGCCGGTGTTGCCGCCCTGGGGCACCAGCGGCACGCCCGCCTCGTGGCACAGGCGCACTGCGGCGGCGGCTTCCCCGGTGCTGGCCGGGCGCAGCACCAGCGCGGCGCGCCCGCGGTAGGCCTTGCGCCAGTCGCACAGGTAGGGCGCCATCCGCTGTGGGTCGCGGATCAGCCCCGTCTCCCCCAGCAGCGCCTGCAGGCGCTCGATCAGCACATTGTCCACGGCCATGCAGGCATCCTCCTCAGGTGATCGGCGCCGGGTTGAACAGCACGAGGTCGTTGTGCAGCCGGTGGCGCTCGGCCCAGGTCTTCCGGCGGCCGCTGGCGACGTCCAGGTAGTAGTGGAACAGCTCCCAGCCCAGTTCCTCGAGGGTGGCGCGACCGCTGGCGATGCGCCCGGCGTCGATGTCGATCAGATCCGGCCAGCGTTCGGCCAGTTCGCTGCGGGTCGCCACCTTGACCACCGGCGCCATGGCCAGGCCGTAGGGCGTGCCGCGGCCGGTGGTGAACACGTGCAGGTTCATCCCGGCGGCCAGTTGCAGCGTGCCGCAGACGAAGTCGCTGGCCGGCGTCGCGCAGAAGATCAGGCCGCGCCGGGACACCCGCTCGCCCGGGCCGACCACGCCGTTGATGGCGCCGCTGCCGGACTTGACGATCGAGCCCAGCGATTTCTCGACGATGTTCGACAGCCCGCCCTTCTTGTTGCCGGGCGTGGTGTTGGCGCTGCGGTCGGCGGCACCGCGCTCGAGGTAGCGGTCGTACCAGTCCATCTCGGCGATCAGCGCGTCGGCCACCTCGGGCGACTCGGCCCGCGCGGTGAGCATGTACACCGCGTCGCGCACCTCGGTGTTCTCCGAGAACATCACGGTGGCGCCGGCGCGCACCAGCAGATCGGCGGCATAGCCCAGCGCCGGGTTGGCGGTGATGCCGGAGAAGGCGTCGCTGCCGCCGCACTGCATGCCGAGGATCAGTTCGGAGGCCGGCACCGTCTCGCGGCGACGGCGGTCGAGCTTCTGCAGCCGCGCCTCGGCCAGCGCCATGATCTGCTCGATCATCTCGCCGAAGCCGGTCTTCGATTCCTGCAGGCGATACAGCCAGGGTTCGCGCAGGTCCACCGAAGGGTCGCCTTCGTGCATCACCTGCTCGGCCTGCAGCTTCTCGCAGCCGAGGCCGATCACCAGGGCCTCGCCGCCCAGATTCGGGTTGCGCGCCAGGTTGCGCACGGTGCGGATCGGGATGTAGGCGTCGCGCGCGTTGATCGCCACGCCGCAGCCGTAGCTGTGGGTGAGCGCCACCACGTCGTCGACGTTCGGGTATTTCGGCAGCAGCTCGCGGCGGATACGCGCCACCGCGTGCTCGAGCACGCCGGTGACGCACTGCACGGTGGTGGTGATACCGAGGATGTTGCGCGTGCCGACCGTGCCGTCGGCGTTGCGGTAACCCTCGAAGGTATGGCCCTCCAGCGGCGGCAACGGCTCGGGCACGGCGCTGGCGCGCGGCAGGCTGTCGAGCGGCGGGGCGCTGGGCATCTCGAGCTGGGTTTCCTTGACCCAGCTGCCGCGGCGGAGGGGTTCGCGCGCGTAGCCGATGATCTGGCCGTAGCGGCGCACCGGCTCGCCTTCGCCGATGTCGACCAGCGCCACCTTGTGGCTCTGCGGCACGCCTTCCACGGTGACCAGCCCGTCGTCGAACTGCGCCCCGGCCGGCACGCCGCCGTCGTTGACGATCACCGCGACGTTGTCCGCCTGGTTCAGGCGGATGCAGCGTGGGGAATCCTTGTGCTGGATCAGTTGCACGGTTTCGCTCATGTCGTTCTCCGGTTCAGACCGGTTGTTGTTGTCGATTCGCGGTCGAGACCGCGATGCCTTCCGCTGGTGGGCTGAAGCGGAACGCCGCCCGGCCCACCTACAAACACCCGCGGCGTTGCCATGTTGGCCGTGGGCTTTAGCCCACCAGGATTCCCATTCGGTGGGCTGAAGCCCACCCTACAAGTACGGTATGGCGTTGCAGGTGGGCTTCAGCCCACCGGAGCCCCCTGATGGGCCGCGACCTCAGCGCACCATGCACGGCTTCTTGTTGTCGAACGTCCAGTTCGGCACCAGGTACTGCATGGCGATGGCATCGTCGCGCGCGCCCAGGCCCTTCTCCCTGTAGTGCGCATGCGCCTGTTCCAGCGCGTCCCAGTCCAGCTCGACCCCCAGGCCCGGCTTCTTCGGCACCGCCACCTTGCCGCCGACGATCTGCAGCGGCTCGCGCGTCAGGTGCTGGCCGTCCTGCCAGATCCAGTGGGTATCGATGGCGGTGACACGCCCCGGCGCCGCGGCGGCCACGTGGGTGAACATCGCCAGCGAGACGTCGAAGTGGTTGTTCGAGTGCGAACCCCAGGTCAGGCCCCAGTCGTGGCACATCTGCGCGACGCGCACCGAGCCGGCCATGGTCCAGAAGTGCGGATCGGCCAGCGGGATGTCCACCGACTGCAGCTGCACCGTGTGGCCCATCTGCCGCCAGTCGGTGGCAATCATGTTGGTGGCCGTGGGCAGGCCGGTGGCGCGGCGGAACTCGGCCATCACCTCGCGGCCGGAATAGCCGTTCTCCGCGCCGCAGGGGTCCTCGGCATAGGCCAGCACGCCGTGCAGATCACGGCACAGGCCGATGGCCTCGTCCAGCGACCAGGCGCCGTTCGGATCGAGGGTGATGCGCGCCTCGGGGAAACGCTCGGCCAGCGCCCGGATCGCCTCGACCTCCTGCTCGCCGCGCAGCACGCCGCCCTTGAGCTTGAAGTCCTTGAAGCCGTAGCGCGCATAGGCCGCCTCGGCCTGGCGCACCACCGCCTCGGGCGTCATCGCCTCTTCGTTGCGGACACGGAACCAGGCGGCGTCGGCGGCGGATTCGTCGCGGTAGCCGAGGTCGGTCTTGCGGCGGTCGCCGACGTAGAAGAGGTAGCCGAGCATCTCCACCTCGTCGCGTTGCTGGCCCTCGCCGAGCAGCGCCGCGACCGGCACCTCCAGATGCTGGCCGAGCAGGTCGAGCAGCGCCGACTCCAGCGCCGTCACGGCGTGGATGGCGACGCGCAGGTCGAAGGTCTGCAGGCCGCGGCCGCCGGCATCGCGGTCGGCGAAGGCGCGCCGCGCGCGGTTGAGCAAGGCGTTGTACTGGCCGATCGGCTCGCCGAGCAGCAGGCCGCGGGCGTCTTCGAGGGTCTGGCGGATGGCTTCGCCGCCGGGCACCTCGCCGACGCCGACGCGCCCGGCGTTGTCCTTGAGGATGAGGATGTTGCGGGTGAACCAGGGGCCGTGCGCGCCGCTCAGGTTCATCAGCATGCTGTCCTGCCCGGCGACGGGCACGACGGTCAGTTCGGTGATCAGCGGAGTGCCCGCCAGGGGTGCGTTCATGGTGGTGCCTCTGTTGTTCTTGTCGTTGGCGAGGGCCCGCGGCCTGGCGGCTGGGCCCTGCTGGTCAGCCAATGTATGTCGTCTTGACCGTGGTGTAGAACTCCTGGGCGTAGCGGCCCTGTTCGCGCGGTCCGTAGGACGAGCCTTTGCGGCCGCCGAAGGGCACGTGGTAGTCCACCCCGGCGGTCGGCAGGTTGATCATCACCATGCCGGCCTGGGCGTGGCGCTTGAAGTGGTTGGCATATTTCAGCGAAGTGGTGCAGAGGCCCGCGGACAGGCCGAACTCGGTGTCGTTGGCCATAGCCAGCGCCTCGTCGTAGTCCTTGACCCGCACGATGTTGGCCACCGGGCCGAAAATTTCCTCGCGGCTGATGCGCATATTCGCGTGGCTGTCGACGAACAGCGTCGGCGCCAGGAAGTAACCCTCGGTGCCGCAGGCCACCCGCTCGCCGCCGCAGGCCAGGCGCGCGCCCTCCTCCTTGCCGAGCGCGATGTAGCGCAGGTCCTGCTCGAGCTGGGCCTCGGAGACCACCGGGCCGACGTCCACGCCCTGCTCCAGGGCCGGGCCGACCCTGATCTTGCCGATGCGCTCGACCATCGCCTCGACGAAGCGCTCGTAGATGCCTTCGGTGACGATCAGGCGGCTGGAAGCGGTGCAGCGCTGGCCGGTGGAATAGAAGGCGCTCTGGGTGCAGATTTCCACGGCGACGTTCAGGTCGGCATCGTCCAGCACGATCTGCGGGTTCTTGCCGCCCATCTCCAACTGCACCTTGGCGCCGCGTGCCACGCAGGCCTGGGCGATGCCGCGGCCGACCGCGACCGAACCGGTGAAGCTCACCGCGTCGACATCCTTTGCGTGGACCATGGCCTCGCCGACTTCGCGCCCACGGCCCATCACCAGGTTGAACACGCCGGCCGGGAAGCCCGCGCGGGAGATGATCTCGGCGATGGCCCAGGCGCAGCCGGGCACCAGGTCGGCCGGCTTGATCACCACGCAATTGCCGTAGGCCAGCGCCGGGGCGATCTTCCAGGCGGGGATGGCGATCGGGAAGTTCCACGGGGTGATCAGCCCGACCACGCCGAGCGGCTCGCGGGTGACCTCCACGCCGACGCCGGGGCGCACCGACTGCAGCGTCTCGCCGGTCTGGCGCAGGCATTCGCCGGCGAAGAACTTGAAGATGTTGCCGGCGCGGGCTACTTCGCCGATGGCCTCGGGCAACGTCTTGCCCTCCTCGCGGGCCAAGAGCGCGCCGAGCTCCTCGCGACGCGCGAGGATTTCCAGACCGACCTTCTCCAGCGCATCGGCGCGCGCCTGGATGCCGGAGGTGGACCAGGCCGGGAAGGCGCGGCGGGCGGCGGCGACCGCCTGCTCGACCTGGGCGGCGCCGGCCTGCGCGTATTCCCCGATCACGTCCGACAGGTCGGACGGGTTGATGTTCGGCTGGTAGCGGTCTGCGCCGACCCACTGGCCGTCGATGTAGTTGTCGTAGCGTTTCACGTCAGCCATGCGGTTGTCCTCTGCTGGGCTGCCGGGCGACGGCGACCGTCCGCCGGGCAGCGATACGCGCTCGAAGCGCGGACGGGAAAGGCGGCAGCCCTCCCCATGGACGTCACTGCGCGCCCTGGGCCTCGATCAGCGCGGCCAGGCGTTCGTACTCGTCGGGCGTCAGGTCGGTCAGCGGCGCACGCACCGGGCCGGCGTCATGCCCGACGATGGTCGCGCCGGCCTTGACGATGCTCACCGCGTAGCCCTTGCAGCGGTTGCGGATATCGAGATACGGCAGGAAGAAATCGTCGATGAGCCTGCCGACGGTCTCCTGGTCGTCCGCGTGGATGGCGTTGTAGAAAGCCATCGCGGTCTTCGGGATGAAGTTGAACACCGCCGACGAGTACACGGGCACGCCCAGCGCCTTGTAGGCCGCCGCATAGACTTCCGCGGTGGGCAGGCCGCCGAGATAGCTCAGACGATCGCCCAGGCGGCGCCGGATCGAGACCATCAGCTCGATGTCGCCGAGGCCGTCCTTGTAGCCGATCAGGTTCGGGCAGCGCTCGGCGAGCTGCTCCAGGTGCGCGGGGGTCAGCCGGCAGACGTTGCGGTTGTAGACCACCACGCCGATCTTCACCGACTTGCAGACCTGCTCCACGTGCGCCGCGACGCCGTCCTGGCTGGCTTCGGTCAGGTAGTGCGGCAGCAGCAGCAGACCCTTGGCGCCCAGGCGCTCGGCCTCCTGCGCCATCTGGATGGCCACGCGGGTCGGCCCGCCGACGCCGGCCAGGATCGGCACGCTGCCGGCGCAGGTATCCACCGCCGTCCTGATGATCTCCGGATACTCCTGCGGCGTCAGCGAGAAGAACTCGCCGGTGCCGCCCGCCGCGAACAGCGCGGTGGCGCCGTAGGGCGCCAGCCATTCCAGGCGCCTGGCATAGCCGGCACGGTCGAAATCCCCGTTGCGGTCGAAATCGGTGAGCGGAAAGGACAGCAGCCCGGAGGAGAGGATGGCCTTCAATTCTTGTGGGTTCATTATTCGAACATCCTGTGCAGCGATGAGGGGAAGCGAGGTCAAGCTTGAGATACGTTATCGTACAACTTTAGAGGCGCCAACCCCTTCCGCTCGTAAGCCACCCGCAGCCGCCGAAAGGTAGGACGGCACTTCCACTGGCCTGCCGCCTGCTTCGGGCGCTACGTCGCCCCGGACGACACCCTGCATGTCAGGGGCGACAACCGGCGAGCCAGGCCACCGATACGTTTTTCGTTTGACAGCTTCGAAGCACCGCTGGTAAAAAAGCCGTCATGTCGTATGACGACCTACGACGCTCAAAATAATAAAAGCGAGCCAAGGCCATGCCCGAACATCGCCCCGTTGCACAGACATCCCACGCCCTTCGCCCCCGGGCGCAGGACGCCCTTCCCGGCACCGCCTTCGCGCCCATGCGGACCTCCGCCGGTGCTTCTCCGTCACGCCTTCGTCCTCTCCCGCTTTCCCGACCGAGCGGACACCAAGGAGCCCATCGGCCATGACCGAAACGATGACGGCGACCCCGGTGGTGCGCAGCATGCAGGTGATTCCCGTCGCCGGCTGCGACAGCATGCTGCTCAACCTGTGTGGCGCCCACGCCCCCTACTTCACCCGCAACCTGGTATTGCTCGAGGACAGCGCCGGGCGTACCGGCATCGGCGAAGTCCCCGGCGGAGAAGGCATCCGCCTCGCCCTGGAGCGTAGCCGAGAGCTGGTGATCGGCCAGCCCATCGGCCGCTACAACCGCACGCTGAACGCCCTGCGCCGGGCCATCGCCGGCAACGCCAGCGGCACGCCCCAGGCCACCCGCCACGAGGTGACCTCCGAAGCCGAGGCCGCGGTGCTCAGGCAACCGCACGAGATCAACCTGCGCCTGGACAACGTGCTCACCGCTGTCGAGGCGGCGCTGCTCGACCTGCTCGGCCAGCACCTGGGCGTCCCGGTGGCCGAACTGCTCGGTGCCGGTCAGCAGCGCGAGCGCGTGCCGATGCTGGCCTACCTCTTCTATATAGGTGACCGCACCCGCACCGACCTGCCCTACCTCGCCTCCACCGGCGAGAACTGGTACCACCTGCGCCACCAGCAGGCGCTCACGCCCGAGGCGATCGCCCGCCAGGCCGAGTGCGCCGCCGACCGCTACGGCTTCCGCGATTTCAAGCTCAAGGGCGGGGTTATGCACGGCAGCGAGGAACTGCAGGCGGTGGCCGCGATCAAGGCGCGCTTCCCCGACGCCCGCGTGACGCTCGACCCGAACGGCGCCTGGTCGCTGGACGAGGCCATCGCCCTGTGCAAGGGCCAGGGCCACGTCCTCGCCTACGCCGAAGACCCCTGCGGCCCTGAAAACGGCTACTCGGGGCGCGAGGTCATGGCCGAGTTCCGCCGCGCCACCGGCATTCCCACGGCCACCAACATGGTCGCCACCGACTGGCGGCAGATGGGCCATTCGCTCCGCCTCGACGCGGTCGACATCCCGCTGGCCGACCCGCATTTCTGGACCATGGCCGGCTCGGTGCGCCTGGCCCAGCTGTGCGACCAGTTCGGCCTGACCTGGGGCTCGCACTCGAACAACCACTTCGACGTCTCGCTGGCGATGTTCACCCATGTGGCCGCCGCGGCGCCGGGGCGCATCACTGCCATCGACACCCACTGGATCTGGCAGGAAGGCCAGGAGCGGCTGACCCGCGAACCGCTGCGGATCGTCGGCGGCGAGGTCGCGGTGCCGGAGCGTCCGGGCCTGGGCGTCGAGCCGGACATGGAGCGGATCCTGGCGGCCCACGAGCTCTACAAGAAGGTCGCCAGCGGCGCGCGCGACGACGCCATGGCGATGCGCTATCTGGTACCGGATTGGCAGTACCACCCCAAGAAGCCCAGCCTCGGGCGCGGACCGCGCTGAGCCCGACAAGAAACCACGACCACAAGCGAAAGGAACGACAATGAAAAAAACAATCTGCGCTTCCCTCCTCTCCGCCTTCATGGCCATCGCCGCTCCGTCTGCCTTTTCCGCCGATGCGACCAACTGGCCGACTCGTCCGGTTCAGGTCGTCGTCATCGCCAACCCCGGCGGCGACACCGACTTCAACGCCCGGATGATGGCCAAGTACTTCAACGAGATCACCGGCAAGAACATGGTGGTGACCAATGTCGCCGGAGGCGGCGGCACGCTCGCCGCCGAGCAGGTCAAGGGCGCCGCGGCGGACGGCAACACCATCCTGTTCACCCACACCGGCCAGTTGATCGTCAACGAGGTGGCGGGCCTGTCCGAGGACAGCTTCGAGGCCTTCGACATCTGCTGCATCGCCGGCGTGGACAAGGGCGCGATCTTCGTCGCTGCCAAACAGGCAGGCGTGAACAGCCTCCAGGAGCTGATCGACAAGGCTAAAGCCGAGCCGGAAAGCATCACCTACGGCACCGAGATGGGCAGCTTCTCCCACATCCAGGGGCTGATGTTCGAGGAACTGGCAGGCGTGAAGATGAAGATGGTCGACGCCGGCACGGTGTCGGAAAAGGTCGTGGCGCTGCTCGGCGGCCGCATCGACCTGGCCGCCATCAGCTACGGCTCGGTGCAGGACTACATCAAGGGCGGGCAGATGGTCGCGCTGGGCCAGCCCAACAGCGAGCGCAACGAGCTGCTCGGCGACGTCAAGACCTTCAAGGAACAGGGCGTCGACTTCACCATCGACAAGCCCTACGTGGTCGCCTTCCCCAAGGGCACCGACCCGGCGATCGTCAAGAAGATGGCCGGCATCATGAAGCAGATCACCGAGAACCCGGAGTACGCCGAGGAGCTGAAGAAATCCTTCAAGCAACCGGTCGCCTACTACGGCACGGAGGAAGCCGCCGAGGTGCTCGGCAAGACCCGCGAGAACTTCATGAACTTCAAGGATGAACTGCGCCAGTCCAAGAACTGATGTCGGAGCCGGCCGGCCCAGGGGCCGGCCCTTGCGCAACCAGCCATCCATCCATCCACGAGGTACGCCCCATGGCTTCGAACAAGAAGCGGGAACTGGTGACCGGCGCCGCCATGCTGTGCGCCGGGCTCGGTTACCTGCTGCTGACCACCCGCCTGCCCGGCCACGACGGCATCGACGCCACCTTCGTCCCCTACCTGCTCTCGGTGATGCTGTGCGTACTCAGCGGCCTGCACATCCTCGCGGTGTTCAAGGCCCCGCAGGCCGTGCAGGGCGAACCCGAGGAGGCGCTCGCGGTGGGCGCCACGCCCGACCTGAAGACGGTGAGCAAGACCCTCGCGCTGATAGTCGGCTACATCTCCCTGCTCAAGCCGGTGGGCTTCCCGATCATGACGGCGATCTACCTGTACCTGCAGTTCCTGGTGCTGACACCGGTCGACCAGAAGCCGCGCCACCTGGGCTACCTGATCATCGCCGTGGTGACCTCCGTGCTGGTGTATGTCCTGTTCCGGGAGACCTTCGACCTGATGCTTCCGGCCGGCGTGCTGAATTTCTAGGAGAGCCGCCATGCTCGATCTGCTGCAAGTGGGTTTCGGTGCGGTCTTCTCGCTCCAGACCATCATCCTCATCGCCGTCGGCGTCGCGGTCGGCATCGTCTTCGGGGCGATACCGGGCCTGTCGGCCACCATGGCCGTGGCCCTCTGCCTGCCGCTGACCTTCACCATGGGCCCCCAGGCCGGCCTTTCGCTGCTGGTCGCGCTGTTCGTCGGCGCCACCTCGGGCGGCCTGATCTCGGCGATTCTGCTGAAGATCCCGGGCACGCCCTCCTCCATCGCCACCGTGTTCGACGGCGGGCCGCTGATGGAGAAGGGCCAGGGCGTCAAGGCGCTCGGCATCGGCATCGTGTTTTCCTTCCTCGGCACCATCTTCAGCATCCTGGCGCTGATGTTCATCGCCCCGCAGCTGGCCAAGGTCGCGCTGCGCTTCGGGCCACACGAATACTTCGCCATCGCGGTGTTCTCGTTGACCCTGATCGCCACGCTGTCCACCGGCTCGATGGCCAAGGGCCTGTTCGCCGGCGCGCTCGGCTTCGCGGTGTCCACGGTGGGCATCGCGCCGGTCGAGGCGATCCGTCGCTTCACCTTCGACTTCGCCGAACTCAACGGCGGCTTCGCCATGCTGACGGTGATGATCGGCATGTTCGCCGTCGCGGAGATCATCAAGGTGGCGGAAACCGGTCGCACCCAGAAGCAGACCCAGGCGCAGTCGGTCAGCATGCGCAACATCAAGGGTTTCGGCTTTTCCCTCGCCGAGTTCCGCCAGCAGATTCCCAACGCCACCCGCTCCGGCCTGATCGGGCTCGGCATTGGCATCCTGCCGGGCATCGGCGCCGGCACCTCGAACCTGGTCGCCTACATCATCTCGAAGAAGCGCGCCAAGGACCCGGACAGCTACGGCAAGGGCAACATCGGCGGCGTGGTCGCCAGCGAGACCGCGAACAACGCCGGCATCGGCGGGGCGATGCTGCCGCTGCTGACCCTCGGCATTCCCGGCGACACCGTCACCGCCATCATGCTCGGCGGCTTCCTCATCCACGGCATCCAGCCCGGGCCGCTGCTGTTCATCACCCAGGGCCCGCTGGTCTACACCATCTTCGCTGCACTGCTGGTGGCGACCGTGATGATGCTGTTCATGGAGTTCTACGGCCTGCGCATCTTCATCAAGCTGCTGGCGGTGCCCAAGCACATCCTGCTGCCGATCATCCTGGTGCTCTGCGTGGTGGGCGCCTTCGGCCTGTCGAGCCGCCTGTTCGACGTCTGGGCCATCGTGCTGTTCGGCCTGCTGGGCTACGCCTTCGCCAAGGGCGGCATCCCGCCGGCGCCGTTCATCATCGGCTTCATCCTCGGGCCGATGGCCGAGACCAACCTGCGGCGAGGGCTGATGCTGTCGGACGGCAACTTCGCCGCGTTCCTCGCCAACCCCATCGCCGCCACCTTCCTCGGCCTCGCGGCGGCCTTCATCGTCTGGCAGGTGGTCAGCGCGATGCGGGTAAAGAAGAGTGCGATGAGCCAGATGCTGAGGACCTAGGGCGAGGCCGGTACGGTGGGCCGGCGGCGCTCCGCTTCGGCCCGCCTGGGAGATCACGGCGCTCTCCACATCTGGTGGGCTGAAGCCCACCCTACAGGGCCGGCAGCGAGACCGGCACTGGATGTAGGAGCGACCTTGGTCGCGAACGGATCCGATGCCGGCGCTGCGTTCCTTCGCGAGCAAGCTCGCTCCTA
>NZ_AUDU01000082.1 GCF_000425625.1 Stutzerimonas azotifigens DSM 17556
GATGCAGGCCGCAGGCCTGCCAACAATGGCGGTTCAGGCCAGGGTGCCGTCCCGATAGTCGCGCAGCGCCTGCTCGATCTCCTCGCGACTGTTCATCACGAAGGGGCCGTACTGCACGATCGGCTCGCCCAGCGGCTTGCCCGCCAGCAGCAGGACCCGCGCGCCGTCCTCGCTCGACAATTCCAGCGCGCCGCTCTCGGAGAGCCGTGCGAGTTGCTGGCTTTCCACCGGCTGCGGATTGCCGGCGACTGCCAGGCGGCCCTCGTACACGTACAGCAGCACCCGGTGCCCGTCCGGCAGCTGCGGCGCGATGCGGCCACCGGCCGGCAGCACCAGGTCGAACAGCTGCGGCTCGGTGCCCGGGCGCTGCACCGCGCCGGGCTGGTCGAGTTCCTCGCTGCGCAGATGCCCGGCGATCACCTTCGCCTGCACGCCAGTCGCGCTGCGCAGCGTGGGGATTTCCTCGGGGGCGAAGTCGCGGTAGCCCGGCTCGCCCAGCTTGTCGCGCGCCGGCAGGTTCAGCCACAGCTGGAAGCCGCGCATCAGGCCCTGCTCCTGCTGGGGCATCTCGCTGTGGATCACCCCGCGGGCGGCTGTCATCCATTGCACGCCGCCGCTTTCCAGCTGGCCGACGTTGCCCATGTGGTCTTCGTGGCGCATGCGGCCTTCGAGCATGTAGGTGACCGTCTCGAAGCCGCGGTGCGGGTGCGGCGGGAAGCCGGCGATGTACTCGTCCGGGTTTTCCGAGCCGAACTCGTCGAGCATGAGGAACGGGTCGAAGCGCTCCGGGGCGGCGCCACCGAAGACGCGGGTCAGCCGAACGCCCGCTCCGTCGGATGTCGGGCGGCCGGTACTCAGGGACAGGATCTGACGCATGACGGGTACCTCGCAAGGAGAGGGCGCCAGATTAGGGCAGGGGGATCGATCGATGCGCGCAATATCCATGATCTTTCTATCGACCCTGTCGATCATTCGTCGATCTGCAGCTGCCGCGCCCTCATGTACACATAGCGGACCTTGGAATATTCGAACGGCGAGTTCAACTGGCCGTAGCGGAAGGGTGTGGTGTAGCGCGTGTTCACCGCTTCCAGCAGCAGGAGTTCGGGATGGTCGCCGCTGAAGTCGGCGTAGTTCAGGAAGTCGACCTGCTGGTGGATGCCGGTGTCGACCACCCGGCCGCCGGTGTCGCGCAGGTTCGACGGGCCGAGCACCGGCAGCACGATATAGGGGCCGGCCGGCACGCCGTAGAAGCCCAGCGTCTGGCCGAAGTCCTCCGGCTGGCGCGGCAGGCCCATGCGCGTGGCCGGATCCCACAGGCCCCCGACGCCGATGATGGTGTTGAACAGCAGCCGGGCGGTGGTGCGCATGGCGCGCTCGCCCTTGAGCTGCAGCGCGCTGTTCACCAGGTTCGGCACGTCGCCCAGGTTGTCGAAGAAGTTGCTCACGCCGTTGCGCACCAGCCGCGGGGTGACGCGCTGGTAGCCGCGCACCACCGGCAGCAGCACCCACTGGTCCAACTGGTAGTTGAACTGGTAGATGCGCCGGTTGACCGGCTCGAACGGGTCGTAGACCTCCAGCGCCTGGAAGGTGGCGTTCTCGAAGACGGTCTGGTCGAGCCCGGCGTTGAATTCCAGGCTCCGCAGCGGGTGGGTGAAGCCGTCCTCGTCGGGAATGGCCGGCTGCTGGGCCCAGGCGGCGCCGCTGGCGAGGATCAGTCCGGCGAATAGCAGGGCTCTAGCCACGCAGGAACTCCAACATGTGTCTGGCATTGACGTGATAACCGAGGTTGCCGCAGTGGCCGCCCAGCGGATACAGCAGCAGGCGCTCGCCGAAGGTGCGGCGCAGGAAGCCGAGGTCGCCGGGGCCGAGGATGAGGTCGTCGGCGTTGTGCATCACGGCGATCTTCGGGCTCTGGCGCAGGTAGTCCTCCAGCGCGTAGAGGCTGACCTGCTGGTTCAGCTGGTTGAGGCTGCCGCCGTCGTACAGCGCGCGCCACATGGGAATCACCTGGTCGGTCAGGTAGCAGTCGAAGTCGCACAGCAGGGCGCGCTTGAAGTACGGCTCCAGGCTGGTGCCGGCGTTTATCCGCGTGTCCGGCGGGATCACCAGGCCGCGGCGGTTGATCAGGTCGGAGACGAAGGTGATGTCCGCCGCCGAGAAGCGGAAGGAGGCGCCGATCAGCATTGCCAGCTGCTCGTCGGTCAGGGCGTGGGACGATTGCTGGAAGTCGTAGAGCAGGGCGTCGTCCAGATTGATGTAGCCGCGGTCGTGGAAGTAGCGGGTGAGCCTTTCCATGACCAGTTCGTAGAAGCTGCCTTCGGCCTCCAGACCCTGGATGTTCGCCTGAACCAGCAGGTCGAGGTTGCTGATCGAGGTGTAGAGGTTGACCGGCGGATTGATCAGCAGCACCCGCTTGAAATCGAAGCTCTTGCGGGTCTCGTCGAGGTGACTGACGAAGGCCGCCTCCAGGGCGCCGAGGCTGTAGCCGGTGAGGTAGTAGTCGGTCACCGGCAGGTCGCGCTGCTGCGCGCGGATCGCCTGCATCACGTGGTACAGGTCCTTGGCATCCTCCGGCGTGATGCCGGGGGTGGCGAAGCGCGAGGCGGCGGCGATGAAGTCATAGCTGGTCGGCGACGACAGCTGCACCACGTGGAAGCCGGCCCCGTAGAAGAAGCGCTTGAGCCACTCGACGTTAGCGGCCGAGTAGTGCGCGCCGGTCCCGGCGATGATGAAGATCAGCGGCGCCGGCCCGGGTTGCCGCGCCAGGCGGTAGCCGAGTTTCTTCACCGCCCAGAAGTTGTCCGGCAGCTTGAAGGCACGTTCGGGGTTGAGCGACAGGCTGAAGTCGGCCTGGTCGATGTCGTCGTAGGCCGGCACCGGGGCGCGCAGGTGGGCCGGGGTGCCGGCGACCGTCGCTTCGAATGGATTGGCCAGCGGAAATTCGTAGTCGTCGACCGCGAGCTCCTGGGCATGGCCGGTCGCGCCGGCGAACAGCAGGCAGAGCAGCCCGAGGACGGGCAGGAACCTTGGCATGCGGTATCCCTGTGTTGGAGGTGTGTCCACGCGAGGCATAGGACCGGTCAAACGCGACGGAGTGCCACCAGGCACCCGGGCGGCCCCAGGCATGCCCGAGTTTACCCGCCGACACCCGCCAGGGCGCAAGCCGGCGGCCTTGGGCGCTCCGCGGCTGGCATCGGTCACCGCTTTGCGTAACATCGACCGGGGCGCATGCCCTGTCACGGACCCGCTCGGAGGGCCGCATGCTCCATCGCCTGGCGGCCGATGCCGTCGTGCTGCTGCACCTGCTGTTCATCCTCTTCGTGCTGTTCGGCGGCGCGCTGGTCTGGCGCTGGCCGCGATTCGCCTGGCTGCACCTGCCGGCGGTGGCCTGGGGCGCGCTGGTCGAGCTGCTGCACCTGTGGTGCCCGCTGACGCCGCTGGAGCAGTGGCTGCGCACGGCGGCCGGGCAGCGCGGCTACGAGGGCGGCTTCGTCGAGCACTACCTGATCCCGCTGATCTATCCCGCCGGACTGACGCCGCAGGTCCAGTTGTGGCTCGGCGCGATCGTGCTGGCGGTCAACCTCGCCGCCTATCTATGGCTGTTCCGCCGCTGGAGCCGGCGTCCCTGAAGCGGCGCCCGGCCGGCTGCGGGGGCGGTTTGCCGCAGGCATTCAGCAGCCTGATGAAGCCTCGGGCCGTTCGGCTCCTTGGCTACACTCGCCGCAACGACCGACCCTCCCAGACAAGAAGGCTTTACCGAATGCACAACCGCATGATGATCACCGGAGCGGGCTCCGGCCTCGGGCGCGAGATTGCCCTGCGCTGGGCTCGCGAGGGCTGGCGCCTGGCGCTCTCCGACGTCAACGAGGCCGGCCTCGCCGAGACCCTGAGAAGCGCCCGCGAACTGGGTGGCGACGGCTTCACGATGCGCTGCGATGTGCGCGACTACAGCCAGCTGACCGCCCTGGCCCAGGCTTGCGAGGAAAAGCTCGGCGGTATCGACGTGGTGGTCAACAACGCCGGCGTGGCCTCGGGCGGCTTCTTCGAGGAGCTGTCGCTGGAGGACTGGGACTGGCAGATCGCAATCAACCTGATGGGCGTGGTCAAGGGCTGCAAGGCCTTCCTGCCGCTGCTGAAGAAGAGCCGGGGCCGGATCGTCAACATCGCCTCCATGGCCGCCCTGATGCAGGCGCCGGGCATGAGCAACTACAACGTTGCCAAGGCCGGCGTGGTGGCGCTGTCGGAGAGCCTGCTGGTCGAGCTCAAGCCCGAGGGCATCGAGGTGCACGTGGTCTGCCCGTCGTTCTTCCAGACCAACCTGATGGACTCCTACCGCGGGCCGACGCCGAACATGAAGGCGCAGATCAGCAAGCTGCTGGAGGCCTCGCCGATCACCGCCGCCGACATCGCCGGCTACATCCACGACGAGATCGCCCGGGGCACCTTCATGATCCTGCCGCACGACGAGGGCCGCGCCGCCTGGAAGGTCAAGCAGCAGAACCCGCAGGCGATCTACGACGAGATGACTGCGCTGACCGAGAAGAAACGCAGCAAGATGAAGACGATCTGACTGCACAGTCAGATTGTGTCTTGCCCGCGAGGGAGCCGGGGAGTAGGGTTGCCTGCCCGGCTTCCGTCGCAACCCCTGGTCCAACCGTGAAAACCCTCTCGCGCTGGCTCCTGGTGCCAGCCCTCGTGCTGGCCGCCGTCAACCTGCGGCCCGGTATCACCTCCTTCGCGCCGTTGATCGAGCGCATCGCCACCGACCTCCAGCTCAGCCGCGGACTGATCAGCCTGACCACCGCGCTGCCGGTGCTGTTGATGGGCCTGCTGGCGCCGCTGGCGCCGCGCCTGGCGGTGCGCCTCGGGCTGGAGCGCGCGATCACCTGCTGCCTGGCCTTGATCGGCCTGGCGCTGAGCCTGCGGCTGTTCGGCCTCGAGGCCTGGGTGCTGATCGGCAGCGCCGGCCTGCTCGGGGCCGGCGTCGCCGTGGCCGGGCCGCTGCTCTCCGGTTTCATCAAGCGGCATTTCTCGCAGCGCATGGGGCCGATGGGCGCCTGGTATTCGCTGAGCATGACCATCGGCGGCACCGCCGGGGTGGTGCTGACGGCCCCGCTGAACGATTGGCTGGGCGGCCGTTGGCACTGGGCGCTGGCCTTCTGGATGGTCCCGGCGGTACTGGCGGTGGCGGTCTGGACGAGGGTGCCGAGCCAGCCCGAGGCGGCCGGCCAGCAGCGCGCCGGGCTGCCCTGGCGCGAGCCGCGGGCCTGGCTGATCAGCCTCTTCTTCGCCCTGCAGGCGGGGCTGTTCTACGGGCTGGCTACCTGGCTGGTGGCGCGCTACCACGAAGCCGGGTTCAGCCTGCTGCAGAGCAACGCCTTCTTCAGCGGCTTCATGCTGGTGGGGTTGCCGAGCGCCTTCCTGATGCCCTGGCTGGCGCAGCGCTTCGACAACCGGCATCACCTGATGGTCGGTTGCGGCGCGGTGGCCACTGTCTGCATGGCGTGCATCACCTGGTGGCCGGAGTGGGCGCCGGTGGTGGTGTGCATGCTGCTCGGCATCGCGCTGAACGGCACCTTCTCGCTGTCGATGATCCTGCCGATGTACGAGGCGCGCACCCCGCTGGCGGTCAGCCGGCTGACCGCGATGATGCTCTGCACCGGCTACTGCCTGGCCTGCCTGTCGCCGGTGCTGACCGGCCTCGGTCGTGACCTGGGCGGCGACTACCGCTGGCCGTTCACCGTCCTGACCCTGGGCGGCGTGGTCATGGTGCTGCTGGCCTCCCGTCTGGCGCCGCACCGGGACCCGCAGCGCTGAGCGCCGCGTGCCTGTGCCGGCGGTCACCTCTGGCGGAGGCGGCGGTGGCCGCGGCGCCGCCACTGTGCTAGAAGGCTGCCCTCGATGCTCCGGGGCGGCTGGCCCCGGAGGGCTTCGCACCTATCTGGAGTGACGGCTTGGAGTCCGAATCCATCGTTTATGGCTGCATCCGCGACTGGCCTTCGGCCGATCCGCTGGAACTGCGCGAGCGCCGGGAAAGCAACCGGCAGGTTCTCGAGGCGCTGCCGCGCGGCGGCGACTGGCCCTTCATCGGGCGGGAGATGTTCTCCTTCGAGCAGCGCGACGACGCCGGGCTGTACCAGACCCAGGTAATCCATTTCGGCGCCAGCTACCGCGCCGTGGAATACGAGTGGACGCTGTGGATACGGCGCTTCGAGGCGCTGCTGCGCAAGCTCTACTGGACCCAGGCGGTGGTGCACCTGGAGACCGAACTGAATGGCAGCCACACCTTCCGCTGGGAAACCGCCGCGGGCACCCACGCACCCGGCACCCACCCCCTGAAGATGCGCTGTGCCTGGGAGCGCGAGGGTGGCGTGCTCGGCTGAGCGCGTGCCGTCACGGCTCCAGCCATCCCCTCGGCACGTCGCGCCTGAGCGCCAGCTGGCACTGGCCGCTGTCCGGGTCGAAGACGATCACCGCCTGCTCTTTCTCGAGCGCCCGGCGCACCCGCTCGACGCGCGTCGCCAGGGGCGTTTCGTCGCCGTTGTCGGTGCCGTCGCGGGTGACGAAGTCCTCGATCAGGCGGGTGAGGGTGTCGGGTTCGAGCTGGTCGTGCGGGATGATCATGGCGTCTCGTTGCTTGGCGAGGGGGCGACCGGCGTGTCGGGTTCGCCCAGGAAGCGGTCCAGGCAGCCGTAGAGCTGGCTGCCGTCCACCGGTTTGCCGAGAAACGCGTCCATGCCGGCCTCGGTGCCGCGCTGGCGGTGTTCGTCGAGGGTGTGCGCGGTCAGTGCGACGATCGGCACCGGCGCCAGCGCCTCGGCGGCTTCCAGCTGGCGAATCCGCCGGCTTGCGGCGAAGCCGTCGAGCTCGGGCATCTCGCAGTCCATGAGGATCAGATCGACGTCCAGCGGCGCACGCCGGTATTGGTCCAGCGCCTCGCGGCCGTTGGCGGCCAGGCGCACCCGGTAGCCGCGCTTGCCGAGCAGCCCCTTGACCACCAGTTGGTTCACCGGGTTGTCCTCGGCCACCAGGATGCAGCGTCGCCGGTCGCCGGGCAATGGCCGCTCGCCCGGCGCCGCGGCGGTGGGTGTGGGGCGCGGCGCATAGAGCCGGGTCAGGGCCTCGCGCAGCGACACGATGGCCAGCGGCTGGGGCAGGCCGACCAGGCGCAGGTCCTGCGCTTCGGACGGCGGGTTCTGCGTCGGTGGGCAGATCAGCAGCACGCGCTGGCCCGGCTGCAGGTGCGGGTGCAGCGGGCCGAGCCAGGCGCCGGGCTCGCCCGGCCAGGGCGCGATCAGCACCAGCAGCGGCGGCGCCTGGTAGTCGGCCAGGTAATCGGCCAGCCGGGCGGGATGCAGGCAGCGCTCGGTGCGCATGCCCCAGCGCCCGAGCAGGCGCTCGACACCGTCCAGGGCGCGGCCGTCGAGCGAGGCCAGCAGCGCCGGTCGGCCGGCCACCAGGCCGGGCAGCGGGTCCTCGTCGTCGGCCGCGGCGCGCAGCGGCAGCTCGAACTGGAAGCGCGTGCCGTGCCCGTAGCGGCTTCGCACCTCGATGTGGCCGCCCATCATCTCCACCAGCTCCTTGCTGATGGCCAGGCCCAAGCCGCTGCCGCCGTAGCGGCGGGTGGTGCTCGAGTCGCCCTGGGCGAAGGACTCGAACAGCCCCGCCAGCCCTTCCGGGCGAATGCCGATGCCGCTGTCGCTGATGCCGAACTGCAGCCTGGCGTCCGTCGTGTCGGCGCCCAGGCGCCTGACGTCGAGAGCGACGTAGCCGTGTTCGGTGAACTTGACGCCGTTGCTCAGCAGGTTCATCAGCACCTGCTTGAGGCGCGTCGGATCACCCTGGATACGGCGTGGCACGCCCGGCTCGAGGCTGACATGCAGGTCCAGGCGCTTGTCCAAGGCCTGGGCGGTGAACAGGCTGAGGGTGTCGGACACCAGTACCTCGAGATCGAACGCGATGTCCTCCAGCTGCAGCTTGCCGGACTCGATGCGGGCGTAGTCGAGGATGTCGTTGATTACCGACATCAGCGAATTGCCGGAGCTGGCGATGGTGTCGACGTAGAAGCGCTGGCTGCGGTCCAGCGGCGTTTCGCGCAGCAGCGCGAGCATGCCCAGCACGCCGTTCAGCGGGGTGCGGATCTCGTGGCTCATCTTCGCCAGGAAGCGGCTCTTCGCCTCGCTTTCCACGTGGGCCTGCTCGGCTGCCCGGCGCGAGCGGAAGCCTTCTTCCTTGAGCAGGTTGATGCGGTCGGCCAGGCCGATGGAGAGGGTGATCAGCTCGATGGTGACGCTCGCCTTGACCACCGCGGCGCCATACAGGCCGAACAGTTCGAAGCCGAGCGAGCCGGCGGTGACGATGATGAAGGAGGCCAGCAGCGCCCCCCAGGCGAGGATGTAGTACGAGCCGTAGCGCACGCCCTTGCGCCAGACGTAGGCGCCGGTGAACAGCAGGCCGACCGAGGAGCCGAGCACCGCGACGCTGGCGAGGACGCTCCAGGTCTGCAGCTTCACCGCCAGGCCCGCGAGCAGGATCACCAAGCTCAGCAGCAGGGCGATGCGCAGCATGGCGTCCAGACGCGGCGCGTAGGTGCGGGTGTGCAGGAAGTGGCGGCTGAACTGGATGGCCGTCAGGCAGTGCAGCAGCATCAGCAGGTAGATGCCGGTGTTCTGCATGGTCGCCAGTTCGGGCAGCAGGCGCGTCAGCATGCCGTCGAAGGCGGCGGCGAACAGCGAGATGTTGAGGTTGTAGACCAGGTACCAGAAGTAGGCCGGCTCGCGCAGCGACACGAACAGGAACAGGTTGTAGCAGAACATCGCAAACACGACGCCGTAGAAGGCGCCGTTGAAGCTGCTCAGCCACTCGTGGGCCGAGGCGCTGCCGGAGAAGGAGGCGAAGTACAGCGGCACGTACAGGGTGCTGGTGGACTTGACCCGCAGCAGCAGGGTCGAGGTGCCCGGCGGCAGTTCCACCGGAAACCAGAAGGTACTGACCCGCACCGGCCGATCGCGATAGGGAAAGGCATCGCCGGTGCGCTGGTGGTGCAGTTCGCCGTCGGGGGTGATCAGGAAGAGTTCGACGTAGTCGAGCAGCGGGTAGTCGACCTCGAAGAAGCCTCCGACCGAGGCTTGCTGGCGGTTGTCCAACTGCACGCGGAACCACCAGGTCGAGCTGTTCTTGCCCTTGTTGGCGTGCTCGCCGGCCACCGGCCTGAAATCCTCCGGTGGCAGGTCCAGCACCTGCCCGACCTGCAGCCGGCCCTCCGGGTCCTCCAGGAAACCGGTCCAGGGGCCGAGCGCCAGGCGCAGGTCGCCGCTGGTGATCGGGACGGGGGCGGCCCGGATGGACACCGCCAGGCACAGCAGCAGAACAGCCAGAAACAGACGCGGCATCATCGATCCTTGAAAACGCACGGCCAGCGTACCGCCCAGACCCCAGCCAAATCCGTACGACGGTCACATCAGAGCCGGTCGGAAGCCGGCCCGGGGTGCCAGGCCGCTAGCCTGCCGCGTCGCGCCCGCCCGGGCAAGCGTCACATCGGACGGCGGCGAGGGTATTCAGGGCGTCTCCTCGGAGTGACGGCCCACCAGGCTGTCGACCGCCGGCACGCGCGTGTCGTTCTCCATCTGCGCATCGTGCTCGAGCTGGTGGCTGAAGCGCTCCAGCGAGCTCTTGCCGGCCTGCGCGTCGCTGGCGAATACCGGCGGGCTGAGCATGTAGGCGCTGATCAGCCGGGTCATGGCGGCGAGGCTGTCGATGTGGGTGCGTTCGTAGCCGTGGGTAGCGTCGCAGCCGAAGGCCAGCAGCGCGGTGCGGATGTCGTGCCCGGCGGTGACCGCCGACTGCGCGTCGCTGTGGTAGTAGCGGAACAGGTCTCGGCGCACCGGCACCTCGTGCTCGCCGGCGAGCTTGAGCAGGTGCCGCGACAGGTGGTAGTCGTACGGGCCGCCGGAATCCTGCATGGCGATGGTGACCGAGTGCTCGGTGGATTCCTGGCCCTTGGCCGAGGGCGCGATGTCGATGCCGACGAACTCGCTGACGTCCCAGGGCAGCGCGGCGGCGGCGCCGGAGCCGGTCTCCTCGGTGATGGTGAACAGCGGGTGGCAGTCGATCGGAGGCTCGCGGCCGCTCTCGACCACCGCCTTGAGCGCGGTCAGCAGGGCGGCGACGCCGGCCTTGTCGTCCAGGTGGCGGGCGCTGATGTAGCCGGTCTCGGTGAACTCCGGCATCGGGTCGAAGGCGACGAAATCGCCGACGTTCACCCCCAGTGCGCAGGTTTCGTTGCGGCTGTAGGTGTAGGCGTCCAGGCGCAGCTCGACGTGGTCCCAGCTCACCGGCGCCTCGTCCACCGCGGTGTTGAAGGCGTGCCCGGAGGCCAGCAGCGGCAGCACGCTGCCGCGGATGATGCCGCTGTCGGTGAACACGCTGACGCGGCTGCCCTCGGCGAAGCGGCTCGACCAGCAGCCCACCGGTGCCAGGCCCAGGCGGCCGTTGGGGTAGATCTCGCGGACGATGGCGCCGATGGTGTCGACGTGCGCCGAGATCGCTCGGTCGGGGCTGTAGCGGCGGCCCTTGAGGGTCGCGCGGATGGTGCCGCGGCGGGTCAGCTCGAAGGGAATGCCGAGCTCCGCGAGCCGTTCGGCGACGTAGCGGACGATGGTGTCGGTGAAGCCCGTGGGGCTGGGAATGGCGAGCATTTCCAGCAGCACGCGCTGCAGGTAGTTGAGGTCGGGGACGGGCAACTTGGGGGTCATGCGCACTCCAGATGACGAAAACGGGCTGTCACCCCGGTTGGGAACATGGATGAGCCGGCGGAGTTCACGGGCGAGCAGGCCGTGCCCGCCCGTGCCGGATCAGTGGTTGTGGCTGAGCGGGAAGAGCAGGTCGACGAAGCGTTCGGCGGTCGGCTGCGGTTCGTGGTTGGCCAGCCCGACCCGCTCGTTCGCCTCGATGAACACGTACTCGGGCCGGTCGGCGGCCGGCACCAGCAAGTCGAGGCCGACCACCGGGATGTCCAGCGCCCGCGCCGCCTTCACCGAAGCCTCGAGCAATTCCGGGTGCAGCCGGTCGGTGACGTCCTCGAGCGTGCCGCCGGTGTGCAGGTTGGCCGTGCGGCGCACTGCCAGGCGCTGGCCCTCGGGCAGCACGGTGTCGAAATCGACACCCGCTTCGCGCAGGCAACGGTGCGTTTCCTCGTCCAGCGGGATGCGGCTCTCGCCGCCGGTGGCGGCCTGGCGCCGGCGGCTCTGCGCCTCGATCAGCGCGCCGATGCTGTGCCGGCCGTTGCCGATCACCTCGGCGGGGCGGCGGATGGCGGCGGCGACCACCTGAAAGCCGATCACCACCACGCGCAGGTCCAGCCCCTCGTGGAAGCTTTCCAGCAATACCCGGCTGTCGAATTCGCGCGCGCGGGCGATGGCCTCTTCCAGTTCCTCGACGCTGCGGATGTCCACCGCTACGCCCTGGCCCTGCTCGCCGTCCACCGGCTTGACCACCACCCGCCCGTGGCGGGCGAGGAAGGCCTCGTTGTCCGCCGCGGTGCCGGCCAACTGCTGTGCCGGCAGCTTCAGCCCGGCGCGCGACAGGGTGCGGTGGGTCAGGCGCTTGTCCTGGCAGAGCGTCATGCTGACCGCCGTGGTCAGGTCCGACAGCGACTCGCGGCAGCGCACCCGGCGGCCGCCGTGGGTGAGGGTGAAGAGCCCGGCCTCGGCGTCGTCGACCGTGACCTCGATGCCGCGCCGGCGCGCCTCGTCGACGATGATCCGCGCGTAGGGATTGAGGTCGTCCTCCGGCGCCGGGCCGATGAACAGCGGCTGGTTGTAGGTGTTCTTGCGCTTGACGGTGAAGGTCGGCAGGTCGCGGAAGCCGAGCTTGGCGTAGAGCGCCTTGGCCTGCAGGTTGTCGTGCATCACCGACAGGTCGAGGTAGGCCAGGCCGCGGCCCATGTAGTGCTCGACCAGATGCCGCACCAGCGCTTCGCCGACGCCCGGGCGCGGGCAGCTCGGCGACACCGCCAGGCACCAGAGGCTGGAGCCGTTCTCAGGGTCGTTGAAGGCGCGGCAGTGATTGATGCCCATCACGCTGCCGAGCACCTGGCCGGTGTCCTCGTCCTCGGCCAGCCAGTACACCGGGCCGCCCTGTTCGTGCGGCGTGCAGCGCTGCGGGTCGACCGGCAGCATGTGCCGGCTCTGGTACAGGCAGTTGATCGCCTCCCAGTCCTCCTCGCCCTGCGCGCGGCGCATGCCGAAGCCGCGGAAGCTGCGCGGCGCCGGCCGGTAGTCGGTGAACCACAGGCGCAGGGTGTCGGACGGATCGAGGAACAGCTGCTGCGGCGCCTGCGCCAGCACCTGCTGCGGCGCCGCGACGTAGAGCGCCAGGTCGCGGTCGCCGGGCTTCTCGTTGAGCAGGTCGGCGGCCAGCGTGGCCGGATCGGGGTAGGTGTGGCCGATGAGCACGCGGCCCCAGCCGCAGTCGAGGCTGACCGGGCCCGAGGGCTCCTCGCGGCCGTCTTCGGCCAGGCGCTGCTGGAGGCGCTGGTAGGTCGGTGTCTGGCCGCGCAGCAGGCGCTGGCCGTAGGCTTGAGACTTCTGCATGTCCCTAGAGTCCCTGTTCGCTCAACCACAGATTGACTGCCGCCAGCTGCCAGAGTTTGGAGCCGCGCAGCGGTGTCAGCTGGCCATCCGGATCGGACAGCAGCTTGTCCAGCGCCTTCGCCTCGTAGAGCCCGCGCTCCTGACTCGGATCGAGCAGCAGTTCGCGCACCCAGTCGAGGGTCGCGCCCTGCAGGTGCTTGAGCCCCGGCACCGGGAAATAGCCCTTCGGCCGGTCGATGACCTCCGCCGGAATGACCTGGCGCGCGGCCTCCTTGAGCACGTGCTTGCCGCCGTCGGGCAGCTTGTACTGCGCCGGAATGCGTGCCGACAGCTCGGCCACGCGGTAGTCGAGGAACGGTACCCGCGCTTCCAGGCCCCAGGCCATGGTCATGTTGTCCACCCGCTTGACCGGGTCGTCGACCAGCATCACCGTGCTGTCGATGCGCAGGGCCTTGTCCACCGCGGCTTCGGCGCCGGGCTCGGCGAAGTGCTGGCGAACGAAGTCGCCGGAGAAGTCGCCGCCGACCCATTTCTCCTGCATCAGCTCGCGGTATTCCTCGAAGCTGCGGTCGCGGAAGGCGGCGAGGTAGGCCGCCACCGGATCCTGCGCGCCGTCCACCTGCGGGTACCAGTGGTAGCCGGCGAACAGCTCGTCGGCGCCCTGGCCGCTCTGCACCACCTTGCAGTGCTTCGAGACTTCCCGCGACAGCAGGTAGAAGGCGATGCAGTCGTGGCTGACCATCGGCTCGCTCATGGCGCGGAAGGCCGCCGGCAGGTGCTCGAGGATCTCGTGCTCCTGGATGCGCAGCTGGTGGTGGCGGGTATTGAAGTGCCTGGCAATGAGGTCCGAGTACTTGAATTCGTCGCCGCGCTCGCCGCCGGCATCCTCGAAGCCGATGGAGAAGGTCAGCAGGTTGTCGCCGACCCCGGCCTCGCGCAGCAGTCCGACCAGCAGGCTGGAATCGACGCCGCCGGACAGCAGCACGCCGACGTCCACCGCCGCGCGCTGGCGAATCGCCACGGCGTCGCGCAGGGTGTCGAGCACGCGCGCCTTCCAGTCCTCAAGGCCGAAGCCGCGCTCGTCCTCGTTGGGTCCGAAATCCAGCTTCCACCAGCGCTCCTGGGTGACCCGGCCGGCGGCGTCGACGCGCATCCAGCTGGCCGGCGGCAGCTTCTCGATGCCGGCGATCAGGGTGTCCGGCGCCGGCACCACCGCGTGGAAGCTCATGTAGAAGTTCAGCGCCGCCGGGTTCAGTTGCCCGGGGATGTCGCCGCCCTGCAGCAGCGCCGGCAGGGTCGAGGCGAAGCGCAGGCGCTCGCTGGTGCGCGAGAAGTACAGCGGCTTGATGCCGAGGCGGTCACGGGCGACGAACAGGCGCTGGCTATCGCGTTCCCAGATGGCGAAGACGAACATGCCGTTCAGGCGCGGCAGCATCGACTCGCCCCAGGCGTGATAGGCCTTGAGCAGCACCTCGGTGTCGCCTTCGGAGAAGAAGCGGTAGCCGAGGCCTTCGAGCTCGGCGCGCAGCTCGGGGTAGTTGTAGATGGCGCCGTTGAAGACCATCGCCAGCCCGAGGGCGGGATCGACCATCGGCTGGCCCGAGGCCTCGCACAGGTCCATGATCTTCAGTCGGCGATGGCCAAGGGCCAACGGGCCCTGGCTGTGAAAGCCGCTCGCGTCCGGGCCGCGGGCGGTCAGGTGTTGGGTGATGCGTTCGACCGCCGCCATGTCGGCCGGGCGGTTATCGAAACGAAGTTCTCCAGCTATGCCACACATATCGTCCTTACCGGGTTGCCGTTGGGGATGTGGACTGACGCCCGAGGGCCTTGGTTCGGCCTTTTGGACCAGCGTATCGCCGGGTTTTCGCCGCGCTGTTCGCGGGTACTCGGCGAAGCCCGTCGCGCGCTGCCCGGGCGCCGTCAAGGTTTGATACCAAAACAAAATAATGGTTTGATGTCAAAGTTTCCTGACCGGAAGTATTGGTTGAATGGAAAAGAAAAAGCTTTTGAATGAAACGAATCTGTCACGCACACAGGCGTTCGAACTGCCGCTGTTCCAGGCCATGCGACGCCTGCAGCAGGACGGCGAAGTGCATGCCAAGCGGGTCGCCCGCTTTGGTGGGCTCACGCCGGTGCAACTGATGATCCTGCAGGTGCTGGTAGCGGAGGGGCGCACCACCGCCAGCGTCCTCAGCCGGCGCGTCAGCCTCACCGCGGCGACGCTCTCGGGCGTGCTCGAGCGGCTGGAGGAGCGCGGCCTGTTGCAACGGCAGCGCGACGAACAGGACCGGCGCCGCCACTGGCTGCTGATCAGCGAGGCCGGCCGCGCGCTGCTGCGCGAGGCGCCGCCGCTGCTGCCCCCGGAATTCAGCGCCCGCTTCGCCGCCCTGCCGGAGTGGGAACGCCACAGCCTCACCGCCGCGCTGCTGCGCGCGGCGGAGCTGTGCGGATCGATGGAAAAGGAACTGTGAGCCCGGCACAGGGGGTGGCGGCGCCGCCTCATCCACGCGTGGGTTTGGGCCGGTGCCGGGGCGTTCGTATGGCACAACCGCGCGCGTGGAAAACGCTTTGCGGTTTTCCACTCTACGACGCTCGTCTCCGCGACGGGGCTGGTGTATGCCTTGACGAAGGTAGGGTGGGCTTCAGCCCACCACCCACCAACCGAGCCTCGGTGGGCTGAAGCCCACCCTACGCCCACCCGGCGGCGGAGGCGCAGGGGTGGATGACGGCGCAGCTTCCCACCACGCGTGGGTTTGGGCCGATGCCGGGTCGTTCGTATGGCACAGCCGTGCGCGCTTGTCTGGGCCTCGGCCTTCGCCGGGGCGACGATTCGGTGCATGTCTGGATGGAGGGTGGGCTTCAGCCCACCAGCCGCGCGGTGGATTGGTGGGCTGAAGCCCACCCTACGCCCGACCCTACGGCCCGCAGCTCCTACAATCTGAACCCCTCGACGATGTGTTCGGCCAGCATCTCGCTGACTTCGCTGCGGTTGTGCTGATTGCGCACCAGCACGATGCTGCTCAGCGGCAGGTCGGGCAGGCCCTCGGCGCTGCCGAGGGTGCGCAGCTCCGGCGAGATCAGGCTCTGCAGCTGGGCGGTGACCGCCAGCCCGGCGCCGACCACGGCCATGATCGCCGACAGGCTGGGGCTGGTGTAGGCGATGCGGTAGGGCACTTCGAGGGCGTCCAGCGCGTTGCAGGCCCAGGCGCGGCAGAAGCAGTCGGCGTTGAACATCGCCAGCGGAATCGGGCGCTGCTCATGCACGTCGAAGCCCGCTGCCTCGGCCCAGACGAAGCGCTCCTGGCGCAGCAACTGGCCGATCTCGGTGCCCGGTTCGCGGGTGACGATGGTCAGGTCCAGGTCTCGGCGCTGCAACAACTGGGTCGAGGGCTCGCAGTGCACCTCCACCTGCACCAGCGGATAGCTCTGGGCGAAGCGCGCGAGGATGCCGGGCAGGAAGCGCATCACGTAGTCGTCCGGGGTGCCGATGCGCACCGAGCCGACCATGTGCGGCTGGCGCAGGGTGGTCATCACCTCGCCGTGCAGCTTGAGGATGCGCCGCGCGTAGCCGAGCAGCACCTGGCCCTCGGCGGTCAGCCGCACCTGTCGGCCGCTGCGTTCGAACAGCGGTCGCTGCAGCACATCTTCCTCGAGCCGTTTCATCTGCATGCTGATTGCCGACTGGGTGCGATTGACCGCCTCGGCCGCGCGGGTGAAGCCGCCGTGGTCGGCGATGGCCACGAAACTGCGCAGCAGTTCGGTATCGATCGCGGGGTAGCTGGCCATTCATCAATCTCCGAGATGGGCTGCATCAGAAACATTCGTTGGAATGATCGTACGCCGGGTTCGACACTGGCGCCATCCGATACAGGAGGGCGAACGATGAAAAGGCAGCAGACTGTCGTGAGCGCGAACGGGCGCACGGCTTCGCAGAATGGGTGGGTGCGGCTGATGCTCCGGCTGCGGCGCTGGAACGAACTGGCCGCCCAGCGCCGGCAGCTGGCGCGGCTCGATGCCGCGGCGATGAAGGACCTGGGGCTCAGCCGCGCCGACGTGCTGGCCGAGAGCCAGCGGCCGTTCTGGGACGATCCGCAGCCCGGCCGGCCGGTGCCGCGCGGACACGGGCGCGGCGAGGCCTGGCGCTGGCTGCTGCAGGACGCCTGGCTGCCGCGCCTGCGTCGTCGATGAGTAGGGTGGATGACGGCGCAGCCTCATCCACGCGTTGGTTTGGCCGGTATCGCGGCCTGCCCGGCCGTTCGTAGGGCACATCGTCCCGTGTCCGCGTGGAAAACGCTTCGCGGTTTTCCACCCTACGCCCCTCCATCCCCCGTACGTACCTGTCCGGGCGGGCTTCGGCCCACCAAGGTCTTGAACTACCGCATCTCTCGTTGGTGGGCTGAAGCCCACCCTTGTATCTCGACTACCACGCCATCCGGGGTGATAGTTCCCGACTGATCATCGGGGGAAGGTCAGGAAGCCGTGCCC
>NZ_KE384429.1:0-414 GCF_000425625.1 Stutzerimonas azotifigens DSM 17556
CACCGCCTTTGCCGGATTGAACCCCAAGCTGCAGGAGTCCGGCACCTACAAGGGCCAGACGCGCATATCTCGAACGGGCTCGTCTCGCCTGAGGGCTGGGCTCTATATGCCGGCTGTTTGCTCGCTCAAGCACAACGCCGCCATCAGCGCTCTGCGGGACCGCTTGAAAGCCAGGGGCAAGACCGGCAAGCAGATCGTCTGTGCCGCCATGCGCAAGCTATTGCACATCGCCTATGGGGTACTGAAATCCGGCCAGCCTTTCGACCCTAAACTGGCCCTTGCCCACTAGGGCTCAAGACGGTATCTACAGGGCCGGCAGCGAGACCGGCCCCGGATGTAGGAACGACCTTGGTCGCGAACGGATTCGACGCCGGCGCTGCGTTCCTTCGCGAGCAAGCTCGCTCCTACGGTGGG
>NZ_KE384429.1:734-5504 GCF_000425625.1 Stutzerimonas azotifigens DSM 17556
CCGGCAGCGAGACCGGCACTGGATGTAGGAGCGACCTTGGTCGCGAACGGATCCGATGCCGGCGCTGCGTTCCCTCGTCGTGACTCAGGGCCGATCCCCCACCTCGGCCTGCTGGACGGTCCAGGCCACCGCCTGCTCGCTCAGGGTCAGCCCCAACCCCGGGCGGTTCGGCACCAGCATCCGCCCTTCGCGGATTTCTAGCCGCTCTTCGAACAGCGGCTCCAGCCACTCGAAGTGTTCCACCCAGGGCTCGCGCACATGGGTGGCAGCCAGGTGGACGTGCAGCTCCATCGCGAAATGCGGCGCAAGCGTCAGGCCAGCCTGCTCGGCCAACGTCTGCACCCGCAGATAGGGCGTGATGCCGCCCAGCCGCGGTGCGTCCGGCATGAGGAAGTCGGCCCCGCGCTGGCGGATGAACTCCCAGTGCTCGGCCGGGCTGGTGAGCATTTCCCCGGTGGCGATGGGGGTGTCGAACAGCCTGGCCAGCTCGGCGTGGCCCTCGACGTCGTAGCAGTCCAGCGGCTCCTCGATCCAGATCAGCCCGAACGGCTCCAGCTGGCGGCACATGCGCCGGGCGGTCGGCCGGTCCCACTGCTGGTTGGCATCGACCATCAGCGGAAAGCGGTCGCCCAGGTGTTCCCGCGCCCGGCCGACCCGGTGCAGGTCCAGCGCGGTATCCGGCTGGCCCACCTTGAGCTTGATGCCGCCGATCCCCTTCTCGCGCGAGCGGTCGGTGTTTTCCAGCAGCTGCTCCAGCGGCGTATGCAGGAAGCCGCCCGAGGTGTTGTAGCAGCGCACCGAATCGCGCTGCGCGCCCAGCAGGCGGGCCAGCGACAGGCCCGCACGGCGTGCCTTCAGGTCCCACAGGGCCACGTCGAAGGCGGCGATGGCCTGGCATGCCAGGCCGCTGCGACCGACCGAGGCGCCCGCCCAGCACAGCCTGTCCCACAGGCGGGCGATGTCGCTGGGATTTTCGCCGATGAGGTTGGGCGCCAGCTCCAGCGCATGGGCGTACTGCCCGGGGCCGCCGGCGCGCTTGGCGTAGCTGAAGCCGAGCCCGGAATGGCCTTCGCGTGTCTGCAATTCGGCGACCAGCATGGCGACTTCGGTCATCGGCTTCTGCCGGCCGGTCAGGACCTTGGCGTCGCTGATGGGGGTGGGCAACGGCAGCGCGATCGAGCGCAGGCGCAGCCAGGCGATGCGGTCGTCATTGCCGCAGACGGGCGTCGGGGAAGCGGTCATGCAGTGATCCTTCTTGTTATTGAAATGGGCGCGGCCGTCAGACGACCGACCGTCCATCGGTCGGCCACGCCGGGCCGCTACGGTCTTCCTGCGCGGAAGGCCGCGACAAGGCCCGGCCTCGCCTAGCCAAGTCATCGTACAACTTTAGGCGAAAACGCCCGGGATTGCCCATCAGGCGCTGGCAGCCTCGAGGTGAACAGGCGGCTGCATGAAAGCCGGCTCATGCCAGCCCGCAAGCTGGTACTCTGACGGGCCGCCCGCGCGGCCTACGGCGTCCACCGCTTCGCCTGCCCCGCGGCCGTGTCCCACTCTTCAACAGCCATCCCCATGATCGCCCATTCCACACCCGCGTCCTTCCCCCGCCACGTCGCCGTCCTGATCCTGCTCTGCATCGGCTGCACCCTCGCCAGCAACCACATCGCGGCGCGCATCGCCTTCGACAGCGGCGCCGGCGTGGTGCTGGCGGTGCTCTGCCGCTCCGGCGTGACCTTCCTCGCGCTGGCCACGCTGCTGACGGTCCGCCGGCAACCGATCCGCCTCGCCCCGGGGGCCTGGCGCTGGCAGCTGCTGCTGGGGTTGCTGATCGGCGTGCAGAGCCTGTGCCTGTATTCGGCGGTGGCGCGCGTGCCGGTGGCCCTGGCCCTGCTGGTGGCCAACCTCTTTCCGATCCTGCTGGCGCTGCTCACCTGGGGCCTCGGCGGGCCGCGGCCGACGCCGCGGGCGGCGATGCTGATGGGGCTGATCCTGTTCGGCCTGGTGCTGGCGCTGGACGTGCCGGCGCGCCTCGGAGGCGAGCGTCCGGTCGGCAGCGACTGGCTGCTGGGCATCGGCCTGGCCTTCGTCGGGGCGACGGTGTTCGCCTGCGCCCTGTGGGTCACCGATCACAAGCTGTCCGGCATGCCCGGCGCGCAGCGCAGCATGCTGACCATGATGATCGCCTTCGGCACCGCCGCCGCGCTGGGCGCGGCCGACCTGCTGCCCGGCGGCCTGAACGTGCCGGGCAGCACCGCCGGCTGGACCGGCCTGGTGCTGCTGACGCTGTTCTACGGCGCCGGCTTCTCGGTGCTGTTCGTGCTGATTCCGCGGCTGGACATGCCGCGCAATGCGCCGGTGATGAACATGGAGCCGGTGGCCACCCTGGTGCTCGGCTGGATCGTGCTCGGCCAGACGCTGAGCCCGGTGCAGATCCTCGGCGGCCTGGTGGTGGTCACCGGCATCGTCATCCTCGCCACGCACAAGCTGCGCTGAGTCCTCAGCTGCGCATCGCCTCGGCTTCCTCGTGCGCCTGGCGCAGCCGCTCGCGGCTGTTGGTCAGGTGCAGGCGCATGGCGGCGCGGGCGGCGTCCGGGTCCTGGCGGGCGATGGCGTCGTAGATTTCCTGGTGCTCGCGCGCCAGCCGCTGCAGGTAGTGCTGCTGGCTGTCGTGGGCCAGCCGCGCCGAGTTCAGCCGGGTGCGCGGAATGATCGCCGCCCCCAGGTGATTCATGATGTCGCTGAAATAGCGGTTGCCGGTCGCCTCGGCGATCTGCAGGTGAAACTGGAAGTCCGACGCCACGCCGTCGCCGCCCGGCGGGGTGCCGTGGTTCAACGCCTCGAGAAACTCGCGCATCGCCTCCAACTGCTCCGGCGTGCGGCGCTGCGCGGCGAGCCCGGCCGACTCCACCTCGAGGCTGATGCGCAGTTCGAGAATCGCCAGCACGTCGCGCAGGGTCACGATGGTCGCCGGGTCGATGCGCAGGCCGATGGTGTTCGGCGCATCCAGCACGAAGGTGCCGATGCCGTGGCGGGTTTCCACCAGCCCCGAGGCCTGCAGCCGCGACAGCGCCTCGCGCACCACCGTGCGGCTGACGCCCTGGGCCTCCATGATCGCCGACTCGGTGGGCAGCTTCTCGCCCCGCTTGATCACCCCGTCGCGAATCTGCTGCGACAGCTCCGCGACCAGTTCCTGGGCGAGGCTGCGGTGCTTGCGACGAGCGCGCGGTTGTGGCGTTGGCGTATCCATGGCGGGGCGTCCGGTGACAAGGAAATGCGAGCATCTTACCACCAAGTTGTATGACGACATGGCCCGTTGTCGCCCCGTTGCGATGGCTCGCGCAGCGCAACCGGGCCACGGAGAAATGCCACCTTGGTCGTACCGACACTCCACTATCGTTTAATAGCCCGGCACCGAAGCAGCCCGTAAAAAGGAGGAACAAGAATTTCAGAGCAGGTTGAGGACCGCCATGACAGCTACCCTATTCCCCGTGCGCCCCGAAGTCGCTTCCCAGACCCTGACCGACGAGGCCACCTACAAGGCCATGTACCAGCAGTCGGTGGTCAACCCCGACGGTTTCTGGCGCGAACAGGCACAGCGGCTTACCTGGATCAAACCCTTCAGCAAGGTCAAGCAGACCACCTTCGACGACCACCACGTCGACATCAAGTGGTTCGCCGACGGCACCCTCAACGTCTCCTACAACTGCCTGGACCGCCACCTCGAGGAGCGTGGCGATCAGGTGGCGATCATCTGGGAAGGCGACGACCCGTCCGAGCACAAGGAAATTACCTACCGCGAGCTGCACGAGCAGGTGTGCAGGTTCGCCAACGCCCTGCGCGGCCAGGACGTGCACCGCGGCGACGTGGTGACCATCTACATGCCGATGATTCCGGAAGCCGTGGTGGCGATGCTCGCCTGCGCGCGCATCGGCGCGATCCACTCGGTGGTGTTCGGCGGCTTCTCGCCCGAGGCGCTGGCCGGGCGCATCATCGATTGCAAGTCCAAGGTAGTGATCACCGCCGACGAAGGCGTGCGCGGCGGCAAGCGCACCCCGCTGAAGGAGAACGTCGACGAGGCGCTGACCCATCCGGACACCAGCAGCGTGCAGAAGATCATCGTCTGCAAGCGCACCGGCGGAAGCATCAAGTGGCACGCCCACCGCGACATCTGGTACGAGGACCTGATGAGGGTCGCCGGCAGCGTCTGCGCGCCGAAGGAGATGGGTGCCGAGGAGCCGCTGTTCATCCTCTATACGTCCGGCTCGACCGGCAAGCCCAAGGGCGTGCTGCACACCACCGGCGGCTACCTGGTCTACGCCTCGATGACCCACGAGCGGGTGTTCGACTACCGGCCGGGCGAGATCTACTGGTGCACCGCCGACGTCGGCTGGGTCACCGGCCACAGCTACATCGTCTATGGCCCGCTGGCCAACGGCGGCGCCACCCTGCTCTTCGAAGGCGTGCCGAACTACCCGGACGTCACCCGCCTGGCCCAGGTGGTGGACAAGCACAAGGTCAACATCCTCTACACCGCGCCGACCGCCATCCGCGCCATGATGGCCCAGGGCAGCGCCTGCGTGCAGGGCGCCAGCCTCGCCTCGCTGCGCCTGCTGGGTTCGGTCGGCGAGCCGATCAACCCGGAAGCCTGGGACTGGTACCACAGGACCATCGGCCAGGAGCGCTGCCCGATCGTCGACACCTGGTGGCAGACCGAGACCGGCGGCATCCTCATCAGCCCGCTGCCGGGCGCCACGGCGCTCAAGCCCGGCTCGG
>NZ_KE384429.1:5810-16997 GCF_000425625.1 Stutzerimonas azotifigens DSM 17556
CCCCCGGGAGAAGGTGGCCCGCAGGGCCGGATGAGGGAGGCCCCGGCCGTTCCCACAGGGCACCTGCCTGCACGGACAATGTGCAGTCTCGACCGCGAATGAATGTCGCCCCCGCTTTCGTAGGAGCGAGCTTGCTCGCGAATGGCGCCGACGCGCAGCCGCGCCATCGCCGGCAGCCGGTCGCGAGCAAGCCCGCTCCTACAGGCTCGGACCGACGCCGCTTTTCCCTTCTCCGCCGGGAGAAGGTGGCCGCAAGGCCGGATGAGGGAGGCCCCGGCCGTTCCCACAGGGCGCCTGCCTGCACGGACAATGTGCGGTCTCGACCGCGAATGAATGTCGCCCCCGCTTTCGTAGGAGCGAGCTTGCTCGCGAATGGGCCGACGCGCAGCCGCGCCATCGCCGGCAGCCGGTCGCGGGCAGAGCCCGCTCCTACAGGCTCGGACCGACGCCGCTTTTCCCTTCTCCGCCGGGAGTAAGGTGGCCGCAAGGCCGGATGAGGGAGGCCCCGGCCGTTCCCACAGGGCACCTGCCTGCACGGACAATGTGCGGTCTCGACCGCGAATGAATGTCGCCCCCGCTTCCGTAGGAGCGAGCTTGCTCGCGAACGGCGCGGCACGCAGCCGCGCCATCGCCGGCAGCCGGTCGCGGGCAGAGCCCGCTCCTACAGGCTCGGACCAACGCCGCTTTTCCCTTCTCCCCCGGGAGAAGGTGGCCCGCAGGGCCGGATAAGGGAGCCGCGCCCCCCTCACCCCAACCCTCTCCCGGAGGGAGAGGGGGTTGTTCGCGGGATGCGGCATCGTGCAAAGCCACACTCCGAGTACGACCGATATACAAAAAGAAAGGGCCCACCCGCTGCCGGGTGGGCCCTTTCATCAACCGAACACCGGTGCGATCAACGATAGGCTTCGAACAGCCCCGCCGCGCCCATGCCGCCGCCGACGCACATGGTCACCACACCGTAGCGCAGGTTGCGGCGCTGCAGTTCGCGGATCAGGTGGCCGGTGGTGCGCGAGCCGGTCATACCGAACGGGTGGCCGATGGAGATCGAGCCGCCGTTGACGTTGTATTTCTCGTTGTCGATGCCCAGGGTGTCGCGGCAGTACAGGCACTGCGAGGCGAAGGCCTCGTTCAGTTCCCACAGGTCGATGTCCTCGACCTTCAGGCCGCGCGCCTTGAGCAGGCGCGGCACGGCGAACACCGGGCCGATGCCCATCTCCTCCGGCTCGCAGCCGGCGACGGTGAAGCCGCGGAAGATTGCCTTCGGCTTGAGGCCCAGTTCCAGCGCCTTGTCCAGGCTCATCACCAGCGTCATGGAGGCGCCGTCGGACAGTTGCGAGGCGTTGCCGGCGGTCACCGAACCGTCCTCGGCGAAGGCCGGCTTGAGCGAGGCCAGGCCTTCGAGGGTGGTGTCCGGGCGGTTGCAGTCGTCGCGGTCGACCACGCCTTCGAGGATCTTCCTCTCGCCGGTGGCCTTGTCCTCGACCATGTAGCGCACGCTCATCGGCACGATCTCGTCGGCGAACAGCCCCTCGGCCTGCGCTTTCGCGGTGCGCTGCTGGCTCTGCAGGGCGTACCGGTCCTGGTACTCGCGGCTGATGTTGTAGCGGCGGGCGACCAGCTCGGCGGTCTGGCCCATGCTGTGGTAGATGCCCGGCACCCGCTCCTGCAGCATCGGGTTGATCAGGTTCTCGGTGTTGCGGTTCTTGGCAGTCATGGTGATCGATTCGACGCCGCCGGCGACGATCACCTCGCTGCATCCGGAGGCGATCTGGTTCGCCGCGATGGCGATCGATTGCAAGCCCGAGGAGCAGAAGCGGTTGAGGGTCATGCCGGCGGTCTGGGTGCCCAGGCGCGACAGCACGGCGACGTTGCGGCCGATGTTGTGGCCCTGCGCGCCCTCGTTGGCGCCGGCACCGACGATGCAGTCCTCGACCAGCGCCGGGTCCAGGTCGTTGCGCGACAGCAGGGCGTCGACGCAGTGGGCCGCCATGTCGTCGGGCCGGGTGATGTTGAACTTGCCGCGGTAGGACTTGGCCAGGCCGGTCCGCACGCTGTCGACGATTACCACTTCACGCATGGCACACCTCGGTTGTTGTTCGAATGGACGATGGACCGATCATAGGCCGCGGCAAATCGGGGCGGCGACGACCATTCAGCGGACGTATAGCCGGCCATGGCGGCTCAGCCGTCGCGCGCCGCCTCCAGCGCGTCGCCGAGGGTGCGCAGCACCTTCACCCGGGCGAAACGCTTGTCGTTGGCCTCGATCAGCGTCCAGGGCGCGATCTCGGTGCTGGTGCGGGCGACCATGTCGTTGACCGCCAGGTTGTAGGCGTCCCACTTCTCGCGGTTGCGCCAGTCCTCCTCGGTGATCTTGAAGCGCTTGAGCGGGTCCTTCTCGCGCGCCTCGAAGCGTTCCAGCTGGGTCTGCTTGTCGATCGACAGCCAGAACTTGACCACCACCACGCCGGCCTCGACCAGCTGTTCCTCGAAGTCGTTGATCTCGTCGTAGGCGCGCAGCCATTCGGCTGGCGAGCAGAAGCCCTCGACCCGCTCGACCAGCACGCGGCCGTACCAGGAACGGTCGAAGATGGTCAGGTTGCCGTGCTCGGGGACGTTGCGCCAGAAGCGCCAGAGCCACGGCTGCGCCTGTTCCTCGTCGGTCGGCGCGGCCACCGGCACCACGCGATACAGACGCGGGTCGAGCGCGCCGGTGACGCGGCGCACCGCACCGCCCTTGCCGGCCGCGTCGTGGCCCTCGAACACCGCCACCACGGCGCGCTCGCGCAGCTTGCGGTCGCGCATCAGCTGCGACAGCCGTCCCTGTTCCTCCAGCAGGCGGCGCTTGTAGTCGCCCTTGGACAGCGACTGCGACAGGTCGAGGCTGTCCAGCAGGTTGCGCCCGTCCAGGCTGGCGGCGACCGGTGCGCTGTGCGGCGGCGCCACCGCCGCCGGCTGCTGCGCCAGCGCCGCCTGCAGGCCCTCGAGCAGGATGCGCCCGACCGCCAGGTTGCGATAGCGCTCATCGGCGCCCTCGATCACGTACCAGGGCGCGTGGTCGCGGCTGCTGCGGCGCAGCACGTGCTCGCCATGGCGGACGTAGCTGTCGTAGGTCTTCGATTGCTGCCAGTCCAGCGGGCTGATGCGCCAGCTGTGCAGCGGGTCGTCCTTGAGGCTGTCCAGGCGCGCCTGCATCTGCTTCCTGGACAGGTGGAACCAGAACTTGAACAGCAGCATGCCGTCGTCGGTCAGCAGCCGCTCCAGCCGCTGCGCGTGGTCGAGCGCTCGCTCCAGCCCGGCGTCGTCGAGGCGATCGTGGACGCGGTCGTGCAGCATCTCGCTGTACCAGTTGCCGAAGAACACGCCCATCCGCCCTTTCGGCGGCAGCTTGCGCCAGTAGCGCCAGGCCGGCGGATGGCTGCGCTCCTCGTCGGTCTGCGAGTAGAAGCTCTCGACACGGATCAGCCGCGGGTCCATCCACTCGGCGAGCAGCTTGACCGTCTCGCCCTTGCCGGCGCCCTCGATGCCATTGATCAGCAGCAGCACCGGAAAGCGCGCCTGCGCCTTGAGCGCGTACTGCGCTTCCAGCAGGGCCTCGCGCAGTAGCGGCTCCTCGGCTTCGTAGGTGTCCTTGTCGACGGCGTGGCCGACCTGGGCGGATTCGAACATGGCAACTTCCTCGGTGGCTGGAACACGGCGAAGCCCGGCGCGGCCGGTGGCCTTCGGCTGGCCGGTTCGGGGCGTCCGAACCGGATTAACCCACCGACCGCACAGGCCATTAGAATGGCCGGCTTCGCCAAGGTAACGCTTTCGATGTCCGATCGTCCCGCCCCGCCAGAATTCCAGCCCGCCGCCCTCGATTGGGACGCCGAGGGCCAGCCGCAGTCGCGCCTGTACGGCGACGTCTACTTCTCGCGCGCCTCGGGGCTGGAGGAAACCCGCCACGTGTTCCTCGCGCAGAACGACCTGGCCGAACGCTTCGCCGCGCTGCCGCCCGGCGGCCGGCTGGTGATCGGCGAGACGGGCTTCGGCACCGGCCTCAACTTCCTCTGCGCCTGGGCGCTGTTCGAACAGTGCGCGCCGGCCGATGCCCGGCTGCATTTCGTCAGCGTCGAGAAGCACCCGCTGACCGCGGCCGACCTGCACCGCGCGCTTGCGCTCTGGCCGAGCCTGGCGCCGCTGGCGCGGCAGCTGCTGGATCGCTACGTGGCGGTCAACCCGGGTTACCAGCAGTTCCGCTTCGATGACCCGCGGGTCAGCCTGACGTTGCTGGTGGGGGACGTGATGGAGCTGCTGCCGACCCTCGATGCGCACGTCGACGCCTGGTTCCTCGACGGCTTCGCCCCGGCGAAGAACCCGCAGATGTGGCAACCCGAGCTGTTCGCCCTGCTGGCGCGGCTGTCGGCGCCCGGGGCGACGCTGGGCACCTTCACCAGCGCCGGCTTCGTGCGCCGCGGGCTGATCGAAGCGGGCTTCGACATGCAGCGGGTGCCGGGCTACGGACACAAGCGGGAAATCCTCCGCGGGCGCTTCGTCGGCCGGCCCGATGCCGCGGTTGCGCCCTGGTACGCCCGTCCACCGCAGCAGCAAGCGCGTCGCGCGGTGGTGATCGGCGCCGGGCTGGCCGGCTGCGCGACCGCCGCGAGCCTGGCGCAGCGCGGCTGGCAGGTCACGCTGATCGAGCGCCATGCCGAGCCGGCGCAGGAAGGCTCCGGCAACCCGCAGGGCGTGCTCTACCTGAAGCTGTCGGCACACGGCACCGCGCTGTCGCAGCTGGTGGTCAGCGGCTTCGGGCACACCCGCCGGCTGCTCTCGCGGCTGCAGCAGGGCCGCGACTGGTCGGCCTGCGGCGTGCTGCAACTGGCCTTCGACGAGGCCGAAGCCAGGCGCCAGCAGGCGCTGGCGCAGGCCTACCCGCGGCAACTGCTGCAGCCGCTCGACCGCGCACAGGCCGAGGCCCGCGCCGGCGTCGGCCTGCCCTGCGGCGGCCTGCTGTTCCCCGAGGCCGGCTGGCTGCATCCGCCGGCGCTGTGCCGCCTGCTGGCGAGCCATCCGAACATCGAACTGCGCACCCACACCCGCGCGCTGACGCTGCAGCGCGGCGGCGCCGGCTGGCAGGTCGGCGACGGCCAAGCGACGCTCGCCGAGGCGCCGGTGGTGGTGCTCTGCACCGCAGCCGACAGCGCCGCCTTCGCCCAGAGCACCTGGCTGCCGCTCAAGCGCATCCGCGGGCAGATCACCCGGCTGCCCGCCAGCCCGGCCAGCCGCGAACTGCGCACCGTGCTCTGCGCCGAAGGCTACGTGGCGCCGGTGCGCGGGGGCGAACACACGCTCGGCGCCAGCTTCGAGTTCGAGCGGCAGGACTGCACGCCCTCGGAGGCCGAACACCGCTCCAACCTCGAGCTGCTGCGCGCGATCTCCATGGAGCTTGCCGGCCGTCTGAACGTCGACGACCTGGCGCCGGGCATGCTGGACGGGCGTGTGGCGTTCCGCTGCACCACCCCGGACTACCTGCCGCTGGTGGGCCCGCTGGCCGACGCCGAGGCCTTCGCCACGACCTACGCGGTGCTCGGCAAGGACGCCCGCCAGCGCCCGGACCGGCCCTGTCCCTGGCTGCCGGGCCTGTACGTCAACGCCGCGCACGGCTCGCGCGGGCTGGTCACCGCGCCGCTGGCCGCCGAGCTGCTGGCGGCCTGGATCGAGGGCGAGCCGCTGCCGTTGCCGCGGGCGGTCGCCGAGGCCTGCCACCCCAACCGGTTCCTGCTGCGCCGCATCGTTCGAGGGGCTTAGCGAAACCGCCTCCGGCCTTTGGACGCCTCGGCGAACGTGCAATACTCCCGGGTCGCTCCAAGGGGGGAGCGAACAGGCCGGTCAGGGGAAGATCTGCCAGACGTCCAATCGCGCAGAGGGCTGCATGAAACAACAATCGGAGCAAGACACGTCCTCTCAACCGGTCAACTACCGGCACCTCGCACGAAGCGATCTGGATTTCCCGGTGGTCGGCATCGGCGCCTCCGCGGGCGGCCTCAAGGCGCTGCTGGCCTTCATGGAGCAGACCCCGGCGAACACCGGCATGGCCTTCGTGGTGGTCATGCACCTGTCCCCCCACCACGACAGCCAGGCGGCGCAGATCCTCGGCAAGGCCACGTCGATGAAGGTATTGCAGGTCACCGACACCACGCGGCTGGAGAAGAACCACGTCTACGTGATCGCCCCGGGCCGGATGCTGTCGATGAACGACGGCTACCTGAGCGTGACGCAGCCGGACCCGAAGCTCGGGCGCCAGGTGGCGATCGACCTCTTCCTGCGCACGCTGGCCGACGTCCACCAGAACCATGCCTTCGCCGTCATCCTGTCCGGCAACGGCGCCGACGGTTCGGTCGGCCTCGCCCGCATCAAGGAACAGGGCGGCATCACGCTCGTCCAGAGCCCCGACGACGCCGAATACGACTCGATGCCGCGCAGCGCCATCGAAACCGGCAAGGTCGACTTCGTCCTGCCGGCCGCCGAGATGCCCCACCTGCTCATGACCCTGTGGGGCAACGCCCGGCGCATCGAGCTGCCGCACAGCGACGAGGACGGGTTCGGCGCCGAGGTGGAAGCCGGCGACGGCATGGCCAGCGACGAGGCGGCCCTGCGCGAGATCATCGTGCTGCTGCGGACCCGCACCGGGCACGACTTCAAGCACTACAAGCGCGCTACCGTGCTGCGCCGCATCGAGCGGCGCATGCAGGTCAACGCGCAACCGACGCTGAGCGCCTACCGCGACCTGCTGCGCAGCACCGCGAAGGAAACCCAGGCGCTGCTCGGCGACCTGCTGATCGGCGTGACCAACTTCTTCCGCGACCGCGAGGCGTTCGAGGCGCTGGAGCGCGACATCGTCCCGCGGCTGTTCGGCGAGGCGTTCGACAACGACCCCAACGTGCGGGCCTGGGTATCGGGCTGCTCGACCGGCGAGGAGGCCTACTCGCTGGCCATGCTGCTGTGCGACCAGGCGGCGCTGGTCAACAAGCCGGCGAAGATCCAGGTGTTCGCCACGGACATCGACGAGCGCGCGCTCTGCCAGGGGCGCCAGGCGCTGTACCCGGAGGCCATCGCCACCGACGTCAGCCCCACCCGGCTGCGCCAGTTCTTCCTCAAGGAGCAGCGGCACTACCGCATCAAGAAGGAGGTGCGCGAGAAGGTGCTGTTCGCCCAGCACAACCTGCTGCGCGACCCGCCGTTCTCCAAGCTGCACCTGATCAGCTGCCGCAACCTGCTGATCTATCTCGACCGCGACGTGCAGCGCGACGTGCTGAAGATGTTCCACTTCGCCCTGCGTCCGGGCGGCTACCTGTTCCTCGGCAGCTCCGAATCGGCCGACGCCTGCCCCGACCTGTTCACCCCGGTGGACAAGAAGAACCGCATCTACCAGGCCCGCCTCGGCGCCCTCAGCCGGCACACGCCGGTGATGGCGACGGACGAGTTCCCGCGCGGTTCGGCGCTGGAAAAGAACGCGCCGCGCGGCCGCCGCGCCGGCGTGTTCGCCGAGGTCCACCAGCGCGCGCTCGAACACTATGCGCCGCCCAGCGTGGTCATCCGGCCGGACGCGCAGATCGTGCACATGTCCGAGCGCGCCGGGCATTTCCTCCGCTACACCGGTGGCGAGCCGTCCCACGACCTGCTCCGGCTGGTGCATCCGGAACTGCGCCCCGAGCTGCGCACGGCGCTGTTCCAGGCGGTGCACACGCACAAGAGCGTGGAGGCGCGGCGCGTGCGCCTGACCCGCCGCGACGGTGTGGTCCTGATCAACGTGCTGGTGCGCCCCTTCCATGACCCCGAGAGCGGGGAGCAGTACCTGCTGGTGCTGTTCGACGAAATCGAGGACGCCTTCGTCGACGAGGGCGGCGAGGCCTCGCCGGTGCGCGACGGGGTGGTCGCGCAGCTGGAAGACGAGCTGGCGCGCACCAAGGAGCAGCTGCAGACCACCATCGAGCAGTCGGAAACCTCCAACGAGGAACTCAAGGCCTCCAACGAGGAACTGCAGGCGATCAACGAGGAACTGCGCTCGGCGACCGAGGAGCTGGAAACCAGCAAGGAAGAGCTGCAGTCGATCAACGAGGAACTGATCACCGTCAATCACGAGCTCAAGGCCAAGGTCGAGGAGACCGGCAAGGTCAATGACGACCTGCAGAACCTGATCGCCTCCACCGACATCGCCACCGTGTTCGTCGACCGCGGCCTGCGCATCAAGTGGTACACGCCCCGCGCCACCGACATCTTCAGCATCATCGCGGCCGATGCCGGGCGCTCGCTGCTCGACATCACCCATCGCCTCGACTACGACGAACTGGCCGCCGACGCCACCAGGGTGTTCGAGTCGCTGGGGCTGATCGAGCGCGAGGTGCCGAGCCTCGACGGGCGCTGGTTCATCGCCCGCCTGCTGCCCTACCGCACCACCGAGGACCGCATCGACGGCGCGGTGCTGACCTTCATCGAGATCACCGCGCGGCGCCAGGCCGAGCAGGCGCTGCGCGAGGAGGAAGAGCGCATGCGGCTGGTCGCCGAGAGCACCTGCGACTACGCCATCATCACCATGGACACCGACGGCATCGCCACCAGCTGGAACCGCGGCGCCGAGTTGATCTTCGGCTACACCCAGGCGGAAATGCTCGGGCAGTCGGCGGACGTCATCTTCCTCGACGAGGACCGTGCCTCCGGCGCGGCGGAAAGGGAGCGCCAGCGGGCCCTGCAGGAAGGCCGCGCCGAGGACGAACGCTGGCACCGGCGCAAGGACGGCAGCCGGCTCTTCTGCAGCGGCGTGGTCACCCCGCTGGGCAGCGGCCAGGTGCGCGGCTACGTGAAGATCGCCCGCGACCTGACCCAGCGCAAGCGCCAGGAAATGGCCCAGGAAACCGAGCTGGAGCGTACCCAGGCGTCGAACCTGCGCAAGGACCAGTTCTTCGCGGTCATGTCCCACGAGCTGAAGCATCCGCTGAACCTCATCCAGCTCAATGCCGAGCTGCTCTCCCGGCTGCCGGTGATCCGCGGCTCGGCGGTGATGAGCAAGGCGTCGCAGGCGATCCTCCAGGCGGTGCGCAGCCAGGCGCAGATCATCGACGACCTGCTCGACGTCAGCCGGGTGCACACCGGCAAGCTCAAGCTCAAGCGCGCGGCGCTGGACCTCGACGACGTGCTCGGCGAGATCATCAAGGCCACCCAGACGGAAATCCATCAGGCCGGCCTGGAGCTCATCTACGAGCCGCCGCGGGAAGAGCAACTGATCGTCAATGCCGACCCCGTCCGGGTCGAGCAGATCGTCTGGAACCTGCTCCACAACGCCATCAAGTTCACCGAGCCCGGCGGGCATATCGAACTGCAGCTGGCCCGCGACGGCGACATGGCGCGGCTGGACGTCATCGATAACGGCCGTGGCATCTCGCCGGAAGCGCTGCCGACCATCTTCGACCTCTTCGAGCAGATCGAAAGCCACCACTCGCTGCGCCAGAAGGACGGCCTGGGCATCGGGCTGGCGCTGGTGCGCCAGCTGGCCGAGGCGCACGGCGGGCATGTCGACGCCTTCTCCGACGGCGCCGACCAGGGCGCCCGCTTCTCCCTGTGGCTGCCGCTGATCGAAACGCCGGACGGCGAGCTGCCGGCCCTCGCCCCCGACGAGTCCGAAGCCCTGAAGGGCGTGCGCATCCTGCTGGTGGACGACTCGCCGGACGTGCTGGAGACGCTCGGTGCGCTGCTCGAGTTGGAGGGCGCCGCGGTCATCACCGCCGGCAGCGCCCAGGCCGCCCTGCAGTTCATCGAGCGGCAGCCGTTCGACCTGATGATCTCGGACATCGGCATGCCCGGCATGGACGGGCACCAGCTGATGCAGGCGGTGCGCGCACGCCCGGCGAGCCGCGGGCTCACCGGCATCGCACTGACCGGCTACGGCAGCGAGCAGGACATCCAGCAGGCGAAGGATTCCGGTTTCGCCTGCCACCTGAGCAAGCCGGTCGCATTGGAAGCCCTGATCGATACCGTCCGACGCACCCTCGGCCGGCAGGCATGAGCCAGATGACGGAATCGATGTGATCGAAGTACTGCTGTGGGAATCGCTCGGCATCGGCCTGGTGCTCGGGCTGCTGCTCGGCCTCACCGGCGCCGGCGGCTCGCTGGTGGCGCTGCCGCTGCTGCTCAGCCTGCATCTGCCGCTGCGCGACGCCATCGGCGTCAGCCTCGGTGCCGTCGCGCTGTCGGCGGCGGTCGGCGCCATCCCCCGGGCGCGCCAGGGTTACGTCGCCTGGCGCCCGGTGCTGGTGCTGGTCGCCCTCGGCCTGCCGGGCAACGCGCTGGGGCAGTGGATCGGCCGCTTCGTGCCGGAACAGGCGCTGATCGTCGGCTTCTGCCTGCTGGTGCTCTGGTCGGCCTGGCGCATGTGGCGCAGCGCCCGGCTGGAGCGCCCGAGCGGCGGCAGCCTGCGCCTGGCGCCACTGGTGGTGGCCGGTTTCGGCGTGGGCATCCTGTCCGGGCTGATGGGCGTCGGCGGCGGCTTCCTGATCGTGCCGGCGCTGCTCTGGTTCACGCCCCTGACCATGCTGCAGGCCACCGCGACCTCGATGGCGGTGATCGCCCTGGTCTCCGGCGGCGGCTTCCTGCTCTACCTCACCGGCGCGCAACTGCAACTGCCGCTGCTGGCCGGGATCGCCGCCGGCGGCGCCGCCGGCGTCACCCTCGGCAACCGCCTCGCCCTGCGCCTGGGGGGCCCGCTGCTGCAACGCCTGTTCGCGCTCATGCTGGTGGCGGTGAGCCTGTCGCTGGCGGCGCAGAAGCTGCTCGGCTGAACCTACGCTGCAGGTGGACGTAGAGCCGGGCGGCGCTCCGCTTCAGCCCACCGATGCGAGCGCGGCTGGTGGGCTGAAGCCCACCCTACCCAGGCAGGTACGTGCGGGGATGGAGTGGCGTAGGGTGGAAAACCGCAAAGCGTTTCCACGCGGACACGGGACGATGTGCTCTACGAACGGCCCGGCAGGCCGCGATACCGGCTCAAACCAACGCGTGGATGAGGCTGCGCCGTCATCCACCCTACGCCTCCACAGCCGGCTGGGCGGATGGGCGGATAGGCGTAGATACCGTCTTGAGCCCTAGTGGGCAAGGGCCAGTTTAGGGTCGAAAGGCTGGCCGGATTTCAGTACCCCATAGGCGATGTGCAATAGCTTG
>NZ_AUDU01000086.1 GCF_000425625.1 Stutzerimonas azotifigens DSM 17556
TCGCACCGATCGCGATGGAAGACGGTCTGCGCTTCGCCATCCGCGAAGGTGGCCGTACCGTCGGCGCCGGCGTGGTTGCCAAGATCTTCGAATAACGGTTGATCTGTTCTTCTCGGGCCGGCATAATGGTCGGCCTGATTCTTTACAGGCCAGTAGCTCAATTGGCAGAGCGGCGGTCTCCAAAACCGCAGGTTGGGGGTTCGATTCCCTCCTGGCCTGCCATTTTCGGTGGTGAAAATGGCGGTCTCTACAGGGTTCTCGCAGATGAATGTTCAGGCTGGCGCCGCTGGTTCGCGCTTCGATGTGCTCAAGTGGGTCGTAGTAGCGGTTCTGGTGGTGGTTGCCGTCGTGGGCAATCAATACTTCGCCGCAGAGCCTATCCTTTATCGCGTCCTGGGGCTTCTCGCTATCGCTGCGGTCGCTGCCTTCGTGGCGCTGCAGACCGCCAAGGGTCGTGCCTTCTTCGCCTTGCTGAAAGAAGCGCGCGGCGAGATCCGGAAGGTGGTCTGGCCAACCCGTCAGGAAACCACGCAGACGACGCTGATCGTTGTCGCCGTGGTGTTGCTGATGGCGCTACTGCTGTGGGGGCTCGATACCCTGCTCGGTTGGCTGGTTTCTCTGGTCGTCGGTTAAGGAATTCTCGTGGCTAAGCGTTGGTATGTAGTGCATGCATACTCGGGGTACGAGAAGCATGTGATGCGTTCTCTCATCGAGCGGGTGAAGCTTGCTGGGATGGAGGACGAGTTTGGCGAAATTCTTGTCCCTACCGAAGAAGTGGTAGAGATGAAGAATGGCCAGAAGCGCAAGAGCGAGCGCAAGTTTTTCCCGGGCTATGTTCTGGTTCAGATGGAAATGAACGAGGGTACCTGGCACCTGGTCAAGGACACGCCTCGGGTGATGGGTTTCATCGGCGGCACGGCAGACAAGCCTGCGCCGATCACCGATCGCGAGGCCGAGGCGATCCTGCGTCGGGTTGCCGACAGTGGTGACAAGCCGAAGCCGAAGACGCTGTTCGAGCCGGGCGAAGTTGTGCGCGTCACCGACGGGCCTTTCGCCGACTTCAATGGCGTGGTCGAAGAGGTCAATTACGAGAAGAGCCGGATCCAGGTGGCGGTTCTCATCTTCGGGCGCTCCACGCCCGTCGAGCTGGAGTTCAGTCAGGTCGAGAAGGTCTGACGTTGGTTTCATAGGCATCCCCGTGGCAGTGCTGCGGGGATTGTCGTCTTTGGGCCCAGGTGGGTCCGGGGAGCCGAGAGGCGTTAAAACCCAAGCGGAGTAGCTATCATGGCTAAGAAAATCCAAGCGTATATCAAGCTGCAGGTCAAGGCCGGTCAGGCCAACCCGTCGCCGCCCGTGGGCCCGGCCCTCGGCCAGCACGGCGTGAACATCATGGAGTTCTGCAAGGCCTTCAATGCCCGTACCCAGGGCATGGAGCCGGGTCTGCCGACTCCGGTGATCATCACCGTCTACAGCGACCGTAGCTTCACCTTCGAAACCAAGAGCACGCCGGCTTCGGTTCTGCTGAAGAAGGCGGCTGGCATCTCCAGCGGTTCTTCGCGTCCGAACAGCCAGAAGGTGGGCACGGTGACCCGTGCTCAGCTCGAGGAAATCGCCAAGACCAAGAATGCGGATCTGACCGCTGCCGATCTGGAAGCTGCCGTTCGCACCATCGCGGGCTCCGCTCGCAGCATGGGTCTGAACGTGGAGGGTGTGTAATGGCCAAGTTGACCAAGCGCCAGAAGGCGATCGCCGAGCGTGTTGAAGCCGGCAAGCAGTATGCGTTCGAAGAGGCCGCCAGCCTGTTGGCCGAGCTGTCGACCGTCAAGTTCACCGAGTCGTTCGACATCGCGATCAACCTCGGCGTCGATCCGCGTAAATCCGACCAGGTCGTACGTGGCGCCACCGTGCTGCCGAACGGCGCCGGCAAGACCGTCCGCGTAGCGGTGTTCACCCAGGGTCCGGCTGCCGAGGCCGCGCTGGCCGCCGGCGCCGACCGTGTTGGCATGGACGATCTGGCTGCCGAGATGAAGGGTGGCGATCTGAGCTACGACGTGGTGATCGCTTCCCCCGACGCTATGCGCGTCGTTGGTCAGCTGGGCCAGATCCTCGGCCCGCGTGGTCTGATGCCGAACCCGAAGGTCGGCACCGTGACCCCTGACGTCGCGACCGCGGTGAAGAACGCCAAGGCCGGTCAGGTACGCTTCCGTACCGACAAGAACGGCATCATCCACACCAGCGTAGGCAAGGTCGGCTTCGAAGCCGGTCAGCTGAAGCAGAACGTGGAAGCGCTGCTCGCCGATCTCAAGCGTCTGAAGCCCTCGACTTCGAAAGGCATCTACGTCAAGCGCGTGACCCTCAGCACCACCATGGGGCCGGGGCTGGTCATCGACCAGGCTTCTCTGGAAGCGTGATTTTCCGGAGGGCTTGCTTGCAAGCCCTCCACTCATTGGGGTCCCTGCCTGGCGGGGGCTATCCAAGACCGTAGGCGGCTCCGGCCTTAAACCACAAGCCTACGCAGAGGTGCTCCCGATTCGTACCGAATCAGACACCAAACGCGTCCAGCTTCGGCTGGATGAACCGGTAACATCCAGGAGTAATCCCGTGGCAATCAAACTCGAAGACAAGAAGGCCATCGTCGCTGAAGTCAACGAGGCTGCCAAGTCCGCCCTGTCCGCTGTCGTGGCCGATGCCCGCGGCGTGACCGTAGGGGCCATGACCGGACTCCGTAAAGAGGCCCGCGAAGCGGGTGTCTACGTGCGTGTCGTACGTAACACCCTGCTGCGCCGTGCAGTCGAAGGCACTCAGTTCGATGTGCTCAACGACTCGTTCAAGGGCCCGACCCTCATCGCGTTCTCCAATGAGCATCCTGGCGCCGCTGCCCGGATCTTCAAGGAATTCGCCAAGGGTCAGGACAAGTTCGAGATCAAGGCCGCTGCATTCGAGGGGCAGTTCCTCGCAGCCAACCAGATCGACGTACTGGCAACCCTGCCGACCTATGACGAAGCCGTAGCCCAGCTGATGAGCGTTATCCAAGGCGCTACCAGCAAGCTGGCTCGTACTCTGGCGGCGATCCGCGATCAAAAGGAATCGGCAGCGGCCTGACGGCACTGTACGGTTCAATCCCTTACTGATTTTGATGGCTGAAAGCCGTCTTCAAAACATAGGAATAGAGTCATGGCTCTGACCAACGAAGATATCATCAACGCCGTTTCCGAAATGTCCGTCATGCAGATCGTTGAACTGATCAAGGCGATGGAAGAAAAGTTCGGTGTGACCGCCGCCGCTGCCGTTGCAGCCGGCCCGGCTGCCGCTGCCCCGGCTGCTGAAGAGCAGACCGAGTTCACCGTCGTCCTGGCCGAAGCCGGCGAAAAGAAAGTGAACGTCATCAAGGCCGTTCGCGAGCTGACCGGTCTGGGCCTGAAGGAAGCCAAGGCAGTTGTCGACGGCGCTCCGGGCGTGGTGAAGGAAGGCGTTTCGAAGGAAGAGGCCGAAGCGGCCAAGAAGGCTCTGGAAGAGGCTGGCGCCAAGGTCGAGCTCAAGTAAGCGAAGACCTTGCGTCTACAGCCCGAGCGTCTCGCAAAAGGCTGATGGCTGGTGGCAAATGCCACCGGCCTTTTTCCGTTATAGGTGGCCTGCCTCTCACGGTTGCCTTAAACGAAGCAAGACCATCTCAGGATGGTGCGAATCAGGGATTCGCAAGATTTTCTGGGCGCTCCCGTGGGGAGCGACCAAACAAGCAGGTGACCAAGCTGGGGAACGCTGATGGCTTACTCATACACTGAGAAAAAACGTATCCGCAAGGACTTTAGCAAGTTACCGCACGTGATGGATGTGCCTTATCTGCTGGCGATCCAGTTGGATTCCTATCGCGAGTTTTTGCAGGCGGGTGCGACCAAGGAACAGCTCCGCGATGTCGGCCTGCACGCGGCCTTCAAATCCGTTTTCCCGATTATCAGCTACTCCGGCAATGCCGCTCTCGAGTACGTCGGCTATCGCCTGGGCGAGCCCGCGTTCGACGTCAAGGAGTGCGTGCTGCGCGGCGTCACCTTCGCGGTACCCCTGCGGGTCAAGGTGCGCCTGATCATTTTCGACAAGGAGTCGTCGAACAAGGCCATCAAGGACATCAAGGAGCAGGAAGTCTACATGGGGGAAATCCCCCTGATGACCGAGAACGGTACCTTCATCATCAACGGTACCGAGCGGGTCATCGTGTCCCAGCTGCACCGCTCGCCGGGCGTGTTCTTCGATCACGACCGCGGCAAGACCCACAGCTCGGGCAAGCTGCTGTATTCCGCGCGCATCATTCCCTACCGTGGCTCCTGGCTGGACTTCGAGTTCGACCCGAAGGACGCGGTATTCGTGCGTATCGACCGTCGCCGCAAGCTGCCGGCCTCCGTGCTGCTGCGCGCGCTGGGCTATAGCACCGAGGAAATCCTCGACGCCTTCTACGACACCAATGTCTTCCACGTGCGTGGCGAGACCCTGGCGCTCGAGCTGGTTCCGCAGCGCCTGCGTGGTGAGATCGCCACCTTCGACATCAAGGACCAGAGCGGCAAGGTCATCGTCGAGCAGGGTCGCCGGATCACCGCGCGTCACATCAACCAGCTCGACAAGTCCGGCATCAAAGAACTGGAGATGCCGATCGACTACGTGCTGGGTCGCACCACCGCCAAGGCGATCGTGCATCCGTCGACCGGCGAGATCATCGCCGAGTGCAACACCGAGCTGACCACCGAAGTGCTGGCCAAGATCGTCAAGGCCGGCGTGGTCCGCTTCGAGACGCTGTACACCAACGACATCGATTGCGGTCCGTTCATCTCCGACACGCTGAAGATCGACTCGACCTCCAACCAGCTCGATGCGCTGGTGGAGATCTACCGCATGATGCGTCCCGGCGAGCCGCCGACCAAGGACGCCGCCGAAACGCTGTTCAACAACCTGTTCTTCAGCGCCGAGCGCTATGACCTGTCTGCTGTCGGCCGCATGAAGTTCAACCGCCGGATCGGTCGTACCGAGATCGAAGGTTCGGGCGTGCTGAGTCGCGAGGACATCGTCGAGGTGCTCAAGACCCTGGTCGACATTCGCAACGGCAAGGGCGTGGTGGACGACATCGACCACCTCGGCAACCGTCGCGTCCGTTGTGTCGGCGAGATGGCCGAGAACCAGTTCCGCGTAGGTCTGGTGCGTGTCGAGCGTGCGGTCAAGGAACGCCTGTCGATGGCCGAGAGCGAAGGCCTGATGCCGCAGGACCTGATCAACGCCAAGCCGGTGGCCGCGGCGGTCAAGGAGTTCTTCGGTTCCAGCCAGCTGTCGCAGTTCATGGACCAGAACAACCCGCTGTCCGAGATCACTCACAAGCGCCGTGTCTCGGCCCTCGGCCCGGGCGGCCTGACGCGCGAGCGCGCAGGCTTCGAAGTGCGCGACGTGCACCCGACCCACTACGGTCGCGTCTGCCCGATCGAAACCCCCGAAGGTCCGAACATCGGTCTGATTAACTCGCTGGCCGCCTATGCCCGCACCAACCAGTACGGCTTCCTCGAGAGTCCGTACCGTGTGGTCAAGGACGGCGAGGTCACCGACGAGATCGTGTTCCTGTCGGCGATCGAAGAAGCCGACCACGTGATCGCGCAGGCGAGCGCCAAGCTCGAGGGCCGCAAGCTGGTCGACGAGCTGGTCGCGGTGCGTCACCAGAACGAGTTCACCGTCAAGGCGCCGGAAGACGTCACTCTGATGGACGTGTCGCCGAAGCAGGTCGTTTCGGTCGCGGCCTCGCTGATCCCGTTCCTCGAGCACGACGACGCCAACCGCGCGCTCATGGGCTCGAACATGCAGCGTCAGGCGGTGCCGACCCTGCGTTCGGACAAGCCGCTGGTCGGCACCGGGATGGAGCGCAACGTGGCGCGCGACTCCGGCGTCTGCGTGGTCGCCCGTCGTGGCGGGGTGATCGACTCGGTCGACGCCAGCCGCATCGTGGTCCGCGTGAACGACGACGAGGTCGAGCCGGGCGAAGCGGGCGTCGACATCTACAACCTGACCAAGTACACCCGTTCCAACCAGAACACCTGCATCAACCAGCGCCCGCTGGTCAGCAAGGGCGAGCAGGTGGCACGTGGCGACATCATGGCCGACGGCCCCTCGACCGACATGGGCGAGCTGGCGCTGGGGCAGAACATGCGTGTCGCCTTCATGCCCTGGAACGGCTACAACTTCGAAGACTCGATCCTGCTCTCCGAGCGCGTGGTCCAGGAAGACCGCTTCACCACCATCCACATCCAGGAACTGACCTGCGTGTCGCGCGACACCAAGCTCGGCCCGGAAGAGATCACGGCGGATATCCCGAACGTGGGTGAGGCGGCGCTGAACAAGCTGGACGAGGCGGGCATCGTGTATGTCGGCGCCGAAGTGCAGGCCGGCGACATCCTGGTGGGCAAGGTCACGCCGAAGGGCGAGACCCAGCTGACGCCGGAAGAGAAGCTGCTGCGCGCGATCTTCGGCGAGAAGGCTTCCGACGTGAAGGACACCTCCCTGCGCGTGCCGACCGGCACCAAGGGCACGGTCATCGACGTGCAGGTGTTCACCCGCGACGGTGTCGAGCGCGACTCGCGTGCGCTGGCGATCGAGAAGATGCAGCTCGATGAGATCCGCAAGGACCTCAACGAGGAGTTCCGCATCGTCGAGGGCGCGACCTTCGAGCGCCTGCGTTCCGCGCTGGTCGGCGCCACCGCCGAGGGCGGCGCGGGCCTGAAGAAGGGCACGCCGGTCACCGACGAGCTGCTCGACGGCCTCGAGCGCGGTCAGTGGTTCAAGCTGCGCATGGCCGACGACGCGCTGAACGAGCAGCTGGAGCGGGCCCAGGCCTACCTGTCCGACCGCCGCCAACTGCTCGACGACAAGTTCGAGGACAAGAAGCGCAAGCTGCAGCAGGGTGACGACCTGGCGCCGGGCGTGCTGAAGATCGTCAAGGTCTACCTGGCGATCAAGCGCCGCATCCAACCGGGCGACAAGATGGCCGGCCGTCACGGCAACAAGGGTGTGGTCTCGGTGATCATGCCGGTCGAGGACATGCCGCACGATGCCAACGGCATCCCGGTCGACATCGTGCTCAACCCGCTCGGCGTACCGTCGCGGATGAACGTGGGCCAGATCCTGGAAACCCACCTCGGCCTCGCGGCCAAGGGCCTCGGCGAGAAGATCAACCGCATGCTCGAAGAGCAGCGCAAGATCGAAGAGCTGCGTCAGTTCCTCACCGAGATCTACAACGAGGTGGGCGGTCGTCAGGAAAGCCTGGACAGCCTGTCGGATCAGGAGATCATCGCGCTGGCCAACAACCTGCGCGGCGGCGTGCCGATGGCTACCGCGGTGTTCGATGGCGCCAAGGAAACCGAGATCAAGGCCATGCTGAAGCTGGCCGATCTGCCGGAAAGCGGCCAGATGAAGCTGTTCGACGGCCGCACCGGCAATCAGTTCGAGCGTCCGACCACGGTCGGCTACATGTACATGCTCAAGCTGAACCACCTGGTCGACGACAAGATGCACGCGCGTTCCACCGGTTCCTACAGCCTGGTTACCCAGCAGCCGCTGGGCGGCAAGGCGCAGTTCGGTGGCCAGCGTTTCGGGGAGATGGAGGTTTGGGCGCTGGAAGCCTACGGCGCCGCCTACACCCTGCAGGAAATGCTGACGGTGAAGTCGGACGATGTGAACGGACGGACCAAGATGTACAAGAACATCGTGGACGGCGATCACCGGATGGAGGCGGGCATGCCCGAGTCCTTCAACGTGCTGATCAAAGAGATCCGCTCGCTCGGTATCGACATCGAACTGGAAACCGAATAACCACGCACCCCGAGGCGGTCGGCATGGTCAGCCGCCGTCTCGGGTCGTGAGGAGGAAAGGCCTTGAAAGACTTGCTTAATCTGTTGAAAAACCAGGGTCAAATCGAAGAGTTCGATGCCATCCGTATCGGTCTGGCCTCGCCGGAGATGATCCGCTCCTGGTCGTTCGGTGAAGTGAAGAAGCCGGAGACCATCAACTACCGTACCTTCAAGCCCGAGCGTGACGGCCTGTTCTGCGCCAAGATCTTCGGCCCGGTGAAGGACTACGAGTGCCTGTGCGGCAAGTACAAGCGCCTCAAGCACCGCGGCGTGATCTGCGAGAAGTGCGGCGTCGAAGTGGCCCTGGCCAAGGTGCGCCGCGAGCGCATGGCGCACATCGAGCTGGCCTCGCCGGTCGCCCACATCTGGTTCCTGAAGTCCCTGCCGTCGCGTATCGGCCTGCTGCTGGACATGACCCTGCGTGACATCGAGCGCGTGCTCTATTTCGAGAGCTACGTGGTCATCGACCCGGGCATGACGACCCTGGAAAAGGGCCAACTGCTGAACGACGAACAGTACTTCGAGGCGCTCGAGGAGTTCGGTGACGACTTCGACGCCCGCATGGGCGCCGAGGCCGTGCGCGAGCTGCTCAGCCAGATCGACCTGGAGCACGAGATCGGCCGCCTGCGCGAAGAGATTCCGCAGACCAACTCGGAAACCAAGATCAAGAAGCTGTCCAAGCGCCTCAAGCTCATGGAGGCCTTCCACGGTTCGGGCAACCTGCCCGAGTGGATGGTTCTGACCGTGCTGCCGGTGCTGCCGCCGGATCTGCGTCCGCTGGTTCCGCTGGATGGCGGCCGCTTTGCCACCTCGGACCTGAACGACCTGTATCGTCGGGTCATCAACCGCAACAACCGCCTCAAGCGTCTGCTCGACCTGGCTGCGCCGGACATCATCGTGCGCAACGAGAAGCGCATGCTGCAGGAAGCGGTCGACGCCCTGCTGGACAACGGCCGTCGCGGCCGTGCCATCACCGGCTCGAACAAGCGTCCGCTCAAGTCCCTGGCCGACATGATCAAGGGCAAGCAGGGCCGTTTCCGTCAGAACCTGCTCGGCAAGCGCGTGGACTACTCCGGCCGCTCGGTGATCACCGTCGGCCCGACCCTGCGTCTGCACCAGTGCGGCCTGCCGAAGAAGATGGCGCTCGAGCTGTTCAAGCCGTTCATCTTCGGCAAGCTGGAAGCGCGCGGCATGGCGACCACCATCAAGGCGGCCAAGAAGATGGTCGAGCGCGAGCTGCCCGAGGTCTGGGACGTGCTCGCCGAGGTGATCCGCGAGCATCCCGTGCTGCTCAACCGCGCCCCGACCCTGCACCGTCTGGGTATCCAGGCGTTCGAGCCGGTGCTCATCGAAGGCAAGGCGATCCAACTGCATCCGCTGGTCTGCGCCGCGTACAACGCCGACTTCGACGGTGACCAGATGGCCGTGCACGTGCCGCTGACACTGGAAGCCCAGCTGGAAGCGCGCGCGCTGATGATGTCGACCAACAACATCCTCTCGCCGGCCAACGGTGATCCGATCATCGTGCCGTCGCAGGACGTCGTGCTTGGCCTGTACTACATGACCCGCGAGGCGGTGAACGCCAAGGGCGAAGGTCGCGTGTTCGCCGACCTGCAGGAAGTCGACCGGGTGTTCCGTGCCGGCGAGGCCGCATTGCACGCCAAGGTCAAGGTGCGCATCAACGAAGTGGTCAAGGACCGTGACGGTGGCATCACCCGCAACACCCGCATCGTCGATACCACGGTAGGCCGCGCGCTGCTGTTCCAGATCGTGCCGGACGGCCTGCCGTTCGACGTGGTCAACCAGCCGATGAAGAAGAAGGCGATCTCCAAGCTGATCAACCAGTGCTACCGCACGGTGGGTCTGAAGGACACCGTCATCTTTGCCGACCAGCTGATGTACACCGGCTTTGCCTACTCCACCATCTCCGGTGTGTCGATCGGTGTGAACGACTTCGTCATTCCCGACGAGAAGGCCCGCATCATCGATGCCGCCACCGAGGAAGTGAAGGAGATCGAATCCCAGTACGCCTCCGGCCTGGTGACCCAGGGCGAGAAGTACAACAAGGTGATCGACCTCTGGTCGAAGGCCAACGACGAAGTGTCCAAGGCGATGATGGCCAACCTTTCCAAGGAAAGGGTGGTCAACCGCGAGGGCAAGGAAGTCGAGCAGGAATCGTTCAACTCGATGTACATGATGGCGGACTCCGGCGCCCGGGGCTCGGCGGCCCAGATCCGTCAGCTGGCCGGCATGCGCGGCCTGATGGCCAAGCCGGACGGCTCCATCATCGAGACGCCGATCACCGCGAACTTCCGCGAAGGTCTGAACGTACTGCAGTACTTCATCTCCACGCACGGTGCGCGTAAAGGTCTGGCCGATACCGCGCTGAAGACCGCCAACTCCGGTTACCTGACCCGTCGTCTGGTCGACGTGGCGCAGGACCTGGTGGTGACCGAGGTCGACTGCGGCACCGAGCAGGGCCTGCACATGACCCCGCACATCGAAGGTGGCGACGTAGTCGAGCCGCTCGGCGAGCGCGTGCTCGGCCGTGTGATCGCGCGCGACGTGTTCAAGCCGGGGACCGACGAGGTCATCGTTCCGGCGGGCACGCTGGTGGACGAGAAGTGGGTGGACTTCATCGAGCTGAACAGCATCGACGAGGTGGTGGTGCGTTCGCCGATCGCCTGCGAAACCCGCTACGGCATCTGCGCCAAGTGCTACGGCCGTGACCTGGCGCGTGGGCACCTGGTGAACATCGGCGAGGCCGTCGGCGTGATCGCGGCCCAGTCGATCGGCGAGCCGGGCACCCAGCTGACCATGCGTACGTTCCACATCGGTGGTGCGGCGAGCCGGACCTCGGCGGCCGACAACATCCTGGTGAAGAACGGCGGCACCATCCGCCTGCACAACCTCAAGCATGTCGAGCGTGCCGACGGCGCCCTGGTGGCCGTGTCGCGTTCCGGCGAGCTGGCGGTGGCCGACGACTTCGGTCGCGAGCGCGAGCGCTACAAGCTGCCCTATGGTGCAGTGATTTCGGTGAAGGAGGGCGACAAGGTCGACCCGGGCGCGATCGTCGCCAAGTGGGACCCGCACACCCACCCGATCGTCACCGAGATGAAGGGTACCGTGGCCTTCGTCGGCATGGAGGAAGGCATCACCATCAAGCGCCAGACCGACGAGCTGACCGGTCTGACCATCATCGAGGTGATGGATGCGAAGGATCGTCCGGCCGCCGGCAAGGACATCCGTCCGGCGGTGAAGCTGGTCGACGCCGCAGGCAAGGAACTGCTGCTGCCGGGCACCGACGTGCCGGCCCAGTACTTCCTGCCCGCCAACGCGTTGGTCGGTGTGGCCGACGGTGCGCAGGTCGGCGTGGGCGACGTGCTGGCGCGGATTCCGCAGGAAACCTCGAAGACCCGCGACATCACCGGTGGTCTGCCGCGCGTTGCGGACCTGTTCGAGGCGCGTCGTCCGAAGGAGCCGTCGATTCTGGCGGAAATCAGCGGCACCATCTCGTTCGGCAAGGAAACCAAGGGCAAGCGTCGCCTGGTGATCACGCCGACCGACGGCAGCGATCCGTACGAGGAGCTGATTCCGAAGTGGCGCCACCTGAACGTCTTCGAAGGCGAGCAGGTGAACAGGGGTGAAGTGATCTCCGACGGTCCGAGCAACCCGCACGACATCCTGCGTCTGCTGGGCGTCAGTGCGCTGGCCAAGTACATCGTCAACGAGATCCAGGACGTGTACCGGCTGCAGGGCGTGAAGATCAACGACAAGCACATCGAGACGATCCTGCGTCAGATGCTGCGCAAGGTGGAAGTGTCCGAGGCCGGCGACTCGTCCTTCATCAAGGGCGACCAGGTCGAGCTGACCCAGGTGCTGGAAGAGAACGAGACCCTCGTCACCGACGACCGCTTCCCGGCGAAGTTCGAGCGTGTGCTGCTCGGCATCACCAAGGCGTCGCTGTCGACCGAGTCGTTCATCTCCGCGGCGTCCTTCCAGGAGACCACGCGCGTGCTCACCGAGGCCGCGGTCACCGGCAAGCGCGACTTCCTCCGCGGTCTGAAGGAAAACGTGGTGGTCGGCCGCCTGATTCCGGCCGGTACCGGTCTGGCCTATCACAGCGAGCGCAAGCGCAGGCGTGATGCCGACAAGCCGGTTCGGGTCAGTGCGGACGAGGTCGAAGCCGCGCTCACCGAGGCGCTGAACTCCAGCGGCAGCTGAACCGGCGGGCGGACCCTTGGCCGGGTCCGCCTTGACGGTGTACGAGAAGCTCTTTAGACTCTCGTACCCCTAATTTGGCGGGGCTTTGCGCCCTGCCATTTTTCGTTTGTGTCGAAAGACAACAGTGGAGCTAGTAGATGGCAACAATCAACCAGCTGGTGCGTCAGCCGCGCAAGCGCGTCGCCGAGAAGAGCGACGTGCCGGCGCTGCAGAACTGCCCGCAGCGTCGTGGCGTGTGCACCCGCGTGTACACCACCACGCCGAAGAAACCGAACTCCGCACTGCGTAAGGTGTGCCGTGTTCGTCTGACCAACGGCTACGAAGTCGCTTCGTACATCGGTGGTGAAGGTCACAATCTGCAGGAGCACAGTGTGGTGCTGATCCGCGGCGGTCGCGTAAAGGACCTCCCGGGTGTGCGCTACCACACCGTTCGCGGTTCGCTCGACACCTCCGGTGTGAAGGACCGTAAGCAGGGTCGTTCCAAGTACGGCGCCAAGCGTCCGAAGTAATCAACGTTATCTTTTTTCTGAGTCGATAAGAGTAAGGTCGGGCGTAACGCGATCGTTACCGTCCCGAGCTAACCTGAAGACCGTTTGAGGGCTTATCAATGCCAAGACGTCGTGTAGCAGCCAAGCGCGAGATCCTTGACGATCCGAAGTACGGCAGCCAGATTCTCGCCAAGTTCATGAACCATGTCATGGAGAGCGGCAAGAAAGCCGTTGCCGAGCGCATCGTTTACGGTGCCCTGGACAAGGTCAAGGAACGCAAGAACAACGATCCCCTGGAAGTCTTCGAGAAAGCACTCGACGCCATCGCTCCGCTGGTCGAAGTCAAGTCGCGCCGTGTAGGCGGCGCCACCTACCAGGTTCCGGTCGAGGTTCGTCCTTCGCGTCGCAATGCGCTGGCCATGCGCTGGCTGGTGGACGCTGCCCGCAAGCGTGGGGAGAAGTCCATGGCCCTGCGTCTCGCTGGCGAACTGCTGGATGCCTTTGAAGGCAAGGGAGCTGCCGTGAAGAAGCGTGAAGACGTGCACCGCATGGCGGAGGCCAACAAGGCCTTCTCGCACTACCGCTTCTAATACTGGCGCTACTCACCCACGAGGACCTTATTTTGGCCCGTACTACTTCTATCAACCGCTACCGCAACATCGGTATCTGCGCGCATGTCGATGCGGGCAAGACCACCACGACCGAGCGGATCCTGTTCTATACAGGCGTCAACCACAAGATGGGCGAGGTGCACGACGGCGCCGCGACCATGGACTGGATGGTGCAGGAGCAGGAGCGCGGGATCACCATCACCTCCGCCGCCACCACCGCCTTCTGGCAGGGTTCCGAAAAGCAGTACGACAAGTACCGCGTGAACATCATCGACACCCCCGGCCACGTGGACTTCACCATTGAGGTGGAGCGTTCGCTGCGGGTGCTCGACGGCGCGGTCGTGGTCTTCTGCGGCACCTCCGGTGTCGAGCCGCAGTCCGAGACCGTCTGGCGCCAGGCCAACAAGTACGGCGTTCCGCGTATCGTCTACGTGAACAAGATGGACCGTGCCGGTGCCAACTTCCTGCGCGTCGTCGGCCAGATCAAGCAGCGTCTGGGTCATACCCCGGTGCCGATCCAGCTGGCTATCGGGGCCGAGGAGAACTTCCAGGGCCAGATCGACCTCGTCAAGATGAAGGCGATCTACTGGAACGAGGACGATCAGGGCATGTCCTTCCGCGAGGAAGAGATCCCGGCCGAACTCCAGGACCTGGCGGAAGAGTATCGCTCGAACATGGTCGAGGCTGCAGCCGAGGCCAACGAAGAGCTGATGAACAAGTACCTGGAGGGGGGCGAGCTGACGGTCGAAGAGATCAAGGCCGGCCTGCGCCAGCGGACCATCGCCTGTGAAATCGTGCCGGCGGTCTGTGGTTCCTCGTTCAAAAACAAGGGCGTGCCGCTGGTTCTCGACGCCGTCATCGACTACCTGCCGGCGCCGGTCGAGATCCCGGCGATCAAGGGTGTTCACCCGGACAACGAAGAGCTGGTCGACGAACGTCACGCCGACGACAACGAGCCGTTCTCCGCGCTGGCGTTCAAGATCGCGACCGACCCCTTCGTGGGCACCCTGACCTTCGCGCGCGTCTACTCCGGCGTGCTGAACTCCGGTGACTCGGTGCTGAACTCGGTCAAGGGCAAGAAGGAGCGTGTGGGCCGTATGGTTCAGATGCACGCCAACACCCGCGAAGAGATCAAGGAAGTGCGGGCGGGCGACATCGCTGCGCTGATCGGCATGAAGGACGTGACCACCGGGGACACCCTGTGCGCACTGGACAAGCCGATTATTCTCGAGCGGATGGATTTCCCGGAGCCTGTGATTTCGGTGGCTGTCGAGCCGAAGACCAAGGCCGACCAGGAGAAGATGGGCATTGCCCTCGGCAAGCTGGCCCAGGAAGACCCTTCGTTCCGCGTGAAGACGGACGAGGAATCCGGTCAGACCATCATCTCCGGCATGGGTGAGCTGCACCTCGATATCCTCGTCGACCGCATGAAGCGTGAGTTCGGCGTAGAGGCCAACATCGGCAAGCCGCAGGTGGCTTACCGCGAGACCATTCGCAACAAATGCGAGATCGAAGGCAAGTTCGTTCGCCAGTCCGGTGGTCGTGGCCAGTTCGGTCACTGCTGGATCCGCTTCGAGCCGGCCGACGAAGGTCAGGAAGGTCTGGAGTTCAAGAACGAGGTCGTGGGTGGTGTGATTCCGAAGGAATACATCCCGGCGATCCAGAAGGGTATCGAGGAGCAGATGAAGAACGGCGTCGTCGCCGGCTATCCGCTGCTGGGCCTGAAGGCCACCGTGTTCGACGGCTCGTACCACGACGTGGACTCCAACGAGATGGCGTTCAAGATCGCGGCATCGATGGCGACCAAGCAGCTGTCCCAGAAGGGCGGTGCGGTGCTGCTCGAGCCCATCATGAAGGTCGAGGTCGTGACTCCGGAAGACTACATGGGTGACGTCATGGGCGACCTGAACCGTCGTCGTGGCCTGATCCAGGGTATGGAGGACACGGTCTCCGGCAAGGTGATCCGTGCGGAAGTCCCGCTCGGAGAGATGTTCGGGTACGCTACCGACGTTCGTTCCATGTCTCAGGGTCGCGCAAGCTACTCCATGGAGTTTTCGAAGTACTCGGAAGCACCTGCCAACATCGCCGACGCGATCATCAAAAAACAAGGTTGATTCAGCCCCTTACATAAGAGGTTCATAGTCGTGGCTAAGGAAAAATTCGAACGTAACAAACCGCACGTAAACGTCGGCACCATCGGTCACGTCGACCATGGCAAGACCACGCTGACGGCTGCGCTGACCAAAGTCTG
>NZ_AUDU01000087.1 GCF_000425625.1 Stutzerimonas azotifigens DSM 17556
CGGGAGAAGGTGGCCCGCAGGGCCGGATGAGGGGATGGAGGAAGCCTGCGACGCGCCGGATCCCGGTCGCAGGCAGAGCCTGCCCCTGCTGGTGCAGGTCGCGGCCACGGATAGCACCGGAGCGCTTTTCCCTTCTCCCCCGCGGGAGAAGGTGGCCCGCAGGGCCGGATGAGGGGATGGAGGAAGCCTGCGACGCGCCGGATCCCGGTCGCAGGCAAGGCCTGCTCCTACCAGCACAGTCGCGGGCCGGGGTATTCCAGGCACGCGGAGCTACAGGCTATGCCACCCCCTACCCGCCAGGTCCAAAGAAAAAGGGGCGGATGATCCGCCCCCTCGTCCTTTTGCCTGTTCGCCTTTAGATCTCGGCGTCCGCGAGGAAGAACCAGGTATCGAGCACCGAATCCGGGTTCAGCGACACGCTCTCGATCCCCTGCTCCATCAGCCACTTGGCCAGGTCCGGGTGATCGGACGGGCCCTGGCCGCAGATGCCGATGTACTTGCCGGCCTTGTTGCAGGCCTGGATGGCGTTGGACAGCAGCTTCTTGACCGCCGGGTTACGCTCGTCGAACAGATGGGCGATGATGCCCGAGTCGCGATCGAGGCCGAGCGCCAGCTGGGTCATGTCGTTGGAACCGATCGAGAAGCCGTCGAAGAACTCGAGGAACTCGTCGGCCAGCAGGGCATTGGACGGCAGCTCGCACATCATGATGACGCGCAGGCCGTTCTCGCCGCGCTTGAGCCCGTAGTTGGCGAGCAGGTCGACCACCTGCGAGGCCTCGCCAAGGGTGCGCACGAACGGCACCATCAGCTCGACGTTGGTCAGCCCCATCTCGTCGCGCACCTTCTTCATCGCCCGGCATTCGAGCTCGAAGCAGTCGCGGAAGGAATCGCTGATGTAGCGCGAAGCGCCGCGGAAGCCCAGCATCGGGTTCTCTTCCTCGGGCTCGTAGAGCTTGCCGCCGATCAGGTTGGCGTACTCGTTGGACTTGAAGTCCGACAGGCGCACGATCACCTTCTTCGGCCAGAAGGCCGCCGCCAGGGTACTGACGCCTTCGACCAGCTTTTCCACGTAGAAGCCGACCGGGTCGCTGTAGCCGGCGATGCGCTTTTCCACGCTCGCCTTCACGTCGGCGGGCAGGCCGTCGAAGTTCAGCAGCGCCTTGGGGTGCACGCCGATCATGCGGTTGATGATGAACTCCAGGCGCGCCAGGCCCACGCCTTCGTTCGGCAGCTGGGCGAAGTCGAACGCGCGGTCCGGGTTGCCGACGTTCATCATGATCTTGAACGGCAGCTCCGGCATGGCGTCGATGGAATTCTGGCGGATGTCGAAGCCGAGTTCGCCTTCGAAGATCAGGCCGGTGTCGCCTTCGGCACAGGACACGGTCACGCGCTGGCCGTCCTTCAGCAGGTCGGTGGCATTGCCGCAGCCGACCACCGCCGGGATGCCCAGCTCACGGGCGATGATCGCCGCGTGGCAGGTACGCCCGCCACGGTTGGTAACGATGGCGCTGGCACGCTTCATCACCGGCTCCCAGTCCGGATCGGTCATGTCGGAGACGAGCACGTCGCCCGGCTGGACCTTGTCCATCTCGGACACGTCGTGGATGACCTTGACCGGGCCGGCGCCGATGCGCTGGCCGATGGCACGGCCCTCCACCAGGACCTTGCCCTTTTCCTTCAGCAGGTAGCGCTCCATCACGGTGGCGCTGGCGCGGCTCTTCACCGTCTCCGGGCGCGCCTGGACGATGTACAGCTTGCCGTCGTCGCCGTCCTTCGCCCACTCGATGTCCATCGGGCGGCCGTAGTGCTTCTCGATGATCAGCGCCTGCCTAGCGAGGTTGGTCACCTCTTCGTCGGTGAGCGCGAAGCGGGCGCGGTCGGCCTTGTCCACCTCGACGGTCTTGACCGACTTGCCGGCCTTGGCCTCGTCGCCATAGATCATCTTGATCGCCTTGCTGCCCAGGTTGCGGCGCAGGATGGCGGGCCGCCCGGCTTCCAGGGTCGGCTTGTGCACGTAGAACTCGTCGGGGTTCACCGCGCCCTGCACCACGGTCTCGCCGAGGCCGTAGGCGCCGGTGATGAACACCACGTCGCGGAAGCCCGATTCGGTGTCGAGGGTGAACATCACGCCAGCGGTGCCGGTTTCCGAGCGGACCATGCGCTGCACGCCGGCGGACAGGGCGACCAGCTTGTGATCGAAGCCCTGGTGCACGCGATAGGCGATGGCGCGGTCGTTGAACAGCGAGGCGAACACTTCCTTCACCGCGCGGATGACGTTGTCGACGCCGCGGATGTTGAGGAAAGTCTCCTGCTGGCCGGCGAAGGACGCATCCGGCAGGTCCTCGGCGGTGGCCGAGGAACGCACCGCGACGGCCATCTGCTCGTTTCCGGCGGACATCTCGGCGAAGGCGCTGCGGATGTCGCTGTCGAGCTGCGCGGGGAATTCGGCGTCCATCACCCACTGGCGAATCTGCGCGCCGGCCTTGGCCAGCGCGTTGACGTCGTCCACGTCGAGGCTGTCGAGCAGGGCATGGATGCGATCGTTGATCCCGCTCTGATCGAGAAAATCGCGATAAGCCTGCGCCGTCGTGGCAAAACCACCGGGGACCGAGACACCAGCGCCTGCCAGGTTGCTGATCATCTCGCCGAGGGATGCGTTCTTGCCCCCCACACGCTCCACATCATGGACGCCGAGCTTATCGAGGGAAACTACGTACTCTACCAAGGTGATTTCTCCACTTTGTGTTGGAAAACTCCGGACGGATCCCATCCGTGTGGCTGTGGCCCGGTCTTGCGAAATAAGTGACAATGCCGAGCACTTTCGAAGCTCGCCGCAGCGCGGCGTACTATAGCCGAGAACGGTTCTCGACTTAAGGCCTGGGGCGCAATGAAAAGAACTGCTTTCTTCATCTCCGACGGTACTGGAATCACGGCCGAAACCCTTGGGCAGAGTCTGCTCGCGCAATTCGAGAACATCAGTTTCAGGAAGGTGACGCGACCGTATATCGACACGGCCGAGAAGGCGCGCGTCATGGTGAAGCAGATCAACGAAGCGGCGATAGAGGACGGGGCGCGGCCGATCATCTTCGACACGCTGGTGAACCAGGAAATACGCGACATCCTCGCCGAATCCAATGGCTTCATGATCGACATCTTTTCTTCATTCCTTGCTCCACTGGAACACGAACTGATGTCCCATTCCTCTTACTCGGTCGGCAAGTCGCATTCCATCGGCCAGAACAGCAACTACATGGAGCGCATCGAGGCGGTCAACTTCGCCCTCGACAACGACGACGGCGCCCGCACCCATTACTACGACAAGGCCGACCTGATCCTTGTCGGTGTATCGCGCTGCGGCAAAACGCCCACCTGTCTGTACATGGCCATGCAGTTCGGCATTCGCGCTGCCAACTATCCGCTGACCGAAGAAGACATGGAACGTCTGCAACTTCCCGCTGCGTTGAAAAACCATCGCAACAAACTGTTCGGCCTGACCATCGACCCGGACCGCCTGACGGCCATTCGCAACGAGCGCAAACCGAACAGCCGTTATGCCAGTTTCGCCCAGTGCGAATTCGAAGTCCGCGAGGTCGAGAACCTGTTTCGCCGCGAAAACATCCCCTTCATCAACTCCACGCACTTTTCGGTCGAGGAGATCTCGGCCAAGATTCTCGTGGAGAAAGGCGTCGAACGACGGCTCAAGTGAACGGGCCCGTTTCCTAGACAGTGGAAAGTCCGCTTAGTGCGGACTTTTCGGTTTTTTTCCGCCGAGCGGAAGGCTGCCTGCCACGGACGAACCCGCTGCGAGAGCGCCAGGCGTCAGAACGCGTCGCCCGGCACCCGCACCCAGCCCTCCATCAGGATTCGCGCGCTGCGGCTCATCACCGCCTTGGTCACTGCCCACTCGCCACCCTCCTCGCGCGCCTCGGCGCCGACCCTCAGGGTGCCCGACGGATGGCCGAAACGCACCGCGTCGCGCGCCCGGCCGCCGGCCGCGAGGCTGACCAGGGTGCCGGGAATCGCCGCCGCGGTGCCGATGGCCACGGCCGCGGTGCCCATCATCGCGTGATGCAGCTTGCCCATCGACAGCGCCCGCACCAGCAGGTCGATGTCGCCAGCCTCGACCGCCTTGCCGCTGGAGGCGACGTAGCCCGCCGGCGGCGCGACGAAGGCCACCTTCGGCGTGTGCTGGCGCTTGCCGGCCTCCTCGACGTGGGCGATCAGCCCCATGCGCAGCGCGCCGTAGGCGCGGATCGTCTCGAACATCGCCAGCGCCTTGGGGTCGGCGTTGATGTCGTCCTGCAGCTCGGTGCCGCGGTAGCCGACGTCGGCGGCGTTGATGAACACGGTCGGGATGCCCGCATTGATCAGGGTCGCCTTGAGCGTGCCGACGCCAGGCACTTCGAGGTCGTCCACCAGGTTGCCGGTGGGGAACATCGAGCCGCCGGCGCCCTCCTCCTCGGCCGCCGGGTCCATGAACGCCAGCTGCACCTCGGCCGCCGGGAAGGTCACGCCGTCGAGTTCGAAGTCGCCGGTCTCCTGGACCTGACCCTCGCTGATCGGCACCTGCGCGACGATGGTCTTGCCGATGTTGGCCTGCCAGATGCGCACGGTGGCGGTGCCGTCACGCGGCAGGCGTTCGGGGTCGATCAGGCCGGCGGCGATGGCGAAGGGGCCGACCGCGGACGAGAGGTTGCCGCAGTTGCCGCTCCAGTCGACGAAGGGCTTGTCGATCGAAACCTGGCCGAACAGGTAGTCGATGTCATGATCGGGCCGGCTGCTCTTCGAGACGATCACCGTCTTGCTGGTGCTCGAGGTGGCGCCGCCCATGCCGTCGATCTGCTTGCCGTAGGGGTCGGGGCTGCCGATCACCCGCATCAGCAGCGCGTCGCGCGCGGGCCCCGGCACCCGGGCCGGCTCCGGCAGGTCGTCGAGGCGAAAGAACACGCCCTTGCTGGTACCGCCGCGCATGTAGGTGGCGGGGATTCTGATCTGGGGTACGTGGGCCATCTGGCTGTCCTGTTCTGCTGTAGGAGCGAGCTTGCTCGCGAATGGCGCGCCCCGCGCAACCGATGGCAGGCAGGTTCGCGCGCAGGCCGCTCCTACGGGGTCATTGATTGGCGGCCTGGGCGCCGGAAACGGTCGCCTGCAGGAAGTCCTGGGCGAAACGCTGCAACACCCCGCCCGCCTCGTAGATCGACACCTCCTCGGCAGTGTCCAGGCGGCAGGTCACCGGAACCTCGAGGCGCTCCCCGTCGCGGCGGGTGACGATCAGCGTCAGGATCGCCCGCGGCGTCCGCTCGCCGACCACGTCGAACACCTCGGTGCCGTCGATGCCCAGTGTCTTGCGCGTGGTGCCCGGCTGGAATTCCAGCGGCAGCACGCCCATGCCGATCAGGTTGGTACGGTGAATGCGCTCGAAGCCCTCGGCGACGATCGCCTCGACTCCGGCCAGGCGCACGCCCTTGGCGGCCCAGTCGCGCGAAGAGCCCTGGCCGTAGTCCGCGCCGGCCACGATGATCAGCGGCTGGCGCCGCGCCATGTAGGTCTCGATCGCCTCCCACATGCGGGTCACCCGGCCTTCCGGCTCGATGCGCGCCAGCGAGCCCTGCCTGACCTGGCCGTCGACCACCGCCATCTCGTTGATCAGCTTGGGGTTGGCGAAGGTCGCGCGCTGCGCGGTCAGGTGGTCGCCGCGGTGCGTGGCGTAGGAGTTGAAGTCCTCCTCGGGCAGGCCCATCTTCGCCAGGTACTCGCCCGCGGCGCTGTCCGGCAGGATGGCGTTGGACGGCGACAGGTGGTCGGTGGTGATGTTGTCGCCGAGCACTGCCAGCGGACGCATGCCCCTGAGCGAGCGCTCGCCGGCCAGCGCGCCTTCCCAGTACGGCGGTCGGCGGATGTAGGTGCTCATCGGCCGCCAGTCGTACAGCGGGCTGACCTGCTCGCGCGCCTCGCGGGTGATGTCGAACATGGGGATGTAGACGTTGCGGAACTGCTCGGGCTTGACCGCCGCGCGCACCGTCGCCTCGATTTCCTCGTCGCTCGGCCAGAGGTCCTTCAGGCGGATCTCCCGGCCGTCCACCACGCCCAGCACATCCTTTTCGATATCGAAGCGGATGGTCCCGGCGATGGCGTAGGCCACCACCAGCGGCGGCGAGGCCAGGAAGGCCTGCCTGGCGTAGGGGTGGATGCGCCCGTCGAAGTTGCGGTTGCCCGACAGCACGGCGGTGGCATAGAGATCGCGCTCGACGAGCTCCCGCTGGATCGCGGGATCCAGCGCGCCGGACATGCCGTTGCAGGTGGTGCAGGCGAAACCGACGATGCCGAAACCGAGCCGTTCCAGCTCACCAGTCAGGCCCGCCTCGTCCAGGTACAGCGCCACCGCCTTGGAGCCCGGCGCCAGCGAGGTCTTGACCCAGGGCTTGCGGGTCAGCCCGAGGCGGTTGGCGTTGCGCGCCAGCAGTCCGGCGGCGATCACGTTCTTCGGGTTGCTGGTGTTGGTGCAGCTGGTGATGGCCGCGATGATCACCGCGCCATCGGGCATCTGCCCGGGGGTCTCCTCCCAGCGGCCGGCGATGCCGCGCTCGGCGAGCTCCGTGGTGGCGACCCGCGCGTGCGGGTTGGACGGGCCGGCCATGTTGCGCACAACGCTGGACAGGTCGAACTGCAGGGTCCGCTCGTAGCGCGCGCCGATCAGCGTATCGGCCCATAGCCCGGTGTGCCGGGCGTAGGTTTCCACCAGGCGCACCTGCTCCTCGTCGCGGCCGGTGAGCCGCAGATAGTCGATGGTCTGCCCGTCGATGAAGAACATCGCCGCGGTGGCGCCGTATTCCGGGGCCATGTTGGAAATGGTCGCGCGATCGCCCAGGGTCAGGGCCGAAGCGCCTTCACCGCGGAACTCCAGGTAGGCGCCGACCACCCTGGAGCGGCGCAGGAACTCGGTCAGCGCCAGCACGATGTCGGTGGCGGTGATGCCGGGCTGCGGCCTGCCGCTGAGCTCCACGCCGACGATGTCCGGCAGGCGCATCCAGGAGGCGCGGCCGAGCATCACGTTCTCCGCTTCGAGCCCGCCGACGCCGATGGCGATGACGCCCAGCGCATCGACGTGCGGGGTGTGGCTGTCGGTGCCGACGCAGGTATCCGGGAAGGCCACGCCGTCGCGCGCCTGGATCACCGGCGACATCTTCTCCAGGTTGATCTGGTGCATGATCCCGTTGCCCGGCGGGATCACGTCGACGTTCTCGAAGGCGCGCTTGGTCCACTCGATGAAATGGAAGCGGTCCTCGTTGCGGCGCTCCTCGATCGCCCGGTTCTTGGCGAAGGCGTCGGGGTCGTAGCCGCCGCACTCGACCGCCAGCGAATGGTCGACGATCAGCTGCACCGGCACCACCGGGTTGACCTTGGCCGGGTCTCCGCCCTGCTTGGCGATGGCGTCGCGCAGGCCGGCCAGGTCCACCAGCGCGGTCTGGCCGAGGATGTCGTGGCAGACCACCCGGGCCGGGAACCAGGGGAAGTCGAGGTCGCGGCGCCGCTCGATCAGTTGGCGCAACGAGTCGTTCAGGCTCGCCGGATCGCAGCGCCGCACCAGGTTCTCGGCGAGCACGCGCGAGGTATAGGGCAGCCCGTCGTAGGCGCCGGGCTGGATCGCTTCCACCGCGGCGCGGGCATCGAAATAGTCCAGCGAGGTGCCGGGCAGAGGTTTGCGGTATGCGGAGTTCATGACACTGGCTCGATCACGGAGTGGGGAAAGGCGAAGGTCGCGCACGGCCTTCACTCGGTTGGCTCAGCGCTGTTCGAGCGGCGGCACGGGGCGCTGCTCGGGCCCGGTGTACTCGGCGCTCGGACGGATGATGCGGTTGTTGGCGCGCTGCTCGAACACGTGGGCGCACCAGCCGGTCACCCGCGAGCAGACGAAGATCGGGGTGAACAGCTGGGTCGGGATGCCCATGAAGTGATACGCCGAGGCGTGGTAGAAATCGGCGTTGGGGAACAGCTTCTTCTGCTCCCACATGGTCTTGTCGATGGCCTCGGACACCGGGAACAGGACCTTGTCGTCCACCTCCTCGGCGAGCTTTTGCGACCAGCCCTTGATGACTTCGTTGCGCGGGTCCGATTCCTTGTAGATGGCATGGCCGAAGCCCATGATCTTGTCCTTGCGCTCGAGCATCGCCAGCAGCTCGGTGACCGCCTCCTCGGGTGACTGGAAGCGTTCGATCAGCTCCATCGCCGCCTCGTTGGCGCCGCCGTGCAGCGGGCCGCGCAGCGAGCCGATGGCGGCGGTGACGCAGGAATACAGGTCCGACAGGGTCGAGGCGCATACTCGCGCCGTGAAGGTCGAGGCGTTGAATTCGTGCTCGGCGTAGAGGATCAGCGAGACGTTCATCACCTTGACGTGCAGCGCGTTGGGCTTGCGGCCGTGCAACAGCGCCAGGAAGTGCCCCCCGAGCGTGTCCTCGTCGGTGTCGCAGTCGATGCGCTGGCCGTCCTGGGTGAAGCGGTACCAGTAGGTCATAATCGCCGGGAAGGCGGCCAGCAGCCGGTCGGTACGGTCGCGCTGCTGGCTGAAGTCGGTCTCCGGCTCCAGCGTGCCGAGCACCGAGGCGCCGGTGCGCATCACGTCCATCGGATGGGCGCTGGCCGGGATGCGCTCGAGCACCTCCTTCAGCGCCGGCGGCAGGTCGCGCAGGCCGCGCAGCTTGCGCTTGTATTCCTCGAGGCGCGCGGCGTCCGGCAGTTCGCCGTGCACCAGCAGGTAGGCGACTTCCTCGAACTCGCAGCTGGCGGCCAGCTCGCGCACGTCGTAGCCGCGGTAGGTCAGCCCGGCACCGGTCTTGCCGACGGTGCAGAGGGCGGTCTGTCCGGCGACCTGGCCGCGCAGGCCGGCGCCGCTCAGGACTTTCGCTTCAGCCATGGTTCTCTCCTTATCTTGGACTTGTTCTGGATTGGCCAATCGCATCGGGTCTTTCGGTCAGCCCTTCTTCTGCGCGAAGAGCGCGTCCAGGTGCTGCTCGTAGGCGTGGTAATCGATGCGGTCGTAGAGCTCCATGCGGGTCTGCATGGTGTCGATCACGTTCTTCTGCGTGCCGTCGCGGCGGATCGCCTGGTAGACGTTCTCAGCGGCCTTGTTCATCGCGCGGAAGGCCGACAGCGGATAGAGCACCAGCGAGACGTCGGCGCTGGCCAGCTCCTCGGTGGTGTACAGCGGCGTCGCGCCGAACTCGGTGATGTTGGCCAGAACCGGCACCCCCACCCGTTCGGCGAAGGTCCTGTACATCGACAGCTCGGTGATGGCCTCGGGGAAGATCATGTCGGCGCCGGCCTCGACGCAGGCCTGGGCACGGTCGAGCGCCGCCTCCAGGCCCTCGACGGCCAGCGCGTCGGTACGCGCCATGATCACGAAGCTGTCGTCGGTGCGCGCATCCACCGCCGCCTTGATTCGATCGACCATCTCCTGCTGGCTGACGATTTCCTTGTTCGGCCGGTGGCCGCAGCGCTTGGCGCCGACCTGGTCCTCGATGTGCAGCGCCCCGGCGCCGAACTTGATCATCGACTTGACCGTGCGGGCGACGTTGAAGGCCGAAGAACCGAAGCCGGTGTCGACGTCGACCAGCAACGGCAGGTCGCAGACGTCGGTGATCCGGCGCACGTCGGTGAGCACGTCGTCCAGCCCGGAGATGCCGAGGTCGGGCAGGCCCAGCGAGCCGGCGGCCACTCCACCGCCGGAAAGGTAGATCGCCTTGAAGCCCGCGCGCTTGGCCAGCAGGGCGTGGTTGGCGTTGATCGCGCCGACCACCTGCAGCGGATGTTCGCTGGCGACGGCATCGCGAAAGCGCTGCCCGGCAGATGCTTGAGTCATGACTCACCTCTTTTGTTGGCTGTCTGGTCCGTTGCGTCCTTGAAGTGACGCTCGATGTTGCGCTTGGACGCACCGATGTGGCGGCGCATCAGCAGCTCGGCCAGCTCGCCGTCACGGTCGGCGATGGCGTCGAGAATGCGGTGGTGCTCGGCGAACGCCTGACGCGGGCGGTTCGGCGTGGCGGAGAACTGGATGCGGTACATGCGCACCAGCTGGTAGAGCTCGTCGCACAGCAGCTTGGCCAGGGTTCGGTTGCCGCTGCCCTGGATGATCCGGTAGTGGAAGTCGAAGTCGCCTTCCTGCTGGTAGTAGCCGACGCCGGCCCGGAAGGCCTCGTCGCGTTCGTGGGTCTCCAGCACGCGGCGCAGTTCGTCGATCTCCGCCTGGCTCATCTGCTCGGCCGCGAGCCGGCAGGCCATGCCCTCGAGCGATTCGCGGATCTCGTACAGCTCGATCAGCTCGCGATGATCCAGCGACACCACCCGCGCGCCCACGTGCGGCACCCGCACCAGCAGCTTCTGGCCTTCCAGACGGTGGATGGCCTCGCGCAGCGGTCCGCGGCTGATGCCATAGGTACGCGCCAGCTCCGGCTCGGAAATCTTGCTGCCCGGCGCGATGCGCCCCTGCACGATGGCCGACTGGATGCGCCGGAACACATGCTCGGAAAGGGTTTCGTTGTCCGCCTGCTCGTCGAGCAAGGGCTCGAGTGAATCCAGCATTGTCGACAATCCTCGCGTTGTGAGCAGAAACTAGCCGCGAGAGCGGACTCTGTCAAACGCGATTGTCGACACAGAGGCGCGAGCTTGTGGCTCGAAGCCATGGCTGCGGGGGCCGCTCGCTGCCGGCACCTCGCCACATGCGCGGTCGCGGCTCGGAAAATCAGCGTGCTAGAATCGCCGCCCATCGCCGTGCGGCGCCTGCCGATCGGGCGCGATCGCCCCGGCCCTCCTCCTGCGGACCCTCAAGATTCGGGATTTATGAGAGTCAAGTCACCCCTCCTGCCGTTTGTTCTGCTGTGTTTCTCCGGCGCAGGCCTCGCCAGTGAAAAGACCATCTACGGGCTCAACGAATACGTGGCGCTGCCGGAATTCAATCTGGAAGTGTCGGCCAAGCTCGACACCGGGGCCGAGACCGCCTCGCTGAGCGCCCGAGACATCGAGCGTTTCAAGCGCAACGGCGAGAGCTGGGTGCGTTTCTACCTGGCGATCGACGATGCCCACGAGCACCCGATCGAGCGCCCGCTGGCCCGCATCAGCAAGATCAAGCGCCGCGCCGGCGACATCGATCCCGAGGAAGATCGCACCTATACCGCGCGTCCGGTGATCGAGCTCGACCTCTGCCTCGGCAAGGTCCAGCGCAGCATCGAAGTGAACCTGACCGACCGAAGCGCATTCCAATACCCACTTCTGATCGGCTCGCGCGCGTTGACCCGCTTCGGCGCCCTGGTCGACCCCAGCCTCACCTACGCCGCCGGCAAGCCCGGCTGTTCAACCGTCTCCGACGCCGACGAGTAACCTACATGCGCGCCCTGACACTGCACCTGAAAATCCTGATCCTCCTGCTCGTCGCACTCGGCGTCGGGATCACGGCCTATCAGATCTTCGTTCTCGGAATCCCCGTCACCGCGGACGAAACCGATGACCTGTGGAACATCGACGCCAAGGTGGAATTCGTCGCCAGCCCGCGCGAGCCGGTGAAGGTGCAGATGTTCGTGCCGCCGCTGAACCAGGAGTTCGTCAGCCTCAACGAGAGCTTCATCTCCAACAACTACGGCGTGAGCATCAACCGCGTCGACGGCAACCGCCGCGTCACCTGGTCCGCCCGCCGCGCCAGCGGCCGCCAGACCCTCTACTACCGCCTGGTGCTGACCAAGCGCTACAGCGGCGAGCAGACGAAAGCCGAAGGTCCCATCTTCCGCGACAGCATCCCGCTGGAAGGCCCGGAGAAGATCGCCGCCGAGGCCCTGCTTTCGCCGATCCGCCAGCATTCGGCCGACGTCGAGACCTTCATCAGCGAGGCCATCAAGCGCGTCAACAACGCCAACGACGACAACGTCCGGCTGCTGCTCGGCGGCGATGCCTCGATCGCGAACCGGGCCCGGGTGATCGAGATCCTGCTGTCCATCGCCCACGTGCCGATGGAGCGCGTGCATACCATCCAGCTCACCGACGAGCAGATCCAGACGCCCGAACTCTGGCTGCGCAGCTTCAATGGCGACCGCTGGCTGTATTTCAATCCGGCGAATGGCGACCAGGGCCTGCCCGCGGACCGGCTGGTCTGGTGGACCGGCGACGAGCCGCTGCTGGCGGTCGAGGGCGGCAAGGACGCGCGGGTGGAGTTCACCCTGAGCAACAGCGAGATGAACGCCATCCGCCTGGCCCAGCTGACCGACGAGAACACCGAGGCGGACTTCCTCGAGTACTCGCTGTACGGCCTGCCGCTGTCCACCCAGCAGACCTACCAGATCATGATCATGATCCCGATCGGCGTGCTGGTGATCCTCATCCTGCGCAACCTGGTCGGCATCCAGACCCTCGGCACCTTCACCCCGGTGCTGATCGCCCTCGCCTTCCGCGAGACCCAGCTCGGCTTCGGCATCGTACTGTTCACGGTGATCACCGCGCTGGGTCTGTCGCTACGCTCGTACCTCGAACACCTGAAGCTGCAGATGCTGCCGCGCCTGTCAGTGGTGCTGACCTTCGTGGTGGTGCTGATCGCGGTGATCAGCCTGTTCAGCCACAAGCTGGGGCTCGAGCGCGGACTGTCGGTGGCGCTGTTCCCGATGGTGATCCTGACCATGACCATCGAGCGCCTGTCGATCACCTGGGAAGAACGCGGCGGCGGCCATGCCTTCAAGGTCGCGGTGGGTACCATCATCGCCGCGTCGCTGGCGCACGTGCTGATGAACATCCCGGAACTGGTGTACTTCATCTTCACCTTCCCCTCCGTGCTGCTGATCCTGGTCGGTTTCATGCTGGCGATGGGCCGCTACCGCGGCTACCGGCTGACCGAGCTGTTCCGCTTCAAAGCCTTTCTGAAGGACTGAGCCATGTTCGGCCTGATCAAGACCTGGAAGGCGCTGGAAGCCAAGGGCATCATGGGCATCAACCGGCGTAACGCCGACTACGTGCTCAAGTACAACAAGCGCAGCCTGTACCCGATCGTCGACGACAAGATCATCACCAAGGAGCGCGCGGTCGAGGCCGGCATCCACGTGCCGGAGATGTACGGGATCATCGAGACCGAGCAGGAGATCGGCAAGCTGCGCGAGATCATCAAGGACCGCCAGGATTTCGTGATCAAGCCGGCGCAGGGCGCCGGCGGCGACGGCATCCTGGTGATCGCCGACCGCTTCGAGGGGCGCTACAAGACGGTCTCCGGGCGGATCATCAGCCACGACGAGATCGAGCATCAGATTTCCAACATCCTCACCGGGCTCTACTCGCTCGGCGGCCTGCGTGACCGCGCGCTGATCGAGTACCGGGTCACGCCCGACCCGATCTTCAAGAGCATCAGCTACGAGGGCGTACCGGACATCCGCATCATCGTGCTCATGGGCTACCCGGTGATGGCGATGCTGCGCCTGCCGACCCGCCAGTCGAACGGCAAGGCCAACCTGCACCAGGGCGCCATCGGCGTCGGCGTCGACCTGGCCACCGGCATCACCCTGCGCGGCACCTGGCTGAACAACAAGATTTCCAAGCACCCCGACACCACCAACGCGGTCGATGGCGTGCAGTTGCCCAACTGGGACGGCTTCATGAAGCTGGCCGCCGGCTGCTACGAGCTGTGCGGGCTGGGCTACATAGGCGTGGACATGGTGCTCGACCAGGACAAGGGTCCGCTGATCCTCGAGCTCAACGCCCGTCCCGGTCTCAACATCCAGATCGCCAACGACACCGGCCTGACCCTGCGCACCCACGCCATCGAAGCGCGCCTCGAGGAACTCAAGGCCAGGGGCATCCAGGAGACCGCCGACGAGCGCGTGCGCTTCTCGCAGGAGCTCTTCGGTCACGTGCCGCCACGCGACTGACCCGACACCACGCCGATGCCGACCTGCCAGGTCCACCCGCTGCCCTACGAGCCGGATCCCAGCCGGCTGCTGGGGCGGCTGCAGGGCGCGCCCGGGGTGGCGCTGCTCGACTCCGGCCGCCCGCAGGCCGAGCGCGGGCGCTACGACCTGCTCAGCGCCTGGCCGCTGGAAACGCTGCGGCCCGGCGAAGACGAAAGCGGAACGGCATTCTTCGACCGCCTGCGCGGCGCGCTGGCGCGTCTGGGCCCGGCGGAGCTGCCCGAGGGGCTGGACCTGCCGTTCGCCGGCGGCCTGATCGGCATGCTGGGCTACGACTTCGGCCGCCGTCTCGAGCGGCTGCCGGTGCTCGCCCACGACGACCTGTCGCTGCCCGAGGCGCAGGTCGGCCTCTACGCCTGGGCATGGGTGACCGACCACCGGGCCGCTCGCAGCCAGTTGGTGTTCCACCCCCGCCTGGAGTCGGCCGAGCGCCAGCGGCTGATCGCGCTATTCAGCGAAGCCGAGGTCGAATTCGATGCAGAAGAGCCCTTCCGGCTGCCCCGCCCGTTCACAGGCGACCTCGCCTTCGCGGACTACCAGGCGGCCTTCGAGCGCATCCAGGCCTACATCCACGCCGGCGACTGCTACCAGGTCAACTTCGCCCAGCGCTGGCGCGCCGGGTACGCGGGCAGCCTGGTGCAGGCCTACCGCCGCCTGCGGCAGGCCTGCCCGACACCCTTCTCCGGCTTTCTCGGCAGCGAGGACGGCGCGGTGCTCAGCCTGTCTCCCGAACGCTTCATGCGCGTCAGCGGCCGGCAGGTCGAGACCCGGCCGATCAAGGGCACCCGCCCGCGCGGTGGCGATGCCGCGGAAGACGCCACCAACGCGCAGGAACTGCAGGACAGCCCCAAGGACCGCGCCGAGAACCTGATGATCGTCGACCTGCTGCGCAACGACCTTGGCCGCTCCTGCGCGATCGGCAGCGTGCGCGTGCCGCAGCTGTTCGCGCTGGAGAGCTATCCGAACGTCCATCACCTGGTCAGCAGCGTCACCGGCACGCTGGCCAGCGATCGCGACCCGCTGGACCTGCTCGCCGGCAGTTTCCCCGGCGGTTCGATCACCGGGGCGCCGAAGATTCGCGCAATGCAGATCATCGAGGAACTGGAACCGACGCGCCGCGCCATCTATTGCGGCTCGCTGTTCTACCTGGACGTGCGCGGGGAAATGGACAGCTCGATCGCCATCCGCACCCTGCTCGCCAGCCGCGGCACCCTGGCCTGCTGGGGCGGCGGCGGCATCGTCGCCGACTCGGACTGCCGAGCCGAGTATCAGGAGTCGATCGGCAAGGTAAGCGTCCTGATGAGGGCGTTGGAAGGGCTATAGGCTGGAGGCTGGAGGCTGGAGGCTGGAGGCTGGAGGCTGGAGGCTGGAGGCTGGAGGCTGGAGGCTGGAGGCTGGAGGCTGGAGGCTGGAGGC
>NZ_AUDU01000088.1 GCF_000425625.1 Stutzerimonas azotifigens DSM 17556
CTTCAGGCTTCAGGCTTCAGGCTTCAGGCTTCAGGCTTCAGGCTTCAGGCTTCAGGCTTCAGGCTTCAGGCTTCAGGCTTCAGGCTTCAGGCTTCCAGTGTGTCGGGCCTCGCCAAAACGCTGTCAAGCGCTTTTCCGCGCTTTTCGCCTGCCGCCTGCCGCCTGTGGCCTGCCGCCTGTAGCCGCTTTTGGCCTGCCGCCCGGCCGGCTGGCCATCCTCCCCCGCTTTCGTCTAGCCTCTAGCCTTCAGCCGCCTTTCCGGACCCCCGCATGTGCCTGATCGTGTTCGCCTGGCGCCCCGGCCAGCCGCACCCGCTGATCGTCGCGGCCAATCGCGATGAATTCCACGCCCGCCCCACCCTGCCGCTCTGCGAGTGGGAAGACGCGCCTGGGGTGCTCGCCGGGCGCGACCTGCAGGCCGGCGGCACCTGGATGGGTTTGGGCCCGAACGGGCGCTTCGCCGCGCTGACCAACATCCGCGCGCCGGGCCGTCCGGTGGGCGCGCGCTCGCGCGGCGAGCTCGTCGGCCGCTACCTGCGCGGCGACCTGTCGCCGGCTGCCTATCTCGCCGAGGTGGTCGAGCGGCTGCCGGCCTACAGCGGCTTCAATCTGCTGGTCGGCGACGCTGGCGCGCTGTGGTACCTCAATTCGCAGGAAGCCAGGCCGCGCGCGCTGGCGCCGGGCCTCTACGGCCTGTCCAACGACGCGCTCGACAGCCCCTGGCCGAAACTGTTGAACGCCCGCGAGGTCCTCTGCGGCTGCCTGGACTCACCCTCCACCGAGGCCTTGCTGGAACTGTTGCAGGACCCGCGCGAGGCGCCGGACGAGCACCTTCCGGACACCGGCGTCGCGCTCGACTGGGAGCGGCGGCTGTCGAGCATTTTCATCGTCGGCGAGGAATACGGCACGCGCTCGAGCACGGCGCTGATCATGCACGCCGACGGAGGCTTCGAACTGGTGGAACGCCGCTTCGGCCCCAACGGCCAGCCGCGCGGGGAAACGCGGCTCCAGAAACCCGTGCAGTAGGAAACGGCGCGGCGGCCCCTCCGCAGGCCTTAGCGGTGCACGCCGAGTCCGGGGCCTGGCCCCGGACCGTCCGGCTGGATCGCCGCCGCCGCGGGATTGATCATGCGCGTCAGCCCGAGCTTGCTCAGCGACAGCTGCAGCACGCTGTGGATGACCTGCGGGTTGTCGATGCTCCTGACCCTGGCCAGCAGCTCGCGGGCGGTGCTCAAGGGCACCTGGCGCAGCATCCACTTCACCTTCGGCAGGTTGGTGGCGTTCATCGACAGGCTGTCGTAGCCCATCGCCATGAGCAGCACGGCTGCCGCCGGATCGCCGGCCATCTCGCCGCAGATGCTCACCGGCCGGCCCTCGGCGTGGGCCCCGGTGACCACCCGCTGGAGCGCTTCGAGCACCGCCGGGTGCAGGTAGTCGTAGAGATCCGAGACCCGCGGGTTGTTGCGGTCCACGGCGAGCAGATACTGGGTCAGGTCGTTCGAGCCGACCGAGATGAAGTCTACCTGGCGCGCCAGCTCGCGGATCTGGTAGACCGCGGCGGGAATCTCCACCATGACCCCCACCGGCGGCATCTCGACGTCGGTGCCCTCGTCGCGCACCTCGCCCCAGGCGCGGTGGATGAGGTGCAGCGCTTCATCCACCTCGTGCGTGCCGGAGATCATCGGCAGGAGGATGCGCAGGTTGTTCAGCCCCTCGCTGGCCTTGAGCATGGCGCGGGTCTGGACGAGGAAGATTTCCGGATGGTCGAGGGTGACGCGGATGCCGCGCCAGCCGAGGAAGGGATTGGCTTCCTTGATCGGAAAGTAGGACAGCGGCTTGTCGCCGCCGACGTCCAGCGTGCGCATGGTCACCGGCAGCGGATGGAAAGCCTGCAGCTGTTCGCGGTAGATCGCCAGCTGCTCCTTCTCGCTGGGGAAGCGGTCCTTGACCATGAAGGGCACTTCGGTGCGGTACAGCCCGACCCCTTCGGCACCGCGCTCCTGCGCGCGCACCACGTCGGCCAGCAGGCCGGTGTTGACCCACAGCGGTACGCGATGGCCGTCGGGCGTCTCGCAGGGCAGCCCGCGCTGCACGTCGAGCCCCTGCGACAGCTGCCGCTCCTGCTCGACCAGCGCGCAGTACTGCTCGCGCAGTACGTCGCCCGGGTTGGTGATGATTTCGCCACGGTAGCCGTCGACGATCAGCTGGATGCCGTCGACCTTCGAATACGGCAGGTCGACCACGCCCATCACCGTCGGCACGCCCATCGCCCGCGCGAGGATGGCGACGTGCGAGTTGCCCGAGCCGAGCACCGAGACCAGCCCGGCGAGCTTGCCTTCCGGCACCTCGGCGAGCATCGAGGGCGACAGCTCCTCGCTGACCAGAATGGTGTTGTCGTGGTAGACGAGGGTCTGCTGGTGGGCCTGCTGCAGGTAGGCCAGCAGGCGCCGGCCGAGGTCCTTGACGTCGGAGGCGCGCTCGCTCAGGTAGGCGTCGTCCATCAGCTCGAAGCGCTTGACGTGGTCGTTGACCACCTGGCGCAGCGCGCCCTGGGCCCACTGCCCGGTGCGGATGACCTTGCGCACCTCGCCGCCCAGGGCGGAGTCGTCGAGCATCATCAGGTAGACGTCGAACAGCGCGCGTTCCTCGCGGCGCATCTGGTTGACCAGGCGGTCGGACAGCGCGCGCATGTCGGCGCGCACCGCTTCGAGCGCCTGCTCGAACAGGGCGAGCTCGGCCTCGACGTTGTCGATGGTCTTGTCCGGCACCACCTCCAGGTCGGCCGGCGGCAGCACCACCAGTGCAGTGCCGACGGCCGCGCCCGGCGCGCCCGGCACACCGATGAAGCGCGCCTCCTGGATGCCCTTGCCCTGGCGGCCGAGGCCGCGGATCGAGCCGGTCGCCTCGGCATGGGCGATCACCCCGGCGAGCTGCGCGCTCATGGTGACCAGGAAGGCTTCCTCGCCCTCGTCGAACTGGCGGCGCTCCTTCTGCTGGACGACCAGCACGCCCATCACCCGGCGGTGGTGGATGATGGGCGCGCCGAGGAAGGAGGCGTAACGCTCCTCGCCGGTCTCGGCGAAATAGCGGAAGCGCGGGTGGCTGGCCGCGTCCTCGAGGTTCAGCGGCTCCTCGCGGGTGCCGACGAGGCCGACCAGGCCTTCGTTGGGCGCCATGCTGACCTTGCCGATCGAGCGTTTGTTCAGGCCCTCGGTGGCCATCAGCACGAAGCGTTCGGTTTCCGGGTCCAGCAGGTAGACCGAGCACACGTGGCTGCCCATGGCCTCGCGCACGCGCTGCACGATGATCGACAACGCCGCCTTGAGGTCCTTGGCGGCGTTGACCTCCTGTACGATCTTGCGCAGCGTGCCGAGCATGCTCAGAGCGATTCTCCCGTCACTCCCGCGCCATCAGACGCGGAGCGAGTTCTTTGAGGGCGCGCCGGTAGACCTCGCGCTTGAAGGTGACGACCTGACCCAGCGGGTACCAGTAGCTGACCCAGCGCCAGCCGTCGAATTCGGGCTTGCCGTGCATGTCCAGCCGCACCCGCTGCTCGTCGGACATCAGCCGCAGCAGGAACCACTTCTGCTTCTGGCCGATGCACAGCGGCTGGCTGTGGGTGCGCACCAGCCGCTGCGGCAGGCGGTAGCGCAGCCAGCCGCGGGTGCAGGCGAGAATCCGCACGTCCTGCGGCTCCAGGCCGACTTCCTCGTTGAGTTCGCGATAGAGGGCTTCTTCCGGCGTTTCCCGGGCATTGATGCCGCCTTGCGGAAACTGCCAGGCATCCTGATTGATCCGGCGCGCCCAGAGCACCTGGCCGTGATCATTGGTCAGGATGATGCCGACATTCGGACGGAAACCATCAGGATCGATCACCGCTCACAACCTCGCTAACGCATGTCGCCGCATTGTTCCATAAAAGGGCGCACAGCCGAAAGCGCGGCGAAACGCCGTCCGGCACGCCGCGCCCGGCCTTCTCCGCCGCCGTGCAGAGCGCCCGGACCGGCCGTAAAGCGGTATGCTTGCGGCCCTTCCATGCTTCGCGAGGATACCGTCGTGCCCCTGGCCCTGTTCGATCTCGACAACACCCTGCTCGCCGGCGACAGCGACCATGCCTGGGGCACCTACCTGTGCGAACGCGGGCTGGTCGACGCCGAGAACTACCGCGCGCGCAACGATGCCTTCTATCAGGACTACCTGGCCGGCACGCTCGACGTGCAGGCCTACCAGGACTTCTGCCAGGAGCTGCTCGGCCGCAGCGAGCTCGCCCAGTTGCAGGCCTGGCACGCGGAATTCATGCGCGACTATGTCGAACCCATGGTGCTGGCCAAGGGCGAGGCGCTGGTGCGCGAGCATCACCGAGCCGGCGACCAGGTGGTGATCATCACCGCCACCAACCGCTTCATCACCGCCCCCATCGCCGCGCGGCTGGGGGTCGATATCCTGCTGGCCACCGAATGCGAGATGATCGATGGCCGCTACACCGGCCGCACCACCGACATCCCCTGCTTCCAGGAAGGCAAGGTCAGGCGCCTGCAACGCTGGCTCGCAGAGACCGGGCACAGCCTCGAAGGCAGCTATTTCTACAGCGACTCGCGCAACGACCTGCCGCTGCTCGAGCAGGTCAGCCACCCGGTGGCGGTGGACCCGGACCCGACGCTGCGGCAGATCGCCGAGCAGCGCGGCTGGAAGGTCATTTCGCTACGCTGAGCGCCGCTGGTCGCGCAGGGTGGTCCCCCAGAGCGCGGCCAGCCCCGCCAGCAGCAGCGCCCCGCCACCGTAGAGCCAGGCGAAGCCGCCCGGGGCCGTCAGCAGCAGGAAGGCCAGCGGCGGACCAAGCGCGGCCCCCAGGTCCTGGGCGATCGAATAGCGAGTCATCGAGCGCACCACGTCGCCCTGGCGCGCGGCATCCGCGGCCAGGGCATCGCCGAGCGTGGTCAGTGCGGTGCAGAGCACCATCACCAGCAGGCACAGCAGCAGCCACAGCCCCAGCGGCAGGCTCAGGGCCAGGCTGCCGAACCCCAGCGCCATCGCCGCCTGCGCCGCCACCAGCAGCGGCAGGCGTCCGCGCGGGCCGTCGCTGAGCTCCCCGATGCGCCCGCCGAGCCAGGTCTCCCAGCTCCAGCGCGCGGCCTGCAGCAGGCCGGACAGCGCGGTGACCCCGAGCAGCACGCCCAGCAACTCGACCTCCGTGCCGTAGAGATGGGCGATCAGCGCGCTGAGGGTGGCGGCCAGCACGCCCTGCACCAGCAGGGCGATGCTGAAGCCGTTGAACACGATGCGCCGCCAGTGACTCGGCACCGCGATGGTCGATGTCGGCCGGCTCGCCGGCGCCTTGGGCGCGCTTTCGTGCCCGGCCGGCGGATGGAAGCCGAACAGCAGCAGCGGAATGCCGAGCACCGCCGCCGCACCAAAGGCCAAGGCGAGCGCCGGCAGGCCGAACACCGGCACCAGCAGCCCGCCGATCAGCATGCCGGCGAGGCTGCCCAGGCGGTACAGCCCGTTGTACAGGCCCATGGCCCGGCCGCGCTGGTCGTCGGCGGCGCAGTAGACCACCGCCGACAGCCCGCCGATGCGAAAGAATGACCAGGCCACGCCCCAGAGCGCACGCAGCGCCAGCCAGGCGAGAAATCCGCTGGCCAGCGCATAGCCGGTGATGGTGACGATGCCGAGCACGACCGCCAGCAGCAGGCCGGTCTTCAGCGAAATGCGTGCGTAGAGCGCGCCGATCAGCGGGTTGAAAGGCAGACGGATGAATCGGTTGACCGCCAGCAGCACGCCGACCTGCCAGAGCGCGTCCAGACCGGCCTCGCGCCAGTAGATCGGCAGGGCGATGTAGAGCATCGAATCGCCGGTCAGGCACAGCGCCGTGACCAGCGCCACGACCACGACATCCCTCGGAGCTTTCCCTGCCGCTGCGGCCATTACATCCCCTTGTTCACCATCAAAAAGAAAATCGCCACGAAGGCGCCGAACGCCGGCCAGCCCAGCGCGAACCACCAGCGCATGTAGCGCCGCGCCTCGGGCGGCATCGGCGTGCCCTCGCGCAGCGCCTGCTCGGCCAGCCGGTGAATGCGCATCTGCAGCCACACCACCGGCAGCCAGCAGGCGCCGGCGAGCACGTAGAGCGCCAGGCTCCACAGCAGCCACGGCTGGGTCAGCGGGAACCCCGCCATGTGCGCCAGCGCCAGCCCGGACAGCGGCTGGAACACGGCGGTGGTGGCGGTGAACACCCAGTCGGCGAAGACCAGGTGGCGGAAGGTCACCGCGATCACCTCGACCCGCCCGCTCAGCCAGGCGCGCAGGCTGTAGTAGGCAGAGCCGAGCCCCGTGCCGAACAGGATGGTGGCCGAGAGAATGTGCAGGGTCTTGAGCAGCAGGTACAGGCTCATCGCGCAGCGTGTCTCCTCGTCGGCCCGGTCCACAACAGCCAGAGCGTGGCCACCAGCAGGACCAGATTCTTGCTGACCGAGCCGAACGGATCGAACCAGTAGCCCGGCAGCGCCAGGCTGATGATCGCCATGTAGACGAGCATCAGCAGGGCCTGCGCCTGCAGCGCCCGCCTCCGCCAGCGGCGCAGCAGCAGCCCGAGGCCGAGCAGCGCGTCGCACAGCGCGCCGGCGACCACCGCCAGCGTTGCCGGCCAGCCGTGCACGCCCATCTCGGCCATGATTCCCAGCCCCCAGGCGTAGCCGGGGCCGAGGCAGACCGCCGCGGTACCGAGCCAGACCAGCGCCATGGCCGCCAGCATCGGCGGCTGCAGCGCCAGGGTGACGCTTTCGGCCTGGCGCGGCCAGCCCTGCAGCCGCGCCTCGATCGGCGCGGGAAGGTAGCCGCAGGCCTCGGCCAGCGGCACCGTCGACGCGAGGTTGTCGTGCCGGGCCAGCGTCAGCGTCTGGCTGTTCAACGCCCGCCAGCCGAGGCGATCGCCAAGGCGCGCGCCGAGCCGGGCGAGCGGCGCCGGGACCTGCAGGTAGCGCGCCGGCGCCCAACCCTGGCGCGCCCGCAGCCGATCGATCAGTTCGGCCAGGGTCATGACCTGCGGGCCCACCAGCGGCAATACGCGCGGGCCGGACGGCCACTGGCGGATCAGAGCCAGCACGGCGCCGACCAGGTCGTCGACATGCACCGGCTGCAGCCGCGCGCGGCGATCAAGCAATGGAATCAGCGGCCAGGGCGACAGCTGCGCCAGCCAGCCGCTGCTGGCCCCGCCTTCGCCGACGACCACCGAGGGCCGCAGCACCACGGCGGGAATCCCGAGGCCGAGCAGATGGTCGTCAGCCGCGGCCTTGCTCGCCAGGAAGGGCACGCCGGGGTGCTCGCCGGCGCCCAGCGCGGACAGCTGCAGAACCGCCGCGCCCTGTTCCGCGGCCTGCTCGAACAGCCGCCGTGGGCCGAAATGCTGCACCATCTCCAGGCGCCCGGCATGGGTGTCCAGCAGGCCGGCGGCATTGATCAGCAGATCGACCTCGGGCCAGATGAAGGCCTGCGGTTGCTCGGCGAGCGCGGCCAGGTCCAGCGCCATCCAGCGCACGCCCGGCAGCTCGGCGCCCCGCCCGCTGCGCGAGGTGGCCACCAGCGGGTGGCCGGCGGCCTGGAGCGCGGCCAGCAGCCGCCCCCCGATGAATCCACTGGCACCGACCAGCAGGATCCGCATGCGTCAGCCGAGGAACAGCCGGTACGCCGGGTTGTCGCTCTCGTCCCAGTAGCGATAGCCGATCGCATCCAGCGCGCCGGGGACCAGGTGGCGCTCGTCCTCCGGCACCTGCAGCGCGGCGACCACCCGGCCATCGGCGGCGCCATGGTTGCGGTAGTGGAACATAGTGATGTTCCAGCGCCCGCCGAGGCGGTTGAGGAAATCGAACAGTGCACCGGGCCGCTCGGGGAATTCGAACCGCAGCACCATCTCCTCGTCGACCCGCGCCGAATGCCCGCCGACCATGTGCCGGATGTGCAGCTTGGCCAGCTCGTTGTCGGTCAGGTCCAGCACCGGGAAGCCCTGCTCGCGCAGGCTCTCGACCAGCCGGGCGCGCGGATCGTTCTCGGGATGCGTCTGCACGCCGACGAAGATGTGCGCCTCCCTGTCGGTGTGGTAGCGGTAGTTGAACTCGGTGATCTGGCGCTTGCCGATCGCCTCGCAGAAGGCCTTGAAGCTGCCCGGCTGCTCGGGGATGGTGACGGCGATGATCGCCTCGCGCCGCTCGCCCAGCTCGGCGCGCTCGGCGACGTGGCGCAGGCGGTCGAAGTTGATGTTGGCGCCGGAGTCGATCGCCACCAGCACCTGGCCCCTGGCATTCTCGCGCTCGACGTATTTCTTGATCCCGGCCACGCCCAGCGCGCCGGCCGGTTCGGTGATCGAGCGGGTGTCGTCGTAGATGTCCTTGATCGCCGCGCAGATCTCGTCGGTGCTGACGGTGATCACCTCGTCGACGTGGTCGCGGCAGAGATCGAAAGTGTGCTGGCCGATCTGCGCCACCGCCACGCCGTCGGCGAACAGGCCCACCTGCGGCAGCACCACCCGCTCGCCGGCGGCCAGCGCCTGCTGCAGGCAGTTGGAGTCGTCCGGCTCGACGCCGATCACCTTGATCTCAGGCTTGAGGTACTTGACGTAGGCCGCGATCCCGGCGATCAGCCCGCCGCCGCCCACCGGCACGAAAATGGCGTCGATCAGCCCCTGGTGCTGGCGCAGGATCTCCATGGCGACGGTGCCCTGGCCGGCGATCACGTGCGGGTCGTCGTACGGGTGGATATAGGCGTAGCCCTTCTCTTCCACCAACTTCAGCGAATACGCCAGCGCCTCGGGGAAGGCGTCGCCGTGCAGCACCACCTGCCCGCCACGGGCGCGCACGCCCTGCACCTTCAGTTCGGGCGTGGTGCGCGGCATCACGATGGTCGCCTTGATCCCCAGTTCGCGCGCCGCCAGCGCCAGGCCCTGGGCGTGGTTGCCGGCCGAGGCGGTCACCACGCCGCGCGCCAGCTCGGCGGGCGACAGCTGGGCGAGCTTGTTGTAGGCCCCGCGCACCTTGAAGGAGAACACCGGCTGCAGGTCCTCGCGCTTGAGCAGGATCTGGTTGCCGAGCCGCTCGGACAACTGCCGGGCCGGCTGCAGGGGTGTTTCGACCGCGACGTCGTAGACGCGCGAGGTGAGGATCTTCTTGACGTACTGTTCGAGCATGGGCGGGGATCACAGGGAGGGAGGCGAACGACGAGTCTAACGTCGCCGAAGGCCTGAAACCACCGATCCACCGCACCTGGCGCGCGGAGTTCCGGCTGGCGACGCCAGGGTACCGGCCGCCTGCGCAGCTTGTTGCACAGGTGGCTGTGGATAACCCTGTGCGCAGGCTGAGGAAAACCCGCCATGGCGCCGCATGGGCCCGTACTGTGCAAGAACTGGCGCAGGCCTGCGCAGCTTGTTGCGCAGGTTTTTGTGCGCCGTTGCCGGCCTGGCCTCCAGCCGCCATCCGGCAAAGTCACAACACATTGTTATAAAAGACTTTCATTGCGATGGCACGGCTTCTGCTGTCCTGCAGTGCCGCAACCGACGGCATTTCACTCAAGGCAAAGGAGCGCTCTCGTGCCAACACCCGCGTATCTGACCATCGAAGGCCAAAAGCAGGGCCTGATCACCGCTGGCACCTTCACCGAGGACTCGGTCGGCAACATCTTCCAGGAAGGCCATGAGGACCAGGTCCTCGTGCAGGCCTTCAACCACCAGGTCATCATCCCGCGCGACCCGCAGTCCGGCCAGCCCACCGGCCAGCGCGTGCACAAGCCGCTGATGATCACCAAGGTCTTCGACAAGGCCTCCCCGCTGATCTTCAACGCCCTGACCTCCGGCGAGCGCCTGAACAAATGCCGCCTGGAGTGGTACCGCACCTCCGCCACCGGCACCCAGGAGCACTACTTCACCATCGAACTGGAAGACGCGGTGATCGTCGACGTGCAGTCGCGCATGCCGAACTGCCAGGACCCGAACATGGCGCACTTCACCCACCTGGAAGACGTCTACTTCACCTACCGCAAGATCATCTGGACCCACGAAGTCTCCGGCACCTCGGGCTCGGATGATTGGCGCACGCCGATCGTCTAAACCGGACGCGCCAGGGAACGGCCAGGCCGGGGTCTGGCCGTTCCCGCGAGTGTGTAGCAGCTCTCGATTCGGCGGCCGCCAGGCCGCAAAGCGCGACCGCATGCGCAGCCTGTCTTCGCCGTTCGGGTAAAAAGCGGGCCATTGCCATGGACTGACCGAAGGAACAAGGATGTTCAACCCGGCCAACCAGCCCCATTTCAGCCTGCACGTGCCAGGCCTCGAGCACGACCTGCAGGTGCTCGAATTCCACGGGCGCGAAGCGATTTCCACGCCCTTCGCCTTCGACGTCGAACTGGTCGGCGAACGCCCCGACCTCGACCTCGAGGCCCTGCTGCACCAGCCCGCCTTCCTCGCCTTCGGCCCCGACGGCGGGGGCGTGCACGGCCTGATCCAGCGCATCGCCCAGGGCGAATCCGGCCCACGCCTGACCCGCTACCGGCTGACCCTGCGCCCGCAGCTCGCCTACCTCGCCCACCGCACCAACCCGCGCATCTTCCAGCACCTGTCGGTGCCGCAGATCGTCGCCCGGGTGCTCGAGGAGCACGGCATCCTCGAGGGCGTCGGCCACCGCTTCGACCTCGGCCCGGTGCTCTACCCGCCGCGCGAGTACTGCGTGCAGTACGGTGAGAGCGACCTGCACTTCGTCCAGCGCCTGTGCGAGGAGGAAGGCATCCACTACCACTTCCGCCACGACCAGGCCGGCCACGTGCTGGTGTTCGGCGACGACCAGACGGTCTTTCCGCGGCTGGCGCCGGTGGCCTACCAGCAGGACTCCGGGCTGGTGGCCGACGAGCCGGTGGTCAAGCGCTTCG
>NZ_AUDU01000089.1 GCF_000425625.1 Stutzerimonas azotifigens DSM 17556
CCCTTGCGCTGGGGAATTTCGATGGGGGTGATCTCATCCTTGAAGCGCCCGGCCTCGATGGCGGCCAGCGCCTTCTGCTGCGAGGCGGCGGCGAAGGCATCCTGCTCCTCGCGGGCGATGCCGTATTTGTCCACCAGGTTCTCGGCGGTGATGCCCATGTGGTAGTCGTTGAAGGCGTCCCACAGGCCGTCGCTGATCATGCTGTCGACCAGCCCGGCATGGCCCATGCGCAGGCCGGTGCGGGCCTTGGGCAGCACGTAGGGCGCCAGGCTCATGTTCTCCATGCCGCCGGCGATGATCACCTCGGCATCGCCGCAGCGGATCGCCTGGGCGGCCAGGTGCAGGGCCTTGAGGCCCGAGCCGCAGACCTTGTTCAGCGTCAGGGCCGGCACGGCGTGCGGCAGGCCGGCGGCGATGGCGGCCTGGCGCGCGGGGTTCTGGCCACTGCCTGCGGTAAGCACCTGGCCGAGGATGACCTCGTCGACCTCGGCCGGGTTCAGGTCGGCCTGTGCCAGCAGGCGCTTGATGACCGCGGCGCCGAGTTCCTGGGCGGGAATGTTGGCCAGCGCACCCTGGAAGCTGCCGATGGCGGTGCGGGTGGCGGCGACGATGACGACGTCTTGCATGTGCGGGCTCCGTTGGATCGGATGTTGTTGTGGGAGAGCGGGCGCTTGCGGGGCTCTCTGGAATGTTCGCGAGCGAGCTCGCTCCTACGCGGGAGCGAGTGCGTTCAGAATGTCATTTCCGGCACTTCGTCGGGCACCACCAGCTCCCCGGCGGTCTTCGAGCGGATTTCCTCGACGCTCACGCCCGGCGCGCGTTCCCTGAGCACGAAGGCGCCGTTCTCGATTTCCAGATAGGCGAGGTCGGTCAGCACACGCTTGATGCAGCCGGCGCCGGTCAGCGGCAGGCTGCAACGGGGCAGCAGCTTGGACTCGCCGTTCTTCGAGGCGTGGGTCATCACCACGATGATGTTCTCGGCGCCGGCCACCAGGTCCATCGCGCCGCCCATGCCCTTGACCAGCTTGCCGGGGATCATCCAGGAAGCGATGTTGCCCTGCACGTCGACCTCGAAGGCGCCGAGCACGGTGAGGTCGACATGGCCGCCGCGGATCATGGCGAAGGATTCGGCGGAATCGAAGATCGAGGCGCCGGTGCGGGCGGTCACGGTCTGCTTGCCGGCGTTGATCATGTCCGGGTCCAGCTCGGCCTCGGTGGGGAAGGCGCCCATGCCGAGCAGGCCGTTCTCCGACTGCAGCATCACCTCGACGCCCTCGGGCACGTAGTTGGCGACCAGCGTCGGAATGCCGATGCCCAGGTTCACGTAGTAGCCGTCCTGCAGCTCACGTGCGATGCGCTGGGCCATCTGTTCGCGGGAAAGTGCCATGGTCTGTTCCTCTTGTTCTTGTCGTCAGCCGCGCAGGGTGCGTTTTTCGATGCGCTTTTCGAAGGTGCCGCAGATGATGCGGTCGACGTAGATGCCGGGCGTGTGGATCTGGCTGGGCTCCAGCTCGCCGGGTTCGACGATCTCTTCCACCTCGACCACGGTGATCCTGCCGGCGGCCGCCGCCAACGGGTTGAAGTTCTGTGCGGTGTGGCGGTAGACGACGTTGCCGTAATGGTCGGCCTTCCAGCCCTTGACGATGGCGAAGTCGCCGCTGATGGCGTGCTCGAGGATGTAGTGCCGGCCATCGAACTCGCGCACTTCCTTGCCCTCGGCGACCGGCGTGCCGTAGCCGGTGGCGGTGAAGAAGGCGGGAATGCCGGCGCCGCCGGCGCGCAGCTTCTCGGCCAGGGTGCCCTGCGGGGTGAGCTCGACTTCCAGGTCGCCGTCGAGCAGCTGCTTCTCGAACAGCGCGTTCTCGCCGACATAGGAGGCGATCATCTTGCGGATCTGCCGGTCCTCGAGCAGGACGCCGAGGCCGAAGCCGTCGACCCCGCAGTTGTTCGAGACCACCGTGAGGCCGCGGGTACCGCGGCGCCTGATTTCGGCGATGAGGTTCTCGGGAATGCCGCAGAGGCCGAAGCCGCCGGCCAGTACGGTCATGCCGTCCTGCAGGCCGTCGAGGGCTTCGGCGTAGGTGCTTACGCGCTTGTCGAAACCAGCCATGTCGCTTCCTCTTGTTGTTTTGTCTGGGCGGAGCCCGTTGTCCGGAAGTCTTGCCGGGGCCGGTTCCTTTGTTAAGTTTGTTTTTACGAGCGATTGATTTATAAAGCTCAACAATCGACAGGGTGGAGGCGGGCATGACGGTCAAGCAGTTGCGGGCGTTCCTCGCCGTCGCGCAGACGCTAAGCTTCGCCCAGGCCTGCGAGCGCCTGCACCTGTCGCAGTCGGCCCTGAGCCTGACCATCAAGGCGCTGGAAGACAGCCTCGGCGGCCGCCTGTTCAGCCGCACCACCCGCAGCGTGACCCTCACCCCCGAGGGCGAGACGCTGCTGCCGCTGGCCCGCCGGCTGCTGGCCGACTGGGACAACGCCGAGGACGAGCTGCGCCAGCGCTTCACCCTCCAGCGCGGGCGGGTGGCGCTGGCGGCCATGCCGTCGTTCGCCGGCAGCCTGTTGCCGCCGCTGCTGCGCACCTTCCGCGAGCGCTACCCCTCGATCGGCGTCACCGTGCACGACGTGATCAACGAGCAGGTGATGGACATGGTGCGCGACCGCCAGGTTGAGCTGGGCATCGCCTTCGAACCGGAAGCGAGCGCGCCGCTGGAGTTCGCCCCGCTGTACCTGGACCGCTTCGTCGCCGTGGTGCCGGCCGATTCGCCGCTGGCCGCACGCGGGCAGCTCGGCTGGAGCGAGCTGCTGGCCGAGCCCTTCATCACCCTGCAGCGCCCTTCGGCGGTGCGCCTGATGCTCGAGGAGCACCTCGCGCGCTGGGGGCTGAAACCGGCGGTGGCCTTCGAGAGCCACCAGTTGGCGACGGTCGGGCGGATGGTCGCCAGCGGCCTGGGCGTCAGCGCGGTGCCGGCGCTGTGTCGCGAGCCGATGCAGGAGCTGGGCGCCCGCTGCCTGGCGCTCGGCGACCCGGTGATCGAACGCCCGGTGGGCCTGATCACCAAGCCGGGCCACCAGCTGTCCTCGGCGGCGCAGGCCCTGGCCGACACCCTGCTCGGCGCGGACTGGGCCCTGCCGGGGCTCGCCGGCCAGGCCCGGCCCCCGGGTGGGCTTTAGTACCGTAGGGTGGGCCGGGCGGCGCTCCGCGTAGGGTGGGGCTTCAGCCCACCAATCGTGGCCCCGGATGGTGGGCTGAAGCCCACCCTACGGGTGCGGTACCTATCCCTGTGCGGTCTGACCGCGAACCTGATTCACACCGAGGTAGGCGTGGCTCCCATGGCATCCGTCTGCCCCAAGGTGCCCTTCTAAAACATGCCCTTCTAAGCTCATGCTGGCCCCTGGCCGTGCGACCTCTGTCGCAATTGACGGATCGAAAAGGCCTGCTTACGTTGACGTAAAGGTAAACGCAGCGGCACGCCTCCTGTCCGGGAGCGGCGCCGAGGCGACTCGTATTCCAATAACAATCAGTCGAGGATCCCCATGGCGCTTCCGAGCTATACCTGTGGCCCGCAAGGCAAACCGCTGCTGGCCATGACCATCGGCGAGGCGTTCGCCCGCACGGTCGAGCGATTTCCCGAACACGAGGCGCTGGTGGTGCGCCATCAGGGCGTGCGCCTGAGCTGGGCGCAGCTGGCCGAGGCGGTCGACCGCTGCGCCCGCGGCCTGCTGGCGCTGGGTCTGGAGCAGGGCGACCGGCTCGGCATCTGGGCGCCGAACTGCGCCGAATGGTGCATCGTCCAGTTCGCCACGGCACGCATCGGCGTCATCCTGGTGAACATCAACCCGGCGTACCGCCTGTCCGAGCTGGAGTATGCGCTGAAGCAGGCCGGCTGCCGCTGGCTGGTCTGCGCCGACGCCTTCAAGACCTCCGACTACCACGCGATGCTCGCCGAGCTGCTGCCAGAACTGGCGGGCAGCGAACCCGGCGCGCTGCACAGCCAGGCGCTGCCGGAACTGCGCGGGGTGGTCAGCCTGGGACAGACGCCGGCGCCGGGCATGCTCGGCTGGCAGGCCGTGCAGGCGCTGGCCGGGCAGGTGGACCAGGAGACGCTGGAGGTGCGCAGCGCCCTGCTGCAGTTCGACGAGCCGATCAACATCCAGTACACATCCGGCACAACCGGCTTCCCCAAGGGCGCCACGCTCAGCCACTACAACATCCTCAACAACGGCTACATGGTCGGCGAAAGCCTCGGCCTGACCGAGCGCGACCGGCTGGTGATCCCGGTGCCGCTGTATCACTGCTTCGGCATGGTGATGGGCAATCTCGGCTGCCTCACCCACGGCAGCACCATGATCTATCCGAGCGCCGCCTTCGAGCCGCGCGCCGCGCTGCAGGCGGTCGCCGACGAACGCGCCACCGCGCTCTACGGCGTGCCGACCATGTTCATCGCCATGCTCGACGAGCCGGCCCGCCGCGAACTGGACCTGTCCAGCCTGCGCACCGGCATCATGGCCGGCTCGATCTGCCCCATCGAAGTGATGAAGCGGGTGATCGCCGAGCTCAACATGCGCGAGGTGCAGATCGCCTACGGCATGACCGAGACCAGCCCGGTGTCGACCCAGACCGGGCCCGACGACGACCTCGAACGGCGCGTCACCAGCGTCGGGCGCACCCAGCCGCACCTGGAAAGCAAGATCATCGACACCCAGGGGCGGGTGCTCCCGCGTGGCGAGATCGGCGAGCTGTGCACCCGCGGCTACAGCGTCATGCTCGGCTACTGGAACAATCCCGAGGCCACCCGCGAGGCGATCGACGGCGCGCGCTGGATGCACACCGGCGACCTGGCGGTGATGGACGATGCCGGCTACATCCGCATCGTCGGGCGCAACAAGGACATGATCATCCGCGGTGGCGAGAACATCTATCCGCGCGAGATCGAGGAGTTCCTCTACACCCACCCGTGCATCTCCGACGTGCAGGTGATCGGCGTGCCGGACGGCAAGTACGGCGAAGAGATCGTCGCCTGGGTCAAGGTGCACCCGGGCGAGCAGTGCGATCCGCAGGCGCTACGCGAGTTCTGTGACGGCAAGATCGCGCACTTCAAGATTCCGCGGCATTTCCGCTTCGTCGACGACTTTCCCATGACCATCAGCGGCAAGGTGCAGAAATTCCGCATGCGCGAGATCTCCATGGCCGAACTCGGCCTATATGGCGGCGAGGGCGCCGACTGAGCGTTGCCGGCGAGGCAGGCATTGGCCAGCGACGGGCCCCTGTGGTATCAGCGCTAACCCTACCGCCGATCACGGGGCTCCAATGGACATCGACAGCCGATCGACCGGCCGGCCGCTGCCGGTCGCCGAACTCGTCCGGCAGCGCGTCGAACGAGCGCTGGCCGAGCGCGGCTGCCAGGCCGACGCTGCCCAGCGCCGCGCCATCGAGGCGCTCGCCGGCTGGCTGGCGCGCATCCTGCACAGCCGCCGCTGGCGTCGCCCGCCGCCGGCCGGGGTGTACCTGTGGGGCGGGGTGGGGCGTGGCAAGAGCTTCGTCATGGATCGCTTCTTCGAGGCCGCGCCGGTGGCGCGCAAGCGGCGCGTGCATTTCCACGCCTTCCTGCTGGAGGTGCAGGCGCGCATGGGCGATTTCGCCGGCCAGCCCGACCCGCTGCGGCGGCTGGCCCGGGCGCTGGCCGGCGAGGTGCAGCTGCTGTGCTTCGATGAATTCCATGTGCACGACATCGGCGACGCGCGGCTGCTCGGCCGCCTGCTCGAAGGGCTGATCGAGGCTGGTGTCGGGCTGGTCTGCACCTCCAACTACCCGCCACCCGGGCTGTGCCCGAACCCGCTGTACCGTGAACGCTTCGAGCCCACCATCGCGCTGATAGAAGCGCGCTTCGAGGTACTGGAAGTGGACGCCGGCGAGGACTACCGGCTGCGTCGCCAGGCCAGCCGCGAATGGGGCTGCTACCGCTTTCCGGCCGCCGCCGGCGACTGGCTGCCGGCCGAGCGCCCTGGGCTGCTGCGCGACCAGGTCCGCCAGGTGCACCATCGCGCCCTGCACCTGGCGGCGGTGGAGGAGGGCCGCGCCTGGCTAGCCTTCGACCAGCTGTTCCGCCAGCCGCGTGCGAGCCAGGACATGCTCTGGCTGTGCCGGCACTTCGCCGAACTGGACGTCGGCGTGTTGCCGCGGCTCGAGCGCGAAGGCACCGACGTGCTGCAACGCTTCGTCAATTTCGTCGACATCGCCTACGACGCCGGCACTCGCCTGAACCTGCACGCCGAAGCGCCGCCGGGCGAGGTGGTCAACGCCGAGGCGCATCCGGATCTGCAGCGCACGCTGAGCCGGCTGGCCGAGCTGCGGGTCCTGGTTCTGCCGGCCTGAGCGCCTGCGTTCGAGCCCGCATGCATTTCCCGCGGGCGGTCCGAAGCGAGCTGATCGAACTACCGTTCGGTAAACGAACACATAGTCGATTACCGCATTGTTGCGTTCAGGCTCGCTGGCTAAGGTCTTCGCACCGATAGACATCGGAACGCCGGAACCCAACGACGAGAATTCCCATGGCCGATCTTCTCTCCCTGTCCGAAGCCGTGCAGCGCTTCGTCAACGACGGCGATACCGTCGCCCTCGAAGGCTTCACCCATCTCATCCCGACGGCTGCCGGGCACGAGCTGATCCGCCAGGGCAAGCGCGATCTGACGCTGGTGCGCATGACCCCCGACCTGGTCTATGACCTGCTGATCGGCGCCGGTTGCGCGAAGAAGCTGATCTTCTCCTGGGGCGGCAACCCCGGCGTCGGCTCGCTGCACCGTCTGCGCGACGCGGTGGAGAGGGGCTGGCCACAGCCGCTGGAGATCGAGGAGCACAGCCACGCCGACCTGGCCAACGCCTACGTCGCCGGGGCCTCGGGTCTGCCGTTCGCGGTGCTGCGCGCCTACGCCGGCTCTGACCTGCCGAAGGTCAACCCGCTGCTCAGGTCGGTCACCTGCCCGTTCACCGGCGAGGTGCTGGCGGCGGTGCCGAGCGTGCGCCCGGACGTCACCGTGATCCACGCGCAGAAGGCCGATCGCAAGGGCAACGTGCTGCTCTGGGGCATCCTCGGCGTGCAGAAGGAGGCGGCCCTGGCGGCGCGGCGCTGCATCGTCACCGTCGAGGAGATCGTCGACGACCTCGCCGCGCCGATGAACGCCTGCGTGCTGCCGAGCTGGGCCATCAGGGCGGTCTGCGAGGTGCCCGGCGGCGCCCACCCGTCCTACGCGCACGGCTACTACGAGCGCGACAACCGCTTCTACCAGGCCTGGGACCCGATCGCCCGCGAGCGCGAGACCTTCGTTGCCTGGGTCGACGACTACATCCGCGGGACCCGCGACTACGCCGAATTCCAGCAGAAACTCGCCCAAGCCAACGCTGCGGAGGCCCGCTGATGAGCGCCTACACCACCAGTGAAATGATGACCGTGGCCGCCGCCCGCCGGCTGCAGAACGGCGCGGTCTGCTTCGTCGGCATCGGCCTGCCGTCCAAGGCCGCCAACCTCGCCCGCCTGACCTCCTCGCCGGACGTGGTGCTGATCTACGAATCCGGCCCGATCGGCGCCAAGCCCGAGGTGCTGCCGCTGTCGATCGGCGACGGTGAGCTGGCCGAGACCGCCGACACCGTGGTGCCCACCGCCGAGATCTTCCGCTACTGGCTGCAGGGCGGGCGCATCGACGTGGGTTTCCTCGGCGCCGCCCAGGTCGACAAGTTCGGCAACATCAACACCACGGTGATAGGCGACTATCACCAACCGAAAGTCCGCTTGCCCGGGGCCGGCGGCGCGCCGGAAATTGCCGGGAGCGCAAAGGAGGTGTTGATCATCCTCAAGCAATCGCATCGCACCTTCGTCGATAAGCTGGCGTTCATCACCTCGGTGGGCCACGGCGAGGGAGGCGACCACCGCCGGCAGCTGGGCCTGCCCGGCAAGGGCCCGGTGGCGATCATCACCGACCTGTGCATCATGGAGCCGGAAGCCGGGTCCAACGAATTCGTGGTCACCTCGCTGCATCCGGGCATCACCCGCGAGCAGGTGGTGGAGAACACCGGCTGGGCGATCCGCTTCGCCGACCGGCTGGCTGTGACCGCCGAACCCAACGAAACCGAGCTCGGCGCCCTGCGCGCGCTGGAAGCTCGCACCGCGGCCGCCCACGGCCAGAAAGGAGATGACCAATGACCCGTGAAGTATTCATCTGCGACGCCGTGCGCACGCCCATCGGGCGCTTCGGCGGCGGCCTCTCTGCCGTACGCACCGACGACCTCGCGGCGATCCCGCTCAAGGCGCTGCTCGAGCGCAACCCGGGCCTCGAGGCCGAGGCGATCGACGAGGTCTACATGGGCTGCGCCAACCAGGCCGGCGAAGACAACCGCAACGTCGCACGCATGGCCGCGCTGCTCGCCGGGCTGCCGGAAAGCGTGCCGGCGATCACCCTCAACCGGCTCTGTGCCTCGGGCATGGACGCGGTGGGCGCGGCCTTCCGCTCGATCGCCGCGGGCGAGGCCGAGCTGGTCATCGCCGGCGGCGTCGAGTCGATGTCGCGCGCCCCCTATGTGATGGGCAAGGCCGAGACTGCCTTCGGCCGCAGCCAGAAGCTCGAGGACACCACCATCGGCTGGCGCTTCGTCAACCCGCTGATGAAGCAGCAGTACGGCACCGACTCGATGCCGGAGACCGCCGACAACGTCGCCGACGAACACCGGGTCTCGCGCGCCGACCAGGACGCCTTCGCCCTGCGCAGCCAGCAGCGCGCGGCGGCGGCGCAGGAGTCGGGCTTCTTCGCCGAGGAAATCGTCCCGGTGGTGATCAGGAGCAAGAAGGGCGAGACGGTGGTCGACGCTGACGAGCATCTGCGCCCGGACACCACTGCCGAGGCGCTGGCCAGGCTCAAGCCGGTCAATGGCCCGGACAAGACGGTCACCGCTGGCAACGCCTCGGGGGTCAACGACGGCGCCGCGGCGATGATCCTCGCCTCGAAGGAGGCCGTCGAAAAGTACGGCCTCAGGCCGCGCGCGCGGGTCCTCGGCATGGCTGCCGCCGGCGTGTCGCCGCGGGTGATGGGCATCGGCCCGATCCCGGCGGTGCGCAAGCTGCTCGGCCGGCTGGGCAAGAAGGTCGAGGACTTCGACGTGATCGAACTCAACGAGGCCTTCGCCGCCCAGGCGCTGGCCTGCGTGCGCGACTTCGGCCTGCCGGACGACAGCGAGAAGGTCAACCCGCAGGGCGGCGGCATCGCCCTCGGCCACCCGCTGGGCATGAGCGGCGCGCGCATCGTGCTGACCACCGTGCACTGGCTGGAAAGGAACGGCGGCAGGCTCGGCCTGGCGACCATGTGCGTCGGCGTGGGGCAGGGCGTGGCGCTGGCGGTCGAGCGGGTCTGAAGCCCATTTCTGCAGCACATCCCCTCCGGGAGGGGCCGGGGTGAGGGCCGGGCGGCTCGGTGCCTGACCCTCATCCGGCCCTGCGGGCCCCCTTCTCCCGGGGGGAGAAGGGCAAGGCACGGTGCTGCCGGCAGCCTCCCGTGCACCTTCCGCCTCGCCGTTGTGCGACTATCGAATCTCGTTTTGAGGAGCCTTGCATGCCTGCCTTTTCCTTGCCCGGCGGCACCCTGAACTATCGCCTGGACGGTCCGGCCGAAGCGCCGGTACTGGTGTTGTCCAACTCGTTGGGTACAGACCTGCACATGTGGGACGCGCAGGTGCCGGCACTGTCCGAGCACTTCCGCGTGCTGCGCCTGGACACCCGCGGCCACGGCGGCTCGCTGGTCACCCCGGGGCCCTATTCGATCGAGCAGCTGTCCGGTGACCTGCTGGCGCTGGCCGATGGGCTCGGCATCGGGCGCTTCTCCTTCTGCGGCCTGTCCATGGGCGGGCTCATCGGCCAGTGGCTGGGCATCCACGCCGGCGACCGCGTCGAGCGGCTGGTGCTGTGCAACACGGCGGCGAAGATCGGCAACGATGAAACCTGGAACGGCCGCATCGACACCGTGCTCAAGGGCCGCGAACAAGCCATGCGCGAGCTGCGCGACGCCACCATCGCGCGCTGGTTCACCGCAGGCTTCGCCCGCACCCGCCCGGAGGTGGTCAAGCCGGTCGTGGCGGTGCTGGCGCAGAGCTCGCCGGATGGCTATGCGGCCAATTGCGCGGCGGTGCGCGACGCTGACTTCCGCGAGCAGCTGGGCCGGATCCGCGCGCCAACCCTGATTGTCTGCGGCGAGGCCGACCCGGTCACCACCCCTGCCGACGGCCGCTTCATGCAGGCGCGCATCGCCGGTGCGCAGCTGGTGGAGCTTCCTGCGGCGCACCTTTCGAACGTCGAGGCGGGTGACGCCTTCACCCAGCACCTGCTCGCCTTCCTGCGCGGCTAGGGTCGTTTCCTTCGGCCCCTCACCCCAGCCCTCTCCCCGGCAGGCGTCGGCGCAGTGCGGTGGTTCAATTCCCGCGGACACCTCGATAGGTGGAAAATCCACTGAAACGAGGAGTCATTCATGAGCCGTAAACGTCGATCCTTCGATGTCAGCTTCAAGCTGCAAGTCGTCCAGATGATCAAGGATCAGGGCCTGAGCGTTGCGCAGGTCTGTCGAGACATGAACCTGGGGGAAACGGCTGTGCGCCGTTGGCTCCAACAGTATGAGGCCGAGCTCTCGGGGCAACCTGGAATCGGCAAGCCTTTGACGCCGGAGCAGCAACGAATCCGCCAGCTTGAGGCGGAGCT
>NZ_AUDU01000090.1 GCF_000425625.1 Stutzerimonas azotifigens DSM 17556
GGGTCGACGCAGACCACCACGTCGCCGACCTTCAGCGCCGGCGCCAGGTCGCCCTCGATGTGTTCGACGTAGGCCTTCTCGGCCACCCCCTCGCCCTCGAAGCGCAGGGTGAGGCCCAGCTCGGCGGCGGCCCAGGTGATGAACTCGCGCACCGAGTACTGCACGCCGGTGGCGATGACGAAGTCTTCCGGCTGCTCCTGCTGCAGCATCATCCACTGCATGCGCACGTAGTCCCTCGCGTGGCCCCAGTCGCGCAGCGAGTCGAGGTTGCCCATGTACAGGCAGGGCTCCAGGCCCTGGGCGATGTTGGCCAGGCCGCGGGTGATCTTGCGGGTCACGAAGGTCTCGCCGCGGCGCGGGGACTCGTGGTTGAAGAGGATGCCGTTGCAGGCGTACATGCCGTACGCCTCGCGGTAGTTCACGGTGATCCAGTAGGCGTACATCTTGGCCACCGCGTAGGGCGAGCGCGGGTAGAAGGGCGTGGTTTCCTTCTGCGGGATCTCCTGCACCAGGCCGTACAGCTCGGAGGTGGAGGCCTGGTAGAAGCGGGTCTTCTTCTCCAGCCCCAGCAGGCGGATGGCCTCGAGGATGCGCAGGGTGCCGAGGGCGTCGACATCGGCGGTGTATTCCGGGGCCTCGAAGCTCACCGCCACGTGGGACTGCGCGCCGAGGTTGTAGACCTCGTCGGGCTGCACTTCCTGGATGATGCGGGTGAGGTTGGAGGTGTCGTTGAGGTCGCCGTAGTGGAGGACGAAGTTCTGGTTCTTGGCGTGCGGGTCCTGGTAGATGTGATCGACCCGCTGGGTGTTGAACAACGAGGCGCGCCGCTTGATGCCGTGCACTTCATAGCCCTTCTCCAGCAGCAGTTCCGCCAGGTAAGAGCCGTCCTGACCCGTGATACCGGTGATGAGCGCGCGTTTTTTCATATGCAATTCAGGAAACACTAGAAAGATTATTTCTTTGAAAATACTGCGTATATCGTTTCGCCCAATGATGGGAAAAAGGACGCTGCTGCACTCCAAAATCTTTGGGAAATCTTCCCCTTCCCACCACGATCCAGCTTACAAGTGGCAAGCTGCTCACACTTAAAACCGGCCCGCTCAAAAGAAGATACCAAAGTGACTGGCGAGAATAAACATACATGGTCAGGATGCTGATTCTCCACCCCCATCACCCCATTGAAGAAGTTTTGCCCATAAAAAGCGTTCGGCGTGGTCGTCACAATTTTGGCAGCATCAGGCATACCTTTGTGCAAGCGCCAGAGGGCCGCACCAACATCATCCAAATGCTCGATAATTTCTCCGAATATTACAACCTGAACATCCGAAGGCAAATGAAAGTCATCTCGGCATATATCTATTCGAGAAACCTCATATCCATTTTGGGCCAGCCACTGGACACCTGCCGGCTCTAAGTCTGCACCATAAAGCTTTGAGCTAATCTCGGAAAGTTTTTGGTGCAAAAGATTACCTTTAGCCCCCTTTCCAAGGGTGTCGGGCCAATCTGCAGCGCCAAAATGGAAAACCACTTTATCCCGGCAAAAATCCAAAATAGCACTAGACCTCGCGCCCAAGTAGTCTATTCTGCGTCTATAAATCATTTAAAAGCACACTCCTTAAACGGGAGAAAAAAATCGGACTGCGGCAAGTCTGGCTCAAAAATATAAATCTCATCCATAGCAAAACGAACCCTATAACAATAATCAGCATAAGAAGGCTCGCCTAATACATAAGGAATATTTCCTACACTTAAGGCTTCAATACCAACACCACTACAGACTGTGGCAATTTTAGCCTCCCTCACAATCCATCGGATATCATCTTCTATAAATTCAAAACCAAGCCTCTCACACTCATGTTTGAATTCCGCCCTACGCCTTCCGCCCAATAATGGATGTATCTTGACTACTGGCTTCAAACGTAGCCTATCTGCAAGCCGCTTGAAATTGTACAGCGCTGAAATATAGCTAAACCTATAACACTGCCTAATAGATTTATCACTAGGTATTTGGCCAATAAATATAATTTTTCCTTCCAGATTATCTTTTTGAATCGAGCACTGCTCGTATTTTGTTTTACCAGCCAGACTACTTATTGGAATCTTTTCTAACTTATCAAAACACCAAAGAACATCTTCATAGGCGAGCCGCCCCCAACCGACGCGGCTGTAGGAAAAAAGATTCAGCAGAACTTCCTGACAATAAAATGAAACAAGGCCTTCACGAAGCGCCAACACATCGCCTTTAGACAGATGAGGCAGGCAAGCACTCTTATTAAAAAAAACAAAATGCAAAAGAAAAACAGGAAAAGATATTATTTTTGCAGCTCCATGCTGCCGCTGGATATCAACCGCAGCAGCCATCCAATTTACACTGTCCGGCTTTTGTTTCGATGAAAAAAACAAAAACCGCAACAAAGGTAGTAAACCGGGATATTTAATCGGCCACCCACGAGAAGGCACCACTATTACCGAAGAGCAGCACGAAGTCTTCAGTCTAAAAAAAAGAGTACACAAAATTATTAACGGCAAAAACAACACAAGCCAAAAAGCACCTCGAAATCCAGCCAGAGGTCTACCATCTTGGGGAGGGGGCAAAATAAGCCCCCTGCGAAACCAAAACCCTGAAATATCATAGTTCTTTATCAGAAAATGCGAATATTTTAATTTATCTTTACATCCTCTTTTAACGAACAGTTCCTCCACATCTAATAGTGTAGAGATATATTTTAATTCTTTATCGCTTTGCATAGGAAAAACGCACCAAAATTGAAAGCAAAATGATAGCAAGCAGCTCCCCGATTCCCCCTATGGGCGCCCCCACAAGAACGCAAAACAAATTAACAGAAAAAACCAACAAAAAATAAAATATATTATTCTTTAATAACAGCCCCGGCATGTTGCGCTCAATACACCCATACTGAAAACGCTCAACATATAACAAATAAATAATATTTGCCATACACAACAAAACAAACACAGGGATAAATATTTTATCCAAGTAAAATCCTATAAAAAAACACCCCAGCGCAAATAAAACAAAGACCACAAGCATAATAGAAAATGAAGCTCGCCTACCAAGGATTAACCTTATATTACCAATAAAAGCAAGAGGAATAGCTGCTAAAGAATAGGTGAGGCGCGAATTCAAAAGCATATCCTGCGCCCCAATTACACCTAACACTAATAGGTCAATACGGCGCGTGACAACTGGAACAGCTGCTGTCAAACACCATAAGAGCATATTTTTATTTTCTGAAATTAGAGCTACCGTGAGCAATGCACATCCTCCAAGCACAACCCATCCAGAAGCTTTGAACGCTTGCTCAAACAAAAAGTCGGGAGCTCCTCCCGGGAAAAGTAAAGGCAAATAAAGCAGCAATCGAAGGGCCAGCAGAACTTTATAGTATATATCCATGGCGAATCCAGCCACTCTGCCACAGACAGCCACAAAGACAATAACAACTATATAAGATGCGCCAAGCCAACTCCCCAACAGCGCAGTCCATCCCCAACCACTAATTATTCCAAAAAACGCAACGCTGAATATAAATGCCAGATCATAGCGAATGATGCCCGGAGAAGTTATATTTTTTTCCGAAACTTTTTGGAATGTTCCATCTATAATAACAACAGCAGTAAAAATATATACTAAACTGGTAGCGTGCGGCGATGCAGTCAAAGCTGCGACAATCGGATAAGCAAACCCGGAGGCTTGCAGCAGCCCTTTAAAGAATAGATGCCTTATTACAATCGGATTCATATATTTAGCTGCCGCCTATTACGCAGGCACGTAGCACAAAGGCAGGCCTGCTGACCAGGTACAAGTCTTAAAGCTCTGCTCCGGATTGCATCGCCCAACAAGGCAGTCGAAAATAATGATATATAGATCGAATCACCTTCCGTATCCAACGGAATTTCTCGCATACCAAAGACTATATTAGAAAAGTTTTTATATTTTTTTTGAGGTTTTCCATTCAATATGGGATGCAATACGATTACGTCACAACAACCTGCCAAAGTGTTTAATAAACGACACTCGCATTTAACGCAAAAATATTCATTTAAATTTTGAGCAATAAAAATTAGCTTCTTTTCATGCGCCAATTTCTCTAGCTCAGCCATATTGATGCTTGGAATTCCCCTTAGCGCTTTAATTTCATTTCGCAATTCTTGAAACGAAAAATCATCGTGCTGGCTTTTATCAAGTTTTAGATTAAAAAAGGCCACTGCGCGGCGTATAAAATTAGACGCTCGAAAAGGCCATATACCAAAGGCCAACTCTCCTACCGAGCCTCCCTGTATGAAGAGGTCATTACCCGCCTGCCTCCTCGCAAGCAGATTCAACAATAATTTTATTGAATAAATATCTTTTACTAGGCGCAACTTTTCTTTTCCCAGAAATACTTTCCAAAAAAACGATAAAATCTATACAGTGTTTGAGGAACAACCCTGCCGCTTAATCCAATCCAGTAAGGAATAAAAAAAGAAGCGCGTCTAACTGGCAAATCACTGCTTACTAACTCAGCCAAAGCCGGGTGGACATAGAACTCATTTATTGCCGCTGCCAAAGTTTTGGCTAAGAGGCTCTCTTTCCCCTCAGCCATAATAGCCTCGCGAAGATGATCTTTATAAAAATTAAAGTACCTACTTTTTTTATTAATCCACGGCTGAGTTGGCATATATGTAAAATGCACAATCTTAGTGTTTTCATCAACCCAATCTAGCGAGTTAAAAGTAGAGGGAATGCTAATCGAAGGCCTCAAAGAAAGAACCACATCATCAACTGATTTAACGCCATTTTTAATCTGTTCATCGATAGCACGATGGAATTCCTCCTTATTTAGGCGTTTTGAATTGAATGTCATCACGGATGATGTACCTCTAAAACCAACATGCTTACATATAGAAATCTGATATTGCATAGCAATATCAATCATTTCTTCAAGGCCGCCCAAAACCAACATATCGCTATCAATATATATAGATATGTCCGCCTTATTAAACTCACTGTGAAAAGGAATGGCAAGTCTATTGAAAGAAAATGGCGTTGACCACTTATCGCTCGTCGCCGAGGCATATACCGGGCAAGGAAAAATCTTAGCGCCCTTGCAATGAGTTGATATGCTTCTGCTCAATAACTCATATGGAAGCTGCGTTTCTTGTGACGTTCCTATATAAAAATTTACTCGATCCATACCCTGCCCCCTCCATTAATATTCATCCAAGTTTACGAAGCGCTGCGAAAACCGACCCCAATCATCAATATCATAAGGCTGACATTGGAGATCTGAATGTTTGAAGAATTCCACGATAGCCATAAGCTCGGAAGCGGAATCAAATCTATATGTCGCTTGATAATTCCAATTTGGCGACTCAACAATACCCGTACGATATGCAATTACGGGTACCCCGCATGCAGCAGCCTCTAAAAGTGGATAGGGACCACCCTCAATAGAGCCCGGCGCGATCAGAGCCACCGACTCTAATATATATGGATACACGGACTCAACATGTTCTATAGATCTCACATTCAATCTATCCGTTATATTTTTAGGCCAATTTTCTCCGATGATTAAAAAATCGACTTCAGGGTGCGCATCTGCACATAGAGATAAGATTTCAGCATTTTTCCTTTTATAATAACGGCCGACCGTAATGAACTGTATTTTCTTGCAAGGGCGAATGGTTTTAGCAAAAGCCATCCGAATTTCCTGCTTGTCAACAGCACCCCATGTTTCAATAAATTTGCAATCACTTGGCAGGAAGCTTTGAAGGTACGATTTGTGCGCCAAAGATTGTATAAAAACAACCTCTACGCGTTTCAAAAGCAACTTCCGCAGCGCTATGGGTAAAAATATTTCTTTGGGATGAGTGAAATAAAGGTGAAATTTCCTAGTTCGGTCTCCTAAAATAAAAGAGCGCAATGCTATTACATAAAAAAGTTCTTCCGTAGCCACAAGGGTAGGCAATCCCTGGGATTGCGCCCTAGCCGCAGAAACCTCCCGACATATTTTGTCTAGAATCCAGCCATGGCCTCCCCAAAGTACACCCTTTGCTTTTTCGAATCGCTCTATTCCCAATAAAAGGCAGCGAAAAAAAAGCAACCAAAACCTAAATGCACTAGCGCTATCTATCTCTCTTTTTTCCGTTCTCATCTCTAACTAACCTACCGCAGCTTTTGTTTTCCTAAAAAAAGCTCTAATCATCGTTTCGAATATTAACGCACCTACTAAAACAATAAATATAGGAGTTGGAAGCTGAGGCTTTTCCGTCAGCAAACCAGTAGACAAATACACTAGACCATACATACTAAGAACGGATCGTATAGCAGAATAGGCATTAAAGGACAAAAGCAACCAGCGCAAAAACATACCAAACATAAAGCTTATTAAAAAATATATCGGAAGGAGGGCAAGTCCTTGTCTGCGAAAAAGATAGGAAACTTGGAATTGGGGCCCCCACGTCCCATTTTCCATTAATACGACGCGATGCAATGGTGCGCCAGACAATGCTCCATTAACATCGAAATAGGAAGCAAGAGAGAATGATGCATTGCCCCATATTGATGGAGCAACTTGCTCAACTAGCCTAACCAAAAGCCCATTGGCTGTATATTTTCCAAGGTACAAAGACAACGCAGCTAAAACGACAAAAGTTGGAAATGTTATTAGAAAGCGCAACCCGGAAATTCCGCCTTTAAAGAAAATAACTCCCAAAATATAAGATGCGACCCAGACAATCGGCAAATATGAATCTCTTTTCAGCTCGTCAAGCACCCCTTCCAAGAATATTAAAAATAGTATTAGAAAGAGTATGGGGAAGGTTTTTTTTCGAGAGGCCCCATAGAGTGAAGCCACTATCAAGGAAGCCATTAATGCATTGACATTGAAAAACATCACAGCGACCAGCAGCATCCCACCAGCCGCAATATGCAAATTATCAATCATTTCTTTATACTCTGACTGACAGTAAGTGCTCCCTCGAGCCCCTGCCATAGCGCCAAACATAAAGGTGGCATAATAAATCAAGCCAATATAAATGTTTTCTGACGCGATGCCATGAGTAAAAAGATCACTATTGGCTCCATAACCAATAACCACTAATGAAGCACCCAAAAAATACATAATGAATTTTATATGTATTATAATTCCAAAAATAAAAATTAAAAATATCATCTCTGCCGGAGGTATTGCGCCATGAAAAGCAGAAGATCCACGGGTTAGTTTTATATTAATCATTCTGTTTTTTCAGATGAAGGAATAGTGACGGCCACCGTTATTTTTGTTCCTTTGAATTTGAATTCAGTCCATAACCTTAGCTCCGTTGAAAGAGCCGCTTTGGCGCTCTGGCTACCATGCACAATCCGTATCTCACTCGGCCACTCCCGCATCCGGGTGATGAATCCGACCAGATCCTTCTGGTCCCCATGCGCCGAGTACCCGCCAATACTTGTGACTCCGGCACGAATATCCAACCGCTCTCCCTCCAGATCCACATAGCCGCCCTTGGGCCCGAAGGTCTGGATCGCGTGCCCGGGCGTGCCCTTGGCCTGGTAGCCCACGAACAGCACGTTGTGTCTCTTGTCGCCGAGCATGGCCTTCAGGTAGTTGACGATGCGCCCGCTGGAGCACATGCCATTGCCCGCGATGACGATTGCCGGTCGGGCGGTGTCCACCAGGTGCTTGACGATCCGCAGGTGGTCGGCGTGGTTGTCGATCGCGATCAGTTGCTCGAAGGATAGCGGGCGGCGGCCGGCTTTGACGCGCGCAAGCGCTTCTTCGTTCCAGAAGGGCTTCAGTTCGCGGTAGGCCTGGGTGAAGCGGGTGGCCAGTGGCGAGTCGAGGATGACCGGGAGGTGGGGCCAGTCGACTTCGGGGTGGCTGGTTTCGTTTGTTTCGCCCCTCACCCTAGCCCTCTCCCCGGGGGGGAGAGGGGATGGTTGGGTGGATGAGTTGGGATGCGTGGCGCGGTAGATGATGTCTTCCAGTTCGTACAGCAGTTCCTGCGTACGGCCGACGCTGAATGCGGGGATGAGCACCGTACCGTTGTCTTCCAATGCCTGGGCGATGACCGCCTCCAGGCGCTTGCGGCGAGTGCGCCGGTCCTCGTGCAAGCGATCGCCATAGGTGCTTTCCAGCACCACGATGTCTGCCCGATAGGGAGGCTTGGGCGGAACCAGGATGGGCGCATGTGGTGCGCCGAGGTCGCCGGAAAATACGATGCGCTTGGTGGCGCCTGTCCTGGGGTACTTGAGGTCGATCTCTACGTACGCGGAGCCGAGGATATGGCCGGCGCGCTGCAGGCGGATGCGGGCATGGAGTTCGTCGGTGTCCGCCAGGGTGAACCAGTGCTTGTAAGGCAGGGCGATGATGCGCTGCTCGATGAGCGCGATGTATTGCTCGACCTTTTTCTGGTCGCGGCTGAAACCGAGTTTGAAGGCATCCTCGAGGACGATCGGCAGGAGCTTCGCGGAGGGCTTGCTGCACAGGATTGGCCCGTCGAAGCCGGCGGCCAGCAGATAGGGAATGCGGCCCACGTGGTCGATATGTACGTGGGTGGCGATCAGCGCCTTGACGGTATCGATGGGGAACTCGATGTCCAGCCGATCGGCACCAGCGCGGCCGCCGGAGGAGGCTTCCGCGCCCTGGAACAGGCCGCAGTCGATCAGCACGCTGGAGCGCTCGTCCATGTGCAGCTGGTGGCAGGAGCCCGTCACGCCGTCGGTGGCGCCGTGGTGCTCGATGGTTGGGAAGTTGGCTGTCAGTCCATTGGCGAGGGTGGCTCGTGAAGCCGGCATATCCATGGCCCCTGTTCAATCAAATGCCGATACCTCCGCATTGATGAACGGAGGCGCGCTCGACTAAATCGGGGATTGTACGCGACGCGTTGCCAGACTTCTTATGAGTGCGACGAAAATCGCGAGCATCGCACCCAGCAGCAGGGCGAGCACGACGATCATCGCGGCCTTCGGCTTGACCGGCTGCATGGGCTCGATGGCCCGTTGGTCGACCGTAACCAGGTTCAGATCGGACGCGTCGACGGAAATGCCCCGCAGCCGTGCGGCCTCTTCTCGCCATGCGGCCAGCCCCTTGAGGAACAGGTCCTCACGTTCCCGGCTTTCCAGCACCTCGATCTCGCGGTTGTGCTCGAGCAGTTGCAGTTCTTTGTCGATCTGGGCGATGCGTGGCTCTGTGAAGTCGTCGGACGAACGCTGCGACAGCGCGTCGCGCTCTGCCTTAAGCGCATCGCTTCCCATGAAATAAAGTGGGATCTGCTGGTTGTTGATCTCGGTGCGGACGACGCTCCCCTGCACGCTTCGCTCACTCTCTCCCAGGGATGACGGGGTGGTGGGCTTGGTGATGGCAAGCGCCTTGGCGATCCTGATGGCTTCGTCGAGCTGCTGGATACGGTTCTCGCGGCGGGCTTTCAATTCCTGTCTCAAGGCCTTGAGTTCGTCTTCGAGCAAGGCACGCTTGAGGCTGTCCGCCTCGCTCAATTTGGCGATCTTGATTTCCTTGCTCGCCTCGTAGCTGGCTCGAGCCGCTTCGATTCTTCGATCCAGCTGACCCAGCCGGTTGTTGATCAGCGTGTTCAGGTCAGCGGCTATCTGGCGGCGGACCGCTTCGATCGAATAGGCGACGAATCCGTTGAGGACTTCGACACCATCGATGTTTTCAGGGTACGTCAGCTGTAGCCCGACGAAAGGCGTGCCGGCCTCTTGCTGCCTGGGGTCGGGCCGCAACATCCTGAACGCCGAGTCGTTGAAGGCCTCGAACGTCTGCTCGAAAGCGCGCCCCTCCCGCGTCAGGGGCTCAAGGAGCTCTCGCTTGTCGCTGAAATAGTTCAGGCGGTTCTCATAGGAGTCCAGCGCGGCTGCGACCTTGGCTAGGGCCTGTCCAGGTGACAGCTCGTAGACGCCGGTGTGGTTGAGCTCATCGAGGTCCTTGATGGCTGCGGGCCTCAACACGCTTTGTACGCTGTAATGGCGAGGCGCCAGGAAAGCGTAGACCGCGCCGATGGCGCCCACGAGCAAGGTAATGCCGGCGATCAGAAGCCGCTGCTTCCAAAGCGCCGCACCAAGCTCTGCGGTGGTTCAATTCCCGCGGACACCTCGATAGGTGGAAAATCCACTGAAACGAGGAGTCATTCATGAGCCGTAAACGTCGATCCTTCGATGTCAGCTTCAAGCTGCAAGTCGTCCAGATGATCAAGGATCAGGGCCTGAGCGTTGCGCAGGTCTGTCGAGACATGAACCTGGGGGAAACGGCTGTGCGCCGTTGGCTCCAACAGTATGAGGCCGAGCTCTCGGGGCAACCTGGAATCGGCAAGCCTTTGACGCCGGAGCAGCAACGAATCCGCCAGCTTGAGGCGGAGCTTCGCCAACTGAAGCAGGACAACGAACTGCTAAAAAAGGCCTCGGCCTTCTTTGCCCGAGAAC
>NZ_AUDU01000091.1 GCF_000425625.1 Stutzerimonas azotifigens DSM 17556
CCTCCAGCCTCCAGCCTCCAGCCTCCAGCCTCCAGCCTCCAGCCTCCAGCCTCCAGCCTCCAGCCTCCGCTTAGAGCATCCTCACCTTCATCGACCTCCCCTTGATCTTCCCCTCGTTCAGGCGCTTGAGCGCCTGGCGGGCGATGTCGCGTTCGACGGCGACCAGCGCCTGGAAGTCGAACAGGGTGATCTTGCCGATCCGGTCGCCGGGCAGGCCCGCCTCGCCGGTGAGCGCGCCGAGGATATCGCCGGGGCGCAGCTTGTCTTTGCGGCCGGCACCGATGGCCAGCGTGACCATCGGCGCCCGCAGCGGGCTGGTGTCGGTGACGTCCACCGATTCGAGTTCTGCCCAGTTCAGCGGCGCCTGCTGCAGGGTCTCGATGGCCGCGGCGCGTGAGGCTTCGGCCGGCGCCACCAGCGACAGCGCCAGGCCCTTCTCGCCGGCTCGGCCACTGCGCCCGATGCGGTGCACGTGGATCTCCGGGTCGCGCGCCAGTTCGACGTTGATCACCAGTTCCAGCCCGGCGATGTCGAGCCCGCGGGCGGCGACGTCGGTGGCCACCAGCACGCACAGGCTGCGGTTGGCGAACAGCGCCAGCACCTGGTCGCGGTCGCGCTGCTCCAGATCGCCGTGCAGGGCCTGGGCGCCGATGCCGGCGGCGCTCAGCTGTTCGGTCAGCTCCTGGCACTGCTGGCGCGTCTGGCAGAAGGCGACGCAGGACTGCGGGCGCACGTGCAGCAGCAGGCGCTGTACGGCGGCAAAACGCTGGCGCGGGTCGATCTCGTAGAAGCGCTGCTCGATCACGCTGTCGCTGTGCTGTGATTCCAGCTGCAGCCGCTGCGGCTGCCTGAGGAAGCGCGCGGCCAACTGCTCGATGCCGGCCGGGTAGGTGGCCGAGAACAGCAGGGTCTGCCGCCGGCCCGGGGTTTGTTCGATGATCGCGGCGATGTCGTCGTAGAAGCCCATGTCGAGCATGCGGTCGGCTTCGTCCAGCACCAGGGTGTTGAGGCCGTCGAACTGCAGCGTGCCCTTGCGCAGGTGTTCCTGGATCCGCCCCGGCGTGCCGACCACCACGTGCGCGCCATGCTCCAGCGAGGCGATCTGCGGACCCAGCGGGGTGCCGCCGCAGAGCGTCAGCACCTTGATGTTGTCGGCGGCGCGGGCGAGCCGGCGGATCTCGCGGGCGACCTGGTCGGCGAGCTCTCGCGTCGGGCAGAGCACCAGCGCCTGGCAGCCGAAATAGCGCGGATTCAGCGGCGCCAGCAGGCCGATGCCGAAGGCGGCGGTCTTGCCGCTGCCGGTGCGCGCCTGGGCGATCAGGTCCTGGCCCTTGAGGATCAGCGGCAGGGCCTGGCTCTGGATCGGCGTCATCTCCCGGTAACCGAGCGCCTCGAGGTTGGCGAGCATGGCCGGGGACAGGGCGAGACTGGAAAAGGCGGGACTGGACACGGCGGCGGGCTTCGAAGGCGGATGGCCCGGCAGTCTAGCAGTTGCGGGGCGAGGCGGGCGCGCTACCGCTCGGCGCGCAGCTCGGCGATGCGGCGGTCCTTCTCGTCCCACAGCCGGCTGACCCAGTCCTGCATCTGTACGCGAAAGGCCGGGTCGTTCTGGTAGTCGCCGCGCCACAGCGCCGGGTCCAGCCGGCGTGTGCGGATGTCGACGATCACCCGCGGCACCTGGCCGCTGATCAGCTCCCAGAAGCCGGGGATGCGCTCGCCCGGGTAGACCACGGTGACGTCGAGCACCGCATCGAGCTGCTCGCCCAGGCTGGCGAGGACGAAGGCCACGCCACCGGCCTTGGGCTTGAGCAGATGGCGGTAGGGCGAGCCCTGCTGCGCGTGCTTGGCGGGGGTGAAACGGGGCCTTCGAGGTAGTTCACCACCGTGACCGGCATGTGCTTGAACTTCTCGCAGGCCTCGCGGGTGATCTCCAGGTCCTTGCCGCGCATGTGCGGGTTGCGTTCGAGGTAGGCCTTGGAATAGCGCTTCATGAAGGGGTAGTCCAGCGCCCAGAAGGCCAGGCCGAGGAAGGGCACCCAGATCAGTTCCTTCTTCAGGAAGAACTTGAAGTAGGGCGCGCGGCGGTTGAATGCCTGGACCAGGGCGGGGATGTCGACCCAGGACTGGTGATTGCTGATGACCAGGTAGGAGGTGTCGCGGCGCAGCTCGTCGCCGCCGCGGATGTCCCAGACGGTGGGGGTGAGGGTGGCGAAGATCCACTTGTCGATCTCCGCCCAGGTCTCGGCGATCCACATCACGCCGTGCGAGCAGCGGTCGCGCAGGGTGGGGATCGGCAGCAGCTTGACCAGCGCCAGCATCATCATCGGGCCGATCAGCACCAGGGTGTTCAACAGCAGGAGCACGGTGACGGCGGTGGCAGTCAGCAGTCGAGGCATCGCAACGGCCCATCGAGGCGGGGCCGCCATGGTAAATCAGAAATCCCGGCCCTGATCGACGAAGCTGTGACGGAGGCCCGGAATGGAAGATCGCATGATGGCCTTTGGCTATCCAGATGCCTATGCTCCGCCGGTCATTCCTGCTCTCCGGTTTTGCGATGCTTAAAAGGATTTCGGTCGCGGATGTTCGCCTGGGCATGTACGTGAAGGAGCTGTGCGGTTCCTGGATGGAGCACTCGTTCTGGAGAACCCAGTTCCTCCTAGGCAGCGAGAGGGACCTGCGACGTGTTCGAGACAGCGGCATTCGCGAGCTGTGGATCGACACGGACAAGGGCCTGGACGTCGAGCGCGGCAGCACTGTCGACGAGGTGGAGGTCGAGGCCGAGGCGCGCCTGCTGGCCGCCGAGGCGGCGCCTGCCACCGCGCCGGTCGCCCTCGACACCGAGCTCGAGCGCGCCTTCCTGCTGTGCGAGCGGGCGCGTGAGGCCGTGGTGAGCATGTTCAGCGATGTACGCATGGGGCAGGTCATCGAGGGCGGCCGGGCCGCCCAACTGGTGGATGAGATTGCCGCGTCGGTGTCGCGGCACCCCGATGCGCTCATCAGCCTGGCAAGGCTGAAGAGGGCCGACGAATACACCTACATGCACTCGATTGCCGTCTGTGCGCTGATGATCGCCCTGGCGCGCCGGCTGGGGCTGGCCGACGCGCTGGTCAGGGAAGCGGGCATGGCCGGGTTGCTGCACGACATCGGCAAGATGACCATCCCCGACACGGTGCTGAACAAGCCGGGCAAGCTGACGGACCGGGAATTCCAGACCATGCGAGGGCACCCGGAGGCGGGAGCGCGCCTGCTTGCCGGCCAGGACGTCGGACAGGTCGCCCTCGACGTCTGCCTGCATCATCACGAGAAGATCGATGGCAGCGGCTACCCGCATGGCCTGGCGGGCGACCAGATCAGCCTGTTCTCGAAGATGGCGGCGGTCTGCGACGTCTACGACGCCGTCACCTCGGACCGCTCCTACAAGAAGGGCTGGGATCCGGCGGAGGCGATTCAAGATGGCCGAGTGGAGCCGGAGCCATTTCGACGAGCGGGTGTTCCAGGCGTTCGTCAAGACCGTCGGCATCTACCCGTCCGGCTCGCTGGTCAGGCTCGAGAGCGGTCGGATCGGCATCGTCATGGAGCAGCACGGGCAGTCGCTGCTGACGCCGCGCGTCAAGGTATTCTTCTCGGCCCGTTCAGGCGTGCCGATCGAGCAGACGATCGTCGACCTGGCGCGCCTGCAGGGGCGCGACCGGATCGTGGCGCGCGAGTCGCCGCAGGACTGGAACTTCAAGGATCTTCCGGAGCTGCTTACCGGCCGGCCGGTCCGCCGATGAGAACCGGAGCGCCGAACGACACGAGGCCCGGAGGGTCTGAACCGCCGACTTCCCGAAAAGAGGACCCTGTTTTGCTCAACCGCCCCTTGCTGATCGCTCTGCTGCTGGCACCGCTGCCTGCCATTGCCGACGTACCGAGACTCTACGGCCTCTACGAGCACGTGCGGATTCACGATATCGACAGAACGTTGAAAGCGAAGATGGATACCGGCGCGATGACCGCCTCGCTGTCGGCGCGCGACATCGAGCAGTTCGAGCGCGACGGTGAAGACTGGGTGCGCTTCCGCCTGGCCGTGGAAGGCGCCGGCGAACGTGTACACGAACACCGGCTGGCGCGCATCAGCGAGATCAAGACGCGCGCCGAAGAGGGTGCCGCCCAGGATGGCGAGGGGGCTGCACGCAGCCCGGGCGTGGCCACCCGCCCGGTGATCGAGCTTGAGATCTGCATCGGCGAGGCGCGCCGGCCGATCGAGGTCAACCTGACCGACCGCTCGCACTTCAGCTATCCCCTGCTGATCGGCTCCACGGCGATCCGCGAGTTCGACGGCGCGATCGACCCGGCGCGCAAGTACACCGCCGACCAGCCGGACTGCTGAGTCGCCGCCGGCCTGCGGGCGGGACGAGGCCGTCCCGCCGCAGCGCCCTGCGCTGGCCCCCCGCGCCGCGCATCCCCCCGCCTAAGGCCGTATATCGGACGTCATTCCCGCCGGGTATACAGGAGGCGCTGACGGCTGCCGTGTCCACCGCCAGCGAGGCGTCTGGCTCGCCGCTTTGCCGTTTCGACGAAAGTCTTAGCGGCGTAACGTCGCAGGCCTGCTACTGTCAACACGCGATAACAAAAACAAAATCTGGAGGACCTATGTCCGGCTCAAAACAAGAGGCTGCCGCGGCCTATTGGAAGGAGAACCTGCAGCTGATGCTCTGGCTGCTGGTCATCTGGTTCGTCGTCTCGTTCGGATGCGGGGTGCTGTTCGTCGACCAGCTCAACGCCATCAACTTCTTCGGCTTCCCGCTGGGCTTCTGGTTCGCCCAGCAAGGGTCCATCTACGTCTTCGTGATCGAGATCTTCTTCTACGTCTGGAAGATGAATCAGCTCGACCGCAAGTACGACCTGCACGAGGAGTGAGGCGAGCATGGATACCCAAACCCTGATCTACCTGGTCGTTGGGGCGACCTTCGCCCTGTACATCGGCATCGCCATCTGGACCCGTGCCGGTTCCACCAGCGAGTACTACGTCGCCAGCAAGGGCGTGCATCCGGTGCTCAACGGCATGGCCACCGGCGCCGACTGGATGTCGGCGGCGTCCTTCATCTCCATGGCTGGCATCATCGCCTTCTCCGGCTACGACGGCTCCGTCTACCTGATGGGCTGGACCGGCGGCTACGTGCTCCTGGCCATGTGCCTGGCGCCCTACCTGCGCAAGTTCGGCAAGTTCACCGTGCCCGAGTTCGTCGGCGCCCGCTACTACTCGCAGACCGCACGCGTGGTGGCGGTGATCTGCGTGATCTTCATTTCCTTCACCTATGTGGCCGGGCAGATGCGCGGCGTCGGCATCGTCTTCTCCCGCTACCTGGAGGTGGACATCAACACCGGCGTCATGATCGGCATGGCAATCGTGTTCTTCTATTCCGTGCTTGGCGGCATGAAGGGCATCACTTACACCCAGGTGGCGCAGTACTGCGTGATGATCTTCGCCTACATGGTGCCGGCGATTTACATCTCGATGATGATCACCGGCAACCCGATCCCGCAGCTGGGCTTCGGCAGCGAAGTGATCGGCACCGGCCAGAGCGTGATCGAGCGCCTCAACGGCCTGGGCGCCGAACTCGGTTTCGATGCCTACACCGACGGCAGCAAGTCGACGCTGGACATCTTCGCCATCACCATGGCGCTGATGGTCGGCACCGCCGGCCTGCCGCACGTGATCGTGCGCTTCTTCACCACGCCTACCGTGCGTGATGCCCGCAAGTCCGCCGGCTACGCCCTGCTGTTCATCGCCATCCTCTACACCACCGCGCCGGCTGTGGCGGCCTTCGCCCGCACCAATCTGCTGACCTCGGTGCCGAACACCGCCTATGCGGACATCCCGGCCTGGTTCAAGACCTGGGAGAACGCCGGCCTGATCGCCTGGATGGACAAGAACGACGACGGTATCGTCCAGTACGGCCCGGGCACGCCCTTCGCCGGCAACCCGACCTACAGCGGCGAAACCGGCCCCGCCGGCCAGCGCCTGCTGAGCAACGCCCCGGCTGCCGGCGCCACCGAGCTGTACGTCGACCGCGACATCATGGTCCTGGCCAACCCGGAAATCGCCGGCCTGCCCGGCTGGGTGATCGCGCTGATCGCCGCCGGCGGCCTGGCTGCCGCGCTGTCGACCGCCGCCGGCCTGCTGCTGGTGATCTCCACCTCGATCTCGCACGACCTGCTCAAGAGCAACATCAAGCCGGACATCAGCGAAAAGGGCGAGCTGCTGGCCGCACGGATTTCCGCCGGTGTCGCGGTGGTCATCGCCGGCCTGTTCGGCATCTACCCGCCGGCCTTCGTGGCGCAGGTGGTGGCCTTCGCCTTTGGCCTCGCCGCGGCCTCGTTCTTCCCGGTCATCGTCATGGGGATCTTCTCCAAGCGCATGAACAAGGAAGGCGCGATCGCCGGCATGGTCGTGGGCCTGACCTTCACCTTCACCTACATCGTCTACTACAAGTTCATCGAGCCGACTGCCGGCGCGAACGAGTGGTGGTTCGGCATCTCGCCAGAAGGCATCGGCACGCTCGGCATGATCTTCAACTTCATCGCCGCCGTGGTGGTGTCGCGGATCACCGCCCAGCCGCCGGAAGAGATCCAGCACCTGATCGAGGACATCCGTGTGCCCCGTGGCGCGGGTGCGGCGATCGCTCACTGAGCCATCGCTGACAAACTCGACAGCGTGACGAAGAACCCCGCCAGCGAGCGCTGCGCGGGGTTCTTCTTTTTTGCCGCCACGCAAACTGCGACCCAGCGCTTGAAACGCGAGGGCCCGATTGCGCGGCACGGCCGCCCTGCGGCAAGGTGCCGGCCTCACATACCGATAAGGATATTGGTCATGTCCGGCAAACCCGCCGCCCGGCTGGGCGACCCAACGGCCTGCCCGAGGAAGGGGCATGGCGACAACCCCATCGTAACCGGCTCGCCAGACGTCTTCTTCGACGGCCTGCCCGCCGCCCGCGCCGGTGATGCCACCGCATGCGGCAGCACCCTGACGGGCAACCTCATCCCCAACGTGCTCATCAATGGCAGGCCCGCCGTCGTCCAGGGCAGCCTCGGCGACCATGGCAATCTGGTCATCGGCGGCTCCGGCACCATCATCATCGGCACCACGCACACCCCGGCGCCCTTCGTTCCGCCCGAACCGCTGAACCTCGGCGGCGCTCCCGTGGCTCGGGCGCCCGCTGCGCCGGCACTGCCGCAACGGCCAGCGGCGCCCAGTGCCCACGCCTGGCAGCAGGAACCCGGCGACCCCACGCCGTACGGGCTGGAAGAGGAAGACGAGGAGGAAGAGCTGGCCAGCCGCCAGGCCGTCACCCTGCGCATCGGCGTGTTCTTCGACGGCACCGGCAACAATGCCGCCAACAGCGCCATCGGCGCCCAGTGCCGCGCGCCGGCGCTCGGCCTCGGCGAGCAGGAGGCCCTGGCCATGGCCCAACGCTGCGAAGCGCACCATCTCGCCCCGGACAGCAGCTATGCCAACGATGTGAGCAATATCTGGCGGTTGTATGA
>NZ_AUDU01000092.1 GCF_000425625.1 Stutzerimonas azotifigens DSM 17556
CCCCGAGGGTGGGCCCCACGAAGAAGATGAGCAAAAGGCCGAGGCTCTTGTGGGAGGCGCCCCCGGCGGCGATGGCAGAGCGCAGCCTGCCCGTTCAAGAGCAATCGCCCCGAGGGCGGACCCCACGAAGAAGATGAGCAAAGGCCGAGGCTCTTGTGGGAGGCGCCCCCTGGCGGCGATGGCAGGCGCAGCCTGCCCGTTCAAGAGCAATCGCCCCGAGGGCGGGCCTCCCACGAAAGGTTGCGGTGCGTCCCTGGCCGGGCGTGTCAGTCGATGAGGTTGACCTTGGGGAACTTGGCGAGGAACTCCTCGGGCATCCGTACCACCCGCGCGTTGGGGTAGTCGTAGAAGACGAAGCCGGACTTGGCCATGGCGATCAGCCGGTCGTCCGCGGGGCGGGTGATGCGGAAGATGATGTCGCCGCCGTACTTGTTGAAATCCATGACGCCAACCTCGAACAGCAGCAGGTCGCGCGCGTGGGCTTCGGCCTTGTAGGTGGTGGCCAGGTCGGTAACGATGATCCCGCGCCCGTCGTGGCGCGTCTCGCCGATGCCGAAGGCGAACAGGAAGCGCGCGCGGGCCTCGGAAATCATCGAGATCATCGAGTCGTTGGCCAGGTGGTTGGCGGCGTTGATGTCGGTGATGCGCACGGTGAGCTGGGTGCTGAAGCAGAACTGGTCGTCGGGGAATTGCAGGGAAAGCCGGGCCATGGAGGTCTCTGTCGGTTCGGATAGCCGCCGTTCGGCGCGAAGGGCGCGATTCTAGCGCAGGCCGATGGGATGCGGCCTTGCCCTGATGGATGTCCGCTGTTGACTGAAGCCGAACGCCGGCTGGCGCATCCGCTTCGGTGTCTCCACAGCTCCAGGCCTACACCAGGCCCGTCGCCCCGTGAAGGTACGACGAGGGTGGGGGTGGTGGCGCGAGGTACAGGGTCCCAGCACCGACACCCGTCACCCCGGCGAAGGCCGGGGCCCAGGTGGCTGGGTACGGGCTGAGCGTGGGAAGAGTGCTTGCGGCTACTCCGGAGTTGGCTTGGGGGCTTGTGCATGCGCGAGCGCCGCGTGGGCGCCCTGGGTACCGGCCTGCGCCGGTACGACGAGGCCCTTCACTCGGCTCACCCCAGGCACTGGCGGATGCCCTGCAGGCGCTCGTCGATCACCGGTGTGATCAGGGCGAAGCATTCCGCGGGTTTCAGGCCGATGCGGGCGGCGCTGATCAGTTGGCGGTCGAGTTGCTCGAGCAGGCCGCCGAGGCCCTGGTTGCCGGCGTCGTCGCGGATGCGCTGGCACAGGTAGCGCATCCGCACCTGCAGGTCGAGCGGGCAGCGTTCGTGCTGCGCGGCGCGGACCGCCAGCCCGCGCAGGCGGCCGAGGTCCTCCAGCGCCCGGCAGGCTTCGCCGAGGCCGCGCACGGCCCGCAGGTTGCCGCGGGCGCTCAGCTGCAGTTCGACCAGGTGGATGTCGCACAGCAGCGCCTCGATGGCATTGCAGTGCTTTTCGAAGTCGCTCGGTGCCTGTTTCACTTCGGGCCAGTGAGCGGGGTCGCCGAGGCCGTCTTCGAGCGCCGGGCGGCCGCTCCACAGCATATCGAGCCGCGCGGCGATCTCCTGGCGCTGGCTCAGCGCTGCCGCTTCCCGCTGCGCGCCGAGCGCGCGGTGCTTCTGCAGCAGCTGGAGGATTTCCAGGTCGCGCTGCAGGGCCGCGACGTCCTGGGCATCGAGCCGCTGCGCGTGGCGCCGCTCGGCCAGGCGGTTGAGGCACAACCCGGCGAACCACACCGCAACCGCCAGGGCGAGAATGACGAACAGTTCCATGATCAGGGCTCCACGTGGGTCAGGTCGGCCAGGTAGCGGGTGAGGTTGTGCAGGTCGTGGGTCTGGCTGCGCTGGCGCGTCACGCCCTCGGCGACCTGTGCGAGCTGTTCGCGCAGGCGACCGTTGCTGTGCCGATGGCCTTCGAGCGCGCGTTGCAGGTCGCCAAGTTCGGCCAGGCTCTGGCGGTTGTGCGCGGCCAGCCGGTCGAGGTCGTCGGCGAGCAGGGCACTGCGCCTGCCGCTGTCGGCGAGCAGTTCGGCATGTTCGCCGACCTCCCGCTCGACCGCCGCCACCGCCGCGGCGATGGTGTCTACCGCCGTGCCGATCTCCTCGGCGGCGCGGTCGGCGTCGAGCGCCAATTGGCGCACTTCGTCGGCCACCACGGCGAAGCCGCGACCATGCTCGCCGGCGCGCGCCGCCTCGATCGAGGCATTGAGCGCCAGCAGCTGGGTCTGCCGGGCGATGGCCTGGATGGCCGCCGCGGCCCGGCCGACCGCCGCCGAATCGCCGAGCAGCCGGCCGATCGCCTGCGAGGTGCGGTCCATGCTGGCGCGCACCCCGTGCATCGCCTGGCTGACGGCCAGGGCGTTGTCGCGACCGCTTTCGCTTTCCCGGTGCGCCTGCGCGAAGGCCTGCATCGCGCGTTCGCCGAGGGCGCTGACTTGTTCCAGGCTGCCGGCCAGTTCGCCGCTGGCCTGGTTGATGGTTTCCAGGCGGGCTTCCTGCTCGCCGCTGGTGGTTTCCGCCGCGTCGCTCATGCGCTCCAGCGAGCGAGTCGCGTGCTGCACCTCGCTGCGCAGGCGCTGGCCCTGCAGCAGGTGGGCCTCGTACCGCGCCACCAGGGCCTCGCGCGGGTGCCTGAGGGCGAAGCGCTGGCCGAGGCTCACCAGCAGCTCGCCCAGTTGCCGGGCATGCGCGCGCTGGCGCCCGTGGCGGCGCAGGCCGAGCGCCAGGGCGCCGACACCGAGTGGCACGGCGAAGGCGGCCCAGCCGTACAACGCGGCGATCAGCGCGCTGCTCCACAGCAGCGTGACCAGGCCGTCGAGCAGTGCGCCGGATGAAGCAGGGAGGGCGGAGGTGGCGTGGTCCATGGGCAGGTCCCGAGCGGTGAGACGGCGCTCAGGCCGCCGGCCGCTGCTGGCGCTGGTAGAGGAATTCCAGCACCGCGGCCCGGTATTCGTGATAGCGGGCGTCGTGCGCCAGCGCCATGCGCTCGCGCGGGCGCGCCAGTTCGACGTGCAGGATGTCGCCGACCGTGGCCGCCGGGCCGTTGGTCATCATCACGATGCGGTCGGACAGCAGCACCGCCTCGTCGACGTCATGGGTGATCATGATCACCGTGTTGCCGAGCTCGGCGTGGATCTCCATCAGCGAGTCCTGCAGGTGCGCGCGGGTCAGCGCGTCGAGCGCGCCGAAGGGCTCGTCCATCAGCAGTACCTTGGGCTGCATGGCCAGCGCGCGGGCGATGCCGATGCGCTGCTTCATGCCGCCGGAAATCTCGCTCGGGCGCTTGCCCCGCGCGTGGGTCATGTGCACCAGTTCGAGGTTGTGCTCGATCCAGGCGCGCATTTCCGCCTTGCTCTTGCGGCCGCGGAAGACCTGGCGCACGGCCAGTTCGACGTTCTCGTAGCAGGTCAGCCAGGGCAGCAGGCTGTGGTTCTGGAACACCACGGCGCGTTCCGGCCCCGGTTCGTCGACCTCGCGGCCGTCGAGGATCACGCCGCCGCTAGTGGCGCGGTAGAGACCGGCGACGATATTCAGCACGGTGGACTTGCCGCAGCCGGAGTGGCCGATCAGCGAGACGAACTCGCCCTTGTCCAGCCGCAGGTTGACGTTCTGCAGCGCGCAGAACAGGCCCTTGTCGGTCGGGAAGTCGATGCCGACGTCGGTCAGCTCGAGGTATGCATTGGCCATGGCGATTCTCCTCAGCGCAGGTCGGCGTTCTTGTCCCAGCTCACGCGGCGCTGGAGCAGGAGCATGATGCGGTCGAGCGCGAAGCCGATCAGGCCGATGGCGATTACCGCCACCATGATCCGGCCGAGCGAGTTCGAGCTGCCGTTCTGGAATTCGTCCCAGATGAATTTTCCGAGGCCGGGATTCTGCGCCAGCATTTCCGCGGCGATCAGCACCATCCAGCCGGTGGCCAGCGACAGGCGCAGGCCGGTGAAGATCATCGGCACCGCGGCGGGCAGGACGATGCGCCGCACGTGGCTCAGCGGCGACAGGCGCAGCACCCGGCTGACGTTGGTCAGGTCCTTGTCGAGGTTGGCGACGCCGACGATGGTGTTGATCACGGTTGGCCACAGGCAGCAGAGCGCGACGGTGAGCGCCGAGGTGACGAAGGACTTGGCGAACAGCGGGTTGTCGCTGACGTACACCGCGCTGACCACCATGGTCACCAGCGGCAGCCAGGCCAGCGGCGAGACCGGCTTGAACACCTGGATCAGCGGATTGATGGCGTTGTACACCGGCTTGCTCAGGCCGCAGACGATGCCCAGCGGCACGGCGACGAGCGAGGCGATGGCGAAGCCGGTCATCACCGTGTAGAGGCTGGTGAGGATCTGCTCGAAGAAGGTCGGCTTGCCGGTGTAGGGGCGGATCTTCACCTCGGCGGTCGGGTCCTTGGCCAGCCGTTCGGCGTTGCGCTGCTCCTGCCGCTCGTAGAAGGCCGCGGCCCGGTCGCGTTCGCGCAGGTGCGCGTCGACCAGGCCGTCGAACTGTTCGGCGACCTGCACCGGGCCGGGGAACTGGCCGAGGCTGGTCTGGATGTTGCCGGCCACCAGCTGCCAGAACAGCAGGAAGGCGAGCACGCCGACCACCGGCATGATCAGGCTCGGCAGCCAGCGGCGGATGCGCGCCTGGCGGCCCGACTTGAGGGTTTCCGCGATGGGCTTGGCGACAGCGGGATTGCTCATCGTTCTTTCCTCTCGGTTTCTGGGGCGGTTGGGGAGCCGGGCGGCTCCCAGGTTGCGGGTCGGTCAGGGCGTGGCGTCGCCTTTCAGGCCGATCGTGAACTGCTCGAGGTAGGCGTTCGGCTGGCGACCGTCGTAGGTGACGCCGTCGATGAACTCGGCGGTGGGCGCGCGGAAGCCTTCCTCGCTGGCGGCCGGGAAGTCTCCGGCGCTGGCCAGGCCGTCTTCGATCAGGGCCTCGGCGGCCTCGCGGTAGAGGTCCGGGCGATACACCTGACGGGCGGTGTCGAGGTACCAGCTGTCCGGCTTGGCCTCTCCGATCTGGCCCCAGCGGCGCATCTGCGTCAGGTACCAGATGGCGTCGGAGTAGTAGGGATAGGTGGCGTGGTGGCGGAAGAACACGTTGAAGTCGGGCACCTCGCGCACGTCGCCCTTCTCGTATTCGAAGGTGCCGGTCATGGAGTTGGCGATGACCTTGGCGTCGGCGCCGACGTATTCCGGCCGCGAGAGGATTTCCACCGCTTCCTGGCGGTTGGCGTTGTCGTCGGCGTCGAGCCACATGGCCGCGCGGATCAGCGCCTTGACCACCCGCTTGTGGGTCTCCGGGTTGGCCTCGGCCCAGGCTTTCGACACGCCGAAGACCTTCTCCGGGTTGTTCTTCCAGATCTGGTAGTCGGTGATCACCGGCACGCCGATGCCCTTGAACACCGCCTGCTGGTTCCACGGCTCGCCTACGCAGTAGCCATGGATGGTGCCGGCTTCCATGGTGGCCGGCATCTGCGGCGGCGGGGTCACCGAGAGCAGCGCCTGGGCGTCGATCTGGCCACTGATGTCGCCCTTGGCCGGCGCGTAGTAGCCGGGATGGATGCCGCCGGCGGCGAGCCAGTAGCGCAGCTCGTAGTTGTGGGTGGACACCGGGAACACCATGCCGAGGTTGAACGGCTTGCCTTCGGCGCGGTACTTCTCCACCACCGGCTTGAGCGCGTCGGCCTTGATCGGGTGCACCGGCTTGCCGTTCTCCATCGGCACGTGCTGCTTCATTTCCTCCCAGACCGCGTTGGAGACGGTGATGGCGTTGCCGTTCAGGTCCATGGAGAAGGCGGTGATGATGTCGGCCTTGGTACCGAAGCCGATGGTCGCGCCCAGCGGCTGGCCGGCGAGCATGTGCGCGCCGTCGAGCTGGCCGTCGATGACGCGGTCGAGCAGGACCTTCCAGTTGGCCTGGGCCTCCAGGGTCACGTACAGGCCTTCGTCCTCGAAGAAGCCCTTTTCGTAGGCGATCGCCAGCGGGGCCATGTCGGTCAGCTTGATGAAGCCGAGCTTGAGTTCTTCCTTCTCCGGCTCTGCCGCCCACGACGCGAGCGGCGCAAGCAGGAACAGGCCGGAGCAGCCGATGGCGGCCTGCGGTGGTTCAATTCCCGCGGACACCTCGATAGGTGGAAAATCCACTGAAACGAGGAGTCATTCATGAGCCGTAAACGTCGATCCTTCGATGTCAGCTTCAAGCTGCAAGTCGTCCAGATGATCAAGGATCAGGGCCTGAGCGTTGCGCAGGTCTGTCGAGACATGAACCTGGGGGAAACGGCTGTGCGCCGTTGGCTCCAACAGTATGAGGCCGAGCTCTCGGGGCAACCTGGAATCGGCAAGCCTTTGACGCCGGAGCAGCAACGAATCCGCCAGCTTGAGGCGGAGCTTCGCCAACTGAAGCA
>NZ_AUDU01000093.1 GCF_000425625.1 Stutzerimonas azotifigens DSM 17556
CCCTCGCGGTAACGGCGGCGCATGCGCTCGCGGGCGTTGCGGAAGGTGTGCAGGCCCTCGTGGGGCGGGTCGTCGGGGCCTTGCAGGTCGAGCGGGTCCTGGATGTCCTTGAGGCTGTGCACCTCGTGTTCCATATAGGCGCGGATCGCTTCCCAGTTGGCGATGGCCAGGGGCAGGCCGGCGCAGGGAAACTCCAGGGAGAAATCCTGGCCACTCTCGACATGATGAAAACCGACGCCCATGGCGTACTGGCGCTGGATACCGTACTGGGTCGCGCCCTGGGCCTGGATCACCCAGGCGGACAGGGATTCCCAGGGGATGAAGCCCGGTTCGGCACGGCCTTTGAGGACGATGCAGATTTCACGACGTTGGCGGTTGAAGCGAGCGGGAATGACTTTGCGGTATTGCAGATACTTGCGCAACCATATGGTCATGCCAAGAGCCAATGTGAGTAGAGCAACGGCTGACCCAATCTTGATTCCAAGTCCAGAAAGCTCAATCAGAGCCTCATGCGCGAGTTCAATTTCCCCCCCCACTAGAATAATCAGCAAAGCTCCGATAAGGGGAAACAAAGCAACAGACATTATCCAGCCGCCAAAAGGCAAGCCTAGAGCCAATTGCCAACCAAATATCGGCGGAAGACCGACCCCGAAATCCAAATAGGTGTCATTGACCTCACCCACGGCATGGGCGTAGTCCTGGGCCGGTTGCCCGGTGGGCAACGGCAGAGGGGCCAGGTAACTGACCTGCCCTCCGGGGAAACCGACCACATCACCTGCTTTATGCTGCTGATCCAGTTCCAGAGGGGGCGCTTCCATGGGCTTATCGGTTGGCATCGTCGGTATCCGGCAGCAGCAGTGGGTCGATCGGCAGCAGGGGCGCGGCCTGGCCCTGGAGGGTCTGTTGGCTGGGGGCGTAGTCGCCCTCCCGGTGCGGGGAGAGGCGGATCGTATGGCGTTCCGGCCGGTAGTTCCCTTGTTCGTCCAGCCATTCGATCACGATATCCAGCAGCAGCTCCTCATGGGTAATACCACCGGAGAACCCGTCCTGCGGCGCCGGGCGCGGCACCCGCAGCAGCAGGGGCTCGGCGGCGACGAGCATCAGGTCGTCGGCGATCAGGTCGCTGATAGGCTGCCACTGCACCAAGGGCTGCCCCTTGCCATGGTGGGTGGAGCGGATACGGTAGGCGCCCAGGCCAAGCCGCGCGACTGGTCGACCGGCCAGCGGTGGCGCCAGCACCGCCCGGCTCAGCCCCGGCAGGGCGAGGGTGATCTCGCTGCTGGCCGGCGACAGCAGCCAGTCGCGCCACCAACTGCCATGGCTGCCATGCTCGACCCGTACCGCAGGCGCCTGGATCACCCCGAGCAGGTGCTGCTGGTAGGTGGCCAGGGGATAGCTTTGCCGCTTGGCGGCATCGCGGCTCCAGGGGGTGGTCAGCAGCCAGTCGTCGTGGGGGGAGGTGTCGTTGCGGTTGTACCACCAGGTGCCGCCCAGTTCCAGGGCGGTAAAGACTGCACCGACGATATTGAAGCGGAAGAACACGCCGGATAGCCGGATGCCGGCCACTGCCCAGGCGGCGCGGCGTGCCACTGGATTGGAGAAATCTTTTAGCACCGCGAAACCTGCATGGATCGTATGCCCAAGTCCGTAGACATTGCTGGCCAGCATCCCATTGGAACCAGCCAATGCCACGGCGGCTCCCTGCTGGGCCCGGGCATTGCCACTGCGCACCGCCCCTAGCCATTCGCCATGGTGGGCCAGGCTGCTCATGGCGGAGGCTACAGCGCCAGCGAAATATCCAAAGCCACCAAGGCCAACATGTAGTTTGCCCATCTGCACATGCACCGCTTGCAGCGCATGGTTCTGCAGGCCCTGCACCAGTTGGGCGCTATGTGTACTCAAAGCCGTATCGGCAATGGCCTGGGCTGCTGCGAAACCAGCAGCGCCGGTAGCGAAAAGAGAGCTGAAAAACTGCATCCAGTCCTTTTGTCCAAGAGGCTGAGCCCTGACCTCCCGAACGACCTGCACCAGATTGACCATCTGCGCGACGAACACCGCCAACCCCACGCCATCCCCCAGCTTGCTGAAGCTGCCGGCGGTGGAGTAGCCATTGCGCAGGTTGCGCAGACCGCTGGCCACTTCCTGCGACTGGGCGGGCGGCAGGATCAGGGTGATGCCGGCGCGCCCAGGCGCCGCGCCGGCCACCCGGACGCTGTTGTTCGGCAGTTCGGCGATGGGGCTTAGGGCCGCGGCCAGGCGTGGTTCCAGCATGTCGAGCTGTGCCCGGACGCGGCGGATCTCAATCAGCAGCGCCTGGGCCGCGGTCGATTTGTGCCCAGCGCTTGCCTTGACGCGTTTGCGCTCTTTGACCAGGCGGCGAAGTTCGTCGCGGTTGTCGAGGACCTCGCGCAGGTCGCGCTGCAGCACGGCCCTTTCCGCGTCGCTGGCGAAAGTGAAGCTCAGCCCTTCCCGCCGTGCGGCATCGAGCAGGCGGGTGGGGAGTACCTTGGGCAGTTTGCGGAACAGTTCGTCCAGTTCCGGCACCTTCTGCTGGCCCACGCCCTGGTAGAAAGCCTCCATGGCACGGCTGATGCCCAGCGTTAGGGCCGGGGCGAGCGTGCCCTGGGCGCTGGCAGCGACGGCGCGGGTGACCTCCGGCAGTTCGTCGATGGCCGGCAGCTTGCCTTGCTCGAGGCTTTTCAGCTTCTGCGACCATTCGTCCAGGCTGTTGGCTACGGTATAACCAGCCGCGACGATCTGGGCATACTGCACGGCAAACGTGGTCTGCTCGTCCAGCGGAAGGGTATGGAACAGTGGGCGGTCGTACTGCGGGTTTTCCTCGATCCAGGTGTACAGCGCTTCGCTGGCCAGGTCGCTGCGGCAGATGTCCTTCAGGCAGGCATACTGCGTGGCGAGCGCCTGTCCTACCTGCTCGGCCTGCTGGGGATCGTAATACCAGGCGGAGCGATGGAAGCGGTCCGCAGTGACCATCTGCGTGCGGTCCGCGGTGATGCGGTCCAGTAACCTGTTCCAGCGCGCCAGATTCGGCCGATGGGTGGCCAGAAAGGCGTCCATGGCTGGACGGTCGATCAGGTCGTCGATGCCGCGCTGGCCGAACTTGGCACCCTGCAATACGTCCTTGACCCGCCCGTCGTGCTCCTTTCTCAGCGCGATGAGGGCGTCGAGTTCGCGCTCGACGAATGCCTGCTGGGCGCCGAGACCGAGCAGCTTGGTGCGGGTGTAATAGCGCTCGGTGGCGCGGCTAAGGGCCAGCGGCACGCCGAAGCCGACTGCGCCGGAGCGGCGGCTGTCCAGCCGTATGGCGTCCAGCTCGGCCTGGAGTTCCGCGGGATGGTCCCTGCCGTCGGACGAGGGATAGGGCTCGTTGTTGTTTAGGAAGGTCAGCAAGGCGACATGAGTCTGATCGCGATCCACTGCGGGCAGAGCCTCCAGCTTGCCCAGCATGGCCTGTACCGCGGGCGACTGCGAATGGCTGGCGAGCTTGCCGAATTCCGCCTCGGTGATCTGCGAGAGGGATTCGATATAGCAGGCGATCACGTAGTCGCGCTCGTTGGCTCCCGGCTGCGTGCCGCCCTCGATCCATTCCTCGATCCAGCCGACCACTTTGTCCTGGTACTGGGCCAGGTCACGCATCACACCGATGTCGTCGCGCAGCACCAGAAACAGCGCGTCGTGCTCGTAGGCTGGGAGAATCCGGCCCGTCAGCTCGCCTATATGGATATCGCGAAACAGCGGCGGCTCTTGCCAGGTGTAGGCTTGTCGCTCTTCGGGGTGTAGCTCTCCGGCCTCGGCCGGCTGGCGCTGGTGTTCCGGGAAGGCCTGCTGACCCTGTTCGTCCGTATGCACCCTGTTCTGCACGATCTCGGCCAGCCACTTTTCCACCTGTGGGCGAGTCAGCAGATGTGTGCCACCTCGCTGGGGGTCGGCCTGGGCCAGGTCGATTGCCTGCATGAAGTGTTCACGATCTTCCTGACTGGCCAGGACTTGGCTGCATTTGCGCGCGGTCCACTGCGGTTCGGAGTAGGCGACATGCAGTTTGCTGTTTCTGGGAAAGATCAGCTGTGGCTCCCCAACGGGACTGTTGCGCACATCCGCACGGACTTCCGCGTCCTTCCACAGCAGCTTGGTGATGGCCCCTTGCTCGATCCGGTATTCGTGCAGTAGGCCTGTAGCGGCGTCGATGATGTAGAGGTAGCCGTCTCGTACCAGGCGTATGCCCAGTGGCCGGCTTTGCAAGGCGAAGGGCATTGGCAGTTCGGCAGCCGGATCGACCCACTCGGTCAGGCCGTAACGCAGGGGCAGCAGTTGCACTTCGGTCATCATCAGCGGGCAGGTGCTGGTGGTCGAACGGCTGTCACTGCTGGAAGCCGCGTTGACCGCGAGGTTGGCGTTGTTGCGCGGTGGTGTCTGCGCGGTCATGAGAGCGTCCTTTCTGTCTCCATGGCGCGTTGTTCCGCCAGGTATGCGGCCTGCTCGACGCGCTGGGCAGGCGATTGCGCTGAGGGCTCATCGAGCAGGCGGGCGATGTCCGGATGGTTTGCCAGCGGTTGGCCATCCAGGAAACCGAACACATTGGCGAACAGCAGTATCTCGCGCTCGGAGCTCATCCCACGTTGATAGGCCTGTTCGGCCAGCTCACGCAGGTGCCAGAGGCGTTCACGATCAGGCACGCCCGGCTGGTATGTGGGGAAGAATGCCCGCATGTGCTCATCCAGTGCCATGACGGTCCGGCGGAAACTCGCTTCGCCCAGCGCCGTCAGTTCCTGGTCGCTCAGACGAAAGGGCCGGGTTCTGTCTTGATCGGGTTCCGGGCCGGCGCGTCGGTACTGGTGCCAGGTTCCCTCGATTCCATCGGGCGCGCATACCTGTTCGATGGGGCCGAACAGCCTGGGATTGCCGATGGCGAGCAGTTGATGCGCAACAGCCGGATCGGCCAGCCGCAGAAGAGCGGTTTCGTTTTCCTGGAACCTGACCCGAAGTAGCCAGCGCAAATGCTGCAGTGTTTCGTCAAAGCCCGCGCGGGAGAAAATGAGGTAGCCCCATTCCCTTGCGGCGTTGTCGATGAATGCCTGCAGGCTCGGATCGTGCCGACCTTCCAAGGCAACCAGGCAGGGGGACAGGTCGAGCAGCTCCTGCCACTCGGTTCCCAGGTAGAGCGGCTCGAACACAGGGTTTTCCGACCACTGGTAGAGCTTGTGGGAAAGCGCCTCGACGCTGACCCCGTCGAGGAGAAGATAGCCGTTTACCTTCCACAGAAGGTTTTCCGGCAGGGCGGGCATGGGCAGGTCAGGCATCACGCGCCTCCGTCTTTGCGGCTTCGCAGATGGCGCACAAGGGTTTCTTGCGCAGCAATGCCTGTCGCTGTGCCGGGATCAGCAACTTTCCAGCCCTATCGGCATCCGCCGGCTCCACCGGACCCGGCGGAATCGGTTTTGCCCCGGACCCCTTGCCCGGGCTGCCACCGGAATTCAGCTTGATCCGAGGTCCGACCAGGGTGACGCCGCTGGCGTCGAGCCTGATGAAGCTGCCGGCGGTCTTGAAGGTGAGTTCGCTGCCGGCTTCGAGCACGACCTTCAGGCCGCTGGAAAGGTGGATTTCCTGGCCCGCCTCGACGAACTGCCCGCTGCCGATCTGCACGTGCTGGCTGTCGCCCACGGTGAGGTGGTCGCTGGCTTTCACTTCGGTCCTGCGGTCGCCGTGGGTGGTGCGGTGCTCCTCGGCGCGGAATTCGCTGTAGCTGTTCGCTTC
>NZ_AUDU01000094.1 GCF_000425625.1 Stutzerimonas azotifigens DSM 17556
CCATACAACCTATCGCAGTGTCCGAAATTATTTGACCACCACACTCGACGAGATCGATTTCGTCCGAGGACACTTCCCGAACGAGGACTTGAGGAGAAGTTACTGCGTTCACGGCAAATCCCTTTGCAATGGAGAAAGGGCGGAGGAACGACAGAACCTACCGTCTTGCCGGCCTTTCTTGGGGCCAGCATTTTGCTACTCCCATCACATAATGCAAGTAGGTAGTTTGGCTTTTGAATGTTGCTGGCAGGTCAGGTGATGAACGGCTCCCTTGGGCCGGTTCAGCTCATGGCCCCGCGAGATCGCCTTATTCCCTGACGGGTGCCAACGGTGATGCTCTTCGAATGGACAGGCTGCGGACCAGAGCGATGAACACACCTAGCATGCTGCCTAGTACCAGCCCGAGCGCAACGATCATCAGTTTCCTTGGCTTTACCGGCGAAAGCGGCTCAAGCGCTGGCTGGTCGAGGCGCACCAATTGGAGGTGCTCCGTATCCACGGTGATGCCTCGAAGGCGTGCCGCCTCTTCGCGCCAGCTTGCCAGTTCCTGGAGATAGAGATCTTCCTGCTGGCGCTGCTTGAGGATTTCCACCTCGGGGTTGTTTTCGAGCATCGCCAGCTCTTTTTCGATCTCGGCTATGCGGGGCTCGGCGAAATCGTCCGTTTCGCGGGCCTGCAGCGCAGCACGCTCAGCGCTCAGCGCCTCCGAACCCATGAAATAAAGGGGCACCTCCTGGATCGTGATATCGGTTCGTACGACCGAGGCGCCCGGCTCACCGTTGCTCATCGCATAGGGGCTGGTCGGCTTCTTGATGCCCAATGACTCGGCGATGGAGATCGCTTCGTTCAATTGCTGGATGCGGTGCTCGCGGCGGAGCTTGAGCTCCTCCCGAATCGCGGCGAGCTCGTCCATCAACTGCGCTCGTCTGAGCGAGTCCTCCTCCATCAGCAGCGCGATCTGCGACTCCTTGGCGGTTTCGTAGCTGGCGCGAGCTGCCGCCATCCTCCGGTCGAGGCCCGCCAGGCGGTTGGCGATCAGAGCCTCGAGGTCCCTGGCGACGCCTTGCCGTTCCCGTTCGAGCACGTAGTCAACGAAGCCGTTAACGATATCCACGCCCTGCATGCCTTTGGGGTAGGTCAGCGCCAGGCCGACATAACCGATCTGGTCTCCCCCACGCTTGGGGTCCGGATACAGCATCTCGAACGATTCCTGATTGAAATCGGCGAACGATTGCTCGAGCGTCCCGCTGCCGCGCCCCATTCCCTCGAACAGGGCTTGGTTGTTTCGGAAGAAACTCAGGCGGTTGTCATAGGAGGACAGGCCTGAGGCGACACGCTTCAGCGCATCTTCGGGCGTCAGCTCGTAGAGGCCGGTTTCATTGAGGACATCGAGGCTGCTGCGGTCGGCCGGCCGTAGGTACGATGCCGTCTTGTAGTAGGGAGTCGCCAGAACGGCATAGAGCGCGGCAATCAGGGTAACGGCTACCGCAATGCCCGCTATGAGGAATTTCTGCTTCCAGAGTGCCTGGAAGAGTTCAACCAGGTCTACTTCATCCGTGGCTGGCTGGGTGTACGGCGGAGGGATGCTGGTCACGGGAAGTCCTTTCGATGCCAAGACCGTATGCGGCAAGCACGTTGGACAAGCCAGCCTCGAAAGAATTCCACACAGTTCTCATTCTTCATTCACACGATCGCGCAGTTCCTTGCCCGGCTTGAAATGCGGGACGAACTTGCCATCCAGACGAACGGACTCGCCCGTCTTAGGATTTCGGCCGACGCGGGGCGCGCGGTAATGCAACGAAAAGCTACCGAAGCCGCGGATCTCGATCCGCTCACCGGTGGCCAGCGCCTGTGACATCTGCTCCAGCATGGTCTTGATAGCCAGCTCCACATCCTTCGAAGACAGCATGCCTTGCTGGGTGACAATACGCTCGATCAACTCCGACTTGGTCATGGTTTTCCCTTCTTTTTCAAGCGGCTAGATCATTCGATCCGTGGCTGGTTGTAGCACGTTGAGCAGAGTTTGAACAGGGCGTTTCGCTTGACTTCTGGCTGAAAGCTGTCGTGGGCAGGCTGTGCCTGCCTGATCGCCGCGGGGGCGCGCCTCCCACAAGAGAAGGTCCGGTGTGACTGCGGGGGACGGGTTTGACTGTGGGAGGCCCGACCTCGGGGCGAGCTTTTGGGTTGGGCCGGGCAGGCTGCGCCTGCCCTGTCGCCGTAGCGGGGAGTGCCTCCCACGGGGTAACTGTGCTTGTAAAGCCTTGCAATCTGTATCCTGCGGGATACGATCAGATGCATGAGCTACCTCATTAGGCAAACAACCAGCTTTGCAGAATGGCATTCCTCCCTGAAGGACTTGCGCGCCAAGATTGCTATCGCGCGCCGAATTGAACGGGCCGAGCGTGGCAACCTGGGAGACGTGAAGTCGGTTGGAAAAGGGGTTTCGGAACTACGAGTGGACGTCGGGCCCGGCTACCGCCTGTATTTCACGAGACGGGGTGAGGTAGTCATTGTATTGCTGGCTGGTGGGGACAAATCGACCCAGCAAGCTGATATCCGTAAAGCGCAGAAAATGGCGAAAGAGGTTTGATCATGAACAAGCTGACTCTGCTTGATTTCGACATGGCCGATTACCTCGATAATGAGGAAGCGATCGCTGAGTACCTGTCGCAGGTACTTGCTGACGGCGACGTCGATGAACTGCTCCGCGCGATAGGGCATGTCACCAAAGCCCGTGGTATGTCTCAGATCGCCAAGGAGACGGGCCTCGGCCGTGAAAGCCTGTACAAGGCATTCTCTCCTGGCGCGAAACCGCGCTTCGATACGGTTGTAAAAGTACTCCGTGCGCTCGGTGTCGAACTCCATGTCCAACCGCTGGGCTCTTGAGCTAACGCTTCGGAGATATAGGGCGGCTGCAACCAGGCCTGGGCAGGCGGTGCCTGCCTGTCGCCGCGAGGGCGCGCCTCCCACAAGAGGTCAGGTGTGGCCGCGGGGCTGGGCTTGGCAGTGGGAGGCCCGACCTCGGGGCGAGCTTTTGGGGTTGGCTGGGCAGGCTGTAGTGGTCTACTTCTCGTGGACACCTCGATAGGAGATGATCATCCCCAACGAGGACTTAGCAAGACATGGCATCACGCGCACGTAGAAAATT
>NZ_AUDU01000095.1 GCF_000425625.1 Stutzerimonas azotifigens DSM 17556
ATGCGCACCCTCGGCGTGCCCTACACCGACGAGGACATCGTCGGCGCCCGCGAAGCCGTCGCCGGCAAGACCGAGATGGACGCCGTCGTCGCCTACCTGCAGGGCCTGGGCATCGCGCTGAAGAACAAGCGCTGATCAGCAAATCGTTGGGATGACGGACTGCCCGGCAGCCGTCGGCATATCAAATCGCGAACAGCCGCGCACCGGGCGGCTGTTCAGGAGTCGCACATGAGCATGTTCTGGAGCGGGTACATCACCCTGCTGACAATCGGGACCTTCGTCGCCCTGTTCTGGCTGGTCTTCGCCACCCGCCGGGGCCAGCGCCCGGATACCACCGAACAAACCCTCGGCCACGCCTTCGACGGCATCGAGGAATACGACAACCCGCTGCCGAAATGGTGGTTCCTGCTGTTCGTCGGCACCCTGGTGTTCGGCATCGCCTACCTGATCTTCTACCCGGGCCTGGGCAGCTGGAAGGGCGTGATGCCCGGCTACCAGGACGGCTGGACCCAGACCCACCAGTGGCAGCGCGAGATGAACGCCGCCAACGCCAAGTTCGGGCCGATCTTCGCCCGCTTCTCGGCGATGAGCGTCGAGCAGGTCGCCCAGGATCCGGAAGCGCTGAAGATGGGCGGCCGCCTGTTCGCCAACCACTGCGCCATCTGCCACGGTTCCGACGCCAAGGGCTCGCAGGGCTTTCCCAACCTGACCGACGGCGAATGGCGCTGGGGCGGCGAGGCCGAGACGATCAAGGCGAGCATCCAGCACGGCCGTATCGCGGCCATGCCGGCCTGGCTGGAGGTGATCGGCGAGGAACGCGTGAAGAATGTCGCCGCCTACGTCCGCCATGACCTGGCCGGCCTGACCCCGCCCGCCGACCTCCAGGGTGACCGGGAAGCCGGCGCGCAGGTCTATGCCAGCACCTGCGTCGCCTGCCATGGCGCCAACGGCGAAGGCATGGCGATGCTCGGCGCCCCGAGCCTGACCCAGCCGGCCGCCTGGATCTACGGCTCGAGCCTGACCCAGCTACAGCAGACCATCCGCCACGGCCGCAACGGACAGATGCCCGCCCAGGAGGAATACCTCGGCGCCGACAAGGTGCACATCCTCGCCGCCTACGTTTACAGCCTGTCACACAAAGAGCCGCAACTGGCCCAGCAATGAGCCGCCGACGGCGTTAGACTCGGCCCCTCTCCCACCCCGCCAGGGGGCCGATTTTGCGGCTGCGACCCTGTGTCGCAGCCCGCCTCCGACGGGCGTCCCTTCTCGCTCCCTCCCCGACCTCCTAAGCTTGGTTCCAGGTCGCCGCCCACCGCAGAATTCAAGGCGACCCCTCCCTTCCATCGCGTCGGCCCGGTGCGCAAGCGCTCCCGCGAAATGCACGGAAAGCGCGCCAGCACAGGGTTTCAGCGGCCCGGGAGGGCCGGGGGCGTCGTTGCATTGCCCCCCTCTCTTCTCCATACTTGCCGCCGTTTTTTGCCTTGTAATGCCATTAACCGTGGAACCCAGCATGAGCACAGCAATCAGTCAGACTGCTTATAACTATAAGGTGGTTCGCCAGTTCGCCATCATGACGGTGATCTGGGGAATTCTCGGAATGGGGATGGGCGTGTTCATCGCCGCACAACTCGTGTGGCCCGAATTGAACTTCGACACGCCGTGGACCAGCTTCGGCCGCCTGCGTCCCCTGCATACCAACCTGGTCATTTTCGCCTTCGGCGGCTGTGCCCTGTTCGCCACGTCCTACTACGTGGTGCAGCGCACCTCCCAGGCGCGGCTGATCTCGGACACGCTGGCGAGCTTCACCTTCTGGGGCTGGCAGGCGATCATGGTTCTCGCCGTGCTGACGCTTCCGCAGGGGTTCACCTCCTCCAAGGAATACGCCGAGCTGGAATGGCCGATCGACATCCTGATCGCGGTCGTCTGGGTCACCTACGCGGCGGTGTTCTTCGGCACCATCGTCAAGCGCAAGGTCAAGCACATCTACGTCGGCAACTGGTTCTACGGTGGCTTCATCCTCACCGTGGCGATGCTGCACATCGTCAACAACCTGGAGCTGCCGGTCAGCGCGTTTAAGTCCTACTCGCTGTATTCCGGGGCCACCGACGCCATGATCCAGTGGTGGTACGGCCACAACGCCGTGGGCTTCTTCCTCACCGCCGGCTTCCTCGGGATGATGTACTACTTCGTACCCAAGCAGGCCGAGCGCCCGATCTACTCCTACCGCCTGTCGATCGTGCACTTCTGGGCGCTGATCAGCGTGTACATCTGGGCCGGCCCGCACCACCTGCACTACACCGCCCTGCCCGACTGGGCGCAGAGCCTCGGCATGGCGATGTCGATCATCCTGCTGGCACCGAGCTGGGGCGGCATGATCAACGGCATGATGACCCTCTCCGGCGCCTGGCA
>NZ_AUDU01000096.1 GCF_000425625.1 Stutzerimonas azotifigens DSM 17556
TGCCAGATTGTTTGGGTGTTATATGGTCAAGCCTCACGGGCAATTAGTATGGGTTAGCTCAACGCCTCACAGCGCTTACACACCCCACCTATCAACGTCGTAGTCTTCGACGGCCCTTCAGGGAGCTCGAGGCTCCAGTGAGATCTCATCTTGAGGCAAGTTTCCCGCTTAGATGCTTTCAGCGGTTATCTCTTCCGAACATAGCTACCCGGCAGTGCCACGGGCGTGACAACCGGAACACCAGAGGTTCGTCCACTCCGGTCCTCTCGTACTAGGAGCAGCCCCTCTCAAATCTCAAACGTCCACGGCAGATAGGGACCGAACTGTCTCACGACGTTCTAAACCCAGCTCGCGTACCACTTTAAATGGCGAACAGCCATACCCTTGGGACCGGCTTCAGCCCCAGGATGTGATGAGCCGACATCGAGGTGCCAAACACCGCCGTCGATATGAACTCTTGGGCGGTATCAGCCTGTTATCCCCGGAGTACCTTTTATCCGTTGAGCGATGGCCCTTCCATACAGAACCACCGGATCACTAAGACCTACTTTCGTACCTGCTCGACGTGTCTGTCTCGCAGTCAAGCGCGCTTTTGCCTTTATACTCTGTGCGTGATTTCCGACCACGCTGAGCGCACCTTCGTACTCCTCCGTTACTCTTTAGGAGGAGACCGCCCCAGTCAAACTGCCCACCATACACTGTCCTCGATCCGGATAACGGACCAGAGTTAGAACCTCAAGCATGCCAGGGTGGTATTTCAAGGATGGCTCCACGCGAACTGGCGTCCACGCTTCAAAGCCTCCCACCTATCCTACACAAGCAGGCTCAAAGTCCAGTGCAAAGCTACAGTAAAGGTTCACGGGGTCTTTCCGTCTAGCCGCGGATACACTGCATCTTCACAGCGATTTCAATTTCACTGAGTCTCGGGTGGAGACAGCGCCGCCATCGTTACGCCATTCGTGCAGGTCGGAACTTACCCGACAAGGAATTTCGCTACCTTAGGACCGTTATAGTTACGGCCGCCGTTTACCGGGGCTTCGATCAAGAGCTTCGCCTTGCGGCTAACCCCATCAATTAACCTTCCGGCACCGGGCAGGCGTCACACCCTATACGTCCACTTTCGTGTTTGCAGAGTGCTGTGTTTTTAATAAACAGTCGCAGCGGCCTGGTATCTTCGACCGGCATGGGCTTACGGAGCAAGTCCTTCACCCTCACCGGCGCACCTTCTCCCGAAGTTACGGTGCCATTTTGCCTAGTTCCTTCACCCGAGTTCTCTCAAGCGCCTTGGTATTCTCTACCCGACCACCTGTGTCGGTTTGGGGTACGATTCCTGGTTACCTGAAGCTTAGAGGCTTTTCCTGGAAGCATGGCATCAACCACTTCGCGTCCTAAAGGACGCTCGTCATCAGCTCTCGGCCTTGATCGCCCGGATTTACCTAAGCGACCAGCCTACAACCTTAAACTTGGACAACCAACGCCAAGCTGGCCTAGCCTTCTCCGTCCCCCCATCGCAGTAACCAGAAGTACGGGAATATTAACCCGTTTCCCATCGACTACGCTCTTCAGCCTCGCCTTAGGGGTCGACTCACCCTGCGTCGATTAACGTTGCGCAGGAACCCTTGGTCTTTCGGCGTGGG
>NZ_AUDU01000097.1 GCF_000425625.1 Stutzerimonas azotifigens DSM 17556
CTCAGACACAGGTGCTGCATGGCTGTCGTCAGCTCGTGTCGTGAGATGTTGGGTTAAGTCCCGTAACGAGCGCAACCCTTGTCCTTAGTTACCAGCACCTCGGGTGGGCACTCTAAGGAGACTGCCGGTGACAAACCGGAGGAAGGTGGGGATGACGTCAAGTCATCATGGCCCTTACGGCCAGGGCTACACACGTGCTACAATGGTCGGTACAGAGGGTTGCCAAGCCGCGAGGTGGAGCTAATCCCACAAAACCGATCGTAGTCCGGATCGCAGTCTGCAACTCGACTGCGTGAAGTCGGAATCGCTAGTAATCGCGAATCAGAACGTCGCGGTGAATACGTTCCCGGGCCTTGTACACACCGCCCGTCACACCATGGGAGTGGGTTGCTCCAGAAGTAGCTAGTCTAACCTTCGGGGGGACGGTTACCACGGAGTGATTCATGACTGGGGTGAAGTCGTAACAAGGTAGCCGTAGGGGAACCTGCGGCTGGATCACCTCCTTAATCGAAAGACTTCAGCTTCTTCATAAGCTCCCACACGAATTGCTTGATTCATTGCGAAGGCGATTGGGTCTGTAGCTCAGTTGGTTAGAGCGCACCCCTGATAAGGGTGAGGTCGGCAGTTCGAATCTGCCCAGACCCACCAATTGTCGCGGGGTCGCAAGACCGGTTGACATTGGGGCCATAGCTCAGCTGGGAGAGCGCCTGCTTTGCACGCAGGAGGTCAGGAGTTCGATCCTCCTTGGCTCCACCACCTCCGGCTTGGCTGACTTGCTTGATAGAGCTCAGAAATGAGCGTTCCGGATGGAATGCTGATTTCTGGTCTTTGCCAGAATCGTTCTTTAAAAATTTGGGTATGTGATAGAAGTGACTGAGAGATTGCTTTCACTGGCAATCGCTCAGCTCAAGGTAGAGTTTGCGATTCAAGCGCAAATTTTCGGCGAATGTCGTCTTCACCGACCGCTCGAGCCTGCTGCGAAGCAGATTGCTTGGGGTTATATGGTCAAGTGAAGAAGCGCATACGGTGGATGCCTTGGCAGTCAGAGGCGATGAAAGACGTGGTAGCCTGCGAAAAGCTTCGGGGAGTCGGCAAACAGACTTTGATCCGGAGATCTCTGAATGGGGGAACCCACCTG